>CAVPFD010000025.1:0-322007 GCA_963703645.1 uncultured Acidobacteriaceae bacterium
CTCTTTGTAAACCTTCATCGAAAGATCGAACTCCGCCTTGCGCTCTTCCAGCGAGTACTTGGCCCGCGGATCGATCGCAACATCCAGTTGCTCGGTGTAGGTTTTATCTCCTTTGGTCAGCTTCACCGTGTAGGTGCCCGGCAGCACACGCGGCCCTTGCGCCGCTTCAAACAGCGCCGACGCCGCCGGAGCAACCGCCGGGCGGCTTCACCCGCATTCCCCAGCTGGCGCGGTTCACTCCCGCGATGCTTGCTGCCGGCCACCGTATCGACCAGTTTGCCGTCCTGATCGAAAATTTCGATTTTCAAATCGCCGAAGATGTGCCGGCCTTTTTGGTAATACGTGATCTGCGCGTCTCCCGGCCGGCTGCGTCCATGGAACGTTTCGTCGCCTTCCGGCCAGCCTCCGAACACATCAAAATACTGGATCGACGGCCGTCCCGGCAGCAGCGTCGCCTCCTTGGTCATCACCTCCGGCGTGAGCGCGCGCAGCGGCGAGATATCGTCCACAATCCAGATGCCGCGCCCGTGCGTGGCCAGCACCAAGTCAGATTCCCGCGCCTGCACCGCGATGTCGTCCACCGCTACCGCCGGGAAGTCCGTCCCTTTGTATTGTGCCCAGCGCTGTCCGCCGTCCACCGAAATCCAGAGCCCGAACTCCGTGCCCAGGAAAAGAACATTACGGTTGACTGTGTCTTCCTTGATCACGTGGGCATAGCCGCGCACGCCGCTCTCCTGCGCTGGAAGCTGCGTCCACGTCTGGCCGTAGTCTGTGGTCTTGTAAACATACGGCTTCATATCGCCGAAGGTGTGCCGGTCAAACGTGGCATACGCCGCGCCTTCGTCGAAACGGCTGGCCTCGATGGTCGTCACCCACGAATTCTTGCCCAGACCGCTGACGTTCCCTACCACGTTCGTCCAGGTCTTCGCTCCGTCACGTGTGACCTGTACATTGCCGTCATCGGTGCCGACCCAGATGATCTGACCGTTCTTCGGCGATTCCGAAATCGAGTAGATCGTGGTGTGCATTTCCGCCGAAGAGTTATCGATCGTCACGCCGCCGGATTCTTCCTGCTTCTGTTTTTCCGGATCGTTGGTCGTCAGGTCCGGAGAAATGCGGTCCCAGGACTGGCCGTGATCGCGCGAGCGGAACAGGTACTGCGCTCCGATATAAATTGTCCCCTTCTCGTTCGGACTCATGTGAATCGGCGTGTTCCAGTTGAAACGCAGCTTCTTTTCGCCATAATTCGGCCAGGGTTTGAGGAAGCGAGTCTCGTGGGTATAGCGATTCACCCGCCCAATCTCGCCGCCTTGCGCTTCGGCATAGAGATAGTCGGGATCGGACGTGTCTTCGAACATCCAGAAGCCGTCGCCGCCGAACATGTTCTCCCATTGCGAGTTGGCCACGCCGCCCGGATACGATGAATCGCCCACCCACGAACTGTTGTCCTGCAGGCCGCCGTAGACGTGATACGGATCCGAATTGTCGGTGCTCACGTGATAAAACTGCGAAACCGGCAGGTTTAGCTGGTGCTTCCAGCGGTTGCCTCCATCTTCGCTGCGCCACAAGCCGCCATCATCGCCGGCAATTACGATGTTCGGGTTCTTGGGGTTAATCCACACGTCGTGAAAGTCGCCGTGCGCCGCGCTCGAGACTACGTTGAAAGTTTTTCCGCCATCGTTGCTCAGGAGCAGAATAAGATCAGGTTTGAAAATCTTATTTTCATTTTTGGGATCGACGATCAGGTTGCCGAAATAAAATGGACGCCACACCATGTAGTTGCTGGCGTCCAGTTTGGTCCAGGTCGTGCCGCTGTCGTCAGACCGGTAGAGTCCTCTTCCTTTTTCTGCTTCAATGTTGGCATAGACCACCTGCGGCTTCGACGGCGCCACCTGCACGGCTACGCGGCCCCACGGTTTCGCCGGAAGTCCCTTGTTGCTGCTGACTTCGTTCCAGTGGGCGCCACCGTCAGTGGATTTGAACAACCCGCTGCCCGGGCCTCCCGAGCGGAATGTCCAGCCCTGCCGCCGGAAATCCCACATCGCTGCATAGACGGTCTTCGGTTCCTGCGTACTGCGCGCAATCATGGCACAGCCGCTCGAACCATTCACGCCCGCCAGAACCTTATTCCAGGTCTTGCCTCCGTCGGTTGTCTGAAAGACTCCGCGCTCGTCGTTGTCGTCCCACAGATGTCCGGTGGCGCAGGCCAGCACGTCGTTGCTGTCGCTGGGATTCACCAGAATTTTGGCGATGTGCTCGCTATCTTTCAATCCGACGTTGGTCCAGTTCTCGCCGCCGTCCGTCGACTTGTAGACGCCGTCGCCCACTGATACGCTGTTCCGCGTCCAGGCCTCGCCCGATCCGACCCAGACAATTTTCGAGTTCGAGGGATCAATCGCCACCGCTCCAATCGACTGCACATCTTCGCGGTCGAACACCGGCTTGTAGGTCGTGCCGCCGTTCACTGACTTCCAGACTCCACCGCTGGCCGCGCCCACGAACACCGTGATGCGACCGTCCTCCTCGACCGCATCGACCGCGGCAATGCGTCCGCTCATAGTTGCCGAGCCAATGTTTCGCGCCGGCAATCCCGAAACCGTCGCCGCATCGAAGCGGTACGGTGCTTGCGCTGAAGCCGGCAAAGATGCGAACAGCGCGGCGGTCAAAACAGTTACAATCATTCCCCAGGAATTCCGAGCGGATGCTTTCATGTTTCAGTCCTTTTCCACGCAAATGATTTTTCGTTGTCTTCTTCGTCCCAGCAAATCACTGAACTGCATTAGTGGACCCCGACCAACCCGGACTTCTTTTCCTCAGTCCTCAACGACGCCGGCAGGGCGAAGTCAGAATCTCGTAAAGCTACGTTCGCTTCAATCTTTTCGAGGCTGATTACTTGCGCGTCGGGATTGCTCTTGGAGCCTTCGGAGATCGAGAAAGGATACATAACCCCGTCTACCGGCTTGTATGAGCCCAGGTCGACCACCCGCTCCCTGACCGAGCCCCGGACGAACTGCTGAATCTCCTTGCGAATTTCGAGATAAGTGTCAGGGTCGAGATAGTAGTAAAGGATGTCGCCATTTTTCAGCGTGACCTTTAGTCGCAGGGCGTCATCCCCATCCACCTCATCATGACCCAGATATTCGATCTTGTTGCCTTTCTCCGCGTAGTCGACGAGCGGACCATCGAAATCGGCGGCGAGAAGCAAGTCGCGCAAAGTATCCTCGCCCATCAACTCTGGATCTTTCCGCCCCCGGAAGGGCTGGGTCTGCCAGCCTACGGAACCGTCGTAGGCCTGCACTGCGGTCATACCCTGGATGGAGAGGTCTTGGCGTACCAAATCGGGGCGCAGGTTCATTTGTTTGAAGACCGCGACCCTGCCCCTGGCACCTTTGACCTTGCCGACCGCCATGCGGGTCTTGGCAGCCTTGATCTTGTCGAGCCCGCCTTTAGCTTGAATGTTCTTGTTGACGAGTTCGTCCGCGGTTTGAGCGCACGTAAACACACTCAAGCACGAGCTCACAACCAGAACCATAGCTGCACATCGCATGCAAACTCCCGTTCCAGAGCGAATCAGTGAATCCCGACTAGCCCCGACTTCTTCTCCTCAGTCTTTAACGAAGGCGGCAGCATAAAATCGGCTGGATCGATGGTCACGTTCGCTTCCATCTTCTGTATCGTGGTTGTTTGAGCGTCGGGATTATTCTTCGGCCCCTGCGAAATCGAGAAGGGATACATCACCCCTGCCACCGGCTTGTACGATCCCAGGCCCATCACGCGATCGCGCACTGAGCCCCGGATAAACTGCTGGATCTCCCTGCGGATCTCGATAAAAGTATCCGGGTCAAGATAGTCGTAGATAATGTCGCCGTTTTTCAGCGTCACTTTCAGCCGGAGCGCATCGTCTCCATCGACCACGTCGTGTCCCAGATACTCCACCGTGCTGCCTTTTTCTTTGTAGTCCACCAGAGGCCCGTCAAAGTCGGCGTCCAGCAGCAGGTCGCGCATGTCGTCCTCGCCCATCAACTCCGGATCCTTTTTCCCGCCAAAGGGCTGGATCTGCCAACCGGTTGCGCCGTCATAAGCCTGCACCGCCGTCATCCCCTGCAGTAAGAATGTCTCCCGAACCAGGTCGGGTCGCTCGTTTTCCTGGCCGACGGACGCGGTGAAGCCGTCCGCCGCCTTCGAACTTGCCTGTCACGCGGAAGGGTCTTGATGGCCTTCATTTTCTCGATCCCGCCCCGGGCCTGGATGTTCTTGGCAATCAGTTCGTCCGCGGTTTGCGAGCGGGAAAATACACCGAAGCAGCAGACAGCAATCAGCAAAGTCAAGGCATGACGCATCGAGCAGACTCCTGTTTGTGAGGGACTTTTAAGAACCCGGAAAACGAGAAACAGTACTCTACTCGGTAGTAGACGCATCTTTCAAGTTTTGGTGAGCAGGGTGGCGGCTTAGTTCGAATCCGTCCTCTTCGGAGGGACGTCATCCCCAAGACCGGCGCAGTTCAGTCCGGAGAGGGATCTGCCATAGGCAGGCGCGCTTAGCGCAGGCTTTCGCTCCGCCTGAAAAGCGGCTCCGCTAGGATGACGCCACCGAAAGAAGTTCAAACTCAGCCACTACTTGACCTGGGCCGGGGCGGAGATCAGCCAGTACTAGGCTCCCCGAAACTAAAAAAAGCCGCTCTCACGAGCGGCTTCCGCACTCTCAGGCTCAGAAAGCCCTCAGTGCGTAAATGAGAAGTTCAGCCCGGTCGTAAAAATCACGTCGTTCTTCTTCGCGGTCGAGGGCGGGTTGGAAACATAGATGTCGCCGAACTGATTCTGCCATCCCAGCCATTTGCTGATCTTGGTCACCGAGCCGAAGTTGAACGTGGCTCGATATTCGCCGGTGTTCGACAAGTCTGGGAACAGATATAAATTCTCAGTAATCACCGTGCTCTTCCCCATTTTGTGCGTCAAATCCTCACCCAGCGTCAACGCGGCGAACCGGTTGGTCACTCCGTAAGAAGTATAGGTAGGAGGAACGGTGGCCGGGGTGACGGGCGGACCGTTTGAATACGTTTCATGTGTGTAGTTCAGGCCGGCCAGGAAGTCCAACGTGGTGCCGTCTGACTTGATAGCGTGGTATCCCAGACCGCCGGCATATACGGAGCGCAGATCCAGATCCTGCAGGGCGTTACTCATAAAGTCTGCGGCTCCGAAGCCGAACAATCGCGGATTGATATTGCGATCGTACCGGATTCCTGCCTGGATCAGATCTGCCACAGTGCTCGGAGTCGCCAATTGGTTGTCGGTATAGATGGAACTCACGTGCAGGATAATCTTGTCGTTCAAGGTGGGGTGGGCAGCGTTGAGCGCTAGCGCCAGGTTTTCCGTTTCGCTGTTGCCGCGGGCCAGCGAGAAGCCCACGTCGACTCCGCCGTTCCACCCGTGCGTCAGGCCGGGATGCAACGACTTGTCGTAAGCCGCCTGCTCGGCGTCATTGCGGATCAACACAACATTCCCTACGGGAACCTCGACTGTTCCGCCGGTCTTGGTGGCGACTTCGAGTTTTCCGTCACTGGAGGTTACCGGACCCACGACAGTTCGCTTGTCCGAAGTGCTGACATGCAATTCTTTCTCGGTTGTGATCTGCGTGATCGCGGCAAACTGCAGGCTAACGTCTCCAGCGAACTCAGTGTGCAGCACCAGAACTTTGCCGTCAGACTTCACGACTGTACCGGTCAGGCGGTCGCCATTCTTCAATGTGATCTGATCGGCAAAAACTCCCGTGGCTAATCCCAGGAACAGTATGAGAGCAACAACTTCAATTTTACGCAACACTACCTACCTCCAGGTTTTAGAGTCAGATTTCACAACTTAAATGCTATCTAGGGCCCGGAACTACCGGAACAGAAAACGGCGACAAAGCGGCGTGGAAAACGACAGGATTACTGCCCGCGAAGGGAACTCGTTCAGGCCTTGGTTTCCTTGGATTCGGTGGTCTTGCTCGCTTCGGTCGAAGCCGGGGGTGCAGGGGTATCCTTCATCCCTTCTTTCAGGGCGCGATATCCTTCGCCCAGCCCTTTGCCCAGTTCAGGCAATTTCTTGGGACCGAAAATCAGCAGGGCAATGGCAAAAATGATGATCAGGTGCCACGGTTGGAACAAGCCTTCCACGGGGAACCTCCTGAGAAAACACTACCAAAACCTCTTCCCTTATACGGTACCGGAGGGGTAGGGGGAAGTCAAACCACGCCCTTGGCAACCCTGCCTATTACTTCCGTGACCTTACCTTCGGTTCTGCCCGGGAGCTAGAGTGGAATATGCGGTTCGGGCCAAAAACCTTGCCCCGCGCCGCAATCAGCGCCACCAGCAAGCCATACTGTCACCGGAGAGTCGAGTGAAGCGCAAGGGCCTGTCAGTTCTTTTGTTGCTTTTTGGGGTTGTCTCAATACGAGTGGTTTTGACTGCCCAGTCCAGCCAGAGTCAGCCGGTGAACTCTACCCAGTTGATGGCTTGGGTGATGGCTGGTGTGCCCGGCAATCGACTCGTCCGCATCGTTCAAGAACGGGAAATTGCCAATGTCCCCGGCAAAGAGTCAATTCGCCAGCTCGAAGCCGCGGGCGCCGATGCTAATCTGATACACGCCCTGAAGAACTTGAAGCGGTCCGCCACGGCTGATTCCTCGACGCCCGAGATTCCCGCGGCTTTGATTCAGGCCGCCACCAATGCCCGGGCTCAACGCTTCCACGAAGCTGAACTCGCTCTGCGCCAGGCCTTAATCGCCGATCCTCAGAATGCCGCGTTGCACTTTGCCCTCGGCACAATGCTGCGCCAGCAGGAACTCTGGGACAACGCCATCGACGAGATCACGCTTTCCGCGCAGCTTATGCCGGATTTCCCCGAGAACCACAGCAGTCTGGCGTATATCTTCTATCGCCTGGATGATCCTTCGGATTCGATCGCCGAGGCGCGCACTGCGCTCAGCATGGATCCGCAGAACGCGGAGGCCTATCAGTTCCTTGGTCTCGCCTTTTTCTCCGATGGACAATACGGCGCCTCGGTTAACGCTTTCGCTGAGTCGCTCGCCCGCGACGCCGATAACCCCGATACCTATTACGATTTGGGCATCACGCTGCACGCCGATGGTAACCTGCCCGCCGCCATTGGCGCCTATCGCCACGCCATTCGTTTGAACCCGAGATTCTGGCAGGCTCATTCCAACCTGGCGCTGATCCTGCACGAGCAAAACAAACTCGATGAAGCCATCACCGAATATCGCGAAGCCAAGAAGCTCGCGCCTGAAGAAGCTTCGGTGCGCAACAATCTGGGGAATACGTATTGCGACAAAGGCGACTTCGACGCTGCAACGCTCGAGCTGCGCGAGCTTTACCGCCAGCATCCCGAGTGGGAACAGGGACACGGTTGCCTGGCCCGCGCCTACATGGCGAAGAAGAATTACGCCAGCGCCGTCACTGAATTGGAACTGGCAGTTCAGGGAGAACCCCACCGGTTCCGCCGAACACCGCGTCCTCGGCGAAGCGCTGTTGCTGGATGACAAACTGGAAGACGGCGTCCGCGAATTGCGCCTTGCGGTTGCGCTCAATCCCGACTCCGACTCGGCTCACCATTTTCTCGGTACAGCGCTGTTCCAGCAGCGGCAACTGCAAGCCGCAGAGAAGGAATTCCGCGAGGCGCTGCGCCTCAACGCAACCCCCGACAACCACTACGCTCTTGCGGCCTGCCTCATGACCATGGACCGCTATGAGGAAGCCTTATCAGAACTGGAGACGGCCGCGCGGCTCGATCCCGAGCGCCAACTCTATCGCGCCCGCCGCGACGAGCTTCTGAAACTAATGCAGATGAAGGACACAAACTCCCGGTAATAGCTCCGCAGGGACAGTATCTGGATGTGTACTCCCGGCATGTTCGTCCAGGCGCGAGACTGCTTAGACTGGAATGCAAAGGGTTGCGTCAGAGCTAAGCCTCATGCGAAGAAATGAAGCTACGTAATCCCAAGCGTTTTTCAGTGTGATTGATCATGGACCTGACAAGATCCACAGCGGCCGCCGCCAAGCCCGCACAAACCACCCCGCCGCCGGAAAGCAGTGTCCGAAGCGACCCGCGGAAGGATGTTCGGAGCGACGCGCAGAATAACGCGCAGAGTAACGTGCAGAGTAGCGTCAGGAACGATCTGCGGAACGCCGTCCGCCACGATGCCAAGGGCCAACAGCCCTCTGGCTTTGGCCTGCCTTGCTCCAACTGCCGTCTTTACTATCCCGCTAACCTCGACGCATGCCCCGCCTGCAACAGCCGGGTGCGGGTCCTACCGGGCGCTGTTCCTGCCATTCCCAAAGTGCAGGCTGCAGGCGAATCCACGCCCGACAGCGCCGTCGTCGAGCGCGCGAGAGAGGCATTCCTGAAAGAGTTTGAGTCGAAAATTTCCGCAACCTCTGAGGAAGTCGCCAGCTCAGTTGCCATTTGCGGTCTGGAAAATCACCGCGCTCAAGATGCCGAACCGGCCTCGATTTGCAAACCGTGCTACGACCGCCTGCGGGAACGTGTCGATGTATTCGAAGCCGCTCTGCACATGGATCTGAAAGAAGCGGCGCAGATCATTTATGACGCTGTCTGGGCCGATCCCTCCGATCCCAGCAAGACCTACACCAATGCAGCCAGCGCCCTGCTCAGCGAATTGCGCAAACGCTCGGGAGTTTCCAGCGTGCTTGGCCCCTTCCATCCGCGGGGTAATTGAACTTTTCCGCGCGGCGTTCCTAGGCAGAAGCGGTCTGGTGGAGAGACCTACTCCGTCTTCACGGCGATCCACTTCCTTCCCTCATAGAGCTTGTATCCGGCACCGTCCTCGACCATTTTCAGCGGTACTGGCCGCTTCAAATCAGCATCGGTCTGGCAGGGCACACTGAGTAGGTCCTCGTTGTCCACGTTCATGACCACGAACTTGTCGGCCACAAATCCGAAGCCGTATTCTCCCGGTGCCAGCTCCGATCCGCCGATGTTCAGCTTGGACTCGGTCACGAGCATGCCCTGATATTTCTGCTGGATAGCCGTGGAATATCCAGAGGAGTCGACCAGGGCGCCGAAGGTGACCTTCCCCTCAGCCGTTTGAAATCCCGCCGAGTTCCGCAACTGCGTCGGCGCTTTCTGTCCGCGAAAGAAAAACTCCGCCGGAACCGCTTTCTTGAGTTCATCGTTGCCGAGAAGGCGTTGCGCAGCCTTTTGTGCCAGGCCTGAGGTGAGGAGGAGGGTCACAAAAGTTCCAACCGCGGCTAAACGAATGTTCTTCATGTAGTTGTCCTCAATTCCCTATAAGAGTAAGAAAACTTTAATGAATCTAGCCTTTTATGACTCCGCGCGCAATTCGCTGAGGTCCAGGGGTCCGCATAACTCGCCTCCCACACGATTTCGGTTTGCCCGCAAGATTCGGATAGTCCGCTCGTCCTCTTCGCCATACGCTGTTCCCATCATGACTTCCACAAACTTGACTTTCCCAATCATGACCGCGAATGCCATACTCACAAAGGAAACCTTGAGCGAAATGCCGGAGCGCTCCAATTCGGTGAAACTCAGCGATGTTCAATCAGGCAAAGCCCTATCGAGCGAAGACCAACGCTGGAATGCAGTTGTCGCCCGCGATTCCGCGCACGACGGACAATTCGTTTTTGCTGTCTCCAGCACTGGCGTCTATTGCCGGCCCTCGTGTGCGGCACGCCGTCCGCGGCGCGAGAACGTAGCATTCTTTTCCCGGCCGGAGCAGGCGGAGAAAGCCGGTTTTCGCGCCTGCCTGCGTTGCCGGCCGCGATCGGCCGGCGGCAATCCGCAAGCCGAATGGGCGAAAGAGGTGTGCCGCTATATCGAGCAGCATCTCGATGAGCCGGTCACTCTTGAGCGCCTGGGCAAAGTGTTTCGCCAGAGCCCTTTTCACTTGCAGCGGCGCTTCAAAGCCGCGCTCGGAATCACGCCGCGCGAGTACGGCGATTCCTGCCGCCTGCGCCTGCTCAAACGCAATCTGCAGGCCGGAGACAACGTGACCCGCGCCATGTATGACGCCGGTTACGGCTCCAGCAGCCGCCTGTATGAAAAGACCGCATCGCAACTCGGGATGACGCCCGACAAGTATCGCCGTGGTGCCATCGCTGCCACGGTTCGCTACGCGATCGCCGATTCGATGCTGGGACGCTTGCTGGTCGCGGCCACCGACAAGGGCGTCTGCGCCATCCAGTTCGCGTGTTCCGACGATGAATTGATCGAAGGCCTGAAGCGCGAATTCCCTTTTGCCGCGCGTAAGCCCGACCAGGGCGGACTGCAAGCCTGGGTTGAAACCTTACTGGCAACGATGACCGGCCACGAATTGAATGCCGCTCTGCCATTGGACATCCGGGCTACTGCATTTCAGCGGCGCGTTTGGACCTATTTGCAATCGATCCCGTTCGGCGCGACACGGTCTTACGGTCAGGTGGCCAAGGCGATTGGCCAGCCGAGCGCCAGCCGCGCCGTGGCACGAGCCTGCGCCACGAACCCCGTCGCTGTTGCGATTCCCTGCCATCGCGTCGTGCGGGAAGATGGCAATATCAGCGGCTATCGTTGGGGCATGGAGCGCAAGAAGGCGCTGCTGGAGATGGAACGGGGACTCTAGGGATACGCATCACTCCAAAGTCCTGTCATTCCGACGCGCGAGCGAAGCGAGACAGGAGGAATCCGCTTCCCGCCGAAAACCGCCGCGCCGTTGGCTTCACCCGCACAGCCCGGGAAGGGCACGACTTCAGTCGTGCCGCAAAAAGCCAAAGAAAGGAACCCGGCTTCAGCCGCTCAGGGGCCGACGTTACCAGCCTTTCTTCGCCTTGCATTCGCCAAAAAGTCGCGGAGTACAATGTTAGGTGAAGGGACGCTGAACGTCCCGAAGGAGCGACAGTGGCGAATCCCATCGAGTGGCTTGAGTGGATTTACGGAAGGTGGTTTGTTGGCCATCCATGGCGTGGCTTCTTAATCATATTGACCGTGTGTTGCGCCCTCCTGGGCATGATCGTCGGCGGGCTCTGGTTAAGGGCGCTAGACAGCTATGCCCAGAAACAGAGCGCGCTCCCAAAACAGCAGGCCGTGGCAGCGACAACGGTTAACTCCGCGTCCCAAGGTGCCACGGCCCAAACTCCGGTGCCAGGCCCAGGGACGCAGGACGAGAAAATGACCCACTCCAGTACGCACAAAGCGAAGACGGTAGTCACGAAAGCGGAAACCGAAAGCAGAGTAATAAAAATGACGGATGAGTACAAACTCGAACACGGCGAATGCCCGAGTGTAGTGTTCGTAAATGAATGGTTACGTACACAAGGAGCGCCGTACCGCGTAGCTTCGATGCACTGCGAAGTAAATCATCCCGGCAGCTTTACTTTTCTAAACGATGAAGGCAAAGTCAACGAGGCATCAATCGGCAGAATTACAATAGAAGGAGCGCCCGCCCCAAATACAAACACCACATTGTTTCACGTTGCTCCTGGAGGAGAACTAGGAAAACTCACGGTTAATGAGGCGCACATCCATAACTGGCTGCCGGAGGAACCCGTTCCTGCACCACCACCCGACGCTCCCCGGGATAACTTCCATTCTCGGATTAAAGACTTAAACAAGGAAATGTGGGATTGGAAACAGGGGTTAGAAGCCGCATCCCCAAGCGTTACCGACCCCCAGTATTATCAATATTGGTCCGCAAAAATGGCGGAGTTTCACAACATTTTTGGCGGTCGGTTGACACTTCTCGCCAAACAGCTAAGAAAGTGCGGCAACACGCAAGTGATCTACGACCGCGAAAGGAACAAGGTGGACAGTTCGGCGATGATCGAGTTGGACATCAGTGACCTGTGGACAATAGACGGCGACCTACCTCAAGATGAAAAACAACTACAGTGTGCCAACGAATAGGGAGGTCTCGCCGCTTTCGTGAACTCCGCGCATTCGAGGCTGCCAGAGTAAATCAGCTTCAACATCGTATTGCCGGACCCCCAGCACCCCCGGCCTCCTGATTCCCCGCTGTTTTTCCACACCCACCCTGTTCACCTAACCTTTACTTGCCTCTCGCAATATCCAATACTGCCCACATACCCACAAAATGCACCGCCACACCCCTAACTCGATGGGGCTCAAGATTTTGCTCCTAACTTATAGCAACCAAGAGATCAAATCGCAAAATCCCGCCAATCCCATGATTCCAATAGACGGTGGGGGAGGGGGGTAGGAGACCACAATGCCAAATTTCCCAAATCGCTGTCAGCACCTCAAGGTAAACGGCACCCAGTGCGGATCGCCCGCCCTGCGCCGCAACCGCTTCTGCTACTTCCACAAACTCCATCACGAAGAACGCGTAGAACTGAATCTCGATCGCCTGAAAAGCGCCCGTCGCAGCCGCCGAGTCACCATCGAGCTCCCTGTACTCGAGGACGCGAACTCCATCCAGGTCTCGCTAATGCAGATCATGCGCCTGATCATCGCTGGCCAGATCGACGGAAAAACCGCCGGCCTCCTCCTCTACGCGCTGCAAACCGCCAGCGCCGTCCTCCCCCGCCTGCGCTTCGACCCCTTCATCCACGATGTAGTCCTCGACCCAAAAACCGTGAACGAAACCCCGCTAAGCGCCCACATCTGGGAAGACTCCGATTTCGACAGCGCCGAAGACGATGACGATGAAGAAGCCCTGTGCGTGCAGGCCCTCGAAGAAGCCCAACGCAAAACCAGAAAAAAGACCGAGCTCGACCGCTGGGCCGAAGCCGAAGCCAACCGCCTCGCCGCAATCGGCGCCCGCCAGCGCGAAGCCGAACGCCAGGCAGAACTCAAGCAGGCAGCAGAAGAACGCTCCGCCGCAACCGCCGCGAAAGAGACAAATCCCGCGCCAGCCGCAACCCCCGCCGGACGCGCCGTCCTACAATCCGCGCAACCACCCGCCAAACGTCCATCGGCCAACGTGAGCCTGGATGAAGTCAGAAAGCAGGTCACCGCTCAAATCAGAAGAGCGCTCCCCGAAATCGCCGCCGCACAATCAGTCAGAGAAAGGTCGCACCGAGAAAATGGGAGCAGCGGCGGATGAACCTCCAGCTACAAACTGAAGTCGCTGGTGCGTCATTTTGGAAAGGCCAGAAGAGCCGTCGAAGCACGGAACGGTATCGCCGACTATCAACCGGCGGCCCTCTTGCGCGCCACGACCACCCAATTCACCAGCGCCAGCGCGATAGTCGCCACCAGAATCAAGGATTGCCCGAAATCCACGCGCGTTACCAGGACCGCGCAGAGGATTATCCCCAGCACAGCGAAGAAATTTCCCGCGGGCAGCTGGAACATTGCGCTTGCTCCTTCCGGCGGTTTGCGCCGGAGGATGAGTAGGGCGGCGCAGGCTACGCCGTAGTAGAGAAGCCGGGCTACGGCAGAGAGCGTTACGTTCCATTTGAAGTCGCCGATCAGCGCTAATCCCCAGATCATGGCTGCGAAGACGAGAATCGAGACGTACGGCGTGTGAAAGCGGCGATGGACTGCGGCGAAGGCTTTGGGGAAATCTCCTTGCTCCGCGAGAGCGAAGGGAACGCGGGGCATGGCCAGAATTTTTGCGCTCAGGTATCCGTAGAAGGAAACCAGCGCGCCTATCGCAACCAGCGCTGCGCCTACGGGACCGGCCGCCAGCCGCGCGACGTCGGCTAAGGGGCGCTGGCTGTGCGCGGCGTCGGGCAGCACTCCGACGACCACCCACTGAATCAGCGCGTAGACTGCGGTGCAGAGCAGAAGAGCTGTGAAGAGCGCGAAGGGAGCGTCGCGACGCGGATTTTTTGCTTCGCTCATGGGGGCGAGCGCGGTCTCGAATCCGCCGTAGGCAAAGACCAGAAGCAGCATAGCTTTCAGCCACTGGTTGGTGCTCACAGATGCGACGGGCGCAGAGGCGATGGCCCAGTGATGTTGTTGAAGCACAACGAAACCCAGGACGATCACCGCGAACAGCGGCACCAGCTTCGCTGCCGTGAACAAATTGCTCACCTGCGTTCCGGCGCGGACGCCGCGAATGTTGATGAACGTCAACAAGCCCACCAGCGCGGTGAGAATGATGGCGCGGGGCAGCGGGTCTTTGGCGTGCGGAAAGAACTCACCCACATAGACCACAAACAGGTTGGCGTTCGCTGCGGGTGCGGCCACTTGCCCCAGCCAGAGCATCCAGGCGGTTTGAATGCCCATAAGGCGGCCGAAGGCAACGCGGGCGTAAAGATAAGGCCCTCCGGCTTGCTGAAACCGCGACGCAACCTCGGCAAAGCAGCCGATGATCACACTCATTCCGGCCCCCGCCGCGAGCACGGCATAGGGGCTGTAGTTGCCGATGAGCGCAGCCACGACAGAGGGCAGGCCAAAGACTCCGCTGCCGATGATGGAGTTCACCACCAGCGCAACCAGGCTCCAGCGGCCGATGGCGCGGATTAGATCATGGCCGGGCGGGCGTGCCGAAGACGATTCCATCCGCGCGTTTGTATCACATGTCGTGACTTCCCGACAGTGAATTTCCCGTTGAGTTTCCCATGACGATGGCTTCGGTAACTATAGGTGGTGACCTTGGAGCAATGGACGAATCGCGCCCGGAAATGAATTGTTGCGCAGCCTGCCATGCTCCTCGATAACGCTAAAAGCCTTGCCAGTAGCGGGGTTTGGCGTGATCCGATACTGGGCATGAGTCTCCCGACCAAAGTAATGGCTTGAATTACGAAAGCGCATGATCGTGGGACATCTATCCGCTGGGTGCTCACGATGAGATGTTGGAAAAGGACGTAAACATCGCTTCGACCGAACACCGATTCGACCCATGGGGAATGACACTCAGATGGACGATCTACACACACGGATGGTGAGGGTTACTGAAGATTTGCGCGCGATTCAGCGAGAGCTGAACTACGCGGCCATGCAGGCGCCCAGCGATCCGGAATTAATGGAAGCCCTGAGTGCGCTGCCCGAGACCGAAGCCATCCAGGTTCTGTGCAAGTCACTTGACCAGATGCGGCACTTCCTGTGGTTCTACACTCAGGTGATGAGCAATGAGCCCGAGCTCGGTGATAAGCTCCGTCAGTCGAACGCCGTGAAGCCCGTCGACGAGAACAAGGTGGATACTTCCTTCCTCGATCAACTCACGCGGGCCGATGAGGCCGTGCTGTTGCGCTACTTGGTGGACGCAAAAGAACGCAAGCCGAACTAACAGAAACCATTTGCCACGGATCTACGCGGATTCACGCGGATCCGAAAACAAAATCCTTATCCTTACTTTTGGTTGTTTGGGTTCAGCAGTGGCCGCGGACGATCGTTCTGCGTATTTCTCCATCCGGACTCAACACAATAATGTTGGCCTCCGCGCCTGGAGCGAGCTCGCCGTGTTGCGCGAGGCCGACCGCGCGCGTGGAGTTCAAGGTTGCGGCGCGCACCGCTTCGCGCAGGGTCCAGTGAGAGAATCTCTTTATGTTGCGAACCGCGCGGTCCATGGTCAGGACGCTGCCGGCGAGGCTCCCGTTGCTCGTGCACTTTCCATCTTTCACTTCCACCTGAATCGGTCCGAGTTGGTAGGTGCCGTCTGGCATGCCGGCCGCGGCCATGGCGTCGGTAATCAGAACCGAGCGTTCAAAGCCTACCGACCGCAGGAAAATCTGAATGACCTCGGGTGCAACGTGAATTCCATCCGCGATAATGTCGGCGCTCAGTTCGCGGTCGGTAAGCACTTCGCCGAGGATGCCGGGATCGCGATGATCGAGCGGCCGCATGGCGTTGAAAGTGTGAGTGGCGTGGCGGGCTCCGGCGCGGACTCCGGCGCGAGCGGCTTCGAGCGTGGCGTCAGAGTGGCCAATGCTCACACAGACTTTGCGCCGCGCCGCTTCGGCGATAACCTCAAGAGCGCCGGGAAGCTCCGGTGCGATGGTCATCATCCGCACGTGGCCATGCGCGGCCTGCCAAAGACGCTCGAAGATTTCGAGCGTGGGCTCGACGAGGTATTCCGGCGGATGCACGCCGCGGCGCTTGTGGCTGAGAAACGGACCTTCTAGATGGATTCCGAGCGGCCGAGCCTGCATTGCATCGCCTTCAGCGTGGGAGCCTTGAGCGGCTTCGATGGCGTCGGCTAGTCGCCCCAGAGCCGCGCAGGTCTGATCGAGCGGCGCGGCGACAGTAGTAGGAAAGTATCCGGTCACGCCGTGGGTGGTCAGGAACTTGTTCAGGCCCGGTAACTGGTCGGGCGCGGCCCGCATGAGGTCGACGCCGGCGCCGCCGTGCATGTGAATGTCGACGAAACCAGGCGCCAGGATGGCCTCGGCAAGGCCGTCGCTCGCAAGATCGATGACCATCGCATTCTTGGGAATGTCCCGCTCGGCACGCGACGAGACGGCGGAGATGAGACCGTCCTCTATAAAAAGGAGCGGGTCTTTTATTTCTTCTTGTGGCGTATAGAGACGATTAGCGCTGAGGACGATCATATTGCGTTCGCATCAACTAGGGTTAGAGCCTCGCCGGTCCGATCACAGTGCGTAATCAAGTGTAGCGCGAAAGATGGATCGGGCAAGCGGAGGGAGCCGTCTTTAGTTGCGATGTTATAATGGTTGGGCCCATCGAGTAGCAAATCGCGCGGGGATGGCCTTCCTTGTTGCCGCCCGCGTTACCGTCGGGGAGTGGCTCAGCCTGGTAGAGCACCTGGTTCGGGACCAGGGGGTCGGAGGTTCAAATCCTCTCTCCCCGACCATTTTTTTCAAGCACTTGCAGCAAATTCACTTTCGTGCAACTTCAGTGCACTGGGTGCAACTGGCAATTTGGTCTCCACATCGGGTATGTGGAAACCTAGACCGACCTGCTCTACCGTCTCTCGCCGCAATTTCAAATCCCTCTTGAGCGCATCCACAGTGTACCTGTCCGTAATGCCGTGCGTGGCGTGCCCTACCCAAATTCGCAGCAGGACTTCCGTCACACGTTCGTTCCTCAAGTGATTGATGCGGTATCTTCGGAACCCATGGAACCCACTCTTTCTGCGTCCCATCTCTTGCAGTATTTTGTGCAGACTCCTACGCAAGACATTGGAACGCGCAAGCGGAGTGCCTCTCGAACTCTGAAAGACAAAACCGGCCGTGCGCGCGCCAATATGCTCACGGAGCAGTGATGCGAGAGATGAGTGGATGTCTACCTCGCGGATTCCGGCGTCAGTCTTTGGAGTGTACAGTTTCCCGTTCCAATGGCTGTGCCGAACATGCAGGACTGCGCCCCGAAGATCTTCCACCTGAAGGCCGACGGCTTCTTCGATGCGAAGACCGGTGCCCGCAAGCAGAATGTAGAGTGTCTGCAGGTATCCCTCGGCCTTGGAGATGATGGTACTCACCTCCTCGGTCGTGAAAGCAGGGCTGTTTTGCTCCCCGATCTCTGGTACGTCCATAAAGTTGTGGTTCCACTTTACCGGGTAGATCGCCTCACCCTTGTCATTCAGCGCCGATCCCACCACCATCTGAATCAGTTGCAAATAATTGGTAATGGATTTCGGAGCGAAACGTGGTTTTCCTTTCTTCTCTTCCGCCGCCATCTTCGCAACGAACTCTTTCCCTGCGAGATTGTTGACTTCAGACAACGGCATCTCCCCGATTTGCAGGTTGATGTACTTGAGATAGCCAGCCCAGGCGTCTGCGGTTCGCGGCTTGATTGGTTTCCGTTTCCGCGCCTGAACAGTTTGAAGCCATCTCTCAGCTTGTTGCTTGAACGTGGTACCGAGGTTTGCGGCCTCGGCCTCTCTGTAAACCGATTCTGAGTTTGCTCCGAATTCCGCGACGATTTCCTTCAACCGTCGCTTCAGTTCAAACTTGTTGAGTGAGCCCGGTCCGCTTATCGGACAAATCCGCACGGACTTGTAGATCCGTTTGATCTCTCCTGGGACGTCCAACCAAAACCGGGCGTAGTAGGCTCTTGCTTTTTTCTCGATACGACCATTCTGACCAGATCTGCGAGACATACATCTCCGTTTCCGGTCTGGAATCGCAGGCGCAATTGTGCCATTAAGTGCAACCGAAGAGGAAATGAAAACTGAACCGGTCAGTTGTCCCATCGTGGAGTCCAAGCCTCTCGGCTCGGTCTCGATGGGTTTCATCGAACCGGGTTTGGAACTGGCGTCTTTACCTCAGCCTATACGGTGTGATTTCCGACGACCCGAATCGCGGCTGAGAACCCCTGCGGAGCGAAAGCCGCAGGCTGCGGGGCTTGACCCTTCACCATTTCAGCCAACATGATGCCTCATAAGGTGGGGTGTTACGCAAGGAATCTTTGGTACCCAAGTAAGGTTACTGCTCTTCGCTCGGCGGCAGCTGCGCTCGGGACGCGCCTGCGGCCCGAGTAACGGGTGTCGGGCTGGTTTTGCCCAGATTAGGTATGGGAAACGCGCTTTTCGGAGTGCTGATCCTGGAACTACAGATCAATTCTCGCAAGCCAACTCGTCGATACCGATCCGCTCGGTGGCACCTGGATGACTTCCGGTTGGCCGACAATCCATCCGGAATCGCGTCGGCACACGTGGAGGCAAGCGCGATAACTTCCCCAGATGAACAGTGTCGTGGTTCCCCAAAGACACCACCCCAGCCGTGCCTCAGAATGGCGGCGCTGCGGCGATCAGAAACGGCCCCGGTCAAAAGTCGAAAATCAGATCGCTCGTTTCAGAAAATTGTCGCGCTACGACGTTGGCTGGTTTGTGACCTGGCTCGGCTTCCGTAAAGAGAATCCCGCCGCTGATTTCAACTTCAAGTTATCATTTCAGCGAGACTGGCGCTGGTACCGCTGATTGCGACCTTGGGAACAGTGAAATTTGGGGGAAGCATGACGATCAACTTTGTGCGGACACATGATGGAAATGGCGACTCCAGACGCTTTCAACCAATGGAGCGCCTAAAAGTATATTTGTTCGGGGCAACGGTATTGTTTGCATCGTTTGGGATGGGTGAAGCGGTTTATCGACTCTTGTTTTCAGAGTTTGACGGCATAACCGATCGTATTCCGGTTGAGGTGCTGTTTGGTTTGGTATTCGCCTGGCTCGCCACTAAGTTCGGCGGCGGCGTTTACAGGAATCGCAAGGAGAGGAGCGCGAGGCTCAACTTCATTTGGGCCCGGAATCATCAAATACGAGGCGCTCTGGAAGGAATCACTCCGTTGGCCCACCCATCGAAAAACCAACAATCGATCAGAGTAATCCGCGAAGAAGTCGAAAGAATTGAGTGGGCGCTTAAGGAGATCTTGCCGGGCTAGAGGCCCTGCTGTGGTTTGCGTTTCAGCGGCTTGCCAATCGCGAGAAGAAAGATGGCACTCTTGCCTTTGGCGTGCGGCGAAAAGAAGTTAATCACGTCATCGTCGAAGAAGGTTAGCCCGGTTGCACCCAGGCGCTGGGCATAAGCAGCCAGATACATTCTGCCGCCGATGGCGCCCGCCTCCAGGTGGACGGCCCGGTAGCCGCGGTTCCCGTATCCTTCCAGGATGCATTTCAAATCAGCGAGAAAGAAGATATCCACGCAGGCGTCCGCCGGCAGGTCCTGCTCCAGTCCAAGATGGTGGGCTTCGGCGCGGAATTCCCCTGCCTTCAAAAGCTCCAGGGTGTTCTGCTCACATCGGAAAAAGTAAGCACCCGGCTTGAGCCCCTGTACCGCATGCACGATCAGGTAAAGATCGTTGAGCTGCGTGCGGGGGGGCTTAAGGAAGTCGGCCGGAAGACCGCGCGTGGCGCAATCGACAATGGTTGAGAGTTGGTCCAGTGTAATGGATGCAGTCTTATCGAACGCTCGGGTAGAGCCGCGGCGCAGGATCACCTGCTCGATCGTGTCCTTCGGCTGTTGTCCTTCCGGCAGTGGCTGTAGGCGAACCGCCTCGCCTGCCGGAGCAGAAGATGGGAAGACCTGTTGCTTCCCACGCCACTGAGCTACTTCCTCTTCAGACTCAAGCGAAGATGCATCATGCATCTCAAGCATGGCGGGATATTCGACCTCATGCTCCGAAAGCGGGATCGTCTCCAGGCCGAGCACCGGGGCCTCTCTCAGGGCTGGCAGCGAACTCTCCGATTTGCGCCCGATCGATACCAGGCACAAGGAAACTTCCCGCCGCGTATCGAGATCAAGTAGGTGGTTCACCTCGCCGTCTACGAACCCGACCACGATCTCGGCCGGCAGCCCCGAAGCCGCAGAAACGGCCAGCATATTCGCCAGCAGTGTGCCGTTGTCCCAACCGAAATGGCGATAGGTGCGCCCCTGGTACTTCCAGGCGTTCCGCCAGTATGTTCCAGTGCAGATGATCGTGGCGGGCGCATGAGCCACCGCGGGTTCCATCGCCGTAGCCTGAGCCAGGTTTCTGCGAAGATCTCCTTTTCGCAGAAGCCGTAGCGATACATCCGCCGAATTGAAGTGATACACGCCGGCATCCAGGCCCGCCAGAGCGCCAGTCACGACGTACAGCTCGATCTCGTAGAGGGCTCCGGTGCAGGCTGCGGCGCGAAAGTAGATTTCTCCACCGGGATGTGTGCGCTGTTTGGTAATCCCCGCCGAGAAATAGAGATTGCGCGCCAGATCCCGAAGATCAGGCACCGAATCGGCCCGCGACGAGGGCGCTGGCTCTGAGATCGCGGAGAGCGCGGCCACCCCTGTTTGCGGCACGTTCCGCGGCAGCGGCAGCGGCTCTATCTTCGGATAGATTTTGAAAGGCTGCGGCCGATTCGCCCAGTCCAGGAAGTGAGGATTGTTACGAATACTCCAGTACGAGTGCGTCGTGCCATCGTGATACTTCCAAGTCGCTTGTGTGTCGCGGTTGTTCATCGGTCACTACGTCAGACTAGCACCTGCAGTGGATCACGGGCGCAAGCAATGAACCTGCGACCGCAGATTATGCCTGGATCACGGGCAAGCCTGAAGCAAACCCAAGGTAAGGTTTGCCGACAATCCTTAAGTTTACGCGCCAGAGGTGCGTTTGATCGGCAGCGGTCGGGATTCAGAGAGTTTATTGCTGGTTGTGGCTCGCTTGACTACCTTTTCGCTCTCCACAGCGGTTCTTGGAGGTCGCAAGCTGCAGGTCGCTTTGCGCTGAAGATACGCTTACGTCCATAACCGCACGATCGTAAGAATTAGCAAGGCAACAGCTATCCACGCAAACCAATCTCCCATCAGTTGAAACACTGTCCAGTTAGGCCCCGCCGGTACTGTTGCAATCATCATTGCGAAGGGGGCAGAGTCGCTTCGCGTTTCCTCCAGGATTTTTCCGCGGTTGTTGCTCACTGTCAGAAATCCATCCTTGGCCGCTCGAATTACGCTGAACCCGTCCTCCACACCACGCATCACCGCAATATGTCCGTGCCACGCACGATCCATATTGAAATCCCATGCCGGCACCAGCATCAACCCCGCGCCCTCCCGTCCGTATTGTCGCGAAGGATCGGTAAAGTCCATGTCCTTACAGATCTCCACACCCCAGGCGTTATGAGGATGTTGTAACATCACTAATTCCTTCCCAGGAGTAAATTTCAACTCGAGCGGTGGCAGTAGATGCTCCTTGTCGTAACTTCTCACTGCAGCGCCGGGCTCATACAAGCGAGCCTGATTATAGGCAACTGTCCCCGACTGATGATCGAAGCCCGCTACTACCGTTGCTCCGGTCTCATCGGCGAGCTTTTGCAGAACCGCATCCACTTCGGCAACATCGGCATCCGTGATGCGGCCCAACTTCTCCGGCAGCACAATCGCGCGGACATTCTGCAATGCAGCTCCGTCCTGTATCCACAACCTGGTCACATAGGCTTCAACAAGCTTCTGAGTATTTGCACCCGCCGCCGCGACATTCTCGTTACCTTGAGCGTCCGACGCAACCAGTGCCACTCGCACCTCCGGTCCAGGTTGCGGCAGCGGTAGCCGGACCGATCCGAAGATCAGCGCGGCCCCCACAGTTCCGACGGTAAACAGGAGCACGCGACTCGCCCCTCGCACGTCTTTTCGCACGTGCCACGCGGCCGCTACGCCAGTCGGGAAAAGCACAAGCACAAACGTCATCCCCCACGGTCCCGTGAGTGAAGCCAGTTGCAAGAACGGCAAGAAGTGCAGCTGGGAGTAGGCTATCGAACCCGCCGATCCATGCGGCCAAAGTAGGTTCCTGAAATATTCAAAGGCGACCCATGCTGCCGGGAACGCAAGCACGGCGCTCGCCACACGGTTTTGTAGCAGCAGCGCGCGAAATAAGACAACTGCGAGAGCAAATACCACCGCTGCCACACCGAAACCGCCTAGCCATGCCACAACGGGCAAACCGAGGGCGCGAAAATATTCCCAGTATGTCAACGCACCTGCGAGCGATGCGATGCCGGCAACCACTGCTGCACTCCATCTTCCGTGACCTGTTGCAAACCAGAGCACGGGCAACGGTGCCACCCACATGAGCGGCCAGACCGGATTCAGCCCGTTGCCGAAATACATCATCGTGGCCGTGGCTGCACAAGCCGGCGTCGCCTCAACAACACTGAGCAATTTAACTCCGAATGCCATGGAAATACCTCCTGAAAGAGCGACGACAAAACCCGCGAAACTCTTCTGTATCCATCTCCATGCGGCCGCCAAGATACAGCATCACCAGGCCCTGCAATAACGCGCCTATTTCAAACGTGAGCTCCCAGGGGTCCTCTTTGCGAAAGCAGCCACTCCTAATACCTTCTTCAATCGCTTCCGCGGTCAGATTCGCCGTCGGAGACTCACGCGCTTTAAAGTCCCGCGGATAGGTTCTCGCACCAGCACGTCGCGTCAGGAACATCAGCTCAAAAAGCCGCGGTCTTTCCAGTGCAAAATTCAGAAATACGTCAAGAATATTGAGCAGCCGCTTCTCTGGATCGCGCGGCTTTGATGCCGCCGTCGCGCGCGCGGCCAGGTCTTGGAATCCCGCATCCGCCAGCGCATTCAGCAGTGCGGCCCGGTCCGCGAAATGCCGGTAGAGCGCCATGGCCGTGACCCCGACAGCCTTGGCCACCCGGCGCATCGTCACCGACTCCACCCCTTCCCGATCGAGCAGCAAACCTGCCCTGGCCACAGTCCGTTGTGCAGTTAACTCCTTCATGTATACATCGTATACTACGTTAGTATACGGCGTATACACAGATTATCAGGGCGTGCCTCCGGTAAGGGATGCCAGCTTCGCGATGAGAACGCGAGACCGTTTGCCGTTGAGCACGAATAAGCTAGATGGCAATCGTGTGTCGAATGGCTTGGATCCTAACGAGAAGTCGGCTGGTGTCTAAAGTCTGTTTGTTCTATCCCATGATTCCGGGTGGATGACGGGCTAATCTTCCGTTGTCCGGTAGGGGAAGGTTTGCTGACCATCCATCCATAACCACTTCCACGCTTCACACAATCAGTCCCTGATCTCGCGTGGAGATTCTCAGAAGAAAAAGAGAGCAGGAGATTTCCTGCTCTCTCTCAATCGCAGTCAATGTTCGCAGGCTTAGTGGGCATAGGACATCGGCATATGCTATCTTCGCACGCGATCATTGCGGCCCAGGCCGGTTTCGAACCTGCCGAAGCCCAGGTGCTGCTGAAGGAGCTTGCGGGCACTTTCTGACAGGGCGACTCTTGGCCGTTTAGCAGCCTCGTTTGCTTGGGTGCCGATGCCCTCGGTATCTCCACAGCACTCCTCATCGCCGTGGTTGCGGTCGCATGGTGTCGCGAGGAACGCGTGAACATCACCAGAGCTGTCGGCGCCAAAGCCGACAATCTGTCCTGCGGAATTGATGCCAAATCCGTGGAGCAAGTAGAGAGGGGAATCAGCCGAAACAAGGCTGTTAAGGTCGCTCATCGTTCCGTTTTGCCAAAGGAACGCTCGCAGATTCCCACTAGCATCAATCGAGACGCCCGTCACCTGGCCGCTATCGTTAATCCCAAGGGCGGCGCTGATGACATCCCCTTTGAGTGTGCCCAAATCGTGCATCCTGCCTTCCCGCCACAGAAAAGCGTGTTGGTAGGTGTCGCCAGGCAGGTCCGAGGCGCCAATGACATCGCCGAGGTCGTTGATGGCGAGAGCGCTGTTGTTGATCTTGCCCCCGAGATTGCCGAGATCAAAAACCCAGCCGTGCGT
Organism: uncultured Acidobacteriaceae bacterium; assembly: GCA_963703645.1. Taxonomy (GTDB): domain Bacteria; phylum Acidobacteriota; class Terriglobia; order Terriglobales; family Acidobacteriaceae; genus Bog-257. The sequence continues at coordinate 24,095 of CAVPFD010000025.1, forward strand.
CCACAGCAGTGCGTGCGTGGCCTGAAGAGGCAATCCGAGATCCGGATTGTAGGCGGCGCAAGAGCCGGATGCGCCCACCACATCGCCGCGGTTGTTGATCCAGAAAGCGGCCCCATCTGAGTCGCCCTTGTACAAAGGAAGACTATGGACACCCCCTTGATCCCAAACGACGGAGCGGAAATGTAAGACTTGAGGTGGTGGGCAGTTCTTGTCTGGTATCGCATTTTCAGCGTATCCCGCTAGTCGTCCGCGCTCGTTGATGGCGGCGGCCTGGCCATTATTGCCTCCCAGAGTGTCCAGGGGGGTCATCGTACCGTTCTGCCAGACGAAGCCGAGACAGATGAGATGCGTACCGAAGCCGCAAAAATCCTCACCGTTCGGATCCGACGTCGCAGTCTCAGCCGAGCCCGCCACTTGAGTTGCTTGGTTCAGATTGGCAAATGACTGGCTGTTCGGGCCTCCAAGTGTTCCCAGGTCGGTCATCAGCCCGTTCTCGAAGACAAACGAGTGTCCGGCGGTATTCCCCGAGAGGGTCGAGAATCCAGCTACCTGTCCTTTGTTGTTGATCCCATAGGCGAGGCTGAAGCCCCCGCCCAACGTGCCAAGGTCGGTGACGGTGTAGTGGGGAAGGTTGAATTGTTGTGCCTGACCAGCCAGCGCGACCATCATTGCCAGCAGGGTCAAGACGAACACCCGTGAAGCGGTAAACAGCGATCTGGATTTCATATCGTCTCCTTTTTCGTGTATTTCGCAACCGCGGACACCGCGGTTATGCGGGTTTTGTGTTCTGCACGCGAGCCAGCAATGAATTCAGGCAAATCAGATCCGTGCCATCGGCAGCCTGCGATTGGTGTAGCTGGCCAGAATTGAGCCATTTCTCTAGCGCATGCTGGTCCAGGTTCGACATGACTCCGACGTTTTCCAGCGAGATCATCTCCCCTTCAGTCCCGCACATCGGACACCATGCCCGTCTTGAATTTCGGCCTCGGAGGATCAACAAGGAATCGGTTTCGATCGTGATCTTCGTTTGTTTCGCCATAACCTCCCGCTTTCGAATGCGGCTCGCGTGCTGAAACGAGCGCAGATTGCCAGTCGGGCGTGAGATAAGTCCTTACAAGGCTTCTGAAAATTTCTGATAATTTCTCGCAGGCTGGTAACCGCAAGAAAAGCAGGGGTTTCCAGGGGGTTGGCGGCGCGCCTACTAGGATCGTGGAAACTCTGGATCGTGCTAAAATCCGCTCCGAACGCTTAGTGGGGCGCTCCCATGACTGTGAGCGAAAGCCAAAGGGTCAAAGGGCTCTATGAGTTCGGCCCGTTTCGCGTTGATCCTGAAAAAGAGATTTTGCTGCGTGCCGGCGAACCTATCGCGCTGACGCCGAAGACTTTTCAGATCCTGTTGGTTCTCGTCCGGCACAACACCGAGGTCGTCACCAAAGACGACCTGATGAAGACGGTCTGGCCTGACACATTCGTGGAGGAGGCGAACTTAAGCCGCAACATCTTCATGCTCCGGAAGGCGTTGGGGGAGAGTCCTCAGGATCATCGGTACATCCTTACGGTGCCCGGCCGAGGATATCGTCTTGCTGAAAATGTGCGTTTGGTGCCAGCGCAGGAAATCAGCATTGTGGCGGCGAACCGCTCCAGAGTGCAGGTTGAGGTCAAGGAAACAAAACCGTGGGTATGGATCTCTGGATCTGTTCTGATTGTCCTCGCGATCGCCGTGGGCACCATCCGCATGTTCTTGCACCACGCGACCGTTCTTGTCGAAAAAGACAGGGTTGTACTTGCTGACTTTGCCAACGCGACGGGGGATTCGGTCTTTGATGACACGCTGCGCCAGGGCTTAGCCGTGCAGCTTGAACAATCTCCGTTCCTCAATATCGTTTCTGACGAACGGGTCCGGCGCACCATGAGTCTGATGGGGCGGCCACCCGATGGGCAACTCACGCCTAAGATTGCACGCGAGATCTGCGAGCGAACCGCGAGTGCCGCTGTTCTTGACGGATCGATCGCCAGTCTGGGAAGCCAGTATGTTTTAGGGCTTCGCGCAACAGATTGTCGCACCGGAAGTGTTCTGGCGGTGGAGCAAGGACAAGCAGCAAGAAAGGAAGACGTTCTAAGTATTCTGAGTCAGCTTGCGAGCAAGTTGAGACGACGACTCGGTGAATCGCTCGCCACGGTTGAAAAGTATGACACTCCGCTTGAGAGTGCAACGACCTCCTCGCTTGAAGCCTTGAAAGCCTATAGCGCGGCGCGGAAGGCCAAGTATTCCGCAGCGGGGTACGGTACCGCCGTACCCCTTCTCAAGCGCGCGATTGAAATTGATCCAAAGTTCGCAATGGCATATGCGTTCCTAGGGCGCACCTACGGCGATATCGGCGAGTCAGTTTTGTCTGCCGAGAGCGCCAGCAAAGCATATCAATTGAGTGATCACACAAGTCAACGTGAGCGTTTCTTCATCGCTGTGAACTATGAGCGGCAGGTCACCGGAAACCTGGAAAAAGCGCGACAGACGTTGGAATCCTGGGTGCAACTATTTCCTCTCGATAGGGACGCCCACGGACTGCTATCGGGATTTACATCGCAAGGAACAGGCAAATATCAAGAAGCCATTGAGGAGGGCAAGAGGGCCATTGACATTGACCCCGATTTTGTCCCTGCCTATACCAATGTAGCCTCTGCTTACATTTATCTTGACCGTTTCGGGGAAGCCGAGAGCATGCTTCGACAGGCTGCGCTACGCAAGCTGGAAGCTCCCGACTACGTACTCCTGCGGTATTACATCGCGGTCCTGAAGGGTGACAAGGTGGGGATGGAACGAGAGGCCGCTTTAGGCGAAGGAAAATCCAGCGCCGAAGATTGGATGCTGCATTCGGAAGCTCTCACGTTGGCCCGTTCCGGTCGGGCGCGACGGGCGAGGGAAATGTCGCAGCACGCTGTGGATTTGGCTGAGCAATCCGGCCAGCGAGAGAGGGCAGCCGTTTTTGAGACAGGGTCTGCCGTGTGGGAGGCCTTTTTCGGGAACCCGCTGGTCGCGGCACGGAAATCGAGGGAAGCACTGGAACTTTCAAAGGGCCGAGATGCGGAATACGGTGCGACCTTAGCACTAGCAGTGACTGGAGATTCCTCCCGCGCGGAGGATCTCGCGAATGATCTCCGAAGCCGGTTTTCGGAAGATACTTGCGTACGGTTCACCTACCTGCCCACCCTCCGCGCCATATTGGCCCTGAACCGTAGCCAGCCAGCGCACGCGATTGAACTGCTGCAGACTACTGCTCCCGATACACCGCCCATACCGGGCATCGACTACTATTTTTTCTTTGGCGGACTCGATGCCGACTATGTGCGTGGCGAAGCTTATCTGGCCTTACACCAAGGAGCCGAAGCGGCCACGGAATTCCAGAAGATTCTCGATCACCGCGGAATCGTGGTCAGCGATCCCTTAGGCACTCTGGCGCACTGGCAACTGGGTCGAGCTTATGCCATGCAGGGCGACACCGCCAAAGCGAAAGCGGCGTACCAAGACTTCCTCATGCTCTGGAAAGACGCCGACCAAGATATTCCCATCCTGACACAAGTGAAAGCGGAGTACGCAAAGCTGCAATAGGTGCGCGGTGAGCAGGAAACCGCCCTTCCATGTCCGCCATTGTTCGCCGGGATTGGTGCAAAAACGGCAGGTCCATAGACGCTTGCGAACGATTCTGAGCGTATTTACGGGCTAACCGGAAGTGATCAGAGTGTCCCGGATCGGTAGGGAGAAACGTTCTGCGGCCCATAGATTGACGCTCTGGCGATGTACTAAGACATCAGGAAATCACCGACCCAAGGTCCTGCTACGCGTCTGTCTAAGCTGCCCACGACCACCGCTTCAGTCAGAATCTCCGCCGAGGTTTGGTAGAGTTCTGGTTCCAACACTGCACCCACGCGGGGTCGAGCTGTGGCTCCAATATCGGAGTGGGTAGCGCAGCAGTTGTGGTCAACAACGCGCAAGCGGATGCCGCCCACACAGCTTGACCCAAACACACAGGGGTGAAGCGAAGGGAGTCTCGTCAACACGGATAGGGCCACTGGCAGCGCGAGCAGAGAATCTTTGCCTTGGTTGCGAGAAGTCTATCAACCCTGGTCGAGAGCATTGTGCCGATTGTGCCGTCAATCCTTCTACTGAACGGCTTGCGATTGCATCTCGGCTGGGGCGGGTAGCTGCACAGACTCCTGAAGCCTCAGCCAAACAGGCAGTCTTCCAACGGCGGCACTCAAGAGCGCGGTCATCATGGGATGAATCCAGCCAAGCATCATGGCTCACCGCCAAATTGTTCTCCCAGAAAATTCGGCCTCTACTCTCAAAAGTTGCGACATCTGTTATTCGATCAAGCGTAGGGGTGTCCCGGTGGTACGCAAGTCGGATTCGCCAGGGCTCTCGACCGCATCCGAGGCTCTGGAAGGCGCTGGCGGAACTCGTTGGTCTCGAACAACGCCAGACTCTCAAATTTCGAGCTTGAGGGTCTCATCTGGCGGCTCTGCTCTTGTGGGCGCGTCCCGGCTGGATGGTTCCGCTTGGCAGACGATGTACCGCATAGCCTCGTTTGGACCACGGAGGATCATCGCGAGCGTAATTCTGCAAATCTGGTGAAAGCCTTCATGAAGCTTTCAAGCCGTATAGAGCTGCGGGAGCTAGTCACGCCAAACGACGTATCCTTCGTCGTCATAGGCGGAAATGAATACGCATCGAACAGTTTCAGCGAACCGTGCGAGTTCTTCGCTTGTGATAGCAGCCTGACCGGCTTTCGTCGGACAGTCCCCGGGGACCCGTCCTATCGCTCCCCAAGACACGGGTGGATGATGGCTCTCGCGGAGAGCCTGAGTAATTTTATTGATGTCCCGGTCTGCCGAGGTTAGAAAATGGTACACCTCACCATCGTGTATCGCCAGACGAGACTTAGCGCGATTGAGCCAAGGATCGCCTTCACGCGCAAGAGGATTCTCTATAAGACAGACCGCCCCCGTATCAAGAAGTGAATACATCAGTTCGGCGAGCTCATCCCGAACATTAACTTTTGGAAACGCCAAGCCAGCTATTCTTCCAATTTTAATCCTTCGGCCCTCGCCGCTTGCGGCCGTGTGTCCCCTTCCGAATTCTTGAATCTCATTCCGTGCGTACGAGTCTGGGACCAGAGCCTCGACAGTTCCACTCTGGAAATCTATGGCTCGTAGGACAAATTCTGCAAGGGTTTTCCCTTGCCTTAATCCGGTCCACATATAATCGATTGCACCGGCGCGACTCGTCCCTTGTAATTGAATTATCACTTTGTTGGTACGACGGTCCCGTCTGGGAATACCCTGTAAAAGTTGCCAAATGGATCTCTGTAATCATAGTGAGGCGGGATCGGGTCGGGATGCAACAAGTCGGGATGAAAGCTCTCATTCGTACCAGGATTATACCAACTCCCTTCCGCGCCGCCGACTGGCCCTTTTCCCCTCCACTCCCACCCTGGGCCTGGCGACTGCGCCGGGTCCGTTTGGTACTCGGGTGCTCCCGGGCCGGAACTCCCGGCGATCGGGATCCGCCCCATCATCAAGGCCATCATGATCATGCCGTAGAGATTGTTCACTTGTCTATCGGACATTTTGTTGACGTCGACCTCACGTCCCTCCACCGAGCGAACGTGTCGGTTAATCCAATCTCTCTGTCCAGCGGCTTGTTGCTTTTCCTCATCTGTCTCGACAAACCCAAGTGCCTGTCCAACCTTGCACCAAAAGCTGCATTTATTTTGCGACTGCGTGCTTGTTTCCTGGGCGTCGGTACTTGTGCTCTGAGTGCCAACCTGAGCGCTGTAAGCCTGCAGTTTCTTACTGAGACCATCCGCGTCATCTCCCCCCTCGTCGAAGGAATCCAAAAAACAAGGATTGGGGCCTCCCCCACACGAATGAAAGCCGACCCCAGGAAACAGTCCGGTGGAATCAGTTTCGCTGTTCGGATTCGTTGAGTAGGCGTACTGGTTCCATCCCGCACCTGCCGGGTCTGGCGAGAGCCAGCGCCCGGCGTAGGAGAGTTCTCGGTTCGGCGTGTCCCACATGATTGGCGTGGTAGTGCTGGGCGCAAGATCGGCGATAGTATCTGCAAAGACCTGATACTCACTATTGTTTGCGCCGAATATATTGTAAATCTCGCCATACGGCGTGTAGGCTTGGTCCGCGACCACGGTATTGTTGCTGATATTGGAGACAATTCTTGAGTTGCCGATCCAATCTTTATGCAAATAATCAAAGTTCGACGTACCGACAGTTTCGGCCATTCCGTGCGGCGTGGGCCAGCGACCGTAAGACAACGTCGTTCCGCTCATGACCATCCTTCCGCCAGCCTGCGTGTACCAGTACTCTTTCCACGTACTGCCGTTGCTGGCTTCGACCATGCGACCAAAGGCATCGTAGGTAGCGCACCTGCCACTGGTGCCGCAAGTGGGCGTGCCGGTGGCCGCCGTCCATTTTAGTTTCGAGAACTCATTCCATCCATAGACATCGTTGCCGTCTCCAGTTACGTCACCGTTCGAATCGTAGGCGCATGGACTATAACAGTGGTTGTTGCTGGGGCTCGTCGAGTAGCCGGGATTCCAGGTGGTCCCGGTGCGGCCGGACAGAACCGTCTTCGTCAAGTTATCGTACTCGTCGTAGGCAAACTGCTGGCCCCAGTTGCCGCTGCCACAGTCGAACTCGACGAGCCGCCCCAGGTCATCGTAGCCATGCCCTAGCGAGCCGCTTGAATTCGAGTAGCAGGTCTCGGAACCTTCCGAGTTGAAGCCATCGGTGACAGCCAAATAACCAAGTGTGCCATTCGGATTCCAGTTGAGACTCCCCGTCAGATTATTGCTGCCCACTGTAAGTACGAACTTATTTATCCTGCCCGTGTTCGAGTCATAGGTGTACGCGTCGTTATCAGTGCCTGTGAGTCTGACCACTGCCGGGTTCGCCGCTGGGAAATAGGTCGTTCCAGTGACAATGTTTTGGCTTGCCGTGGTGTCCGTAAGCGTGCTGATGCGGCCCTCCCCGTCAAGCCCGTAGGTCATCGTATAAAGGCTCGGACTCGCCAAAGTGACCGAAGTAGGCAAGCCGTTGCCGTAGAAAGAAGCTACGTGGCTGTGGTAGTACTGGGTGCTATGCGGCGTTAATTGCCACAGGTCGATCTGGTTTCCGTCCTGGTCGTAGGCGAACCACTCATCCGTGATGAGCGTCGAACCGGTATGGCTTGCTACTGCGGTGCAGCCATCGGTAGTTGCCTCCACCATCCGTCCGGATTGGTTAGTAAGAGTGATCCCGGTTGGGACTGTTCCTGTGTAGCCCCCGGAGGAGGTTCCGTCGCCCTCACCATTGTCGTAATAGAACCAGCGGCAAGTTGTGCCATCCGCATTGACGAGCGTGACTCGGCCCAGCGTGTCGTAACTGTAGCAGAGCGTGTTGCCGTTGGGGTCTACCGTCTTAGCGAGTCGGCTTGCGGTGTTGTAGTAGCTCGACGAACAGGGACTATCGTAGGTGTAGCTCCACGTCCCGCTCTCCGGCGTCGCCGTTTGTATCGTCCTACCCATTGCGTCAAAGGTTTTCGAGCGGCTCTGGGACCCCCGGTTTGCTATGATTGTACTGCTGCCACTGGCATATGTGTAAGAATCTGACGTCGTAAAGCCGTTCGCAGAGCCGGTGCTCTGACTGCACGCTGTAGTGGACCCGTTCCCGATGGCACAAGATTTTGCGAGTCTCCCCAGGCCGTCGTACTGTTTTTGTACCTGTTTGTTGTTCTCTCCTAACGGGGCTGGGCTCAGCACCGCTAAATCATCGTTCTGGGTGTAAGTGTGAGTCAGGGTCTCATTGCCAGTTGTTGTTGCTGACTGCATGCGCCGCAAAATGTCGTACTGACGCGTGTGGACAGCAGTACATCCTGAGCCTAATGGCATCGTGCAAGGTTCCGAAGTCGCAACCGAAAACGAGGTGCCAAGCCAACTGTAGGTTGTTGAAACCGTATCATAGTTGCTGCTGCCCGGGGCTTGCTCTGTTTGCTTGTTGATGGGCCTTCCATAACCATCGGTTGTCGTTGTGGTGCTCTGAATTGAAGCCCCGCCGTTGAATGTAAAACTGCTTGTCGAAGTATCTGGCGAAGCACCTAACGGATACGTCTTGCACACCTCATTTTGCAGCGGGTCTGTCACTGACATGACTCGCGAGAACGGGTCGATTGCACCTCCAACGCATGCAGAATATCCATATATGGTCGTCGCGCCATTCCCATCTTTATCCGTAAGTTTCACGGCGCCATAACCATTCCAAGTACTATAGGTCGTGAGTCCACCTTTCGACACCGACGTTGGGAAGGGATAGTTCGTACAGCCACCACTGGGGCATCCGCTGTAACTAGTAGAGTTGTAGGTGTAAGTCGTCTGGTTATTAGCTAAGTCATATGACGATGCGCTCGTTCCATTCGCGTTGTAGCTGTTAGCAGTTAGGTTGCTCAACCACGAAGAACCGGACCACACATAGGTAGTAAGAAGGCTGCCCTTCGAATTATAGCTATGACGTGTTTCGCTTATCGTGTGTGAAGCATTATCAACGGTCTTGACATCGCAAGGCTTGTTGTTGATGTAATTTCCGATGGAAACACATGTCGAGCCGTTCCACGTGCCATAGGCTGTACTCGTCGTGAGTGTTGGAGAGGAAGCCCCAAAATCGTAGTTGGCAACGGATGTAGTATTTCCGTAACTATCAAACAGCTCTTGCACCCGTGAGCTGATAGACATCGAACCGAGAGTTGTGTACGCATCTCGCTCCGTGATCGGATAGTTATAAAGTGCAGTTCCAGATCCATCGGTTGAAGACGCGCACCCAGATGTCTTGCCGTTATAGCAGATGACAAACGTTTCTGCCAGGGTGTAAACGGGACTAGACACGGTTCCTGTGTTTTGATAAGAAGTCACCTGAGCAAGGATAGGGTCGGGAAGGAAAGTCGACAAGCCACCATAACTTATCAGTTCAAAGTGATATATGGTTTTATTCATGCCTGGATCGAGGACCGTGGTATCGTCAACGTGGCCGACCGCGCCGTCCCATGCTGATGTATACGTCGTGGTTCCATCTTGTGTTGTTCTTGAGAGCGTACCCCCATTGCCGAAACCAGCAAGACAAACCGGGGTACCATATGCATAACTAATCGTTCCACCTTGTCGTGTTGTGAAACTGGCAATGCGTCCGGTCGTTGTTCCCCGGCCCGCGTAACCTACTTCCGGCGCAAAGGTCATGGATGTCCCGTCGGGGAATGACATTGAATACGACGATGGAGCTGTGAGCAAATTTGGATTTGCTTCATCTTTTGGGCAGGTAGTACCACCAGTGGGGAAGTTTCTACTGATAGTTTCTGCGGGTCCATTCGTAGTGGAAATAGTTTGTTGATGTCCGCCAACATCTGGATACTGATAATTAAGAAGCGCACCATCGAAATTATAATTAACTTGGACATTGTATCCGGATATTCCTAGGCTATCGGTATCCGCATAACTAAGTTCAGCGCCACCAAGCCACTCAGCGCTATTGGATACGGTGTTTCCGAACGAGTCAGTTAGGGCAGGAACTGACCCATTAAAGTTTATGCCGGGGGATGAAAGTTCTGTACCTGACGCATCCCAGATATGTGCGACTAATCCGGCTCCTGATGCAGATAGCGAGATGGAGTATCCCGTGCCGTCTATTGTAATTCCTGATGCGGTTGTTGGAAGATTGCATGAATTAGCCACAAAAATCTGTGCCTGAGTCGGTGTTGTTGTGTGTACATTTCCATCAGCCGTTTGTACTCCGAGATTCGAGTAGCCTGGTACCTCAGTACCTGCTATACAGGTGCCTTGGGCGCTAGTTGACACACCATAAATTGTGGCCTGTAGCAAATTGTTGGTGGTTCCGTCAATGCGAACGGAAAGGCCCGGCATACTAACAGGAATGAGGGCCTGCGAAAGATTGTCGCAATCCCACCATGTTGTTCCTCTGGGAGTACCATTTGCCAGACAGCCCTGTACCCAACTCCATGTAAGATCAAATGGAAGGTTAGCCGCGCCAGCTTTTGTTATCAACGGAACAGTGATTGTAGGTACAACAGTGTATAGATCAACCGAATCCGTTCCGTAGTCGTGAATCGTCGAAAATGAGGCTGGAGCGGCTTGGGTTTGAGCCGGAGTCTGTGCGTACAACAGTGACCCGCCGAACAGGAGACCGATTGAGAACAATGAAACGATACCGAATCGCGTCATTTTCTTCCTCCTTTATGCGTAAGACCGAGGTGCATGAGCGATGAGCGCCAAATAGGGTTCACCGAAGGAAACTGAGAATCCATTGCCCTTCCTCGCTGGTTGCGCGACACGTTACCCTGGATTGTGCAAAGGGTCAACAACCGAGAGTATTTTGTCCGGATTCCGTAACAAGCCGCGTTTCCTATCCTCCGGAACCTGATTCAGGCTGTCTCTGAGAGAAAGGGACTGGCACGATTAGAAAGGACCACTCGCCCATCCCGGCCCATTTTCACGCGCACGCCCACCTCGCTCATCCCCGCATTTGACGCGGCTACGACCCGAGTCTTCCGCGCAGTGCCCCTGTTTACTGGTTCGTTACTATGGAGGACGGACTTTTTTTCTCCTACCTCCTATCCCTCCATTGCTTTGACCCTTCTTTTCTCACGTCTGTAAGATCGAAGCCTCAGATGGAGGCTGCCCCACGCAACTGCCGAATGATCCCCGAACCGGCGCCGCCGATGGCTACGTAACAGGGATTCCCCTCACCCATCTGGTTGCACGACAAAAGCGTCAAGCCTTCTCGTTCCACAGCTCGACTCTCTTGTAGTGTGCTAGGACATCAGTCATCTCACAACGAACGCCAGCTTTTTCAACAACTATGCTTCCCTATGAGGTCGATTGTAAAAAGGTCAAACCGCTCAAAAGAAGAAAGTTGAGGCGAGGCTAGGTTCGTCTGCGCTTAGTCCTAATGGGTGGCCCCTACGTCGCCAGAAGGGCCCAAAGAGAACGTTCTGTCTCGCTAAATTTACTATGCACGAGCGCGCAACGGATGCAATAAATCGCCTGGGCCCGGCAATCGTCCGGGAGAGGAGTGCCCGCTTCTAGCCATTTCGAAAGCTTCTTGTACTGCTCGCGATTCGGTAGGTCCGCACCGAACAACGCCTTGAAATCATCGCGGGTAAACCGCAATGCAGGTACGATGCTGCGTTTAATTGTCCGCCGCAGTATGTCCATCTCACTCACGGCGTGTAAAGTTCGGAGCTTCTCATACACCTGTGGAAGAGCGGCAGCAGCCCTCTCAGATTTCAGCGTTGCGGCGAACTCAAGTTCGAAAATCCGGTAGAGCCTTAGAAACGCCACGTCTGGACCATCTGAACTTTGTAACCCCAGGACGTAAGCGTTCAGCGCTTCGCTCGAACTCGTGGCCCGCTGACGAAAAGGACTGCGAGGGCAACCTAAACTCAGAGCTGCTTCAAAAAGTTGTGCTTACGGAACCACATCTGGCAAAATTCGTTGGTATAGGTGTCCCCAAGTGACTTTAGACTGCTCTGCAAGGTTGCCTTGAGTTCCTGCATGAGCTGACCTTGTGTTGTGTAACGGAGCACATTGGGAAGGCCGACGGCCAGCAGAGAAAAGTGGGAGAGATTTCTGGCTAGGCAGCCCATGCTCTTTCGCCGTTTTCCGTTCTCAACAGCCTCTTTCTGCATGAAGATCAGCGAGCCGTGGTTAAAGTAACTGATCGCGAAATCCTCGGGGTCCCCAAACTGCGTATAGGTGTACCCTTGATCGCTGCCCAACGCCGGGAGCTCCGAAATCGCAAAGGGCCGGCCTAGTAGGATGCCGTGTAGCTGGGCACATTCAGAGCCCGTCATCCAATTGGTGCCCCCTAGCTCATGGCGATAGGGCTTGGCTCCACCCTGGTAGCAGCCAATAGAGACGATGATGTGCCGCTCAATGGGATTCGTGTCCCTGGGGGGCTGCGTAGGGTTGCTGTAGGCATTGGACTGCCAAAGTGTCCCAAAATGTTTCATGACGCCGGGAAGACTCGCCGGCGAGCCTGCTATGGTGAAGGGCTTTTGCCTCTTGTCTAGCAGGCGCTGGGTAAGCCCTTGCAAATCACTAACACTGATGCTGCCAGATATCGCTACTTCCAAGTTGGTGGACCAACCAATGGAATTCACCTCGACTGACGGGCGAACCTTCGCTGTCGTAGTTCCCGCATTGAAGGGGAGGCTGACGTCAACGTTTGGACGAATAGTGAAAGGGACTTGGATGTCCCAGTCTGGTGTGGCGCTGGTTGAGAACACGGAGCAATAGCGAGTCCAGAACCGGTTGCGTTTGCGGCTTCGCGGGCTCAACGGATGCAATTCCAAACCGCCGGCGGTAAAGGATCTTGCCACACTCTGTTGGGCCTGATACTTGATCGGATCGGACAAGAACGTGAAGCCTGCCTTGAGCCTCGCTGGCGACAGTACAGGTCGGAGGTCGAGGTGAAAATCAAACAGGAGAATGTCTATGTCTTTGAGAACGAGCTCCCCAACCACCTCACTTTCTATCGACAATTTGACTTTCCTTTCGCTGCGACCTATCGTCAGAATAGTTACCAAGGTGGCTCTGCTGAGAACCTAATGATCAGCCAAGAGTTGCATTTACCGGCGCCGGCGCAAGCCGGCGCTGTGCTTTAGGTGGTCGTTGTAACGACCTCAAGAGGGTTTGTATTCCACCCGGACTTGACCATTTCAATGCGGAGCACTTGATCGTTGTTTCGCATCAGTAGAAATGTGCCGGTCGGTTGGTAGTTGCCGTCCTTCAGCTGCTGCACTGGGGTGCTCTGATCCAAGGGCACTTCGTTTTCGAGTATCCCTCGGTAGATTTTCTTGCTGTTCTGGATTTGAGCAACCCCCGCTTTTTCCAAAGCTGACTTCTTCACTTGGTACCATCCCACCAACAGAGTACGTTCCCCCTCTTGGTAAACCAGAGAGCCGCAGTACACGTCTTTGGTCTTGAGGATGACCCGCCCAAAGGGTTTGTCATTCTTCGATCTCAGCGGGACGCGGCCGGACGGGAGTTTCTTCTTGCTCAAGAAGTGTATGAGTTTGCGCAAGACAGATTCGTCCTTTCCTGAGTGGCGCACCAGTAGTTTACGGAAGGCCGTTTGGTCGTCGTCCAGGGGACCGACGGTAATTGCTGCCTCTTTCCTGGCTATCATCACGCGGCGGGTTTTGTCGAAGACTCCCACTAATACTCCTGACGCCACGCCCGAGATCGCCCATATCACTAGTTTGACCACGCTCAGGCCGGAGGAGATGTCCGCGGGGACCCACCGGGAGTCGAGCATAAGCAGGACAAACGAAACGAGAACGCTGTAAATGATTTTGTCTCCCAGCGCAAGACCGACGCCCCAACTCACTCCAAACGACGACACGATCAGCCAGAAGCACAACCCCGGGATCACCAGACCAGACAAGGCCAACGGTATGCCCGCCAGAGTATCGGTTCCAAGCAACTTTAAGCTGACAGCCTTCTCAACCAAGGACACCGATTTTCGCGGTGGTTTGGCGTCGGACGTCGTTTCTAGGCGGAACAGTAGGTTGAACTGCCCGAAGGGTACATTCGGGCCGGTATGGAACCAAACTTCCCGGTCAACGGATTGGTTAGGATCTATCTTGCCGATCTCTACCTCGGAAATGGGTTGGCTGTTCGCGGCACACCCGCCGCAATGCCATTCCATGAGGTTGCCGGGGCTGACGATGGTGATGCTTGAGGTGGCTATCGCCGCACCGCCATTCGTTACCTGAAAGTGCACGCATACAGAATCGTTCTCGCGAACGTCACTCTTCTCTAGAAAAACTGTCAGGCTCGGTGTGTCGGCGCTTGCCCCGGTTGCCTGGGCCGACAACAGATAAACGTTCACGCAAAGAATTATGAAACCACTGAGTATCGTTATCGTTCTGCCAGTCGCATGCCTCATATGCTGCTGCCCCACGGAGCTTTGTCTCGCACAAGCCCTGTCCGTGTCGAGAAAAGGGTCCTCTTGGGCGCCAATCGTCGTAGCAACCACGGGAAGCTCAAGCTAGGTCCAATCTCCAGTGACCGCTTATAACGATCTCCACTGATCTTCTTCGCAGTCATGGCAGCAAATAGAAGGGATTGGGGAGCTTGAACACTCGTAGGGCACAACAGCCGGCCAGGTCGCTCGCCTGGTCGCCAATGTTGAGCACAATCTGATAGCCCCTAGCCTCGATCTCCTGACGGTTCCTGGGCTTGAAAGTCCGGGCGGGATCCCTGCTCTGACCAGGGGGAGGCTCATCCGGTTGCATATAAATGGGCTCGGTCCAGCCGGAGTAGCCAACCTCACGGAGGTTCGCCTCCGTCATCGCACGCTGGCTCCGGAGCCTCCCAGTAACAAAGAAAACAGCGATTCCTTTTTTCTTGGCGAAGTTGTAGAGCTCAAGAACCGGAGGGATCGCGGGGTCGTGATCCAGGGAATAACGGTCGTCTGCGGAGAGTTTTTTCTGTACCTCGTAAGAGCAGAAGCCGCAATAGGCCATGACTTTCCAGTTAGAGAGGGAAGTCTCGTCGATGTCGAAAACAGCGGCGATCTTGTCATCCTTGGGGACGCCGTTGGGAAAGCGCGATTCCAGATAATCGCGAGCCGAATTCGCGACCTCGCGGATCTCGCGTTCATATTCGCCGGAGTCGTGATAGCGCATCAGCCCTGCGACGGCTACGTCGTGGTTCTCGGGCTCTTCGAAGACCGACCCAGCATTTTGCGAGTTCTGTCCACAGACCAGGGACACAAGAACAAACGACAAAAAAACTGCATGTGTGAGCCGTTTCACTTTTTCCTCTTCTCAAGTACTTCTGCTGCTCTTGCGATGGAAGTCTTGAGCCTCAATCATAATTCCAGTTCAGCGCCGGATCAACGCGTCACAATTGCCGAGAACGGCCGTCGTCGTCGCTGATGCCAGCGGCACAAGATATTCTCGTCAGTTCGTACTGGGCTTGCGAAGATCATCTGGTATTTCGCTCAGCCTCGCGGAGCAGCCGGGTGTGCTGGAATTGACCACACACTGCATCATGAGTCGATGGAACTGGCGAGCTCTCCATCCGAGCTGGTTGATTGATGACAGCGACTCCGTAAGTCCGGTTACTGGGTCTTTGACACGGTCGGACTCAAAGTCGAGAGCCTCGCCGAAGTCCATCGCGGTGGGAACCACGACGGCCCGAATAATTGCTACGCTACGATTGTCAACGGTGACTGGGAAGCGTGGCCATTCGAAGAGCCTCCCGGCGACAGGCATGGAACCGAAAGTTGACCGCCAAACTGCGCAGGGCACGCTGAATGGAACCGCAGCAACGTAGGAGGCAGCACGCCAGAACCCGTCGTCCGCGAGCGGCAAACAAGTAGGAGTCTGCGGGTGAGTTATCTCCATTTCAATGGTTGATAGGTAGAACAGCTTCAGGGATTGTACTCGGACGGTGTCCGTAACCAAGTGGCTGGCCACGCGATCAAGCAGGTCTTCGGTGACGGCGGTCGTATTCACTGATTGAGGCGCGCCGTCGGGTTCGTTGGCGATGAAATTGACATTCAATTCCGCGCTGGAAGCGGTATCGAGCGACGTCGGCGTTACGACCAGCGTAATTCCCCTGGTGACCTGGGCGGTAAGCTTAGGAGGAGCGAGGATGCCTGCTAGGGCCTCACCGGCCACCACATAAGGGTTGGTGCTAACAAGGCCTTGCAAGCCTGGGGAACCGCCGGTACTGCTCGTTCCCGGCGGCGCCAGGAGGTTTTGCGCAACCTGTGAGAGCGCTGGGGTTTGGGTAGTGTTGAAGTAATTGCTGATCTGGGCCGAGACCATTGCCGGGGTGCCGCTGAGAGCCGCGACCGAAACTATGCCCTGGTTGATGAATCCGACTTTGGAAGTCTTGGGAATCAAGCAAGGATCGTCGTCGAGCTGGTCCTGGACGTAGTCGTCGATATCCTGGTCGAATGCGTTGTCGATCGGTAGCAGAAGATCGTCGAGAGCGTGGGCCGAGTGCCGAAGGTCGTAGGGGACGAAATCGTTCGGGTAACTTAGAGTCCATTTATAGTTGAAGAAAAAGTCAAGAAAAGCCGCCCGAAGAAGGTGCAAGTTCCCAGGATCAGTGATGCGCTCTAGCTGACTGCGAAATCTCGCGAGAGTACCAGCGGGCGGCTGCGAAAAACAAGAAAATTCCGTGTGAACAGAAGGCATTTCGGACTCCATGTTTCCGATGATCCGACCAACCAACGCCTTTGCTTCGGGGTCGGTTGCTGCCGCCAAAAACAACACCAGGCGGCCGAGGGAGGCGCCGATAACCTTACGATTCGAATTCTGGTCGGGGTACTCCAGAGCTTTGAAGTAGCCCAGGCAGTAGTGATTGTTCAGTATGCAATCGTGGTACTTCCAGGTGAGGTATTCACGAAAGTTCCTGTCGAAAAAGGAATCGTTGTAAGTACTCCTTCTCGCCTCTTCGAAAATCGTTTCCATGCCCCTTGCCAGGGCCGTGGTCATATTCTGGTTCGTCAGGTCTACCTTTTTATTTATGCTTTCGAGAGCCATTCGAGCTTCGTCCTTCTCAGCCGTTACCTTGCGACTGGTATAGGTCTTGGAGGGTTCTTTCACCTTGGAGCTGATTTGATATGACCAGATTTGAAGTGAGACTTGCGGGCGGGGCAAGTCGATGAGCGCGACGGCGCGTTCGATGTCGCCGAGCGTGTAGCCGCCCTGCTGGGCTGCGCTGGGAAGAATTTCGATCAGGTCATTCGCTCCATTGTCCGACAGCGGCTGAACGATCGGGCGGCCGCCCGGCACCATTCCATTGATCGCGGCTGAGATGCCCGGGCCGTCGCGATAGTCATATAGCCGAACGATGTTGTCGATGCCCCAGGAAGGCGCTGTAGGCTGCGTCTGTGCGCTCGCAGTCTGCGCACCAGGGGCAGCTCCTCCAGCAGGGGACCCGGAGGGAGCGCTTGGAGCGGCGGGCGTGGAGGCTGTGCCTTGACCGGAGGGTGGCGTTGCCGCCGCGCTCTGCGTGGAGGGGGGCGCACTAACCGCGGGCGTTGTCGTGGTTGAGGTGGATGTCGAGATCGATGTGGTGGTGGGCGCGGCGCTCATGGAGGTGCCATCTCCTGAGGCAGCACCCTTCGACGGCGAACCTACCGGCATCTTGATTGTTGTGGTCGTAGTCGTAACCGGAGGAGCACTCGGGCTTGGGCCGG
Source organism: uncultured Acidobacteriaceae bacterium (assembly GCA_963703645.1). Classification (GTDB taxonomy): domain Bacteria; phylum Acidobacteriota; class Terriglobia; order Terriglobales; family Acidobacteriaceae; genus Bog-257. The sequence goes on from CAVPFD010000025.1 coordinate 41,372, forward strand.
CCGCGGACGCAGGCTGCGAAGAAGCGACGAGCTCTGTCTGTTTCTGGTTCTGTTGATAGACCTGATAGCTTTCGTATTGCTCAACGGCCGCCGCGCTCTGGTCTGGTCGATTGTTGGGAGGGAGGAGCGCGATGGAGTGGTTCAGGGCAAAGATCTGGATTGGGAGTTCGATGCGGGCGTCGAATAGATCTTGCGCGTGCAGCAGGACATCTCTTGGGTTCAAGACTGCCAGCGTGACTGTGTTGACGGCGAGGCACAGCTCGGCCGCTTTTTCACCTGTGGGATCGGCGGGTTGGGGAGGGCACGGCCTGGGCTGCCCGCCTCCCGGGGCATATTTGGATAAGATCTCGAAATCACGCTTGAGACCTGCGACGTCTTGCCCAAAGGTCTTGACCGCAGAGGTCTGTCCTAGCACTGCGCCAGATGGAACCAGGATAAGATAGTTGAAACTTGGATTTCCACGTCCGTCGGCCGCTTGCTCGACGTCGATGTCGGGTGTGGGATGCGGGAACGTCTGAGCAAGCCGAGCTGCGAAACCTTCAACCTTGACGACGTAATTGGAATTCAGGATCCCCTTGAAGTTGTCTCGGTCAAGACTCGCAGCCAAGCCTTCGAGAGTGCAACGAGAAGGTCTTGTCGCTGAGCACTTTGGAGCGGCGGCTCCCCCAGGTGTCTTTACCTGAAGCGTGTGATTCGAACTGCTCGGGGAAGCGCCGCCGGCAACTGGGGAAGACGCGGGCTGGTCGCCGCTGCTATCGCTCTTGTCGGCACAGGATGTCGCCACAAATTGTCCGCGGAAAATGCTACTCAGGGTTAGAGCGAGCGCGTCGGCATCTTTGCCTGTCAGTGCTCCGAGAGAAAGTGTGTCACCACTACAGGTCCCACTCTTGCTCTGGGCGGTTGGAATGGTGACCTTAAACATCTTTTGATTACTCGAAACACCTAATACGCTAACCTCTACATTGCCCGTCTTTGCCCCCTGTGGGACTGTTACATAGATCGCCCCTGGGGTCCACGTCTTAAACTGGGTTGCGAGTACGCCGCCGAACACTACTTGATTGCCTGTCGGATCGTTTCCGAAGCCTGATCCCGTGATCGTAACCTGTGCCCCAACGGCTGACGATGGTGGAAAGATGTTGTCTATGCGAGGTGGAGCAGTGATAGCGGGCCCCTCGGCAAATGCACGAGCAATCAATAAGAGACAAGCACAGAGAGCAACCAAATGGATCCTGCCCACGAAGTTCTCCATTTCTCTTTCCCTGTTCCTTAGTCCTGCCGGTCGGGGTCATTCGTAATCAACTACGCGGGCCCGATAGAAGCACAGGCTAGATTAGAAATAGCCTGCAGCCCGCCGCGACCTACCGGCCTCAATTGCGGGCAGATTATAGACCGGAATGGGACAAATCAATCACGGAAACTCTAAATCCTCAACTTGCTAGCTGGTATGTTCGGAATTCGTAACTTACCAAGGCCAGTCATTCATGAAGATAAGTGCTATATAAATGAATACATTGGGCCAAAGTCGGATATCCCCAATAACCAACATACAATCTAAATTGGCCCTGCAAAAAATTCGGAAAACGTAAATCACTACACTGCTGAGTACCGGCCGAGCGGGGCGAGACAAGGCATGTCGTAATTGGGGGTGAGCGCAAGCTTCGACTTAAGCCTCCGATGATAGAGAAACGTCCGCGACAGTACGCATTGACATCCGTACTTCAGAACTCTAGAATTCGCTGCGCTACTTAGAGACACTCTGATGCGACAAGAGCCGCCAAAATGGTGGTGCAGGGTGTGCGCAGTCCCACAGCTTGCTGCAAGGATTCGGTGACTCAACGGTTCTGGGCCGTTCTGTCTTGCCTTACGGAGGTACTCGGCGGTGAATCGTGCAAATATTCTTGTCGCGCTCGCTTGCGCGCTGGCGATGGTGAGTGTGCGCTGCGGAAGTTCTACTCACTTGCAATCAATTCAACTCACTCCGGCGTCCTCAGCTTTGGAGGGTTTTGACGTCATCGGCCTTGGCGGGACGCTCCAGTTGGTCGTAACAGGAACCTACAGTAACGGGAAGACTGAAGATGTTACCAACGACGCTACCTTTCAGATCGCGATTACACCGAATAGTAAGGACCAGAATGGCATTACGCTCCCCACTCCACCCATGGGTCTTGAAGTTGGCCCGACTGGCCTGATCACAGCCGAGTATCCCGGTATCTGTACCTGGATTAATCTCAACGCCTCATCGTCCACCGCGACTGTGCCAGCTTGGGCCATGACCGGTTCGTATACGATCACGGCTAGCGATCGGGGAATAACTTCTCCGCCAGTGTACGTTGCCGTGGCTTCCGGCGTGGGTATCATTGATGCGACTAACCCGACCGGAGATTGTGGTCCACAGCCAACATCTCAATAAAGAACGTCAACTTGTTTCGCCGGTAGAGTGCCGTCTGCAAATCATCATCGCATTTACATTCCAATTGTTGACGTGTGAAAGACGATCCCGCCGCGAAAAAAGTTCAAGATAGCCATTCAAACGAGCACTATTCATTGCTATGATATGAGAAGACCGCGATTCATCTTTCAGTGTGCGACAGCACCCAACCTTTGTCCCACCCAAATTGCCGTTAAGCCCTTTCTCGTTTCGGGATGACTCCCTGGTGGTCTGCTAGGTATTCCGGATTTTGATGGATTGCCCTCCCCCGGTTTCGAAACGGCGTCGCCATACCGAATAAGGCGATCCTGTTCCTCGATTCGCTATCTGTTAACAATCTGTTCGATCAGGGCGGCGAGATCATCCGGTTTACCGTCGATCGCCTTTCTAACCGTGTGCTGGTAGATGACCCCGGCGTCGAGCAACCCGACATCGGCCTGGCCCATAAGATCGATGCATTGCTGCACCAAAATCGAGCGAGCGACCCGACCGTTTCCGTCTGCGAACGGATGCATATGAAGAAATTCGGCATGAAATTCAGCGATCGTGCGAAGCCTCAATTCCTCGTTGGAAAAGACCGATGCTGTTACATCGAACTTGACCTTAGGATTTGTGCTCTCGCAGCGCCGCGTAACATGCCCTGACCTATCCGCCGATGTGCTCGGGCATTTGCAGAATGTCCCAGTCACGATCCGTTCATTTCACACCACAGACGATCCCGAAGGCGAGACGAAAGTAGAGTCAGCCAACCTTGTTGCAGCTTCTTGCCGAGGAAAAGATGCGTGTGCGTCCTTTTTTCTCGGTTGCCTCAGGACTTGCTTACTCCATGCCATAAACGCAAAATGATCTTGGAAGATGTCGAAACGAATCGATTTCGCCAAACAACGTAGGTATCAGGGGCGTTCCCTAACGAGCGCCGTCCGCGAGATTAAGGCGATAATGGAGCCAATAGCCCATCAAGCTGGCATCGATCTTCGAGCAATCCTGCGTGAAGCGGTAGCACGGAAAGAAGAAGAGAAACAGCTATTAACCGAACGCCTGCAAGAATCCGTCGTGCCTTTGTTTATCTATCGGGATGGGCAGCCCGACAGAGTTGGTTCTTGCGTCCTCGTGCGCTTGGATTCGGAGTTCTATGCGTTCACGGCAGCGCATGTGATTCGAGACGCCGGCTCCGCAAAACTCTTTGCTCCCTCTGAAGGCAGGGGAGGGAAGTTGCAGCCGTTACCGCCGTGTACGGCGCACCTGAAATCATCCCGTGGTACTTCAGGTATCTTGGGCTAGGATAAGCTTTGTGTAGAGCAGGCGCTGCGTACATCTCGAACATCCACGTCACATATTCTTCAAAGACCAATCCCCAATAGCTGAGCCACGGCTCCTTCTTATCTTTCGGAAGGCTGCGCAGCACCCGCCAGATAACCGCACTCTCGAGTTTGCCGAGTGCAAACTCATAGTCCAGCATGTACATCTCGCCATTGAATAAGAAATAAGGGCGGTCTTTCAGAAACTCGAAATCTCCAAATCCAAGAGTGTCTTTCGGATTCGGCATGTTGTCGAGCGAGAATGAAACCGTTTCAAACATCTGGTCGAGTGTCGGTCCTGGAACGCTCGTTGTCTTGAACCAGCTCTTACGCAACGTCGCATCAATCGGCTTGTCATACGTCTGGATCTGTCTCTCTTGGAGCGCGTGCAAGGCAAATGCCGCTATGAATTCAGCATACGTGATGATTGGGAACGGAAACACCTTTTGGAATTCTGCTTCGAGATTAAATTTGAGCAGATTCGTCGGAATTCGTGGAATGATCTTCGTTAGCCAGATATAAAACCGCACGAAGCTGAAGAGGGGCTCTGTCGCTGATGCAATTTCATAGTTCGGCAAGAACTCGGCAGCGATATTTGCGTACCCATCGAGTTCGTCTTCGACAATGACGTGCTTTTTATAAAGCAATTCGCCGGACTTGAGGATCAACTCTCCGAATTGATCGTTCTCCGGGCCATTCTCGGGAATCTCGGGAACCGGATCGCCCAGTTGCAGCCGAACTGTCTCGGCAGCGAGGGAACGTAATTGCCCATTGAAAAATGGAATCCTTCCCTCCTCGTGAAACCATCTGTAGACATGGGGAACTAGACCGGGCGGAAACAGAATCGGAATGTGTGCGTCTGCGACATTGTTGGCAGGAACAGTGCGAGCATCCGGTCCATAGCCGAAACCGACGCTCAACTTCGTGCATGCGATCAAGATGCTGGATTTGGGATACTTAGCTACCTGAGCTTGAAACTGCTCCTTCGTGATGCGTGGACAATTCACTAGCTCTGACCACGTCATCCACACTCTCATCTTCACAGGTGGCACAAACTTCTCCATTCAACAAAAACGGATATCAAGCAATTTTCCGACCGCGGAATCTGGCTCTCACTATTATCAGTTTATCTCTGGCATTTGGTGTTTGCTCGCATTTCACCTCGTCGAGAGTTTCACGTTCACGTCTAGAGATTCCAGCTCTGGCCTGCTAGCGCCCGGAATCGGGCACACAATTCGCGCACGGGACCTGACGATGAAAGGATCTCTGCTGGTTTTAACAAATAATTGGCTGCTGGAATGTCAGTCAACCGAATGGCGGCGTGGATGATCCGCGCCCAACTTGCTGCACCCAAGCCGCATCAACCCTCTTCCTTCCCACGACTGATTCCTTGGTTGCGGGCTAGGACATCAAACGAACTTCTGGCCGCAATTGTAAGACGAACCCTGAACCGCAACTAGATCACAACAAGCCGACTTACCATTACTAATCTTGCCGCTTAAGCGGGATAGTTTTCGATTGGCCGACCTACCGGAAACTTCGAGACTCTCGCCATTTAGACGCCATTTCGCTACTCAATTGGGAGTAAACTTCTCGTCGGAGGGCAGCCCATGAAATGTTGCAGAGCGGCACCCGCGTGCGTCGAGGGTCTTCGCACGGCCGTCTTTCTGAGCCTGCTGTCGGGGTTCCTGTCGTTGCCCTTTCCCCAGCTCATCGCGCAAACTTCCACGCAGCCAGCACCTACTCCCACCGAGCAGGATGCCTACCTTTCGCAGGCGAGCACGCAGGTACCGGCCGCGGATCGGGACACTTGGCGTAAGTCTATGTCGCGGCATCCATTGCCGAAGAAGGGATGCTTCACGGCCTCTTATCCGAGCACCGAGTGGCAGGAGGTTGCATGCATGGCACCGCCGCGATCCATGAACTCGCTTCAGCGAAGAGGCGGGAAGAGGCCCGGGCCCAACACGGTAGGCGGCATGGGCGACGACTTCACGGCCCAGTCGTCGGGCTTGATATCCTCGGCAGTGGGGTTGATCAAGAGCGTCGACGGCGCGGCGAGCGTCCAAGGGGACGTGCGCGGGCTCGCGCCAATGGTCAATAATGTCTTCTCACTCCAGCTCAACTCCCAATGGCCGGGCTTTTCGACCCCCCCGATCTGCCTTGCTATCTTGGGGGGGTGCGAGGGTGTTCAGCAATTCGTGTTCTCCCAGACACAGTGCAACTATCAGCCGAACCAGGGCGAGCAATCGGTGGTGCCTGGCACTGCTCCTTGCGTATTCATGGAGTACTGGCTGGTCGCCTACGGAGGAGCCTGCCCGACGGCGTCGGGTTGGCAATCGGACAATATGGGAGATTGCTGGCTCAACAGCCCCTCCGTCTACGTCCCACCCCAGACGATCGCTGCCGGTTTGACCCTGATGGCTGAAGCAGTCGAAGGCGGTCTGGATACGGTCATGCTGGGGACTAGCGGCAATCTCTACGCGCAAGCGAATGACAGCATTCTCAATCTTTCACAATTCTGGAATACCGCCGAGTTCAACGTCTTCGGCGACGGTTATCAAACCGTGGCAAACTTCTCCACCCCATCGACGATCGTGATCAAGACGAGCATAGAGGACACAAGCATGAATGCCCCCTCGTGCGGCACGTCCAGCAGCACGGCCGAGACGAACAGCCTTACCTTGGCGCCAACCGCGGCACCCATTTGCTGTTTCTACAAAGGTGCGTCGCCTTCGATTGAGTTTATGGAGACGAATGCTGGCAACACGGCAACATGCGGTCGCACGCAGCTTGATGGCGAGCCGCACGCCACGACGGTGGACGGAACGCACTACAATTTCCAGAGCGCGGGAGAGTTCGTCTCTCTGCGCGATCCCGACGGCGCCGAAATCCAAACCCGCCAAAAGCCAATTCCAACCACGTACATACTCACCGATGCCTACGATGGGCTCACCAGCTGCGTCAGTATCAACACAGCCGTCGCCGCCCGCGTGGGTAAACACCGCGTCACCTGGGAGCCCAACCTCAGTGGAGTCCCTGATCCCAGCGGCCTACAGCTTCGCGTCGATGGGGTTCTCACTACTCTGGGCCCGCAGGGCATGTCTCTGGGAACTGGCGGGCGCGTTGCTCCTCAAACCGGAGGCGCTCTCGAAGTTGATTTCCCCGACGGTGAAACCTTGCTCGCGACCCCGCAGTGGTGGGATGGCATTAGAGCGTGGTACCTCAATATCGACGTCTCCAATCTTGGGCTTGTGAGCGCGGACAGTGCGGCTTCTGGTTGGGGGATTACCGGCCCCATAGCCGATGGCAGTTGGCTCCCGGCCCTTCCCAACGGCTCATCGATGGGACCCATGCCAGCTCCCTTGCATGACCGCTACATCGCCCTCTACCAGAAATTTGCCGATGCCTGGCGCGTCAACAACAAAGACAGCCTGTTCGACTACGCACCGGGCACGTCAACGGACACTTTCACGATGAAGGATTGGCCCAAGGAGAATCCTCCCTGCGTGGTTCGAGATGAAAAACCTCTGGAACCCGCCAGCGAGGAAGTCGCCGAACGGGCTTGCCGCCGAGTGGCGAACCTGAGCATGCGCTCCAACTGCGTTTTCGATGTGAGGGTTACCGGCAATCTAGGCTTCGCCACGACTTACCTGGCGACGCAACGCATCCTGGCCGACTCAACCAGCACAAGCTTGTCCGGTGGTGCAGATCCTTCACAGGCCGGAGAATGGGTGACCTTCACCGCCTTTGTTGCTCCAAACTCTTCAGCGGCTACGGGCTTTCCGAGCGGGATAGTCCAGTTCGCTGTCGACGGCTTGAATGTCGGAGAGCCGGTCACGGTCGATGCCAAGGGCCGGGCAACGTGGGAGACATCGAAGCTCACGGTTGGTACTCACCGGGTGACGGCCAGCTACGTGCCCGGCGCGGACAGTGTGTTTCTGCCTAGCACCAGTCTCGAAAAGCTTCAAACAGTCAAACGCTGCTTTTGTGACGCTGCATCATGTCTGAACCGAAGATCATGCCGGTAGCGCGCGAAAATCTCCGAGCTCGTTCGAAGGCGCTGTGGAGCTGCCCGAATATCATCGGGACCGCCGTCGGAGGCTTCCGAGAAGCCGACAGGTGGGCATCCGCCTGTTACCATTTGAGCTGGACAAGCGGACTAGGTCAATAACCGACTGGCGGAGCTACCTACTACGACGCTTAACGTTGCTCTTGTTCGTACTCTTTTCCTTGCTCTTTTTCTTTTTCGCAGTTGTTCGCTCAGTTGGCGCTTCCTTCTTCGAACCTCGACCGCGCCGTCCCTTCTTCCGGGAGCTTGAAGGATGCTCGGACTTCTTTGGTGTGGTGCCTTTCGTCCGCCTTCTCGCAGAACCGTGCTCACTGCTTGTCAGCTGCCCAGAAATGATCCGCGTTGCGGTCGTCCCGCCCTGGGCGAACGTAACCCTTCCCAGATCGTGCCAGTCGGTGGGCGTAAAAGTGGCTGTTTGGCCTTCTGTGGCCACTTGCATTCCACTAGCAAAAGTGTGCAAGCGGCCTTTGCGATTCATAGCGCTGATTTGAAGCTCATAGGTACTGGGTGGGCCGCGGTGCTCGTAAGTGACCGCCGAAGTATCACTGCTGAACCTCATAGTTTCTATCGCTCCCGATGTACCGCGGGTCACTAAGGTGGCGATTCGAACCGACCCATCGCGGCCGCGAGCCATCACCTCCGCCCTGAGCGGAACATCAGTCGCAGTCGTCTTGAAGGTAAAGGACCTCTCCCCGGTGTCGAAAGTCACCTCATCGCGCTGGCCGAGCAAGGTTGCGGATTGCAGTACCACATTAAACAAGGACCCAACAAGACTCACACCGCAAGTGCCGGCAACTGTGCCACGGAACTCGTATCGATAAGCTGCCCCTTGCTTGACGATGAACATGTCGCTGGGGCTGGCCCCGCCCGACATTGGTACGAATGGGACCGCGGCGACGCGACTGTTTGGATCCTGATTGAGCTTCCCATCCGCGCCAAAGAGTGTGCGCCCACTAGCGTCACTTAGTTGTACTGTTTCGATTCTTCCCTTTGGGGAGGATTCGCGCTTGCGGCTCTCCACATTTCCAGAACCAAGAGCCACCAGCCCTTCTTCTGCGGCGTACAAAAGCGAGGAGAACACTCCGGGCATGCTGGGAGTAGCGGGGATGATTGAAGCAGAGCCTGGCACTAGCGAGTCTATACTTCCAGTCCAGTAATCACTAGGAGGGTAAGGAGTCGGGTCAGTATTGTCCACACTAAAAGGGAAGGACCAAGACCCATCGCCGCCCACTGTGATCTTACTGATCTGTAGCGATAGGTCATGAAAGGCACCCGTCGAATCACCATCCTCGTTCGCGGTAAATTCCTCGTTGGGATCGTAAGTGTCAATCACGAAGCCTGCAGGATCGTTGGGATTCGCCTCTATGTCATAGGCTACAACGACATGGCCAGTCCCGCCTGATCGCAATGCCACGAGTGGAAAATCATTAATCTCTAAGCGGCTCATGATGTAATTTTTTACATAAGAAGCCGAATTGGACAAGGAGATGGTGAGGTAGTAATTCAGCCACTCGGAGCTCACTTGGGCCATAAACAGAACATGGAGGAAATCATTGAGTGGCGCAGGAGGAGTTGGGCTTCCCAGCGGGTAAGGGCCAGCAGTCGCATTCATGTAAAAGAAAGCATAGTATTCCGGTAAGTCGTCGGTCGGAATGTCTTGAATATTGACAGACCCCCATTCAGCATTCATCAGGCGTTGCGTTCCGAGGGCGATGCCAAAGCAAATATCATGGCCGAGCTTCAAGAAAGCATTGGTGACCGTAAGGAATAAAACCGCCCATAGATTGGTGACTTCCCCGAAGATTGTAGAAATATGCGTCGCGTCCTCACCAAAAAGTTCGGTGAGCTGATCGAAGTCGTTTCCTCCCCAATAATAGTTTTTGAACGAAAAGCCGAACACATTTCTGTAGCTGTTGATCGTCAACTGAAACTGAGACGGCGCTGGAAGCGTACTCCCATCCGGGAGGATCAAACCGAACGGAACGGTCTCCGCCCAAACAGGAGTTTTCGCGCCTGGTCCCAGCACGCCCGTGGTGGCATTCCGAGGAACGTTGACGTAGATCTCGTAGGAGGTCATAACGTTCGGGGTCGCAATCGCCTTGTCGTTGCCGAACCTGACTTTTGTACCTGGACAGAATCCCGCGCCTTTAATCAGGATGGTCGTTCCTTCTTGGAGTGCTTGCGGCGTGCTGGCGTAGAGGGGACTGACGCTCTCGATGCTCGTCGGGAGCACATTCAGGGTGAGATCCGCGGTCACTGAGACTGAGCCATAAGTGGTCCCAGCTACGATTCCGATTGGGAAATTGCCTGGTGCGTGCCCAGTGGTAAAGAAAGCTATGCTAATTAGCACACTGCTGGGGAAAGCGGCGAGCTGAACGGCGGCCGGATTGATAGTGCAATTTATATTTGCAGGCAAACCAAGGCAGTTGATGTCCAGTGCCAGGCCTGGCGGGGCCGGATTGAATCCTGGATTCGACACAAGCTCGACACTTACAACTCCGGGACTGCAAGGCGCGATAGCGACTTGCGGCGCGTAGCCGGGTTGAACGAGGAGGAGAAATGGGGCGTTAACGGAGACCGTTCCTTGAGCAAAACGCTCTTGGGCCCCGACCGCCGCACTAGCAGGCGTTCCAGAAATTGCGAAAGTGGCTTGCCCAAGAGGAGCGTTCGATTCGGCCTCAACGATGACACTAAAGGATTCGTCGGTTCCACTCACGGACGGGGGATTGAAGGTCACCGAGATTCCGGTTGGAAGCGGCAGCCCGGCTTGCAGGTTTACAGGTCCATTCGATCCCCCTAGTCGAACTAATTGCGACGCTTGGGTAACTGAAAACCCCGGGCTCACAGAGACGAAGACATTATTGAGGAGGAAGTCTGGCGCGGGCGAAGAGATGGGATCATAGCTTAGATTCTTGATCCAGAGGATGACACCGTTATCGGCGCCCTGGATAACGATGAAAATGATGTCCGGCGCGGCATTAGGTGAGACGATATTTAATTGTGCTCCAGGCCCCCCCTCCAAAACGCTGCCCGAGGCGGTACCAACCACTTGGCCGTTGATGTCGTACGCGGTGAGGCTCGGATTCGCGCCGGAATTGATACCGCCGACCAGTACGTTGACATGCTGATGAGGGCTGTTGAAACTGGCAAAGGCGGCTGCGTCGCCAAACTCCCCTGCACCTTGCAAGGCGACAACCTGTGTGCCCGGAGCGCCCGGGGGAGATGGCCGAGTGACCAGCACTCCGTACCCGCTCAATGGGATTTGGCTATCCGAGGGCAGAGCGGGAGGGCCATATGAAAAATCGACGCCGTTTACACCGAGTAGGGAGTCGTATTGATTCGTAACTACGACACCTCCACTGAGGGTAGGCGGTTCGAAGGCGATGACGATATCGCTCATAAGAGCTAGCCTCCAAACAATTCCGCCCTCACTCTACCATAGGCCGCGGTAAGTCCAGACTATAAGATGACGCCGCGCCGATTTCTCCGTTGTGACCACTGTGGGAAGTAATAAATGGGTTCGAGAGGTCTCTGCCAAAATGCCAGATCGTTTGGATTCAGGGATTGCATCCTTGCACCCAAACAGTCGTTAAGCCTTTCCTCTTCTTTAGATGATTCCCTGGTGCCAAACTAGGGCATCAATCATGTCCCGTTCCAATCCGCCCTGGCAGCCGGATTAAGAAATAGTTCAGAGTAGAGTAATTTCTCTCCGGTTCTAATTACCCGCACTCTCTCGCACAGACTCTTGGCCCTGCAGATCACGATGGATGAACCGAAACTGATGCTCAACGTCTTCAGCCATCGAAAACACATACTCCGCGAAGCGATCGCATTCCTTCTCAAAGGCGTCAATCGCAAGGGAGCAATCGATCGCGCATTGTGCAACGCTGATGCCAGTGTTGCGAATCTTTGCTTGCCGTTCAGATCCAAACTCTTGACGCGGGTAGACGATCAGTCCATTTGGTGACCGAGTAGCGATGCAGTATGCCAATACCTGATAGTAGTCGTCGTGGTTGAGCGCTTGAGAGGTCATTCGCTTGTACTTGCAATCAACCACCGCCAATGTTTGGCCCCTCTTCTCGATCATAATGTCAGGCCGAATTGGGATCCGATTGCCCTCTGCCAAACTCAGCTCCACTTGCGCTGACACTGTTAACCCGCTAGCTGCCCGCGTCATCAGGATCTCGGTGACAAAGAGCTCAAACAGCTTGTTCATGTCCACCAGGAAGGTTCGGGAATCCCAGACTCCGAGCTTCTCGCTCAAAGACGCGCCCTCCAGAAAAAGACGACAGAGCTGATGCGGGTGACGATACCCATTATTGAGCCGGTCGTACTGAAAGCGGGAGATAGCCGACGCCGGGAGCGTGACCGGCCTCACTTCTGCCAGAGCGTTGTCCAAACGGCTCAACCGCAGTCGAAGCGCAGGATCAAACCCCCAGCCGCTCAACAAGTGAGCTACCTGTCTCAAGATTTGGTTTTCTTCGATATCCCACGTGAAGTCTGCGTAGGTACAATGCACGCGCTGGCGTGAAAGGAGATTTCGACGAAGGTCCTGCGCAAAGTCAATTCTTCCGCGAACATAGCGAAGGTTGTCGCTACACTCAATGTATGAACGGTAGAGACCTTCTGCGATTCGCTCTTCTACTAGCCCTGCAAAAATCCTAGCGATCGCTGCCAGCAGATCGTCAAGTCTCTCAAAAGTCGCCGTTTCGCTTCGAAAAGGATCCAACCGAAACGCGACCGAAATCATGTAGAACAGATTTTCGACAGGCACCTTGGGGACAACTTCGAAGTGATTCCCGGAGGGAAGAACGACAATACCAACATACTGGCCGGGATCCAGAACGCAGACCTCCCGTCCGTCTCTTATCTCGCGCGTGGCCTTGATTTGCTGAGGTAGCTCCCCTTTCACGAAAGCCCAGTCTTGGTCGTCTAGCCGGCCGACCCAGGGAGTGTATTCAGACGTTTTGAGAATCTCACTCATGTTTCCTGGGAGGACTTCGTACCGAGCAATTTCTCCAACCCAAACTCAGCCAGGAGAGCCTCGCGATCGCGTCGGTTATAGAAATACTCTTCCAGCAACGGCAACACAGCGTGATCCCAGATTCTCTTTCTACCCAACGCGGTCGCGACGTCCGGCTGCATGAAATAGCTGTGACCGATCTGAAAGTGCTCGCCGAGCTCCTTCCTGATGCGGCCATTGAGTGCAAGGAAAAGTTGCAGAACCGTTTGCTTGTCTTCTGAACTAATTGCGTGCTGGCTTTCCAACCAGCCACTGAGCACGGGAGCAGTGTCGGCGATAACCGGGGCGAGTCGATAGAAAAGGAATCGCCTACGCAGTGCATAGTCGATTTGTGCTAGCGAGCGGTCCGTTGTGTTCATTGTCCCAATCAGGAAGACATTCGGGGGAATGGAGAAAAGTGAACCGTCTTTCTGATATGGCAGCTCGACCTCGAGATCTCTGTATTCGAGAAGCATCAAAAGCTCGCCAAAGATTCTTGAGATGTTCCCACGGTTGATCTCGTCGATGATAACTACGTATCTCTTTTCCTCAAGATCGTCTTCCGCGTCTTTACAGATTCTTCGAAAAATTCCAGGAGCGACCCTATATTCAATATGGCCGTCCTTCGTTTCCGGCCTGATCCCCTCGACGAAGTCTTCGTAACTGTAAGACTGATGAAACTGGACAATTCGCACCCTTGGAGACGCAGGGCCCCGGAGGGGAAGTCCAGCGAAGTAGCGAGCGAAGAGCTGAGCAACATAGGTTTTTCCCGACCCAGGCGGACCCTCAAAAATAATCTGCTTTTTCGCAAGCAGTATGCTCTCGATTTCTGTTAATTGATCGGTAGGCAAGAAAGTCAACTGGTGAAGAGTGGCTAGAGTCGATTCGGGAGGAAACACGTCGGGATTGTTAGCGCTCAAGAGTTCCTCGATACGTTTGGTTTGAACTGGAGTGACCAAGAAATTCGTCCCTTGCGGCTGTCGTATAACCTGGAGAGACTGCAATATGGGATCTTCTTGGAGTTCAGACCGAAGGAGTCGTTTCTTGAGAACCTTCTGGATCCCCAGCACGGCGAGAGTCCGAACCCCCGCGAACTTGGACTGGTCCCTGACGAATTGCTTCTCCTCCGGGTAAACTTCCATTTCTTTGGGTGCGATCTCAATAGTGGCAGAGCCGACGATTCCGGCATTAGGGCCCGATTCCCACAGGTAGACCGTATCCCCCACTCGCATCTCGTCCCTGTGAGCGGTAACCTGCCAGGTTTGCTGTTTTAGAGCTCGAAGAGCCCCCGCGAGGTCATAGTATGCGGGGTTTGCTTGAAATATCCATGTTCGAAATGTCTCAGGCTCGACCTGTCTCCGATCGAGATACCGGCCATGGGCCTGCAACAGCGCCGCGACGTCAGTCTCGATCGTCTCATCATCTGGCACCTTGCCTTTCTGGTAGAGCTTGTAGGCAATCACAGAGTCAGCATAATCAGCTCCCAGCCCAGGATCTGCCTTCAGATCAATACCATCATCGAGCGCAAACCCGCGGTCGGCCAGGTCTTGCGTATATGTCCTTACTTCAGCCGAACGCCGATGAAGAAACGAACGCGCCTCTTTCAGTCCAAATTGTTTTTGGGGCTCTGTCACTCCCTGTGCCAGCGTGAGATAGGCCCCGGTCATGTCTTGCCGGAAAAGGAGGACAACGTAAACACCACGCTGAGTTGTATCAGTCTCCCGTTCGTCAAGCACTGCGATCCAAGGAACCTTGGTCCAATTTCCTTGACCGACGCTGGCTTTGACTCGGAGATTCGGATTTGATTCGACCGAGCCGAGGAGCCGGAATGATTTCTTTAGCTCGGCGAAAACACCCCAAAGCTCATGGGTCTTCCCGAATTGTCCTCCGGTCCTGGCGGCGACGTATTCTGCCATCACCTTCTCGAGGTTGTCGCGGAGGTTTTGCTTCGCTCGAGGAACCACTTCGAAGCCGAGGTCCCGCAGGATCGAGTTCGTCGGTTCCCCTCCGCTGAACGCATTCGGCTCCAGTTCCTTGCCCGTCGCGCTCTTAACCGCTAGGGAGATCACGTACTTTGGGGGATATGACTGGCTGTTGTAAAGCAGATCGAAACTCTTTGCATTTCGATCTGGTGGTACTCCATTAGCATCAACCTCTGCCAGAGCGGCTAGAACGTGTTGTTTTTCAAGCTTTGGGATCGCGGATGCCATGCAAAGTAGTCAGCAGATCAGTATTACGGAAGCCAAATCATAGTCGCTTCGACCGAAATCGGGAAGTGCGATCATTGCGTGCCTCACGTTCGTGTTTTCCAGGACTCGCTGGCTCACCAGGTGCGGCGGGCCGGCGATTTTCGATGTTAGGGTTGCGATTCTGCACCCACAGCCTGCGCGAAATCGGGTTAACCCTCTTCGTTTCATGGATTGACTCCTTGGTGGCGTGCTAAGGCTTCAAGAAACCGAACTTCTTCTGAAGCCAGGGCGTCCGATGGGCCAATCCCTAGGGCGCCTCGATCCAGAGCTCTCAATAGCGGGCAAACCGCGCCGACGTGGGATTCGCGTTGGAGCTTGAAACCCGCGTTTCCGTCACGAGATGTGACGACCGCTGCCGGTCGGTGGATAAGTTACCGCACGTGAAACAGGAGATTGCTCTCACCATCGCAACAACCGTAAGTTCTCTTCCACACTTACTAGGCGCATTGCAGTTTGCGCAGTTGTCCGGCAATGCAAACGCATGCCGTCACATATTGGGACCTATTTTCACCGACCTACAGGTTTGATGGGTTGTTTGAAAGTGAAGCGCGTGTGCGTGCTGGCCCCTCATTTTGATCCCTTTGGCCGGTTCCGAGCCACGAAGGCGCTCGTATGCAAAGTAATACTGCATGGGTTGGCCAGCATGGGCAGGCCAAACTGTAGGCGATTTTTACTTAGCAATTTCCATTATTGAAGTACACAGCTATTTTGGGTGTCCACCCTGTCCACCCCCATACCTCGAAACCCGCGTCCAGCACCACTTTCGGCTTGACAAGAATTTATTACCTCATTAGGATGTAATCGGTAACCGACCAGTCGGTCGGCAGAAAACGTCAGGCTCACTGACTGAGCCGCAAAGCTCCTAAAGTTTCAATCGAAAACGAAACCTGGCGCAGCTGCTAGAAGCAGCTTGTCATAGCCAGTTCAGCGAAGGAAGACGCGCTGAAGTACAGGCGACCTCGGAGCATCAAGTGGCACGGTAACGACTACGTGTGACTCGGAGGTTGCAGATGCAAAGCCCCAAACAATTTGATGATGCCATAGGTGTTTTTAAGAGGTACGGTCGCCGCCGCACGCGCAAGAGTCATTGGCGCAAACGGTGGATTACCCTAACCAACGGTGCGAGGCTGGAAGCGCGTGCAATCAAGCAAACGATGCGCGCTCCGAAGGGCATAGGGCAACACCACATCACAAAAGGCCCTCACGGATTCAGTGATATGCCTTCACAGGCTTATCGGTCAGTGACGGCAACGCGGTCAAGCAGCTTTCCAATTTTTGATTTTGTTGCTTGCGAATAAGCCTCAAGTTCCGGGCCTGCAAAACAGCGCAGCGATGGCAGAGCGAAGTAGCGGCAACAAGGGCGCTGGATAAAACCGATCAAGTTCACCAGCGCCACATATTCTGAGTGATGTCTTCAGCATCAAAGTCGGGAGGCTGTTTTATTTGCAAGGAAAGGAGGCGAGTGGATGATCAAAAAAGAATTCACCATCAACATGCCGGGCGGCAAAACAGAACTGATGACCGTATTTCAAGATGAGAATCAACAAAGCGCGCCCGTAGAGGCAACAAAAGGCAATCTAGACTTGAGTGATCAAGGATTGACTTTCGAATTTATTTCCAGAAAACCACTCTTGAAATACATCACTGACGATCAGAGTTGGGTGGGCTATAAGAACGGTTTGTGGTTGCCCAAGGAAACCCCCACCTATGAAATTGGTGAACTGCTCAAGAGTATCGAACCAACAGGCATCTTGGATCAGAGGCAAGCTGCTACTGTTCACCGCCGTCTGTACTCCAAGACAGCAACGGCCGCCGTCACTTTTTTCGCAGAAGCCCGGCCCGAACTGGGAATCACAGCCAATGAGTTTGATCCTGATCCGATGGTGGTGGGATTGCCTGATGGAGAGGTGCTTGACCTGCGTACAGGCGAACACCGCCAGGCAACTCCGCATGATTTGCTGACCCGCGCATTGCCCGTTGCACCTGAAGGGCGCTGTGAGCGTTGGTTGCAATATCTGGAAGAGACTCACCCAGACGACCCTGAATTGACCTCTTACCTTCAGAGGCTGGTTGGCTATTGGCTCACTTCTGACACCCGCGAAGACATGATTGCATTCTTCATTGGTGTGGGTGGATCAGGAAAAGGAACTTTTGCTGAGCCGTTGCAAAGGTTGTTGGGTTCCTACTGCGTCCCAATCCCCATCGGGATGCTGCTTGAAGATACTCAAGAGGACCGTCGCTTGAATTACATCGCAACTCTGCGCGGAGCGAGACTGGCAATCTGCAATGAAGGCTCGAAACAACGTCGCCTCGATTCTCGCGGAATGAAGGCACTCAGTGGAGGAGGTAAGACGGTCGGACGGCGATTGGGCCATCAGCCGATTCAGTTTCAACAGACACACAAACTTCTAGTGTTGGCAAATGATCCCCCAGTGCTTGAACTGGACGACGCCATGATGCAACGCGTACACGTTATCCCCTTCACTCAGACATTCAGGGACACTGAACGTGAACAAAAAGGTCTTCGGGAGCTTTTCGCGGAACCCGCGCAGTTGAAGGGAATCTTTCAATGGGCTGTGGATGGTTGTCTAGCTTGGCAGAAGGAAGGTCTTAGACCTCCTGCCTCGGTGACAGCTACCACTAAGAACTACTTTGCCGATGCGGATTTGTTTGAGCAATTCCTCGGTGAGAGAACGAGAGAACGTGACGGTGCGAATGTGTTCATGTCGACTGAAGCAGGGTTCCAGAGTTGGGCAGTGTGGTGCGAGCGTCACGGCTATAACGATAGACCCACCATCGGAAACACGAAGACATTTACAAATACTTTGACGAAGAAAAAACCTCATCTGAAATTGGACAGATTTCGATTCGGACAATCAGTTCGCAAGAGCGGTTTTGCAGGGATTGAGTTGCTAGTCGAAGAATACGACCGCAACAAGGGAGAACAATATGACGTTACAAGATAGTGAATTGCTATTCAAGAGACTAAAACTCAAGTTGGCAATCAACAAATATCTACACAAGTGGGGCAAGGATTACGCCAATCAGGCGTTTCACGTCATTAAAAGCTGTGGCGGCGATCTGGAATTCTTCAACTCTGTTGTGGCTGAAATGGAGTCTGAAGGAATGCTCTCACGTGAAACAGGCAAGGCCGGGGCGGTAATCTTGGTGTACCGCGGGATGACAGCAGGGCCGGTCTGTCAATGAGCGGGCCATGCCAATACGTGCGCGAGAGACGAGAGGCCGGGGCCAGACGAAGATTGGAGATTGCGAAGATTCTGCGGGATGTACCGGGCACAACCAACAAGCAGTTGGCTGCTGCCTTGAATGTGAGCAGAAACACCATCGCACTCGACCGGAGGTTAATTGTGGACGACTTGAAAAACGCGACACTCACTGAAACCGAGCAATTGCGCGCTGCGATGGTGGGAAAGCTCGAAAACCTCAACAGGGAACTGGCCCTTCATCGCAAAGATGGAAAGCTGCCCGTCAGTGTGATCCACGAAATGATGTTGGTTAACCGTGCCATCATCGAGTTGCTTGGTATTCGTAAACCAGTCACCGAAAAGTTGGAAGTGAGAAAGCGCACCATCAGTTTTCGAACAACGATTGCGGGGACACAAACGGTTGACGGCAAGCGGATTGGTGATAGCGAGCCGAAGGTATTTAGCTTGACTCGGGAATCACTCGCGCTGACAGAGGGAAGCGATGAACAGTCTTGATCAAGGTCACCGAACGGCTCCTGAAGCGCGAACTGCAACGCCCTTCTCCAAACGTCAGACAGCGAATCTTGCGATCACTCATTTGGAGCCGGTGGAGGCCCCCTTGGAATGCGGGGTGGAATGGGTTCTGATCAGATTGCTTCCGCTTTGCTCGTCATTCGGCAATTGAGAATCCATTGATACAACACTACGACTTATCGTTACTGACCGCTCGGTCTCCACCTAGATCGCTTCTGTTTGCCGACCACTCGACCACAGTCGTGGCCTCTTTCCGTGCGCCGAGGGGAAATCAGCCTGGACTGATTGACTGCGCATCTAACCCAGCCTAAGATTGCCCTCCAATGATCGGGCAGACCATCTCGCATTACCGCATCATCGAGAGGCTCGGCGGCGGTGGTATGGGTGTGGTCTATAAGGCCGAGGACGTGAAGCTGCATCGCTTTGTCGCCCTGAAGTTCCTTTCGGACGAGATTTCCAAGGATGCACAGGCTCTGACCCGCTTCCAGCGCGAGGCGCAGGCCGCTTCCGCCCTTAACCATCCCAACATCTGCACAATTTACGAGATTGACGACCAGCATGGGCGAACCTTCATCGCCATGGAGTTTCTAGACGGGATGACGCTGAGGCACCGGATTGCGGGGCGTCCGCTAGAAACCGAACTGATTTTGTCGCTGGCTATCGAAATTGCCGACGCTCTGAATGCAGCGCACGCCAAGGGCGTTGTTCATCGCGACATCAAGCCAGCTAACATCTTTATCACCGAACACGGGCACGCCAAGATTCTGGATTTCGGGCTAGCCAAGGTCACTCTCAGGCTGGACAGCGTTGCCATGAGCGCCCCGACAATCGAATCAGAGGAACATCTGACGAGTCCCGGCAGTGCGCTGGGAACCGTCGCTTACATGTCGCCTGAGCAGGCACGCGCGAAGGAGTTGGACGCCCGGACTGATCTGTTTTCGTTTGGAGTCGTACTGTATGAGATGGCCACGGGGCAGTTACCCTTCCGTGGAGAGAGTTCCGCGGTCATCTTTAAAGCTATTCTGGACGCCACTCCCACGTCTCCCGTACGGCTGAATCCCGATGTGCCCGCCGAGCTGGAACGCATCATCAGCAAGGCTTTGGAGAAAGACCGCGATCTGCGCTATCAGATTGCGTCCGAGGTTTGCGCCGACCTGAAGCGCCTGAAGCGCGAGACCAGCTTGGGACGGAGCGCGCAGGGCGAGGCTGGCGCTGCGGTGGTAACTCCTGAGCGCGGTCCCAGCCAAGCCACTCAGGCCGTCGCAGGCGTCGGGGTACCTCTGCTTCGAGCGGAAGAGATTTCGAGCGACCGGGCGCTTGTTATCAGCGTGGCGAAGCGGCACAAAGGCGTTCTGGTCGGCGGCGCCGCTGTCCTCGTCGTCCTGATCGCGACGCTGGCCTACTGGCTCTCGCCGCCGCTTCCGCCCCCTACGGTTTCGGGATATGTCCAGCTGACCGACGACGGCCACCCCAAGACCTTGGTGGGAACCGATGGCGCGCGGGTCTACCTACGGGAGCACGAGTTTAGTATGGCTCAAGTATCCGCGGCTGGAGGAGACGTGGCCCCGCTTCCTGCCCCATCCCGTCTTATGTTTCTTCTGAGTGTTTCCCCAGACGGTTCAAACCTTCTCGTCACGGACCTCGTGCTTTTTGGCGAGGGACAACTCTGGGCCTTGCCGGTCCTGGGGGGCTCGGCTCGTCGGCTGGCGGACACCCTGGGCCACGGCGGAGCGTGGTCTCCGGACGGGAAGAAGCTGGTTTACGCTAATGGTGACGACCTTTACATAGCCAACGCCGACGGGATGCAATCAAGCAAGCTCGTTTCCGCACCGGGGCGTGTAAGTGGAGAGCAGCCTGCTTGGTCGCCGGAGGGAAGCGAGATACGCTTCAGCGCCATTGACCCTAGAACGCAGCTCAGTCGCCTGTGGCAGGTCTCCGTGGGCGGCGCGGGCCTCCACCCCCTCCACGCTGACTGGCATGAAGCCAATAGTGAATGCTGCGGCGCGTGGACTTCGGATGGGAAATATTTCGTTTTTTCGTCCGGAGGGCAAGTCTGGGCGGTTCGTGAGGCCAAGGCTTTCTTTCGCAAAACAAACCCGGACCCTGTCCAGTTAACCGCCGGAGCGGTCAATTACAATTGGCCTATTCCCAGTAAGGACGGGAAGAAAATTTATGTCACCGCCGACCGGCCGCGGGGCCAGCTCGAGCGTTTTTATGCGAGCACCAAAGCATTCTTGCCCCATCTCGGCGGCATCTCCGCGCAAGACGTGGCGTATTCGAAGGATGGACAGTGGGTGGCCTATGTTACCTTCCCGGACCGCGTGCTCTGGCGAAGCAAAATGGACGGAAGCGACAAGCTCCAACTCAGCTCGGCACCCCCTTACGCCCTTAATCCTAGCTGGTCGCCGGACGGGAAGGAGATCGCCTTTTGGTCTTCTCAACCGGGGAAAGGTTCCAGCATTCTTTTGGTTTCGGCTGACGGGGGAACGCCGGTAGAATTAGCTCCGAATGCACCCGGCAATCAGAGTGACCCCGTTTGGTCGCCCGATGGCGACTCGATAGCCTTTGCCGTTGGCTGGGGACGCCCCAGCCAGGCAGCAATCCTTGTCCTCAACCGAAAGACGGGCCAAATCTCCAAAATTCCCGGCTCCGAAGGCATGTTCGCTCCTCGATGGTCGCCCGATGGGGGCTATCTTGTTGCTATGCCGACTTCCCAGGAGCGCTTGATGCTTTTCGATTTCTCGACGCAGAAGTGGTCCGTGTTAGCCAGTGTCAGTAGAGCAGGATATCCTTGCTGGTCGAGGGACGGCCAATACGTTTATTTTCTGCTGGGGCGGTCGGAGAAACCGGGAGTCATGCGGGTTAAAGTGACGGACCGACAAATTGATCAGGTGGCAAGCCTGATGGGTTTCCAGCAGACCGGCTACTACGGGTTTTGGCTAGGCCTGGCCCCTGATGACTCGCCCTTGCTTCTCAAGGACACCGGTACGCAGGAAATCGTTGCGCTCGATTGGCATGCGCCCTAGCCATTTGATGTCGCTCCGCCCCACGCACGGGGGGACTCTTTGGCCACACGAATTTCCCCTGTAAGGACATCTTCGGCTGGTCGGCAAAACCGGAAACGACGAAGTCTTTGGTGCGCTATTGCGAGTTCATCCTTGCCGAGATAGAGCTGGATCGTGGGTGCAACTTGGGTGCAACTCAGCTGCGCCACGATTTGATAAGCGATTCCAGACCAACAACTTAGAGTTGACTCTACTTTGTTCGGGACCAGGGGGTCGGAGGTTCAAATCCTCTCTCCCCGACCATTCAATAATTTACGGGAGTTCCTTCACATCTTGAGCCCCCTGGCTCTTCGAAGGGAAAAATAACCCGTTTTGAGCAGTTTCTTCGCGAAAGACGTTACTCGGCAACATCTCAGAACTCAGCGTTGGCTGAAGGAACCAAAGAGCAAGTCATACACTGTCGTTACAAACTAGTCGAAGCGAAATCCGCGTCGGCGGAGAAGCAACAGCTGTGATTTTTACTCGCCGCCACTTTGTGTGACTTTCGCTCGGTTCGGCTGCGTTCGCGGCGGCTCCGCGACTCCTGGGTCACGGGGTTGCCGCGCACACGGTCAAACCGGGGCCCGGCAGGAGTTCCTCAGCGAGTGGATAAACTGTAAACGGTGACCGTGTGATAGCGTTGTCCGGGTTTCAACTCGGTCGATGGAAAAGCCGGATGATTCGGCGAATCAGGAAAGTGCTGCGTTTCCAGACACAATGCCGAACGCGATGGATATGATCTTCCGCCCTTGCCTTTGATCGAGCCATCCAGGAAATTTCCGGTGTAGAACTGGATTCCCGGCTGGTCAGTCAGAACTTTCAACACACGACCGCTGCCGGGATCGTAGACTTCTGCAGCCTCGGCCAACTTCCCGCCGCTATCGAGCACCCAGTTATGGTCGTAGCCGTGACCCAGTTGAATCTGTTCGTCTTCCGCGTTAATTCGCGCCCCGACCGCGGTTGCTTTACGAAAATCAAACGGAGTGGATTCCACGGATTTCAACTCACCCGTCGGAATCAAGCGGGCATCGACCGGAGTGAAGCGTGAGGCATGAAGAGTGAGTTGATAATTCAGGATGTCGCCCTGCCCCGCAAGATTGAAATAGGAGTGATTGGTCAGATTGATGACGGTGTCTTTGTCTGTCGTTGCCCAATACTCAATGCGCAAATCCCCCTTCAACAGGGTGTAGCGAACCACAGCTGAGAGATTGCCAGGAAATCCCGCTTCGCCGTCCTTGCTCAGATATGTGAGTTCGACTCCGTCCGCCACCGGCTTTGCTTTCCACACCACATTGTTGAAGCCGTGTGGGCCGCTGTGAAGGGTGTTCTCACCGTTGTTCCGAGGCAGAGAGTATTTGTTGCCATCGAGCGTGAAGCTGCCCTGGGCGATGCGATTCGCATAACGGCCGATAATGGCTCCGAAGAATGCGTTCGAAGGCCCGTTAAAGTTGGTCACATAGCCGTCGGCATCATCAAACCCAAGTACCACATCAGCGACTACGCCGTTCCTGTCGGGAGCCTTCAAAGAAACAACGATCCCGCCGTAGGTTGCGATCCGAGCTTCATGCGCTCCGTCGCTTAGCGTAAAAATCTCTATCGGAGTTCCATCCGGCATCTTTCCAAAGGGCTGGCTCGTCACCTTCGTCTTTGCCTCCATCGTCATGGAAAACAGCGCCACCCACAACCCAAAGATCACAATCTTTCGCAGGATCTGTTGCACTCTCATCGCTGCTCCTTAAGTTTTTCTCTGCCACGTTGCCTGGCCTGCAGCAGGTTTGCCACTGCGATTAATGATGGCAGAATCTCTCCCAGACCATTACTGCCCCGGCCCAACGTGAAATACAACTTGTTGTAAAGAGGATAGCTTCTCATAAGTGTGTTGCGCTGAGCGATCTATCTTTTGGTCGTGGGGTCGAGGGTTCGGCGAAAGACAATCGAGGAACTCAGCTTGAGACTGCGTAAACGTTTACCACGAAGGACTAGGGGCTTGTAAGTGGAATCGCTCAGGATCGGTCGGCGAACGATCCCGCGAGGGTAATTCTAGATTTGCTGGCATGTTGAAGCCGTATCGAATTGAGGCAAATCTCGGCAGGCTCGGATTCATATTGGTTGGCTCCAGTCAGAACGACGAAAACGGGCAGACTTTCGGAGCTATGTTTTGCAGAATCAGTGGATGGCTTTGGCTAGCTACACTAAAAAGGCTGTGCTTTGCATTTCACGCTACTTGTGGCGGCTCGGATTTCTCGGTACGACCTTGGTACATTCGAGCGAGAGAAAGGGCGGTGCGCTGAGCCCAAGCGACACCAGTCACAGGGTATAGTGGACAACACTGAAAGCATAATGACCGGATCAATGCCTAATTCGAACCTCGGCCGTCATGTGTTTGGAGTGGCGGTTTTTATCTCTGGCCTCATCACATTGGCCTGGCACGACTACAACGGCTGGCATCAACCGTACGTTGTCTACGCCTGCGGGGCTGCTCTGATATTCGGCGGCGCGACGATTCAGTTCCGCCGGATAGCGAAAGTGGGCGCAGCCGTCGTTGCTGCAGCTTATCTTGTCTTCACCTTATTGTGCGTGCCACAAATCTTCGCTGCACCGCGAATCTACAACAGCTGGGGCAACCTCTTCGAGCAGTTCTCTCTTGCGACCGGAGCGGCGATGGTTTGTGCGCGCTGGTCATCGGTATGGCCACGGTCACCGGAAGCGGTTTCTCGGGCCGGCCGGATTCTTTTGGGCATCTGTGTGGCTTCCTTTACGCTCGAACAGGCGATTTATCTTCGCGGTACCGTCAGTCTTGTTCCGAAGTGGATTCCGCCGAGTCAGATGTTCTGGGCGGTAACGACGACTGTTTTGTTCGCACTAGCGGCTGTGGCTATTCTCGCGAATCGCAAAGCGCTTCTCGCGGCTCGCCTGCTGACTATGATGCTCGTGAGCTTTGGCGTACTCGTGTGGATACCGTTGACTCTTTCCCATCCCTTCAGTCACACAAATTGGAGCGAAAATGCCGAGACCTTCGGGATTGCTGGAGCAGCATGGATTCTCGCCGATCTACTCGGCGAGCGTCGGCCTTCGTGACCACTAGGGCGTTTGAACTTTGGAAGGCGGGTGTTTGAGCGTAGCGACGAATTGCTGGAACTTTGGGTTGGGATGGAGATTCTTGAGATCGTCGTCGGCCACCATCCGGCCGCTAGATCGTACCGAATTAGTACCAGCTTTAGTACCAATTGAATCTACATTAGTACTTCGCTTATTAGTCCCCTCAGTACTGCCTACTTCCTGCCACTTGAATTCTGCATAGATCTCTTTTGAACCTTGTGCTTGCAGGGTCTGCCACCTATGCTCTGCGCTGGAGTCGCTGTGTGAAACGAGTCCGCGTATTGGTGGCAAATCATCCGCGCCTGATGAGGGAATTGGTGATGGCGACGATCGCCGACCAGCCCGACATTGAGGTTGTGGGCGAAGTGCAGAACGAAACGGAGCTGGCCGATATCGTTGAGCAAGTGCTGCCTGATGTTCTGATCGTCGCCTTCGACGGCCAGGGCGCCCAAGTTATCGTAAACGATCCTTTCATCGACCGGGATGAACGTGCGGGAACGCGATGGACGTTCCTGCCTCTTTCTCAGGCGGCAACGGTCTGAGATCCGCAAGATATTTCGTGCGCGAGGCCACACCTTGAAAGCCTTTTTGCTGGCTGGGGGCCATGGTACGCGCCTGCGGCCTCTCACCGACTCCGTCCCCAAATGCCTGGTGCCGATTCGGGACCAGCCCCTGCTCGACATCTGGCTTGATCTCTGTGCCCACTCCGGCATCACAGAAGTCCTCATCAACTTGCATGCTCACTCTGAGACCGTTGAGCGCCATCTCCAGCAGAGTGGCTCGCCGGTAGAGGTTCGCCTGGTTCGCGAAGAGCAACTGCTGGGCTCAGCGGGAACAGTCGCCGCCAATCGCGCCTGGGTCGGCTCCGATCCCGCGTTCTGGATACTGTATTCCGACGTTCTCACCAACACCGACCTGAATCGCATGAGCGAATTCCATTCCCGCCACGGAGCAGTTGCGACACTCGGCCTTTACCAGGTGCCCGACCCTTCGAGCTGCGGCGTTGCTGTTATGAACCAAAAGGGAGTCATCATCGACTTCGAAGAAAAGCCGCAAACGCCGCACAGCAATTGGGTTTTCTCGGGACTCATAGTCGCAGATCGCCGTCTCTTCGATGTAATCCCACGTCACATTCCGGCGGATCTCGCGTTTCACGTCTTGCCGCGCCTCGTCGGCGAAATGCGCGGCTATCCCATCGAAGACTATTTGCTCGACATTGGCACGATGTCCAACTACCAGAAGGCGCAGGCCACACGGCCCGGCAACTGCAGCGATTCAGACTGGCCACAGCAAAATGAAAAGCCAGGCTCCTGCCCACTGCAACCGGCAAGACTAGCGCGCTCGACGCATCCCGTGTTGCCCGGGGAGACCTTATGAGCGATGGGCAACTGCAAGGAGTCATCTTCGATATGGATGGCGTGCTGGTCGACAGTCATGGCGTGCATCGCCGGGCTTGGCGCTTGTTTTTCCAGACGCTGGGACACGACGTCCCCGAGTCTGAACTGGATTTCATTCTCGATGGACGCAAGCGCGGCGATATTCTCCGGCATTTTCTGGGAAACTGTCCGGATACCGAGCTTGAAGAACTCGGCCGGCGCAAGGATTGCATCTTTCGCCAAATGCGGCTCGATATTGCCCCGGTTCCGGGGGCAGTCCGTTTTGTACGCGAGCTTCGCCGCAGTGGCGCCACTCTGGCCCTGGCGACCTCCGCCAGCCGCAGCCGGGCGCGCTCGACGCTGTCAGAGTTGGGATTGCTGACCTCGTTCGCGGAGGTCGTTACTGGGGAAGATGTGCTTTTGGGTAAACCCGATCCCGGCATCTATCGGCTGGCCTGCAAGCGCATGGGGATTGCATGCGAGCGTCTGCTCGCGGTCGAAGACGCTATCTCAGGAATTCGGGCGGCGATCGGTGCCGGCTTGCGTTGTGTCGGAGTCGCGTCGCACGAGACGCCGGAGAAGCTTACGGCTGCGGGCGCGGCTCATGTGGTGCTGGACTTCGAGACTGTGTCGCTGCAGGAACTAGAATGCATTCTGCTTCGCAGCGATCCGATTCCTCGCCAGACTGCCGCGGCAGGCGGCAGCTAAACGCTAAGACCCTGGTTGCGGCACACTTCCACGATGGAGAGCCGGTCCTGCGCTCCGACCTTGCGCAGCATGCGATGCACGTGGTTCTTCACGGTCTGTTCGGAGAGGTTCAAGCGGGTGGCAATTTCCTTATTCGTGAGCCCCTGTTGAATCAAACCCACCAATTCCTGCTCTCTGCGGCTTAGTCCCAGACTGTTCTTGAGATGCAAGCTCGGAACGACTGGCCGATGCCGCGCCACCCACTGAAACAGCGCGACGGAGAGCGCCGCCGGGCAAACTGCTTCGCCGGTGGCTACCGCTCGAATGGTGCGTGCGACTTCCACCGCGGACGCGTCCTTTAGCACGTAACCTACAACGCCGGCTTGCACCGCGCGAAGAAAAACCGCCTCTTCGGCTTCCATGCCGACCATTACTACTCGGATGGCGGAGTTCAGTCGATGCAGTTCGCACACGACATCACGTTCCGCCAGAACTGGAGACACTGTGTCGAGCACCACCACGCTGGCTCGCGTCGACACGATCTGCTCCAACGTTGTGGGGCCGTAGGATCCCGACCCGAGCACGCGGATGTCGTCCTTCTTCGAAAGAATGCGCAACAAAGCTTCGCGCAGCAGCCGATTCTCAGCCAGCAGAAAAACTCCGGCAACCGTTCCCGAAAATCCTGAAACTACAGTTCCCATCTGCTGACCAATCCCGCCTCGCACTCTTCGCCCTAGCTGAAAACTTCCCGCTCTAGCCCCCGTGGTGTATTTTCGCGGCGCACTTCTCCACGCTAGCTTCCGACCAAACATGAGGTCAAGGGGAAAGCCTGTTTTGGCGGGGTAGTGGTTCCCGCGTCGGGAAGGTCTTGTCCGGATTCCGAAAATGGTCCTTCGCGGAGCCAGTACGTTCTGCGGCTTCAGTTCTTCCGACGCGTGGGTGCAGTCAGCAGATTGACAAACATGGTGTAGAACTTCTCCAGATCCAGATCATCCTGCACTTCGACCGGCGGCATTTCGACCTTTGGTTTATTCCGATCTGTCCAGCTCAGGGTATTGCCATAGCCGGCGCCGCGATCGAGGTCCACATCCATGAAGAGCGTTTCCTTCTTCGTAATCAAGCTCGGATCGAGCCACGCCGCCGCCGCCAGTTCATCCCACAGGTAATTGTAGTTGCCGCGCAGGCGCGCATACTTGCCCACGTAGCGCGCCACCGGAGCATCTGCCGCTTTGATGCGATTGATCAGGTCCGCGGTGAGTCTTGTCTTCACCGAAATGTCTACCGTCGTGCAAACGATTCTCTTCCACGGCGCTCGTAGCACCACGTGAGCCGCTTCCGGATCGAACCAGAGATTGAATTCGTGAGTTGGAGTGTTGGCGAACTCAGGGTCGTCAGTCCGCGGATTGAAGCTGCCTCCCATGAACACCAGTTCTTTGGCGAGTCCCGCAAATTCGGGGTCGAGCGAAATGGCAAGAGCCAGGTTGGTCATAGGCCCGCCCTCATAAATGGTGACCTGGTTCGGAAACTTATGCACCATGCGCACCAGAAAGTGCGCCGCGTCCTCATCGGCCGGCTTAGTCGTCGGCTTGCCCTCCGGCATCTCTCCCAGTTCGTCCGCGGGATGATAGAACTTCGGAGTCCAGGCCCCCAGCCACGCTACCTCGCCGTATTCCCGTTCCCATCGTTCCGTGTCTTCTTTCCGCCGAACCAGCGGATACTCCGCTCCCGGCACAACCGAAATATCCGTTCGTCCGATAAGCTCAAGCATCCGCAAAGTGTGCGCCACTTCCTCATGAAGCCACTGATCGCCCGTCACCACCGTGATCCCGAGGACTTCCGTCTGCGGCGACTGGATCAGCAACAGCATCGACTGCTGATCGGTCCCAGCAGGACCAGCGGCATCCTGATCGATGATGATCTTGCGACCCGTTTGAGCCGAGGCGACAAATCCGCTGATGAAAAGAAAGGCGGCAATGCAATGGAGGAGAAATGATTTCATGATTGCTCCCAAGAATTCTAAATCAGCGTCGGACGACCGCGTCCCTCGATCTCGTCGAGCCTTCACGATTCCAGCGGCAAAACAAAGGGCAGACTGAACATCAGTCCGCCCCAAACGGATGCCGGTTTGGTTTCAGAAGTTCAGCCGCAGGGCAAATTGAACCAGCCGCGGATTGTTCACCTGCTGGTTGAGCACCCCGAAGGTCGATGGTCCGTTGATGTCCTGCAGTCCGATGCCGCCAAGGCCTCCGAGAAAGAACTGGGGATGGTTGAACAGATTGAAGAATTCCGCGCGGAATTGCAGCTTCATGGCCTCACGGAACGGAAGTGGGAAGTCCTTAATCACAGAGAAATCCGTGTTCACGAAACGCGGCCCGTACGCCGGAGCTCGGGGAGCCGTGCCGATCTCTCCCGCGGGTGCATGAGCGAACGCGCACGGATTCAACCAGTTTTGAATGGTGTGAACCTGGGTGGGGCAATTCGTCTGGCCGCCTTCGTTGCCGCCGCTATTGGGGTCGCCGACCAGGACCGGTCGATTGAGGCTCAAGAAGTCGTAGTTCAGATACTGTCCGGTATTTCCGGCTGTTGGCGTGGCGCCAAAAGTCGGGCCGGTGTTTGCGCTGTCAACCACGAATAGCGGGAAGCCGGACTGAGCGCGCTCGATCAGGTTGATCTGCCAGTTACCTAGAATCGTATTGGCGGCGTTGCTCCAGTTGCTGCCGAAGTGCTTGCCTTTCCCAAAGGGCAGATCGTAGAGAACGCTCGCCGTAAAGGTATTGTTCAGGTTCAATTGCGACAAGCCCCAGTCTAGTTTCTGGGTTCCGGGCAGAGGCCAAAAGATCGCGCCCGCATTGGTGCCCAGCCCGTCCGTTAAGCCAGAGTCGAAGTTGCGGGCATAGGTGTAACCGAGCAGCGCGTAGACACCGTGGCGCGCGCTCTTGGTTTCGGCTTTAATTTGCAGCGAATCATAGCGCGCTGCTCCCACGCTGTTATTGCTATTGACCACCTGAAACGGGTTGCTGGCAATAATCAGGTTGCGGCCGCAGCCCAAAGTGTAAGCCGCGTTATATACCGGATTGGGACCGGTTCCATCCGGAAGGACCGGGTCACAAGCGTAGGGCGATGCGATATTTTCATTGACTTGGCTGACCAGAATGTGCGCGCTGCGCGAGCCTGCGTAACCGGCCGTGAGAACTATGTTGCCTGGGATCTGTCGCTCGACGTTCAGGTTGAACTGCTGCACGATGCCCTGCTTGAAATCGCGGTTCATCGACTGCAGCGTGCCGGTGTAATTGTCGGGGTTCACCGGCGCGTTATAAATAAATCCGCCCGGCACGGCCAAAGTGGAAGGCGCCTGGGCCGCGGGGAGCAGAAAGCCATCCGAGAGCGAGCCGAATGGGTTGCCGTAGGCGTATGCGAAAGTCGTCGGATCAACTTCTGCGTAATAGGGCGGGTTCTGCCACAATCCCTGACCGCCCTGGTTCCACGCTGAGTCGTGGAAGATCGCATAGCCCAGGCGAATGGCCGTGTTTTGGCTACCCATCGGTTTCCAGGCGAGGCCGATGCGCGGCTCGAAAGCCGTTTTGTCAAACTGTATCCCCAGGCGTCCGTCCGAAGTGGTGCATGCGAAAGGCAGAATCGAGGGGGCGCAACCTCCTGGACTGCCTTTTGGGACGAACCACGTGAGGGAGGGAACATCGAAGTTCGCCTGCCGGTTCTCGACTTCCGTCTCGGGTGTGACCAGCGCCCAGGCTAATCCTAAATTCACGGTGAGGTTATTCGTGACGCGCCAGTTGTCCTGCACAAAAGGGCGCACGAGCTTCCAGCGCCGGCCCACCGTTGCGCCCAGAAAGGTCTGGTCATGCGCGGCAAAGGCCCCGATTTCGCCTACCAATACATCGGCAACATCGTCACCCGTGAAAGCTCCTGTTTCAGAGATAAGGCCATCCTGCGAAGCGTTGTTGCGGACGTTCATTTCGTTGGCGCGGTAGACGACGCCGAAGCGGATCTCATGCTTGCCGCGAATCACATCTAACGTGTCGGAAACCGAGTATACGTTCGTCCCACCCTGGTAAGGAGCATAGCCGCGGTCGCCCACTGAAAAGTACGACGACATGGAAAAAGACGTCATGCCACAACCAACGCAGTCGTTGCTCGCCTGGTTCAGGCCTGCGGGATAGCCCGTAAAGGGATCGCACTTGCTGCCCAGATTGGCGCCGGGGATTCCGATGATCGAAGCTTCGCATGTCCCGGTTCCAAAGGAAAGAATGTGGTTAAAAATCCGGCTGAAGCCGGCATTGAACTGGTTGATGGTATTCGGGGAGAACACATGGGTTTCTGACAGCGCCAGGTTGCGCCCGTGATTATTGATGAACTGATTGCTGCCAAAGGCCGTAGCCTCCGACCACGTCGGCGAACCACCTGGAATGAAGTTGGTTGCCTGATCGTAGCTGAAGCGCGCGAAGGCCGAATCCGCGCTCGAAAAATTGTGGTCGAGACGAACGTCCCATGTGCCTTCGTTGAGCTTTCTGGTCAGCTGATCAGCGTAGTTAAAACCCGTTGAACCAATTGCGTTAGGCGTCGGGTAGAGTGCAACGACCTTTGCGCCAATCGGATTGACCATCGCTGCCGGAATGACGTTGCAAGGAGTGCCGCCGGTCTGAGAGCCATCGCTATTCGGCACAATTCCATTTCCTGACGCATCGCACTGTAAGGACGTGGGTGTGAACTCGAATGGATTGCGAAGATTAGAGAATCCGTCTCCGTTGAATTGCGGCGCTCCAGCCGCGAAGCCGGGGCGAGGGTTACCGGATGGATCGAGGCTATAGTCGTAATCGCCATTCGCGTCCGGCGTCACCATGGCAGTAGTTGGAACGAACCCCGGATACGTCACGCCCTGGCGTTGCATCTTGGCCTGATAATCCAGGAACAAAAACGTTTTGTCCTTCTGGATCGGGCCGCCCAGCGACCCGCCAAACTGGTTCAGATTGAACTTTTGCGGTGCCTGCGTGAAATATTCGTTGGTGTTGAGTTTGGTGTTGCGGAAGAACTCAAAGAGCGATCCGTGCCATTGGTTCGATCCCGACTTGGTCGTGACTAGAACAGTGGGACCCGCGCGCTCGCCGTATTCCGCAGAGTACGTATAGGTCAAAACCTTGAATTCCTGAATGTCGTCGATCGACGAGAAGATGGCAATTCCGCCTTCATCCAACTGATTGTTATCGTTTCCGTCGAGCAACCAGTCGGTCTCCTGTTCGCGTGAGCCACCCACCGAAAGCGAAAACGATCCGCGAGTGGAAGCTTCGCTGCTGGGCGCCCCGTTGAAAAAGCTTTGCGGGTCCGTCGATGCAGTCGTGCCGGGCGTGAGCGTGGCCAGTTGCACGAAGTTGCGGCCGTTGAGGGGAAGGTCGGCGACCTCTTCGGAGGTGATGACCTGCCCCAGCGTTGGATTCGCAGTCTCGACCGCTACTTCCGTGGCGCTCACCATAACGGTCGAAGAGACAGACGCCGGCAAAAGGCCGAAATCCACTTCGCGATGCTCGTCTACTTGCAGCCGGATGTCTTTCTGCTCGGCGGGCTGGAATCCCTGCGACTCCACGTGAATCGTGTAGAACGCGACCGGCAGCAACGGGACCAGGTAATATCCCGCGTCGTTGGTCTTGGCCTCGCGAGAAATGCCGGTACCTTGGGAGGTGACCTTCACCGTCGCACCTGCGACCACCGCGCCCGCCTTGTCGGAGACCGTTCCCGAAAAACTACCGGAGGCCTGGCCGTGTAGTACCGGGCAGCCCGAAACCGCAAGTGACAACACAACTGCAACCAGCAGCGCCCTCTTATTCAGCATTCCTACCCCTTTTCGGCGGACCCGCGCCGAATGACGAAAGTGACTTTCCGTTTGGCGATAAACCGGGAGGTCGTTGGACCGTAGAAGGGCCTTATAAATGGCAGCTCCTTCCGAAGTCAAGACTTTTCAGCCGGAGAAGAAGATTAGCCGCTGGCTTCTTTACCTTTTTTGCACAGATGAGTGCAAGACGGCGCCGGGAAATCTGCACGAATGTTCTAGATCACAACCGGAGACCGAACCCATTTCAGGTACGAACTGCCCACTCTTCGTCAAAACGCGCGCGGTCGTAAAAAGATTTCTGTGTTCCGATGCCCGTCGTCGACAATCCAGCGTACAGATTGGCACGCCGCACCGCTTCTTGCTCCGGCACTCCCTCCGCCAGGAATACGGCGAAGCTCCCGATGAATGCGTCTCCTGCGCCAGTACTGTCGATACTTTTCACCACAAACGGAGCCACATGCTCGCTCACTCCGCGAGCTGCGAGCATTGACCCATTCGCTCCCAGAGTGATGATGACTCGGCGAATGCCGCCGGCCACCAGATTCTCCGCACACTTCTTCGCGTCTTCGATACTTCGTATTGCGACCCCGGCAATTGTTTCCGCCTCACTCTCATTCGGAACGAAATAATCAAGGTCGGCCAGGGCACCCATATCGACGGGCTGACCAGGCGCCGGGTTCAAGATGCATCGAATGCCATGCCTTCGCGCGAACGCGACCGTGTAGTACACGGTTTCGAGAGGGATTTCAAACTGGAGGACAATGCAATCGACGGCTTTCAACATTTCAGCTGACGCCTCAACATCCGCGGGCTTCAACGCGTCGTTGGCCCCTTTCACCACCAGAATGCGGTTTTGTCCGTTGGGTTCGACGAAGATCGGTGCCACTCCGCTGGACAATCCCTCAACTTGCTTCACATGGGTTGCGTCGATGCCAAGCTTCTTAAAGTTGTCGATGGTAGCCGGACCGAACAGGTCGTTCCCAACTCGCGCCACCATGAACACATCCGCGCCGCAAAGACGAGCGGCCACTGCCTGATTCGCGCCTTTGCCACCGAATCCGAGATCAAATTTCTCGCCGAAGATGGTCTCCCCCGGCTTCGGAAACCGGTCTGTGAATGTCGTGAGATCGATATTGGCACTTCCTACCACCGCAATGCGAGGACGCCGGGGCATGGTTTCTTGAGAGAACCTGGGAACGCCGAGTCTATTTGGCGTCTCCGATTGTGTCAACGGAGTGGCAGTGCCTACGAGCAGGGACCGCCCGCCTCGCTTGTGGCGCGCGTATAAAGAAGAGTACAGTTACACACTTTGCGCTCATCACAACACCCCTAAGGAGAACCGATGTTCACGCCTTCGAGTTTGAGCATTGCGCTGCTGATGATGATCACCAGTGCTGTGTGTTGGGGTTCGTGGGCCAACACCTATAAAGGCGTCAAACGCTACCGTTTCGAGCTTTTCTACTGGGACTACGCCGTCGGCATCTTCTTAATCTCACTCGTACTCGCCTTCACCATGGGCAGCGCCGGGCACGATTCTTCTAGCTTTGTGAACAACGTCCGCTCGGCAGACACTTCGAACATTGTCAATGCGCTCATCGGAGGCGCGTTGTTCAATCTCGCCAATCTTTTGCTCGTGGCAGCGATCGACATGGCTGGCCTCGCCGTCGCGTTTCCCATTTCAATTGGCATCGCTCTCGTGGTTGGAACTGTATTGAGTTATGCACTTCAACCGAAAGGAAACGCCGTTTCCCTGGCCCTCGGCGTGGGATGCGCGTTTATCGCTGTGCTTTTAGATGGCAAGGCTTATGGAAGTCTCGTTTCTGCGGGACGCTCTGTCTCGAAGAAGAGCGTGGTCACATGCGTCGTGTCAGGGGTTCTGATGGGCTTGTGGGCTCCGTTCATGACTCACGCCATGACTCGTGGCAACTCGTTGGGACCCTATAGCGCAGCCGTGTTCCTGACTCTGGGAGCACTGCTCTCCTGCTTTATCTGGAACATCTATTTCATGAAGCATCCGCTGGTCGGAGAGCCGGTAAGCTTCACCGGATTTTTCAGCGGGCCTGCCTCCGGGCATGCGCTCGGGCTTCTCGGCGGATTCATCTGGGGGGTTGGCACGGTCTTCAATCTCGTGGCTGCAAGCTTCACCGGCGTTGCCATCTCCTACGCCATTGGCCAATCTGCTCCCATGGTTGCCGCGCTCTGGGGAATTTTCGCGTGGAAGGAATTCGAAAACTCAGGACCTCGAGCCAAAGTGTACCTTTGCCTGATGTTCATCTTCTATGGCCTGGCGATTTTCCTGGTCGCACGCGCGAACGGCTAAGCCTTACTTCCCTTTGATCCGGTTCACAAACAGTTCCAGGAAACGGTCGGCATCGGAAGCCATGCACACGCGCGCGTTCGGTTTCAGATCGATTACACCTTCAATCTCGTAGTGGTCGCCATGCAGCACGTTTTTCTCGTTTGATCCCATGCGGTTCGCCACGGTTTCTCCGCGCGTAAACTCACCTTTGGTTTCCACATCGACATGCATTTCTTTGAGCGTTCCCAGAGTTGGATCCAAAGCAATCCCCACGGCCAGCGGATCATACATCGCAGCCCCGGCATATCCGCTTTTCTCGCTGCGGGTCAAATAGAAGTCGGCAATCTTGGAGATAAAGTCACTCTGCGCTCCGTGTGATGACTGCAACTCCGCCAAATATTTCCGCGTAATCAGAGTTCGCTCGCCTACGTCAGACCCGACCATCGTCACCATCCAGCCTGCATTAAACACAATCTGCGCCGCCTCAGGATCGTTATAGATATTCGCCTCCGCCGCCCCGTCGACATTGCCACCCGAGATCGAGCCGCCCATGATGACGATATCCTTCACTAGAGCCGCAATCGAGGGATCTTTCGAAACTGCAAGCGCAATATTGGTCAGCGGGCCCACCGGAATCAGAGTGATCTCATGCGGATATTTGTGGATCATCTCGATAATCAGGTCTGGGCCAAACCGGGGATCCGCCTTGCATTTCGAAGGCGGCAACTCGACGTTCGCCAGGCCATTCTTGCCGTGCCAGTACTGTGCAGTAATCAGCTTCTGATTGAGCGGATGTTGTGCCCCACCGGCGACTACAACATCGCAGCGTCCCGCCAGCGAAACAATCTTCAGCGCGTTCTCCAGTCCCTGCCGCGCTTCCACGTTGCCGGGGACGACCGTCAGCGCTTCCACCTTGAACTCTGGAGAATTCAAAGCGAGGATGATGGCCATGGCATCATCAGTCCCCGGATCGGTGTCAATAATCACGCGCCTCGGCGCAGCCTGCGAAAACACATTGGCCAGTGAAGCAATAACGAAGAATGAAATCAGAATGGATGCAGTGTGGAGTTGTTTCAAAGGAAGGGTCCTTTCTCGAAACCCGACGCCGGCTATAGCAGCATACCGGCGATAGATGCCGACATCAGGTTGGCCATCGTTCCGGCCAGCATCGCGCGAATCCCCAGACGAGCGAGTTCACTCTTCTTGTTCGGCGCCAGCGCCCCAATCCCACCGATCTGAATTCCGATGGAGCTGAGATTTGCGAATCCGCAAAGTGCGAATGTCGCGATTGTGAATGAGCGCGGATCAAGGGCCGCCTTCATCGGCCCGAGCATGGAAAATGCCACTAGTTCGTTCAGTACCATGCGAGTGCCGAGCAGAGTTCCAATCACTCCGCAGTCGTGCCACGGAACACCAATCACCCAAGCGACCGGAGCGAAGACGGCTCCGAAAATCTTTTCCAGACTCTCGGGAAACCAAGCCACGTAGTGGTGAATCCCGCCCATAATGCCGTCCGCCAGCGCGATCAGCGCCAGGAACGCGATCAGCATCGCGCCGATATTCAACGCCATATGCAGGCCATCAGTCGTCCCGCGCGCCACCGCACCCAGCAAATTCTCTTCTTTCTCTGCTTGCTCTTCGTTCTCTGGCATGACCACTCGTCCCGCGGTCTTTGGCTCCTCGGTTTCGGGTACGAGCATCTTAGCCATTAGTAGAGTGCCTGGCGCCGTCATGATCACCGCGCTCAGCAGGTGTTTAGGTTCTATGCCGAACGCGATATAGGCCGCCATGATTCCACCGGAAACATGCGCCATGCCGCTCGTCATCACAGTCATCAGTTCGGAATGTGTTAGATCCGGCAGAAACGGCCGGATGGTCACCGGCGCCTCGGTCTGTCCCATGAAAATACTGGCCGCAACGTTCAGCGATTCCGCGCCGCTGGCGCCCATCACGCGGGTCATGACCCAGGCCGCAATCTTGATGATGAACTGCATGACGCCGAAATGGTAGAGCACGGCGAAAAACGCGCAGATGAAGATAATGGTCGGCAGTACTTGAAAAGCGAAATAGAATCCGAAGTGCGAACCTTGCTTCCCCAGGTCACCGAAGACAAACTGCGAGCCGACATACGAGTAGCTCAGCAAGCGGCTGACTGCGTCGCCGGCCTTCTGAAAAATCCTCTGCCCAGCGCCGATCCGCAACACACACACCGCAAAAGCGAGCTGCAGGCCCAAACCCCATGCCACGGTTTTCAGTCGAATCGCGCGGCGATTCGTCGAAAAAGCATAGGCCAATGCCAGCATGGTCAAGAGGCCAAGGATTCCAGTGTAGCGTCCCATCAGTTTTTCTCTCCGGGTTTCCCGATCACGCCATGGCTCGTCACATGATGGATCAAAGGTCTCTTGTCGCGCGCGCGCGAATCAGCAATTTGATAGCTCTCTTCCAGCAATGTCCGGGCACGAACCGCGAGCGCTTCTGCATTGTAGTAAATCGTCGCCAGCGCTTCGCCTGCGGAAACCGCATCTCCAACTTTTTTGTGCAGCACGATTCCCACCGCGGGATCAACCGAATCTTCCTTTCGCTCGCGGCCACCGCCGAGAATCACGCACGCTGTTCCCACCTGCTCGCACTGCAGAGACGCGAGATATCCGCGTCTTCGAGCTGGAAACAGTCATCGTATGCTGAGCCTGAGGCAGCTTCTTCGGATCGTCGATCGCCCGCGGATCTCCGCCCTGCAATTCCACCATCTGTCGAAACTTGTCGAGTGCCTTGCCGGAAGCGATCAGCTTTCTCGCTGTGCTTTTTCCCCTCCGCGACCGTAGTCAGCAACTCCACCCAAATGCAGCATCCAGCCCGCAAGCTCGAGGCAGAGTTCCCGCAAATCTTCCGGCCCTTCTCCGCGCAGAACCTCCACGACTTCGACTACCTCCAGTGCATTGCCGATCATGCATCCCAGCGGCTGATCCATGTCCGTGATCAGCGCCACCACTTGTTTCCCCATCCGCTCGCCGGTTTCGACCATGAGTTCGGCGAGAAAGGCGGCGTCCTTTTCACTCTTCATGAATGCTCCGGAGCCGGTCTTGACATCGAGCACAAGCGCGTCAATGCCCTCCGCAAGTTTCTTGCTCATGATGGACGCGCAGATCAGATAAGGACTTTCCACGGTGCCGGTCACATCGCGCAGCGCGTAGAGCTTGCGATCAGCCGGTGCGATCTCGGCCGTCTGCCCAATCATGGCGCAGCCGCAGGTTTCAAGCACGCGGCGAAATTGCGCCACCGAAAGATTCACATTGAAGCCGGGAATCGCCTCCAGCTTGTCCAGCGTGCCGCCCGTATGTCCCAGCCCGCGGCCGCTGATCATCGGAACCGCAACGCCCGCGGCCGCTGCAAGCGGCGCCAGCACAAGGGAAGTCTTGTCGCCCACACCGCCGGTCGAATGCTTGTCGACCTTCTTCGCCGGCAGCGATGAGAAGATCGAGCACTTCGCCCGAACGCAACATCGCATCCGTGAGCGCAGCAGTCTCGGCTCGCGTCATGCCGCGCAGTACCACCGCCATCAGCCACGCCGAGACCTGATAGTCGGGGATATCGTCGCGCGTGTAGGCGTTCACCAGAGATTCGATTTCGCCTCGCGACAGTTCTCCGCCATCGCGCTTCTTGCGAATCACATCGATGGCGCGAAACGTCTGCGCTGCGAGCTGGCGTTGGATTCACTGGAGGCGGAATCCCTCCGGAAGCAGTTCGGTGATGTGAGCTTGTTTGGGCCCGTCGGCCCCCTGGAAAAAGATTGTCGCGTCAGGGCCGAATTCGTAAATGACCTGACGGCATGCGCCGCACGGCGAGCACGGCACTCCCTGGTCGTTGACGACCGAAACCGCGCGGATCTCGATCCTGGGTCCAAGCTGCGCGACCGCCGAAAAAATCGCCGTGCGCTCGGCGCAGTTGGTCATTCCATAGGACGCGTTCTCCACGTTGCAGCCAGAAAAGATTTTCCCGTTCGAAAGCAGGATGGCAGCCCCGACCCGGAACTTCGAGTAGGGCGCATGCGCGTTCTTCATGACTTTCGTCGCGGACCGTAGCAGATCTTGCGCCGACGTCGGCTGCAGCTTCTTCTTGCGCATAGGGAAAGATCTTTCGCGGCGAAGCGGCAAAATCGAGGGCCATTGTAAACCCTCGCCAACATTCACGGCTTTTTCTTGGCAGGTGCGAACCGGGCCACAGATCGCCGCAGCAGACTCGTGCGCAGCGAACTCGCGTTGTAAGATTTCCTGCCGTACAATTACAGCGCGACGACCTCGTTTGCGGCTTTAGTCCCGCGCCGCGAACCAAGGCGAATTCCCGTGCCGGTGGATCACAACCATCCCGAAGAAATGACGCATAAGACTGGCGTGCATCAGCCTGATGCGGATTCTTCCATCGCGATTCTCGGCGGACGTCCGCTCCAGCCGAACTCCGGAATTCCTCTCGACCTGAATTGGCTGCAGGAAGTTCGTGTGAACACCAGCGCGGTGGAACGCCGCGCCCAGAGCGGGGTAACGCGGAGAACGGTCAAGAAGGAATGGCAGGCCGCCTGGCTTCTCCGCGCAATCTCCTGCATGGACCTGACCACACTCTCAGGCGATGACACCGACGACCGCGTGCGCCGTCTGTGCGCGAAGGCGCGCCAACCCCTGCAGCAGGATCTAGTGCGCAAGCTCGAAATCGAGGAACTCGACGTGAAGGTCGCGGCCGTCTGCGTCTATCACGTCTTTGTCGAGACCGCACTGCATGCCCTTGAAGGCAGCGGTATCCCGGTCGCTGCCGTCTCCACGGGTTTCCCCGCCGGCCTGTCGCCGCTCGCTGAGCGGGTCGCGGAAATTCGCCGCTCTGTCGAGGCCGGCGCCCATGAGATTGACGTTGTTATCACTCGCGCCCTTGTCTTTGGCGGACGATGGCAGGCGCTCTATGACGAAGTTGCGGCCTTCAAACAAGCTTGCGGCGCTGCTCACATGAAAGTCATCCTGGGCGCAGGCGACCTGCTTACCCTGCGCAACGTAGCGCGCGCCAGTCTCGTAGCCATGATGGCGGGCGCCGACTTCATCAAGACCTCAACCGGCAAAGAACCTACCAATGCCACGCTGCCGGTGGGCCTGGTGATGACCCGCGCCATTCGGGAGTACGCTCAGCAAACCGGCATGGCTGTGGGATTCAAAGCCGCCGGCGGCATTCGCACTGCCAAGCAGTCGACCGACTGGCTGGCCATGATGAAAGAAGAACTCGGGCAATCGTGGATGCTCGCCGCGCTGTTTCGGTTCGGCGCGAGTGGGTTGTTGGGAGACATCGAGCGGCAACTCGAGCATCACGCGACCGGACGTTATTCCGCGGAATATCGTCACCCCATAGCGTAGGGGGCGGATGCTGTGTTTGAAGAAAGACGGAATCGAGTCAATCGAAAATGAGCATTGCTGAAAAATTTCTGACGATGGAGTATGGTCCCGCTCCCGAAGACCCCAAAGAGGCGCAAGCCTGGCTGGAGCGCCACGGCCGTCGTTTCGGGCATTTCATCAACGGCACGTCGCAGGCCCCGGCCGATGGAGAATATTTCGAGACGATCGATCCTTCCAACGGCGAGAAACTCGCTTCCGTCGCTCAAGGTTCATCCCCAGATATCGACTCTGCCGTGCAAGCCGCGCGCGCGGCGTTTCCGAAATGGCAAGCGCTCACTCCGCACGTCCGTGCGCGTTACCTCTATGCCTTGGCGCGGCTGGTGCAGAAACATTCTCGCCTTCTCGCCGTTCTGGAAACCATGGACAACGGCAAGCCCATCCGCGAGAGCCGTGATATCGACATTCCGCTGGTGGCGCGGCATTTCTACTATCATGCTGGCTGGGCACAACTTCTCAATCAGGAATTTCCCGAGTACGAACCTTGCGGCGTCGTAGGCCAGATCATCCCCTGGAATTTTCCTCTGCTGATGGCGGCGTGGAAAATTGCTCCAGCGCTTGCCACCGGAAACACGGTCGTATTGAAGCCCGCGGAATTCACTCCTCTGACTGCGCTCGCTTTTGCTGAACTTTGTCAGGAGGCGGGATTGCCCGCCGGAGTCGTCAACATCGTCACAGGAGACGGCTCGACCGGCGAGGCCCTGGTCAAACATCCCAACGTAGATAAAATTGCATTCACCGGTTCCACCGAAGTCGGACGCGCGATTCGCAGCGCTACCGCCGCAACTCCCAAGCGCCTGTCGCTTGAGTTGGGAGGAAAGTCTCCCTTCATCATCTTTGACGATGCCGACCTCGACAGCGCCGTCGAGGGATTAGTCGATGGAATCTGGTTCAATCAAGGGCAGGTGTGCTGCGCGGGCTCGCGCTTGTTGATGCAGGAAAGCATTGCTGAGAATTTGATGGCGAAGATCCGGGACCGCATGAGCACGCTGCGCATCGGCCTTCCCCTGGACAAAGCAATCGACATCGGTGCGATCGTCGCGCGCGTGCAACTCGATCGCATCGAGCGCATGGTCGGGCAGGGAATCGCCGAAGGCGCAACCTGCTGGCAGCCGCAGGTCGCCTTGCCGGCGCGCGGTTTTTATTATCCACCTACGCTGCTGAGCAATGTTCATCCCACATCAATCGTCGCGCAGCAAGAGATCTTCGGACCTGTGCTCGCCGCAATGACGTTCCGCACTCCGAAAGAAGCGGTTGAGTTGGCTAACAACACGGTCTATGGCCTGGCAGCGTGCATTTGGAGCGAGAACATCAACGTAGCGTTGCACGTGGCCGCGCAACTGAAAGCCGGCGTGGTGTGGGTGAACTGCACAAACCTCTTCGACGCTTCCTGCGGTTTCGGCGGCTACCGTGAGAGTGGATACGGACGCGAAGGCGGCAAAGAGGGCCTACTGGAATACTTGCAGCCTTCATGGTTCAAGAACGCTCCCGCGCTTTCCGCCGCGCGGCCCCTCGCGGCTCCGCCCACAGAACAAACCCACAAGTCCAGCTCCGCTCTGACCGGAGGCCAGCAATTCCTCCAGCATAATCGTAACCTTGACGCGGTTACGGCGTCCCCAATGAATAGAGCTGAAGCGGATGCTTTCCGCGCGCCAACTCCTTCTCATGCGTCGCTGCCCGCGATAGGACGATTGATATTGCTATAGCGCCACTTGGGACTGTCATCCTTCTCCCAGACCCAGACTTCCGGCGGCGTGTATGCAGGTGTGTCAGTCATGTTGGGCTCGCGTTAATCGCTCAATAGGTTCGCCGAATGGATAGAGCGGCGATCGTGGCCTGTCCAATTATGGTTGTGGGCGTTGTCATGTTATGCGGCACTCCCCAACCGACTATCCAAAGAAACGCCCGCCGCTTCATGCTTGCCCCCGCCTGGGGAAGTTGATCGTGTCGGCCGATGTCGCCTTTGGGTCAAAAGCGGACATCGACGCACCTCCAGCCGATGTCCGCTTTACCCCCGAAAGCAGACATCGATCCGTCAGCTTCTGATGTCCGCTTTGTGCCAAACGCAGACATTATGCAGTGCAGCAATCGATTGGGATTTATTGGCGTCAACCGGTAGGGCTCAATTTAATGGACAGCCATCAGGAAATCGCGTGCACGCCTCAGGTCTGATGTAGCTGCTCCTTCCTCGAACCAACGGTAGATCGATCCTATCAGATCTCGTGCCTCATCAATTCTTTCTTGGTGCTGCCAAAGCGTTGCGAGGCTGATACATGCTCGTAATTCCAAGGACTTGGAACTTTGACGGCGTGCCACTTCAATGGCTTTCTTGAAGTAAAGCTCAACTTCAAAAGTTTTCGATGGGTTCAATGCAAGAAGGATCCTCGCTCTTTTGGCGGTGCAACTCAGCTTCCCACGACCGTCCTGTCGCGTCGCTGATGTCGCTCAATGTTTGCTCAACGATCGATACTGCCGTCTCGTTGTCACCGGACTGGATTGAAGGTGGGCCGATTGGCCAGTGCCAGGATCTCGCCGGTGCGCGGGTTCTGGACGATGACCGTGCCGGCAATCGCCTTGGTGTCTTCCATGCCGCGCTGCAGCTCGCGCTCCGCGATGTATTGAATGGTCTGGTCAATGGTCAATACCAGGTTCTGCCCGGGGTCGGGCGGCTTATCCACACGGCCAAACCACTTCCGCCGCGCATCGATCGAGATCAGCTCCTTGCCGGGAATCCCGCGCAGATCATCGTCATAGACCCGCTCCAGGCCGCCGAGTCCTTCGTCATCCATGCCGACGTAGCCGAGGACTTGCGCCGCCAATTCACGATCGGGATAAAACCGCTTTGGCTCCTTGCGGAAGTAAATCCCTCGCAGATTCAGCTCACGAATGCGATTGGTGGTTTCCCCATCAACCTTACGGGCGATATAGACAAAGTTACGTGAGACCTGGATGCGAGCCGCGATCACCTGTGGGTCGAGATTCAGCACCTTGCCAAGGATGGCGGCCGTGCTGTCCGGATCGTGCACCTCGCTGGGCACCGCAAATACGGAATCGACGTCGATGGACATCGCCAGCGGATGGCCATAACGGTCGAAGATGTTGCCTCGGCGAGGCTCGACCGGGATGGTGCGGTTTTGTTGGCGATGGGCGAGCTGCACGAAAAAGCCATACTTGACGACTTGCAGTCGCACTAAACGGAAGCCTATGGCCAAAATCCAAAGGGAAAGCAGCGCAGCGAAGATGTAGAGCCTTCGAGTCGGCGTCTTCGGAACACTCGCGCGCATTGCCTGTCTTCCGTTCCGTAGGTTGATGTGCTCACATGGTGAAGGCGGTCCGTCGCTTGCGGACCGCCGCTAGAATCTTTGCCTGCACTTGCGCAAACCCTTGGCGTTGCTGGGGGCTACGACTACGGCGCGGGAGCAACCACCACGATTCCGTTTGCCTGAGCCATCACCGGCGTGACAGGATCTGTCGCGGAGTCCATCGGCTGCCATTGTCCGTCCACCGGTCGCCGCATGCCCATCTGTGACGCAAGCTGCTCGATGCGGGACAGGTCCTTCAATGACGC
Source organism: uncultured Acidobacteriaceae bacterium (assembly GCA_963703645.1). GTDB lineage: Bacteria > Acidobacteriota > Terriglobia > Terriglobales > Acidobacteriaceae > Bog-257. The sequence continues at coordinate 85,496 of CAVPFD010000025.1, forward strand.
CACTTCCAGGCTCAACGCGCGGTTCGACTCCACGATGGCGTTACGTTGAACCTTGAGCTGCTCGATGCGGTAGCCATATTCGATGGCGCTGAAATGCTGCCACAGATACACCATCACCAACAGGAAGAGCACGCTCAACGTGATGCCAAACGAGATCATCTCGCGGCGGCGCTTTGGGTCGGTGACCTTCACCACCCGTGAGTTGTCAATGCGCTTGGGGAAATATATCTCGGGCGTGCCGAGGAACATGCCCCGCGGCTGCGTTGCCGACGGCTCACTCCAGTCAACAGCTTGTACCATGCTTGGGAAAAGAACTCCGGCTGCCATCACTTTCTCCTGCCGAACGGCCTAACCGCGGCCTTGGTCCGGCTTTCTAGCAAAACTCAATTCCGCTCGGCCGCTCGCAACTTCGCGCTGCGCGACCGCGGATTGCGATCGATCTCTTCCTCGCCTGCGGTCACCGGCTTCTTCGTCAGTACCCGATACAGGCCGCTCCGCGCTCCATCTCGTAGCGCATCTTTCACGATGCGGTCTTCCAGCGAGTGGAAGCTGATGACCACCAGCCGGCCGCCCGGCCTCAGGACCTGCGGTGCTGCGCCGGTACTCAGCAGCGCTCGCAGGTCGTCGAGTTCACGGTTCACCAGAATTCGGAGTGCCTGGAAAGTCCGCGTCGCGGGATGAATGCGCCGTTCCGCCTGGTTCATTGGCCGGGCCGCGGCCGAAATGACGTCCGCTAGTTGTGCGGTTGTCTCAATCGGCCGCGCCCGAACAATGGCTCTGGCGATTCTCCGCGACCTCCTTTCCTCACCGAATTCGTAAATCGCATCGGCAAGCTCGCGCTCGTCGAAGCGGTTTACCACTTGTTGGGCGGTCAGCCCGTCATGCGGATTCATCCGCATATCCAATGGGCCTTCCGCCTGAAAACTGAATCCACGTGCGGCATCCTCCAACTGCATGGAGCTGACGCCAAGATCGGCCAACAAACCATCGACGGTTGCCGCCGCCACATGCTGCGCCACTTCGGCGAAGGAGGCGTGTACCAGCTCAACCTCCGGCCAATCACCTGTCAGCTCCGCCGGTGGACGGTTTCAGCCGCTCGCGTGCTCGCTCCAGGGCCGCCGGATCCTTATCGAAGCCAATCAAACGACCCTGTGCGCCGAGGCGTTTTGCGATTTCCCAACTGTGCCCCCCTAAGCCCAAGGTTCCGTCGATATAGGTCCCGCCGCGCCTTACGGCCAGGAATTCGATCGCTGCTTTTAAAAGAACTGTCACATGGCCAAACTCTCTGCTCGCGCCATGTGCGCCCCGGGGGGCGTCGTTCGCATCTGAAAACCCCTTGTCCATTCACTCCCAATCCGTCGCGAATGGAACCGGAAACCTGACTCGCCTTAAATCCCCAAACGGTCCAGTTCTTGTTCATCCTCAGAAGTAAGCGGCTCCTGCACTTCCTTGCGAAGCACTTCCGCGTTTTGCACTTCGAGAAACTTCACCCGCCCGCTGACCGCAACTTCGCCCTTCAGCTCCGCTGACTCGCGCAGGATCGAAGGCAGCAGCAGGCGGCCTTGTCCGTCCATCTCCACCGACTGGCCGTAGTAGCTGGTCCGCTTCAGTAAACGCTGTTTGGACTTGTTGAAGTTGGACACCGCGTTCAACTTTCTCTCGATCTCCTCCCATTCCTGAAGGGGATATACTTTGGCACTCCTGCCGTCCCAGCTGGTGATGTAGAATTGCGCCGCGAAGTTCTCGTCGATCAGGCGCTTGAATTCCGCCGGCACCTTGAGACGCCCTTTTTCGTCGAGTCGGGTTAAGTGCGTGCCGCGAAACATAACGTTCGACCGTGGCTCTTGAAACGGAGGTGAACATTACCGGCCCCAAATGGCAATTTCGACCCGATTGCAGTGCGTTTTGGGCGATGAAACCATTTCGAGCCACTTGGTCCCCGAGAGCCAGAAGTCGCTCCACAACTTACCACTTTTTACCACTTCTGTTGGAGTATCCTACTCCTAAACAGTTGTCTGTCAAGAGAAAAGTGAAAATCTTTTAAGTTTTGTGGATCCGAAGCAGCCCCATACGACTTCCAGTGGGGGTTCGGGCACCAAGACGCTAGGAATTGCGTTTACTCTGAAGGTTCCGCGCCCATTCCACGAGAAACAGGCAGAAAAGGCATGAGTCAGCGGTTCGAAGCGGAGCAATGGATTGCAGTCCCGCTGCCACAGGTCTTTGCGTTCTTCGCCGATCCGCGGAATCTGCCGCGTATCATGCCACCCAAACAAGGGGCCAAGTTGGTGCGACTGAGTCTGGTTTCCCCGAGTTTCCCACCTGGCCAGACTCTGGCGACCATCCCGTACATGGCTGGCGTCGGTACTGAAATCATCTTCAAGTTCCGGGCTATTCCATACCTGCCGATGCATGAGAGATGGACCGCTCTCATCACCGAGTTTTCGCTGAATGAGTATTTCCGCGACGTGCAAAAACAAGGCCCGTTTCGCCATTGGCATCACAGGCACTCCTTCGAAGGGAAGACCATCGATGGCCGTGACGGCACGCTAGTCCGCGACGTTGTGGAATACGAAGTTGGTTTCGGCGTGATCGGGAGAATGCTGGAGACCTTGCTCTTCCAAGGCATGCTGGGGAGGACTTTCGAGTATCGCAAGAAGGCCGTCGAGCAGATTCTTGCTGCGCAGGTAGCTGGGCCGCAGCAGTGAAATGCTCTATCCTTCGCAAATGGACGTTTTCGCCCTTACACGCAAGCTGATCGACATCGAGTCCACCACAGGGATGGAAGCTGCGGTCGGCGCAGCACTCGCCGACGAATTAACGCAACTCGGTTACAGAGTCGAGCGAATGCCGGTGGAGGACGACCGCTTCAACGTTTGGGCGACGCATCCTGAGCATCCGCGACCCGAGCTTGTGCTCTCGACGCATATGGACACGGTGCCGCCGTTCATTGCTTCGTCAGAGACAAGCGATCGCATCTACGGCCGGGGATCGTGCGACGCGAAAGGCATCATCGTTGCCCAGATCGCTGCTGCCGAGAAGTTGAAATCTCCAGGTATTCACGTTGGGTTGCTCTTCCTGGTCGGCGAAGAGCGCGACAGTCAGGGCGCGCAGATTGCCAACCGGCAGCCGCGCGGAGCGAAGTTTCTTATCAATGGTGAGCCCACCGAAAACAAGCTGGCCATCGCCTCAAAGGGGACGTTGCGGGTCGAGCTCGTCACCCGCGGCAGGATGGCGCATTCGGCTTATCCCGAGCTCGGCGAGTCGGCGATCGAGAAGCTGCTGGACGCGCTGGAGAATGTGCGCAAGCTGAAGCTTGCGGCCAACCCCAAGGCCGGGCCGTGCACGATGAATATCGGCCTTATTGAGGGCGGCCGCGCCCCTAATGTGATTCCGGACTATGCCTGCGCTCACTTGCTCTATCGTCTCATTGGCCCGACGGAGGAATTGCGCCGCGACATCGTCTCCGCCACCGGGGAGAAGTCCGAAGCTAACTTCATACTCGAAATCCCGTACATGGAATTCACCACCGTGCCGGGAATCGAGACAATGATTGCCGCATTCACCACAGATATTCCAGCGCTCACAGCGTGGGGAAAACCATTGCTGATCGGTCCCGGGTCCATCCACGTCGCGCACACCGAAGGCGAGTACATCGAGAAGCGGGAGTTACTGGAGGCAATTGACCTGTATACGAAAATTGCCCGTGACTTACTGAGCCAAAGGTAACCGGCGAACCGACTGGCCAAATATTTTCTTGTCCTAGGGCTCGCTTTCTGTTATCCATCTTTCGGCCCGGCCGAACCCTCCGGGCAGTGATGCCAATCCAGTTTCCCGCCGCGAACCAACCGAAGAAGTCCGCCAAGAATGCGGCTCCGGGCTATCGCCTGGATCGTGGAATTCCCCTGCCTCTCGGCGCCACCGTACATCGCACGGGTGTTAACTTCTCCGTCTTTTCGAAGTATGCAACCTCCTGCACTCTCGTGCTCTTCCGGCCAAGCGCCACTGATCCATTCGTCGAATATGCTCTCGACCCCCGCTCCAACCGCACCGGACAGGTATGGCATGCCTTCGTCGAAGGTCTCGACGCGGGCGGGCAATACGGCTACCGCTTCGACATGCAGCCCAATCCCAACCCACCGGTTCACCGCTTCAATCCGGCGCGTGTCTTGCTCGATCCCTATGCGCTGGTGCTGTCGCACGGCGGCGCGTGGGGTGAATATCCGCCCGGAAAACGGCCTTACCGAAACTGTGTGGTGGTGGAGAACCACTTTGACTGGGGCAACGATCAACCGCTCAACATCCCTCTGGTTGACAGCGTCGTTTACGAGATGCACGTGCGCAGCTTCACCCGGCATTCGTCGTCCGGCGTTGAACATCCCGGCACTTTTGCCGGACTTATCGAGAAGATTCCCTACCTCAAGCACCTCGGCGTAACCGCCGTCGAACTGCTTCCGGTCTGCGAGTTTGAGGAATCCGATACGGACCGCGTCAATCCTTTCACCGGCGAGCCGCTGCTGAATCTCTGGGGCTATCAGACGGTTGCATTCTTTGCGCCCAATACGGCGTACTCGTCGAACCGCGCCGGTGGCGAGCAGGTGCGCGAGTTCAGGCAACTCGTACGCGCCATGCATCAGGCTGGCATTGAAGTCATTCTCGACATGGTCTTCAACCATACCGCCGAGGGGGACGAGCATGGGCCGACCTGGTCGTTTCGCGGCATCGATAACTCGACGTACTACATCCTCGATCCCAAGACCGGTACGTACCTTAATTACAGCGGTTGCGGCAACACCGTAAACGCCAACAACCCCGTGGTTCGCGACTTCATCCGCGATTGCCTGCGCTACTGGGTGATGGAGATGCATGTGGACGGCTTCCGCTTCGACCTGGCCTCCATCCTTGGGCGCGGCGAGGACGGCTCGGTGCTGAAAAACCCACCTTTGCTGGAACGCCTCGCCTATGATCCGGTGCTCGCCAATGCCAAGCTGATCGCTGAGGCGTGGGACGCAGGCGGTTTATATCAGGTCGGCACATTTCCATCGTGGGGACGGTGGGCCGAATGGAATGGCATCTTCCGCGACGACGTCCGTAAATTCGTCAAGGGCGATGCCGGCATGACATCGGCATTGGCGACGCGCTTGTTGGGAAGTCCTGATCTCTATGCGACGAGCGCGCGCGAACCGTATCACAGCATCAACTTCGTGACTTGCCACGACGGTTTCACGCTGACCGACCTGGTTTCCTACAACGCGAAGCACAATCTGGCGAACGGCGAAAACGATACCGACGGTTCCGATGCCAATTACAGTTGGAATTGCGGGATCGAGGGCCCAACGGATGAAGCCGCCATCAGCAACCTGCGCATGCGCCAGCGCAAGAATTTTGCGGCCATTCTGCTCGTGTCGCATGGCGTACCCATGATATTGGCGGGCGATGAAATCGGCCGAACCCAGCAGGGGAACAATAACGCCTACTGCCAGGACAACGAAGTGAGCTGGATGGACTGGCGCATGGCGGAGAGCAACGCCGGTCTGCTCCGCTTCTTTCAGTTGGTGATCGCGTTTCGCAAACGTTGTCCTTTGCTACGCCGTGAGAGCTTCCAGCTTCACGGAGAGGGCGGCTTTCACATCACCTGGCACGGCGTGAAGCGGATGCAGCCCGACTGGAGCGAGGCTTCGCGCACCGTCGCCATGCAGTTGACCCAATTGCAAGAGAACGGCCAACGTGAGGACCTTCACTTCATCGCCAACGCCTATTCGGGACAGCTGGACTTCGAGCTGCCGCAAATCGGCGAGCGCGAATGGTTCCGGCTCGCCGACACTGCCCTACTTTCTCCACACGACATTGCGGAGGAACACCAGGAGTTTCCGCTGCTGTCGCAGGAAAGCTACCCGGTGCAGCCGCACAGCGTGGTCATCTTCGTAGGGAAGTGAGCCCGACAACCATTCATTCAGGACCCGAAAATAGGCATCGCCTCGTCTTCCCCATACTCTCCGAATTGGTCCGGGCTACTGCGCCACCCGAGAATCTGCGGTCAACGGGGCTACGCCCCACCTTGGAAGAGGTGTTCGATCTCCTCACTTGGCCTGAGCGCACGGCCTCAAGAGTAACCGACCCCCTCTACGGCGGTTCTTTAGAATCATTCGATTACGGGCTTTCCGACAGCATATTATTGAGCCCCAAGGAGTTACGCGTATCTTCTTGCATGGCAAGCACTTATGCTGAAACTCTCCCTCGCTTCATCTTGGCTGATTGGGTTGCGATCTGGCTGCGGTAGCAACGAATTCTCCACTGATTGTCAAAGAACTTTATCGCCTCGCCCTGGGGCTGGTGAAGACACGTCTCCGGCATTGCCGAGGCGGCCAGTTTCTCCACCATAGAACAAAGCCATGCTTTGTCAAGATAACGAAGGTACAGGGTAGGTAACTGTACTTTCGTAACTCTTGAGCAGCAAGGTAACAGGCAGCAGGGCACGCACGCCCTGCAAGCGCCTTACCCGCCAGGCGCGCTACCGATGACTTCAAATCTTCCGCTTGCAGGATCCGCGACGGAGATCGACCCATCGCTGATGTCGTAAACCCAGCCGTGAACCTCCAGCTCGCCGCTGATGACTCGTGAATGCACGCTGGGATGGCTCTTCAGGTTTTCGATCTGTGCCAGCACGTTGTATTGCGTCAGCAGGCGCAATCTCACTTCATCATCGGCACCCACATGATCACGCATGACGCGGTGTTGTACTTCGGCCGCGTGCCGCATCCATTCCTGCATGGCCGGCAGACCCTGGGCCTTCTCAGGATGTACGAGTGCCTTCATAACCCCACAGTCAGTGTGGCCGCAGACGATAACCAGCGGCACCCTCAGCACCAGCATGGCGTACTCGACTCCAGCCGAAACTCCACCGACAAATTCCCCGTAATGCGGAACGAAATTTCCGGGATTTTGCTCGAGGAAGAGATCACCCGGCCCCGTCTGCGTGATCAGGGTGGGCACCACCCGTGAGTCAGCGCAGCTAATGAACAGCGCCAGGGGGTGCTGCCCTTGTTTCAGCGATTCAAACCGTGAGCGCTGAGCTGGATACACTTCGGTTTCAAACGTCGAAACACCTTTCAGAATTCGCGTCAAAGCCTCTTGACTCTTTCGCATCGGCTCCATCATCCCATACGGCGGCCATTCAGGCTCTGCCCGTCGCAAGCAAATAGTTTACCGGCGCAGGTCTCGATCCCATAGCCGTGTTAGGGCGCGACCCTCGCTTCTTGTATTGCGCAGAAACTCGTCCGCTCTTCCCTGCTAGACTGAACGCCTATGTCTGATGCAACCAACTCGCTGGCGCAGGCCTCTTCCGCCTATCTGCGCTCGGCGATGCACCAGCCCATCCAATGGCATGAGTGGACCGAAGAAGCCTTCGCCAAAGCAGAGCGCGAAAACAAGCCGATCCTTCTCGATATCGGCGCAGTGTGGTGCCATTGGTGCCACGTCATGGACCGCGAATCCTACGAGAGTCCCGAGACAGCCGACATCATCAACCAGCAGTTCATCGCGGTGAAGGTCGACCGCGACGAACGGCCTGACGTGGATAGCCGTTATCAGCTCGCGGTCTCCGCGATTGCGGGCACCGGCGGCTGGCCGCTCACGGTGTTCCTCACACCTGATGGCCGTCCGTTCTACGGGGGCACCTATTTCCCGCCCGACGATCGCTGGGGACGGCCCAGCTTCAAGAAAATCCTGTTGGCGATTGCCGACGCTTATCGTGAGCGGCGCGACGAGGTCCTGAAGTCGGCCGACGAGGCCATGAATGTGTTGGCCGGCGCCGAAGGTTTTGCCGGACGTAAGACAGACTTCTCGCCACGGATTATCGGCATCATGGTGCAGTCGGCGTTGCCTGTTTTCGACGAGAAAAATGGCGGCTTCGGCAGTGCACCCAAGTTTCCGCATCCGGCCGCGCTTGATCTGCTGATGGACTGGTACGTCCGCACGCGCGAAGAGCGTGTCGCGACCGTCGTTACCACCACGCTAACGCGGATGGCGCAGGGCGGCGTCTACGACCAGCTTGCCGGCGGCTTCCATCGCTACTCGGTGGATGAGCGCTGGATTGTGCCCCACTTCGAGAAGATGTCCTACGACAACTCGGAGCTGCTGAAGAACTACGTCCGCGGCTACCAGGTCTTCGGCCACGAGTTCTACGCTCATGTGGCGCGCGACATCGTCCGCTGGATGGACGAGTGGCTGAGCGACCGTGAACATGGCGGCTTCTACGCCTCACAGGACGCCGATATCAACCTGGACGACGATGGCGACTACTTCACCTGGACCGTGGACGAAGCCAAGGCCGTCCTGAGTGATGACGAGTTCCAAGCGGCCTCGCTGCATTACGACATCAACGAAGTCGGCGAGATGCAGCACAACTCTGCCAAGAACGTGCTGTGGGTGAGGGCATTGCCGGAAGAGATTGCGTCGCAGATGGGCATTGAGCTCTCCAAAGTACTCGACCTGCTTGCCTCCGCCAAGACGAGGCTGTACGCCGCACGCCTGAAGCGGCCGACGCCGTTCGTTGATAAGACGGTGTATGTGAACTGGAACGCGATGTGCGTATCGGCCTACTTGCAAGCGGCGCAGGTGCTTGGACTCGAAGAGGCTCGCAAATTCGCGCTGCGCTCGCTGGACCGGATTCTGGCAGAGGCGTGGAACGCCGAGCGCGGGCTGTCGCACGTCATCGCCTATGCCGACGCCAAGGCGCAGAAGCGCTTTGTTCGCGGCCTGCTTGATGATTATGCGTTCACGGTGCTGGCTTGCCTTGATGCTTTTGAGGTCACCGGCGACATGAGCTACTTCAAGTTCGCGCAGCAGATCGCCGACCAGATGATACGCCGCTTCGGCGATCCCACGTCTGGAGGGTTCTTCGACACCGAGGCTTCGCTGGAGGAAAAGCTTCAACTGGGCGCTCTCTCGGCCCGGCGCAAGCCATTTCAGGACGCGCCCACTCCTGCCGGCAATCCGAGTGCAGCTATCGCGCTGCTGCGGCTCTATGCCTATACCAACGACGCGAGGTACCGAGACAAGGCCGAGGACACGCTCGAGGTTTTCGCCGGTGCGGCCGAACAGTTTGGAATCTATGCCGGAACTTACGGAATTGCTGCGACCTGGATGTCCAAGCCCCACACGCAAGTAGTGGTGGTTGGCGAAGACGAGCAAGCCCAGGCGCTGCTGCGGGCCGCCATTGCCCCGTTTGCGCTAAACAAATCGGTAATCCATCTGACTGATAGCGAAGCTGTGGCGCAGAACCTGCCGCCGGTACTGGCGGAGACCATCCCTAATCTTCCTGCTTTGAAGTCAAAGAAATCGGTGACCATCGTTTGCACAGACTTCACCTGCCGTCCGCCTTTGGAGAGCGCGGAGGAATTGTCGGCCCAACTGCGGGAAGTCATCTCGGGCAAATAACCCTTCGTTGAGGTTTGCCGATGAAGACCAATATCGGTGGTGGCTCTCTGGAGAGCGGGTGATTAAGAGAGCCGGATGGCAACGGGCGGCGAGAAACCGCGCCGCCCGTTTACAAATAGGCTTCGTCGAGCAATTCCACTATATGCGCAACACGCGCGTTCATTCCCTTGCGCTTGATTCCGGCGGCGAACTGCAACATGCATCCTACGTTCGCGGTGGCAATGATTTCCGGGCACACGCTGGCCACGTACTCCATCTTCTCGTCAAGAATCTTCATGGAGAGTTCGTTCTGTACCACGTTGTAAACGCCGGCACTGCCGCAACAGGTATCCGGGCGAGGCATCTCCACCAACTCCGCTCCGATCGTCTTTAGCAGCTCACGCGGCTGTTTGCGCACGCCTTGCGCATGCGCCAGGTGACATGGATCGGAATAGGTGACGCGCTGCTTTAGTTTCCGCTTCGGCTCGAGCAAACCAACCTGTGCCAGGTACTCCGAGATATCGCGCACTTTGGCGACAAATTGCTTTGCCCTTTCGGCGTATTTGTCGTCGCCCTCCAGCAATCCTGCGTATTCTTTCATCACTGACCCACAGCCAGCGGCATTGGTCACGATGGCATCAAATTCCGGCCTGAGCATGGCGTCGATGTTGATGCGGGCTTGCGTTCGCGCCATCTCCAGGAACCCGCCGTGGAGGTGAAGCGCGCCACAGCAACTCTGACTGCGTGGGACGTGGACCTCGATGCCGTTCTTCGTCAGTACGCGAATGGTGGCGCGGTTCAGCTCTGCAAATGCCACGCTGCCGATGCAACCAATCAGGAGCGCCACCTGTCCCGCGGCGACGCACCTTCGGCGGGAAAGACGGCGCCGAGATCGCGGAATGAAAAGTCGCTCTCGATGCGCGGAGACAGACGCGTCCAGTTCGGCGACGCCGAGAAGCTTGAGCAGCCCGGTGGCGCGCGCCAGGCTCTGCAGGCCCGAGCGCTGATAGAAGCGAACGAACTTCGCATGTCTCGCTAGCCGGCCGAACGACGGCAGCACCTGCTCGTAGAAATGTGTGCGGATGGCGCGCTGCAGCCACGGCCGATGGTAGTGCTCCACGATCTGCGAGCGGGCACGCTCCAGCAGGCTGCCGTAAGGGACGCCGGACGGGCACGCGGTCTGGCAATTCAGGCAGCCGAGGCAGCGGTCGATGTGGGTGACGAACGAATCTCCCAGCGCCAGCCTGCCCTCGTCCACCTGCACCATCTGATAAATGCGGCCGCGTGGCGAATCCATCTCCGTGCCCAGTACGCGATAGGTCGGACATTGGTCCAGGCACAGCCCACAGTGAACGCACTTGGAGTACAGCTCCCAGGTCGGCTTCTCACCCGGCAAGAAGTTCGAAACTGGCATTTCCGCAACTGGTGCTGCTGAGCTCAGAAGGAGAACCTCCCGCGATTCAGAATGTCGTTTGGATCGAGTGCCAGCTTTACTGCGCGCATACTTTTCACGTCGGTAGGAGTCGCGGCCCACGCACTGATCTCACTGCGCATCTCTTCGGGGCAATGCAACACAGTCATGCCGGCATCAGGCGGTAAAGCGCTTCGTAATCCTGAGACAGCCTTCACCAGATTCAGTGGCCTGACCTCCGCATTTGACGCCGGCCACATGGCCAGGAGGAGATGACCAACCCCTACTCTTCCGATTGCGGCTAGCGTGAGGCCGTTCGAATCGAGCCACGGTCGCAAGCTCATCCAACACCGGTTGGACATCCGCCAGCGGAAGCGTCATCGAGATCAGCAACAAACGCGGATGTCGCTCGCGGACGAGATAAGAAAAGTCTGAGACCGCTCGCCAGAGCTCTCGCTCGCTTTGCCCTTCCACTTCACGAGAAACCGCGGTTCCCAATTCGGCGCGACAACGGGCAAGCACCGCATCGCTGCCTGCGGCGCGAAGCAAAATCGACCATGATGCACGGCCGCACCGAGCAATCCGCCCGCCTGTGGCGAGATCAGCTCCAGGCAAATCGGATCCAGCGGCGAACGCAGCACGCGATTGCGGAACGCGAATGCCTCCGCGGCATTGGCGAACTCCGCCACGAATGTTCGCGTTTGCCGCGGCGCGGGAAACAGCTTGAAGCTGGCGCTGGTAATGATTCCCAGCGTTCCCTAGCTTCCGATGAGCAGCTTCATCATGTCGTAGCCGGCGACGTTCTTCACCACGCGGCCGCCGCCCTTGGCCTTGCGTCCGTCTCCGGTGACGAATCGCACGCCAATGCAGTAGTCGCGCAGGCCGCCGTATCCGTGGCGATGCGGCCCGTACATACCCGTCGCCAGCAGACCTCCGACGGTGGCACGCTCCGGCAACGCCGGGTCGCCTGCGAAGAACAGGTTGTCGGCAGCCACCTTGGCGGACAGTTGTGCGACCGTCCAACCCGCTCCGACGCCGATGGTGAGATCGCCCGAATCGTAATGCTCCACTTCCGTGAGCCGCGACGTGTACACGCAGCACGTCCACCTGTGGCGGCCGATTGCCGGTCTGCTGCTGCGTAAAGCCCCCGGCGGCAACCACGTTCAGCCCGTGCTCATTGGCAAATCGCAGAATCTCGACAATCTCATCGGGCGATCCGGGTGTGACAGCCATCGAGGGAGCGACACCGAGAATGTTCTCCGGTGGAAGACTCGACCACGTGCTCCGTTCCGCAAATCGCGCGCAATTCGGGCGCGAAGCGGGTGGGCGCGGCCGTGGTACTCACATTCCCTCCCGCGCCAGCACCGGATTCTGTGCTGGCCCCGAGATCTCGCGGCACATGCGGGGCGTGGGAAACAGCTTCTCCGGGTTCAGCACGTCGTCGCCGTTGAACGCATTCCGCAGACTGATCATGACATCGAGGTCCTGCTCGGTAAATAGCACCGGCATCAGATCGCGTTTCTCCATCCCGACGCCGTGCTCGCCGGTGATGGAGCCGCCGACTGCAATGCAGTACTGCAGGATGTCCTCACTGGCGGCCAACGTGCGCTCAAGCTGGTCGGCGAAGCGGATATCGAACAGGATCAGCGGATGAAGATTCCCGTCGCCGGCATGAAAGATGTTGCCGATGATCAGGTCGTACTTTTTCGCCACTTCGCCGATGTGCTGCAAGGTCGCGGGAATTTTGCTGCGCGGCACCACTCCATCCTGCGTGTAGTACGAAGGACTGACGCGGCCGAGTGCGCCGAAGGCCGTCTTGCGGCCCTTCCACAGCAGCGCACGCTCCTCTTCAGTCTTGGCGCGTCGCACCTCGCGCGCCTTCTGCTCCAGGCACACCGCCCGCACTGCTTCCGCCTGCTCCTCCACCGCCTCGCGCAACCCATCGAGTTCAATCAACAGCACGGCCCCGGCATCGAGCGGATAGCCGGCATGGCAGTAGGCCTCGATAGTGCGCAGCGTCCATCCATCCAGCATTTCCAGCGCGGCAGGCGTGATGCCCGCGGCGGTAATCGCGGAAACCGTTTGTGCGGCATCGTCCACAGACTCGAAGATGCCCAGCAGGGTTGCGACCTTCTCAGGCTTGCGCAGTAGCTTGACAGTAATCGCGGTGGCGATGCCGATCGTGCCTTCCGACCCGACGAAGAACCCAGTCATGTCGTATCCATAGGATTCGGCCGCCTTACCACCGAAGTGCACGACTTCGCCGCTGGGCAGCACCACTTCGACTCCAGTCACATGATTGACCGTGACGCCGTACATCAGGGTGTGCGGTCCGCCGGAGTTTTCGGCGACGTTGCCGCCGATGGTGCAGGCTTTCTGGCTGGAAGGATCGGGCGCGAAGTAAAGCCCGAGATGCGATACATGTTCGGAGAGCTGCAAGTTAACCACGCCCGGCTGGACGACGGCGCGCTGGTTCTCGACATCAACCTCCAGGACGCGGTTCATGCGCGAGAAGGCGATGACGATTCCGCCCGGCTGCGAGATCGCGCCGCCACTCAGGCCGGTGCCCGCACCACGCGCCACGACTGGCATGCGCACCGACGACGCCAGCCGCATGATCTGCGAAACCTGGTCCGTAGTCTGGGGAAACACCACTGCGCCCGGCATGCTCTTGCGGATGCCCGCGTCGTATTCGTAGAGCATGAGGTCTTCGGGACAGTCCAGAACGGCGTCGCGTCCGGCTATCTTCCGGAGTTGGTGGACAACCTCGGGGAGGGACATAAGAAATACGGCAAGTGTAGCACCGGCGGCGAAGACCGTCACAAGGTCGTTCGGCACATGGCACTGTGACAAGCGGCTGGCGCACCTCGCGTTATAAAATCGGCTGCCGCCATTCCCTCAATTGCGGCATAATGATGGGTTCTTCTCCGCTGAGGACCTGTTCATGGCTATCAATCAAACTACCGAGATCTTGCCCGCAACCCGCATGGCAAATGTGCGCTACGCCATCCGCGACCTTGCCGTCGTTGCCGACGAGGTGGCACGTCAGGGCCATAAGATTCTCTACCTGAACATCGGCGATCCTTGTAAGTTCGACTTCCCCACCCCGCCGCACATGATCGATGCCGTCGTTAAGGCCATGTGTGATGGTCACAATGGGTATGCTGACTCCCTGGGCATCAAGCCGGCGATTGACGCAATCCACGGTGAGGCCGAGCGCAGCGGATTTCGGCATATCCAAAGCATATTTGTCGGATACGGAAGTGGAGAGGTTATCGACAGTTGCATCACCGCCCTGCTGAATCCCGGGGACAATGTGCTGACGCCGAGGCCGGAATACCCGCTTTACGGCGCGATCATGGGCAAGCTGGACTGCCCGGTGAACGACTACGATCTGGACGAGGACAATGGCTGGGAGCCCGACGTTGCCGACATCGAACGAAAGATCAACTCGCGCACACGGGCCATTCTGCTGATCAATCCCAACAACCCGACCGGGGCAGTATATTCGAAGCGGACGCTGGAAAGAATTCTCGAACTGGCCCGGCAGCACGGGCTGGTCATCTTCGCCGACGAAATCTATGAGAAGCTGATCTTCGATTCGAGTGAGAAGCACATCTCGATAGCGACCCTCGCGACCGATGTTCCCATCGTCACTTTCAATGGGCTGTCCAAGGCGTATCTGGTTCCGGGCTGGCGTATCGGATGGGCTATCGCGACAGGTCCGCGCGAAATCCTGCACCCCTACATGGAAGCGGTACACCGCTTGTTGCGGGCGCGTTTGTCCGCGCCCCATCCTTTCCAGCACGCCATCCGCCCGGCCCTGGAAGGTCCGCAGGACCATATACCCGAGATACTGGAAAAATTGCGCCGCCGCGCGGACCTCACCATTGACTGGGCAAAGCGTACGCCGCGAGTAAAACTTGTGCCGCCGAAAGGCGCATTCTACGCGCATCCCAGCATGGACATCCCGGAGGACGATCTCACCTTCGTCACTGACCTGTTGAAGCAGAAGCATGTGCTGGTGGTCCACGGCTCCGGCTTCGGCGAAAAGCCCGGCACGCGCCACATCCGCATTGTGTTTCTGCCCCAGGAGCCGGTCTTGAGCGCGGCCTATGAGGCGATGACGGAGTTCATGCGCGAACGGTATCGATGAAAATCTGAACTGCGGATTTGCTGTGTTTCGACGACCTTGCGCGAAATCGCCATTAATCCGCGGTTAGCTCCTGGACATGGTTGACATCCACTGCCACATCCTTCCCGGCATCGATGACGGTGCCGAGACCTGGGAAGCCGCCGCGGAAATGTGCTGCATCGCGGCGGATGACGGCATTACCCATATTGTCGCCACACCGCATTGCAACGACGAGTTCGTCTACGACCGCGACCGATACACGGAAATGCTCGGAGAACTTCAGCGATGTTGGCGACGGCAGGCTCGCCTTCAGCCTCGGTTGTGACTTCCATTTCTCCAACGAGAACATTTGCGACGCGCTTGCCTATCCTCGTCGATACACGATTGGCGACTCGCGATATCTGCTGGTCGAGTTCAACGATTACGACATTCCGCCCAGCGTGAAGCAGGAGCTGCTCTCAATCTGCAGCAGTGGGATGGTCCCTATCATCACCCATCCCGAACGCAATCGTGTCCTGCTGCGAGAGCCTGAGATGGTGCTCGAGATGATCGAGCAGGGTTGCCTGGTGCAGGTCACCGCCAATGCCGTTACCGGATTCTGGGGCAAACATTCACAGAAAATGGCCGAGTGGCTGCTGAAGAGGGAAGCCGTCCACGTTGTGGCCAGCGACGCGCACGATCCCAGGCACCGCAAACCAGTGCTGTCGGAAGCCCGCAAAGCTGTTGCCAAGCTGGCTGGCGGCGAGGTTGCCGACGCGTTGGTCACACACAATCCAGCCGCCATTGTGGATGGCAAGAGCCTGCCGTATCAGCCGTTGTGTCGTTTGTGACTACGGCTTCAGCGACTCCAAATAGGCGACTACAGCCTCGGCGTCGGCTCGATTCATGTGGTATTGCGGCATGGGAGGACGCGCCGGCTGGCCGTTTTGCGCAAGCCCGGTCATGAAGAACTGGATCGCCTTCTCGTGGTCCCAGCCTTCCAACCCGGCAATGTTCGCAGAGGTGTCGGCCCAGTTGGGCACGGGAACGGTGGACACAAAGGTCAGCTTAGTGCCTTGCAGCCACTTTCCCGGAACGTATTCGCCCTTCTCGTTCATCGGGGTGTGACAATCGCCGCACTGTCCAATCACTTTCACGAGGTATTCGCCGCGGGCGATCTGCTGCTTGCTGGTCGTCTTGCCTGGTGCGGTCAGGCCATTGTGGGCAGCCACCAAGCACAATGCTGCCACAACGATTGCGATAACCATTTTCTTCATTGTCTCTTTTCCCGGTTTTGTTAAGTCGTGTTCTTCTGGGGCACCGAGCGGGAAACCCGCTACTCCCCCATTGACGGCCAGTAAGTCGGTTCAGAATTGAGCGAGATTTTCCAGCAAATGCACCGTGAATGTCAACGGCGCCCAGTGATCATTGCGCGGCCGATAGCGCTCGCGAAAATGGGCTGCAGAACAGAAAGGGGCGCGATTTCCGCGCCCCTTTCTCGTCACCATGGATTGGTGGACGATCGCGCTACTTCTGGCTTTCCTGGAAGCGGTTGTTCACTTCCGCCCAGTTCACCACGTTCCACCATTCCTTCAGGTAGTCACCGCGGCGGTTCTGATATTTCAAGTAATACGCGTGCTCCCAAACGTCGTTGCCCATGATGGGGAAGAAGCCTTGGCTCATCGGATTGTCCTGATTGGCGGAGCTCACCACTTGCAGCTTGCCTCCCTGGTCGCGCACCAACCAGGCCCAGCCGCTGCCGAATTGCTTCAGGCCGGCGTCGTTGAACTTCTCCTTGAAGGCATTGAAATCGCCAAAGGCGTTCTTGATGGCGTCGGCGATGGCGCCGGTGGGCGCGCCACCGGCGTTCGGGCCCATGATCTTCCAGAACATGGTGTGGTTCACGTGACCGCCGCCGTTGTTGCGCACCGCGTTGCGAATGGCTTCGGGCACGTTTTCCAGTCCCCTGAGCAACTCTTCAGCGCTGAGCTTCTGCAGTTCAGGGGCCTTCTCCAGCGCGGCGTTCAGATTGGTGACGTAGGCCTGGTGGTGCTTGTCGTGATGCAGATGCATGGTTTGGGTGTCAATGTAAGGTTCGAGTGCAGAGTAGTCGTAGGGCAGCGCAGGAACTTCGTGTGCCATTCTGATCTTTCCTCCAGTTGGCAGTTGATGCGAGGGAATAGAAGCCGGTTGCAATACCGCAGTGAGGCGCAGTGCTTCGGCTGCGGAGACATTATAGTTGATAAGGCAAATGCGCCCCCAAGTTCAACGGAATTGTTTCCGTTTGCCTTTCGGATAGTCGACCAGCCCAATTCTCCGACCCTTCTCCGAATCATCGATCAATTTGGCCAACCGCTTCAGGCGGGTTTCTTCCCGCTTGGCGCTGACCACCCACCAGGTGGTTGTCCGCTGATACCACGGAGCTTGCGTACGAAAGAACTCCCAGGCCTTTGCGTTTGCCTGGAACTTGTTTTCGTGCGCTGGCTCCAGGCAGCATTTGTCTCTCTCGTAAGAATACTGTTGCGACTTCTTCTCATCGCGGGTCTTGAAGGCCAGGAGTCCGGGCTCCTGCATCCGCCCCGACTTGATGAGTTCTGCAACGCGCCGGGCGTTGACGTTGCTCCAGATGCTATCGGCCTTGCGCGGCGTGAAGCGGATCGTAGAGCTGGAGCCATCCACGGCCTTGCGCAGACCGTCAATCCAACCGAAGCACAGCGCTTCGTCCAAAGCCTCCGGATAGGTGATCCCGCCTCTACCCGATTCCTTCCTGTAGAAGCCGACCCAGAGCTCGCGAACCTCACCGTGATGCTGGTTAAGCCATCTCCGGAAAGCGGTTTGCGAAGCGAAGAATCTCGGCTTCATTAGCAGCGCGTCGGCTCAACGACTCCGGTTCGGCACGCGAAGGCTGTCCTTGGGAGGCGCGCGTGGAACGCCGCTATCGATTTGGCTTTGCCGCCGCTTGCTCCTCTGGCGTCATCTGCTGCCAGATCAAATTGCGGTTCTGCAACGCCCATTGACTGTTTGGGTCTGCAGCGAGCGCGGAGTTGAGCCAGCGATAGGCTTCTACACGATTGCGCTGCACGCAGGTCCCGCTGTTGTACATGGCTGCCAACCGATTGCGTGCGGGGGCATTTTCCTTGGAAGCAGCGGCTTTCAGTAGCACCACGGCTTGATCGCAACTGCGCGGAACGCCTTCGCCTTTGACGTACATGTCGGCCAGCCGCACTGGCGCATCGGGATTGCCCTTGGCCGTTGCCCTCCAGAGCCATGCGGCCGCTGCAGTGGCGTCACTGGCGTCGTTCGCCTTGGACAGTTCCTCGTCACCCGGAGCAGCCTTCTTCTGCCCTTTTACGTCTTTGGCTTCCGAACCGGCAGCAATCTCAGCGGTATTCAGTGGCGGCGTTGTCTTGGGCTGAATTGCTTTCTGTGTCGCCGCCGATTGCGGCCCGGCCGAGGAAGGAGTGCCGGGAGCAATCTTTGGCCCGTCGGTTGGTGGAGCTCCCCTGACCGTCGCAGTGTTCTGCGCTGAGGGTGCAGGGTTCGTTTGAGTAGCCGGAGGATTACTCGTCCTGGTGGGACTTGCACCATTTGTGTCCACCGGAGGGCTCTGATCGGGCGACTGCGGCTTGGACTCACCTTCGAACTGGGTCGCAGATTTGGCGGCTGTCGCCTCGGTAGAATTGGCCTGCTGAGGAACCGGTCTGTTGCCGTGCCAGAGATCCTGGAGCTTCAACTTAACGATTTCTACCGGACTTGTCCCGCTCCCTTGCAAGCGCCACTCCAGTACTCCGAGGAAAACGAACGTCAGGAGAGCCACCACGGCAATCCCGATCCACAGCCTGTCGCCAGACTTGGTTTCTTCCCTCTCGTTCGGAGCCGCAACCGCAGCCTTCGACGTCCCGTCGAGCCCGAGAAATGATGGGCCAGGGATGGCCGGCTGGGGACCTTCCGGCTTTTCTGCCGGCGAAGCAGGTTCGCTGAAGTCCAGAAATCGCGGGCGATCATGGCGCTCGTCGCCCGGCGCTGGCTCTTCCAGCCCAAGCCGCTTATCAACGTCTTCGGTCGCCGAAGTAAGATCCGAATCCGCTGCGGTGGTCGCTTCTGTTACGACATCCGAAGCAGCCTCGTTTACAGTCCTAGCTTCCGGCTGCGGCACATGGGCTTCGCCGCGCATGGTGATCTCATCGGGCTCCGCGGGTGGAACATAGCGAAAACTCTTGATGTATTCGTCCAGCGGAACCTCCGGGACCATGTCCGCCGAACGGCCACTATTCTGGACTTGCGCCTGTTTGCCGAGCGGCATCTCGGTCAGCATGGCACCGCGGGCGGGTGGCGCGGACGCGGACGCATCCTCCGCCGGAACTTCAACACGCTCACGCTCGAGCTTCGCGCTTTCCAGCGGGAGGCGCATGAAGGTATGCGTGCCATGCGCACCCGGTGCGGTCAGGGGACGGTGCGGCAGCGGGGTGCCACACATTCCACAGAAACGGTTCCCAACCTGGTTTTCGTATCCGCAGGCACCGCAAACCACGAGGCCTCCAATGGAGACAATCCTAAATGATGACCGGGCTTTTGCGAATTCCGCAAAAGCACCGGAGGGCCCTCAAGTCAGAGTACTTCTTTCGCGAGTTTATGAATGTATGCTCCACAAGCGGACGATCTCGTGGAGCGAATTCGCGACTGAAGGCGCCGACCGGCTTTGCCGTCAGCCAGGCGTCGTTGAAAATTCAACAACTTTGAGTAGCGCGGTGGCATCTACGATCCTGCAAGTACCCTCCTCCCACTCGGGGTGATCCATGCACTATCGTCTGATTCTTGCCTACTCCATTCTGCTCGTCATCGGCTCAGCAATTATTGGAATTGGAGCGATGAAGGCGTCTTCTTTTCACCCCTCTTCGGCACGCAGCAAAGCCTCCGGCGGGTCGCAAGATGCAGTTCGCGGTGATTCAGACCAACAGCTCGGATTCATAGGATATGCTGGCGACGTTCTCACATATCACTACGGCGCCACGCGTCAGGGGCAGAACACACTGGAGTTCGTTCTGACGCCCTCCAACGTGAACTCCGCCAGCTTCGGGAAGGTTAACTTTTTGGCCGTGGACGGCAAAGTGGATGCGCAGCCCTTATACGTTTATCGCCTCCCAGGCCAACTCCATACTCAAAACACGTTGTTCGTAGTCACCGAGCACGGTAGTGCGTATAGCTTTGATGCCGATGCGGGCACGCAGACATGGAAGGTTTCCACACTGCTTTCGGGGGAAACCACCAGCGATGATCATGGTTGCAGCCAGATCACGCCTGAAATCGGCATCACCAGTACGCCGGTAATTGACCGCCAGCGTGGACCCCATGGCGCCATGTACCTGGTCGCGATGTCCAAGGATTCCAGCGGCAACTATCATCAGCGTCTGCACGCGCTTGATCTGATGACCGGCGCCGAGCTGTTCGGCGGTCCGATGGAGATCCAGGCAAAGTATCCCGGCAGCGGTGACGGCAGCCAGAACGGCCAGGTCATCTTTGCTCCTGGGCAATTTGCCGAGCGAGCGGGCCTGCTGGAACTGGGCGGCGTCATCTACATCGCATTCACTTCCCATTGCGACGATCGTCCCTATACCGGATGGGTGATGGGCTATAGCGCCTCGACTCTGGCGCAAACGTCTGTCATCGACGTGACGCCCAACGGCAACGAGGGCGCCATCTGGATGGCGGGAACTGGATTGGCGGGTGATTCGAACGGCTTCATCTACTTCCTTGATGGCAACGGTACCTTCGACACGACACTCAATGGCCAGGGCTTCCCCATAAATGGCGACTATGGAAACGCCTTCCTGAAACTTTCCACCTCGGGAGGCCTCGCTGTCGCCGACTACTTCAATATGTCCAACACGGTGCAGGAATCCAGCCGCGACGAAGACCTCGGCTCTGGCGGAGCAATCGTGCTGCCGGACCTTACCGACAACAACGGCCAGGTGCATCACCTGGCGGTGGGCGCGGGGAAGGATTCCAACATCTACGTCGTGAACCGCGACAACCTGGGGAAGTTTAATCCCAACAACGACAGCGCCATCTATCAGGAGCTGGACGGTGTTCTGCCCGGCGGGGTGTGGGCAAATCCGGCGTATTTCAACAACACCGTGTACTACGGTTCCGTGGGTCAACCGCTGAAAGCCTTCCCTATCAGCAATGCGATGCTGGCCGCATCGCCCAGTTCTCAGAGTGCCACGTCGTTCGAATATCCGGGAACCTCTCCCGCAGTGTCGGCGAACGGAACTTCCAACGGGATCGTGTGGGCGGTTGAGAACAGCAATCCCGCGGTGCTGCACGCTTACGACGCCACGAATCTGGCGAAAGAACTGTACAACAGCAATCAGGCGGGATCACGGGATCAGTTTGGAGCAGGCAACAAGTTCATTACTCCTCTCATCGTAAACGGCAAAGTCTTTGTTGGTACGCAGACGGGGGTAGCGGAGTTTGGACTGCTGCAATAGTCCGATTGGACTCTAGGGCGCGGTGGGGTCGTGTATGTTGCAGCCGCTCGGGCGAGCCATGCTTTGAAGCGTGTCCAGTTCGTGCTTTTGCTTTACGAAACAAGCTCTTTAGTTTGAATAGCTTCCAGTAGTTTTTTCCTTTCGACTTTAATCCGAATGGGATATCATCGGGCGCGTTTGTTAATCGGAAATTAACATCCTGACGCTCTAATGCGAAAGCCATTTCGTTGTCTTCCCTACATTGCCGACATTTTTGTTTTGGCCCTTTTGTGCTGGGTCATTGGGAATGCTATCTTCCCCGCTCCATACTCCTCGCATGTCTTCGCCGCAGCCGGCGTAGGGCCGCCGACGTTCGATGCCCGCAGCTCATTGTCGCGCCTCTCGGCATCCCTCGTCCTCCCAATCACAGAGATGACCGGGCCTCGCCAATATGGTGTCATAGGCTACATTGGTGATGTGGTGACCTATCACTACAATGCCGCTCGCCAGGGATTCAACCAGTATGAGAAGACCCTCAATCTTGCCAACGTAAACGCCAACTCGTTTGGACTCGTCGGCTTTTTTCCCGTGGACGGCAAGGTGGATGCCCAACCGCTCTACCTCTATAAAATGCCTGTCGGTCCGAACCTGCGCAATATCCTCTATGTAGCTACAGAAAACGACAGCGTGTATGCATTCGATGCAGACCATGGCCAGCAGCTATGGCAAGCCTCAGCCCTCCTGCCTGGCGAAACGCCCAGCGATGACCTGGGCTGTCCGCTGCTCACGCCCACCATTGGGGTCACAGCTACTCCGGTGATCGATCGGCAGAAGGGCGTCATTTACCTCGTCGCCATGACGAAGGATTCCTTCGGCAATTACCACCAGCGTCTGCACGCCCTGGATCTAAGCACAGGAGCGGAGCGTTTTGGGGCGCCGATAGAGATTGAAGCGTCCTATCCTGGCACGGGAGATGGTAGTGATAATGGCCTAGTTCGCTTTGATCCCACACAGTATGTGGCGCGCGCAAGTTTGTTGGAGTATGGCGGAAAAATCTATATCGCTTTCACCTCGCACTGCGACCACCGCCCCTATACCGGATGGCTGATGGCCTACAACGCCCAGCCACTGCAGCAGGCCGCCGTCTTGAACCTGACACCGAATGGCAACTCGGGATCAATATGGATGTCCGGCGCCGGCTTGGGAGCCGACAGCCAAGGCAATATTTACCTGTTGACCGCCAATGGAACCTTTGACACCACGCTTGACGGCCAGGGCATGCCCATCAATGGCGACTACGGCAACGCCTTCGTCAAGATTTCCACTTCTCCTCAGCTGGCCGTGGCCGATTACTTCACCATGCATGACACAGTGGCCGAGTCAGACGATGATATCGACCTCGGTTCCGGTGGAGGCGTCCTGTTGCCGGATTTGTACGACAACCAAGGCGCGCTCCATCACCTGGCAGTCGGAGCTGGGAAGGATGGCAACATTTACGTTGTCAATCGCGATGACATGGGCAAGTTCGATCCAGACCAGGACAACATTTACCAGGAGATTCCCGGGGCACTGCCAGAGGGAGTTTGGGGAGCGCCCGCGTACTACAACAATATCGTGTACTTTGGCGGTGTTGATGACGCGCTGAAAGCCTTTAGCATTACCGACGCTATGCTTTCAACCTCGCCAACTTCACAGACTCGAACTATCTTCCCGTACCCGGGAACCACACCCAGCGTTTCCTCCAACTTCGGCTCTGATGCGATTGTCTGGGCGGTCGAGAACAACGACCCCGCGGTGCTACACGCCTACGACGCCGCCAACCTGGCCAACGAGTTGTACAACAGCAACCAGGCAGGATCGCGCGACCAGTTTGGTCCGGGAAACAAGTTCATCACTCCAGTCATCGTAAACGGCAAAGTCTTCATCGGAACGCAGACGGGCATTGCCGAGTTCGGGTTGCTGCAGTAGAACGAATCCCGCGCAACCCCGGCCTGCCTCGTTTTCGCTCACTGCGACTTGTTCATGTCGGGTCGCGATCTGCCGATTTACCTCTCAGACTCCGGTCGGTGCGGAGTTGGGAGGGTTACATGCGCTACTTGCTCCGCGTCTTTCTGCTCTGCCTGTCGGTCGCTGCCCAAGGCCAATCTCCGGTCGCCCAGGCTTCATCCGCCGGCAGCGGTTTGTTCTACATAAATGGAATCGTCTATCGGTACGCTGCAGGGACCGATTACACGGTCGTCGCCGCGGCCCACTCTGCACTCAACCACAAGTTTGTCGCCGTGAAACTCCGGGTCTATAACCTGGGCCAGCAATCGGTGACTGTAAAACCTGAGGATGTCCGCGTAGAGGACGCTATTGCGGGCCAGACGCTGGCCCCGATTTTGGCCCCGGAACTCGCCCGTAGAATGCGCCGCCCTTACAACTGGGCGCGCCTGGCCGTCAATCCCGTCGCGGGCGAGCCAGATGAGGCTCCTTCGGTGAGCAATGTCAATCCCCAGATCCTCGAGATGATGCGGGCGATGGGAGCCAGGGCGAGTGCGGCGGGTGCTCCGGTGCTGTCGGGCAGCCGCGCCATCCTGTACACCGATACTCCAGGAGCGCTGCCGTCGCATGGTCCAATACCCAGCCCGGCTGACTGTGGTACGGTTTGCCGCTTACGCAATCGTGAAGCTGCCGGCCCCGATGTCCTGGCTCAGCTCCAGCGGCAAACCTCGCCTGACTATGTCGAGCAGAGCGCGTTTCTGGCGAATACCATCACACCTCAGTCCGATGCGGACGGTATCCTGTACTTCCCCCTGCCCAAACTGTCGCGTGGTGCATCTTCGGTGCCGGCAGGAAAGAAAGCGGGAATGGTGCGCGTCACGGTGACGGTCGGCAACGAGCGCTTTCAGTTCGACCTGTTGGTGGAGTAGCCGAAAGCTGTCTCACCAATCGCTTTGTATCAGGGCACGGCTTCAGAGGGCTACCGAAGTCCCCGGGAACTCCCGTTCGGGTAGTGGGGACATTCAGGCCCGCGTTTATAGGCACCGTCCCAAGCCGGCTGTAGCCTCAGCGGTACCTCATTTGAGGCTGGTCATTTAGGGGGTATCATGTCAATGTACCCAGGTCTAAAGGCCCCTTCAATGTCCGCGGACGCGGCGCTGAAGCGCCGCCCTGACTTTCGTGATTTTTCGCGCAGCCTGCTAACGAGTACTCTCGCGATTGCTCCTATAATGTTTGCAGCGTGCGGTTTACCTCAACGATCTCCGGCGTATTTCTTTTTCTAGTGGCGACGACATCGGTCCTTCCTACGCGCGCCCTGCCGTCAGATCCGCAGCCCCTTGAGATTCATTTGCAGTCCCCGCAAAGCGCTGTTGCCGGGGAGAATTTCAACCTCGCAGTTGCAGTACAGGGCGGCATCGCGCCGTACACCTGGCGTCGAACCGAGGGTGAACTTCCGCCAGGATTAAAGCTGCATCCGCATAAGGGAGTGATCGACGGCGTGCCCACGACTCCCGGTGAGTATCGCTTCAATCTCGCCGTTGCTGACTCCAACATCCCTCACCAGCAGGTGCAGCGCGAAGTGACCATCATCGTAATTGCCGGGCTGACGATCGACTGGAAACAGCCTCCCCAGGTGCAGGGCACCACCATCTCGGGATCGGTTGTGGTCTCCAACCAGACCGGGCACAACTTGGACATCACCGTCATCGTCGTTGCCGTCAACAGCATCGGCAGGGCAACCGCATTGGGCTATCAGCACTTCACTCTGGCCGCGCAGAAGTCGAGCCCGGCCATTCCGTTCGGCTCGAGTCCTGGGCCGGAAATGTACACGGTTCGCGTGGACGCTGCCGCCCATACCAAGAGCGGTCATCACGTCTTCCGCGCCAGCAAACAGACTTCAGACAATCTGCAGATAACCCAGTTCTAGCTTGAGGTACACCGGGAAGCGAATGGACCATCTCTCACGGCTGAAGAGGTTCGAGCAAACCCTCGCCGAGCAACATCTCGATGGCTTCGTCGTAACGCATCCCGCTAACTTGCGTTACTTGTGCGGTTATACCGGCAGCAATGGGTTGCTGCTGCTTCTCGCCGGCCGGCGCATCTTCTTCACCGATGGCCGATACACGCAGCAGGCGCGCGAAGAGATCCAGGGAGCGCGAGTAGTCATTGCCAAGGGCCCATTGCTGCAGGACGCCGTCAAGCTTATCGACAAGGTGAAGGCAGCCGCGATCGCATTCGAAGCGGATTACACCACCGTCGTCACTGCCCAGCAGATGCGCAGGCTTGCGTGTAGAACGCATCGCCTGGAAAGCGACCACTGGTCTGATCATGTGCCAGCGCATGGTCAAAGATATCGAAGAGCTCCAGCTAATTGTTGAGGCGGTCAAACTGGGAGCACTCGTTTACCAGGAAGCGCTGAGGACCCTTCGCCCCGGAGTTGCGGAGTCGGCGGTGGCCGGAACACTGGAGTATGCCGCTCGCCAGGCAGGCGCCGACGGCATGTCATTTGAAACCATCGTGGCCGCCGGCAAACGCTCGGCCCTGCCCCATGGGCGGGCCTCCAGTCAGCCCATACCCCGGCGCGGGTTCGTGGTGGTCGATTCGGGTGTTATACTGCGGGGCTATTGTTCTGACATGACCCGCACCGTACACGTGGGCCGTGCCAGCCGGGAAGAGGGCCAGTGGTACAAAGCCGTCCTGGAGGCGCAATTGGCAGGCATTGCGGCCGTCGCTCCGGGCAAAACGGCCGCCGAAGTGGACCAAGCCGCCCGTCAAGTGCTTCGAAAGGCCCGGCTCGATCGCTACTTTACGCATTCGACGGGACACGGAGTGGGCTTGGAGATTCACGAGCCCCCACGTCTCGCGAAGGGTCAGATGGAACGGCTTCAATCGGGCATGGTTATCACGATTGAGCCTGGAATCTATGTCCCCGGTAGGGGCGGCATTCGCATCGAAGATATGGTGGTGGTCACAAACAGCGGATGCCAGGTGCTGACTCCGGTTACCAAGGAACTGATCGAAATCTAGCTGTCGGTTGCACGGCATCCTATCGAATGGAATCTGATGAACCAGAAAGAAATCAAGGAACTGATCGAACTCTTGGTGGAGAAGGACATCGCCGAGTTCGAACTGGAACGCGGCGACATGAAGCTCCACATCAAACGGGGCGGCAGTCAGCAGCTTGCTCCCGTGGTACATGTTGCGCCAGCGGTGGCGGCGATTCCTGCGACGGTCGCAGCCTCAGCGCCAGCCGCCGGCCCAGCCCGCTGGGAGTGGAGCAGGCGGCTGGCGGCACGTCGGCGCCGGCGCCGGCCGAGCGATGCTGACCTGCACGTCGTGAAGTCGCCAATTGTCGGCACATTCTACGAATCTCCTTCGCCGGGTGCGCCACCATTCGTGAAGATCGGCGACTCCGTCCAGGAGGGACAGGTGCTTTGCATCATCGAAGCCATGAAGCTGATGAACGAGATCGAGGCGGAAGTCTCAGGTGTGCTCGCCAAAGCGTTCGTCTCCAACGGAACCCCGGTCGAGTACGGCATGCCGCTGTTCGGCATCCGCAAGCAGTAGCCGGACATGACTCAACCCTGGCCATTGCAAGTCTCTACTTCATGTTTAAGAAGATCCTAGTTGCGAACCGCGGCGAGATCGCCCTGCGTGTCATTTGCGCCTGCAAGGAGCTGGGCGTTAAAGCAGTCGCCATTTACAGCGAGGCCGACCGCAACTCGCTGCACGTGAGGTTCGCCGACGAAGCCATCTGCATCGGCCCTCCGCGCCTGAGCGAAAGCTACCTGAACGTCCCGGCCGTAATCAGCGCCGCAGAAATCGCCAACGTGGACGCCATCCACCCCGGTTATGGACTGCTGAGTGAGAACGCCAACTTTGCCGAGGTCTGCCGCGAATGCGGAATCAAGTTCATTGGCCCGCCGCCCGAGGTCACGCGCTTGATGGGCGAAAAGGAAAAGGCGCGCGCCACCATGAAGAAGGAAGGCGTGCCCATCCTGCCCGGCTCGGAAGGAATCATCGCTCGGCTGACGAAGCCCTGGAGTGGGCGCGCAGCGTCGGCTTCCCCGTGATGGTGAAAGCCTCGTTCGGAGGCGGAGGACGCGGCATGCGCGTGATCCGCGATGAACAGGAGCTGCCCAATCTGTTTCACGCCGCGCAATCGGAGGCTGCCGCGGCCTTCGGCAATGGCGATCTCTACATGGAGAAGTTCGTCGAGCACCCGCGCCACATCGAGTTCCAGGTGCTGGCCGATGAGCACGGCAATGTGATGAGCCTGGGCGAGCGCGACTGCAGCATTCAGCGCCGTCACCAGAAACTGGTGGAAGAATCGCCTTCGATAAGGGTGACGCCCGGAGCTGCGCGAGCGCATCGGCAGGCTTGCTGGTCAAGACGCTCACCGATATCGGCTACATGAACGCCGGCACGGTCGAGTTCCTCATGGACGAAGAAGGCAACCTGTCGTTCATGGAGATGAACACCCGCATCCAGGTTGAGCATCCAGTCACCGAGATGGTCACCGACGTTGACCTGGTCAAGTCGCAGATCCTGATCGCAGCGGGCGAGAAGCTAAGCAGCGTCATCACTTCTCCCGTGCAATCTCGCGGACATGCCATCGAGTGCCGCATCAACGCCGAGCACCCTGAGCGCTTCACGCCCTCGGCAGGGAAAATCACGGCCTTCAACATTCCCGGCGGGACAGGCGTGCGCGTGGACACCGCAGCCTATGCTGAAGGCATAATCCCTCCCTACTACGATTCGCTGATTGCCAAACTGGTGGTGCGCGGACGCGACCGCGCCGAAGCCATTTCCCGCATGTCGCGCGCACTGGAGATGTTCGTGGTCGAAGGCATCTTCACCAGCATTCCGTTGCACCGCCGCATCATGGCTGACCCCGACTTTCGCGCCGGCAACTTCGATACCAGGTTCATGGAGCGCTTCCTGGCGCAGGCGAAAGAGGCGAAGTAATGCCTGGACCATTGCGGCTGCCTAAGCTTTACGCCATCCTCGACGTGTCCTTTTTCGCGTTGCCGCTGCGCACTACCTCTGCCATCGTGGATTACGCACGCGATCTCGCCGCTGGCGGCGTGACCTGGCTGCAGTACCGAAATAAGGTGGGCACCACGCGCGAGATGCTGGACCACGCTCGCGAAATTCGCCGCGCGCTGCACGATGGTGTGACTCTTATCATGAACGATCGCGCTGACATCTGTATTGCCGCCGATTTCCAGGGGGTTCATGTCGGCCAGAGCGACCTGTCGCCGCAGGGCGCGCGCACCGTGATCGGCGACGCCCGCATTCTGGGAGTCTCGACCCACAACCTCGACCAGTTGAAGGAAGCCGCCGCCGGCCCGGCGGACTACATCGCTTACGGTCCAGTCTTTGCAACTTCCTCCAAGCGCGACCACGATCCTGTGGTGGGAATCGAAGGCATGCGCGCCGCGCGCGCGGCAACACTGAAGCCGCTGGTCGCCATCGGGGGCATCACCCGCACCAATGCTCGCTCGGTGATCGAGGCCGGGGCCGACTCGGTCGCCGTCATCTCTGACCTGCTTGGCTCCCCCGCTAAAGTTGCGGAGGAATTCTTGCGGCTCTTGGTGTAATCTGGCGAACGTTCGGCTCTTACATGAGGCCTCTTGGCTACTGAAGCGAAAACCGTATCGGTTGTCTCCAGCGAAAATGAACTCGTCAAAGGTCTGGGCCTCACCAGCGCCACTACGCTGGTCATGGGCTCGATGATCGGCTCGGGCATTTTCATCGTTTCCGCCGAAATCTCGCGCCTCGTAGATTCTCCTGCACTGCTGATCGCCGCCTGGGTCGTAACAGGATTCATGACTATCACCGGCGCCCTGGCCTACGGAGAGCTGGCGGCGATGATGCCCCACGCCGGTGGCCAGTATGTTTACCTGCGGGAGTCGCTCGGTCCACTCTGGGGATTCCTCTACGGCTGGACGATGTACCTGGTCATCCAGACCGGGACCATAGCCGCGGTCGGCGTGGCCTTCGGCAAGTTTCTCGGCGTGTTCTTTCCTGCTATCTCGTCCACCAACTGGATCTGGCACATCGCGCACGTGCCGCCCATCTCGATCGGCCCCATGGTGCTAGGAAACATGGACGTCGGCCTGAACACGCAGAACTTGATGGCGATTCTGATCGTCGTCTTCCTCTCAGTGCTGAACATGTTCGGCGTCAAGACTGGCGCAGCCGTGCAGAATGTGTTCACGTTCGCCAAGACCGCGGCGCTGCTCGGCTTGGTGCTGCTGGGGATTTTCGTGGGCCGCAACGCCCAAGCCATCGCCGCCAACTTCGGAGCGAGCTTCTGGCGCAATGCTGGATGGGCGGCTCTGCATCCTGTCCAAGTTGGTGTTGGCGGACCGATCGCGCTGGTCGGCACCATCACCATCATTGCGGTGGCGCAAGTGGGTTCGCTGTTTTCCTCCGATGCATGGAACAACGTGACCTTCACTGCCGGTGAAGTACGTAATCCACGGCGTAACCTGCCGCTGGCGTTGGCGCTGGGAACGGCCGCGGTAACCCTGCTTTACGTTCTGGCCAACGTCGTGTACCTGAGCGTGCTGCCGCTGGCGGGCGACCCCCACGGAGCCACCCTCCTCGCTCGCGGCATTCAGTACGCCAAGGAAGACCGGGTCGCTACTGCGGTAATGCAGCAGGTCTTCGGTTCCATGGGCGCGCAGCTTATGGCCTTTGCCATCCTCATCTCCACATTCGGCTGCAACAACGGCCTGATCCTCGCCGGTGCGCGGGTGTACTACGCCATGGCAAAGAACGGCTTGTTCTTTCGCAGCGCGGCCCGCCTTCATCCCAGGTACCACACGCCAGCGCACTCGCTCAGCATGCAGTGTGTCTGGACCTGCATCTTGTGCATTTCCGGCAGCTACGGGCAATTGCTCGACTACATCATCTTCGCCGTGCTGGTGTTCTACATCTTGACCATCGCCGGCCTGTTCGTGCTGCGAGTCAAGCGCCCTGACGAGCCGCGTCCTTATCGTGCTATCGGATATCCTGTCCTGCCGGCCATCTACATTTTGATGGCGGTCTTTATTGATATAGTCTTGTTGCGCTATAAGCCGCAGTACACGTGGCCCGGCCTGATCATCGTCCTGCTGGGGATTCCCGTGTATTTCCTGTGGTCGAGGCGCCATCCGCAATTGAGTGCGGAAGAATAATTCGCGAAGAAGAGGCGCAGTTGCATGTCCGATCTGTTTAAGACCAAACCCCTCAGCGCGTTGCTCGCCGAGGCTGATGAACACGGCAAGCACAGCCTTAAACGCGAACTGGGCCCGGTTTCGCTGACTGCCTTGGGAATCGGCGCCATCATCGGCGCCGGAATCTTCGTAATGTCTGGCCTCGGGGCGCATTACGCCGGACCCGGGCTGATGCTCTCCTTCGTGCTTTCGGGATTGGGATGTGCCTTCGCCGGCTTGTGCTACGCCGAGTTTGCGGCCATGATCCCGCTCGCAGGCAGCGCCTACACCTACGCATACGCCACCTTGGGGGAGTTGTTCGCGTGGATTATTGGATGGGACTTGACCCTCGAATATGCCATGGGCGCCAGCACGGTTTCCTCCGGATGGTCGAACCACTTCATCGAATTCCTGAAAATCTTCAACATAAGGATGCCGTTGTGGCTGGCCTATGATCACTGGACTGGGCTGAAAACTGCACAGGACATTGTGGCGCGTCAGATGGCGGCCGCTGCGCACCCTAATCTCTTGGCGGGAACCCAGGCGTTCATTGACCAGGTCGATCTGATAAAGAGTGGACAATCTGCGGAATTGTTGCAGCGCGCGCACGCTCTGCTGGCTGCGCCACACCTGTTCGGCGTTGAGATCGGCCTCAACGTTCCTGCCTTCATCATCGCCTGCATCATCACGACCATTCTGGTGATCGGCATCAAGGAAAGCGCCCGCTTCAACGCAACCATCGTGGCCGTAAAGGTCTCGGTTGTATTGTTCGTGATCATACTGGGCATGCGGTACGTTAACCGAGCTAACTGGGGACATGACTGGCACGCGTTTGCTCCCATGGGTTTTTCGGGCATCGGCGCCGGAGCGGCCTATATTTTCTTTGCGTACATCGGGTTTGACGCCGTCTCGACTACGGCTCAGGAGGCGAAGCGTCCACAGCGGGACTTGCCCATTGGCATCCTGGTTTCGCTGGTAGTCTGCACGTTGTTGTACATCTCGGTCGCTGCCATCCTCACCGGAATGGTGCCCTGGCAGGAACGTCAATATCGAGGCGCCGATTGCCCGCGCATTCCTTGACCGCAATCTCATCTGGGCGTCCTACCTGATCACCGCCGGGGCCCTCGCCGGACTCACCAGCGTGATGCTGGTCATGCTTCTCGGCCAGACCCGCGTACTGTACGCGATGGCTAACGACGGCCTTCTTCCGCGTAACTTCTTTGCGGCCGTTCATCCGAAGTTTCGCACCCCTTACAAGAACACGATCCTGGTAGGTCTCCTGGCGGCGATTGTCGGCAGCGTCACTCCCATTGAAGATATTGGGAAGATGGTGAACATTGGCACACTTTTGGCATTCATAATTGTATGTATTGCAATCATGATCCTGCGACACACCAATCCGGCGCAGGCGAGACCCTTCCGAACGCCTTGGGTTCCTTTTATACCAATCATGGGCATTCTGTTTAACGGCTACATGATGTACAAGCTGGGATGGATCAACTGGGCACGTTTGATCATTTGGCTGATCATCGGATTGGTAATCTACTTCACTTATGGTCGTCACCATAGCCGTGTCCAGGGCAATGAACTTCCTGAGGGAGTGCCGGTGCCGGGCGACTGAACAAGTAGATTCACGTTAAAAACGCTGTCCCCCTCCGGATCGTGCGCAGCCGGGTGTGGCAGGCCGTACCGGAAGGAGTGAAGGTGGGCGGCAACTAAGGTTTGCCGGCATTCCCGGCGAGGCACCGCTTTCCGCCGCGTTTTCATCTCCCGGTCTCGAGTACCACTCCATGACCAACTGTCGCTTAAAGTCGCTGACACTCCTATTGGCTTTTGTTTTGATCGCCGTGAGCGGCACTTCCCGGGCGCAGCAGCCTCTGGGAGAACCGCCGCCCGATGACGTACGGGGCAGTTGGACAATTTACTCAAAAAACATTGAGACCGGCGAGACGGTCATTAAATACGTCCACATCAATCAAAACGGAAATCGGCTGACAGGGCATTTCAAGGGCCCTAACCAGTCGGGAGGAATTCAAGGCCGGGTGACCGGCCATCACATCGAATTCAGCACGAAGACTCGCAACGTGCTTACGTTCCGGGGACAAATCGAAGGAAATACGATGTCGGGACTTTACGGGCTTCATGGCCGGCACGCCGAGTGGCGAGCGGTACGCGCGAATTGAGTTGCCCGCAAAAAGCCACTGACTGCAACCGCGACTTCCCGCCGGTTCTGCTTTACCCGGATTCCCTCGCTTGAATTGCCAGGCAACTGCCCGTCCCAGCTCGCGCATCGTACTACCCCAGTTGGAGCGTAAAACGATGTCGAGTAGAAGAGTAGCTGTAATCGTGCGGAATGCCCTGGGCCGAGGGCCGGCTTCGATCGCCCTTAGCCTGGCTGCATGGATGTTGTTGGCTCTGAGTATCTGGCAGAGTCCTCTGGCCGCGCAGGAGAGCACGCACGCCGCACAATCCGACCACATCCAGCCGGTGAGCTCGCCCGACGAGCCCGATCGGGTCTTGCTGCCCGCCGGCACGGTGATCTCAGTTCGCATCGCTGACCGGGTGGACTCCAACCACCTGCACTCCGGCGACCTGTTGACCGGCATCGTGGATCCCTCGTTCATTTACAACGACCGCGTCCTGATCCCTCGCGGCACCGAGGCGCACATAAGGATGATGGAGGACAAGAAGGGCGGTCACCTTCACGGCAAAGCCGAGGTGGAGCTGCAATTGACCAGCCTGGTGATGAACGGACGACAGTTGGAAATGGAGAGCGACGATTACCACAAGCAGCAAGGCACGCTCGCGGCCAAGGTCAAAGCCGCGGCCCCAGCGAGCGCGGGCGCTGGGGTGAATGTTGCGGAGGGTACCGACGTAGGTTCGGCCGCAAATCCGATAATTGCGATATTTCATGCGGCGAAGGTGGACCTGCCGCCGGACACCCGGGTGAAGTTCACCCTTACCGCTCCCTTTACGTTCGTTAAGCCGCCGATCAGCGGCGCGGAGTGAGCGGTGGGCTAGGGCCATGGACGATGGGCAGTTTACCCGCCCGCACCCCCCTCCTCTTGCATTCTTCTTTTGAATCAGCAGGTTGCGCGGAATTCGTCGGCAACTTCTTGATTGCCAGTGGCTTATCGCAAAATCTTGATTCCATGCCTCTTAGGGGCATCTGCAGGCCTCTCTCCGGCTGACCCGGAAACTAATCACCGCCCTCCCCCTCCGGCATAAATCTTTAGAATCTGCAAGTTGCACAGAATTTAAGCGCAAATTAGTGACGACTCGAGACTCATCGCAAAATCTTGATTCGTAACGGTTTATCGTCACGGTCAGAGTTCCTCCTGATCTCCGTGAATGCTTTGCCCCGAGCCTCCCCTGCGAGCGCCAGCTCCACGTAATTTCGCGCCTGCCAGATTCAGTTCGTGCAAGACCCTGCCTGCCTCGTCGGGGTCGAGACGGCCAGCAGCGAGAGCTTGAACCACCTCGTTCAGGCTGAACAGGATGGCACCGAGGTCGCGAGGCGGCGGCAGGTGCAGGTCCCTGACCCCGAGGATCCGACGGCCTCGCCAGGTGCGCAGGCGGTGTCCTTTGTAGCGCAAATGGAAGTGGCAGTAGCTGTCGCCGCGCAGCGCCGGAGAATGGCAGGCGATCCCGTCTTCCTTCACATGACGACAATGCTTTACAGACTTCATGGCCGCCTCCGTCTCTGATATCTCAGCCGTCTGGCCTGACGCTGCCTGGCCTCCTGATGAAAATGGCAGTACAGTCGCCCGCGCAGGGCGGGCGAGCCGCACGTCACTCCCTCTTCCTTCCTATGATGACAAAGTTTCACAAGCATAATCGCTCCCCGGCGAACGCGGTTCTCCTCAAAACAAAAAACCACACACTCGGCGCACCACAGAACCTGGAGTGCCGACCGTATGGTTCGACTCAAGCTGACCGTAGCACGCGGGAATCAGGATGTCTGTGATTTATGAACAATTGTTTTGCTGATTCCCGAATTGGGAAACCTAGAGGGGATTTAGGGTGCCCCACACATTCGCGGGTTTCGAATGTGTGGGAGACCATGAGTCAATTGGAGGCAACCCCGCTGAGACTAGTTGTTACGACAATCCTTTCCTACTCATTCCAACGTCAGGAATGAGTGGGCACCCGGCCATTTAACCAAGACGGTTGAGTGCCCCCCGGCGGTCCCTCAACGTGTGGCGGGAATAGTGGGCACCGGCTGATTCTCTTTGGTGCCGCTCTCGGTCATGGTGAATAGCTGCATCAGCAGGGCGAACGCCCGCTTGGAATCAAGGTCGGAGTCGCTTATCCAGAACCACTTGCCACGATACCGAACTTTGACAAGAGTGTCTCCCGGTTCCGCTTCCGAACTGTGGATGCGAATCATCGTGTCGGATATAATCTGGCCCCTTACGACACCGGGGAAAGCGCGCTTTTGCTCCACGTCCTGGGGCGGCACCTCCACGTGCGCCGCCATGTGATGCAACAATCCGATAATGGAGCGGGTCTGGATGGCAATCTCTGTGTCATCCGAGGGGAGCGCGGTAGAGACAATCGTGAATTTGGTTGCTCTCGGATCCAGATGCAGCAAGCCCCGCAATTCCTTTATTTCATCCTGAATCTCTGGGCTCTTACCCGCAGGCAACTCCAGTTTGGATACCTGCTGCTTGTTGGCATCCTCTTCGGTATAAAACCTCATTGCGCCTGCCTCTTGGAGCTTTCTCAGCAAGTTGAGCGCGCTTAGAAAACCCTGGTCGGGGGGCCAAATCCTGTCCGAGCCTACGCCTTCACTCCGCAAGCCGTTGATCGACTTCACGGCCGCCAGCATAATGGTCTCGACCGGAGCTCCGCTTTGGATGGCGTTCAGCATAGTCGTGACCGGGAGCGGGGTTGTCAGGGCTTTCATGTACGCGTCGCCGGTCAGTGGCGTGTAGGTAATCGTCGGGGTATTGGAGAACGACACCGAGCCGCCCAGCATCCCACTGCTGGGTGGGCTGGTTGCAATCGTCCCGCCCGCAGAAGCGTTTTGCGTCAGGGTAGAGCTGGCTATGATGCTCCCGACGTCCACGAAGATCGGCGTGTCGACATATCGCACCTTGACGATGTTCAATAACGTCTGCTCCTTCCAGGAATCGGCGAGCGAGACGCTGTAGTCGATGCGATCGCGGGGAAGTGACTGGGGACCAATCGTGGGATGCAGACACCCGGTTGTGATGAACGCGAGAGTGCAGGTCACGATGATGAGAAGTGACGCGGGGACAACAGCCGGAATGTCCCTGCTTGCGCAAATCGGGGCCGAGTCCACCGTCGAAGTGGCAGGGTTCGCCTTTCTGTGTTCAGTCATAGGCCAGTACAGACGATTACAGAAATGGGTTGAACCGATGCGACATACGATACGTGACAAGTTCCACAGGCGCAATTGAAATCGTGCCGGGTGCCGGGTGCCCCACACATTCGCGCTTTTTGTTTTTGCGAATGTGTGGGAGAGTGTGATCGAACTATCGGAAACAGTGGATACTGAGGAGACATGAGAAACGTCTCCCACTCAACCAAAAGAAGGTTGAGTGGGGCACCCAGCACAGCACACTTGTGATGACGACCACCGTCCCAGGTCTCGAACACCGCGAAACCTGGGGCACCCGAATCTTAACATTCGGGCATTGCGCTTCCCTTCCCGACGCGCCAGAATGGCTGCTGTGAAAGGCCTGTTCAACCTGAAGGTTCTCTTCCTTGCCTTGCTGGCGCTGGTGCTCATCGGAGTGCTTGGCTTCCACTTTATCGAAGGTTGGCCGTGGTTCGATGGCTTCTACATGGTATTGACCACGATCACGACCATCGGCTATGGCGAGCTTCATCCGCTGTCGTCCGTTGGCCGCATCTTCAACACCTTCATCATCATTACCGGCGTTGGACTGGTGCTGCTATTCTTCGGAGCCGCGACTCAGGCTTTGCTGGAATTCGAGCTACAATCGGTTTTCGGCAGGAGGCGCATGGACCGCGAGATCAGCCGATTGTCGGACCACTTCATCATCTGCGGCGCGGGACGCGTCGGCCGCAGCGTGGCGCGTGAACTGGCGCGCAAGCCGCTGCCCTTCGTCATCGTTGATACCGACGAAGCCAAGCTGGCGCGCTACTCTGCCAAAGGCTGGTTGACTCTGGTCGGCGACGCTACTCAGGCGCACGTTCTGCGGGAGCTTCACATTGATGCCGCTCGCGGACTGGTTGCCGCGACCACGACGGACGCTACGAACATCTACATCATTCTGACCGCGCGCAGCCTGAATCCGACCCTCAACATCATCGCGCGCGCCAGCGAGGAAGATGCCGAGAAGCACCTGGTCACGGCGGGCGCCGATCACGTGGTCTCGCCCTACAATTTCGCCGGTTATCGCATCGCGCAGACCTTCATGCGCCCGCACGTTGTGGACTTCTTCGACACTGCGATGAACCAGCAGAAGCCGCTGGAGATCGAAGAAGTGCAGGTGCAGCCCGGCTCGCGCTTCGCCGGACAAACCCTGGAAGCTTCGCGCATCCGGCAGGAGATGGGCGTGATCGTACTGGCCATCAAGGGGGAAGACTCGCACATGCGCTTCAATCCTCCGCCCGATGAGGTGATCCACGTTGGCGACCACCTCATCGCCATGGGCGAACCCGGCGGCCTGCGGCGGCTGGAAGACACGGCGACGGAGCGCGCATGAAGATCACGACTGCGGCCGAGATGCGCGAGATCGATCGCGCTACTACCGAGCGCTTCGGCGTGCCCTCGCTTACTCTCATGGAAAACGCCGGCTCGGCTATCGCTGGGTTCATCCTGGAACAGTATGGCGACGCGAATCGCATCGCCGTGGTTTGTGGCAAAGGCAATAATGGCGGCGATGGTTTTGTGGTCGCGCGCAAGCTACATCGCGCGGGACGGGTAGTCGAGGTGTTGCTCCTCGCTGCAGCGTCGGATTTCCGCGGCGACGCGCTGGCCATGTTCGAGCGCCTGCCGCTGCGGCCGATCACGGTGCAGAGTTCGCTGGAGCTGTCGGCCGCGTCGTCTGGCAGCCTGGCCAACTGTGATCTCCTCGTGGACGCCATTCTCGGCACCGGCTTTCAACCGCCGGTCAAGGGCCTTTATGCCGATGCCATAACTGCCATGAATCGCAGCGGCAAGCCGGTAGTTGCAGTGGACATTCCGTCGGGCGCGGCTTCCGATGCAATGACCGAGCAATCGGGTGAAGGAATTGCGCGGGCCGACGCAATCGTGACCTTCACTGCGCCGCGTCCCGCGCATGTGTTTGGGAATCTCACGCACGGCCCGATTCTTGTCGCGCCCATCGGTTCGCCGCCCGAGGCAGATCACCTCGGAGCTCAACCTTGAGGTCACGACGCCGCGGGACTTCGCTGCCCTGCTCGCTCCGCGTCCAATGGACAGCAACAAGGGCATGTATGGTCACATCCTGATCGTCGGTGGATCGCTGGGAAAATCCGGAGCGGCAGCGATGGCGGGCATGGCGGCGTTGCGTGCAGGTTGCGGATTGAGCACCGTCGCCACGCCAGGAAGCGCCCTTGCCAGCGTCGCCGGTTTCGCTGCCGAATTGATGACCGAACCGCTGCCGGAAACCGACACCGGCAGCATTGCGATGGGCGCGCTGGAGAGCGGTCAGTTTGAACAACTGGTGAAGCCCGCAACTGTGGTGGCCATTGGCCCGGGCATTGGACGTAACACCGAAACTGTGGAGTTCGTGCGGCAAGCTGTGCGACAGACCAAGATTCCGCAGGTAATTGACGCGGACGGGCTGAATGCGTTTCAGGGACACACCGACCGCTTGGACGGAAGCAAGCGTCCGCTCGTGCTCACGCCGCATCCCGGCGAGATGTCGCGGCTCGCGGGCATTTCTATCCCAGAAGTGCAGGCGAATCGGCTGGAAGTGGCTCGCAAGTTCGCGCGCGAGCATCACCTTATTCTTGTCCTGAAGGGGAATCGAACGGTTGTCGCATTGCCCGACGGCACGGGCTGGATTAATCCAACCGGCAATCCGGGAATGGCGACCGGCGGAACCGGCGATATTCTTACCGGAATGACGGCCGGGATCATCGGCCAGATGCAGAATGACATTCCTCGCGCCGCCGTCGCCGCGGTCTATATGCACGGCTTGGCGGGAGACGTCGCCGCAGAAAGCATGGGCGTTCACTCTCTGGTCGCCACCGATCTGCTCGCGGCTCTGCCGGAGGCCTTTCGCCGCGCCACGCAGCGGGCGAAGGAAAGCGTTGTGCGCATCGGATGATCGCTGATTGTCACTGAGTCGCGCGGGAACAATCGGCTAGAATACATAAGGCTCGCAGCGCACCACGAGTCGAGACTGTGAGCAAGGGCCTGTAGCTCAGCGGTAGAGCAGGGGACTCATAATCCCTTGGTCGGGGGTTCGAATCCCTCCGGGCCCACCAACTCGAAGATACATCGCTGCACACAAACCCCTCGGAACGAAAGGAGCTTCCTTGTCACATATCGATTCCCATCCGCCAGGCTCCTTCTGCTGGCTTGAGCTGGCTACCTCCGATCAGGCCGCCGCCAAGTCGTTCTACTCATCCTTGTTTGGATGGACGCCTTCCGACTCGCCGCTGGGGCCGGACGCGGTTTACACCATCTTCAAGCTCGAAGGGCGCGACGGCGCAGCCGCTTACACCATGTTCCCGGAACAGCGCTCGCTGGGAATTCCTCCGAACTGGATGCTGTACGTCTCGGTGGCAAGCGCCGACGACGCGGCGAAACGCGCCAAGGCGGCTGGCGGAACCGTGCTGAAGGACGCCTTCGACGTGGGCGAGTCCGGCAGGATGGCAGTACTTCAGGATCCCACCGGAGCGGTGTTTTCCGTCTGGCAGCCAAACAAACACCCGGGAATCGGGATCGCGCACGTGGATGGAACTCTGTGCTGGGCTGATCTGAGCACGCCGGATCCGCAGCGGGCCGGCAAGTTCTACAGCGATCTCTTCGGCTGGCAGCTTCTCCAGGAAGACGAGGACCCCGAGCACGATTATCTGCACATCAAGAATGGCGAGCACTTCATCGGAGGGATTCCGCCTGCCAAATTTCATAACCCCAAAGCTCCAGCGCACTGGC
This sequence comes from uncultured Acidobacteriaceae bacterium, assembly GCA_963703645.1. GTDB lineage: Bacteria > Acidobacteriota > Terriglobia > Terriglobales > Acidobacteriaceae > Bog-257. The sequence continues at coordinate 125,196 of CAVPFD010000025.1, forward strand.
TGGCCTATATCCTGACGTTCTGATTGCGATGGGACAGCCGATAAAGCCAAGCAACTGGGAGGCCGGCTTTACCTCGCGCCGACGACGGTGGAGAACGTCGGGCGGATGGCGGTCGTGGCGGATCCGCAAGGTGCAGTGTTCGCGCTCTTCCAGCACACGCCGCGGGACTAATGGCTGTCGCGCAGGGAGCAGTCGCTATTAAGGAACTGCCACTTGCGGACACATTGTTAAATCAGCGGACCGAAACGGGAAATCAAATACGCTTTCGCAACACCTTCGACCCTTTCTGCTACCCATTTTCTCCACATGTCGGTCTAATTGAATGGCGGAGGCGGTTTCGGGTCTGGGTTTCCCTGTCCGCACGGAACTATTTCCTATCTCCGCACGTAGAAAACAGCAGAGCAAATCTCGAGCCTTGTTGGGAGGCGGCTGTGGCGAACGGTAACGGCAAAAAGAAAAAGAAACGCTGGCTCATCATTACGATCGTCTCGGTAGGGGTCCTGGCGCTGGTCATCGTCGGAGTGGCGGCGACTCGTGGCGGCACCAAGATCGATCCAACCAAGCTGGCAAAGGTTGAGAAAGGTGATCTCGCTAAGAGCGTGGTCGCGACCGGCAAGGTCACACCCATCACCAAGGTCGAAATCAAGTCCAAGGCCAGCGGCATCGTCAAGAAGCTGTACGTTGACACGGGGGACAAGGTTAAGGCCGGGCAGGTGCTGGCTGAACTCGACCGCGTGGAAATCGAGGCGCAGGTAAACTCCGCGCGCGCGCAATTGCTGTCATCCGACGCTAACCTCAAGAGCGCCGAGGCGGACTTGAAGCGTGCGGAGGTGGATGCCCAAGGCGTGGACATTCCGACCTTGCAGCGCGCCTACGAGCGGGCTCAGGAAATGTCCAAGGACGGTGTCGTATCGCAGGCCACCCTCGATGACGCGCAAAGAAGCTACATTATGGCCGTCAATAAGCGCGATGTCGCCCGCGCGCAGTACACCGTGAATAAGGCAAAGGTAGCCCAGGCTTCAGCCCAGGTAAAAAAAGATCAGGCCAGCTTGAACCAGTATGAGGAACAATTAAGCTACACCACGATCACGGCGCCGATTGATGGTGTCGTGCTCTCGCGTGATGTTGAAATGGGCGATGCAGTCAGCTCCATCCTCGTGCTGGGCTCGGGCGCGACACTGGTGATGACCCTCGGCGACACCAGCGAGGTCTACGTAAAGGGCAAAGTGGACGAGAGTGACATCGGCAAGGTGTATCTCGGACAGCCGGCCCGCATACGCGTGGAGACGTTTAAGGACAAGACATTCACGGGACACGTCACGAAGATTTCGCCCATGGGCGTTGAGAAAGACAACGTTACTACCTTCGAGGTACGGGTTTCGATCAACAATCCCGGCGGAGAGTTGAAGGCTGAAATGACCGCCAACGCCGAGATTCTCCTTGATGAACACAAGAACGTGCTGATGATTCCGGAAGGCGCCATCCTTTACGACAAGGACAAGAAGGCGTCCACCGAAGTGCCTGATCCGAAGGGCAAAGAGGGCAAGCGCAAGGTTGCGCTTACCATCGGGATCTCCAACGGCGCCAAGACCGAGGTTTTGTCGGGCCTCAAAGAAGGCGACCAGGTTGTTCTGCAGCAGTAACTCGATGCTCTCCTTTGAGGGCTGCCGCCAACGGCAGCCCGTTTTGTGAAGTCCAGATATCCCTGCGAGGCTTTATGAAGCGATCCTGTGTAACCGTCCTCCTCTGCTTCCTATTAGTCCCGGTCCTGTTGCATGCGCGTGCCGAAGGGACCTTCGACCGCACGCTTACAGTCTCCGGTGTAGTCCATCTCGACCTCACCACCGGCTCGGGTGACATCGTCATCAAGACCGGCAGTGCAAACCAGGTGGTCGTACACGGATCGATCTACAGCAACAACAGCTGGTTCTCCAGTTCGGCGAGCGCAATTCATCAGGTCGAATCCAATCCACCTATTCAGCAGAACGGCAATGACATCCGCATCGGCTACAACCTGCCCGAGGATGTGAAGCGGCATGTCTCCATCAGCTACGAAGTGACCGTACCTGCCGACGCTGCGGTGCAGGCGCACAGCGGTTCCGGCGGGATTGGCGTCGAGGGCGTGCGCGGCGAAGTGCAGGTGCAGACCGGCTCTGGCGACATCCGTCTGCGCGACCTCGGCAGCCGACTACGCGCTCAGACGGGAAGTGGCGGGATTCGCGCACAGGACGTGGCGGCCCCGTTTTACGCTCACACGGGCAGCGGCAGCATTGACGCGGAACTTATCGGTTCGGGCGACGTTGACGTACAGACCGGATCGGGCTCGGTGCAGCTCCGCGGCGTCAAGGGCGGATTGCGCGCCCACACTGGAAGCGGCAACATCGGCGCCGACGGGACCGTGGCTGGTCCCTGGCAGCTACACACGGGATCAGGCAACATCCGTATGGCAGTGGGCACCGGCGGCGGGTTCAACCTGGATGTGCATACTTCGTCTGGCTCTATCCATTCTGATCTACCGATCACGGTGCAGGGGTCCTTGGGCAAGCACGAGTTGAAAGGCTCGGTACGCGGTGGCGGCCCGGAGGTGGAAGTCTCTACCGGGTCGGGAGACGTGGAAATCCGCTAGCGCGGCCGGCTAAAAGCTACCCTGGCTTAGGGTCGGCGCAGCCTTGACGCTGCGTCTAGCCGCGAACGCAGGCGTCCCATCAGCATCAGTCCCAGCATCCGGAAGTCGCTGATGAATGACCAGAACGGACGCCCGAAGGTCGCAGGCGTGTTCTTCTCCAGCAGGAAGTGGCCGGTCCAGGCGAAGCCGTATCCGAGAGGAATCCAAAGTAGTGCATACCAGGGATGATGCGTCGCGAAGGCCACGACGGCGACGATGAGGCCCAGCGAAGTCCCGATGGCGTGCATCCAGCGATTTCCCGCATCACTGTGCTGTTCCAGATAGAAGGCGAAGAACTCATCGTAGGAACGGAATGTTCGCGGCCCCGTCATGACGGCTCCCCTTCGCTCAGTCGAGTCAATCGCGACAGTGTACTACTTGAGGTGGCCGCTTCGCGATACGTTAGTATCTTCTCTCGGACATCTGGAGATCGGGATGCAACTTCGCAAGCTCTTGCCCTTGGCGCTGAGCCTCGTTTGCTCGACCTGGTTGGCGGGGCAGAGTCCTTTCGCGCCCAAGGTCCTGGGACCGCTGTCGCCAAGAGTTGTGGCTTACCAGATCGACGCCAGATATGACCCAACCCAGCACACCGTTGATGCTACGGAAACGCTCACCTACCGCAATCTCACCGGCCAGCCGCTCAATCGCTTTCCCTTTCATCTCTACTTGAACGCGTTTCAACCGAAATCGACCTGGGTGCGTGAGGCGCATCGTGACGGCAATTTCCGCACCAGCCGGTTCGAAACTTGGGACCCGAAGGAATACGGTTCGAACGAGGTCACATCACTCGAGGTCGTTGGCATGGGCGACCTCACCAGGCAGATGAAATATGTCTCACCTGATGATGGCAATCCTGACGACAAAACTGTCTTCGAGGTGCAACTTCCGCGGCCGGTAGCACCCGGCGAGGACGTGCAGTTCAAGATCAAGTTCCACGCAAAGTTTCCCGAAGTCGTTGCACGCACCGGATACAAGAGAACGTTCCTCCTCGCCGGGCAGTGGTTCCCGAAGATCGGGGTCTGGTGGCATGGCGCGTGGAACTGCCATCAGTTTCACGCCATGACCGAATTCTTCGCCGACTTCGGCACGTATGACGTGAAGATCACGTTGCCGAAGGACTACGTCATCGGCGCCACTGGCATCGAGACCGGGGACAGCGATAACGGCAACGGCACCAAGACCGTTGCCTTTCACGCCGAGGATGTCCACGACTTTGCCTGGACCGCCGATCCGAACTTCAAGGTAATCGAGAACCAATTCGACGGTAGCGTTGGGCCGGTGAAAATCCGGCTGCTCAGCTATACCAGCCACAAGAGCTCATGGCAACGCTACGCGGATGTGTTGAAGGGCAGTATGCTGCGCTTCGACCAGTGGTACGGGCCGTACCCGTACGCACAGATTACAGTTGTCGATCCGCCGCGCGGGGCCGAGGAAGCTGGCGGCATGGAATATCCGACGTTCATTACGGCGGGCACGGATTGGTTCGCTTTTAAGGGGGACCACGAGACCGAATTGGTCACCGAGCACGAGTTTGGGCACCAGTACTGGTATGGAATGGTGGCCACCAATGAGTTCGAGAATGGCTGGCTCGATGAAGGCATCAACAGCTACACCGAAGTAAAAGTGCTCGATGACGTGTATGGCCACAACGCCAGCAACGTGAACCTGCTGGGGGCACAACTGGGCGACGCTGCTGTTCTCAGGAGCTACTATCTTCCGTTCGCCGAAACCGACTCGCTTGCGCGTCCCAGCTACACCGACATGAGCGTAATGTCCTATGCCGGCGTCACCTACGGGAAGACGGCTTGCATGCTACTCACGTTGGAAACGCTCATCGGCGAGCAGACACTGAGAAATGCTCTGCACGTGTATTTCATGAAGTATCGGTTCACGCACCCCACGCAGGAGGATTTCCTGCGGACAGTGAACGAGGTCGCCGGCCAGGACCTGGGCTGGTACTGGCAACAAGCTGTCTATGGCACGCAGGTGTTCGACTACGCGGTTTTGCGTGCCGAATCAAATCCAACTAATTGGTACGAGAAAGACGCGGAAGAGAAGCCGGGCGAGACCATGTACGAGACGCAGGTCATCCTTCAGCGCAAAGGTGACTTTGTCTTTCCTGTCGACGCGGAAATCAAGTTCGATAACGGCGAGAGCACGCGCGAACTTTGGGACGGAAAAGACCGCTGGGTGCGTTTCGTGTACCGCAAGAAGGCAAAGATCGAGTCGGTGGAGCTTGATCCCGGCCACAAGATCATGCTGGACCGAAATTATCTTAACAACAGCTATGTGGTAACGGCGCAGCGCGGAGCAATCCATAAGATCGCAGCATATTGGATGTTCCTGACGCAGATGCTGGCCCACATCCTGAGCTGGCTGGTGTGACCATGGCAGACGAAAGCCAAGGACCCTTCGCAGCGGGCATAGGCGTGGTATGGCGCCACAGAAGCCTGCTGTGGTGGGTCTTCGCGGTGAATGTCGCGCTAGGCGCGATGGGCGCTCTGCCTGCGGCCCGCCAGCTTCATCACGCCGTGCGCCACAGCTTAGCTGCGGGCTCCCTTTACAGGGGCTTCGATCTCGGAATGTTCTACGAGCTCACACGCGTGCCAGAAGTGAGTCTGTTGCGCTTCAAAAACACGTCTTACCTGTTCGCGGGCCTGTTCGCCGCGCTTATGCTTTTCGCCAACGGAGGACTTCTTGTGGCCTATCGCGAAGACCGCGGTCTCGGCCCGGCCGACTTCTTCGCTGCGTGTGGCAGTTTCTTCTGGCGATTCGTACGGCTCGCGCTAATTTCGCTTGTCCCGTTCGCCTTTCTCGGCAACGCATATCTCGGCGTTGACAAGGCAGCCGATTACCTGGGCGACAGGGTTACCGCCGATCAGGTTGGCTTTGTCATCTGGTTGGTAGGCGTCATCGTCCTGGTCTTGCTCACGCTGCTTGTGCGCCTGTGGTTCGACATCGCCAAGGTGCGCGCCGTCGCCGAGGATGAGCGCCGCATGGTGCGAAGCACGCTGAAAGCATTCGACATCGCCCGACCACAGTTGCCAGCCCTGCTGTGGATGTACCTCCGCATCAGCTTGGTAGCGTGGATCACTCTGCTAGTCGCTTTTCTGATCTGGACGAAGCTGCCCCCGACAGCAGTCTGGGCAACGTTTATTCTGCTGGAAGTGGTGGTGCTGGTGCAGTTGGGTACGCGGTTATGGCAGATGGCCAGCGTGACGGTTTGGTACAAACGCTATGCTGCGGATTCCGCAAGGCCCGAACAGCCTCAACCGCAATTGGCTCTATACCCCGAGACGGAATTGCCGCCGGCGGATGCGTAACAAAAACGGGGGCGCATCTCGCACCCCGTCTCATGGACCTCCGAACCGACTACTCTTCTTCCTGCAGCCTGGCGATGACGCCCAGGTCTTCCAGTGTGGTGATGTCGCCTTTGACTTCGCCGCTGGAGGCCAGTTCGCGCAGCAAGCGCCGCATGATCTTGCCCGAGCGAGTCTTGGGTAATTGATCGGTGAAGCGAATGTCGTCGGGCTTTGCCATCGAGCCGATCTCCTTCGCTACCCACAGGCGGAGCTCTTCCTTCAGAGCATCGGAGGGATCATGCCCCATCTCCAGCGTGACGAACGCCGCCACCGCCTGGCCCTTCATCTCGTCGGGCCTGCCAACGACAGCGGCTTCCGCGACCTTCTCGTGAGCGACGAGCGCCGACTCGATTTCCATCGTGCTCAGGCGATGGCCGGAAACATTCAGCACGTCGTCCACGCGTCCCATGATCCAGAAATAGCCGTCCTTGTCTTCGCGGGCACCGTCACCCGTAAAGTACACGCCCGGAATGTCAGACCAGTACTGCCGGACGTAACGATCGGGATCGCCATACACCGTACGCAGCATCGCCGGCCACGGCTTCTTGATGACCAGATATCCTCCGGAGCCGAGCGGCACGCGTTCGCCGCTGCGAGTCACGACTTCAGCCGAGATCCCCGGGAAGGTATGCGTCCCCGAACCGGGCTTGGTCGCAACTGCGCCCGGGATCGGAGTGATCATGATCATGCCCGTTTCGGTCTGCCACCAGGTATCCACGATGGGACAGCGGTTGCCGCCGATCACCTCGCGATACCACATCCAGGCTTCGGGATTGATAGGCTCGCCTACAGTGCCGAGCAAACGCAAGCTGCTCAGGTCGTGCTTCTTCGGCCACTCGTCGCCCCACTTGATGAACGTGCGGATGGCGGTGGGGGCGGTGTAGAGCGTGTTTACTTTGTGCTTTTCGATGATCGCCCAGAAGCGGTCGAACTCCGGCCAGTTCGGGGCACCTTCGTACATCAGCACTGTCGCGCCGTTCTGCAGCGGGCCGTAAACGATGTAGCTGTGTCCCGTCACCCAGCCGATGTCGGCGGTACACCAGTAAACATCGTCGTCCTTAAGGTCGAAGACCCACTTCGCGGTGATATAGGTCCCGACCGAGTAGCCCCCTGTCGTATGCACAATGCCTTTGGGCTTGCCGGTCGTGCCTGATGTGTACAGGATGTATAGAGGATGCTCGGAGTCGAGTGGCTCGGCCGGGCAGTTGTCGCTGGCGTCGGCCATACGCTCGTGCCACCAGTGGTCACGACCCTCGCTCCAGCTCACGTCGCAGCCCGAGCGCTTATACACGATCACGTGCTTCACTGTCGGACAGCGGTGCAAGGCCTCATCAACCGTGGCTTTGAGCTTTACCTCGCCGCCGCGGCGATAGGAACTGTCCTGGGTGATGACCGCAACCGCTTCCTGGTCGGTGATCCGATCAACAAGCGCATTCGCGGAGAATCCGCCGAAGATGACGGAGTGCACCGCGCCAATGCGAGCGCAGGCCAGCATGGCGATTGGCAACTCAGGACACATGCCCATGTAGATGGCAACGCGGTCGCCCGCCTTCACTCCCAGCGACTTCAGCACGTTGGCGAACTTCTTCACCTCGATGAGCAGCTGCTGATAGGTGTAGGTGCGTACCTCGCCCGGTTCACTCTCCCAGATGAGTGCGGCCTTGTTCCTGCGCCAGGTCTCGACGTGACGGTCGAGACAGTTATAGGAAAGATTGATCTTGCCTCCGAGGAACCACTTCGCCCACGGGATGTTCCACTCCAGGACTTTGTTCCATGGTTCGAACCAATGCAGCTCGCGGGCAACGTCGGCCCAAAAGCCTTCGGGATCGGCAGCCGCGCGCGCGCAAATCTTGTCGTACTCCTCTTTGTTGCGGATATGGGCGCTCTTGAATTCTGGTGGGGGTGGAAAGCTTCGTGTTTCAGTGAGAATGGAATCAATGTTTGGACCGGCTGGGGTCTGTGTTGTTGACGACATCAAAACGCCTCCGATAAATACTTAGTATTTGCGCTAATACTGTACCGCATTGGCTGGCCGCTGTGATCCACTTCGGCCGGGCGCTGCTGGGGCTACACGTGCCCCGGCCCGCCATCATTAGAGGGCCGGCAATTCTGATGCGGCCTCGCTTACTTCTTGGCCGACCCTGCGGTTTGGGCCAGGCCCGGCTGGTTGTCCAGTGCCGCTCGCATCTGGTGCCACGCGTGCCGGGCTTCCTCTACTGAACCCTCGTCTTCGATGGTCGTGATGTCGCCGGGATTTTTCTCCTGGGTAACGGCCTTCAACACGCGGCGCATGATCTTGCCGCTGCGTGTCTTGGGCAGCATGTCCACGAAGTTCAGCTCGCCAATGACAGCCACAGGCCCGAGTTCGCGGCGCACCTGATCGAGCAGCTCCTGCTTCAGCTTGTCCGATGGAATGAAGGCTTGTCTAAGCACCACGAACGCGGAGATCACCTCGCCGCGCAACTCATCGGGCCGGCCAATTACGCCCGATTCCGCCACCGCAGGATGGCCGAGGAGCGCGGTTTCAACCTCAATCGTGCCGATACGATGTCCGGCGATCTTGATGATCTCATCGGCCCGCCCGGCGAACCAGACGTAGCCATCTTCGTCGATCTGCGCCGAATCCCCGGTGTAATAGACGCCAGGAATGATGGACCAGTAATCGCGCCCGTAGCGTTCCGGTTCGCCCCACAGGGCCGCGGTCAATCCGGGAAATGGCCGTTTGACCACCATGATGCCTTTCTCGTTAACTCCGCACGGTGTGCCATCGAGCGCCACCACTTCTGCATCAATTCCCGGCATGGGAACCGTCGAGGAGCCGGGCTTGATGGGCAACATTCCGAGTCCATAGGGATTGCCAAACACCGGGCCGCTGGTTTCGGTCTGCCACATGTGATCGATGACCGGAATCTGGTTCTTGAAAATCTTCTTCTGCAGCCATTCCCACGCGGGCGCATTCAAAACTTCGCCCGCGCAAAACACCCGCTCGAGATACTTGTAATCGATGCTCCCGAACGGCCCATCCCCGTAGCGCATCAGCAATCGCACCGCGGTTGGCGAGGTGAAAATACCGCTGACGCGGTACTCCTCCATTAGTGTCTTCCAGGTACCTTCCGGAGTCGGATAATCAAGAGCACCTTCGAAAGCAACCGTGGTCGCGCCCGCAATCAACGGTGCGTAGACGATGTAGCTGTGACCGACGATCCAGCCAATGTCGGAAGTCGACCACCAGAACGTCCGTGGGCTTCAAGGCAAACAGCCATTGTCCCATGCTGTGGATGTGGACCTGGTATCCGCCATGGGTATGGATGGCCAGCTTCGGCGTCGCGGTCGTGCCGGAAGTGGCAAGGATGAACGCCGGTTCGTTGGCTTCCATCGAGACGTAGTCCCCGCTCTCCCCCGCGCCGTGCTCCAGGAACTGTTCCCACAGAAGATCGCGGCCAGGGCGCATAGGGGTCTCCCCCGCGGTTCGCTTCAGGACGACAACGTGTTCTACCTTGTCACCTGCGTTCTGCAATGCCTCATCGACGATTTCCTTTAACCGTGTGTCCTTGCCCTTGCGATAGGTCACATCGGCGGTAAAAACCAACCGTGACCCGCTCGCCTGAACCCGGTCACCTAACGCCTTCGCGCCAAAACCCGCGAAGACCACAGAGTGAATTGCGCCAATGCGCACCGTCGCCAGCATCAGGATAATGGCTTCCGGGGACGTGGGCATGTAAATGGTAAGGCGATCGCCCTTCTTGACTCCCATGCCGCGCAATGCCTTCGCCACCTGCTCGACTTCGTAGAGCAGGTGCGCATAGGTATAAACGCGACGCTCGCCGCGCTCGTTGATGTAAATCAACGCGGTATGGCCGCCCCAGCCGCGTTTAACGTGGTGATCGAGCGCGTTGTAGGCCAGGTTGGTCTGCGCGCCTACATACCACTTGAATGTCGGGGGATTCCATTCCAGCACCTTATCCCACTTGCGGAACCATGGGAGTTGCTCCGCCGCGCGTCCCCAAAAACCTTCCGGGTCTTGCTTTCCCTCTGCGATCCACTTTTGCGCCACCGGGCTGATCAGATGGTGCGGAACCGCATGTCCGCCATGCTCCTCGACCGTCGCCGCACTCACGGCTGACGCTTCCGGTATTTTGGTTGCCGTACTCATATAAGGACTCCTTACGATCTATGAAAAATCCACGACTCTCATTGCCGGACCATCGCCAGCCATAAATTCTGGCGCCGCAGTGACGCTCGCAGTCGGCCGAGAACACCAACCTCCGCTTCCTGTCGGTTGGCATCGACACTACAGCTACTGACGGAAAGCCAGGCTCCCGTTCCCTGAAAAACTCAACCATGTGGACGGCGGGCCGCTTTGGGCCCACCGTCAGTTACAAAAGACAACGAACCTGGTATCAGTGTCCTGCAATTGCCTTTTCCGCGCCCAATCCAGTATTGGAACGCACGAGCAGTTCGTTGAACTTCGTCTCGGCCGATGGCTCACGGCTAAGCAAAGTACCCATGATGGCTGCAAGGAAGCCCAGCGGAACGCTCAGGATGCCCGGGTTCTCCAGCGGGAACCAAGGCTTGGCCTGGATCAAGTGCCGGGCCGAGGCGGCCACAGTGGGCGGGTCAATACCCATGAAGCTGGGGCTGACGATGATCAGCGCCAAGGAGGACAGCAGTCCCACCGCCAGGCCGGCGACAGCACCAGCCGTGTTGAACCGCCGCCAGAAGATGGACAGCAGGATCACCGGGAAGTTAGCGGACGCGGCTACGGCGAATGCCAGAGCCACCAGGAACGCCACGTTTGCTGTCGGCCCCAACAGAATTGCGACAGCGATCGCAGCCGCCCCGATTACAAAGGCCGAGATGCGCGCCACCCTGACTTCCTCGCCCGGCTTCCGCTCGACTCCCTTGTGAATCACGTTCGTCCAGAAGTCATGCGCGAACGACGTTGTAGCGCTGATGGTAAGGCCGGCGACGACCGCCAGGATGGTGGCGAATGCGATGGCGGAGATGAACGCGAAGAAGATGTTTCCTGCCAGCGCCTGCGCCAGCAGCGGAGCGCTCATGTTCGTGCCGCCGTGCGTCTTGATGAAATCCGGGCCTACGATCGTCGCGGCGCCGAAACCAAGAAAGGTGGTCATGATATAGAAGCTGCCAATCAGCACCATCGCCCACACCACGCTATGACGCGCGGTTTTGGCGTCGGGCACGGTATAGAACCGAACCAGGATGTGGGGTAACCCGGCGGTCCCAAAAATCAGCGCGATACCCAGCGAAATCAGGTCCAGAGCGCCATATGGAGGCTTGAAGCGCAACCCGGGAGTAAGGAAGTCCTTGGTAACCAACTGCCCCGCCTTGTCGTGATAGGAGACGTGCGCGATGGCGTTAAAGAAGTTGGCGAAGCTAAAGCCAAAATGCCCCAGCACCAGAACGCTGAGCAATATGGTCCCGGCCATCAACAGGATTGCCTTGACGATCTGGACCCAGGTCGTGGCCAGCATTCCACCAAACACCACGTACACAATCATCAGGATGCCGACGCCGATTACCGCGGTGTGAAACGTGATTCCAGAGTCCTTGAGAAGCAAAGCAACCAGCGCACCGGCGCCGACCATCTGTGCGATCATGTAGAAGGTGCTGACGATCAAAGTGCTGAGAGAGGCCATCGCCCGTACCGGTCTCGGATTCAGGCGATATGCCAACACGTCCGCCATGGTGTACTTGCCGGCGTTGCGCAGCGGTTCTGCGATTACCAGCAGGACTGTGAGATACGCCACCAGCCAGCCCACGGAAAACATGAAGCCGTCATAGCCCTGGAAGGCGATGATGCCAGCAATTCCGAGGAACGACGCCGCGCTCATGTAATCGCCCGCTACAGCAACCCCGTTCTGCCAGCCTTTGATCTGGCGGCTCGCGGCAAAGTATGCGCTCGCCCCGGTCGACCGCTTGGAAGCCCAGTAGGTGATACCCAACGTAATGGCGATGAACAAAAGGAACATCAATAGTGAGGTTGACATGGCTTAGTTGGCTCCTTTCGCGTACACGGCCTTCTCGATAATGTCTTTCGACAGGCGGTCGAAGTCGTTGGCGGCTTTGACGTAGAGCCCGGCGATGATCCAGGCCACAAAGAACTGGGAAAGAGCAAAGAGGTAGGCGATGTTCACCACGCCAATCACTCTCGTGTCCATAAAGTTGGGCGCATAGCCCACCAGCACAGGGAGCGCGAAGTAGTAGACAACGAAAAATATAAACGCCGGCACGATGAAAATCTTTTTCGTCGCCATCAGGTCTTTGAATTCCTTGCTGGCCGCGATCCGGTCCCATTCCGACTTGCTCGTTTCGTAGCGCGTCACGGTTTCTACCATAGGCCTCTCCTTTTCACGACTGGCGGTCTTGTTCGCCGCTCTCCGTGTAAGCTGAAGAACGATACCACTGCTACGCCACTTCCCTGCCAAGAAAATCGACAAAATTTAAACGCTTCAGGCTCAACACTTCAAGGAAAAACTTTCAGGGGCCCTGGGACTGCCAATCGTCGTCGTTCCGATCTCCGCTTCCTTCGTCCTGGGAAACCCCCTGCCTGATTCCGGGCACGACCAGACCGGGCAATGACTCGGCGGGAAGCGATTTGGGGTAGAGGAGAGTGGTCAAACTTCTTCAGACTGCAGGTGCGCCTTCGCAAGCTGAAACTTGGATCCCAGCCTCCTAACCGAGAACTCGGGTTCGCCGATCAGGCCCTGACAGGGTGAAGCGATCAGACCTTCGCCTCCCGCCGCATTGAGCCGTTGTGGGCGGGATTTTCCTTCGCGCGACGGGCCGAGGTCTGTGACCTGGAATACCTGTGCTTGTGATGTTCGTCACGCCAACTCGCTGGCAGACGCAAAAACGGCGTTCCGCCTGCAACGAAAGACGTAGGTTCGAAGCCCTTCCCAATTGCGGAATATCTCCTTGCCGGGTTGGCGGAAGTGATAGCATAGTGGGTAAGTTCGGAGGAAAAACCTTGGGGGCTCCTTACGGCTTTGAGCTGGTTGAAAATTGTCTGATCTGCAAGCTGCGTACCGACAGCTTCTTTTGCTCCCTTCCCAAGGCCTCTCTCGAAGCCTTCGATCACATCAAGTACACGGCCTCGTATCCTGCCGGGGCGGTGCTGTTTGTGGAAGGTCAGGCGCCGCGCGGAATTTACATGCTATGTAAAGGTCGCGTAAAGCTCTCCACCACGTCCGCCGAAGGTAAGACGCTCATCCTGAAAATTGCACAACCAGGAGAAGTTCTTGGCATGCATGCCACAGTTTCTGGCACGCCGTACGAGATCACTGCCGAGACTGGCCAGCCCTGCCAGCTGAATTTCGTTAAGCGCGACGACTTCCTCAAGTTCCTCCAAGCCCACGGCGATGCCTGCCTGAAGGCCGCGCAACACCTCAGCAAGGATTGCCAGACCGCTTATCAGCAGATCCGCAGCCTGGGACTGTCCCACTCGGCGCCGGAGCGCCTGGCACGACTGTTGCTGGAGTGGACTTCGGGCAGTCCGCAGCAGACGGAGCCCAAGGTCAAGCTGGCGCTCACCCATGAAGAGATCGCACAGATTATCGGCACGTCGCGCGAGACCGTCACCCGTGTGCTGGCCGACTTCCGCAAACGCCAAATCGCAGTGCTCAAAGGCTCGACCCTCACCGTCCGCAACAAAGCTGTTTTGGAGAGATTGGTCGGCGCGTAGCTCAGTTCTCAGTTGTCGGCCAGTTCCTCGAGCTCTGCGACCTCGCCCATCTGTTTCAAGTATTCGAAGGTACGCATCGCCTCGGCTTCATCCAGCAGGCTTATAGCGTAGCCGACGTGAACAATGACGTAGTCGCCTATGGCAGCCTCGGGCACGTAGGCCAGGCTTACCTCTCTCACAATTCCACCGAAGTCCACCCGGGCTCTACGCGCAAAATCTTCCCCTTCAATGGTCAGAATCTTGCCGGGAACGGCGAGGCACATGCTAGCGTCTCCTCAGGATCAGCTTAGGGCAGGAGTGTCACATCTGTCTGTGACGTGCGACTGTGCGCGATGTTCGTTTGCCGCCGGCGGTGACCGGGACTGGTTGAGTGCGGCTTCCGTGCCTACATTGAGGGTGCGAACATTCTTCCTTCTTATGAGCCCCGCTTCTTCCCCGGCAGTCCGGCGGGGTTCTCGTGCGTGCGTTCGCGGAAGCGCGCCTTCATTCCGCTGGCCAGCGAGACAGCCCCCTCGCCAAATCTTTCGCGCAACCGGTCGGCGGCCGACAGGGCCTGGTTCCACTTCTCGTGTGCCGACCGGCCCTGCAGTCCAAGCTGCTCGCTCTCGTCATCGAAATGCGCGGCATGCACTCCAAGCAGGCGCACGGCTTCGCCGTTCCAATTAGCGCGAAACAGCTCACGGATAGTTGCCAGCACCTCCGAATCCACGGAACTCGGTTGCTCCAGAGTTCGTGCGCGCGTCAGCGTCCGGAAGTCCGAATAGCGCAGTTTTAGTTGCAGGGTGCGGGGGTGCAGGTTCTGCTCGCGCAAGCGACGGCAAACCATCTCTGTCAGTCGCGCCAGTGTCGCCTCCAGCGTTTGCCGCTCGGCCGTGTCGTGAGAGTAGGTGTGTTCGTGGCTGATGGAACGGGGCCCGACGTCTTCGCCGATGTCGCTGTCGAACCACGCGCCCGCGTCCAGCCCGCGCGCTTTGCCCGACAGCGCCAATCCCAGCGCGCCGAAGTTCTGCTCCAGCCAGCGCTCGTCGCGTTGGGCCAGATCTTCAACTTTGTGAACGCCCTGCTCCTGCAACCGCTTTTCCATCACCTTCCCGACGCCTGGAATCTTGCGCACATCCAGTGGCGCGAGGAACTTCATCTCCCCGCCCGGCACCACCCACAGCACGCCATTGGGCTTGGCCTGGTCGGAGCAGATCTTGGCGATCAGCCGCGACGTGCCAATCCCGATCGAGCAATTCAACTGCGTGCGAGCCTTCATCGTGGCATGCAACGCGTGTGCTGCGCGCAACGGAGGCCCGTGCAAGCGTCCCGTGCCGGTCATGTCAACGTAGGCCTCGTCGATGGAAACCATCTCGAGTTTGGGCGAGAAACGGTCCAGCACCTCGTAAACCTTGGCCGAATACTCGCGGTACCGCTCCGGATGCCCGTCCACAAAAATGGCGTGGGGACACATCTTGGCCGCCGTGCGCAGCGGCATGGCCGAATGCACTCCGAACTTACGCGCCTCATACGAAGCTGCCGACACAACCCCGCGTTCATTGCGCTGACCGCCGACCACCACTGGCTTTCCTTTTAGTGATGGATCAAACAATTCCTCCACCGAGACAAAAAAGGCGTCCATGTCGACGTGAAAGATGGTGCGCTGTACCGCCATGCTGAGGCGATTCTATTCCACTCGTCGAGGATAGGAGTTCCGGCTCCGCGCCGGACAGGCGCAATACGAAACGGGATTTGACCTGAAGGCAGCACTGCAGAAACCCTGCGGCTCTGCCTGGAGGCATTGAATCCTCGCCAGGAATGCGCCATCATGGCCAACGGCATCCAAATTGTAGCGAGGTGAACTATGGGCCATACCACAGCTATTCCAACGCGCAGCTTTGGGTTCTATCTCAATGGCGACTGGATCACCCATGGCCGCGAGACGGTGGTGACCTCGCCCTACGACAGGAGTGTGGTTGCGGTTGTGAGTGAGGCGGACCGCGACCATGTCGAAGTCGCCATTGAGTCAGCCGTGCGCGCCTTTGCCGTCACCCGCAAAATGCCGTCGTACCAACGCGCCTCTATTTTGCGCAAGATCACCGAGGGCATCACGGCACGACGCGAGGAATTAGCCCGCACCATCTGTCAGGAAGCCGGCAAGCCCATAAGGACGGCGCGCATCGAAGTGGACCGCGCCATCAACACCTTCCATATCGCAGCCGAAGAAAGCACGCGCATATATGGCGAGTACATTCCCCTCGATACATTGGAGTCCACCGCCGGGCGCTGGGGACTGGTGCGACGCTTCCCTCTCGGCCCGGTATTTGCGATAACGCCGTTCAATTTTCCGCTGAACCTGGTGGCCCACAAGGTGGCGCCGGCGATCGCTGCCGGCTGTCCACTTATTCTGAAGCCGGCACCGCAGACCCCGGTTTCGTCGCTGCTGTTGGCCGAGATTGTGCACGAATCGGGCTGGCCGGAAGGCGCATTCGCGGTCATGCCGCTGTCCAACGAAAACGCCGCCTTGTTGGTCGCCGACGACCGCATCAAGCTGCTGACCTTCACCGGCAGTGCGGCTGTGGGCTGGCAATTGAAGTCCAAGGCCGGCAAGAAGCGGGTCACGCTGGAGCTGGGTGGCAATGCGGGTGTGATTGTTCACAGCGACACCGATCTGCCGCACGCGGCGCAGCGCTGCGTGGCGGGCGGGTTCTCTTACGCTGGCCAAACCTGCATTTCCGTGCAACGAATTCTGGTGCACCGCCCTGTCTTCGACGACTTCACTCACCTGCTGCTCGAGGGCGTTCGCAAGCTGAAGATCGGCGACCCCATGCAGGAAAGCACCGACGTACCGCCGCTCATTCGTGAATCGGATGCGGTCCGCGTCAGCGAATGGATTGAGGAAGCGGTGAAAGACGGGGCCAAGCTCTTGTGCGGCGGCAGTCATAAAGGTTCGGTGGTCGAACCGGCGGTGCTCACTGGCACTTCGCCCAATATGCGGGTAAACTGCGCGGAAATTTTTGCCCCGGTGGTGACGGTCGAACCTTATGACGAATTTCCCGAGGCCGTGCGCCAGGTGAACGATTCGCCTTACGGGCTGCAGGCGGGCGTGTTCACGCGTGACGCGGTGCTCATCCAGATGGCATTCGATGAACTCGAAGTCGGAGGCGTGATGGTTGGCGACGTGCCCAGCTTCCGCGTGGACCAGATGCCGTACGGCGGCGTGAAGGATTCAGGCCTCGGCCGCGAAGGACTGCGCTACTCGATTGAAGATATGACCGAACGGAAATTGCTGGTGATGGCGCTGAAATAACAGGGGGCGAGTTTCGAAGCTTGGTGTCGTACGGCCCTTCTTGACATGAAACTGGGAACTGCTTCTTACGGTTGGCTGCCGCCGGCTGTACTGACGTTGGTCGTCTCAGTTGGCTCATTGGCTTCCGACCAGCTTGACGCTCCGCCCGAGTGGCTGGCGTATTTGTCAAAGACCACAATGTGCAACACCGGCTGCCGCTCCTCGATCGGGTCAACCATGCCTGCCTCCTTTAGGGGAAGCAGATAGGTCGTAATCCACGCGTACTGCATAGGAGTCAAGCCACGCCGCGAGAGGTCGAACGCCACGCCCGCCAGGTGGGTTGAGGCCGTATCACCCCATTCCGGAGCGGCAAAGTGATTGGAGCGCCGCAGCTTGTGCTGCTGTTCCATGGTGCGCACCAGCGAGTTGACCGTCAGCGGAGTATGGAATTCGGCGTAGAAAGCCTGGCTGAAATCCTCCAGGAAATCGCGGGTCCAGGGGCGGCAGTAGCGCCGGTTGTTCTCCAGGTTGTCGGCGAGCTTCAGCGCTTCAGTCTCGTTGACGGGGACCAGTTCCTGCGAGAGCTCGTGCTGGATGAGGTCCATGTCGTTTACCACTCGGAAGGCCTGCGCGCGGTCGAGCTCCTGGTTCTGTTGCACCAGCAGTTCGTGTGAGCCGGGAAACATAGGGTTCCACTTGCTTATGCGCCAACGAAAGGTGGGAGGAAGAGCAGCGTAATGATGAGCAGTCTTGTAGCTCGTGCTCATGGTCTTGGCGGTTTTGTGTGTCGTGCTCGTGGTCTTCCTGGTTGTCGAGGATTTTGTCACCGCGTACGCGGGAGCGGCCACCAGCCAGGAAACTGCGCACAATAACACCGCGTCACGCAACGTGCGATGCCGGCGGCGCGACGCAAACCCGGGCGTGCTCGGGCCAGAAAACCAGAACGTTCGGGCTGACGAGAATAAAATGGCCATCTTCAATCGAACAGCAGCGTTAGTCGGATAACCCGCAGTGACCTTTCCATTACAACACAGAAACGGCCTACGGCAAAAGCCTCTTATGTCAACCCGTTGTGGCCTGAAAGTGGGATGCGGCTCCGGCACGGCAAGGCCACAGTAGCGGTGATTTGAAAAAACGACGGGTTACGGAAGAATCAATCTCACGAGCTCACGCCAACAGCAAGTTCCTGCGCTTCGTACTGGAAGCGTGCCAGCAGTTCATAGAGCTCCTCCGCCATGTGCTCGACCGCTTCGGCCGACTTCTGGGTTTCGACGACCCCGGTTGCCCCGCAGCGCGCGGCTTCAGCCACAGCGGCGATGCTTCTGCTGATTGCTGCACCCCCTTTGGCCGCTTCGGCGAGGTTACGCGTTATCTCTCCGGTGGTGAGATTCTGCTCCTCCACCGCGCCGGCCACATTGTTCTGAATTTCGCTGATTCGGCCGATCACCGAACCAATTTCCCCGATTGCGGCGACCGCGCCTCCGGTATCCGATTGGATGCCCTCAATCTTGCGGCTAATGTCCTCTGTAGCCCGGGCCGTCTCTTTGGCCAGCTCCTTCACCTCGTTGGCTACCACGGCAAATCCCTTCCCCGCTTCGCCGGCCCGAGCTGCTTCGATGGTCGCGTTCAGGGCCAGCAGATTAGTCTGCTGCGCGATAGAGGTGATCACCTTGATCACCTGGCCGATTTCGGCGCTGCTTTGCCCTAGCTTGGTAATGGTCAGGTTGGTCGCTTCTGCAGATTGCACTGCCGCGGTCGCAACCCTGGAAGCCTCGGCGGTATTCTTGGCGATTTCCTTGATGCTGGCGCCCATTTCGTCGGCAGCTATGGCCACCGTCTGGATGGTCCGGCTGACCTGCTCCGAGCCCACCGACACCACATTGGCCTCGTTCGCGGTTTGTCCGGTGCTGAGGCTGATCTCCTGCGCGATGCGGCCCAATTCCGCCGCTGCTTGCGACAACGGTCCACTCATGCGCGCCACCCGTTCCATGGTGGAACGAAAGACCTCCAGCATCTCGTTTGCCGATCGCAACAGCTCTGCGTAGGCCCCTTTGAACTGGCTGGGATCGCCCCTCGTCACCAAGTCGCCCTGCTTCGCTGCCCGGATGAGCCGCCCTAACTCGTTTTGCAACTGAACGATGTTGCTCTTGAGCAACATTAGCCACTCGTGGATCTGGTCCTGCTCCGACGCTCTCTCCATGCCGGCGCTCATGTCGCCGTTGGCAATTCGCGTAACGTAGTTCACCAGATCCTTCAACCAGTCATGAACGCCGTTAATGGCGTTCTTCATCTTCTGATGGTCGCCCTGGCACTCGATCTCCACCCGCTCGCCCAGGTTGCCGCCACAAATCTTGTGCAGCACCCGGATCCCTTCGGCCATCGGTAGAAGCGTGGCATCCAGCATCTGGTTAATCTTCTCGAAGAGCTTGCGACCGCCGCCTTCATATTTGCTGGCATCCACTCGCACTGAAAGCCGCCCTTCGATGCCAGCCTGGAGCAAGGTCTCCAGATCCGCTTGCCGTTGCGTGAGTACCTCAATGCAGCGGTTGGTACTGTCTTTCAAAGCCTGGTATTCCCCTTGATATTCCTCGCGTATTGCCCACGGAACTTCGCCCTTGCTCAATTTGGTCAATACGTGGGTGGCGACCGCCAGGGGCTTTCGCAGTTCTTCAAAGGTGCGATTCAGGCCCTCGATGACCGCACGGAAACTGCCAAGGTATTGGCCAGCCTCTGCCCGGGCGTCCAGGTTGCCATTCCTTGCCGCTTCGGCCAGCATGGTCGAGTCCTGCACCAGCGACCTCACGTTGCTTACGCAAAGCTGCAGGCTCTTGCCGAGCACATCACGTTCCGAGGCAACTTCCACACTGACGTCCATGTCTCCCGCAGCAATACGCTGGGTGACGCTGGCACGGTCCACGTACATCGCCGCCACCCGCCGGAAAGACTTTGCCAGAGCGCCCAGTTCATCACAAGAGTCGACGGCAATATGTACATCCGGGTCGCCTACGGCCAACCGCTGCGCTGCACGGCGAAGCTCCCGCACTGCTCCTCCAATGGTCGCCACCATGAGCCAGCCCAGCGCAATTTCCAACGCTGTGCCGAGGACGGCAAATGCGATCATCAAGTTGAAACTGCTCGCGGTTACTGCCCGTGCCTGGTCGTTGGTCAGCTTCGCCGCAGCGGTGACTTCGGTTGAGATGCGGTCGATCAAGTCCACTTGGACCTCGGCAAGCCGTCCAAGTTCGCCGTGGTCGAGCAGTTGTTCCGCCTGCTCGCGGTTCCCGGACAAGACCAAGCTTTCGAAGCGTTCCAACTCGGCCGTCAGCAGCATCCGATTGCTGCGAAACTCCTGGATCAACTTCCTGGCCGCCAGCGAGTCGACCGAAGCCTCCAGCGAATCAAGACTTTCACTCACCAGGCCGGAGTAAGCTCTGCGCAACTCCACCTGCTGCCGCAGGTCTTCAGGATTAACGCTGCACGCTATGGCCCGGACGGTAACCCGCACCTGCTGATAGGCAGTGGAAAGATTCGTGACCTGATCGAGGGAGCGGGCGCCATGCTCGTACAGCGCGGCGTTACTGCGTGCCATCGCCCGGATGGTGGTCACACCGCAAACGAAGATTGCTCCTCCCATGGCGCCGCCAATGGCAAAGCTGAGTAGCAATTTGTTGATGATGGACAGATTGCGGAACCAGTTCATCTCTGCCTCTTCCGCCGCCCCGTCGCTCCAACGCCCACGCTACTGCCCGTGGTTGAAGGTGACGCCGACCGGGACGTTTTCGTCGGGCCCGGGCGCAAACACCCATTCTCTTACCGCCCGGACGGCGGCTTGCGCCAGAATGGCGTTGCCGCTCACCACGGTCACCGACTTAACGTGGCCGTCGGCTCCGACTTCAGCTCTCACCATCACCAATCCCTCCAGGCTCAACCGCCGGGCGATTTCCGGATAAATTGGCTGGACGCGATGTACTACCGCACGCAGATGCTGGTCGCGCCCATCCTCAGTTGGAGCCCTGGGAGCGAGCGCCAGCAAAAGCAGCAGCAGCACGCTGATAGCTTTCATTGCCGCCCTGTTACGCATCGACACACCTTTTCTAGAGTGGAAAAGTCCACTCCTATGGCTTCCATCGGCCGTATCTCCAGTTCACTTCAAGGAGTTCCCTAATTGGACCTCCTGCCCCCCAACGCGCAAAACCTGGTCAACGTCCAGCACATGTAACAAGCCCTCGGCAAACTTACAAACCTTGGGTACGAGCACCCGCTGTGCCGCAGGGAGGTTGCCCGGCGCAATTTCAAAGGCTCGCTCCGTCGCTTCCACTACTTCCCCCATCTCGTCCACCAGTAAAGCAACGGCTGCGCCCCCGCTGCGCGCCACCACCATCGGCAACGCAGAGTCGGGCAAGGCCTGGATTCCTAGATCAGGCCGCAGGTCAATCACGCTTGTGATTTGCCCGCGTAAATTGATCAGCCCGGCCACGTTCGGCGGAGCCAGAGGGACCGGGGTTATGATCTGCGCGGAAATCACTTCCTGTACCCTCTCCACCGCGATGCCGCACCAGAGCCCGTCGAGATTGAAGGTGCAGAA
Organism: uncultured Acidobacteriaceae bacterium; assembly: GCA_963703645.1. GTDB lineage: Bacteria > Acidobacteriota > Terriglobia > Terriglobales > Acidobacteriaceae > Bog-257. Next base: position 146,781 of record CAVPFD010000025.1, read on the forward strand.
ACGTTCGACCTCCATAGTCCTTAAAGGCTCCCGTCCGCCGGGCCGGAATGCCTTTGTCCCCGCTCCAAAACGCTTTTCAGGTTCAGTACGTTGGTAACCCGCTGCTGAATGACGGTCGAGCCCTCCAGCAGATCAGGGCGCATTTCACTGTGCGGTTTGTTGGTGTGTAATTCGGGCACCTCCTCAACGATGTCCTCGATGCGTTCCACCACCAGGCCGGCGCTGCGCCCGGAATCGCGGAGCACGGCCACCTGCAGCAGCTTGCGGTCATTCTCGGGTTCGTGGAAGAGTCTGGCGGCGCGAAGCAGCGGTAGGATCGCGCCGTTATACTGGACAACTTCCCGACCGGCCGACCGCTCAATGCGCTCGGAGGGCAGTTCTTCCAGCCGTTCTACCGCCGACAAAGGCAGCGCAAAGCGCGATCCACTTGTGCCCCGGAAGACCAGCCATCTATTGACTGCCACATCAGTTGCTTGAGCTTCCGAAGGTTGAGCGGCGGGGCTGGGCGGCTGTAGGGATGGTCCGGCGGTTACGCCTGCCAACTGCGCCAGACCGGCAACGTCCAGAACAAGCACTACCTGCCCGTCGCCGAGAATCGTTGCCCCAGCGAAGCAGGCGATCGCTCTCAGTTGCGCGCCCAGCGGCTTCACCACGACCTCCTCGGTGTCGTGGACGGCATCCACGACCAGCCCGAATTGGCGCGTGCCCGCCTCCAACACCACGATGTGGAGAACCTGCTGGCCACCCGATTCCAGATGCAGCTCCCGGTCCAGGAAGCACAGGGGCAGCAGCCGGTCGCGCAACCGATACACCGGCGACTCGCAAACCTGCTCGATAGGACTTGTTCCTGTGCCGCCTTGCACTCGGACAACCTCCGCCAGGTTGGCCTGCGGGATGGCGAAGCGCTGTCCCGCGCTGGCGACGATCAGCACAGGAAGAATGGCCAGCGTCAGCGGAATCCTGATATGCAGCGTGGTGCCTTCTCCAGTTACGCTCCGCAGATCAACCACGCCGCCGATCTTCTCGATGTTCGCGCGCACCACGTCCAGGCCAACGCCACGGCCGGAGACGCTCGTCACCTGCTCGGCGGTGGAGAATCCGGGAGCGAACACCAGGCCCGCCAGTTGGCGCTCGTCTATGCGTGACGCCTCTTCCGCCGTGATGAGCCCACGTTCCAGTGCGCGTTGCCGCACGCGCTCCACGCCGATGCCGGCGCCATCATCGGACAGCTCTACATGGACCCATCCTTCCCGATGAAAGGCGCGCAGACGCAGATGACCGGCAGCCGTTTTGCCGCAGCGCGTCCGTTGCTCCGCAGTTTCGATGCCGTGGGCAATGGCATTGCGCAGGATGTGGGTCAGGGGGTCCCGGATGGCCTCGATGATGCCCCGGTCCAACTCGGTCTCCGAGCCCTCCATCTCCACGGTGACCTGTTTGCCGCAGGACAAGGCTAGATCGCGCGCCAGACGGTGAAACCTGTTCCAGACGCTGCCGATGGGCTGCAGACGCGACTTCATGACTGCATCTTGCATGTCCGTGGCAAGCCTCTTCAGCCGCTGGGTTGCACGGACGATCGCGCTGTCGCTTTGCAAGGCGGTAAGGCGCTGTATCTGATTGCGCGCCAGCACCAGTTCGCCCGCCAGGTCCATAAGCTGGTCGAGCAACCCCACATCCACGCGAATCGTGCCCTTCGCTGCGGCGGGCTCTCCCGGAGGGTTGTCGGTTACGCCGGTGTAAAGCGGACCGGCCAGCCCTTTAGGCGCAACCGTACATCGAGCCAATTCCTCGAGCGAGCGCACGACGGAACCGCAATCCTCACTTCCCTCGCCTCCGGTCCGCTCGATCGCGCCCAGCAACCGGCGCAGCACATCTACCATGGCCAGCAGTCCGCTGATGAGGCTTTGATTCGGCTCCAGCCTGCCGTTCCGCAATCCGTCCAGCAGGCTCTCACCGGCATGCGCCACCGACTCCAACTTCAGATAGCCCAACATGCCGCTGGTTCCTTTGATGGTATGAACGGCACGGAAAATCTCCGCCAGCCGATCGCGCGAGCCGGGATCGTGTTCCAGTTCGACCAAGCCACGCTCCAGCCGGTCGAGTCCTTCAGCACTCTCGGCCAGGAACTGTTTGACAATTTCTTCCATTCCGTCGGTTGCGGCAGGCATGACCCTCCCCGGCCCCGAAGTAGAAGCGTGAGTAGAAGCGTGGCGCGGCCTCAGCGCCGATAACGGCGCCTAACCTTCGAAAGGTACTCTGTGCAAAGGAATGACCAGCTTGATTAAGAGAGGCTTAGAACCGTCCGGCCAAACAACCGGCTCCGGCTAGCCGCGATAGATCATCTCCGTGATCGTGCAGTCGTCGGTCAGCGGCGTTTCACCACGGAAGTCCGTGACTGCCTGCTCGATGGCGGCCAAGCCATCGCGGCAGCATTCTTCCAGGCGTTCGTTCCCGAAGAATTCGCCTTGCGCGTCTTCGGCTTCGGTCACGCCGTCGGTGACCAGCAGCAGGCGGTCTCCTGGCGTGCAAGTGGAAGTGCGCAACGTGATAGTCGGCGTCAGGCACCAAGCCTACGGGCAGATTGCCGTCGTCGAGCTTGGTAACGTTATCGCCGGAAACCAGCAGCGGCGGCACGTGGCCGCAGTTGATCAGCTCCAGCTCACCGCCTGCCAGCAGACGGGCAACCACCAGGGTGGCATACTTCTGGCCGCCCACCTTCTCGCAGAGGAAACGGTTCACCGCCGCGATCATCTCCGGCAATGGCGAGTCACGGGCCAACTGCGAGTAAAGCATCCCCTGCAGGATGGAAGCCACCACCGCCGCCGAAACTCCTTTGCCGGAAACATCGGCGACGATCAGCGACAGGCCTCCGGCGGTATAAACCATGTCGAAGAAATCTCCCCCAATGTCCTTGCAAGCGTAGCTGACTGCGTTCACCTTGGCATAAGGAACTTCGGGCACCGTGACCGTCATCAGACGCTGCTGGATCTCGGCGGCGATCGCCAGCTCCTGCCGATAGCGCTTGGCCGCATCTTCCGCCTGGACGAGTGCGGCATTTTCCACCAGCGCAGCCGCGCCGTTGGCAATCGTCCGCAGAATGTCCGAACTTACCGAGGACAGTTTGCCGGACAGGAAATGGGCGTCGAGATACAGAACGCCCTGAACATTGGATTCGCCCTTCTCTTCCTCTTTGGCCTTGTCCTGAATCGTGGTCTTGCGCAAGGGAATGCAGATCACACTGTGCAGGTTATGCGCGACCACGCTCTCGCGGCCGGCCAGCTTCCCGGTGTCGTCGGTGTCCGTCACCAGGAATTCCTTGGCGCTCTTGGCTGCGTCGCGCAGCACCGAACGCGAGATCGTGCTGTCGTCGGTGATGCGTTCGCCGGTCTTGTCGCGGCCAGCAGACATGTGAAGTTCGCCATCCGCCTGGCGCAGGAATACAAAGCCTCGCTCGGCGTGCGTCAAGCGCAGCGCCGCCTCCAGCAGTGTCTGCAAAACATCGTCCAATACACCGCTGGTATTCAGCTTGCGCGCCGCCTCGAGGAAGACATTCAGCATCTCGAGGTCGGAGCCAGCGCCGCTGGCCGGCTTCCAGGTGGAGAACTGACTCAGGAACTGTTGCGCCGCACTGGAAGGTGAGCGGTCAGGGCTGAACAATACATACGCCCCGCCTTGCGCCCCGAATTCGACACGATCATTGCGTGCCAGTTTGCGGCGGGTAACTTTCTCTGCGTTGACAAACGTCCCGTGCAGGCTGCCCTGGTCAATGACATAGACCCCATCCGGTTCGCGCACAAATTGGGCGTGCTCACGCGAGACCCGCGGGTCGGCAACGACCAGGTCGCGGTCGGCGCGGCGCCCGATGGTGAACGGAGAATGATCGAACACCAGGGTACGGCGGTCGGCGCCTTCCACCACCACCAGCACGAGTTGATCGCCGCTGGAAGATGGCTCGACTCTCCGCACCCACATGCCTGTTGTGCCCATCAGGCTCGGCCTCTTGAAGGATTGCAACCGCCCATCGTAGAAGAGAGTTTAGTCCAATTGCGGCTGCCGTATCCACTATTGCCTGCTGGAGGCAAGCGAAACCCTGCTCCGAGGATGGGCGCACGCGCCTCCAACACGCTCAATTTTTCCGGAAGACAACCTGGGCTTTCGTCGTACACTGAGTGTCTGCTCGTGACAATTGATTTGCACTCCAACAACTCATCGATCAAGGAGATCCCGGTGAAATCGCGATTCCAATGCATTCTTATGGCGACGGCTGCCGCCCTGCTTCTGGCGCAAATGGCGACCGCACAGACGGCCATGCAGCCGCAACCCTTCTCGGCCGACATGCAGTTCAGCTCCACGCGTGGTGGCAGTATGTCCCGTGACACGACCGGCAAGATGTATTTCGGTTCGGGTCACATGCGCATGGATATGCAGGCCAGCAGCGGCGGTCCGCGCGGCGGCAGCATCATCATCACCGACTTCAAAACGCAGACTACCGACATCCTTATGCCCGAGCAGCACATGTACATGGAACACAAGGCGGGTGACATGCAGAGTCACCGTTCGGGCATGATGCCCAGCATCAAACCCCTGCGCGATCCCAGCAATCCTTGCGCGAACGAAGAGGGAACCACCTGCAAGAAGATCGGCGTCGAGGATGTGAACGGCCGCACCTGCGACCATTGGCAGATCACCGACAAGAATGGCAAGGTAGCCAACGTCTGGATCGACCAGAAACTGCACTTCCCCATCAAGACCGTGTCCGAGGACTCAACCTGGACGTTGACCAACATCAAGGAAGGCGAGCCCAGTGCCAGTCTCTTCGAGATTCCCTCCGGCTACACCAAGATGGACATGGGCAGCATGATGCAGATGGGCCGTCCGCCGCAGCAATAGCTCGAGCAGCAGATGTTGCCGGCAAAAGGCGGACGACTGGCGCTTCTGGATGGGATTCCGGAATGGCGATGTGCCGTCCGCCGCAAGAGCGTCGTCTAACGGCACAACTCCGTTAACTCTCTCTTAGACCTTCCACGACAATCTCGCAGGATCCAGCATCGTGCCAACGCTAGGGAGATTCCGCCTGTCCTGAGGATTACTCCCTCCCGCCACGCGTCGGCAAAATCTTAAAAATAAAGGGCAAATCTCCAACGAATGCCCGCAAAATCTTGTATCTAAAGGGGTTAAATACTAAAATCATGCACCTAAAGGACTTAGACGTTCATGCTCTTCATCGAGTTCCTATTCTCCAAGCACGACCCATTACTCGCCGACGATCGACAGCGCCGGATTCGGGTCGGTCGCCGGCAGCAGAACGAACTTGGTACTGGAGACGACATAGGCGATGCCAATGGTGCTTCCGTTCTGCTGCACCACCGCACGGCCGGTGTTGTCCACCATATACGTATAAGTGAAAGGCTGCTGTTGCGGCCCACCCGGGCCGCTGGTGCTTTCGTTGCCGTTGATGTTCCCGCCGCCATCGGCCACCAGCACACTGACGCTATTGGTCACGTTCTTCGTCACCGGGTTGATGCTGCCCCCAGCGTAGAGTCCAAACAGCGATGAGTTGCTAAAGGGCGAACCCGTCTGCGGCTCTAGATAGCCAGAGGTCACTGCGGTATCGGTGCCCACGACAAAGGCCTGATTGCTCTTGATCAGGTAGAACACCGGTGGCAACCCTCCGAACGCGCCAGAAAAGCCGGTCAACGTCACTCGGCCCGTGTTCTTGTCAACACAGTAGGTGCCGGTGGTGGACTGGGGCTGGCTACCGCAGCTTCCGCCGTTGCACACTCCTCCCTGATTCTCGTCAAAGGTGAAGGTAGCAGGATCGTTATTCATCCCTTGGCAGTTGTGCTGGGAGACGCCCTGACCCGTGAACAATCCAGCCGTGACATCCACGGCCGGAGCCGTATCGAGCGCGCTGAATTCGGCGACACCCGTGCCCGTAAGATTGGTATTGTCCCAGCCTGTCGGTGGCGTGGCTTGTTGCAGGCTCGACCAGAGCGTGAGGTTTGCGGGCTGCGAAACCGGTTCCGTGGACACCAGGATCAGCTCATTCCTCTTGTGATCAGCGCTCGATACCAGATAGAAAGCGTGGAAGTGGCGACCGCCAGGATTAAAGGTGATCCCGGCAATCCCTCGACCGGTATTGGTATTCCACTGATTAAAGGCGCCGGAGAAGGTTGCACTCGAGACGGTGCCGGCGTTGTCAACGTCCATCGCGCCGTTCTCGGCATCAACGCAGGTGGTAGGGTCAAACTGAAATTCGCCGGCGGCCGCGTACCGGCCGGTCAGGGAATTGTTCCATCCGAGTAAGCCCAACGCAACGTGGCTACCGCAGAGTGGCCATGTGGTGGTGGGCGCTTGAAACTCGATGATGCCCGAACCATAAGCCTGCGGGTTTGCCGGATCGCTCTGGATGAGTCTTCCACTGCCGTCGCTTCGAATGGCAATCGCCAATTGAAATACCATTTCATTCGTGGTGATCGTCATCGTGCCCAGGCCATTGGGAGTGATGTTGTAAACCGAGCCTGATCCTGCCTGAATCGTTTGCGGGATCGGGTTGCCGCTTCCGTCAACCGGCTCCCCGGTGCCATCGTTATAGTCCAGAACGCCGCTGGTGATGTTTCCGTTCCCATCGGGTACAAAGCTTCCCGCCATCACCACCGGACCGCCATTCTTGTAACCGTCAAAGGTGAAGGCGTAGCTGCCATTCAAAGTGCCGTTGCCCAGACTCGTGACAGCGATCGAGAGCTGCGTGGTCACCTTCTGTTGCGGGTTGCCTGAGTCTGTCACCTGCACCTTGAAGCTGGATGTGCCTGGCGAAGTCGGGGTACCGGAAATCACGCCGCTACTTTGATTCAAGGTCAGCCCTGATGGCAAGATGCCCGACCCGTTGTCGCACGTAATGCCGTCACTCTCGAATATGCACCATGTGTAAGGCTTGACTCCGCCCACGGCCGTCAGAGTTGCGTTGTACGGGACCCCGACGAGGCCAGCGGGCAGAGACGTTGTGGTTATAACAAGCGGCGGAGGATTAACGATAAGGATAGAGAATTGTTGGCTCACCGTCTGCTGCTGCTGCCCTGAACCGGAGTCCTGCAACTGCACCGTAAAGACAAAGGGGCCGCTGGTGGTTGGAGTTCCGGAGATCACGCAGGGCACACTCGAATTGGTACACGTGGTCGGATCCAGGGCCAACCCGGGAGGCAGCTTTCCGCTGATGATGCTCCAGTTGTAAGGCGGCAGACCTCCCGAGGCCGTTAGCGTGGTGCTGTAGGGAACGCCTTCGGTGCCTGGTGGCAACGCCGTGGTTACGAAGACGAGCTGCGACGATTGATATACGTTGACGCTGAAGCTAACGCCCGCGACCGCGGGGTTCAACTTCTCGCCATCCATCACCTTTATGGTGGCGTTAAAGAGGCCAGCCTGGGTGGGTGTTCCCTTGACAGCGCAGGTCTGGAGTTTGGTGCTTCCGCAGGAGGGATCCAGAAACAATCCCGGTGGCAAGTTGGCGGCGGTCCAGGCATAGGGAGCGATTCCTCCTGCAACCGTCAGGGTGGCGGTGTAGGGGGTATTAAGGTAACCCGACGGCAGAGAACCGGTGATGGCCATGATGGTGATGGTGAAACTCGAAGTGCCGATGGCGGCATGGCCGGGCAGAGTCTCCGAGTCGCTCACCTGGATCATGAAGCTGACAGGCGGGCCGTTGGTTGCCGGGGTGCCGGAGATGACGCCGGTGGTGGTATTAAGGGTCAAGCCAGCGGGCAAACCGGCTTGGGTCGGGTCGCATGTGCTTCCCGCCAGCACACACCAGGTGTACGGAGCGACCCCACCGGTCGCTGTGAGTTGCACCGGGCTGCCGTTAGGGTTGGTGTAGGCGACGCCCGCTGATCCCGAAGGCAAGGTGGTCGGCGTGATGGAAACTACGCCCTGGATGTAGATGCTGAGGTTCGCGGTGGCCGACATATTAGCCGCGTCGGTCACCTTCGCCGTGAAGGAAAAGTTGCCGGCTGCGGTGGGCGTGCCAGAAATTACTCCCTGTGCGGGGTCCAGGCTCAGACCGGGCGGCAAACTGCCGGATGCAATGCTCCATGTATAGGGGCTGGTTCCGCCGATCGCCGACAAAACAACAGGATTTCCATTGACCAGATACGGAGCGTTAACTGCGCCCAGCGGCAAGGTCGCCGTCTCGATAGTGGGTGGACCCGCGGGAGGCGTGGGCTTGGAGCCACCGCCGCCGCAAGCGGTCAGAACAATGCCGCAAATCAGTATGAGTCCCAGTGCTACGACAACCTTGGGCGAATTCATCGGGGTCCCCTTGTGAAACGCAAGTTGCGTGCTGCGGAAAGTTTCCATCATCGGAAATGGCCGGCTCTGTGGACGCGGGGAAGGAACAGGAAGCACCGCGCCAGATGACCTCCGCCCATCGCGCGCCCTTCGACTTCGCTCAGGGCAGGCTTCGACGGCGCGGGCTGGGGCCTCCGGCCCTGTCCGCACACAACCTTGTCCACGAACGCGGCTGGCAACGTACGTTCGCCTTGCATGATTAAAGTTGCCCAACATCGTAACAGGGATTTAACAGCAGTGGGAAGGGCCGGGGCAGAGAGACAGAGGCACAGAGAAACGAAGAGCACCGGAGCTTGCCGGTGCTCGAAGGGTGTTACCGAGTACGGGTCAGACCTTCTTGATCAACCGCACGATCAAGGTCAGGATGACCGCGCCCAGCACGGCGACACAGATGGTGTAGATCATGCCGCCTTCTCCAGAAAATCCCAGAGCACGCATGATGAAACCGCCGACCAGGGCTCCGACGATGCCAACAACGATGTCCATGATGGCCCCGAAGCCAGAGCCCTTCATGAGTTTTCCGGTGATCCAGCCGGCGATCAAACCTACGATGATCCACCAAAGAATAAACATGTTCCCTCCGCTAATTGAATTTGCCTAAGGGCCGGAATGCTACGCCGTGACGAACGAAGTGGACTGACCTTTGGGGCCCGGTGAACCAAGAGTGGATAGGAGCTTACCTCGCAGCCGTCGAGATTGCAAAAATTAAGAGAAGCGCTTAAAGCACGATATCAACATTTCAGTTTTCGCCTCACTTCGATGGCGGCCCCGCGGGCAGGTCCGAGCTCCAGGTATCGAGGATGCACTTCCAGCCTCCATCCGGTTGCTTCTTCCAGACCTCGGCGTATTTCCCATGGTCGCTCACCGGCTTGCCCTTGGGATCGTTGAATGCGAGCTGGTAGGTTCCGTAGGAGTATGCGAGGTCACCGGAGCGGGCCGCTTCGACTTTCGTGGGTTGCCAGCTGATCACCAGACCGGGCATCGCCAACAATTCGCCCACGACTTTGCGAATGTTTTCTTTGCCGCTCGTTAGCTTGTCATTGGGCGGCAGGAGAACGGTATCGTCGGTATAGAAGGCCACCCAGGAGTCAGCTTGTTTGAATCCCGCGGCGGTGGACCAGTCCGTATCGGCTTTGCGAACGGCCGCCTCATCCGCGGCCCGGGTGTCAGGCGGTGCTGGCGGCGGTTGCGTTGAGCTGCAACCCAGAACGAAGAAAACAGAAGATATACAAAGGCAGATACCCGCGGTGAGAATAGCTGAACTGCGCCGTAGTTTTTCCACAATCGCCCCCTTCAGCATGGATGCCTGTCACGTGACTATAGCAGAGTGCCGCCCCGTCAACCGAGCACTGAGAACCCCCCAAGTGACTGCGCTCTATCGCATGGCGTCTTCGACTTCGCTCAGCCAGTCGGGACGCTTGAGGAGTTCGCGCGGCTTGGGGCCATCGGCGGCGCCGACGATGCCGTCGCGCTCCATCAGGTCGATGAGGTGGGCCGCACGGCCGTAGCCGATACGCAAACGCCGTTGCAGCAGCGAGGTCGAGGCTTTGCCGTACTCCAGCACGATGCGCACCGCGTCCTGGTAAAGCTCGTCGTGCTCATCCCCGCCGTCGCCGTCTTCGCCCGACGCAACGCTGCTCTCTTCATCCTCGCGCGGCGGCTGCAGGAAGTTCTCCTCGTACTGCGCCTGCGCCTGAGCGCGCCAGAACTCGACAACGGCAGCGATTTCCTTCTCCGTGACGAGCGGGGCATGCAGGCGATGCACGCGCGCGGAGCCGTTGGGCAGGTAGAGCATGTCGCCGCGGCCCAGCAGCGCTTCGGCGCCGTTGGCATCGAGAATGGTACGCGAGTCAACCTTGGTGGCGACGCGAAACGATACGCGCGCGGGAAAGTTTGCCTTGATGAGGCCGGTGATGACGTCCACCGAGGGGCGCTGCGTCGCCAGGATGAGATGGATGCCGACCGCGCGCGCCATCTGCGCCAGGCGCGTGATGGCAGCTTCAACGTTCTGGCCGTCGAGCATCATGAGGTCGGCCAGTTCGTCGATTACGATGACGATGTAGGGTAGCGGTCGCGCCTGGCTGCCATCCTCGAACAGGCTGGGCGTGTTGCCGTCGAAGAGGCGGTTGTACTGGTCGATGTTGCGCACACCTTTTTCGGCCAACTGCTTCAGGCGACGCTCCATCTCCCGCACCGCGTTGCGCAGCGCATTTGACGCGAGCTTGGGCTCCGTGATGATGGGCGTATGCAGGTGCGGCACACCTTCGTAGTTGCCAAGCTCCAGGCGCTTGGGGTCCACGAGTATGAGGCGGACCTGGTCGGGCGTCGCCTTGTAAAGAATGGACATGATGAAGGCGTTGATGGCCACGCTCTTGCCCGAGCCGGTTGACCCGGCGATGAGCAAATGCGGCATAGTGTTCAGGTCGGCAGTCACAATGCGGCCGTTGATGTCCTTGCCCATGGCCAGAGTGAGTTTCGACTTGGTGCCGAGGAACTCCTGCGACTCGACCACCTCGCGTAGCCAGATGGTCTCGCGCTCATGGTTCGGCACCTGGATGCCGACGGTGGACTTTCCCGCCATGCGCTCGATGAGGATGCTCTCGGCGCGCAGCGCCAGGCAAAGGTCGTCGCACAGGCTGGTGACGCGGCTGTACTTGATGCCGGCTTCGGGCTTGAATTCAAAGGTAGTGACTACAGGGCCGGGATTGATCTGCACCACCTGGCCGCGCACGTCGAACTCGGCGCACTTTTCCGTCAGCACCTGGGCCAGGTGTTTCAGTTCGGTTTCGTCGATAGCACCCTGCTCATCAGGCCTATGCAGCAGCGCGGTTGACGGTAGCTTGTAGCTGCCCGCGAGGCGCGGCATCGTAGTCTTGCCGCGTGGCGTGTTATCGGCGCGGGTACCGACGGCGATGTCTTCGGTAGCGGACGGCTGCGAGGTCTCCGTCTCGGTCTGCGGCTGATCGCCCTCGAAGGTGCGTTCGATGCCGGTCCTGACTCCGCTGCGCGCGGGCTGCGGCAGAGGAGCAGCGACAGCCTCTGGCTGCGGGGTCGGAGGCGGCGCTTCCTCTACTACGGCGCGCCGAGGGATCAGTTGCGCGGTGACCACCGGCTTGGCGTTGGCAGCGGTGGCCCGCTTCTTCTCCAGCTCCCTGGCTGCTCTCTTGCGGGCGCGTTCGGCCCTCCAGTCGGCAAAGCGATCGAGAGCGGCATAGACGAACGACAGGCGCGTCTGCGACCAGATCTGGATTGCGCCGAAGGAAAACGCCGTCGAAAGATAGAGCGCAACCGCGATGATGGCCGCACAGATCAAATAAGCGCCGACCAGATTGAAGTAGTGGATCAGCGCATCGGCCACGATGCGGCCCAGCAGGCCTTCGGGAGCGATGACATCCCTCCAGCGTACATGCGGGGCGAGCAGGCCGAAGAATGCAGCCGAGAAACGTAAGCAGCGCCATCGCGCCCAGGGTTTTCGCGTAGGGCGAGGTGACAGGCCGCGAGCGGAACCAGCGCAGCGCGTAGAAGAGCATGAAAACCGGTACCAGGAACACTGCAATTCCAAAGACTTGCAGCACCAGATCGCTGACGATCGCTCCGAAGACGCCGATCCAATTGTGCGCCGGCCTTCCGGCGGGAGGATTCGCGGCGGTATTGAGCGAAGGATCAAGCGGCGAGTACGAGATCAGGGCAAGGAAAAGGAGGACCGCAGAAACGAAGACCAGGAACCCGATCAGCTCATTGAGCCGCCGGTTAGCCGTCGGAGTAAAGATGCGCGCGATGATGTTCATTTTGGCGTACGGTCTTACCGCAGAACCATGCTTGCGAGGACCCATCCTTGCCTGCTCCGTCCGGCGCAGGCAGAAAAAGGCCACACAACACGTAGCCACTCGGGACACGTCGTCCCGTGGCATCCCCGCCTCGGGGCTGCTAGTACGCCAGAGCCAAGTTATTATCCCAAGAAAGTGGATGCATGGCGGCAGAAATCAAGCGCGACTGTTGCCGAACTAGACGCTGCCCCCAAGGTGGGCGTAAACACTTCTGAAACGCCGAAGAATTTCATGTCTCGGGAGCAGATTGTGATGCGCGGTTAGCAGAGGTGCACAGTCCTTTACCGATGTTCCGCCGCTTCTTCCAGCCCGAAGTACTTGTGCGAGAACTTGCGCCTTCTCTACCTCTACGGGGCGAAGTAACTGGAAATATCCAGCACCAGTTGCGTCAAGTTCGACGCGTAGGCATCGATGAAACCATCCGCGGTGGATACGATGGCCATGTTCGAGGTGACGGCGCCATCAACTGCGTTTAAGGTCGCAACCCCCGGCTGGTCAATCCCGTTCTCCCACAGCGTCAGATACCCCAGCGGGCCCGAAGGCACAACTGTGGCATTGAAGACGTAGGCCTGTGGCGCGTTCGGGGGGACACAGCCACTGTCTATCACGTCAACTGTTAGCTCGCCTACGAATGCACCGTTGCCGTTGCGCGTGTCCAGCACCCGGCAGGGAGGCACCGAGTAAAGCGATAGCGGGTTTGACCCCTGGCCCGCCGGGGCAAAATATCCGTTGGCATCAATTACCAGGTCGGTGTCGTTACTGGTGTAAACGTTAATCTGTCCGCCGTCACCAGCCTCGATCAGCGATGCATTGGCTGTCACCGTGCCCGTAGGCGCGTTCAAGGTCGCGGCAACGGGTCTCTGCTGTCCTGTCGGCCACGCGGTCAGATAACCCAGCGGCTGATGCGGTACGGCGGTAAAGTTCAGCGAATAAGCCGTTGCGCCCATAGCAAGGCTGCAGACTCCTCCCACCTGATAGGTGTATGTCTGCCCCCCCACCAGGTACTGTCCTCCATTGCGGGTATCCAGCACGCGACAGGGAGTAATGGGATAAAACGCCAGCGCAGAGTTGCCTGGAGATGTGAAATAGCCGTCGATATCCAAAACCAGATCGGTAGTGTTGCTGGCAAACACGCTGATGGATCCGGCTCCGCCGATGCCCGCCCCAACTATCGCAGCATTGGATTTCACGCGGCCATCCAGCGAATTCAGGGTGGCCACAACGGGTTGCGGCCCTCCCGCAGGCCATACGGTCAGGTATCCCAGAGGACCCTGGGGAACAACAGCGACGTTCAGCGAGTAGGCCGCAGCCGACGAGGGGATACCGCAGTGCTGACCCGAGCCGCTATCCTGAATGGGAAAGCTCTGGAAGGTCCCGCCTTGAATCGGCAAGCCGGTGTTCCGGGTATCCACAACCCGGCAAGGAGTCACGGGGACGTATTGCATGGGAAACGTGATCTCGAAGATGAGGCCGCAAGGCCCACCGCAATTGGGGTTGTCCGGTCCGCCGCCAGCCGTACCGTAAAGATTGCCGTATTTGTCGAACACCAGGTTGCTGCGAGGAAGGCGCCCGTCATCGCCGCTGGTAAAGTCATACAGTGAGGTATACATCCAGGAGCCATTAGACGACGGTGCCAGCTTGAAGACCGCCCCAAAACCATTGGCGCCATCGCCCGCCGTTGCGCCGTAAAGGTTACCTGCGTTGTCCATCAAGAGGCTGCCGGTGGGTCCACCCGCTAGCTCGCCTGGAGACCCGGTAAAGGGATAAAGCGTTTGAAAGATCCACCCTTCCCCCGAGGGCGTGAGCTCGAAAACCGTGCCACCCTGCCCCGTTCCCCCAGTGGTAGTGGCGCCGTATAGATTGCCTACCTGGTCAAGAATCAGGCCAGCAAACGGCTTACCTCCGTCTTGTTGGTTTTGAAAACTGTAGAGAACTTTCTCGGTCCAGCCCGACCCTGAGGGGGTCAGCTCATAAATCGTTCCGTTTCCATCGGTGCCCCCAAACTCGGTCGTACCGTAGAGGTTGCCGGATTGATCAAAGATTACCCCTGCCCAGGGATGAGCGCCGTCAGAAGGTCCACCGTTAAAGTTGTAAATAACGCTCTGTGTCCACCCTCCGTTGGAAGGTATCAGCTCGTAAACCGCGCCGCAGCCGGGGGGCGTTCCCTGGCAGTTTCCAACACCTCCGTTGAAGGTCGTACCGTAGAGGTTACCTGCCTGGTCGAAGACCAGTTGAGCCCCATACGGATTAGCTCCGTCACTTCCTCCGGTGAACTTATACAACGGGGTCTCGGTCCAGAAGTCTGATGGCGCCCGTCGGCGCTGCAAGGCCGGGTTTTTCAGATTGAAGACTACTCCGCAGCCGGTGAAACCCCCGCCCGTCACGCACTGCTGGTTCGGTATACCGCCAAATCCGGTTGTGCCATAGAGACTACCGTCCGGGCCGAAGATGACTGTGGCATAGGGAGCCGCCCCGTCAGCGCCTCCGGAAAACATGTAAAGCGGGGTCAAGACCCAGCTTGAGTTCTGCGAAGATAGCATGAAGACTGTGCCTGTTCCCAGGTCGCCCGAAAAGGTCGTGCCATAAAGATTTCCGTCGGCTCCGATCGTCAGGCCGTAGTTGGGTTCTTCCCCGTCCGCCCCACCCTGGAAATTGTGGATGACGCTGTACATTTGCGCCTGGGCCAAGTGGGCTGCCGCCAGGATAATCAGACTAAGCACGATCGCCGGCACGAATTTGCAGATGCTGAAACGCTGGCCTTGCTCCCTCGCCATCGGTGCCCGGAGATGTACCCGGACCGCACGCTCCGTTGGACCGCCACCGACAGCTATTGCTCCTCTCGACATGTCTGCTCCGCTTTTGTTGTGGTTTGTTTATTGCTGGTTAACCATGAGTATAACTTGGCTGGCATCAAGAACATGGGCAGGATGGGAACACAGGCTGCTCGTGTCACCCACGGCGCACGATTACGCTTTACAGACCAAGAACGCCTTCCGCAATTGTAGCTCGGAAGGCTGCGTTCTGGCGCGTGCTCTATCCCGGCAACCGCGCGACCCACCAAAGCACAAACGCTCCCAGCAGTATCCGGTAGATGGCGAAGACGGCGAAGCCGCGGGTGCGCACCCAGTTCATGAACCACGCTACAACGCCGTAGGCAACGATGAACGACACGACGAATCCGATGGCCAGCACGATCCAGGAATGGGCGTCGCTGGGCATGGAGCCGATGGCACTGGGCTCGCCATGATGCGGCCGCAGCGACTTGAACAAGTCGTAGCAAGTCGCGACCACCATCGTCGGGATGGAGAGAAAGAAGGAGAACTCCAGCGCCGCCGGACGGCTCATTCCTGCCAGCTCTCCCGCCGTAATGGTGGACATAGAGCGCGACGTACCGGGAAAAACCGCCGAGAAGATCTGGCAAAAGCCGATCCAGACGGCCTGCGCGACCGACATCTGTTCCATGTCTTCGGTGAGCTTGCCGCGCGCGAAGGCCTTGTGCTGCGAGCGCTCGTACACCGCGTCCACGATCCACATGATGACGCCACCGATGATCAGCGCCCAAGCCATCAGGGTCAGGCTCTCCAGGTGCTTGCCGATGATCTTGGTCAACAGGAAGGCGGGAATCGCGGTGACCACAAAGGCAATCACGATCAAGCGTAAGCGGATGATGCATCACCGTGCGGTCGCCGCGCTTACCATGCGGAAAATCGCGAACGAACTCGACTGATGCGGTTCCAGAAGTACAGCGGGAGGCAGAGAATCGCGCCCAACTGGATGACGATGGAGAACATCTTCCAGTAGCCGTTGCCCAGATCAATGCCGAGAAACGATTCCGCGATGCGTAAATGCGCTGTCGAGCTGACGGGAAGAAATTCGGTTAGACCTTCGATGATACCCAGCAGGACAGACAACAGGTAATCGTTCAAATCGCCTCCGCGCGACTATTCCAGATTGGGTCCCCAGGTGGGAATGTTGTTCTGAACCATATATACCAGACGCTCGGCACGACTGGACCAATCGGTATCGTTGGGGTATTGCGAAATCAGTTTCTTGGCGACGCTGAGGGCGCGCGCCAGCGGAATCGTCAGCCTTCTTCTTCTGGTTCTCCGTCTTGTAGATCACGATCAGCGCCGAGTAGCGCCACGCCGCTTTGTACAGCGCCTCCGGCGTCCTTGGGCGATTGCGGATGGTCTTCGACGTACTTCATGTAGAGTTGGGCCTCCATCTCGGGGCATTTCGCCGTTGCTTCCCAGTCTCCGCAGAGCTTGTTCTCGATGAGGTGATAGGCAGCCAGGTCGGCCCACTTGGTGCCGGGATACTTCTTGATCACCTTCTTCATGTACTGTTCGTCGATCTGGAAGCGCAAGGCCGGGTCGCGCATCTTCGCCGAGGGACGAGTGGCGGCATCTTCGGCTTCGATTTGCCAGCGAATGTCGGCCGCGCGATACAGCGACTCCGCCGCCAAGCGGCGAACTGGGAAAGTACTCCGCGATGCGCGCGTAGAGTCGCATCGCGTCCTGCGCGGCGCCGCGACGCCCGCCACGGCGGCTGGCCTCCATCTCGGAATCGAAAGCTTCGCCGAAGAGGATCTTGTCGCCATCGGGGGTCGTCGTCGTGATTACACCCTTGTCGATGATCCAACCGGTAACGTTGCGGTCGATCGCCCTCATCGCCGGATTCCGACCCGGTTACGCACTGTGCCCACTACGTGCACCCATCCGGGCGTGCGCTCGATGACGGCGACTTCGCGTCCGCGGCCGATGTTCGACATCTTCGCCGAGGAGGTGTCGGGCGAGATGTAGATAATGCCTTCGCGCAGCATGATGCCGCGTTCGGTGGCGAGGGAAGACAGCGCGAAAAAGATGGAGAGAAATGGCAGGAAACAACGGTACGAGCGAAACTTGTGCGACACCTGGCTACTCCTGCACGACGTTATTCTGACACGTTCTCTTCCGCCAGCACTTGCGCCAGCAGTTGCGGCTCGACGTTGCCTCCGCTGACCACCGCAACCGCCTTCTTCGACTCAGGCAGTTCCTGGCGTGAAACAGCCAGGCCGCGAACGTGACCGCGCCGCTGGGCTCGGCAACGATGCGGACATTCGCTGATGATGCGGCGCATGGCGGTGCGAATTTCGTCTTCGGTGACGGTGATGATGTCATCGACAAACCGGCGAATGTGCTCGAAGTTCACCGGCCCGACCGACTGCGTGCGCAAGCCATCCGCCAGCGTGCTCGAGACGCGCTCGGCCGGCAGCTCTACGATCTCGCCTTTGCGAAAGCTCTGCTGCGCGTCGTTGGCTAACTCTGGCTCGACGCCGATTACCTTGGCGTTGGAACCGCTCAGCTTGATTGCCGCAGAGACGCCGCTGATCAGCCCACCACCGCCGACAGGCACCAGCACGAGATCGACATCGGGACAGTCCTTCGAGAATCTCGAGGCCGACGGTGCCTTGCCCGGCGATGATCTGCTCGTCGTTGTAAGGCGGCACGATGGCATAGCCATGCTCCCGGGCAAGCTCTTCGGCCTTCTGCATGCGCTCCGTACTGGCAGGACCAACGGTGACGATCTCTGCCCCCAGGGCGGCAGTGCTGTCAACTTTGATTTTCGGCGCATTACGCGGCATTACGATCACCGCCTTCACGCCCAGGGCACGTGCTGCGTAGGCGACACCTTGCGCGTGATTGCCGCTGGAGTACGAGATGACCCCGCGCTGGCGTTCCTGTTCCGTGAGCGATGCGATCTTGTTGTAGGCGCCACGCAGCTTGAACGAGCCGATGGGCTGCAGGCTCTCCGGCTTGAGCCAGAGCTGACGCTTGTGTTCCATTCGCGTCGTCGGTTGCCGGCGGAAAGTAGGATACGAGCGGCGTGTGCACGGCGATACCACGTAGTCGCTGTTGCGCCAGCTTGATCTGTTCGAGTGTCACCATAGCTGGATTCGTGCACTGTTGATGCCTGAATTGTGTAAGCCAGGCGCCCGCCGGCAATGGCGGCTTGCCCTTCTGCCTCTGTGGTTCTTGCCTCGCGGATCATCAGTGCCATCCAGTGTACAAGCGCCAGCCGTTCCCGCAAGCTCACCTTGCTCCCACTTCCACATGTGTGATGGCGGGACTGACCAGCGCGTCGAGCAATCGGTCCTTGGGGACATCACGTTGCAGCCAGAGCAGCTCGGTCGGCGGAATGACCGTGTCGTCGGACCCATGCAGCAGCAGAACCGGCATGTGAAGAGACTGAAGATGACCCGCAGGAGACGCGGCCGCGAGTTGTTCCTTCTGCTTGTCGATTTCGGCGAGCAGCGCCGGCGCAAGATGCTCGCGCTGCTTGTGATAAATGCGCTGCATGATTTCCTGACCGGCAGGTGTCATCGTCTTTGCCAACTTCCTCAGAAGCCTTGTCATTGCCGGAGAGCAGCAGCCTGATGGCATCATGGGCGGTCTGCGCGTCCTGCGGAGAGAAGAAGTCCTGCGGCTCGTCGTACACGACGATGAGCGGCCCGTACTCGTGCGGCGCAAGATGCTCGACCGATCCGTCGGGGCGAATGGCTTCGCCGGTGGCGAAGAAGCGCAGAACATGCGCCAGATCGTAGTGCGCGCCGACCGTGGCAATCCACGCGATCGATTGCGAGTATCGCGGATCGCTGGCTGCCACCAGCGCCAGTCCTCCCGAGAAGCTGAGGGCCAGCACACCCACCTTCGGCACCTGAAGTTGTTGTGCGAAGCTTTGCGCCGCCGTGCCGATGAGATCTGCCGACTCCGCCTGCACGCGATAGTCCGCAATTCCCGGCACCTGCGGCGTCATCACCAAGAAGCCGGTGGCCGCCAGCGAGCGCGCGAAGTTCACCAGCCGCGGCTCGTTGATGCCGAGGTCGTGCATGCCATGCACCACCACAATCCCCGGCGCAGAGGTGACGCTTCTTGGTACGTAGAGGCGGGCTGGAATCGGTTTGCCCATGAACTCGAAGTTTGTGTCACGCACATCAACGGGATGCACATCGTAGTTGGCAATCCACCCCGTGGCGCGGGAGTCGGAGATGCGCTGCAGCAGCGAGGCAGCGCGCAGGTAATCCTGGACCGTTGGGTAAAGAGTGACTACAAGGAAGGGCAGCAACAAAAGCAGCCCCGCGAGCAAGCGCGCTTTATGGGATGGACCGCGGCCTTGCCAGGGAATAGTGGTCATTGCGGAGTACGACAGATTGCTGCTTAGATTTCGAGAATCACCGGCATGATCAGCGGCCGCCGTGAAGTATTCTTGACGATGAAGCGCTTCAGGTCCTGACGGATTTTCTCCTTGATCATGCCGTAGTCGCCCTTCTCTTCGTCGCTGGAAGATTCGAGCGTAGTCATTACCGTCTGGCGAGCCTGGTCCATGAATCCGTCGTCGCCTCCGCTGGGAGCGAAGCCGCGCATCACGATCTCGGGTGAACTCTCCACCTTACCGGTCAACTTGTTAATTGCGATGATAGGCAGAACGATGCCGTCTTCGCTGAGATGACGGCGGTCGCGAATCACCAGGTCTTCGACCACGTCGCCCATGGAGTTGGAGTCAATGCAGACCCGGCCGACGGCGATCCGTCCGGCCTTGCGCGCGCCCAGTTCATCGAACTCGAGGATGTCGCCGCTTTCGATCATCATCACCTTGCCCACGGAACCGTGCATGGCGGCCGCCATCTCGGCGTGCAGTTTTAATTGGCGGTATTCCCCGTGGATGGGGATGAAATACCTTCGGCTTGACCAGATTGATGATGAGCTTCAACTCCTCCTGGCTGGCGTGTCCGCTGACATGCACCGGCGGCGACGAGCCATCGTCGTAGATGACATGCGCGTCGCGGCGAAAAAGGTGGTCCACCACGCGAAAGATGGCTTTCTCGTTCCCTGGTATGATGCGCGACGAGAGCACGACCGTATCGCCGGGTTGAATGCGCGCGTGCTTGTGGTTGTCCACGGCAGCGCGCGAAAGCGCAGACATCGGTTCGCCCTGCGTGCCGCTGATCATCACGCAGACTTTGTCCGCAGGCAGATCACGAATCTGCGCCGGATGGATGAGCAGGCCTTCGGGAACGTCAATGTATCCCAGGTCCTGGGCAATCTCAGTGGACTCCATCATGGAGCGTCCAACGAGGGAGACCTTGCGACCGTTCTCGGCAGCCTCCTCGATGGCCAGCTTGATGCGATGGACCGACGAGGAAAAGCACGAGATGAAGACCCTCTTCTCGGCGCGGGCAAAGATTTCCTGGAAGCGTGCGCGGACAGCGCGTTCGCTCGGCGTGTAACCTTTTCTCTCGACGTTGGTCGAGTCCTGGAACAGCGCCAGCACACCTTCCTTGCCGTATTCTGCGAATGAATGCAGGTCGAAGAGACGGTTGTCGGTGGGCGTGGGATCGACCTTGAAGTCGCCGGTGTGAATCAGGATGCCGATGGGCGTGTGGATGGCCAGCGCAACGCAATCCACCAGGCTGTGCGTGACCTGAATGGGATTGATGGTGAATGGACCAACCTTGAAGCGCTCGCCCGGCGTGATCTCGTTGAGCACCGCGGCGTCGAGCAGACCATGTTCTTCCAGCTTGCCTTCCACATAGGCCAGGGTAAACTCGGTGCCGTAAACCGGAACGTTCAGTTCCGAAAGTATCCACGGCAGGGCGCCGATGTGGTCCTCGTGTCCGTGTGTGAGCACGATGGCGCGCACGTGCTGGCGATTATCGGTCAGGTAGGTAATGTCGGGGACAACGATATCCACGCCCAGCAACTCGGCCTCGGGGAACATCAGCCCGGTGTCGATGACGATGATGTCGTCACCCCAGCGAATCGCCATGCAATTCATGCCAAATTCGCCGAGTCCGCCGAGAGGTACAACCTGGAGTTTTGTGGTGGGCATCTGTAAGTTTCGATGCTAGCACAGGAGAGAGCAGCGAGTTCCGGGTGAAAGCGAGCGCGGGAAGAACAAGCTCCGGCGGGCGTCACGCGCCTATACTGGTAAATAAGCATGGCACACATCGAAAAGAAGGGGTGGGTGAGGCTGCGCCTGGAAGACGCAATCCGCGCTGCCTTCATGAAGGCTTACAAGACCATCAAGGTCGACCCTGAGAAGTATCTAGAACACCTGCGGATGGCATACGATCTTCCAGCGTTGACTTATGATGGCGTGTATTCGGTGGATCCGGAAATACTAGACCACATCGCGGCACAGACCATCCGTACCAGCATGCGTATCGCCGCCGCCGAAGGCGCAGGACTCGGCATGGGTGGCATGTTTACCGTGCTGCCCGATCTCGGAATCCTGTCGGCCATCACCCTGCGCATGCTGCAGAAGCTCAGCCTGATTTACGGCTTCCCGTACAACACCGAGGAAGAAGAGGCAGAACTATGGATCGCAGCCGCCAGTGCCGCAGGAGTGGACATCGGCCGCGAACTTGCGGAGAAACAGTTTGTCTCGAAGTTTGTCCCCCGGGTGATTCAGCGAATAGCTGCGCGCGCCAGCACGGAGATCGTGGAAAAGTGGACTGGCCGCCTGATACCGGTCATCAGTTCAGTGATAGGAGCGGGGCTGAACTATTACTTCGTGAAGATATGGGGCGAGCGCGCCATTGGGCACTTCCGTCGGAAGCATCTGCAAGTCCGGCAACAGCAAGCCCACGCCAGGATTACAAGCATGGCTGCGCCGCCCAGCTCTATTGCAACACCGCTTCCTTGATTACCGGCGAAGGTATCTCTGTGCCGAACTGACCCTCCCACTTTGCCATCACCACAGTGGCTAGACAGTTGCCGAGCACATTAACAGAAGTGCGCGCCATGTCGAGCAACTGATCCACGCCGAGCAGCAGAAATACCGGCTCTGTCGGAAGTCCAACTGAGGAGGCCGTGGCCAGCAGGATGACCAGCGCGGCGCGCGAAACGCCGGCCACGCCCTTGCTGGTGAGCATCAGAGTCAGCATGATCATCAATTGCTGTCCCAGCGAAAGATGAATGCCGGAGACCTGGGCCACAAAGATAGCGGCCACGCTCAGATATAGTGAGCTGCCATCCAGATTGAAGCTGTACCCCGTAGGAATCACGAAGGCAACAATCTGTCGAGGAACGCCGATTGCCTCCATCGCCTCCATAGCGCGCGGCAGCGCGGCTTCCGAACTCGAAGTGGCGAATGCGATGGTCACCGGCTCGATGGCGGCCTGGATGAAACGGCGCAGCGGAACGCCAAACATCAGAGCAATCGGCAGCAGAACGCCGAGCACGAAAACGGCGAGCGCGGCATAGAGTGTGAGCAGCAGCTTCAACAGGCTGGCGAGGATGCCGAGGCCGGTATGTCCCACAGTGTAGGCCACCGCTGCGCCCACGCCGATGGGCGCCATGTACATGACGATGTTGGTGAACTTGAACATCGTCTCCGCCAGACTCTCGCAAAAGGCCAGCATCGGGCGGCGCCTCTGCTCGCTGATCATGGCCAGCGCCGCGGCGAAAATCAGACTGAAGACCACGACCTCCAGCACCGCACCATCGGCCACCGACTTCGCGATGTTCTCCGGAAAGATGTGCAGGATGGTGTCCTGTGCACTGGGCTTGTTGACTGGAATCGTTTCAGCACTCGGTGCCGTGGGTAGCTGGACGCCAACGCCTGCCTTGCTGATGTTAATGGCGGCAAGCCCGAGGAAAAGGGCCATCGTAGTGACGATTTCGAAGTAAATGATCGAACGCAATCCGAGCCGGCCGACCTGCCGCAGGTTGGAGTGGCCAGCAATGCCCACCACCAGCGTCGAGAACAGCAGCGGAGCGATGATAGTCTTGATCAGCCGCAGGAAGATGAGCGCAAGCACGCGCAGGTTGGTCGCGACGTTGGGCAGGTCGTGTCCGATTTCTGCGCCCAGCAGCATGGCGATGAAGATCCACGCCGTGAGCGTGCGGCGAAAACAACCATAGACAACTAGCGCTGCAAGGCCGAGCCAGCGCAATGCCGGGAACAGCAGGCTGGATTCTCGTGCGAAGCGCCAGCCCAGCACAGCCGCGACCGCACACGCGACGGCGATCAGTAACGCAATATTCTCTGGTCGGCGGGTGGAGGATCGGCCCATATGGTTCGGTGGTTCAGCGCAGGATATCTTCGAGTTCAACACCGCGATTGGTGCGCTCGTCACGGTATTTCACGATCACCGGCGTGTACAGCGACAAGCCCCACTCTGCGGCCTTGCCTTTGGTGATCGCGCGCGAGCCCGGCACAACCACTGCTCCTTCAGGGACGCGAAGGGGCTCGGTCGGGGTAGCACGATAGATCTCGCCCTTCACGGTGTCGAACAGCGGCGTCGAGCGCGTCAGGATGACACCGGCTCCCAGCACCGCGCGGGCGCCGACCTGCGTGCCTTCATACACGCCGCAGTTTCCGCCGATCAGAACATCGTCTTCGATGATGACCGGCGAGGCATTGATTGGCTCCAGCACGCCGCCGACCTGCGCCGCGGCGCTGATGTGAACGCGCTTGCCCACCTGCGCGCACGAGCCGACCAGTGCGTGCGAATCGACCATTGTGCCTTCGTCGACGTAGGCTCCGACGTTGATGTACATCGGCGGCATGCAAACCACAGATGGTGCGACATAGGCCCCGCAGCGCACCGCCGAGCCGCCAGGAACCACCCGCACATTTTCAGTCGTGGAGAAGTGACGGGCTGGATATGTATCTTTGTCAACGAACGAGAGCCCGCGCGGGTCGCCGCTTTCGCTCAGCCTGCCGATGCGAAAGCCCAGCAGAATGCCTTGCTTCACCCAAGCGTTGGTCTGCCAGCGGCCGTCGCGCTTTTCCGCAGCGCGAATCGCTCCTGTGGTGAGGGCGTCGCGGAATTGCAAGAAAACATCGCCGACGCCCGGAGACGTCGTCGCGTCAGCGCCCATCGCGTAGAGGGACTCAATCTGTCGTTGGAGTTCGTGCATCGCGGGCAGTATAACTGCTGACTGCTGCCCGCTCCAGCACAACTATTTGGCGAGATCTTAGCGCGCCGCGGGCTGCGACTGTAGCAGTCCGACTTCAGCGGCCACTTTCTCCAGTTTGGCGCGGGTCTCTTTCTTCACCGGCACCAGCGGCAGACGATAGACCTCCTCGATGCGGCCCATCATTGCCAGCACGGCCTTGGCCGGCCCCGGATTCGACTCGATGAAGTTTGCCTGCATGAGCGGCAGGTATTTGCGGAAAAGAAGCCGCGCGGTATCCCACTTGTTGGACAGCGCAGCCTGCGTCATCCGCGTCATCTCGGCGGGAATTTCGTTCGACACTACGGAGACGATGCCCGCGCCACCAAGTCCAATGACCGCCAGCGTCACCGCATCGTCGCCGGAGAACACAAGAAAATCCTCAGGCACGCTGGCGCACACCTCTGCGATCTGCGAAATGTTCCCACTGGCTTCTTTCACTCCGAGGATGTTGGGGACCTCGGTCAGGCGCAGCAGTGTAGGAGTTTCGATGTTCGTGCCAGTGCGTCCTGCGATGTTGTACAGCACCAGCGGCTTGGCCGATGCTTCCGCGATCGCAAGGAAGTGCTGATAGACGCCTTCCTGCGTCGGCTTGTTGTAATACGGAGTGGCCGTCAGCACATAGTCAACGCCCGGACGCGACGAGATTTCCTTCGCCTTTGCCACAGCCTCGCGGGTGTTGTTCGACGTCGCGCCCGGCCATGATGGGGACCCGGCCTTCGGCGGTCTCGATGGTCAGGTCAACGACACGCAGCCATTCGTCGTGCGAAAGCGTCGGCGTCTCGCCGGTGGTGCCGCACGGGACTAGGAAGTCGATGCCCGATTCGATCTGCCAGCGCACCAGGCCGCGCAAGGCAGGCTCATCGATGCTTCCATCCTGCTTGAAACGGAGTGACGAGAGCGGTACCGCATCCACGCAGTTTCATGACTGAAATTGTATTGCGAAGTCAGCACAGAAGCTCAAAGCTGTAGAAAAATATCTTTGAAATCGTAGAATCCGGTCTTGCCTACGATCCATTCGGCCGCGAGCACAGCGCCCTCGCCGAACGTCCGGCGTGACTTGGCCTCATGCGCGAGCACGATGCGATCACCCGTCGCATCAAGTTCCAGTGTGTGAATTCCGGTCACGTCGCCTTCACGCTCGGAGGTGATATCAACGCGGACGCTGGAAACCCGCTCCAAGACTCGCTGTACCGCGATCGCGGTCCCGGAAGGAGCGTCTTTCTTTTGGATGTGATGGCGCTCGGTGATGTGCCCGCTGTACCCGTGCGCCAGCGCCGGCGCGGCAGCCTGCACGATCTGGAAGAACAGATTCACGCCGTAAGAAAAGTTCGCGCCCAAGACAAATCCAGTTCCCGCGCTTTCCACCGCAGATCGAATGCCGCTCCATCTCGCCGTACCAGCCGGTGGTTCCCACGACCATCGCCTTCCTTGCGCGCAGGCAGGCTTCGATGTTAGCCAGCACCGCGTCAGGCGTGGTGAAGTCGATTACTACGTCGAACTCATGCAGTTTCTCTGGCGTGAGCCATAGCGGCGCCCGGGTTATCCACCTCGTCGATGCTGTGCACGCGATGACCGCGCCCGCGCGCGACTTCCGCGACCACAGATCCCGTCTTGCCGCACCCCAACACAAGCAAATTCAGATTGCGATCGTTCAATCGAACACCTCGGGATCAACCTCGGCAAAAAACTTGGCATGCAACCGTCTCACGGCCTCAGGCACATCGGCTTCGTCAATCACGAATGTGAGGTTAATCTCCGACGCACCCTGCGAAATCATGCGCACGTTGATGTCGCGGATAGCGTCGAAGACCTGGGCCGCAACCCCGGCCTTCTCGCGGATGTTTTCGCCTACCAGGCAGACGATCGCCTGTCGGCCGGAATATTTCACAAACGCGAGTTCTTCCAGGTCCGCCGCGATCTGTGGGATGGCTTCGTTGGAATCGACGGTCAGCGAGATGCTGACCTCCGAGGTGGAGACTACATCCACGGCGCAACGATGGCGCGCGAAGATGTCGAACACCTTGGCGAGAAAGCCGTGCGCCATGAGCATGCGCGCGGCGACGATCTCGATGATGGTGATGCGGTTCTTGGCGGCGATGGCCTTGAACAGCGAGCGCGACCGCGGAGTGCGCGACACGATGCGCGTGCCCTCGTTCGACGGATTGCGCGAATTCAGCACCAGCACCGGAATGTTCTTCTCGACTGCCGGAAGCACGGTTGCAGGATGCAATACCTTAGCGCCGAAGTAGGCGAGTTCGGCCGCCTCTTCGAAGCTGATGACCTTGATGCGACGCGCATCGGCGCAGATGCGCGGGTCGGTGGTCTTCATGCCGTCCACGTCGGTCCAGATCTCGATGCGCTCGGCATTCAAGCCCGGCGCCGACCAGGGCTGCGGAAAAGTCGGAGCCGCCGCGACCAATCGTGGTTGTGAGCGCCTTCGCGGGTCGCACCGATAAAACCGCCCATGATGGGCACGCGACCCTGCTCGATCAGCGGCTTCACGCGATCCTGCAAACGGTCGTTGATTTCACCGACCTGAGGGACAGCGCGGCTGTGCTGCGCATCGGTGATGATGATCTGCCGCGCATCTACTAACTTTGCTGGAATATCGCGCACGAGAAATGCGGGAGTGGCGATCATGCTGGACAGCCGCTCGCCGAAGGAGACGACATAGTCGGAGGTGCGTGGCGTGAGTTCACCCACGGCGGCAATGCCGCGCAGGAGTTCTTCGAGCGAGTCGAATTCGGCGCCCAATTCGGTGTGCAGCTCGGTATGCAGTCCCGTGCCCAGTAGCTCACCGGCGGTGGTGTAATGGCGCTCTCGAAGCGTGCGGCAGATATCGAGCGCCTGCTCGCGCTCGCCTCGTCCAGCAGCGGCGGCCATGGCGAGCAACTGGTCGGTCACTTTCGCCATAGCGCTGACCACTACGAACGGGCGCTCCGGCAGTCGACCCCTGACGATGCTGGCGACGCGGTCAATGGCGGCGGAATCCTCGACCGAGGTGCCGCCGAATTTCATGACGATCACGGCCGCACCACCAAAGTCTGCGGGACGTCGCTTATCACGACAGATAGCCTTGCGCCTTGAGGAGTTCGGCGTTCAGCAGCGCGGCGCCCGCAGCTCCGCGTATGGTGTTGTGCGAGAGCACGGTGAACTTGTAGTCCAGAACGCCGCATGGACGCAGCCGTCCGACGCTCACCGTCATGCCGTTGCCGCGGTCTACATCGAAACGAGGTTGCGGACGGTCAGGCGCATCGTCGTAGACGACCGGTTGCGCCGGCGCCAGCGGCAGCTGGAGCTCCTGCGGAGTCGCGCGAAAATCATTGAACGCAGCGATGATTTCTTGGGGTTCGGCTTTTCGCCGCAGCTTCACCGAAACTGATTCGGTGTGCCCATCTTCCACCGCCACGCGATTGCAGTGCGCGGTCATGCTGAATGCAGCCGGCTCAACGTGGCCGCTGTTCAATTGCCCGAGAAGCTTGCGCGTCTCCTCCTCCATTTTTTCTTCTTCTTTGGCGATGTAAGGAATGACGTTGCCCAGAATGTCAAGCGAGGCGACGCCGGGATAACCCGCGCCGCTGACCGCCTGCATCGTGGTTACGAATATCGATTCGACGCCAAACTTCTGGTGCAGCGGCGCAAGCGCAACCACCAGTCCGATGGCCGAGCAGTTGGGATTGGTCACGATGTAGCCGCCCGACTGGCGCCGCCAGCTCTGGCACTCCAGCAACTTGAGATGGCCGGCGTTTACCTCGGGTATGACCAGCGGGACGTCCTTCTGCATGCGAAACGCGCTGGAGTTGCTGACGACAGCGCAACCGGCGGCGGCGAATTGCGGCTCCAGTTCGCGCGCGATGCCGGCGTCCAGCGCGGCAAAAATCACTTGCGGTGCGCCATCCGGCGAGGCGTTCGAGACCGGCATTTTCCGCACCCGCTCGGGGATTCTCGTCTTCAGGCGCCAGCGCACAGCGTCGCCGTAGGCCTGTCCGGCCGAGCGCTCGGAGGCGGCCAGCCACGCCACTTCGAACCAGGGATGGTCTTCGAGCATCTGGATGAAGCGCTGGCCGACAACGCCGGTAGCGCCAAGTATTCCGACGGAAATCTTCGGTTGCGACATCGTGGTTTAGAAAATCAGTTTACATCACGTTCGCGCAGGAGCAGTAACGTGGCCGGAACAGATTGAGGTTTACGAAACAGCGTCTCCACGCTGTTAGAATCAGGTTTTCTTTATGCCATCACCCTCGCCCCAACCAGTCGCCGTGCAACACCAGGCAGTCCCCATGCTCGACCTCAAGCGCCAGTACGAGGGCATCGCGGACGAAGTCAAGACCGCCATCGAGCGCGTGCTGACCTCACAGCATTTCATCGGCGGCCCGGAGCTGGATGCCTTCGAGCGCGAGTCGGCGGAATACCTGGGCGTGCACGCCAGTGTGGGCTGCAATTCCGGAACCGACGCCCTGTGGCTGGCGCTGCTGGCTGCCGGGGTTGGACCGGAGAGCAGCGTTGTAACCACGCCCTTCAGTTTCTTTGCGACTGTTAGCTCCATCGTGCGTTGCGGGGCGACTCCGGTGCTGGCCGACATCGATCCCGCTACTCTGAACCTCGATCCCGGCGCCGTCGAGAGCGCAGTGAAGCGCGCGCGTTCGCACCGCGTTCGTGCCGTTATGCCGGTTCATCTTTATGGGCTGTGCGCCAACATGGACGAGTTCGACCGCATCGCCCGCGAGCATAAGGTTGACATCATCGAAGACGCAGCGCAGGCCTTCGGCGCGCGGTGGCGCGACAGGAAGGCTGGCGCGCTGGGCAAGGCCGCCGCGTTCAGCTTTTATCCCACCAAGAACCTCAGCGCCTACGGCGATGCCGGCTGCGTCACAACTGATGACGACGATCTGGCAGGGCGCCTTCGACATCTGCGCAATCACGGTAGCCGGCAGCGCTATTACCACGAAGAGATCGGCTGGAACAGTCGCCTCGACGCGATGCAGGCAGCGGTATTGCGCGTCAAGCTCAAGCATATTGACGGCTGGAACCAGCAACGCCGCACAGTAGCATGCCGCTATCACGGATTGTTGGGGAAGGCCGGCTTGGTGCGGGCCGGCGCACATTCTGTTACGCCGCAGGCGCCAATCGCGCTGCTGGGGTCGCCACCAGAGGCTTATCACATCTATCACCAGTACGTCGTGCGCGCGTGGCGGCGCGAGGAATTGCGGAGCTTCCTGACCCAGCGCGGCATTGGCACCGAGGTTTACTACCCCGTTCCCCTGCACTTGCAGGAATGCTTTGCCTATCTGGGATACAGGGCTGGTGACCTGCCGGAATCTGAGCGTACGGCCAAAGAAGTGGTGGCGCTTCCTATGTTCCCGGAGCTGCGGGAAGATGAGCAACAACACGTAGTGAGTGCGATTGCGGAGTTCTACAGCCAGTAAGGCACCGTCGTTCTCTTAACGCAAACGACTTGCTCGAACTCATTTATGCTTCTTGTGCCCGTGCGCTGGGGCCTGCTTCTGGGCGTGATGGGCTGTTTGCCTGGTTTGACGCCTGGCCTTTTCCGCGGCCTCTTCCTCCGGCGTTAACACGCGGCGCACAATCGGGCCATTCAGTTTGTAAGTCATATCCACCATCTTGCCGTCTTCGGTCTCTTTGCGGATGGTGAATGTCGGCAGGTCGCCCTCCTTGCCGAAGACCTCATGGCCTGTCTTCACCGGAAAGAAACCTTCCAGGTTGCGTTCGCGATAAGCGGTCTCGTAACGGTGCTTGATTCGTCCCCAGGTGAAAATGCGGATCTGGTTGTAGTCCCAGGGCAGCCCATCCTTGGGCTCGTTCAGCAATACGAGATACTGCGCCACCTGTTTGTCCCCGTCCTGCACGGTGTTCAGGACAAAGTAGCCCATGATGCGCTGGCCCTCGGCGTACTGCGCCACCTCAACCGGGATGTCGAGATCGACCATGCGCAACAGCACCCAGCCGACATGCCCGGAGGGGCTGCGCACCAGATACCAATCCTCCATCACCGGTTTGGGAGGGGCGGTTTCTTTGCCCTTCGCCGCAAGCGGCGGACTCTGTAAAGGTTTGGTGGCGGCTGGCCCGGCGGGCCTGGCTGCCGAGGCCGTAGGGGATTGATTCGCCGGACTTCCCGTCGACGGAGTCTGCGGCTTCGTCTGTGATGTGCCGCTCTTCCCTGCCGGTGGCTGGCTTCCAGCCGCGGGCTTCGGCGGGTTCTTCTCCGCCGTGGCGCGCTTCAGGATGTCAACCTTCTCGCCATCCTTGAGCTGATAGAGGTGCTCGCCCTCGCGCGAAGGCGTGGCGTGCATGTTGAGCTGTGCGCGTGTCGTTCCATGGGCCTGTACCGGCGTGCCGGCGCCATCCTTTTCGAGCTTCTGGAAGGCGTCGTAAACCTCCTGCGAGACCAGGCTGCGCTCCTCAATCCAGCCTTCCTGCCCAGCGTCGGTGCGCACCTTCAGAAAGCGGCGCTGCTTCTCTAACACTTCCAAGCGGTCGCCATTGTGTACCGTCCCGATCTTGTTGTACATGGTGGCGACACGGTCGCGCAGGCTCGTCTCAGGCGCAGACACGTACATGTATTGGTGCTGGACCATTGTTGGGCGTTTGCAGGCGGGCATGACCGCGAGCAAAATGCACGCCATCATCAACAGAGTTCGATTGGGATGGGAACGGAAGGATTTCACCGGCGACACAGAAAACTATAAACCAGCGGCTGGCGGATAGTGGTTAGTGGATAGTACAAAATCGGATTCGGGCCAAATCCAGCAAAATTGTGCCCCGACCGCCCCTCAACCACTGACTACCAACTGCGCCTTCGCTGCGTAGTGCGAGTCCACGTAGTCGTCGAGGATCTTGATGAACTCGGCGACGATGTGATCGCCCTTGAGCGTCAGCATCAGGCGGCCGTCAACGTACACCGGCGCTTTTGGCTCCTCGAACGTGCCGGGCAGCGAGATTCCGATATTAGAGTGCTTCGATTCGCCTGGGCCGTTGACGACGCAGCCCATGACCGCGACCTTCATCTCTTCCACACCGGCGTAGCGCGTTTTCCAGAGAGGCATTTGATCGCGCAGATAGCCCTGAATCTGTTCCGCCATCTCCTGGAAGAACGTACTCGTGGTGCGGCCGCAGCCGGGGCAAGCCGTGACCTGCGGCGTGAAGCTTCGAATGCCGATGGACTGCAGAATCTGTTGCGCAACGGTGACCTCTTCCGTGCGGTCGCCGTTGGGCGCGGGCGTAAGCGAGACGCGAATCGTGTCGCCGATGCCTTCCTGCATCAGCACCGCCAGCGCCGCCGTGCTGCCGACGATGCCCTTTGCGCCCATGCCTGCTTCGGTGAGCCCAAGATGCAGCGGGTACTCGCATCGGCGCGCCAGTTCGCGATAAACGTCGATGAGATCCTGCACGCCGCTGACTTTGGCGCTGAGAATGATCTGCTCCCTGCGCAGGCCGTACTTGACGGCCAGATCGGCCGAACGCAGCGCGCTTTGCACCATGGCTTCCATGGTCACGTCGCGGGCGTCTTTAGGCTCGTCAAGTCTTGGAGTTTTCGTCCATCAGACGTGTCAGCAACGCCTGGTCGAGCGAGCCCCAGTTGACGCCGATGCGCACCGGCTTGTCGTTCTCGATGGCAACCTCAATCATGATGCGGAAGTTGTCGTCATCTTTCTTGCCGATAGAGACGTTGCCAGGATTGATGCGGTACTTCGCCAGCGCTCGCGCGCATTCGGGATACTTCTTCAGCAGGATGTGACCGTTGTAGTGGAAGTCGCCGATGATCGGCACCGGAACATCCAGGCGATTGAGACCGTCGACGATGAAGGGCACGGCTTTGGCGGCATCGTCATTGTTGACAGTGACGCGCACCAGCTCCGAACCGGCACGGGCCAGAGCGGCACACTGACGGATGGTGCCGTCGATGTCGGCAGTGTCGGTATTGGTCATAGACTGCACCACAATTGGTGCATCACTGCCGACGCGAACTCCGCCTACAGTGGCGGTACAGGTTTTTCTGCGCTGAATCTGGGCCATACGGGTGTAGAAAAAGTGTAACACGCATCGGCCGGGCGGCTGCTGCTGAGACGCCCAAATTCGTGCAAGCGGAAATAATTCTCGAGCATCTAACCTATTGGAACCACAGCCCATCAGCAGTTGAAATCAGATTAGAGAGTTCTCTCGTCGATTTCCCGATGGACTTTATCGATAAGACGCAGGACAATAAAGGGTTCAGCGGAGAACAATAAGGCCCGATTTGGGTTTATAACTGGGCTTAGGGTAATGGCGACTGGCGCCGTGTCGCTGCAGGTCTTCGGCCCCGGAAGGTGTACACCATGCGTTCGGTATTTCGCTACCTCTCTTGTGCGGCCGTCGCGCTCATGCTGGTTTCGTTCGCTCTGGCGCAAAACACAGGTTCGAGCAGCTCAAATCCAAATTCCAGCAGTACGAGTTCAAGTTCGAGCAGCACGAGCCCAAGTCAAGATCCCGCTCAAGGCCAGGATACGAACCCGGGCCAATATGCGCCGGACAAGCCGGACAAGAACGCGCCCACTCCGAGCACCATCAATAACATTGACGCCATCGGCAATCGCAATGTCGGTTGCGACAAGGGCGTGGGCAACTGGTACTCGCTGGACAAGCAGGTTGCCATGGGGCGGCAGTATTCCCAGTATGTCGAGAAGAGCGCCAAGATGGTCAGCGATCCGATGGTCACCGAGTATGTGAACCGCATTGGCCAGAACCTGGTGCGGAACTCGGACGCCAAGGTGCCTTTCACCATCAAGGTGATTGACACCGACGAACTGAATGCGTTCGCGCTGCCGGGCGGCTTTTTCTATGTCAACTCGGGTTTGATCCTGGCGGCCGACAACGAAGCCGAGCTGGCCGGCGTGATGGCGCATGAGATCGCGCACGTCGCCGCCTGCCATGTGGCCCGCGAGCAGACGCGCGGCAACATCGTCAATCTGGCAAGCATCGCGCTGATCTTCGTGCCCGGTGGCTGGGCCGTGTACGAGGCCGAGCAGGCCGCTTTGGGCATCGGCGTGCCGCTGGCCTTCATGAAGTTCTCGCGCAACTTCGAGTCGCAGGCCGATTTCCTGGGCATGGAATACATGTACAAGGCGGGCTACGATCCGCAGTCGTTCATCTCGTTCTTCGAGAAGGTCGAGGCGCTGGAGAAGAAGAAGCCGGGCACGATCGCCAAGGCCTTCGCTTCCCACCCCATGACCGATGATCGCGTTGCGGCAGCGCAGAAGGAGCTGAAGACGGTACTTCCGGCGCGGCCGGAATACGTGGTTGACACCTCTGAGTTCCAGCAGGTGAAGTCGCGCCTGGCGTCCATCGAGAACCGGCACAAGCTGCAGAACGACAAGGACAACAAGGACCGTCCGACACTGCGGCGCGCCACGGCTGACAATCCGCCGGATAGCGGAAGCAGTGGCAGCAGTGGAAGTAGCGGCAGTAGCGGCACTCAGACCGATGACGATCGCCCGACGCTGAAGCGTAATGACGGCTCGGGTCAGTCGTAACTGAATCAGGGATTCAACGGGCTAAAGGCCTCCGCGATGCGGGGGCCTTTATTATCTCCGCCTGTATACGACTCGGATGAGCTCACACCGCCTTGTGACTTCGATCACCGATGGTTGAGAACCAGCCTGCGACCATAGAACTTGGTCGGGACCTCCCAGACTTTTGGCATCCGCTTGCGACTCGTCGGCGTTAGTTGTCACGAACGCGGCGAGCGTTACCGAGTGCCACAACGAAGATCGGAAAGCGTCCGCAGATTGTGAATGATCTGGTTCAGATTTCCGCCCTTTCTCCATTTCCGAGGCAGCCCGGAGCGACACGTGCCTACCACGCGATGATCAAGCCGGTCGGCGCGATCTGCAATCTGGATTGCACCTATTGCTATTACCTGCACAAGGAAGAGCTGCTCGGCAGCCCCAGCAAGTTCCGCATTACCGACGACATTCTCGAAACCCACATCAAGCAGTACATCGAGGGGCAAGACCGCGACGAGGTAGTCTTCTCCTGGCAAGGCGGCGAACCAACCCTGCTCGGGCTGGAGTTCTTCCGCAAGGTGGTCGAACTGGAGCAGAAGTACAAGAAGCCCCACCAGCGAGTGGAGAACGATCTCCAGACCAACGGCACGCTGCTGAACGATGAGTGGGGATTGTTCCTCAAGAAGCATGGCTTCCTGGTTGGCCTCAGCATTGACGGTCCCCAGGAACTGCACGACCAGTATCGCGTCGCCAAGGACGGCAAGCCTACGTTCGACAAGGTGTTCGCCGCGGCCCAGATGCTGCACCGGCATGGCGTGCCATTCAACGTGCTCTGCGTTATCAATCGGGTGAATGGCAAACGGCCGCTCGACGTGTACCGCTTCCTGAAGAATGAAATCCGCCCGCGGCAAATGCAGTTTATTCCTTGCGTCGAGCCCAAAGTATTCCAGAACACCGCGCCGCAAAGGTGGGATCCGTCCACTTTACCCATGCAGGATTCTCCCGCCGCGCATCCAGGCACGCCGGATTCCGTAGTCACCGACTGGTCGGTTGATCCCGATGATTGGGGCTACTTTCTCTGCAAAGTCTGGGATGACTGGTACCGCCGCGACATCGGCAAAGTGTTCGTCAACCACTTCGAAAGCGCCGTGGGACAGTGGATGGGCCAGGAAGCGCAAATGTGCGTTTACCACGAGTTCTGCGGCAAAGGCGTGGCGTTGGAGCACGACGGCAGTCTCTACTCCTGCGACCACTATGTCTATCCCGAATACAAGCTCGGCAATATCCTGGAAACTTCAAGTTCGCGGCTGACGTTCTCCGATCAGCAGCGTAAGTTCGGATTCGACAAGTTCAACGAGCTCCCGCGCCAGTGCCGCGAGTGCAGCTTCCTGTTTGCCTGCAACGGCGAATGTCCCAAGAATCGCCTGATCCGCACTCGCGATGGCGAACCCGGACTGAACTACCTGTGCAGCGGACTGCAGAAGTACTGGCACCACATCGACAGCGACGCAAGAGACATCTGCCGCCGATTGGCGCGCGGAGAGCCGCTGCGTCCAGCCTGACATTCGCAAGCATTTCCCCTTCGTCGTGTCCTGTAGAATCAATGCCTTAGCCTAAAATCGTCGTCAATTAATAGATTCTAAATAACTTACAAGTATTCGATTGTTAAATAAGGACTTAGAAGCAATAATTCGCTATTTTGCGGTCGAAATGTGTCATACTATGCATATAAATATGTGTCATACTGTACATATAAGAAGACAATCCAGCATTCGCCAGAGCCCCTCCCCCACTTCTCCGCAAAGTATTGAAAGCAAAGGGACGGCAAGAATTCCCCCGTGCAAAATATTACATCCAAAAGAGTTAGAGGTAAAATGTTCCATTCGCAGGACTTAGGAGAGCCGCTCTTCGCCTCTCGCTCTTCGCCCCGTCAGCCAGACCGAGCCCGCCGCAGCAGGTGAGTGGCGAGCCTATTCCGAGCGAAGTCGAAGCTCTTGCTGACAACGGCACGGGCTACTGACAACAGTTTTTCAAAGAGCCTTGATGGCACGCACAGCGGGCGCGGCCAGCGAAGACACAACAACTCCGTCCTCGCAGTTCACTGATACGGCGCCCCGCAGCTCGCTCGCAAGTACGCACGTCACACTGCAACAAAACTTAACGATTATTTCCCAAGATGGGAACGCGAGAATCAAAGCGATTCCAGGGCCCAGTGCAGTCCCAGCTCGATTCTTGCCCGACCGGCAGATGTTGGAGTATACCCAGGCGAACGGCGGCGCCTCTCTGGAGATGCTGGTGCTGCACGACGACGCCACGCGTGAGTATGCCTATGGCCCGGCGCAGGGATTGCCCGACACCAAGGTCGGCACATTCAGTCA
The DNA here is from genome assembly GCA_963703645.1 of uncultured Acidobacteriaceae bacterium. Lineage (GTDB taxonomy): Bacteria > Acidobacteriota > Terriglobia > Terriglobales > Acidobacteriaceae > Bog-257. The sequence goes on from CAVPFD010000025.1 coordinate 182,768, forward strand.
GGCTTTGTACGACGAGGCCAAGGCAAAGGGCTGGACCGTCATCAGCATGAAGAACGACTGGAAGCAGATTTTCGCCTGGGAGAAGTGAGTGCGAGCATGGTGAAAGCGTGACCCTGCGGGCTATGACTTTTCGTTCGGAGCCAGGCAATCTCTCACGTAAACGCTTTCAAGGCGGAAACTTGGCAGCCTCATGTTGAACCGGGGAGGGAGCAACTGCTGCCGGCATTGGAATCTGCCGCGCGAGCCGCGGCGAGAGATGCAAAATCGCCTTATCCAATCTTCAGCACGATCTTGCCGTAGTTGGCGCGCTGCAGCATGAGGCGATGCGCCTCCCCAGCCTGCTCCATGGGCAAGGATGTGCCCGATTTCGGGATGCAGCTTGTCTTGCTCGATCCAGGGCTGCATGGCTTGCAGGCTGCGGGTTGTGAGTTCGTGGTCCTGCGCCAGCACGCTCAGCCAAAGCCCGTGCGCGCTGAGGCTCTTGGCCATCATGGCGCCGGTGTCGAACTGGTGGCGCTGGCCGGTCGCGGTGCCGTAGATGATGACCCGGCCGAACGGCCGGCAGCAGCGCAGGCTTTTGGCGGTGTGTTCGCCGCCGAGCATCTCGAAGACTGCGTCCACGCCTTCGCTGTTGGTCAACTCCAGCGTGCGCTGCTCGTAGTCAGTCTCGCGGTAGTTGATTCCGTGATCAAGCCCGAGCTTCTTTACGCGCTCGAGTTTTTCGTCGGATGACGAGGTGCCGTAGGTTTCGATCGCCAGCAGCCTTCCGATCTGGACGGCAGCGGTGCCCACGCCGCCTGCAACGGCATGAATCAGGACGCGGCGCTGGTGCGAGTCGTGCCATTGAATCGGCTCCATCGCATCAGCGGTCATGCCCGCTTTCCAGTATGCGAGATAGGCGGTCAGAAAGTTCACCGGAAAAGCTGCCGACTGCACCGAGCTCCAGCCCGCTGGTTGCGGCCACAGCCACTTGGGCTTCATCGCAATTTTTTCAGCCGCCGCGCCGTATTGCGTGTAGCCCATCACGCGCTCTCCGGTCGCTTCCACGATGCCGGCGAACTCGCGGCCAGTGATGAACGGCGGAGCGGGCGTGCCGGGATAGCTCCCGCGCGTGGACATGGTGTCGGCGAAATTCACGCCGACCGCTTCGACGCGAACGATGACCTCGCCCGGCTTCGGCTTCGGGTCGGGCATCTCGCGGACTTCCAGAACTTCGGGACCGCCAGGACGAGTGACGACAACGGCTTTCATAAACCTGATTCTACGGCTGGCGAGGCTGGATTTAAGTTGACGACGCGGGTACCTGCATGAAGTCCAGAGCGCGCGAAATGTACTGCTTCAGGTCCCGGCGATGCACAACCGCGTCAAGCATTCCGTGCTGTAGCAGGAATTCGCTGCGCTGGAAGCCTTCGGGCAGCTTCTGGCGGATGGTCTGCTCGATCACGCGCGGACCGGCGAATCCGATAAGCGCACCCGGTTCGGCGATGTTCAAATCGCCCAGCATGGCGAAAGACGCCGTTGTGCCGCCGGTTGTCGGGTCGGTCATCACCGAGATATAGGGTACGCGGGCATCGTCCATGCGGGCGAGTGTGGCGGAAATTTTCGCCAATTGCATGAGGCTGATGACGCCCTCCATCATGCGCGCACCGCCGGAAGCCGAAACCACGATCAGTGGCAGCTTTTCCTTCGTGGCCTTTTCGACGGCGCGAGCAATCATCTCTCCCACGACCGCGCCCATCGAGCCACCGATGAACGAATATTCCATGGCGCTGACAATGACCGGCTTTCCTTCGAGTTTGCCGCGCGCATTGATAACGGCATCGTTGAGGCCGGTATCGCTCCGGGATCTCTTCAGGCGCTCGGCGTACGGTTTGAGGTCGGTGAACTTCAGCGGGTCGGTGGAAACGATATTGCCGTCTTCCGTCTGGTACTGTCCGTCGTCGAGCAGATTGTGCAAGCCGGGTGCGCGCATCAATGCGGAAGTGCCGGTCGCACTTGGGGCAGACGTTGAGGTTCTGGTCGAGGTCCTTTTTCCAGATAATCTGCCGGCACTGGTCGCACTTCACCCACAGGCCCTCGGTTTTGACGCGCTTCTCGCCCGAGGTGTCCAGTTGCTCGACAGGTTGCCGCTTAAACCATGCCATAGGGGTAATGACTCAGTGTAGCCGAGCGGGAGAGGCGTTGTCGCGCGGGACGACTCAATACTCGATGCCGCGTTGCGCTTCGATGCCCTTGGTGTAGGCGTGCTTCACTTCCCGCATCTCGGTCACGGTGTCGGCGATCTCGACGATGTCGGGATGCGCATTGCGGCCGGTGAGGATGACGTGAACCATCTCGGGTTTCTTCTTCAGGATCGCGATGACCTTCTGCGGATCGAGCATCTTGTAGCTGATGGCGTAGTTGATTTCGTCGAGAACGACCAGGTCCCACTGGCCGGAGAGGATTTCTTTCTCGGCCTCGGCCCATGCTTCTTCGACCAGGCGAATGTCTTCGGGGTCAGTCTCAGCGCCGCCGACTTTCACGAAGCCGCGGCCCATCTGCTTCATGACGAAGTTGTCGCCGAATGCCTTCACCGCGTCGAGTTCGCCGTAGTGCCAGGATCCCTTCAGGAATTGCAACATCAGCACACGCATCCCATTGCCGACGGCGCGCAAGGCGGTGCCCATAGCGGCTGTGGTTTTGCCTTTGCCTGGGCCGGTGTTCACGATGATCAATCCTCGACGCACATCTGGCATGCAGATCTCCCGCGACGCAATGCTTGCGGCACAGCTATGAGGCAGCAGCCTGTGCCAGGCAACATCCTAAACTACGCACGGCGGTGCAGCTTCGGTGCGCCACGTTTCCCGGCGGCGACCACCGAAGCAGGCCGTTTCTGCTTACGTTGCTTTTCTTCCAGAAGCTCGCTCTGGAACGTCAATCCAAAGATCAAGACTGCAGCTATCAGGCAGTAAGTAACAATGAGAACAATTGACATGGGTCACCTCCGACCTGTCGGCATGGCAGGTGACTATCTTTACTGTACGACGTGGAACAGGGCTGCGTCTGTGATCTGCGGCAGACGAGTGCGTGATATGCAGGAACGGGAAAAATCTCCGCTAAGGATGGTGAACTCAGCGTTGCTGAGTTGACAGCGATTCGACAGGCACAGAAACGACCGCATTCGCCGCCTCCATGCCAGAGCGAATGCAGTCGGGGACACCGATCCCGTGGTAGGCGTTGCCAGCGAGCGCAAGTCCTGGAAGCTCTGATACGCGCTTCTCGATGCGTGCGACGCGCGCGATATGGCCGGGCTCGTACTGCGCCATGGCCCCGCGCCAGCGGTAGACGCGCGCGAACATCGGCCGGGCATCGAGTTCGACAATGTCCCTGAGTTCGCGGTGAACGGTTTCGAGAATCTCGTCGTCGGTGAGCGCGAGCACGGCTTCGTCGCGCGCGCCACCCAGAAAGCAGCGCAGGATGCCTTTGCCCTGGGGCGCACGATGCGGAAATTTGTTGTGCACGAAGGTGCAGGCCAGCATGCGTGTGCCTTCACTGCGCGGCACCAGGAAGCCAAAGCCCGGCGGCAATCCTTTGAGCTGGTCCATGTAGTAGCCGAGCGTGACTGTGACCGAGGAGCTGTAGGTGATGTCGAGGAGGTTGCGAGCCAGACCGCGATCCACTCCGTCGAGCAGCGTTCCCGCAACGTTGGCCGGAGTGGCAAGAATGACGGCGTCGAAGCGCTCGTCGCCATTCATCTCGATGGAGACGCGCCATCCACCATCTTCAGGATAGACGCGCCGGACGTGGTTACGCAGGCGGAGCGATTCGGGATCGAGGCGGTCGAGGATGGCGTCCACCAACTGCTGCATGCCATCCTTCAGCGATGTGAACAGCGGACGCGGCGGATGCTTGCTGGCTAGCCCGCGCCATCTTCTTGTGCGCCGCCAGCATCGCCCGGCTCAGGCTGCCGTACTTCTCTTCCATCTCGACAAAGCGCGGCAGCACGGCGCGTGCGCTGAGCTTCGCCGCATCGCCGCCGTACACGCCTGACAGCAGCGGATCGGCAAGCCGGTCGACAACTTCCTGGCCGAAATGACGTTCCACCAGTTCGGCAACGGTTTCGTCGTCGTGCATGGGACGCGGCGGATGCAGCAGCTCGCGCGCCATGCGCACTTTGGTGCTCCAGGAGAACAGCGGCGACAGCGCCGTCGGAACAAGCCTGGTCGGCACCATGAACATCAGGCCGTCGGGCATGACGACCAGCCGGCCATTCACGACGATGTAGGTCTTGCGCTGCGCATCGTTGGAGCCGATGAGTTGATCGGCGATGCCGAGCTCTTTGCAGAGCGTCAGCGCCCACGGCTTTTCGGTGAGGAAGGAATCGGGGCCGGCCTCTACCAGGCAGCCTTCCACGCGATCGGAATACATGGAGCCGCCGAGCCGCTGGCCGCTCTCAAAGAGCGTGTATTCCAGCTCCGCTCCGGCGGCGCGCGCCTTCTCCAGATAAAACGCGGCGCTCAGTCCGGAAATGCCGCCACCGACAATGGCAATTCGCTTCATGCAGGAGTGTGCGTCATGAAATCTTCTCAGTCTGGACGGTGGCTCTGCAACCTGGTAGCGAAGCGCCGAGTCGCGCCCGCGCGAGATCGGCGACGGCGCGAACGAACAGCGGAGAATCATTCAGGGATTCGGCGCGATAGAGCTTCATGCCGCGCTCACTGGCGAAGTCGCGAAACAGGATATCGATGTCGAACAGAATTTCCACGTGGTCGCAGACGAAGCCGATGGGTTGCACAAACAGCCCGGTGCAACCTTCGTCATCGCAACTCGGTGATGGTGTCTTCCACCGTCGGCCCAAGCCACTCTCCGCCCGACATCCCCTGGCTTTGAAACGCGAAGCGCCAGGCGCCGATCTCGGGAACTTGTGCCGCCACCAACGATGCCGTTTCGCGCGTCTGCACCTCGTACGGATCACCCTCGGTGATGGTGCGCTGTGGAACGCTGTGCGCGGTGAACAGCACCGGCAACTTCGAGCCGTGCTCCACACAAGCTCTCGACCAGCCAGTGCGCAGCTTCTCGGCAAACGCTTCAATCAGCAAGGGGTGGTCGTGCCACTCCTCGACAAAATCGACGGTGAACGGGCACATCGTTGCCCAACAGTACCTGCTTATAGAGCCCAACACTGGTCCGCGAGTTGTGCGGCGCAAGGCAGATTGCAACCGCGCGCTCGACGCCATCGGAGGTCATCTGCTGCAGCGTGTCGGCGATAAAGGGATGCCAGTTGCGCATGCCGACGTACGCCGGAATGCCCAGTTCCCGCGAGACGCCATCGGCCTGCTGCCGCGTGATCCGGGTCAGCGGCGAGCTGCCGATCAGCGAGTAGCGATGCTGCACGTCGCGCACTACGGCCTCCGGCATGGGACGTCCCGCGCGATATGTTCTGCAGAAATTCGGGAATGTCTTCGACCCGCTCGGGACTGCCGTGGGCGATCAGCAGGATAGCGTCTTTGCTCATTGCGGCCTCGCGGGTCGCAGCGGTCGAACTGAACTCGTGCACAAATCGCGCCAGGTTCTTCACGTTGTCCACCGGCGTGTGCGGAAGAATGCCGTGACCGAGGTTGAAGATATGACCGGGCCGCCCGTCGGCCAGGCGAAGAATGTGCTCGGCGCGCTGCTTCAGTTCCCGCCACGAAGCAAAGAGCGAGCACCGGATCGAGATTGCCCTGCACCGCGCGCTGATGTCCGACCGTGCGCCAGCCTTCGTCCAGCGGAATGCGCCAGTCGAGCCCAATGACCTCAGCTCCCGTCTCCGACATCGAAGGCAGCAAAGTGGCGCTGTCGGTGCCGAAGTAGATGATGGGGACGCGTGTTTCCTTCTGCAGACGCTGGATGAGCTGCGTTGTCGGCACCAGCGCGTAGCGGCGGTAGTCTTCCACACTTAGGCAGCCAACCCAACTGTCGAAGATCTGTAGCACGTCGGCGCCGGCACGCACCTGCTCGGCAGCGTACGCGACGAGCACCTCAACCAGCTTGCCGACCAGTTCATCCCAGACCTCGGGCGAGTTGTACATCAGCTTCTTGACTTCCAGATAGTGCCGCGACCCGCCGCCCTCGACCATGTAGCTGGCCAGCGTGAACGGCGCGCCGCAGAAGCCGATGACCGGCAGGCTTGGCGCCGAAGTGTTTCACCACCAGAGCGACGGCGTCGGCGACATAGCCCAGGTCGGCAGCGCGGTCCGTGCGCAGCACCTTGACATCCTCGGGAGTGCGAACCGGCTTCTCGATCACCGGTCCTTCACCAGCGGAGAAGTGAAAGGGCAGACCCATCACCTCCAGCGGCAGCAGCAGGTCGGCGAAGATGATGGCGGCGTCAACCTTGAGGAACTCGGCGGCGGTGATGGTCACTTCAGCCGCAAGTTCGGGCTTCTTGCAGATTTCAACCAGGGAATGATGCTTGCGGACGTCGCGGTATTCCTGCATGTAGCGCCCAGCCTGCCGCATGAACCAGACCGGAGTGGTCTCAACCGGAAGCCGCCGGCAAGCGCGCACAAAGAGGGAGTCAGGAGCGGACATAAACAATTATCGTAGCATTCCACTTCACATGGCCCTGTGATGCGAGTCACAAGAGCAGAGTACGTCGCCATCGACGGGCAAGTCTTTGTGCTCGCCGTCACAGCCTCAAGTGCGCAGCCCTGCCTAGAATATTTCTTAACAACTCATGCCCGACAGTTCACCCCAGCCCGTCAATCCCTGGATCGTGACCATCGCTGTCATGTTGGGGACGTTCATGGAGATCCTCGACACCACGGTGGTCAATGTCTCCATACCGCATATTGCGGGGAACATGGGCGCGACGGTGGAGGAGGGCACGTGGGTCGTCACCTCTTACCTGGTGTCGAACGCCATCATCCTGCCGATGTCGGGCTGGCTGGCCAACCGCTTTGGGCGTCGTCGCATTCTGTTGACCTGTGTCGCCGGCTTCACCCTGACGTCGCTGCTGTGCGGCATGGCCACCAGCCTGGAATGGCTCATCTTCTTCCGCGTGCTACAAGGCCTGACTGGCGGCGGTCTGCAGCCGCTGGCACAGGCTGTTCTGCTGGAGACTTTTCCGCCCGAGAAGCACGGCACAGCGATGGCCGCATTCGGGCTGGGCATCATCCTCGCGCCCATACTCGGGCCCGACGCTCGGCGGCTGGATCACTGACAACTACACCTGGCGCTGGATCTTCTATCTCAACCTTCCGGTCGGCGTGATCTCGATGCTGATGATCAGCGCCTTCGTACGCGATCCGCATTACATCGGCAAAAACAAGACTGGCGGCGTTGATCTGTGGGGCATCGGGTTCCTCGCGCTCGGCTTCGGCATGTTGCAGATGGTGCTCGACACCGGTCAGCGCAAGGACTGGTTCGGCAGCACGCAGATTCGCGTGTGGACGGCGCTCTGCGTCTTCGGATTGGTCGCCCTGGTGATACGCGAGCTGATGGCGCGAACATCCCATCGTGGACCTGCGCGTGCTGAAGGACCGCACCTTCGCCGCCGGACGTTCCTGATGACGATGCTGGGCTTCGTTCTCTACGCCAGCCTGATGCTGCTGCCGATCTTCCTGCAGACGCTGTTGGGCTATCCCGCGCTACAGGCTGGGCTGGCGCTGTCACCGCGCGGCCTGGGATCGCTGGTCATGATGCCGATCATCGGTCAGCTCACCAATCGCGTACGATCCGCGCAAGCTAATCTGTCACGGGGCTCGTCGTCGGCGGCTGGACCATGTTCAGCCTCTCGCAGCTGAATCTGAATGCCGGCTATTGGGACATCTTCTGGCCGCAGGTCGTCCAGGGCGGCGCCATGGCGTTTCTGTTCATTCCGCTGATGGCCACCAGCATGTCAGGCATCGCAAAAGAGAAGATGGGCAACGCCACCAGCATCTACAACCTGATGCGCAACATCGGCGGCAGCTTCGGCATCGCCACCATGACGACCTTCCTGGCGCGCCGCAGTCAGGTGCACCAGAACCAGCTCATCAGCCACATCACTCCATTTGACGTGCGCACCCAAATGGCGTTCCGGGGAATGCAAAGCTGGTTTCAGATGCAAGGCTCCAACTCGGTGGACGCCGCCAGGCAATCCCTAGGGGCTATCTATGGCATGGTGCAACAGCAGGCAGCCATGCTGTCATTCGTCGAAGCGTTCTGGGTCATGGGTTTGATTTTCCTCGGCATGATCCCACTGCTCTTCCTGCTGCGCAACGCGCGCGATCTGCATCCGCACACGCCAAAGCGAGTCCGTAAAGTGCCGCCAGCGGTAGAGGTTTCGGTCGAGCTAGAGCCAGAACCGGAACTCACGGGTGCGCTGCACTGACGCCCGGCGCTTTGCCTCTACAATCAGCTCATGCATGCCGCCCCGATCGAGCCATCCTTGCCCTATCGCGGACGGCTGGCGCCTTCGCCGACCGGGCTGTTGCACGTCGGACATGCCTCCACCTTCTGGACGGCCTATCGGCGCGCACTCGTTCACGGCGGCACGCTGGTCTTTCGCAATGAGGATCTCGATCCACAGCGCTCGAGGGCGATATTCGCGGAGGCAATGATCGAAGACCTGCGCTGGCTGGGAATTCGCTGGCAGGAAGGACCCGATGTCGGCGGACCGTTCGTGCCCTATGAGCAAAGTCTGCGGCGCCAGTTCTATCTAACGGCGTGGAGTAAGCTGCGCGATGGCGGATTCATTTACCCGTGTACCTGTTCCCGCAAAGACCTGGCGACAGCGGCAGCCGCTCCGAATGAAGGCGACGACGAGCCGCTCTATCCCGGACGCTGCCGGGAAAAAATCGGCGCGGCGTTACAGCACCAAACGCCCGCGGGCGTGAATTGGCGGTTTCGGGTTCCGGAAGGCGAGGGGATCACATTCGAGGATCGGCACCTCGGCCCTCAACGGTTCGTTGCCGGCAAAGACTTCGGGGACTTCGTGGTCTGGCGGCGCGACGACGTTCCTGCGTATCAGCTCGCGGTCGTCGCCGACGATGCGGCGATGCGAATCACCGAGGTAGTTCGCGGCGCCGATCTGCTGAAATCAACGGCGCGGCAACTGCTGCTGATTCGCGCGCTGGAGCTGCCCATTCCCGCCTATTACCATTGCGACCTGGTGCGGGATGAAGCCGGCGTAAGGCTGGCAAAGCGCCACGACGCGCGCTGCCTGCGCAGGCTGCGCGAACGGGGATATAGCCCGCAGCAGGTACTGGATATGTGTGTCTCGCAGTAATAGCGATTGCTTAACTCGCTGGAACAAGGTATTGTCACGCCGATGGTACGGGGGAAGAGGCCATGCGAGTGAATTGGAGTGCCGTCCTTCTGGCGGGGATTGCGGACTGGATCTTTGGAGCAGTGTGGTTCACGGTTTTGAAAACACCCTGGCAGTCCGGCACTCGAATATCGCCGGAGGAACTGCAGGCCTATACGGCTCATCCGGACTATTGGCCATATATCGTCTCCCTGGTTTGCAGCATCGTGATCGCCTTTGTCATCGCCCGGTTGCTGAGCGGCTCCCAATCGCACGGCCTCTTACGCGGATTCAGAGTCGGTATCCTGGTGGGCTTGGCCGTGGCGCTTGCGATGATCACCGAAATGTTCTTCGAGTTGCGCGCAGTTCCCTTCATGATGATTTCCGCCGCCTACCCATTGATTGGTTGCATTCTGATGGGCATCATTCTTGGCGTCTGGAAACCCAAAGTAAAAGGTGAACTCAGCCGAGAGGTATCGGCATCATGAAAATCGAAGGCAGGATCGTACAAGGCTACCTGAAAGCCCTGACCGGACTGGAGCAGTTGCCGGGTCCGAACGGGGAGCGCTCGATCGAATTGTTTCGCCACGGCACGCTTACCGTGAAGCTGTACGCGCCGCGAGGCAATGATGGGCAGCATCCCCACACCCGCGACGAGCTTTACGTCATTGCGACGGGATCTGGCCGGTTTCAACGGGAAGGAAAGGAAGTTGCCTTCGGCCCGGGAGATGTTCTGTTCGTCGCGGCTGGCCAACAACACCGCTTCGCCGACTTTAGTGACGACTTTGCGACGTGGGTTTTCTTTTACGGGCCCGAGGGGGGAGAAGCTGAGGCCCCAACCCCCGCCCGTTGAAAGCTGCCAGCCTTTACCCCAGCCACTCGGGGTGTTGATACGTCCCGTCGAACTGATGACTTGTCTTGTAGAGTTCGTACTCTCCGTTCTTCGCGGTGTCTGAAGTCTTGATTAGCAGTGATGCCCTCTCGGCCTCGCTCAGTGGCGCGAAGGTTCGCCCCATTTCGAGCGCCTGCTGCAGTATCGGCATGGAATCGCAGCCGGTGATCACGACGCTGGTTGGCAGAGATAGCGTATAGCGCAGGCACTCGACAGGCGTGACCTTGCCGCTCCTCAGAATCACCGAATCGCCCATCGGTTTCATGCCGAGCACGCCGATGTTCTTTGCCTTCAAGATGGGAAGGACAACTTTCTCGAAGCTCTCGTAATGTGCGTCCATAACGTTGAGGGGCATTTGCACCGTATCGAACGTGAAATTGTGCTGATCGGCGACCTCAAGCATGTGCTTGTGAATTTGCGGGCTCTTGTGGCCGGTGAAGCCGATGTAGCGCAGCTTGCCGGCGGTACGGGCCTTAACCGCAACCTCCATTGCTCCGCCCGCAGCAAAAATGCGCTCCGGGTCATTCATACGGATGACCTCGTGAAACTGCAGGAGGTCGAGGTGATCGGTCTGCAACCTGTTTAGGGACTCGTTCAATTGTTTAGTCGCCGTTGCGGCGTCGCGGCCATCAATCTTCGTCATGAGGAAGCCCTTCTGGCGATAGCCGTCGCGCAACGCCTTGCCCATGCGCTCTTCGCTTACGCCACCGTTGTAGTCCCAGCAGTTGTCAAGGAAGTTCATGCCGTTGTCGAGCGCGGTCCGCACAATGCTGATCGCCTCCTGCTCGGAGGGCCTGCCGAGATGGTAGCCGCCCACGCCGAGGATGGAGACCTGCTCCCCGGTATGACCAAGAGTCCGCCGCTGCATTGCTGGGGAGTTCGCCCCCGCCACGCTTCCGGTTGCGGCGGTGATACCGGCGGCGCTCATGACGGCCAGGAATTCTCTGCGGTTGATGCTCATACGGTTTCTCTCTTGCATGGTGTTACTTGCCGGTGTAGCTGACGCGCCAGATGGAATTTGATCCATCGTCCGTTACCAGCAGCGATCCGTCCTGGGACACTGTGACGCCGACCGGCCGTCCCCAGAACGTCGCCGTCGGGAAGCACAAAGCCGGTAAGGAAATCCTCGTATTCGCCGCTTGCGTGGCCCGTCTGATGCAGCGGCACCCGAATCACCTCATATCCGACGCGCACGCTCTTATTCCACGAGCCATGCTGCGAGGCAAAGATGTCGCCCTGGTATTCCGCTGGAAATTGTTTGCCTTCGTAGAACAACATCTCGAGCGAGGCATTGTGCGGCTGCAGCAGAACATCGGGCACAATCGTCTTGTCCTTCAATTCGGGATGCTTGCCCTTTAAGCGCGGGTCTTGATTACCACCGATGTAGTAGTACGGCCAGCCATAAAAACCGCCTGCCTGCACGTGAGTGATGTAATCGGGAACGAGATTGTCACCCAGAGCATCGCGTTCGTTCACCGAGCACCACAGCTCTCCGGTCTGCGGACTGATGGCAAGCCCGCCGCCAGCGTTGCGGATTCCGTAGGCATACACCCGCAGGTTCGACCCGTCCAGATTCATCACCAGAATGTCGGCCCGGTTCTTCTCCTCGGGATGAGTGTCCGGATCATCAACGTTCGAGTCAGAGCCGACCCCGACAAACATCTGTTTGCCGTCCAGCGAGAAGACGATGTCGCGGGTCCAGTGTCCGCCACCGCCGGGCAGGTCAGCGATGTGTTGAGACTTCCCGGCAGCCTTCAGATCACCGCTATGGTAGGGAAAACGAACCACGCTGTCTGTGTTGCCCACATAGACGTACTGCGGATCAGGCCCCGGTGGGTAAAAAGCAATGCCGTAAGGCCGGTTGAGGCCGGTCGCAAAGGTTGAGGTCTGTGCGGGTTTGCCGTCACCGGTGACGCCACGAAAGACCTTGATCTGTCCCAGATGACTCTCAGCGAGAAAGATGTCGCCGTTGGGTGCGGTGATGATCTCACGCGGCTGGTCCAGGCCGGTGGCGAATAATTGAACTTTGAAACCCGCAGGCGCCTGCGGCCACGCATTTGCCGGGCGCGCAACAACCTTGGCCCAGTTCGATGCGGACTGACTGGCGAACGGGGCGGGCAGGTCTTTGGGCGTGATCTTGTGGATCGTGCCCGGCTTTTCGTAACGATAGTCTGTGAATGGCGGCGCTGGAGCCGGGCCGGAATTCGCTCCGGTGGCGGCCAGAACAACACCATTGAAGCCAAGGATGAAAAACAGTGCAACTAATGAAATATGAACACTCTTCATCTAATCCTCATATAAAAGGCCTTAGGACTTTCCGTGATGCGAGCGCATTCGGCGCGAAAGAGATGTCCAATTAGATGAGCAGGTGCCGGCGGGGGTATGTAAGAAAATAGGCGCTGTTTTACGAATATTGCGGCGATTCCGTAATTTAGCCACATGGTTATGCTTGCAGAACTCCCGGTAAGGGGACTAGCCTGTGGGCAAACGGGGTGTGACGTGTTCAGTCTGACCTTTGTGCTCGTAATCGCCGGACTCGCCTTTGGCGGCGCGATGGCTGTTATCGGATTCGGCGGCTTGCTGGCCACTTCGTTCCACCGTTCGTTGGGGACACCGCTACCTCTGCCGACGATTCGTTCCTCCTTCGAACGATGGCTGTATGTTTACGTTGGTCTGGCGGGATTCCTGGTGTGGGCTGGCGTCTTTCTCTACAGCCTGAAGGTAGCGCCCTAGCATCGCGCGGTAACTTACTTCCGTCCGAATAACTCCGCTTGCTCGCTAAGTCCCGTCAACTTTGCCATCTGCTCGATGTACTTGCCGGCATCAAACTTCTTGTGCGCGGCGCTGCCCGACATGTAACGGATGGTACCGAAGATGGGGCGCTCGAACCATGGCCGATCGAACTTGCCGGCTATTGCCCAGGCAATCCCCGCATAGCCGTTGGGATCGCGACCGTCGAGGAAATACTTGTCGTTGAGATACACCGCCGTCTGGTAGGCGAGTGCTGGGGACGCGCTCCACTCCAGGATCTTCTTTGCCCAGTACATGCGCATGTAGTTGTGCATCCATCCGGCGTGCAGCATCTGGTGCTGGGCGGCGTTCCACAGTTCGTCGTGAGTCTCGGCTTGTTCCAGTTGCTGGCGCGAGTAGGTTACAGGCCGCTTGTCGGACGCGTGCCTGGCAAGCGTGCGGTGCGCCCAATCCGGCGCGCTCTCAATGGAATCGTACAGCGGATTGAAATGCACGAAGTTCACGGATAGCTCGCGCCAGGTGATGAACTGGTCGAGGAAGTCATCCTTGGCCGCACGCTGTGCTTTCGATTTTTCCACTTCCCGCGCGACCGTATGCGGCCCGATCTGACCGAAGTGCAGATACGGCGATAGACGGCTGGTGCCGTCCACCTCCGGCCTGCCGTGCTGTTCGGGATAGTGCGCCAGCTTGTGGGTGGCAAATTCGCGCAGCAACTTCAGCGCTTCGTCGGTCCCACCGCGAAACGAGTCAACTGGCTGAACCGAGCGGTCGAGGTCCTTCCAGTCTTCTGTAATGTCGAACGATCCGTCGTCGGGGAGCGCATGCAAGGCCCATGGTTTTTCCCATTCAACCTTCGCTTTGGGATTGTGCGGTGGCGTAAGGAACTGCTCCAGCCGCTGTTGTAACCTTGGACGGATAATCCGCGCTGCATACTGCTCCTTTTCCAGCAGCCTCGACGGTACGAGCACGTCGGCATCCACCGTCCAAAGAGGCACGCGCAGCTTCTCCGCGGCCTGCCGTCGCCACTGATTCGGCTCGCGCATCGGATTCTCGTCGCCAATAACGAGCGAAGCCTTGACCTCGTCGCAAAATTTCGGCAACGAATGTTCGGGATAGCGCCGCAACACAAAACCAATGCCTCTTTTTCGACCACGCTCAGCGATGCCGGGAATGCCTTGTGCGAGAAACGTGTAGTGCCGCAGGTTCGCGTGCGGATAGAACGGCACCGGAGCAAAGAAGATGACTACCGGCTGTTGGAGGGCGTTGGCAGCCTCGACCGCAACATCCAGGGCCAGATTGTCGAGCGTGCGCTGGGCCCGCTGCATCCAGTACACGACGCACCGGCCGCCGGAGTCGGGCGCTCCAGCGCGGCGGACGGTAATACGTGGATCGGAAGAGAGTTGCTCGAACGAAGTCATGAAAGAAAGCGCGCCGTCCCCGCTGTCGCCAGCACTTCATCCGCAACCGCGGCTGCTTCCACCGCCGGCTTCACGTCGTGGACGCGCACAATGTGGGCTCCGTGCAGAATGCTCGCCACCATGGCCGCCAGCGAACCGTATAGACGCTCGCCTGGTGGCGCGTCTTTACCTGCACGCTTGCCCACCGTGCGTCCGACGAATGACTTGCGCGAAGTGCCCGCCAGCAGCGGAAATCCCATGCGTTGCAACTGATCGAAGCGTGCCAGCAGGGGATAGTTCTCCTCGAAGTTCTTGCCGAAGCCGAAGCCGGGATCGAGCACAATACGGTCGCGCTGCACCCCGCCCTCAAAGGCAACTTGCACGCGGTTTGCCAGGTCGTGCTCGACCAGGGACGTGACATCTCCGTCGGGCGGGAAGGTTCCGCCACTGGTGCGGTTGGCCGCGCGTGTGCATGAGAACCACGCCGCATTGCAACTCGGCGCAGGCGCCAGCCATCTGCGGATCCCACTGAAAAGCGCTTACGTCATTGACAATCTCTGCGCCCGCGGCACCGGCCGCAATGCGCAACGCCGACTTTTGTACGTGTCCACCGAAACCACTGCGCCGGGACGTTCGCGCAGCACACCCTCGAATCACCGGTATTACCCGCTGTAGCTCTTCCTCTTCGCTGACAACCGGCCAGGTCTTGACGGCTGTGCTTGCCTCCTCGGAGGCGACGTGCGTCCGGGGCCGCGTGGACTCGCCGCCGATATCGAGGATGTCGGCGCCTTCGTCCAGCAACTGCAGCGCGTGTTCGACGGCTCGCGCCGGATCGAGAAACTTGCCACCATCGGAGAACGAATCCGGCGTCACGTTCACCACGCCCATGATGAGCGTCCGCTCGCCCAGTTCCAGCGTCCGGGAGCGCAACTGCCAGCGATAGCGAGGCCGCATGCGACGATTGTAACGGTCGCGGGGCCGTGCAAGAACGTTGCGAAACAGCGAAAACCGAAGGCTTGCGTTGCAATGCTAGAATCCGAGCAGTTGTTGTTATGTACAGGGTCCGTAATCTCGCCGCTACTCATGTTGCTTCTGGCGCTGCTGTCGCAGGCCTTTGCGGCCGCGCGCAAGCAACCTGACAATGCCGACAGCCTCCAGAAAACTCGATCACGATCTGCGAATAGTCCTCAGCGATCCCGCTGTGGCTCGCGGGTTCTGGGGCATCTACGCCGTCTCGCTCGACAGCGGCAGACCGCTCTATCGCGCTGAACCAGGACAAGCTCTTTACCCCCGCCTCCAACGCCAAGCTTTTCACCACCGCTGCCGTCTTCGGACTGATCGGGCCTGACTATCGCTTCAAGACCACAGTGGAAACCTTGGGCTCGCTGGACAAGTACGGGCGCCTGAATTCCGACCTGGTGCTGGTGGGACGCGGCGATCCCAATCTTTCCGGCCGCATCTTGCCCTACAACCTGCGCACCGAGCGCAAGGCGCCTCCCATCCAGGTGTTGCAGAGTCTTGCCGATCAGCTCGTGCAGCATGGCTTGAAGTACATTGACGGCGACGTGGTGGCCGACGATTCGTACTTCGTCTTCGAACGCTACGGCGAAGGCTGGTCGCAGGATGACCTGGCGCGCGAATGGGGCGCTCCGGTTTCCGCGCTCACCATCAATGACAACGTCATCTTCGTGAATATCAAGCCCGCCGACCGACCCGGCGAGCGAGCCTTTCTCAGCATCACGCCGTTTCCTGAGTACTACAAGATCGACAACCGGGTGATGACCACGCCACAAGGCACCGGGCCGCGGACCGTCTCCATCAACCGCGAACCCGGCTCCAACCAGCTCACCTTCTGGGGCAACATTCCCGCAGGACGATCCCAGGCTTCGGCGAAGCGCTGGCTATCGAGGACCCCGCCGACTTCGCCGCGCGGCTCTTCCGGCAGTTGCTGGAAGAACGTGGCGTAACCGTTTACGGGCACGCGCGCACCCATCACACCGAACTGGCCTCGACGCAGACGTTCAGCGTCACTTCCATCGCGTCGGGCGGCGGTGACTCGACGCGGCCCGCAGTGCCCGCGCCGCTGGTGCTGGCCAGCTACCAGTCGCAGCCGTTAGCGCAGGACCTGCGCGTGATCAACAAGGTGAGCCAGAACCTTCATGCCGAGCTGATGTTGCGGCTGCTCGGCAAAGAGAAGGGGACGTCCGGCTCGATCGAGGGCGGGCTGGAGGTGCTGCGCGGCTTTCTGGTGAATGCCGGCATCAAGCCTGACCAGTTCGTCTTCTATGACGGTTCGGGTTTGTCGCGCGAGGACCTGGTGACACCGGAAGCGGTGGTCGCCCTGCTGCGATACTGTCACCAGCAGCCATGGGGTCAGCTCTACGAGGACACGTTGCCGGTCGCGGGAGTGGATGGCTCGCTGTCCGACCGTTTTCGCAACACACCGGCCGCGGGACGCAGTCCGCGCCAAGACGGGCTCGCTTTCCCATGTCTATTCGCTCTCCGGCTACGCGACTACGCAAAGTGGCCGGCGCATCGCCTTCGCTGTCATGACCAACAACACCAACCTGCCCGCCAAGAAGGCGCTCGACACGATTGACCACATCGTTGAGAGGCTGCTGGAAGACAAGCAGTAGATCTGGACAACTCTCCTCCCGCAATCTTTCCTTTTCCATCGCCCAACACCGGTGCCCCGGATTGGTTGCGGGCCTTGTCAAGATTTATATTTCGCGGTTCCCTAACAACTGGAATCAACCCTCCGTGTTCATTTCAACGAGCGCTCGAAGGGCTGCAGCCCAAATCAATAACTGAGGATCACAACAATGAAGACAACCCTGCAGATGACATTCTTGAGTGCTGCCCTGGCGGCAATCATGTTGCCCGCCGCCGCGCAAACCGCTCCAAACGCAGTACAGACGAGCCCTACGCCTCCCATTCCCAAACCTCCAACCGTTAACCAGCGGCTGGAAAACCAACAAGATCGTATCGGACAAGGTATCAACAGCGGACAATTGACCGCGGGCGAAGCCGCCAATCTGGAGACCAAGGAATCCGCGATCACCAGGGAAGTTCGCGCCGACCGCCAAGCCAACGGCGGCAAGCTGACGCAGGCGGAACGGACACAGGTCAACCGCCAGCTCAACCACACCTCGCGGCAGATCTATCGCGACAAGCACAATGGTGTTCGCCAGGGTCACTAACCGTCTCCCGTGGTGAAGTTGGCTTTGGAAAACGCCTTCGAACGCGAAGGCGTTTTGATTTTTTGCAGGACGTACCAAGAAGGTAGAAAGACTAGAGGACTCTTATCTTACTTGGCCCGCAAATTGCCGTATCAGCCTGTGTCGTAGGCGCGCAGTCTCGATCCATCCGCAAGCGCGCCCCTTAGGAGGTCAACATGTCTATAGCGGGAATCGCCAGCACTGCCTTCGCCCAACTTGCGAATGTCCAACGCAACTTCCAGAATGTCCAAAGTGAATTCAAACAATTGGGCCAGGATTTGCAGGCCGGCAACCTGACGCAGGCCCAGGCTGATTTCGTAACCCTGTCGCAATCGCTGGCTAGCAACCAGCAGACGGGTGCCGTCACTTCTGCCGGGTCTTCGCCGGCCAGTCCGCCGACTTTCGTCGGGCCGAACGCGGTGAACCAGCCGGCGCAGGCTAATTCCGCTTCCGGCTCGCATCACAGAATCCATTTTCGCCAGGCGCTGAGCCAATTGGGTCAGGCGTTGCAGGCGGGCAATCTTGCCGCGGCGCAACAGGCCTTCGCGACTATGGAGTCGATTTGGCAGCAGTTCGGAAGCAGCGCGGCGAGTGGCGCCACCGCCACGCAGGCCACACCGGTGAACGTGAGTGCTTGAGCAGCTGGCGCGGCTACAGTCCTACCTCGATCCGTGACCTGGGATCGAGGTAGTCACGCAGCCCGTCGCCGATAAAGTTGAACGACAACACGGCCAGCATGATCGCGGCGGCGGGAAACAGCACCAGATGCGGCGAATCGAACAGGTGGGAGCGCCCGTCGTTCAGCATCGAGCCCCAACTCGCCGCTGGAGGAGGCACGCCCAGCCCAAGGAAACTCATGGTGGCTTCCGCCAGGATGGCGGCAGCCATTCCAATTGCAGCCTGCACGATAACCGGCTGAATAATGTTGGGCCAGATGTGCCGAACTACGATCCGCACATCGCTGGCGCCGAGGGCGCGCGCCGCTTCGACGAACTCGCGCTCCCGCACCGCGAGCACCTGAGCACGCACCAGGCGCGCGTAGCCGACCCATCCGCCGAGCGATAGCGCGAAGATCAAATTAAAGATGCCCGGCCCGAGAAAGGCCACGAACGCGATGGCCAGCAGGATTCCCGGGAACGACATGAACGCGTTCATCACGACCACATTCAGCAGGCGGTCCGTAACACCGCCGTAGTAGCCCGCAACCGAGCCGAAGATCATTCCTAACGTAAGAGAGGCAGCGACGACACAACTGCCGACCAGCATGGAGATGCGTGCGCCGTAGATGATGCGCGAGAGGATGTCGCGCCCCAGTTCATCGGTGCCGAACCAGTGCGATGCTGACGGCCCCATCAGGCGCGATGGCAAATCGATGCGCGCCGGGTCCTGCGGCGCTATCCACGGTGCGAGCAGAGCGCACGCCACAAACACAGTCACCAGCACGAGTCCCGCAGTTGCCAGCACATTGTAGCCGGCGGCGCGACGAAGCAGAGCAACGTGAGTGGCAGACGCCATCGAGGCTCATCTTAAATGAAAGTGGCGGCGCCGGACCCAGGACGCCGCCAGACACTTCCGATTCGAGGAGAAGAAGCTACTTCATCGTGATGTCTCTGATCAGCATACTGGAGACGCCCACGGCGTTCTCGACGCGTTTGTTGATGACCTGCTGCTCTTTGCTCTTGTCGCCACAGTGCTTCATCCGTGGTTCCAGGACTTTCTTCCCCAGACCATCGAGAGCGGCGAAGTTCTTGTAAGTCAGCATGAACCCGATGTCCCAGTCGTCGATACCGGACGCCGAGTCTGCCTCATTCTTCGCTGCTGAGTAACGATATAAAAAGTGCCTCCGCCGTTGGTGGTGGTCACTTTAGGCAATCGCAACACAAAAGTTGGAGTGGCGGTCGCGTCGACGCTGGCGGTTTCTTCCATCGCAGTTCTACAATCGGGAGTTGCGTGTGCCGGCCCATGCTGCCCTTCAAACTGGTTTATAGCGAGAAATATTTTCTACCCATCGGCGAGCACGTTTTTCGTGCCGACAAATACCGCATGGTTCGCGAGTTGCTCCTGCAACAGCACGCAGCGGACGAAAGCGATTTCATTTCTCCTCAGCCCGCGAGTGAAGCCGATGTGCTGCTGGTGCATTCGCCGCTGTACGTCAGCAAGCTGATGGAAGGCAGCCTGAGCGCGCGCGAAGAACTGGAGATGGAGATCCCTTATTCGCCCCAAGTGGTGGACGCGTTTATGCTCCATACCGGCGGCTCGATTCTGGCGGCGGAGCAGGCGCTCAAGGACGGCGTCTGCATCAATATCGGCGGCGGTTTTCACCACGCTTTTCCCGAGCACGGTGAGGGATTCTGCATGATCAACGACTTCGCCGTGGCGATCCGCGCAATGCAGAAGCGCGGGCTGATTGGACGGGCGATGACCGTGGATTGCGATGTGCATCAAGGCAACGGCACGGCGTTCATCTTTGGCAATGCCGCCCAAAAACCGAACAAGCTGCCTTCGTGGTCGGCTGCCGCGTTCGGTGTTCCGCCTGGACCAACCATGACCGAAGGGTCCAGCAAAGACGTGTTCACCATCTCGCTGCATCAGGAAAACAACTACCCTTTCGTCAAGCCGCCGTCTTCTATTGACGTCAACCTGCCCGACGGTTGCGGCGATCTGGAGTACCTTGCCTGGCTGGACAACGCATTGAGCTCGGGGTTGCGGCAGTTCGAGCCCGATCTTATCTCTTATGTTGCGGGCGCCGATCCGTTTTGCGAGGACCAGCTGGGCGGGTTAAACCTCACCATCGAAGGGCTGAAGCGCCGCGACGAGCTGGTGTTTCGTGCCGCACGCGCCCACGATATCCCGGTCATGGTTACCTATGCCGGAGGTTACGCCAACCGCGTCGAGGACACGGTCGCAATTCACGCCAACACGGTGCTGGCGGCAGCCGAGGTGTACCGCCTGGCGCCGGGCGAGGCTCACACAGCGTGATATCCTGATATTTCGCGGCGGAAACATCACCAGTCCGCCGCCCCATCCAAGGCTTTGGACTCCTGAATAATGTTTGAGAACCTCACAGAAAAGTTGCAGCGTGCGTTCAAGAACCTGCGCGGACAGGGCACGCTGACGGAAGAGAACATCGGCGAAGCGCTGAAGGAAATCCGCATCGCGCTGCTCGAAGCCGACGTGAACTTCAAGGTCGTCAAGGAGCTGGTTGATCACATTCGCGAGAAGGCGCTGGGCCAGGAAGTGATGACTGCGCTTTCGCCCGCCGAGCAGGTGGTCAAGATCGTTCGCGACGAGTTGATCGCCGTCCTGGGCAAAGACACTGCCAAGCTGAAATTCGCCTCCCAGCCGCCGACCGTGGTGCTCATGGCCGGACTGCAAGGTTCGGGCAAAACCACCACCTCGGGCAAGCTGGCCAACTGGCTCAAGCAGGGCGGACACCGGCCGATGCTGGTGTCGGTGGACGTCTATCGTCCTGCGGCACGCGAGCAGCTTAAGGTCGTCGCTAACGCCATCAAGGCGCACATCTACGAAGGCAAGGTAGAAGAGTCCAACACCGCCACTGTCGAACGGCTGGTGAAGGAAGCTCGCCGCGAGGCCATCAACAACGCCTGCGACGTGCTCATCGTTGACACTGCCGGCCGCCTGCACATCGACGAACTGTTGATGGAAGAGATGCAGTCGCTGAAGAAGATCCTGAACCCACAGGAGATTCTCTTCGTCGCTGACTCCATGACCGGCCAGGACGCAGTGCGCTCGGCCGACGAATTCCACAAGAAGCTGACGCTCACCGGCGTGGTGCTTACAAAGATGGACGGCGATGCACGCGGCGGCGCAGCGCTGTCCATTCGTAACGTCACCGGGCAGCCCATCAAGTTCATCGGCGTGGGCGAAAAGTACGACGCGCTCGAGCCGTTCCATCCCGACCGCATCGTGGGACGAATTCTCGGCATGGGCGACATCCTCTCGCTCATCGAGAAAGCCGAGGCCAAGCTTGACAAAGGCAAGTCGGAAGAGTTCGCCCGCAAGGCGCTCAGCGCCGATGGCTTCTCGCTGGAAGATTTTCGCGATCAACTGCGGCAGGTGAAGAAGCTTGGCTCGCTGCAGAGCATCATTGGCATGATGCCCAAGATCGGCCCCTTCGCCAACATGCAGAAGGCGGCGGACCATGTGGATGAGGGGCAGATCAATCGCGTCGAAGCCATCATCAACTCCATGACGCCCTACGAGCGCGACCATCACGAGGTCATCAACGGCAGCCGCCGCAAACGCATCGCCCGCGGCTCCGGCACCACCGTGCAGGAAATAAACCAGCTGCTGCGCCAGTACGCCCAGATGCGCAAGATGTTCAAGAGCATGGGCAAGCCCAGCTTCGCTCGCCGCATAGCGGGAATGAAGCTGCCGGGGATGTAAAAGAGTTTCCGCATTGACCTCAGCATCCCTCGGCCTAATGCCGCCGCGTTGCTTCCTGAATGTTGTAATCTGAACTCACCCGCATGTCTTACCAGCACACCGTGGAGCAGCTTTACGCGCTCGGACATGAGCTGGCGTCCACGCCGGTCGCACAAGTTCGACCTGGCCTATGTGCGCGCGATGCTGGAGGCGCTCGGCCATCCTGAGCGGCGCTTCGCCAGCGTGCTGATCGCCGGAACCAACGGCAAAGGCTCGACCGCGGCGACGCTGTCGTCCATCCTTCGCGCTGCCGGATACAAGACCGCTCTCTACAGCTCGCCGCATCTGGTGCGCATCAATGAACGCATTCGAGTCAACGGCGAGGCCATCAGCGACGCCGAATTCGGCGCCATGTACGAGCGCGTCGAGCGCACTGCCCAACAGTTGCTGCAGTGCCGGCAAACTACCATGGCATCCCAGCTTCTTCGAGATGCTGACCGTGATGGCGTTCGAGTATTTCGCCAGCGTCGGCGTCGAGATCGCAGTGCTCGAAGTCGGCATGGGCGGACGGCTGGACGCCACCAACGTGGTCGAGCCAGCTGATCTCAGTGATCGCCGACATCTCGCTCGATCATCAGAAGTATCTGGGCGACACCATCGCCGAGATCGCGGCGAGAAGGCCGGCATCATTCGCGAGAACGGCGTCGTCGTTACGCTGCCGCAGCATCCCGCAGGCCAACGACGTGATCGGGCACGCCATTCTCGAGCACAACGCCCGCGGAGTCAGCGCCGCGCAGTACGTTCCGCCGGTGTCGCCGGGAGCCGCGAATACTTGGCCGGACGCGTACTCTCGGCGCGCGGGCGCAATCGTTATCCGCTCACCGTGATGGGCGAAGAAATTGAAGTCGATTCGCCGCTCGCCGGGCGCCATCAGTTGCGCAACGTCGCGCTGGCGATTGCCACGGCGGAGGAACTGGCCAGTTCGGATTCAAAGTCGACGCCGAAGCAGATCGAGCAGGGCATCCGCGAGACCCACTGGCCAGGGCGCTTTCAGGTGCTCCCGCCGTCGCCCGCAACGCATCAGCGCGAGATGGTCCTCGATGTAGCGCACAATCCAGCCGGAGCGTGGGCGCTGCGTTCGGCGCTTTCCGAAACCTTTCCCGGCCGCGAGCTCACGCTCGTCTTCGCCGCCATGCGGCGACAAGGCGATTCAGGAGATGGCCGAGATTCTCTTTCCTCTGGGCGAGCAGGTCGTGGTGACTCAGGTCGACAATCCGCGCGCAGCGACGACCGGCGAATTGCTGCAGGCCGGCATCGCGAACCGGAGATGCATTGTGACCGAGGAGACCGTCGCAGCAGCACTGGCGCGCGCGCACGAGCTGAGCACGCCGGACGGAGTGATCGTCGTGACCGGCTCCATCTTTCTGGTCGGCGAAGCCATGACCGTGATGGGAATGCAACCGTGAACGCAATGAACACCCAGGCCCGGGAGATGGCGAGGAGCGAGCACCGAAGCGGCACTCTGCTCACGCGCCTGCGTTCCTATTTCCTCTATGTGCCGCTTGTGTATCTCTACACGCGGTCCTGGGCATCCTGTCGCTGCTCTCGTCGTTCTTCGACCGTCGCGGCCGTGTGCAGCACGGGTTCGCGCGCCTGTGGTCGCGCATGATCCTCAAGACGGGCTTCGTTCCTGTGCACGTCGAGGGGCTGGAGCACATCGACCCGGCGCATCCCGCCGTTTATGCCGCCAATCATCTTTCCGCGCTCGACATCCCCGTGCTCTACGCCGAGATGCCCGGGCAGTTCCGCATCATGGCGAAGAAGGAGTTGTTCCGCTATCCGTTCCTGGGTTGGCATCTGAAGCGCTCGGGGCAAATTCCCATCGTGTATGGCGACGCGCACGCCTCGCTCGGCAGCCTGAAGCGCGCCGGCCGAACGCTGCGCAAGGGCCTGCCGCTGATGGTCTTTCCCGAAGGCGGACGCTCGCCGGACGGCCAGCTTCAGCCATTCATGGGCGGCGCGTTCTTCGCAGCCATCGCGGAACAGGTTCCGGTGGTACCGATTGCGATCGTTGGCACATACGAACTGCTGCCGATGAACAGCTTTCATGCGCTGCCCGGCCCGGTTGAAATGCTCATTGGGCGGCCCATCGCGACCACTGGCATGCGCCTGCGCGACATGGACAAGCTGGCGGCGCAAGTGCGTGAGGCGATCGCCGAGATGTACAGCTCGCGCGCAAATCAACACCAGTTGTCATCCTGAGAGAGGAGCGAAACGACGAGTCGAAGGACCCCTATACCGGAAGGGAGCCACGACCTTACCAGCCTGGTCGAACTGCCATGAAACCTCGCATCGCCATTCCGGTTCCCAACTCGACGCGGACAGACTATGTGCTACGGGCGCTGCCGCAATATGAGCGCGCGGTGCGTGCGGCGGGAGGCGAGCCGGTCATCATTGATGTGAAGGGGACAAACGCCGAGATCGCACAGACGGTCAAGCTCTGCGATGGTGTGCTGCTGCCCGGCAGCCCCGCCGACGTCGATCCCGAGAAGTACGGCGCGCAGCGGCATCCCAAGACTGCGCCCGCCGACCCAGTTCGCGACAACGCCGACGAGCTGCTGCTGCAGGATGCTTACAACATGCGCAAGCCCGTCTTTGGCATTTGCTACGGGTTGCAATCGCTGAACGTCTGGCGCACGGGCACGCTCGACCAGGAACTGCCCGAAGGCGTGAAACACGAGGCGGGAAGCAAGGTCGCTCAGGCGCACCAGGTGCGTGTCGCACCAGGCTCGAAACTGGCGGCGATTCTGCGCGACGCGGGCGCTCTGCCCTCGGACGGCGAGCTTGTCATGCCCGTGAACTCCAGCCATCATCAGGCGCCGAAGGCTCTGGGCGATGGATTGCGGCTGGTGGCGTGGTCTCCGGAGGACGGGGTAAGGAGGCGGTAGAAGGCACGTCACCGGACCACTTCGTGCTCGGCGTGCAGTGGCATCCCGAGCGCACCTATGAAGACGATGCGGCGTCGCGCGCCCTGTTTCGCGCTTTCGTCAGAGCCGCAGCCGAGTGGCACGCGCACCTCGCGAGCAAGCAGCAGGACTTCGAGTCGGTAGAGGGGATGAGCTAGTTCGCCACAGAGGCAAAGAGAAAAGCAGAAGGTAAGAACGTCTCTCCACGCGACCGACAATCCAAGTAAGAACCAGCAGTGCGCTGATTTCCGTCAGGAATTTTTCTGTGTCTCGTGTCTCTGGGGCTAAGGTTGTGCTTTGTCGGGCGCAGCGTCTTCGAGTAACCTGATCTCTTATGCTCGACCTAGCTTTCGTTCGCGATCATCTCCCGCTTGTCGAAGAAAACCTGCGCCAGCGCGGCATGGACCCTGCCATCCTCAAGAACTTTCAGGAGCTCGATTCCCAGCGCCGCGCCGCCATCACCGAAGCCGAGACCATGAAGGCCCAGCGCAACAAGGCGACCGACGAGATCGCGAGACTGAAAAAAGATAAGCAGGATGCCTCCGCCCTCATCAACCAGACCAAAGAACTGCGCGAGAAGATCACTGCCGCCGAGAAGCGTGCCGAAGAGTTTGACGCAAAGCTACGCGACATCCTGACCGGTCTCCCTAACCTGCAGGACGACAGCGTGCCGGTCGGCACGTCTGAGGCCAACAATGCCGAGGTACGACTGCTGGGGCACGCAGCCGCAGTTCGATTTCACCCCCAAGCCGCATTGGGAGCTGGGCGAAGAGCTCGGCGTACTTGACTTGGAACGTGCCGCGAAGATCACGGGAGCGCGCTTTGCAGTCTATTGGGACCTCGGCGCTAGGCTCGAGCGCGCGCTGATGAACTTCATGCTCGACCTGCACACGCGCGAGCACGGCTACACCGAGGTGCTGCCGCCCTTCATGGTCAATGCCGACTCGATGTACGGCACCGGGCAGTTGCCCAAGTTCGAGGCCGATCTCGTTCAAGGTTCCGCACGGCGAGAAGAACTTGTATCTCGTCCCCACCGCCGAGGTGCCGGTCACCAATCTCTATCGTGACGAAACGCTTGACGGGGCCCGCCTGCCGATTTCGCTCACTGCCTACACGCCGTGCTTCCGCAGCGAAGCAGGCTCGTATGGCAAGGACGTGCGCGGCATTATTCGCCAGCATCAGTTTCAGAAAGTCGAGCTGGTGAAGTTCACCAAGCCCGAACAGTCTTGGGAAGAGCATGAGAAGCTCACGCGCGATGCGGAGCGGGTCTTGCAGAAACTCGGCCTGCACTATCGCGTGGTGGCGCTCTGCACCGCCGACATGGGTTTCGCATCAGCCAAGACCTACGACATCGAAGTGTGGCTGCCGGGACAGGGATTGTTCCGCGAAATCTCGTCGTGTTCCAACTTCACCGACTTTCAGGCGCGACGCGCGAACATTCGCTATCGTCCTGAGGGCGGCAAGAAGACGGAACTGGTTCACACTCTCAACGGCAGCGGCCTGGCGATCGGACGCACCTGGGTGGCGATTGTCGAGAACTATCAGCAAGCAGACGGGAGTGTCGTGATTCCAGAAGTGCTGCGGCCGTATGTAGGGGCGGAGCGGATCACCGCAAAGAAATTTTAGGGCCGATTTGGAATTGGATGTAGCGTCCGGTGGAGCACCGCTTCAGCGCTGCTCCACCCGAAGGCAGCAACGGGAAAATGCCGGTTACTCATCGCGATGGACGGCCTCCATCGAAAATGCCGGCACGCATACGGCGATGTATTCCGCGCCTTCGGGGTTGGGCGTTGAATACTGCACCCACTCGCCGGCGTGGGCGATGACAGCCTGCCCGGCATGGACGTCTAGCTGTCCCTCGCGATGCGTCACTCGCAGCATGCTCTTCAGCACAACTGTGAATTCCTCGAACTCCGGAGTTTGACCGGGCTCGGTCCAGCCCTGCGGGCTGCGCATGTGAGCCACGCTGGCGGCGGTGTCGCGCGAGTTGACGCGGCCGATATATTCGTCGATGAGCTTGGGCTTGTTGCCCGCGGCGGCGATGCGAGTTGTGGGATGAGAGTAGGCGGCATGATTGTGATTATAGGGGTCCCCTCGGCTTTGCTCGGGGCAGGCTCTTCGACTCCTCGGTCGTCCGTCGCGGACGACCTCGTCGCTCAGGACGAAAAGCGAAGAGCGAAAAGCGAACCGCGGCCTTCTCGCCAGTTACAATGTTGTCCCGGAGGTCGCTTGCCATGCGCACAGCCGTCCGGCTGTTCCCGATATCCCTTCTAGTCTTCATTCTTTCTGGTGCTCTTATGAATGCTCAAGGCGTTACCGCCGATCTCCAAGCCACAGCTCAATCCAACCCGCCGACGGTTGCCGAGGCGGAACAATTCATTCACGACGCCGAAATCCAGTTGAACGATCTCACCGTGAAGGCTAGTCGCGCCGCGTGGGTGCAGGCCAACTTTATTACCGACGACACCGAGCAGATGGCAGCCGACGCCAACGAAGTACTGATCGGGGTGACAACTGAGCTGGCCAAGAAGGCCACGCGCTACGACAATCTCAAGCTGCCCGACGTGCTGGCGCGCAAGATGCTGCTGTTGAAGCTCTCCGCTGCAGTGCCTGCGCCGGCGCCGAACGATCCCAAAGAGCTGGCCGAAATGGCCCGCATCGGCACGTCGCTTGAAGCTGACTACGGCAAGGGCAAGTACTGCCCCAAGACGGGCAAGCACGCCGGCGAGTGTCTCGACATCACGTCAATCGAACGCATCATGGCCGGTAGCACCGATCCGGATGAGATGAAGGATCTGTGGGTCGGCTGGCGCACCATCGCTCCGCCGATGCGTGATCGCTACTCACGCTGGGTCGAGCTGGGCAACAAAGGCGCTCGCGAGATGGGCTTCAAGGATCTGGGCGCCATGTGGCGCGCAGGCTACGACATGACGCCCGAGCAGTTTTCGCAGGAGGTCGAGCGCCTGTGGCAGCAGGTGAAGCCGCTCTACGATTCGCTGCACGCCTACGTGCGCACCAAGCTGGTTGAGAAGTATGGTCCGACCGCAGTGGACGCGAACGGCATGATTCGCGCCGATTTGCTGGGCAATCCCTGGGCGCAGGAGTGGGGCAACATTTTCACCGCTCGTCGCTCCACCGCAGCAGAAGCAGCCGTATGACGTGACCGACCTGCTGAAGGCCAAGAACGTCGATCCCATCGCCATGGTGAAGTACGGCGAAGGCTTCTTCACTTCGTTGGGCTTTGCGCCCCTGCCTCAATCCTTCTGGGAGCGTTCGCTGTTCGTGAAGCCGCGCGACCGCGACGTTGTCTGTCACGCCAGCGCGTGGGACATCGATAACTTGCACGATGTGCGCCTGAAGATGTGCATCCAGGTTCGCGGCGAGGATTTCGTCACCATTCATCACGAGCTGGGACACAACTTCTACCAGCGCGCCTACGAGAACCAGCCATTCCTCTTCAAGAACGGCGCCAATGACGGCTTCCACGAGGCCATCGGCGACACCATCGCGCTGGCCATCACGCCGGAGTACCTGAACAAGGTCGGCCTGCTGGCAACCATTCCGCAGACCGACGACATCGGCTTTCTGCTGCGCGAGGGACTCGACAAGGTCGCCTTCCTGCCCTTCGGGTTGCTCATCGACCAGTGGCGCTGGAAGGTTTTCAGCGGCGAAATCAAGCCCGCCGACTACAACAAGGCGTGGTGGGAGATGCGAGAAAAGTATCAGGGCGTCGCACCTCCGGTGCCGCGCAGCGAGGCCGACTTCGATCCCGGCGCGAAGTATCACGTACCGGCGAATGTGCCATACACGCGCTACTTCCTGGCGCGGATTCTGCAGTTCCAGTTCTTCCGCGCCATGTGTCGCGAGGCCGGGTTCAGCGGGCCGCTCTATCGCTGCTCGTTCTACGGGAACAAGGCCGCTGGCGCGAAGCTGAACACCATGCTGGAGATGGGCCAGAGCAAACCGTGGCCCGACGCGCTCTATGCTCTGACTGGCGAGAGACAGATGGATGCGGGCGCCATGCTGGACTACTTCGCGCCTTTGCAGAAGTGGCTGGACGAGCAGAACAAGGGCAAGCCAGTGGGGTGGAAGAGCAGCAATTAGCGGGTGGCAATTAGCGACTGGTCTCGCAAAACCGTTTTGTATCAGGGCAGGGCTTTTTAGCCGTGCCATTCGGGCTGCCACAGAATTCGGGCTTCAGCCCCCTGATGAAACATGTTTTGCCGAAGCTGACGCCCTCGTCTTTTGCAGATGCACTTTTCGGCACCGCTAGGAAGTCTTGCCCGATACAGGAATCCAAAACGCTGGCAGGTACAATGTCCGGATGCGTCTTATCTATCTTGCTGTAATTCTCTTCGCCGTGACAGTGGCATTCGCTCAGACGCCGCCTGCCGCGATTCCAGCTCCCTCTGACGTTGCTGCTCCTCCCGCAGACGCCACCAAAACCGCGTCCGGCCTGGCAACGAAGGTCATCACGCCTGGCACAGGCAAGGATCATCCCGGCAAAGACGAGGTGGTCACGGTGGACTACTCGGCATGGACTGCCGACGGCAAAATGTTTGACAGCTCGGTCGCGCGGGGCAGGCCGCTAACCATCGCGGTGAACCGCTTGCTTCCCGGTCTCGGAGAAGGTTTGCACCTGATGGTGACGGGAGAAACACTCCGGCTGTGGATTCCCGAATCGTTGGCCTACAAAGGCGCGGCGGGAAAACCAGCGGGGACACTGGTGTTCGATGTGACGTTGATCGACCTTCCAACCCGGGCGCCTGCCGATGTGAAAGCTCCACCGCCCGATGCTAAGCGGACCCGCAGCGGCCTCGCCTACCAGGTGCTCACGCCCGGCATTGGCACGCGCCATCCAAAATCGGTCGATCAGGTCACCGTCCACTACACCGGCTGGACAACCGACGGGAAAATGTTCGACAGCTCTGTGGCACGCGGCAAGCCGTCGACGTTTCCACTCGACCGCGTGATTCCTGGCTGGACGGAGGGCATGCAGTTGATGGTCGAAGGTGAGAGAGTGCGCTTCTGGATTCCACAAAACCTTGCCTATCAAGGGAAGCAGCCGCCCTACGGCATGTTGGTGTTCGACATCGAATTGATCAATATTCAGTAATTGGGTAGTGCGGCGCTTCACAGGCTGTTACGAAACCGCGCTCGCCGCTACGCGGCTCGGCACAATTTCCCACTTGACCAGGGGCTTGCGCCCCTGGCTCACAGCAAAGCCGCTGCTTCGCGGCTAATTTGTCGCAATGCCGTGCGGTTTATTCCACTCCAAAATTGCAATCGTAGCTTCGTAACAGCCTCTTCAGCGCCGCGTCCAGCAGTCTAAGAAAATGGTTCGCCGCAGTAGTAATCGGAGACCATTTACCTCAGGCGCCAAAGCGCAAAACCCTTTCCCTGGCTTGCATGCACGACTGAATAACGTGCTCCACCCAACGTTCCCGGCTGACGGCTGATAGCTGGCGGCTGACAGCTAGCTCTGCCCGGAAATCTTCAGACGTAAGTCCTCGGGTATGCGATCGCGAATTTCCTCCGGCAACTTCTCTAAACCGACGCGAGCGCCAAACATCGCCGCATCCTTCATCACCAGCGGGGCCGGCGTTGCCACCGCGACCAGCAGCCATAGCAGCATGGAGAGCAGAAATCCGCCGAGCGCGCCGACTTCAAACCAGAAGGCATGGACGGGCTTGAAGTGGCGGATGACGCCGTAGGCAAGAAGGAAGACGACCATCGAAGCCGAGGCCAGCGCCATCAGGCCGATGTCAATGCCGCGATGCAGCCGCTGGCGCGAACGGCAGAAACTCGCATTCAGCCAGGTGCGCCTCATAGTCACCGCGCATTTCCGGAGCTATGCCGGAGATGTCGTAGCGCCAACCCGCAAGAATCTTGCCGATAACGCGATCGGTGCATTGTTTCATCGGTCAAGCCAAACTCGCGGCAAGCCGGCCGCGACGTAGACCTCGCAGGGTGGAACTACAAGCGGACCGCTGGCAGCGGTTCATGCTGTGCCGCAAGCAGCAAATGATTACGTAGCCAGCTACGCTGCTCACTCAGGGCACGCTCAGCCGTCATCCGCGCGATCTCCGGATGATTGTTCTGCTCCGAAAGATGCGCCAGGATGAGGAACTCCGCTCCTCCATCATAGTCGTCGGTCAGGAAATCCGCGAGCGCGTCGTTGGACAGGTGACCGACGCGGCTCATCACACGCTGCTTCACGCTCCACGGATATGGGCCCCCGCGCAACATCTCCAGATCGTGGTTCGATTCGATCATCAGCACGTGGCAGCCGCGCAGGTGATGGCGCACGCTGGCCGGCATGTAGCCGAGATCCGTGCAAACACCGATCTTGATGCCCTCGCTGCAAAACGTGAACCCGACGGGATCGACCGCGTCATGCGGAATGGTGAATGGCGTCACCGTGATGTCGCCGATCTGGAAGGTGCCGCCGGCGCAGAATGTTTCGCGGCGCGTGATCGTGATGCGGTTGCCGGCGCTGTCGCGCGCAAACTTCCGGTAAGCGTCATACGTCGGGCCGGTGATGTACACCGGAACCTTGAGCCGCTTGGCGAGCACGCACACTCCGCCAATGTGGTCGGTGTGCTCGTGCGTGATGAGGATGGCATCGATGGCGTGCGGGTCAATTCCGCACAGGAACATGCGGCGCAGAATCTCTTTGCAGGAGAGGCCCACGTCCACCAGCAGGCGCGTGCCGGAACTGGAGATGACGGTGCAGTTGCCTTTGCTTCCGCTCGCCAGCACGGTTACTGACACTGCCATAACCGCGAGCATAACCGGAAGCGGCAGTTCGCGGTAGTAACAAATTGGTTAACGGGTGTGGAGAACGCAGCTGGCGGTTTCATCCGCCGCTGAGTAACAACCGCTTTTTCCTCTCGATTTGCACAACAATCTTGCGCCTTGCACATGTTATGCACAGCAACCGGCGCTTTCGTACTTGTACGAATGCGACCCGTTCCTGCATCCTGTCACGCAGTCGAGGCACAGACTCTTGCGTGCCGCTTCCGGGGTTGCTGATGAACCGTTGCAGCGATGCGAGATGATCCGAGGCGCCAGGCAACGGCCTCGGATCTTTTTCTTGAGCGCTACTCGACAGGCGCTCAGGAAACATGCCGCATCCTGGATCGTCACAGCCGATTGAGGCAAAGGGACTCGGCGTGCGCTCATGTACGGACCGCTCTCGGGTCGCAGGTACTCGGGATCTCCTCCCAGGTCCGCACCACCATGGCGCAGCAATGCGCAGCGCACCCGGCGGTCCTGGCCCGTGCTCCGTGAGCATGGAAGCCGCGCTGGCACCGCATGGTGTTGAGTTTGTGCCTCATAGCGCGGCCCGAGGTGGCTGGTCTCGGGCCGCAATTAGGGACTCCCCTGATCGACGGCTTTGTATCAGGGCACGACTTCAGTCGTGCCGCAAATCCGCTTCAAGAAAAACTTTGGCTGCAGTCCCGCCAACTGCGGGACTGCAGCCCGATTTCTTATTGCGCCGTCTTCGGCACGACTGAAGTCGTGCCCTGATACAAACCGCACCGCATCTTGTTTGTGACACTGCCAGGCTTGTTTTCTTCTGTTGATCTGTCTCACCCTGACGGCAATGGTTCCCTGCGAAATTTCGCCACGCTTTTCCGAATAATTCACATTATGCTAATCACAATTCGAGCCTGTACTCTGTCCTAACACCGATGGCAACCACCGACTACAGTCTGGAACGCGGTCTGCCCGTAAGCATGGAGGCGGAGCGCTCAATCCTTGGCGCCGTCCTGCTCGACAACACACTCTACGACCAGGCCGCCGAGCACCTCACCCCCGACGACTTCTCGCTCGACGCGCATCGCCGCATTTACTCGCGCATGCGCGACCTGCAGGAGACCGGCCGGCCGGTGGACATGATCACGCTGGTCGAAGAACTCGACCGCCGCAAGGAGGTCGAGGCCATCGGCGGCGTCGCGTATCTGTCCTCGCTCATCGACGGCGTTCCCGAGCGGCCCTCCATCGAGCACTACGTGCGCATCGTGCGCAACAAGGCGCTGCTGCGCGGGCTCATCAACGCGGCCCAGAACGCTATCGCCGAAGCCATCGAGCACAGCGACGAAGCCGAAGAGGTGCTGGGTCGCGCCGAAGAGGCCATCTTCCGCTCTCCGAAGACCGCATCGGGCAGACCTTCATGAACATTCCGGCCATCATCCGGAGTTCGTTCGGCTCGCTGGAGGAGCTGCTACAAACGCGGCCAGGAGATCACCGGCCTGGCCACGCACTACACCCTGCTCGACAAGCTGACCAGCGGCCTGCAGCCCTCGGACCTCATCATCATCGCCGCGCGCCCCTCGATGGGCAAGACCGCATTCGCCATGAACATCGCCGAGAACGCCGCCGTGCTCGACGGCAAAGTGGTCGGCGTCTTCTCGCTGGAAATGTCGCGCGAGGCGCTGCTCATGCGCATGCTGGCTTCGCACGCCCAGGTCGACTCGAAGGACCTGCAGGCAGGGCTTCCTCACCAAAGATGACATGCGCAAGCTGACGCGCGCCACCGAAGAACTCTCGCATTCCAAGCTATTCATCGACGACTCGCCCGGCATCTCCGTCAGCGAGATGCGGGCCAAGGCGCGCCGCCTGAAGCAGACCGAAGGCCTCGACCTGCTCATCGTGGATTATCTGCAGCTCATGTCGGCGGTGCCGATCGGCGGCAAGCGCTTCGAGAACCGCACGCAGGAAGTCTCGGCCATCTCGCGCGGGCTGAAGGCGCTGGCCAAGGAGTTGAAGGTCCCCGTGGTCGCGCTGTCGCAGCTAAGCCGCGCTCCCGAGAGCCGCGGCGGCGATCATCGCCCGCAGCTTTCCGATTTGCGCGAGTCAGGCTCCATCGAGCAGGACGCCGACGTGGTCGCCTTCATCTTCCGCGAAGAGGTGTACAAGAAGGACGATCTCGACCTCGAGGGCAAAGCGGAACTCATCGTCGCCAAACAGCGCAACGGTCCCACCGACACCCTCCGCATGGTCTTCATCAAGAGCTACACGCGGTTTGAGAACCTGGCGGCGGAGAGCGAGTTTAACGGGTGATCAGAGTTGGTACATGAGCCTATGCACGATGAAACCGAATACGATCCAGCGAGTCATGTGGAGATCGAAGTTTGCCGGACTTGCGAAGAATTGACCGAGAGGCTGCGAAACGAGGCAGGTCGGCTGCGGTGTTTCAGTGAGTCCGAGTTTAGTCATGGATTGCCGCATAACGAAAGCCAAAGGGAAAATTTGATTAGGTGCCGGGATGCGGCGCTAGAGGAACTAGCCGAGCACCAACGTTTACATTCAGGGGAACCTGGTTACCAAACGACATCTTCAAGGACTTCCGAAATGAGCGATGAAAACAGAGACTGGGCTGCGGCCTGGAAAGAGAGCCGGCTTAAAGATGCCCCTATTTCAGTGTTAGAGAAAACGATAGCCAATGCGGTCGGCGTGCTCGTAAGCGACCATTACAAGGCGCACATTTGCAATATCGAGTTTGACACTAAGTCCTGGTTCCACGAAAGAGCCAGGATAACTCTCCAGCTCGAACAAGTCGGGGGAGATGACTCGGACGACGCTTCAGCGAATGAAAATTGACCGTATCATTAGTCCGCCGGGTTCTACAAAAGGGGATGTGGCGGGTGGCCACCCTAACATCATGTCTGGGTGCCCCGTTCTAGCCGTCTTTTGGCTAGGGCGGGGCTTCTCGTTTGCGTACTGAAATGCCCCACCAAACCAAAAAAAGGTTGAGTGGGGCACCCCAGGTTTGATTATTGCCACTTCTTCGGGTGGGCGACCCGCCGGATGGGAGAAGCTTCCCAGTGACGAGCAAGATGTCCCCGGCACAAATTCTGCTCCGTAAGAGCACGGGTGCGCCCCTTTGGCAGCGCAGTACTTGCAATAGAGTGCGCGACCGCACATACTAGGTCGGGACACCTTGCGCTAGAGTAGAGCTTGCGGAGACATGAAAACATGGCAAACCTATTTGTGTTGTGTGGACCGCCTGGCAGTGGCAAGACCACTCTTCTTAAAATGATCAGAGATCGGAACCTGCCGTTAAGGCAGTTGCAGCGCATTACAACCCGTCAACCGCGTACGGAAGAGGGTGACCACGGAGGGTCCAGCCTCGAATATGAATTTCTGGACTCTGAGGATTTCGCAGCTCGCCTTGCAAGAACCAATGTCGCTAATTTCATTGAGTGGAACGGAAGTTTCTACGCAACCGATTTTGACCCTGTGCAACGGGTGTTGCGGACTGACGTTGACTGCCTTCTATATGAAGACATGCCGAGTGCCGTACACCTCAAACGGCTACTCGGCTCGCAGGTGACAGTTATCCTCCTGTTCACTGAGGACGAAGAAGAGCTCTTGAAACTGGAATTTGCCAAACTTTTCACCAGCCAGCGGCCGTCGCTGCGCGAGTGGCGACGGCGGCTCGGGCGCAAATACGAGGAAGCAGCGATCCATGCTGGGAAAGTGGCAACCGAAGAAGCCAAAGCAGAATACATCGAGGGCAAAATCCGACGGGCTATGGTCAACTTGGCGTTCATGGCCGGCAAGCTCCGAAGAGGCGAAGACATCCGTGTACTCGCGAATCGCAAAGACAAGTTAGAGGACACGTACAACGAGTTTTGGCAAATCGTTAAGGACGCGAACGTCAAACGTGTTTCGACTCGCAAACCCAAACTTCTGATGATCCATGGTCATGGTTTTGATCGTTACAAACTGACGGAGTGGCTCCGAGCCACACTTCGCTTAACGGATCTGCTGATCATGCAGCAAGAGTCCGGGTCGGGTCGTGCTCTGCCGGAGAAGTTCGAAAGTATCGCCGGGCAGGCTGACGGTGCTATCGCAGTGGCTACACCGGACGACATGGGGCGTATTGTGGGAACTGTGCCGGAACTGCTGCGAGCGCGCCAAAATATTTGGATTGAGATTGGGTGGATATGGGGTCGTCTAGGTCGCAATAAACTCCTTTTACTTTGTAAAGGGAACATCGAAATTCCGAGCGATCTGGACGGGATGGAGTATCACCGCTATAACGATTCACCGCTCGAATTCACCGAGAGTATCCGAGCCTTCATATACCAACTAGCCGGGCCTGCGTAAGTGTGGCATAGTGACTGACATATTGGACAACGAGAGCCGGGTGTCCCACCCATCCCGCTTTTGGTTGGGGGGGAAGGTTGGGGGGTATCTACCCAGGCCGGCAGGTGGCCCATTCTAACATCATGCCTGGTGCCCCGTTCTAGCCGTCTTTTGGATAGGGCGGGTCTTCTCGTTTGTGTACTTAAATGCCCCACCCAACCAAAAGAAGGTTGAGTGGGGCACCCCGGCTGGGCTGGACCATTTCGATCACGCTGGAAAAATTGCCTAGTCCTTCTGCTTCGCGGGTGCCGACCCAGCCTGCTTTTGGTTTGGGGTGGGGTTTTCGCAATCTTCATGCGCACGTGCATTCCCCTACGCTCACATTTGCGTCCCGTCCAATCCGACTCGATCTCCACCAAGGCATCGAGTTATAGGCATTGCTCCAATTACTTCGTGAAAGCAGTCTTTTATCCTGTCGTCAGGCGGCCTTAGGCGGGATAGCCGCGGCCGGGGGAACATTGAGTTTGGCCAGTTCACTGGCAAAAAGCGGGTTTCCGGGGAATTCCGCGACGAGCTCCGTAAGTTGGGTGCGGGCGACTTCTGTGTTTTGCTCGCGCAGGGCCGCCAGGGCCAGCAGAATCTTTGCAAACGGCCGGAGATAATAGCCGCGCTCGGCGGCGATCTCGAGCTGTTGGATTCCGACTTTCCTGTCGCCGTGGATTCCAGCGAAGCCGAGAACGAGCTTCTTGTATCCCGGCAGACTCCCAATGATGTAATTCGCTGCGCCCAAGGTGAGATAGGCATCGGCGGCGCCTGGTGCGACCACCAACAATTTCTCGGCGTACCTATCAGCAGCTCGGAGCACTTTCAGGCTTTCCACCTGATGCTTATCGATCAGACTGGCATAGTCGGCCTGCATACCCAAACTTAGGGTCATGGCGAACAATGCGTTGGCATCGTCCGGGTGCGCCTTCAATCGCGACTGCGCCAGGTCCTGCGCCTTCTTGTCCGCGGCGAAAAACGCCGCGCGCAGTTCCGGGTCCGGCTTGAGAGGGACCTTGCCCAGAAAACGCTTGTTATCGAGGAAAAACTCGGAGGTCAAGACGCCTTGCCGGTAGCACTCCTCAAACAGATAAGCTGCCGCTTCCGAGGCGCTCCCAAGGGGGTCTTCCGGATGGGACTTCTGCCAGGCCTCAAACTCTGCGTGAGCTTCCGCGGGCTTCAACTCATAAAGCAGGTGAAAGCCGGCGTCGAGTTCCGGCACACGCAATGCCTCGATCTGGCCTGCCTTCCCATTTGCAGGGCTCGAAGGAACAGCGAGAGCCGGTGCGACTAGCACACCGCAGAGAAGGCAACAGATCATCGAGCGGGTCATAGCGAGCGCGCAATTCTGGCCAGCTTTGGGAAGTTGAAACCTACACGTAAACATAAATCCAGCGCCGCAACACGAAAACAAAGCCTGTCTCCCCGGATTCGCCCTTCTTTTGCGCTAACCGGGGGTCACTGCAAGATTGGCTTCATGCCACGCGGTCTGCGGCGGTTTCGGAATCCGGACAGTCGCATTTCGTCACCCTTACCGGTGGTTGAGTTACTATCGCCATCAGCACTCATCAGCAGGACGTTAATCCCGTCCAAGTGCAAGCAGGAGACTAAGTCCAGTGGCGTCGGCGAAGGCCCGGAAGCCCCGGTCCCGCGTGAGGAGGGGAACGCCTCCATCGATACAACTCTGGGCAATTAACGCATCGCCGAGCCGCGCCTTGCGCCGCCGCGGCAGGGCTTGTGCTCGCAGTGCTCCGGCCCGTTGCCAATAGCCGCGTGCGAGCTCCATAGCAGGTACTTCGGACAATGTTTCCGCAACGGCGGACGGAAGCTTCGGGTCGCTCAACAATTCCGTGAGCACAACCGGCACCATTACTACCTGCCGCTCTGCCAGCGCGTGGTCAAGCAGCTCGACATCCTCGCCTTTGCCGCCCTCCAGGAAAGCGATCCAGGTGCTGGTGTCGGCAGCGATCATCGGTCAGCTTTCAGTTCGGCCAGGGTGCGGCTGAACCGAACCTTGCCTCGGAGTTGCCGCAGGCGGGCATACGCTTGCGATGCCGCAACCAGCTGCAATCCCGTGCGGACGGTCTGGGTGATGCCTGTACGCCCAGCGCGTTGTGCCCTTTCGAGTAGCTCGGCCGGCACTTCCACAGTGATCTTGCGCGCGGGTTTCGTCATGGCCTGATTGTACCGTATCTGATACCAGCATTGAATATGGTATTGCGGTCGCACCAACGCCTGCCTTCTCTAAAGCGGCGTGGATGGGGCGCCATCAAAGTGCTGGCCTGGGCCACCGGAAAGCACCGCATTAGGAGCGCAGAAGCTTCATTGCATGCACCCCTGGTCGTGTGCCAAGTGCTAGTCTTGACGCAGTGACCGATGGCGAACCCCGACATCCAGGCGGCTTGGAAGTATCACAATGACACGAAGCACTCCTACTGGAGTATTCGTAACAATCCCCACTTTCTCGACTGGGTAAATCGGCCGCTACCCTTCAAAATCTATACGGCGATGGAGCTGTTTCAGTTGCCACGGGACGTGCCGCAAACAGGAGTGGCGGCGCTCTCGGCAATCTCAGAGCCAGTGCCCTCGTCGCCGGCCGATTCGGTCCCTCGCCTTCAGGATTTGGCGCGCATCCTTTACTTCTCGGCGGGGATTACCAAACAACGCGCCTATCCGGGTGGAGAAATTTACTTTCGCGCCGCCGCCTGCACCGGAGCGCTCTACGAGATCGAACTGTACGTCGTAACCGGCGATCTCTTGGGCTTGGATGCCGGCGTATATCACTTCAATCCGGCAGATGTATCGCTGGGGCGTCTGCGAAAAGGCGATTTTCGCGGGAATCTGGCTCAGGCGACAGCGATGGAACCCGCCGTGGCGCGCGCGCCCGCGACGATCGTCTGCACTGGAACGTACTGGCGAAACGCCTGGAAGTACCAGGCACGCACCTATCGCCATTTCGGTTGGGACGGCGGCACTCTGTTGGCGAATATGCTGGCCGTTTCTGCGGCTTCGGGGCTGCCGGCCGAGATTGTGCTCGGCTTCGTGGACGGCGAGGTGAACCGCCTGCTTGAACTCGACACGCGGCGTGAGGTTTCCTTGTGCCTCGTACCCATCGGGCGCACAGCGGAGGGTTCGCTGCCAGCACGGAGGGAGGCTCCGGCGCTCGGCCTGGAAACGATCCCCCTTTCGCAGCGCGAGGTCGAATATCCCGCCATGCTTGAGATGCACGACGCGTCTTCGCTTGAGTCCGAAGGGGAAGTGCGTCAGTGGCGCGATAAGAAATCGGTTCTTCCGTCTTCCGCTTCGACAGACGAGCCAGTCCGTCAGCCAAGGTCGGAAGAAGAACAACCGAAGGACACGATCGAGCAGGTGATCCTGCGCCGCGGCTCTGCCCGAACGTTCGATAGAACGGCATCCATTACGCTGGCACAACTCTCAACCATTCTCGACCGCGCCACGCGAGGTCTTCCGGCTGACTTCCTTGCGCCTCCCGGCACGCAGCTCAACGATCTTTACCTGATTGTGCATTCGGTACAGGGGCTCAAGCCGGGCGCTTACTTCTTCCGCCGTGAGGGGAACACATTGGACCTTTTGAAGGAAGGGGAATTCCGCGCCGAGGCCTACCATCTTGGGCTGGAGCAAGAGCTTCCGGCGGACGCCTGCGTCGACATCTTCTTTCTGGCGGACTTGAATCGCATCCTGGAGCGATACGGGAACCGCGGCTACCGGGCCGTCCAGCTGGAGGCCGGCGCTATCGGCGGCAGGATGTACCTGGCTGCGTACGCCCAGCGCCTGGGTGCGACCGGGCTGACCTTCTTCGATGATGACGTGACTGACTTTTTTTCGCCGCACGCAAAAGGCAAGAGTGCCATCTTCCTGCTGGCAATCGGCGAGCCGGGGAAACGCAAACCCCAGCAGGACCTCTAGAAAAGCTCGAAATCGAGGCATCGGGCACTGCATCGGCGAAGAAATCACAGGCGATGCGAAACGCCAGTTGCAGTAGTCGGTTGTCAGGTCGAAGAACTGCTACTGATCCGGACCGCCGATCTGAGAAGGCGCGCTTCCCCGCTCAACCGGCGCTGAGCGCCGTTCACCGCACTGAGCCGCGTGTTCATTGGGTTGCGCGCGACCGCGCCCCCTTCGCTTCGGTATAGTTCCTGCAGATGCGAGAACACTATCGGCGCTGGATGCACGACTGGGAATCGCGCATGACCTCGCGCGACAACAATCGCGTGGTGCGTCCCTTCGAGTGGGGTATGGAGTGGGCAAAGGATTGGCCCGCCGCGGAAGGCCTTCGTCCGCCGCAAGACCAGTCCAATAAGGCGGCACTGCTCGAGTACTGGTCGGCGGTCAACGATCGCCTGGTCGCCAACAGCGACCAGTTTTACGCGTACAAGCCGCCGACGGATTTCCGCATCGAGCACCGCAAGGTCGAGTTGTTCCACACCGGCAGCGAGCCGCCCAAGAAGCAGCCGAAGGATGAGTGGGGCAAGTTCCTGCGCTTCACCTCAGCGGTGGAATCCCCATATCCCGGAAAATAACTGCATGAACGCGCGCTGGTTCCCTGCGCGCGGGCGTCGCGCTGTGATTTTGCTGCCGCAATGGAACGCTGACGGCGTCAGCCAGAACGCGCTGTGCCGCGTCTTTAACGTGCTTGGCATCGCTGCCCTGCGCATGAGCATGCCCTACCACGACATTCGCCGGCCCGCGGGACTTACGCGTGCCGACTACGCAGTTTCCTCCAACATCGGGCGTACCATTCACGCGGGACACCAGGCGATCATCGACATCCGCTCCTGCCTCGACTGGCTGCAAGAGCGCGGCTATACGCGCCTGGGCATCGTCGGCACAAGTCTGGGTTCGTGCTATGCGTTTCTGGCGGGTGCGCACGATCCGCGCATCAGTGTGTGCGTCTTCAATCACGCCTCCACCACCTTCGGCGACGTGGCCTGGACGGGCCAATCCACGCAGCACATCCGGCAGAGCCTGGAAACCGTGCTCACCCAGGACGAAGTGCGCCGCGTGTGGATGTGCATCAGTCCCATCGCTTACTTCGACAAGTTCGGGCGCTGGCCGAAGAAGTCGCTTATGATTTACGGCCGCTACGACCTCACCTTCCTGCCGGAATTCTCCATGCAGGCAGCGGGCGAATTCCTGCGCCGCGGCCTCGATACCACTATCAAGGCGCTGCCCTGCGGGCATTACTCCCTCGGCGAGACTCCCTACAAGTACATGGACGCCTGGCACATCTCGCGCTTCCTGGCAAAAGCGTTCGCAGGATAAGCGATTGCCGGAACATTCCCGCCGGTCTCAACCTCCGGGTTGCCCGTAGTCAGCCCAGAATCGACGCCAAGCTCGGAAGCCATTTTCCAACTGTGCCGTTTTCGAGGTCACAGAAAAAATTTCGGTTGACACTGCTCCCGGTCGTTTTATAATAATTATTGTTCAATAATCATGCGCCTCGCCCATGAACAGTTCCGTGAGCTGGCCGCGAAGCACGGTTTGGCGGTCACGCACCAGCGTCAGGTGGTCTATGAGGCCGTCATCGCTTCCCACGGACACCATTCCCCGGAAAACATTTACGCCACGGTTCAACGTCGCATTCCATCCATTTCTCTCGCCACGGTCTACAACAATCTGCGGCTTTTCATTGAGTGCGGGTTGCTGCGAGAGGTCAGTCCTCATGCATCAACGTTGCGCGTGGACGGCAATCTCAAACCTCATCACCACCTGGTCTGCTCGCGCTGCAAATCGGTGCAGGACATCGACGGAGAGTTCATCGACTTCAATCGGCTATCCCGGCAATTGCCGGACGGCTTTGATCTGACGCAGCCGTTGATCGAGGTCTTTGGCCTCTGTCGCCGCTGCCGTGTAAAAACCTAAGCAAGACATTCTGTAAAGTCAGGATGGGTTCGTAGTTCGTCACAGTTTTTCTTACGAAAAGGAGCAATCATGTCAACCGAAGCAAAATGCCCGTTCAAACCCACCGCAGCTGGGGCCGCGACGAATGCGGACTGGTGGCCGAACCAGCTGAACCTGAAGGTCCTGCACCAGCACTCCGCCCTGTCCGATCCGATGGACAAGGAGTTCAATTACGCGGAAGAGTTCAAGAGCCTCGACCTGAATGCCGTCATCAAGGACCTGCATGCCCTGATGACGGACTCGCAGGATTGGTGGCCGGCCGACTTTGGCCACTATGGGCCACTTTTCATTCGTATGGCGTGGCACAGCGCAGGCACGTACCGCATCGGCGACGGCCGCGGCGGGGCCGGAGCCGGCCAGCAGCGCTTCGCACCGCTCAATAGCTGGCCGGACAACGTGAACCTCGACAAGGCGCGCCGGCTGCTGTGGCCGATCAAGCAGAAGTATGGGCGGAAAATCTCCTGGGCCGACCTCATGATTCTCGCCGGCAACGTTGCCCTCGAGTCGATGGGCTTTAAGACCTTCGGATTTGGCGGCGGGCGCGAGGACGTCTGGGAGCCCGAAGAGGACATTTTCTGGGGCCCTGAGGGCAAGTGGCTGGCGGACGAGCGCTACAGCGGCGACCGTGATCTCGCGAATCCCCTCGCGGCGGTTCAGATGGGCCTGATTTACGTGAACCCGGAAGGGCCCAATGGAAACCCGGATCCCCTTGCCGCGGCACGGGACATCCGGGAGACGTTCGCCCGCATGGCGATGAATGACGAGGAGACCGTTGCCCTCATCGCCGGCGGGCACTCGTTCGGCAAAACCCACGGCGCCGGTGATGCGGCACTGGTGGGCCCCGAGCCGGAAGCCGCCGGCATCGAGGAGCAGGGCCTCGGCTGGAAGAGCAAATTTGGCACGGGCATGGGTGGTGACGCGATCGGCAGCGGCCTGGAAGTCATTTGGACCACGACGCCTACAAAGTGGAGCAACAACTTCTTTGCGAACCTTTTCGGCTACGAATGGGAACTGACCAAGAGCCCGGCCGGTGCGCATCAGTGGACACCGAAAAATGGCGCCGGCGCCGGTACAGTGCCGGATGCGCACGATCCATCCAAGCGTCGCGCGCCATCCATGCTGACCACTGACCTCTCCCTGCGGTTCGACCCGGCTTACGAAAAGATTTCACGGCGCTTCTACGGGCATCCGGATCAGTTCGCAGACGCGTTCGCCAAGGCGTGGTTCAAGCTGACCCACCGCGACATGGGCCCGATCTCGCGGTACCTTGGCCCGCTGGTTCCGACGGAACCCCAGATCTGGCAAGACCCTGTTCCCGCCGTGGATCATAAATTGGTCGGGGAGCAGGACATTGCTGCTCTGAAGGCCAAGATCCTTGCATCCGGACTGTCGATCTCCCAACTGGTCACTACCGCCTGGGCATCGGCGGCGTCGTTCCGCGGCTCCGACAAGCGCGGTGGGGCGAACGGGGCGCGCATTCGCCTTGCGCCGCAAAAGGATTGGGAAGTCAACCAGCCGGCCGAACTGGCGAAGGTCCTGCCGAAGCTGGAGGCGATCCAGAAGGAATTCAACAGCTCGCAGTCTAACGGGAATAAGGGGAAGAAGGTTTCTCTTGCTGACCTGATCGTTCTGGGCGGCTGCGTAGCCGTCAAGGAAGCTGCGCAAAGGGCCGGATACGATGTGAAGATCGCTTTCTCGCCGGGACGCACGGATGCTTCGCAGGAGCAGACCGACGTGCACTCTTTCGCCGTAATGGAGCCGATCGCTGACGGGTTCCGCAACTATCTCCGAAGCGGACAGCCCCTGTCGGCGGAGGAGCTGCTGGTGGATCGGGCGCAGTTGCTGACACTGACTGCTCCCGAGATGACGGTTCTCATCGGCGGCATGCGCGCCTTGAATGCGAACTTCGGGCAGGCCAAACACGGAGTCTTCACCAACCGGCCCGGGACGCTGACGAATGACTTCTTCGTCAACCTGCTCAACATGAACACGAAGTGGCAGCCCTCCTCTACCGAAGGCGTGTATGAGGGGCGCGATCGCAAGACGGGGGAACTCAAGTGGACCGGCACGCGCGTCGATCTCCTCTTCGGTTCGAACTCCCAGCTCCGAGCGATTGCGGAAGTCTATGCATGTGACGACTCGAAGGAGGCGTTTGTGAAGGACTTCGCCGCTGCGTGGAACAAGGTAATGAACCTTGATCGCTACGACCTTGCCTGAGCTCGGCGAAAAAGAGAGCTTTCAACTTTGTGCTGTTGCTGTAATGAGGCAGGTGCCGAAGCTCTTTCCCTATGGAAGGAGATAAGGCGGGCACCTCCACCCCAGCGGGCCAAAAGCGGGCCCGCCGGGTCCCTGGGGACCGGGATGAAGCTAGTCGGCCCGCAGGTGCCTCATCCTTTTCGCCATCTTTCGGCGAAAGGCTGGAACCTACGCTCGCCGGGGCTTCGCCTTGCTCTTGCCCTCAAGATTGAGCGCCACGGCAGCGCGGATGAGGTCCTTCAAGGCCGCCTCATCCACCTTGTCGCCTTCGTGGATGTCGATGGCGCGCCTGACATTTCCCTCGAGGCTGGAGTTGAACAGACCTG
Organism: uncultured Acidobacteriaceae bacterium; assembly: GCA_963703645.1. Taxonomy (GTDB): domain Bacteria; phylum Acidobacteriota; class Terriglobia; order Terriglobales; family Acidobacteriaceae; genus Bog-257. Next base: position 227,274 of record CAVPFD010000025.1, read on the forward strand.
AAGGGTCCTTCAACGCAGCTCCCTTGGCAAATGTCATCTTGACGACGTTCTTATACGTCTCTCCCGTGCAGACGATGCCGCCGTGGGAAAAGACGGGAGTCCCCGGCGATGTCGCCCTGGCCCACTTCAACTCTTCGACGATCTCCGGGTCTGCGGCGTGGATAATCTGGCGCACTTTCGCGAGCATCTTCCCACGCCAGTCCCCAAGTTCCTTGATCTTCTGGTCGATGAAGGCAGAGCCAGAGGCAGATTCCACCGGGACAGTTTTTTTCATGTACACCTCCCATTGCGTCATGAGTGACGGCACCGGATCGCTCATGGGGCCGACCAGTTCCGCACTCTATATCCGTTTGATGGTCGCCAACCAGGCCGGTGCGCCGCCCTTCCCGTGGAATCTCGTCTGAATCCGGTCCGGTTCGATGGCGGCGACATTCCATCCAGTGCTGGGGTTGAACGCCGCTCTCAGCTTTTCCTGACTGATGGGGTGCGGGCCAGTTTCGGGACCATCGTCACTGAAGCACAACACATACAGCGTTCCGCCGTGCTCGCTCGCCGACGCCAGACTCGTCGCGTATCGTGTTCGCTCGTCGTCCTCGTCGAAGGTGTGGAACAGTCCGCAGTCCAGCACCGTCTCAAACCTGCGCCCCAAACGTTCCAACTGGAGCGCGTCAGCGGCAGCGAACTCAACCTCGATCCCATGGTCGTGGGCCTTCTCCCAGGCCATCGCCAGCGCCGTCTCCGCCACGTCAACGCCCAGCACCGGCAATCCCAGCGAGGCGATGAGGAGAGCGTGCTCGCCGGTCCCGCAGCCCGCATCGAGCACCGCTCCTGCGAACCCACCTTCGGATGCCAGACGCACCATCGCGGGCTGCGGCTGGCCAATGTCCCATGGCGCAGGGCCGTCGTGGTATGACGCATCCCAAGGCAGTCCCGTCATCCGTTCGTGACTGGTTGGGTGCCGGCCACGGAATGGATCGTCAGCGAGGGTTCCTGATCGCTCCGACAACTTTGTCCCCTCCGTGTCGGGTGTCCCGGGGGTCTCGCGCGGTTCGAGACCCGGGACTTCGTTCCCGGTTCACTGGGATAGTGTGCTCTCCATCACAGCGCGGAGCAAGCGTTCTTTGTACCTTGTTTGCATGCCTTGGGGCCCGGGAAGCCTCTTCTGGTTCGATAGCAGTTCGGAAAGATGGTGGCGACCCGCCTGCTAGCTTGCGCCGACCACGGAACCGCGCTAGGGTTATAGGCGATGAGTGCGCTACGAGAACAGATCGCCAACCTTACGGCAGCCGAAAAGGCGGAATTGCTAGATGAAGTGTGGCAGAGCCTGGAGGCCGACGCGCTCACGCTGACCGACGCGCAACGGGCCGAGTTGGATTCCCGGATTGAACGCCTCGAGCAGAACCCCGCCGATGTCATCCCTTGGGAAAAAGTCAAATCGGACCTGTTTAAGAAAGCGTGAAGCTGCCCGTCGTCTGGATGTCCGAGGCCGCCGCGGAACTGCGGCAGGCGCGGGCTTGGTACGACGACATTCGCCCGGAGCTTGGGGAGCGTTTTGCCGTTGCGGTAGAGGCTGCGGTGGAACCCATCGCGCAGCGACCATTGCAGTTTCCGTAGTTCATCGCGGACGGCGACGAGCGGGGGTCAGACGGTTTCCGTACGGAATTTTCTTTGAAGTGCAGGAGAACAGAATTGTCGTGATCGCCTGCTTCCACGCGAAGCGCGATCCGAGGCGGTGGCGATCGCGATAAGGTTCGCGTTGGAGCCGACTCCGCCCAGGTTAGCGTCCAACAGAGGGACGCGAACCCTTCGACAAGCTCAGGGAAGGCTCTGGGGCACCCGGCACTCATTGGTCGCACCTATCCGGGTCTCGAAAACCACGAGACCCAGGGCACCCGTAGGTGGCTGATAATCGCAAAAAAGAAGAGCAGACTTCACTCTCAGACACGGGCCACCTGCCCAAATCGTTTCTGGGCACGGGAGCCCATATGGGTTAATCTCTTGGAAAGAGGATAACCCGCGTGAGCTATGTCTATGTGAGTATTGCCTATGACGACGACTCAGAATCCGTCTATGAGGCCATCAAAGCCGCTTCCGATCGGCGCTCGTTGAGCACTATCCGAACTGATCGTGGATTTGTTACAAGGGGGCCGGTGTCGGTCCAAGTGCACCGACAAATACGAGACTCCCGCGTTGTAGTCGCAGACATCTCAGGCAGCAATCCTAACGTAATGAATGAGGTGGGGTTGGCTGAAGCGTTTGGGAAGCCGCTCATACTCATCACGCGGGATAACCCTGAGTCTGCACCGTTCAATGTGCGCAACCTTCAATTGCTCAAATACCAGCTTAAGATTGAGGAGCTACGCTCACTGCAGGAACAACTGGAGCGGGCTCTCTCCCAAGCGACATCCCCTAATGAAACTCTCCGCGCAATGTTAGTACCAAGCACTTTAGGAACTCCGACTCGTGAGTCCTGGTTTGTTATTGCGGCAAGCCCGCTGTCGTTCAGACGGGCGGCTGGGCGTCAAGGCGGCTATAAGAGGCTTCGCCGTACCTCTTCGGATTATGTTGGCATCAGAGGAATAATGCAAAGTTTCGGACTCTTGTTCGGATTCGACAGCCCTTCCTGACAACCTCGACCCCGAAGACTGCGATGATTGCGTACTTCGCGAGCCCATGAATCTGTACTGCATCGCGAGTCCCAAAGCAAATCGGTGGACGAGGGCACTGCTTCACGAGTACGGCACTCGGTTCGTGCCAAAGCTTGAATTCCGAGCTGACCCTGCCAGTTCTAACCTACGGAATGTTCTCGTATCGATTTGGTGCGATGAGGAGATCGTACGTCCGCGAGGCTGGAGCGCCAAGGAGCACGGGGATCGCTATCAACGCGATTTCGGAATCATCATCCGTGGCCCCAATCCGTATCACGAACAATGCATGGCGGCAATCATCGCCGGTAGGGGCTCGCTGGGTACTGAGGCTGCTTGTACCGCGTTCACAGATCCGGGCTCTATCGCCATAATTCGTCAACGTCTTGGTGCCTTCGACATCGACCTTGAAAATCACAAGCAGCCTTTTTGGGTCATTGCCAGCATGAGACGTGCGATTGGAGATGACAAGGAAGAAGCTGTACGCGACTCCTTAAGAATCGAGCAGGTTGAGAAGCTTGACAGGACGTAATCCTCAGTGCCTCGTCCCACTCAGTCAAAAGCCAGGAATGACTGGGATGGGATTGTCCAACCTTTCGATCTGGGTGAGGTTCGCGTTGGTAGTCATTCTCGATCTCCCACACACTCGAAAACCGCGAATGCGTGAGACACCCGGCGGAAACTCCAAATGAATCACGGTTCCGGGTTCAGAACCTCAGGCTCAGTGGTATCGTCTTCAAAATCATCTTCGTCCCCATAACCCGATGCAACTGATAATCGCATCATGGCACGTACAGTCGAACCATCGGCGACGTTAAGCTTTCTCCATCCGGACACTCCGCCCCTGACGATTGCTCCAGCATCAATCGAGCCGGTTCGGAGTTCTTTTGTTATGAGAGAACCGTTTTGTGCATCGTGAAAGCCCTGAGTGTAGATTTGCATTGGCCCAAGATAGAATTCCGTTTTGACGATAATCTGTGCGCCAATATCTATTTTTGACTTCACTCCCCTATATTCGACGTTGACTTGCTTGCCCAACTCAACTTTATGAAGACCCGACTCGTGCGGAATTTGTTCCCTGTTCCATTTCCGGTGCATGATTTTCAAGGGAGTGCCGAGAAGTGTGCCGTCGTCAGCATACATCGGTAGCATCGCCAGTTCTTCCGGTGCATATGGTAAAAACATCCGGCCCACGCCTGAAATACTGAAAGAATAACTGTCTATTGATGTGCTTTCGATGAGGATCGGAATAGTAATGTAAGTTTTCCAATCAACGCCCTTAGAATCTATTAAGCACAGCGTGTCGATCCCTTTATTCTGCGCAAACGTAATCGCTGCTGGTGTGAAGCCGTTGCTTGAAACCATCACACCTTTATTTGCTCTTACGTCTTCGTAGAGGCTTGCGAATTCTCCGACAGTTGTTACATCAACCGGGCTTGCATAATCCTTGCAGTCAATGATGACAAGGATGTCGAACTGGGAAACTTTTTGTTTGATGCTGATGTCAATTTCTCGTTCTACTTCGGAAGTCTGACCCATGATGTAGTCTTTGTGGGTCACGGTTGCAGTCGTTCCAGCGAAGCTTTTTTGAATCTCGTAAACGAGTTTTTCAAACCGCTTCCACTTTACTTCCTGCTGCCCCTCTTTGGGTGGGTCAACTTCAGCCATGTGGAAATTCTACCGAAATCATCGACCGATGGCCTGCCGGCGGTAGCAACTAAATGTGATGAAGTGGAGGTCGTGTCCACCGTGCCAGCGCTCTAAGCCCCAGGGCATGGCACCAGAGTACAAACCGGGAATTGGTTCATGCTGTGACGAAGGGCACAGGGGGATGGTTTATCGGGGACGAACTCCCGGGTCTCGAACGCCGCCGGGTGCCCCACACATTCGCGGGTTTCGAATGTGTGGGACACCATGGGCCAATCGGAGGCGACCTCGCTGAGGACTGGTCGTACGACAATTCATTCCCACTCATTCCAACGTCAGGAATAAGTGGGGCACCCGGCGCCCGACCTATGGTTCTGGAGCAGCATCCGCACCTACCCGGGTCTCGAAAACCGCGAGACCCGGGCACCCGGCGCTCAAGCAAGCCAAGGCCGGGGCCCGAGTTTCATGCGGTTGGGGCGGAGTACGAGAGCTCAACAAAGCCGTTCTTGTAAGCGACCAGGTTCTTCAAATTCCACCTCTCTTCCGTCAGGGAACCACCGAACAGCCGGAGTCCTTCACCCAATAGGACAGGGGCTATCGTCAACTTGATTTCGTCCACCAGGCCGAGTTCGAGAAAACGCTGGCACAACATGGCCCCACCCACGAGCCAGATGTTTCGATATCGCGGCGCGAGTTTCACGTCCACTAATGTCTTGAGATCGCCCGAATAGAACTCGACGCTCTTCCTCGCCGGCGGCCATTCTCTGCCGGTTACCACTACGGCCGGAGTCTCGCTATAGGGCCAGCCCAGTTCAAGCGCGTGTTCATAGGTGCGGGAACCCATCACATAACAGTCGATTCCTTTGAGGAAGGTCGCAACTTCTTCCTCCGAGATTGAAACCCCGGCTTCGTATGCGCTTCCAGCCTCCAGCCAAGCGACACTGTTATCCGGCTTTGCGATGAAACCATCCAGACTGGTAACCATGTGCAGGGTTACACTTCGTCCTTTTGCATTGCCGTCGGTGGATGACATAGTTCCTCCTTGCCGGTGCCCCGTCCGCCCTGTTTTTGGCCGGGTGGGTCTTTTTCTCTGGACGACAAACTCTCTTTGGTGCCCGCGAACCAAAACCCAACCCGGCTAAAAGACGGGCGGAATGGGCCGCCCGCTCAGTCGGTGCGTCGCCCGCTGCGCCACTTGGTGGCATACGGTAGCACGAACAAGTACAGACCGGTGAACAGGAGCAAGGCAAGTATGGCCACCGCCGATAGGCCCAGCCTGTTGTTGTACTTCCCCCGTACCACAGTAACGCCGTTGATGATGACGGCCATTGTAAAGACTATGGACAGCCAGCGGTGGGTCTGCCGAACCCATTTGTTCCAGTTCAATGGGACCTCCTCGGAAGAAGAGCCCGAAGCGGATCGGGCGCACCTACAAGTACTACGTAACCGCCTTCGGCGAAAGCGTCTGCTCGCCGAGCACCCGCTCCAGACCGCCGAAGAATTTCTGCCAGCCGTATTTTGCACCCCCGTAAGCTGCCTGCTGATCGGGACGGAAGCCGGACTGCTCCATGCGAACGTGGGTGCCGCCCTCCGCTGGAGTCAACGTCCACAGCACCACCCATTGGAGCCCGCTGGCGGCTTCGCTTCCCCCAACACCCCAGCTATAGGACAAGCGTTGGAATGGTTCGACGATCAGCACCTCGCAGTCGACAACACCATTCCAGTTCGGCATGGGCGCGGCCCGGAATTGGAACTTCCGCCCGACCACCGGTTCGAAGTCGTTGTTCATCATCCATTGCGCGATGAGCGGGCCCTCCGTCAGCGCGCGCCACAGCTTTTCTGGCGGGTGTGGGAATACCCTCTCGATCACAAGGGTACGGGGACTCTCTGCAGGATTGCTCATGGATCCATCCTTTCCAAAAGTGTTTCAAGACGGTCAAATCGCTCACGCCAGAAGGCGCCGTAGAGGTCGAGCCAGTCCACCATCGGCGCCAGCGCATGGGGCTGCGCGCGATAGTGGGTTTCGCGTCCCTCGCGGCGATGCCGTACCAGCTTGGCCCGCTTCAGCACCGTCAGGTGCTTGGAGACAGCAGGCTGAGATACGCCCGCATAGCGAGTCAATGCGTGGACGGTCTGTTCGCCCTGCCGGGTCAGCTCCTCGAAAATGGCCCTGCGCGTCGGATCGGCGAGAGCTCGGAACACGTGATTGGTATTGGCCGGCTTCACCGATAAAACCATAACCAAACGGTTATGCATTGTCAAGAGAGAGAGAGAGATAACTCAATTTTCAGTTGCGGCCTTGCGGTTAGGCGGCAATCGAGAAGTCGAGAGCCTGCGCAAGACGGTGAAGCGCCTGGAATCGTCTGCTCGATTCCCGTTTCGGAACGCATTTACACTTCTTAACTGAACGACGCCGAAAACTTCTTGCGAACAAACAGTTCTGCTTCTACCGTGGAAGGTTGCCGTGCGCCGACTGCGCGCGGCGCTGGTGCGTCTTTATGTCTGTCCGCGGTTCCATCATGCTCGGCGGCGAGATGACATCTGCGGCGACTCTGTGCCTCTAAGGAGGACGCGGGTTACGAGCTCTTTGACAACTGCCGATGGCCGGATCTCGGACTGGTCCTCTGCGCGACCGGAAAGGCCTGACATGGCGAATGACTCGCCAATAACCCTCTTGTTCTCAAATTTATACCTGTAAACTTATGGGAATCAATAGCTTGCAGCCGGGAGTCCATCTGAGCGATTGATTTCACAAGGGCGGCTCAGTCATGTTGCACAGTTAAGTCATTTGTATTCAAGATTATGCGATAAGTCACTGCGGGCTCAATATTTTACGGATGAAATCTGCGCAAATGATTGATTCAAAAGAATCATGACAAGAGGGGGGAGGGGCGGGATCCTAGAGTGGAGACAAGGTTACGACCGACATGTTAACCGCTTTGCAATCAAGATTATGCGATAAGCCTTTACTGCTCTATATTTTACTGTCGAATTTTGCGCAACATCATGATTCCAAAGAACAATGACAGGGAGGGGTGCCTGTTCACCAGCAAGGCCAGCGCGCATGAAAAGTTTCCTAAGGAAGCGGAGAGAGTACCGAAGAGAATCGTGAACATCTTGGCCCCACTCCTTCACCACAGGCTACAATGTGACCGTGAAAATCTACCTGGACGCCTATAACGGAAGGACGCAATCATGAACGCAAATCCTATGGAACGGCCGTTGGCGGAAGTCGATCCGGAGATCGCGCAGGCCATCGAGAACGAAGAGCGCCGCCAGCACGAAGGGCTGGAACTGATCGCCTCGGAGAACTTCGTGAGCGAGGCCGTGCTCGGAGGCGATCGGCTCGGTCTTCACCAACAAGTACGCCGAAGGTTATCCCGGCAGAGCGCTACTACGGTGGATGCGAATTTACCGACGTTGTCGAGAACCTGGCGCGCGACCGCGCCAAGCAGCTCTTCGGCGCCGAACACGCCAATGTGCAGCCGCACTCGGGCTCGACCGCCAACATGGCGGCCTATGCCGCGGTGATTCAGCCCGGCGATACCATCCTTGGCTTGAACCTCGCTCACGGCGGACACCTCACGCATGGCCATCCGCTGAATTTCTCCGGCAAGACCTACAAGATCGTTCCCTACGGCGTAACCAAGGAAACCGAGACCATCGACTACGACGAGCTGGAGACGCATTGCCGAGCGCGAGCGGCCCAAGCTCATCATCGGCGGCGGCAGCGCCTATCCGCGCATCATCGACTTCGCTCGCATGCGCCAGATCGCCGACAAGGTCGGCGCGCTCTACCTGGTGGACATGGCGCACTTCGCCGGACTGGTCGCCGGCGGTGCGCATCCTTCGCCGGTGCCGCACGCGCACGATCGTCACCACCACCACGCACAAGACGCTGCGCGGCCCGCGCGCCGGACTCATTCTCTCGAAGACCGGAGTACGCCGCGCGCGATCGACAAAGTTGTGTTTCCCGGGAATGCAGGGCGGACCGCTGGTGCACATCATCGCGGCCAAGGCGGTCTGCTTCCACGAGGCCATGCAGCCCGAGCTTCAAGGATTACGCGCGTCAGATCGTGGCCAATGCCAAGGTGCTGGCGCAGACGCTGGCCGACGAAGGCTTCCACGTCATCTCCGGCGGAACGGACACGCACCTTATGCTGGTGAACGTCTTCGCCAAGGGCATGCTGGGCAGCGAGGCCGAGAACGCGCTGCACGATGCCGGCATTACGGTGAACAAGAATGCCATTCCGTTTGACACCAATCCGCCGATGAAGCCGAGCGGCATCCGCATCGGTACTCCGGCCGCTGACGACCCGCGGCATGAAGGAACCCGAGATGCGGCAAATCGGCAAGTGGATTTCGGAGGCGCTGCACAACCGCACGGACAAGGTCGCTGCTGACGCGCATCCGCCGCGAGGTGCTGCAACTCGCGGAAGCGTTCCCGCTGTATGCTTCGCGCCGGGCGAGGCACGCGGAGGCGGTCAGGGCATAGATAAGCGACGAGCCACCTGCTCAAGCTCGGCGGAACATTTGCTCTCCTGCTTTGGATGCGGTTTACACTTGTGTTGTGCGGATCGCGATTGACATCCGGCGCATTGGCGAGTTCGGCGTGGGAACTTACACGCGCAACGCCATCCGCACTCTGGCGCGCCTGGACCACGAGAACGAATACTTCCTCATCGGAATTCCGGGCAAGTTCCCTGGGACCGAAGGCTTGCCGGCGAACTTCAAGATGTTGCCGGCGCAGCCGAACGAGTTGTCGATTGGACAGCTACCTTGAGCTGCATCAACTCCTGAAGCGCTTCCGCTGCGACCTGCTGCACGTTCCGCACCTGTTCTGGAAGCCACAGGCGATCCCATGCCCTTATGTGGTCACGGTGCACGACCTGCTTGACCACATGTACCGGGCCAACAGCCACTCTAGCGTGAAGCGCAACCTGCATTTCCAGTTCACCAAGCGCGTGCTGCATCACGCCGCGCGTATCTTTGCTGTGTCTAACTTCTCCAAGAAGGACACCGAGCGCATCTTCCAAGTTCCGCCGGAAAAAATCGAAGTCATCTATAACGCCATCGATGATCGCTTCCTGCGAGGGCACGCCAGCGAAGCCGACAGCCGACTTCATCGCGGAGCGCTACCAGGTGAACTATCCGTTTCTGCTCTACGCCGGACGCATCAGCCCACACAAGAACATCGTGCGCATTATCGAGGCGTTTGCGGCGCTGAAGGGCGAACTGGCCAAGGAAGGACAGTTCGAGGATCTGAAGCTGATCATCATTGGCGATGAAGTGTCCAAGCATCCGGACCTCCGTCGCGCGGTGGTGAAGGGCCGTGTGCAGAACGATGTCCGTTTCCTGGGCTTTGTGCCCATTGAGGTGCTGCGCATCTTCTACGACAAGGCCAAGATCTTCGTCTTCCCTTCGCTCTACGAAGGCTTTGGTCTGCCGCCGCTGGAGGCCATGGCGCATGGCACTCCGGTCGTGACCAGCAACACGTCTTCGATTCCCGAGGTCGTCGGCAATGCCGCTGTGATGGTGAATCCCGAGAACGTATTCGAGATCATGAAAGCGCTGCATCGCGTTCTGCTCGACCAGAGCGTGCGTGAGAAGCTCAAGTCCCGCGGCGTTGAGCAGGCGGCCAGGTTCTCCTGGGACGACAGCGTTCGCCGCATGCTGGAGGTCTATCGCGAGGTGGCGAAGCCGACCTAAGCAGCGAAGCTTGCTACAGTCCCCGCATATTGTGGAGATCGTCTGGGCCTCCGGACACCTTTTACAATTTGTTGACAACCACCGGGGCAACGCAAGTGCTGGGCCGGGATTCTAACCGACGCGCCACTTGGCGTAGGAGGATTGCAATGAAAAGGATTTCTGGCCCGCGGATATATGCCGTCGTGCGTGTTGTCGCGCTTGCATCTCTGGTGATTGTTGCGATGTGCTCGGCGGGGGCGCAAACATTTAGTGTCCTGTACAGCTTCGTTAGTGGACAGAATGGAGCAAACCCCACTACGGGGCTGACCATGGACAAGGCGGGTAACCTCTACGGAACCACCAGCTACACGGTTTTCCAGCTAAAACGCGTATCCTCGGGTTGGCGCCTGATCACGCTACACAATTTCAGCGGAGGCAACGGAGGCGACGACGGGTATCTTCCGTCATCCAGGCTGACCATCGGTCCTGACGGCAGCCTCTATGGGACAACATCTGAAGGCGGCGGATTCAGCAATTGCAATCATGGTCGCTTTACGTGCGGCACGGTCTTCAGACTGGCGCCCCCAGCGAAGGCTTGCGTCACTGCACTCTGCCCCTGGACCGAGACGATTCTGTACCGTTTCATGGGCCAAGGTGACGGAGGTTTTCCAGCCGGCGCCCTGGTCTTTGATGAGGCGGGTAACCTTTACGGCACGGCGAGTGCGGGCGGCAATTTATTAGCTTGCGGGAGCGGCTGCGGAGTCGTTTTCAAGCTGACGCCGTCCAATGGGAGCTGGACGGAAAGTGTTCTTTACAGCTTCACGGGAGTTCCCGATGGCATGGAGCCAACTAGCGGGGTGATATTCGACAATGCAGGGAACCTTTACGGTACTACCTTTCTGGGCGGTATTGAGGGCGGCTTTTGGGGTGTTTACGGTAACGGTACGGTTTTCGAACTAAGCCCCTCAGCATCGGGTTGGACGGAGAGGGTACTTTGCCAGTTTCAAGGCGAATGTGAGGGAGCGAATCCCCAGGGCGGCTTGATCTTCGATTCGGCAGGCAATCTGTTCGGCACGACGTTCCAGACACCAACCGTATTCATGCTGACACCTTCAGGCAGCAATTGGAGCTATAATTTGCTCTATGCTCTCAGCTGCTGCGGCGGCGGACCGACCGACAGCTTGACCCAGGATTCCGCCGGTAATCTCTACGGAACGACTAACCAAGGCGGCGCATATGATTACGGCACAGTGTTTGAGCTGACGCCTTCAGGGGGTGGTTGGACCTACACGGACTTGCACGATTTCACTGGTAATCCCGATGACGGGAGAGGACCGGGCGGCGGCGTGATCCGCGACGCGAACGGCAATCTCTTTGGAACCGCCACAGACGGCGGTTCACATAATCTTGGTGTTGTGTTTGAGCTGACGCCTTAAGCTCGCGTACTCCTGCAATAAGCAGCGTTCGCAGGCTGTCTAGCCAGAAAAGCGAGAGGTGAGAAGATAGCTGCCGGGCCTGTAAGCCGAATTCTGTGTCCCGCTCTTTCTCCCCGCGTATGCGGCGAAGTCGCCGTTGGCGGGGACAAAGAGCGGGGCGACGGTCATTCCTCTGGGCCGCACATTACTGCGCGGCTCTAGCGACCTACCCGGAAGTTGTGACGCACCGAGTCAGCACGTGCGCCCGCCGAAACGGACGCTCCTCCCCTATTTGGTCTTGCTCCGTGTGGGGTTTTCCCTGCCACCGCCATTGCTGGCGGCGCGGTGCGCTCTTACCGCACCTTTTCACCCTTACCCCGCCCAACTTCGCCCACCAGCGCGGCAGCCACTGATGGAAAAAGTTGGGTGGGGCGGTATGTTTTCTGTGGCACTTTCCGTCAACACCGCTTGAACGGCGCCGCCCGGACGTTATCCGGCACACTGCTCTGTGGAGTTCGGACTTTCCTCTGTCTGCCTGCGCAACCTGGTCTGGCCGAAGCCTCCGCCAAACGGAACGACCAGTGTTCGCAAGCCGGCAGCGACCGTCCGGCCCAGCAGCTAACTCTTTAATTATAGATGGTCGTCAGGCCATGCTGTGATCCATCTTCTGCTCAGTCCTGCCGGGAATCATCCGCCACGCTACCGCGGCGCTGGTGAGAGCGAGAGCTGCACAAATCCACATCATCAACCTGAATCCGAACAAGAACGACGAAACAATCGAGGACTCGATCGCAGCCCCGGTCTGAGGCTCGACTCCTTCAGGCGGCTTAAGAGCGGCCAGCTTGATTTCGTTGGACTGCAACCCGGTTCTCACTTCGGCAGGCATTGTCACATTCACCAAGCGGCGATTCAGTTGCCCACTGAAGGCGGTGACCATGACGACTCCGAAGATCGCGATGGCCAACAGCCCCGCCATACGAGCGACAGCATTATTTATGCCCGAAGCCGTTCCCACATGGTCCTGATTGACGGAGCCCATCACGACCGTGGTCAATGGAGCGACACTTACGGCCATGCCAAGCCCGAGGGTGACCATGGCCGGAAAGAATGTACTCCAGTAGCTGCCTCCGACGGCTGGAACCGTGAACAGGAAAAATCCGAAGGCTGCAATGACTGGGCCAATGATGAGGGGCAGCCGATCCCCATAACGATCGACCAAACCTCCAGACCAGCGAGACAACATGAACATAAGCAGTATCAAAGGTAAGATCGCACCTCCCGCAGCTGTCGCCGAATAACCCTGTATCTGAATGAGATCAAGTGGCAGCAGAAAGAAGAAGACTCCGATGGCCGCATATAGGAAAAGCGTCAGCAAGTTTGCGCCGCTGAAGGCGCGTGACCGAAACAGTTTCAGCGGAACCATAGGCGAGACTTCTCTGTCCTCGATGAGGAGAAACCCAGCCGTCCCGATAACGCCGGTGGCAAGGCTCGCCAGAACGAGCGGGTGTTTCCACCCCAGGCGTGCGGACTCAATGAACCCGAACACGAGCCCAGTCAGGCTGAGGGTGACCGCCGTCGCACCGGGCCAGTCGATCTGCCCATGTTGCCTGCTTCTACTCTCGGGAACGCGCCACAGGCCGATAGCAATCACCGCTATCGCGAGCGGCACGTTGATAAAGAAGGCCCAGCGCCATGACAAGTGCTCAATGAGCCAACCTCCCAAGACTGGGCCGATGGCTGTCGTGATGGCGGTCGATCCTGACCATGTGCCGATGGCCCGCCCTCGTTGGCCTTCTGGGAACGATGCACTGATGAGAGCCAGACTGCCGGGAACAAGAAACGCAGCTCCTATGCCTTGGATCGCCCGGGCTGCAATTAATTGCTGGATGCTCGAAGCAAGGCCACAGACGATTGACGCGATTGCGAATGCTGCAACCCCCAGCAGGAACATTCGGCGACGGCCAAACAGGTCTCCCATTGACCCGCCGACCAGAATCAGCGCTGCAAGGGTCAGCCCGTAAGACTCCACGACCCACTGCACACCAACGACACTCGCACCGAAGTTGTTTTGCAGAGCTGGCAGGGCTACGTTGACGACGGTGCCATCGATGAACGCCATGCTGGACCCCACAATAGTCGCCGCCAAGATCCACATCCCGTCTCCCCGACGGCACGGCAACGTCACGAGTTGTGAATGGATTACAGATTCGTCGCAGGGTGGTTTCATGCGAGTTATGGATGTGTTTCACCCGTGGCGCGGTTCTGCTGCTTAACAATCCTGATAAATTTGTGCCGCTGGCGGATAACGGCACGACCTGTTTACCGTGAGGCCGGCAACCCGGAAGCCCCTGATGACTCCGTTGATGGCGCTTTTGCCGTCAACAGACTAGGATTACGTCACACCGTCCTCAGCCACTCGGAGCTTTGCTGTGGCCATGTTCAGTTCGTCTTCCGCTCTCGCCGCGACTGTTGCCCTAGCGCTTTGCGGAGCCGCGGCTGCAGCACAACAAATCACGACTCCGCCACCGACAGTGGATTCTGGCCAAGTCAGCGCCTCCGCTCCTTCCGACCGACCCGCCGCTCAATCGAGCGCCGCCTCTGTCCATCCGTCTGACAAGGATGGTCCAGAAATCTCAACTCAGGACACCTCGACCACGTTTAAGGTGAGAGTGAATCTGGTTGAGGTTCGTGCCGTGGTGCGCGATGCTCAGGGCCACACTGTTGGCAACCTGAAACAGGAAGACTTCCAGCTTCTTGATAATGGCAAGCCGCAGATCATCAGCCAGTTTTCCATGGAGCAGGCTGGCGCCGCTAAGGCTCCCGCCTTCCACCAGGAAGGTGCCCCGGGAAACGGTGCGACGCTGACTCTGCCGAAACGATACATCGCTTACGTGTTCGACGACGTTCACTTGCAGTTTGGCGACCTCGTGCAGGTGAGGAGTGCGGCCGAACGCTATCTGCAATCCATGCCGCCGACCGACCGCGCCGCCATTTTCACTACGTCTGGCCAAGTGCAGCTCGACTTCACCGACGACCGGGCAAAGCTGCGTGAGACTCTGGAGCGCATTAAACCGAGCTCGACTACCAGCACCGGAGTGATCGAGTGTCCGGACGTGACCTACTACATGGCTGACCTGATCGAGAACAAACATGACGATCAGGCGCTGCGGGTCGCCACTCAAGACGCGCTCGACTGCGAGTATGGCGGCGATCGAACCATGGCGGCATCTGCGGCGCAAATGGTGCACACGGCCGCGCTTACGCAACTCAATCTTGGCGGCCAAGACACCCGGCTCTCTCTCGGCTCGCTGAAAGATGTGGTGCGCAGGATTTCCGCCATGCCGGGGCACCGAAGCATTTTGATTATTTCTCCCGGCTTCTACAATCCGGACTACCTTCAGGACCAGGCGGAGGTCGCGGAACGTGCGCTGCATTCTTACGTCATGATCAGCGCCCTGGACGCGCGCGGCCTTTATACCGCTTCGCTGGATGCCAGCAGAACCCGATCGCCGTCGTCCTCCATAGTGTCTGACAGATTGCAGATCCTGAGGTCCGAAATGACGGCTGACGCCGATGTGCTTTCCGAGGTGTCGTCAGCCACCGGCGGCTCCTTCTTCCAGGGCAACAACGATTTTGCTAAGGCGTTCCAGCAATTACTAACGCTGCCGGAATACTCCTATCTGCTTGCCTTCTCTCCGCAGAACCTGAAGTTCGACGGTCATTTTCACAATGTGAAAGTTACCGTGAAGGGCCCACAAAAGTTCGCTGTGCAGGCGCGCAAGGGATACTATGCTCCCAAACAGGCTGTGGGTGAGGCCGAGCAGGCCAAGCAACAGATCCAGGATGAGGTTTTCTCGCAGGAAGAATTGCATGATCTTCCGGTCGAGATGCACACCCAGTTCTTCAAGACCAGCGATGTGCAAGCGAAGCTGTCGGTCCTCGTCCGGCTCGATGTACGGCGCCTGCACTATCGCAAGGCCGACGGAAGGAACAACAACAATCTGACGGTGGTGTCCGCAGTGTTCGACCGCAATGGCAACTATGTGACCGGGACTCAGAAAGTCCTCCAGATGAGTTGGAAAGACGAGACACTGAACACCAAGCTGGCCTCGGGAGTTACCCTGAAGAGCAGCTTCGACGTGAAGCCAGGCAGTTATCTGGTGCGGCTGGTGGTGCGCGACGACGGTGGACAACTGGCAGCACAAAACGGCGCGATCGAGATTCCGTAATTAGTTCGTATTGCGTGAGGTGGGAAATGAAGGCACGTCGCCTGTGTTTAACAGCGTTGATGATTGCCAGCGCCTGGACGCTCTGGGAGTTCGTGGCGATCACGGCCTTAGCGCATGCGCAGGAGCAGGCGCAGAGCCAGGCCGCACCACCGGCTAGCGACAGCTCGATACCGGTCTTCAAAGCGGAAACCAAGCTGGTTCTGGTGGACACAATCGTCACCGATAAAAAGGGTAACTACATCAATGACCTGACCGCCAAGGACTTCAAGGTCTGGGAAGACAACAAAGAGCAGCCGATCAAGAGTTTCTCGGTAGCATCAGGTTCCTCAGCTCCTTCTGACAGTAATCGGCACTATCTGGTGCTGTTCTTCGACAACTCGACCATGGCTTTCGCCGACCAGGCCCGGGCGCGCGATGCGGCCGCAAAATTTGTCGAAGCCAACGCCGGCCCCGACCGTTATATGGCGGTCATCAATTTCGGCGGCGCGGTCAGCGTCACCCAGAACTTCACCGCTGACGCCGAGCGGCTGAAGCAGGTAGTGCGCAACACAAAGTTCTCCAGCGTGTCGCCTAACGCGTCCAGCCCGCAACCGGTGGAAGTCGCTTCCCTCGGCGTGCCGCAATTGGGGAATGCGGAGGCTAACTTTGGAGTGCGCTCCCTGCTGCTGGCCCTGCGCAACGTCGCCAAGAGCCTGACCTCCGTGCCCGGCCGCAAGAGCCTGGTTCTGTTGACCGCTGGCTTCCCAATTAATCCCGGCGATCCCGATGCCATGGAACGGCAGTCTGAACTGACGGCGGCCATCAGCGCCTGTAACAAGGCCAATGTCGCGATCTACCCTATCGATGTTCGTGGCATGACGTCGGGCATCTCCGCCGCGCCCGGCTCCGCGCATCTGGAGGCGACTCCCGATTTCTGGAGAAGCGCGGCTCGTAACCGCAACTCTCGACTACTCCAGTGATCAACCCGCTCACCTGGTTTACGTGCAGCATGGAGGAACGGGCGGTGGCGGCGGGAGCACAGGTGGTGGCGGAGGTCGCGGCGGTGTTGGAGGCGCACCGGGTGGTGGAGGCGCTGGAACCGGGGGTAGTCGCAGTGGCGGAGGGACAACAGGTGGCAGCAGCACGCGTGGAGGTGGAACCACCACCGGCGGAGCGGGCCGTGGCGCTCCGATGTACAACGGTAACGGCTTCAACCCTTACCAGCAAGCTTCTCAGATTGTTCCCACGATACCCAACGTCAGGGATAACCAACAGGTCCTCTACCAACTGGCGCAAGGCACCGGCGGATTCGTGATCGCAAATTCCAACGACCTGCTCGGCGGCATGCAGAAAATCGCCCGAGAGCAAACTGAATATTACGTTCTGGGATATACGCCGCCCGCGTCCGACGAAGGCAGTTGCCACCTGTTGAAGGTCAAGGTCGAGCGCAGCGGAACAGTCGCCCGTTGGCGCACCGGATACTGCAACGGCAAGCCGGCCGACATGCTCGCCGGCAAGCCGGAAGAGAAACAGCTGGAGAACCGCATGACTGGTTCGCAGCCAGGGACGATTGCTGCGTCCATGCTGGCGCCGTACTTCTACACCTCGGTGAACACAGCGCGCGTGAATCTCGCCATCGAAATTCCGCCGAATGCCGTCAAGTTTGAAAAGCAGAAAGGCAAGCAGCATGCCACGGTTAACGTGGCCGGAATCGCTTACACGCTCGACGGCACGGTTGCGGCGCGCTTCAGCGATAGCATTAACCTCGATTTCGAGGACAAGAAGGGCGTGGACGAATTCAACTCCAAGCCCTTCCACTACGAAACCCAGTTCGACGTCGCCGCCGGCCATTACAACCTTAAGGTCGTGTTCAACCCTCAGGGTGCCGACAACTTCGGCAAGCTCGAGGTCCCGCTGGTGATTGACCCGTTTGACGGCAAGCAATTCACCATGAGCGCGGTTGCCCTCAGCAAGAGTGTGCATCCGGTGTCGCAGATGGGACAAACGCTGGACGCCACGCTGCTCGAAGATCGCACGCCGCTGGTGACCCAGGGGCTGCAGGTTATCCCCTCAGGCAGCGACCAGTTCAAGAAGGCCGATCGCGCGGCGTTTTACGTGGAGCTCTACGCTCCGGCGCTGACCGGCCCTAACCCTCCCACCATTGGGGTCAAGATGACGGTCGTGGACCGCAAGACCGGCGAGAAGAAGATCGACACCGGAGGCGCGGCTGTGGACGCGAAAGCCGGCAGTCCGCTGGTTCCGGTTGGGCTGAAGCTGCCGGTCGGTGAGCTTCCACCTGGCTCGTACCGTCTCGAACTGAAGGGCGTTGACTCGGCCGGTAACGTGACGGCGCCCCGCACCGCTGACTTCGAGGTGCAGTAAGAGAGGGTCACCCCCTCCCACCTTAATTCCTTGAAATCAATAAGTTGTGCAGGTTTCGTCTGCAGGCTCTTGAGCCGCAAGTACTTATCGCATAATCTTGAGCCATAAGTACTTAACGGCAGATGCGTCCGCCACGAGGCAGCCTGGCCATACCCCCTCCCCCTCTAGACTTATTCTTTTGAATCAGTAAGTTGCACAGATTTCGGCTGCAAACTCTTGATCCACAGTAACTTATCGCATAATCTTGAGCCGAAAGGACTTATTAAACCGCGCCTTGGGCCGATCCAAGCTCAGCCTAAGCCTCTCCCGGCGAATACGAGCCCGCCACAATTGTCAAAGAACGATTCACCACGCCCTGGGGCGGGTAGGGACACGCATCCCGGGCAGTTGCCGAGGGCGGCCCAAGCTCCAAGGTAGCGCAAGGCGGAGGATTGTCAAGATTACGAAGGTACAGGGTGGGTAACTGTCCTTTCGTAACTTTCAGGGGGCAGGGTAACCAACAGCTCTCCAGCGTAGGAACACAGGCTCGCGCATAAGCTGAGGCTCTATTGACTTCCCGCCATGAAGGGGCGCGGCTTCAGCCGCGCCGACGACGCCGGTCCAATGGTCAAGGCTTTAGCCACGGAGGGAACTTGGCCTCCGAAAAGCGCAAGAGCGAAGTCCCTCGGCGGCTGAAGCCGGCTTGAATTCCGACCCTTTCGGCACGCCTGAAGGCGCGCCCCTTCAAAGCGGAATTCAGCAGAGTCACACAAACTATTTGCGCGCGGTGCGACCTGCGGTATCATCCGCGCAGACATGGCGCCGCGAGTCTTCATCAGCTACACCCACGACACCCCGGAGCACGAAGCTAACATGTGGGATGTGAGCGAGCAACTGCGGAGCGACGGTGTGGACTGTCATATCGACCAGGAAGAGCAATCTCCCATCGGTGGCTGGCCTTTCTGGTGCAGCGATCAGATTGCAAAGGCGAATTTCGTCCTCGTAGTTTGCACGGAAACCTACGGCCAGCGGTACGAGGGGAAAGGAACCGAGGGCAAAGGACGCGGCGGTAATTGGGAAGGATTGCTGATTCGCCAGTCCATCTACAACGCTCGAGGTAAGAGCGGTAAGTTCATTCCTGTCATAGTCACTGCTTCTGACATGGGATACATACCTACGGAACTCCAAGGGCCGACGCACTACGATCTCAGCAAGGACGACGGGTACGATGATTTGTTCCGGCTGATCACAGGTCAGCCGAAGCGGCAGCCTTCTGACGTCGCCCGCGAAGTACGCCGATTAGCGCCGCTAGAACAAAAGCCACCTAGTAAGCAGCTTGAAACTCCACCTACGCAACTCTTCACCGTTCCTTTCCCGCCGAATCCATTCTTCACTGGGCGCGAGGAGGTGCTCGACGGGCTGAAGAAGACGCTTGACAAGAGCGGCATTGCGGCTTTGACCGGGCTGGGCGGGATGGGCAAGACGCAGACGGCGGCGCAATATGCCCACCATCATCGCCAGGATTACCCGTGGGTGCTGTGGGTCAGAGCGGAGAGCCAGGGGACGCTGTTTGCGGATCTGGCGCAGTTGGCCGGGCGTCTGGCGTTGCCCGAGCGCGACGCAAAGGAGCAGAGCGTCATCGTCGAGGCGATGAAGCAATGGCTGGAGGGACAAGAGCGCTGGCTGCTGGTGCTGGACAACGTCGAGGATTACGGCGTTGTTCGTGACCTGGCTCGCAAAGCGAGCGCGAACGGGCATCACGTGGTCATCACCACGCAGTCGCAGGCGCTGGGAGCGATCGGTCGGCAAAGAGTGACGCCGATGGACAGCGAGCAGGGTGCGCTGCTGCTGTTACGGCGGGCAAATCGACTGGGTGCCGATGCGCCGCTTTCGGCGGCCGACGCGAAGGAGGCCGCGGTGGCCCGAGACATTTCGGAGGAGGTCGGGGGGCTGCCGCTGGCGCTGGACCAGGCGGGGGCGTACATTGAGGAGACAAGCGGCAGTTTGGAAGACTACCATGCGCTGCTGCGCCAACAATTCAAGGATTTGGCGGAGAGGCGCGGCGGGCTGGATTCCGACCACCTTTCGGTGGCGGCGACGTTCCTGACCTCGTTCGATAAGCTGGCCAAACAAAACCCCGCCGCGGCCGAGCTTATGAAGGCGGTGGCCTTTCTTCCTCCAGACGCGATTCCTGAGGAGATCTTCACTGAGGGGGCAGCCCAGTTCGGGTCGGAGTTGCAGGCTGCCGCAGTCGATGCAGTTGCAGTGGAACGATGTCATCGGCGCGGCCCTGAAATTTTCCCTGCTGGACCGCAACCCGGCGAAGAAGGTGCTGGCGGTGCATCGCATGGTGCAGGCGGTGGTGAAGTCGCGCATGAGCGCTGAGGAGCGCGCAGCAGCTGGGCGGACCAGGTGGTGCGCGCGGTTAATGCGGCGTTTCGGAAAGTTGAGTTTGAGGTTTGGGACAAATGCGAGCGCCTGGTGCCGAGCGCGCAGGCATGCGCCGCACTGCTGGACGAATATGGATTGTCGTCGCCCGAAGCGGCGCGGCTTTTTCATGAGGCGGGGTGGTACTTGCATGAGCGCGCTCGCTATGCGGAGGCCGAGCCGCTGATTCGCCGGGCGCTGGCCATTGATGAGAAGGCGCTCGGCCCTGACCATCCCAATGTCGCCATCCGCCTCAACAACCTGGCCCTGTCGCTGAAGGACACGAACCGGCTGGGGGAGGCCGAGCCACTGATGCGGCGGGCGCTGGAAATTTCTGAGAAGGCATTAGGGCCCGATCATCCGACTGTCGCCATCCGCCTCAACAACCTGGCCCAGTTGCTGCAGGCCACGAACCGACTGGGCGAGGCCGAGCCGCTGATACGGCGGGCGCTGCAAATTTCTGAGAAGGCATTAGGGCCCGATCATCCGGCTGTCGCCATCCGCCTCAACAACCTAGCCCAGTTGCTGCAGGACACGAACCGGCTGGGCGAGGCCGAGCCGCTGATGCGGCGGGCGCTTGGAATTGACGAGAAGTCTTATGGCCCCGACCATCCTGATGTGGCCATGGAGCTCAACAACCTGGCCATGTTGCTGCAGGCCACCAACCGGCTGGGCGAGGCCGAGCCGCTGATGCGGCGGGCGCTGGCAATTGACGAGAAGTCCTACGGGCCGCGACCATCCCAATGTCGCCATCGACCTCAACAACCTGGCCGTGTTGCTGCAGGCCACCAACCGGCTGGGCGAGGCCGAGCCGCTGATGCGACGCGGCGCTGGAGATCTGATGAGAAGGCGCTACGGACCAGAGCATCCCAATCGTCGCCATCCGCCTCAACAACCTGGCCCGGTTGCTGCAGGACACCAACCGGCTGGACGAGGCCGAGCCGTTGATGCGGCGGATGCTGGAGATTTTCTGGAAATTCACCCGCGCCACCGGTCACCAGCACCCGAATCTGCAAACCGCGATCGCTAACTACGTAGGTCTGCTGGAACAGATGGGGTATGGGAAGGAACAGATTGAGGCAAAGCTGAAGGAAGTGGCGGAGGGTGGTTGAGCGCGAGCGCACCGGAACATTGTCACTGCAATCTACTTAATCAACCCTACTTACTTCTGTCATCCTGAGCGGAGGATCGTCCGTCCGCGGACGAGCCGGAGTCGAAGGACCCCTACCGTGGAAGGACTCCTCGCAAGCTCCTTCGCTTATAGAGGTCCTTCGACTCCGCACGAGGCCGCTTCGCGGCCTCGTGCTTCGGCTCAGGATGACAAACGAGATGAAGGGCGCGGCCGAGCTCAGGATGACAAGCGAGACGCGATGCGCGTCCGATCTCAGGATGACAGGCTAACGAAATCGTCGTCCCTACCTCCGGAACTCAATGGGATAAACTCCTGCCCGGCCCTCGTACGACATCTTGGCCAGGTGGACGGTGTACTCGGGCCTGGACACCAGCGACGTCAACGTAAACACCCGGTAGCCGTCACCGCTGATTTCGGAGCGGCGAAAGAGGCCAGGCTCGGTCTCGGTGACTTCACGGTTGCCCTGCAGGTGGTCGAGGAACAGTTGCGCCGACTTCTGGTCCGCCTGTCCGCCGGCGCTGGCGGTGGTCAGCGAATCGGCGACGTAGGAGCGGATCAGCTTCTGCCAGTACTTTTCCAGCAGATCGGTGCTGGCGAAGAGCGTCGGCCCAGGTAATCCGGCCGTTGATGGCGACCACGACGCCCTTGGCGCCGACCTTGCGCAGCTCGCGCAGCAGGCCATCGTAATCGGCGGCGACGGAGCCGACTTTCTTCTCGACCTCGGGATTCTCCATCACCTTAGCGTACGAAGTGGTGCCATGAATCACCGGAGCCGCCGACGGGACGGCACTGGCCATGCCTCCAGCGGCAACCGCCACCCCGTTCCAGACGCTCTGCTGGTCGCGCGCCGCCATGGCGGGCATGCGCACGCTGGGCTGCGCCATCTGCGACCTCATGCTGCCGAACCGCTCGGACGAAGCCACCCAGCGTCCCGGCTCGACGCAGAACACCGACAAGTCGATGGGGTCAGACTTCGGCGGCACGATGCGGTCAACGCCGATGACGCGGTCCTGCTTGCCTCCGGTCACCACTTCGCCAGCCAGCAGCAGCAGCGGATGGTCGGAGTTGTTGATCAGCACCAGGCGATTGACTTCCCCGCCTGAGTGTCGCGGAATGGGCGTCCCGGGCCGGATCAGTCCCTGCAGCGATCCGGATTCGGTCACGACGACCGAGCCGCTGCGCAGACCTTCATCGAGCGTGATTAACTGTGAGGTGGCGTACTCCGGGCCGCCAACGACGGGGAAGATGCTGAGGTTGCCTTTCGTCACCGGCGGCAGGACGTGATATTCCTTCGTAGTGGGAGTGCCGGCTGCGGCAACTGCCGCGCCAACCAGCACGAAAGCGAATTGCGCCAGGATGCGGTTTTTCATGGTTGACCTCGGGAGGCGCTGGAGCGTCTCTAGCAGAAGAACGCTGCGCAGTGTTTTTCTTGCAACCAAATTGATACGATTCGCAGACATGGCTTCCTCGGCTGCTACCGGCGCGCTCGATCCCGCGGTCTTCGCGGTGGTGCGGGAGTTTGCCGCGGAGCATTACGCCGAGAGCGGAGCGGAGCAGTTCGGGATTGGCCAGGATGGGCTGGCGGAGATCCTCGCCGGGATAGCGTGCCACGCTGACGAAGGTGGTACGCGCGGCTTTCTCGCTTCCCTGCGCCTCGAGGAGCTGGTGCTGGCGCGCGCTTGCGCGGCGGGTAATGATCGCGCGTGGGAGATTTTCCTTACCCGCTATCGCGCCACGTTGTACGAAGCGGCGTACAGGATCGCCAGAGAGGAGAGCGCCGGGCGCGAGCTGGCCGACTCGCTCTACGCCGAACTCTACGGCGTAAACGAGAAGGGACAACAGCGGAGATCCAAGCTGCTCTACTACCAGGGGCGAGGCTCGCTGCAAGGCTGGCTGCGGACGGTGGTCGCGCAGGAGTACGTCAATCGCTATCGCAGCACAAGGCGCGAGACCAGTCTGGACGCCGCACTGGACGATGGCCAACAATTCCAAGCAAAGGAGCAGGATCCAGCCGTGGTTGCTGACCCGCGCGTCGAGGCTGCGGCCACGGCGGAGCTGACGGCTCTGGAACCGGAGGAGCGCTTTCTGCTGGCCGCTTATTTTCTTGACGGCAGAACGCTGGCGGAGATCGCCAGGCTGCAACGCGTGCATGAGTCCACCATCAGCCGCAAACTGGAGCGCACCACCAGCGGTTTGCGAAAACGCATTCGCAGGCGGATGATGCAGGCGGGCATGTCAGCGCGCCAGGCCGACGAAGCCATGCAGGACGTGGACATCCGCGACTTGCGCGTGAGTGTGGGCGAAACTTTGCGGCAAGGAACGCCTGACGAAGCGTTCTATAAGAGTAGGGACGAGGGATGAACCAGGGGCTTCCAAAACCGGTACGGGAAGCGCTCGCCAGACAAACAGCTGGCGACGCTCATGCTTCGGCCGATGCGCTGACGGCCTTTGTGGATCAGAGCCTCCCACAAGGTGAAAGCCAGCGCGTGACCGCTCACCTGGCGCAATGTGCCGATTGCCGTGAAGTCGTCTTTCTGGCCAGCAACGCGGTCGAGGAACCGGTCAGTAAAGAACTAGAGTTGCCGGCGGCGGCAGCCTTATTCCGAATGCCTCACACTGTCGAAGGTAAGCGAGCCATGGCCAGCGCGGCTCCCGCCAAAGCCTCACCTCGCGGTGAATGGCGAATGCGGTGGGCGTGGGCGGCGGTTGGTGCGGTGCTGATCGTCGCCGTGATTTTCTTTCTCGACCGCTCTGAGTCCGGTCGTCGGGCGCAAATGACGATGGCTGTCAAAGGGCCCGCTCCGACAATTTCGCAGCCGCCGCCTGCGGGCGCGCCAGCGCCGGAATCCGAGGCGCAACTTACGACTGAATCAAAGTTCGCACAAGAGAAAGCTACCGCGAAGTCGCCGCGTGTTCAGACCGGCGCCAAGAGTCTCCCTGCTGGAACGATAACCCTCCAGGCCCACGAAGAGCACGCACCTGCACCTACGGCGACGGCTACGCCAGCGGCAAGTCCACCTCCTGCCGTCGCAGTCTTAGGGGCGGCTAAAGTTCCGCCGGTTGAGACTCCTATGCGCAACGCATTCGTTGGGGGAGAGGCGCCGAGCACAGCCGGCGTGGTTGCGAGGCCGCAGATGGCAATGCACGCAGTTCCGGCGTTACGTCCTAAGTGGCGTGTCACCCCCGACGGCCACCTCGAGCGCTCGATCATTCCTGGAAGCTGGGCTCCCATGCTGGCTGACCAGCCTATCGTCTTCCATGTGGTGTCGGTTGTGGGGAATAACGTGTGGGCGGGCGGCAGCGGTGGCGCGCTTTTTCACTCCAGCGATAGGGGTGAAAACTGGAGCAAGCAACCGCTTGGCGGCGAGACGGGCACAATCGTTTCGATTCAGTTCAGCGATGCACTGCACGGTATTGTCAACACCGATGGTGGCTCGCGCTGGACCACCTCTGACGGCGGCGTCACCTGGACAAAAGAATGACCGTGCAAGACGCCGCCATCTTCCCGTCGGTATAATCCGACCGCGATGGACTGGACGCCGGGCTCCATCATCCGCTGGCTCTTCGATTCGGAATACGGCCTCCGCGAGCGCCTGATTCCGCGCTGGATCTTTCTGCGCGCGCTCGGGCTGATTTACTTCTCCGCCTTCTTTTCGCTTGTGTTTCAGATTCGTGGACTTATCGGGGCTGAAGGAATTCTGCCGGCGAACGAATTCCTGGTTGCGGTAGCAAATCATTTCGGCCCAGCGCGCTTCTGGTTTGCGCCAACGCTGCTGTGGATCTCGGCCGGCCCCCACATGCTGAGCGCCATTTGTTGGGTGGGCATGCTCGCGTCGTTGTTGCTGGTCGCTAACGTCTGGCCGCGCGGCATGTTGGTGATTTGCTTCGTCTGCTTTGTGTCGTTTGTTAGCGCAGCGCAGGATTTTTCTGGCTACCAATCCGACGGCATGTTGTTAGAGGCAGGATTCATCTCGCTGTTCTTCGCGCCGCCAGGGTTTCGGCCGGGGCTGGGCGGCGAGCATCCGCCATCACGCGCCAGCCTGTTTCTGCTGCAGTGGGAATGGTTCCGCATTTATTTCGAGTCGGGCGTGGTGAAGCTTGTCAGCGGCGACCCCGAGTGGCGCAACTTCACCGCAATGGACGACTACTACCAGAACGGCCCGCTGCCTACATGGATTGGCTGGTACGTCCAGCACCTGCCGCACGGGTTTCACGCCTTCGCCACTGGCGCCACGCTGGTGCTCGAGCTGGGCCTGGTGTTCATGCTGTTTCTGCCCCGGCGCTGGCGCATCCTCTGCTTCTCCATTGTGACGGCGTGGCAGATCCCGGTCATCCTGACCGCGAATTACACGTTCCTGAACTACCTGGTTCTCGTGCTTGGATTTCTGTTGCTGGATGACCGTTTTGTTCTCCGCATCATGCCACGGCGGTGGAAGCAGTTCCTATCGCCAGAAGCAGGTGCGGCTTCACCGATCGCTGCAGAAACCCCGGTCAGCTCAGAGCCACCGGCGCTCACAGAAGCGGATGCAGCTGCCCCGCACAGCACGACGACCCCGCGTCGGCCAGCACATTCTCTTCGCGCCTTTAAGCTGGCCCTCACCAGCGTGGTGCTTATCTGGATTTTCTACGCGACAACCCTACAGATGATCTGGCTTTTCTTCCCGCGCTTGCCACTGCCCACGTCGCCGGTGGCTGCACTTGACCCGTTTCGCATCGCCAATCGCTACGGTCTGTTCGCGGTGATGACACGCGGCCGTTACGAGATTGAATTCCAAGGCTCGAATGACGGGCAGACTTGGGTGGCGTACCCCTTTCGCTATAAACCACAGGATCCCAGCAAGGCGCCGGGCATCTACGCGCCCTATCAGCCGCGTTTCGAGTGGAATCTGTGGTTCGCGTCGTTGGGGTCGTGGCGCGACAACCTGATCGTGCCCAGCACCGAGGAGCGTCTGCTGGCCGGCGCACCCGATGTACTGACGTTGTTCGCCGGCAATCCCTTCCCCGATGCGCCGCCAAGACAGGTCCGCGCCGTGCTGTGGAAGTATTGGTTCACGACCCTGGCTGAGAAGCGCGCCACCGGGATGTGGTGGAACCGCGAATTAATGGGGCTTTACGCTCCCGTACTGGAGATCTTGCCCGATGGCAAAGCCGGAGTGGTGCAGTGGCCGGAACCCCTGCCGCCGCATCCATAAGAGTGTGGGGACAAACTCTCGATGTCCAGGATCGGAGGTCTCATGTCGTCTGGAAAGACGAACAGCAAGAAAAAGACGAAGCGATGGGTGGCCACGGTGAAAACCGTTTCAACGTACCCTCCTCCAGGTCTGTTTACCAGGAACGCCGCGACGATTGCGCGAAGTCTGGCTTCGAAAGAGGTCTCGCCGAAGGGCCCTGGCTCGGGGATGCGCATGCTGACTTACTACATCAACCGCGCCGGGCATAACTTAAGCGCGGACCGCCGGGCCGAGTTGGAAAAAGCAAAAGCGTTACTTTCGAAACGTATCGCACGAGAGAAAGAGACGCATAAGCGAAAGGACGCCGCTTGAGCGCTTCAACGACGCGGTCCATAAACCAGGGAGGGCAGCGCGCTGCGGTCATAGGCGCGGGCCCGAATGGCCTCGCGGCGGCCATCGTCCTTGCCCAGGCCGGCTTGCAGGTCGAGGTCTTCGAGGCCGAGCCGCAACCCGGTGGCGCAGCGCGAACCCTTCCTCTAACGCTGCCTGGTTTCCTGCATGACTTCGGATCGGCCGTGCACCCCATGGCCGCTGGTTCGCCATTCTTCTCTTCCCTGCCCTTGCACGACTACGGATTAGAGTGGATACACTCCCCGGCACCGCTCGCGCACCCGCTCGACGACGGCACAGCAGTGATGCTGGAGCGCGATCTCCGCGATGCGGAAGCCGCGCTCGGCGAGGACGGCAAGCGGTGGCGCAGGCTCATGGGACCCTTTGCGGAGCGGTGGAAGGAACTGGCGCCCGAGATCCTGCGTCCGGTGCATTTGTTCACCCGGCATCCGTTTCTGCTGGCGCGTCTTGGATTACTCGGATTTCCTTCCGCGGTAGCGCTGTCGCAACACTGGTTTCGCAGTCCGCGAACCAAGGCACTCTTCGCTGGACTGGCGGCGCATTCCAATCTCGCGCTGGATGAGCCCCTGAGCGCCTCCTTCGGTCTGGTGCTCGGCGCTGCGGCTCATGCGGTCGGATGGCCCATCCCACGTGGTGGCGCACAATCCATCAGCAACGCATTGTGCGGACATCTGGCGACGCTCGGCGGAACAGTGAGGACATCCGCTCGAATCGACAGTCTCAGTGCAGTTGCCGATCATGATGTGGTGCTGTGCGATATCACGCCGCGCCAACTGGTGCAGATGGCCGGTGACCGTTTGTCGCCAGGTTATAAGAGCCAGCTGGACCGCTATCGCTATGGTCCAGCGGTGTTCAAGGTGGACTATGCCTTGTCATCGCCAATTCCCTGGAAAGCCGCGGAGTGTCTGCGAGCAGCGACGGTGCACATTGGCGGCACGATTGAGGAGATCGCCGCATCGGAAGAGGCCATGCGGCATGGCCATCATGCCGAACGTCCTTTCGTTCTGCTCGCCCAACCTACATTGTTCGACCCGTCGCGCGCGCCTGAAGGACGCCACGTGGCATGGGCGTATTGCCACGTCCCCAATGGCTCAACGTTTGACATGTTGCCCCGGCTGGAAGCGCAGATTGAGCGCTTCGCGCCGGGCTTTCGCGACTGTGTTCTGGAACGGCGGGTGTTTGCTCCCGCAGCGTTGCAAGCCATGGACGCCAACCTTATCGGCGGCGACATCGGCGGGGGCGCGGTTGACTTAGGGCAGTTCTTGTTTCGTCCCACGCGCGGGCACTATGCAACCTCGGCCCGAGATCTCTATCTATGCTCGTCATCCACGCCACCGGGCGGCGGTGTGCACGGCATGTGTGGCTACAATGCAGCCCGGCTGGCGCTTTCCCGTCTGTGAGTAACTCACGTCAACTCGGCACCAGACAGAAGGTTGGTATTGCGCTCTGCCTCACCAGCATCGGCGGTTTCGTGGACGCTGTGGGCTATATCGCCTTGTTCCAGATCTTCACCGCCAACATGAGCGGTAACAGCATTCATCTTGGAATCTATCTTGCCAGCCGCGATTGGTCCGGGTTCCTCCGTCCGGCCTGCTCCGTTGTGGCATACGTTAGCGCGATGGTCGTGACCCGCATTGCTATTCAATTGGCTGGGCGGAGCGGCGTCCGGAGCATCGCCTCGCTGACTCTGGCGGCAGAGGCGGTGCTGCTTCTCCTGTTCGCGCGGGCGACGCCAGCTATGCATCTCGGTCAGATCGTGGACCTTCGGTCGCCGGCGTATTTCGCGCTGGTGGCCCTACTGGCTTTTGCCATGGGCATCCAGACCGCAACGCTAACCCATATCGGTGCACTCACCGTTTACACGACGTTTGTCACCGGCACGCTCACCAAGTTCGCGGAGTCCTTCACTCGGGCGCTTTTCTGGGGCTATGATCACTTCCGTGTTACGAGAAAGATGTCTGACACTGTCAGGCTCGCGCCTGAACAGCCGGATGTGCGCAATGCCGCTTTCCTGGCCGCTGCCTGGCTCTGTTACCTCACGGGCGCGGCTCTCGGAGCTGCCGCGAAATGCCGATGGGAGCTCCGCTCTCTGTATATTCCTGTGGCGGTGCTGATGGCATTTGTTGTAATCGACCAGTTGTATCCCGTCGGCATCGAAGAAGAACGGCATCAGCAAGCCGGCTAGGGATATCTAGCGTGCGTCGTTGCCAAACCGTGCACAGAAGTAGGCAAGTTGACTGCAACCTTACCTTCATTTAAATTTCATCTTCCGTTCACCACTCCATCCTGCCCGGAAGATACAGTGTTTTCACGTTGAAACGTTTTCTTATCTAGGTACACGGTCTGAGGCCGAGTCTCCGCAGGTCGAAAGAGTCTGAACGAGGTTAGTAGAGAGGACGGCGTCCCATCAGTATCGGGACGCCGTGTTCGTTGCGGCGGGTGATACATTGTTGTGATTCAATTGACGTGCCCGGGGAGTTCACATGTCCTCATCATCCGCTGGTGACGAATCGGCCCGTCCGGTAACCGTTCTTTGCCTCGCCAGCTACTTCAAAGGTCTCGATTTCATTCGCGAGTGCCGGCGGCGGGGCTGCCGTGTTCTTCTTCTCACTTCCCTCAGCTTAGCCAATGAGGACTGGCCGCGCGAGAGCATTGACGAAACCTTCTATATTCCGGACACAGATAAGAAATGGAAGATGGAAGATGTGCTCCTGGGCGTCAGCTACATGGCGCGCAAGGAAAGCCTCGATCGCATCGTTCCTCTCGACGATTTCGACGTGGAAACCGCCGCAACCCTGCGCGAGCATCTGCGCGTAGCTGGGATGGGCGACACCACGGCGCGCTACTTTCGCGACAAGCTCGCCATGCGCATGAAAGCCCGGGATGAAGGGCTACCGGTACCCGACTTCATTCACGTTCTGAATTACGCGCGGCTGCGCGAGTTTCTCGATCGCGTGCCACCGCCATGGGTCTTGAAGCCACGTTCGTTCGCCGGCTCCATCGGGATCAAGAAGATTCATTCCGCCGAGGAGTTCTGGTCATCTCTGGAAAAGCTGGGCGATCAGCAGTCGTTCTTCCTGCTGGAACAATACGTACCCGGTGACATCTACCACGTGGACTCGATCTTTAATGAACGTGACCTGCTGTTCGCGATTGCCAGCCGCTACGGGCGCCCTCCCATGGACGTCTCGCACGAAGGGGACATCTTCACGACTCGCACTTTGCAGCGTGGCTCGCAAGAGGGAGAGCCTCTGGTCAAGCTCAACGAGCAGGTACTGAAGGCGTTCGGGTTGCTGCGCGGCGTTTCGCACAGCGAGTTCATCCGCGGCCGCGATGGCAAGCTGTACTTCCTCGAAACCTCGGCGCGCGTCGGCGGGGCGCACATTGCGGACCTCATCGAAGCCGCCACCGGAATCAATCTATGGCGGGAGTGGGCAAAGCTCGAGATCGCTGGCGGCAAAGCACCGTACCAGCCGCCGGCTCCACGCGCCGATTCCGCGGGACTGCTGATTTCGCTGGCGCGGCAGGAAAATCCCGACACCTCCGCGTACAACGATCCAGAGATTGTCTGGCGCATGGATGACAAGAAGCACCATGTTGGCTTGATCGTGAAATCTCCGGATCCGAAGCGGGTAGAAGAGTTGATGTGGAATTACGCGCAACGCTTTCGCCAGGACTTCTTTGCCTCCGCGCCTCCGAAGGAGAGGCCCAGCGACTGAACGACTGTTCCTCCCACCGAAGATGTAGCACGTGAGTTTCAGCCGAAACAAGGTGCTTGCCATGATCGTCACTCACCGCGCCTTCCACGTTGACCCGGTGAGGTGCACTTGAACCAGCTTGGCGCCTTGTTTGCCTTCGATCGCCACGGCACCACGCTAAGCCGCGAGTTTGTCGCCGGGCTGACTACTTTCACCACGATGTCCTACATTGTGGTAGTCAATCCGGCGGTCCTGGCTGCTGCCGGAATCCCCGAAGGCCCGTCGTTTGTGGCTACGGTCTTGGTGGCAGTCTTCGGATGTTACTTCATGGCCTTTTATGCCAACCGGCCATTCGCCATCGCGCCTTATATGGGCGAAAACGCATTCATCGCCTTTACCGTGTGCAAGGTGCTGGGTTTTCCCTGGCAGACGGCACTGGCCGCCATCTTCATTGCGGGTGTGTTGTTCGTCGTCATGACGGTCTTGCGGTTGCGCCAGTGGATTGTGGATGGAGTCCCAACGTCGCTACGATACAGCTTCGCTGTTGGGATCGGCTTGTTTCTCACCTTCATCGGCCTGAATGAGACAGGACTGGTGAAGCTGGGCGTTCCAGGCGCGCCGGTGCAAGCTGGCAACCTTACTTCCCATCCCTCCCTGGTGGCCATGTTCGGCTTTGTCCTGATTGCAATTCTGGTGATCCGAAGGGTCCCAGGTGCAATTCTGCTGGGCATCGTTGTCACCGCACTAGTCGCCTTCGTTGCGCACGTTGCCGCGCCACCGCAAGCAGTCATCAGCATGCCTCCGAGCATCTCGCCTATCGTGTGGCAACTCGACTTTCGCGGAGCGTTCACCTGGCGCGCGTTTCCTATCGTGCTGACCATCTTCATCATGGCGTTTGTGGATACCATGGGCACGCTGATCGGGCTTTCAGCGCGCGCAGGCTTTCTCGATGAGAATGGGCAACTACCGCAGATCGAACGCCCGATGCTGGTGGACGCAATTGCCACCTGCGTCGCGCCCGCATTAGGTACGACAACCGCCGGCGCTTTCGTCGAGTCGGCAACGGGAATCGAGGCCGGAGGGCGAACCGGCTTCACCGTCCTCGTCACCGGAACGTGCTTTCTGCTGACACTGATCTTCTCGCCGTTCGTTGCCGCCATTCCCGCGCAAGCGTTCGGGCCGGCGCTGATCATCGTCGGCCTGTTCATGCTGGCGCCCATCAGGCACGTTGACTTCGGCGATTACACCGAATCTGTTCCGGCATTTGCCGTTGTGGTTCTGATGGCGTTCACCTTCAACATTGCCATCGGAATCTGCGCCGGCTTCGTGCTCTATCCAATCTGCAAAATCGTTGCCGGCAAGCTGGACCAGCTGAAGCCCGGACTCTGGGTCCTGACCGCGCTGTCGCTTCTGTTCTTCATCTTCTATCCTTACCGTTGATTCATTGGAGGAGGCTTGCCGAGCTACACCGTAGTGGAAAACCTGCTGCTGGAAGTGCAGATTCCGAAGGACGGAACTTTAAGTCGCACCATCTATCGCGATGACTATGTGAAGATCGTGGTGTTCGGCTTCGCCGGCGGGCAGGAACTGTCGCAACATACAGCATCGGCTCCAGCCATCATCGAGATTCTTCAGGGCGACGCGCGCGTCACCCTCGATGGGGAGGAGAAAGAGTTCTCCGCAGGCTCCTGGGCGTACATGGAAGCCAAGCTTCCGCACGCCATCTACGCGCGGACGGACGTGGTCATGCTGTTGACCATGCTGACTGGAGTGCCACTCGCGAAGTGACATCTGGGGCGCAGCACTACGTGTTCTTCTGCTTTCCGCCCGAAGGCACAACTCGCAGGTTGTTGGTCACCTGGAAAATCCCGGGCACCTGATTGACACGCATCGTGACAAGGTTCTTGTCGGTCTCAGTGTCCACCACACCATCGAGGGTGACCCGGCCGCCCTTCACGATGATGTGAATGGGTGGAACCGCCATGTGACTATACTTGAAGAGCGGACCGTAACTATAAATGGCCCGGTAAACCTGGCGCCGGATGCGATCATCCATCGGACTTGGCGGCAGGACTTCGATGTTGTTGATCACTTTATCCACGCCTTCGATGCGCTTCACGGCGTTCGCAGCGTCCGGCTTAACGACCGGATTGAGGACCTGGCCTTCGAGCGTGACCGTACGTCCATCAACGCGGTACGCCAGGTTGTCGAACACGCTGTAATACGGCAGCATGACCAGCTTGTGACGGACCTCTTTGATGAGGTGGTCTTCGGCTTCAGGACTAAGGGCTTCGTCGGCTTCAAGGGCTTGTGAGCTGCCGCTCGATGGCATCTGTGGTGATTGCGTGGCGGTTTGTGACGGCTGCAAGGGCGGTGCGCCGAGAGCCGCGATGTAGCTGATCAGGACCCCGACAACCACGATAACGGTTTGGCGGGCACTCCCCATTCTTCCTCCTCATCGCGAGAGAAGCTTGACAATTGGCTTTGTTGAATTGCCAGCTTCCAAGCCGCTCATGTGATGCAGCCAAGAGCGAATTAGTGGCTCATTATCGTCAAGATGGCGGTCAGCAGCGAACCGGGAGGGACGACAGTCGCAAGCGCTTGGGGCTCTTGGAAAGCGTGAAAAAGCTTGGCAGGATTGGCGGTCGGTTTTGCGGATCCTGCTCAGTTTTTCTCAACCACGCCACGGACCGTCAGCACAGGGCACGCGGCTTCACGAACAATCTCGTAAGCATGCGGCCACATTAGCCGGTTGAGCAGCCCGGTTCGCGGTCGCACGCCCAGCACCACCAGGTCGGCCTCGATCCCGTTGGCGGTGTACAGGATGGTTTCCACCACCCGGCCCACTTCAATGCGGAAGTTGCACCGCAGTCCCCGGGCCTGTTCGCCGGCGAGGTTCTGGATTCTCTCTCGCGGCCCTTGCATCACGCGCGCGCGATCGGCTTGCGACGGAGATGGCCAGCGCTCGATGACATGGAGCATGGTCAAGGCCGCGGTGTGCTCCCGGGCCATCGCGATCGCGTAGTGCGCGGCCCGCTCCGAAGCGGGTGTGAAATCCACGGGCACCAGTATGTTCGCGGGAGCGCCCGCGCGCGCGATCCGTTGCAAGTGCGGCCCCAGTGTCAGCACCGGCACCGGCGACTGCCGGAAGACGCGCTCTGCGACCGAGCCCATCAACGCGCGGCCCAGCCCACTGCGGCCGTGAGTGCCGACGACAATCACGTCAATTTCCTTCTGGCGGGCAAAGTCGAGGATCGACTCCGCAACGTCGCCTTCCAGCAGGAACAGGTGATAGTCCTCGCCTTCGACATACGAGTGCTTTTTCCGCAGCTCGTGCTTCAGTTCCAGCAGATCGCGGCGGGCCGCATCTTTGGCAGCCTCGTATGCGTCGGGACCAGAAACCATAAACTGATCGGTGGGAACCACAAAGATGACATCCGCATTCGCCTGGTAGCCGTGCGCCAGTTTGAGTCCGAAGCTGAGGGCCAGGTTGGAGCAACGCGAAAAGTCCGTCGCGATGAGCACGTTGTGGATGCCCACTCCAACAGGTGTGAGCTGCGCCGTAGCCATTGTGCGACCATTCTCCCCACGCGGTGGGGGCGCCACAGGGGACGCCTCTGGCTGGCCAGTGCGCCGGCAAGAGGGTACCAGTTTCCTACTCTCTTTGTAGCGCACTCCCGCGAGGAAAGCTGTGACGCAGGTCAACTGGCATGGTGACGAGTGAGAGGATGGCGCTGTTCGCTTTTCGCCTTCCGCCCTACTCTTCAACGGCCACTCTTGGCAGTTAATCCGCACCAGGAATGGGTCTTCGTACGCGTACGAACGAAAACTGTTCCATTTCTATTCGTCCGGCTCGGCCACCAATCCTCTCTTGACCGGGTTGCGAATGGATGTAGCGTTATTCCTCACAGAATCCGGACAACCCCCGTTCGATGGGAACGGGCTGTTATCAACAGCGATGTACTACCGCGCGCCGGTTTCGATAGGTGTCAATGCCTTCGGAAAAGCGTTCAATTCTTATTTCCCAGTTGGGGCTTCTACCTCATACAGCATGGGAACTCTGAATGAACCGATAGGCGCCAATCTGTATCCTGCCTTCACCAGATGCCGAGGCAGGTAGTCACCGGGTCGCGCAGCGAGTATAAAGCGCGGATACGCCGCGGTGATCACAACATAATCGAAGATGTGGAGTGTCGTGCGGTGACTTAGGGCAGACATTTGGAGCGCATCCGTGTCGAAACCGAGGTAGTCTAAGTCCAAGTCGCGGCTGACAGGATAGATGAGACGTTCGCGGAGCGGCGGTGCCAAATAATAAGACAGTTCCATGAAGACGTGAGCGTTGGCGACAACAACGGGTTCCGAACCATCCGGTAATGATGCTAGTTCCTGGCGCACTGCTTCAGCCTGGCGGAGAATCGGCTTTTTGCTTAGACCGTCCAGTTCTCGCAAAGTGATCAGGGCCACCAGCAGGCCCAGCATGGTCACACCCAGGGCAATCTTGGTAGGGGCTGCCGTGTAAAGCAGCGCCGTAACCAGCACGGCGATGCCGGGTACCGCCCAAAGGGTATAGCGCTCTACAAACAGATGCGTGGTGTATTTTGACAAAACGACAACGCAAAGCGGCATCAGCGAAAACACGCCGGTCGCTACCCACTCCGGCAGCGTCAAGCTTGCCGACCTTGCACGCGGGCCCGGTATTGTCAAAAATGCAGCCAGCAAGACGAGTGGCAGCAGACCCATCCTCAGAAAGTAGCTGAGGTATACCTCAGGAATCTGGCCCCACCCAGCGGGGGACCAGAAGTGTTCCTGAAACTGCTTGAGTCGCCGCGATGAGCGGGTAATGCAAGCCAAGCACGAGCAGCGCAGGCGCCATCATAGCGGCTAAAAGGACGAAATCCAGCTCCCCAGACTTCCGCCAGCGCACCATTTCTGCCACAAACAGTGCAACCAAAAAGAAAATCGAGTAGTAATGCATGGCGGTCATCAGCGCGAGGCAAAATGCAAGCAGCGGAATGGCCAGAACTCTCCGCCGGCTATCGGCGGCGGCTTGCCAGCAAAGCAGCGCACCTGCAGCGCAGCCCAGTACAATGCCGTAGCTGCGGCCCTCGGTTGAGTACCTCAAGAAAGCATTGCACGCCAGGAGTGCAGCAACCAATGAATACACAGCGGGAAGCCGACGGCGGCAGAAGGTCAGCAGGAAAAGAATCATGCCACAGTAGCCCAGGGTAGCGGGAAGCCGAACCGCCAGCGCCTCATGCCGGACCCACGGTAGAATCGCATGGACAATCATGGCGTACAGCGGCGGTGCTGCATCGCAGCCTTCCAGCGTCGCCTGGACGATCTCTCTTGGAGTCGCCTGCTGCGCCATGTGGAGCGTGTAGAGCTCGTCGATCCACATCTTGGTTCTGACGTTCGATTACGATCGCGGAAGCCAGAAACAGCAGAAGAAAGAGAGCCGCGAAGAGCCAGAAATGCCTTTCCAGAGCAACGTTGATCTGTTCCGCTGCCCGAAGAAAGACAGATCGCCTCGGGATGGTCAATGAAGCCACGGCTTAACCTAAAGCCGACGCCGGCTTTGTGCCCCGCCGCCAGACTGTCGCGATCTATAGGCCCATGTATTCCGGGTGGTAGTCCTTCCAGATACCGGTGGGCGGGGAGATCTGGCGGACGGGGACCTCTTCGGCGTGTTTGGCGGTGCGGACCCACTCCCAGGCGTGGAGAATCTCGGACTCATCGAAGTAGCGCGTTTCGGACTGCAGAACGGCCGCGCCCGCGGTGAGGATGGCCATGATTTCCTCCCACTTGCCCGCGCCGACGACGGCCATGCGTGCGATGTGGTCGGTGTGCTTCTGCAGGAAACGCATCTCGTCCCAACGGGCGGCCAACTCGGCGCCGTGCATCTCGGAGAGGTCGGCGAGGATGCCGATAGGCTTGTGCTTGCGCTCGGCGAGCAGGAAGCCGATTTGCTGCTCGAAGCCTTTGATGTCTTCGGCCGTCATCTTTCCGGTGACTTTGAAGCCGATGACTCCTCCCGAACTCTCCTTGAGTCTCTCGATCATGCTGTGTGGACTCCTTATGTCCCTGTACTGACTGTTCCTGTACTGAGAAGTTTGTAGTGGCGCTGTGTGACATATCCCGGCGCTCCTCGGCCGGTCATTCAGTCCGTCGCGACACCATTTCCAGTAGCGAGACAGTCTCTCATGCCCTAAGAGCTAAAACAAATTTGTCTCAGTGAAATAGTCTCAAAGAAGTTTGTGTGGGTATGGAGGACGCTTGCATTTACAATGTACCGATCGCCCTATTCCAAGCGGACAGGCACATTCGTGCCTACCGTCGGCGTGTCTGAAGTCGCAAGCCCAGAAACAATTTCGTAATACAAACCACACATTGCAGGAGCGACCCTTGTCCGAAAGCGAGGGCGCGGAGGAGAGAGGGAGCCAGCTATGTTCAAGATCAGTGTGAATGCATTGTTACTCTGTTGTTGTTGTCTGACGCTATGTGCCGAGCAAGTGACCCTGAAGAACGGCGACCGTTTGACGGGCACAATTGTGAGTGTGAGCGACAAGAAGCTCATCCTCAAGACGGCTTATGCCGGCGAGATCTCGATTGCCTGGGACTCGGTCGCACAGTTTTCCTCGGAGCAGCCCCTGGTGGTGACACGCACCGACAAGCAAATTGTTTCCGGAGCGGTGACGGCGAAAGACTCCGACGTCACCGTGGCCGCCCCTTCGGGCACGCAGACGATTCCGATGGCGGAGGTCGCCGTAATGCGGTCGCCGGCTGACCAGGCGGCGTATGAAAAGTCACTGCATCCCGGAATGCTGGAAGGCTGGGCTGGGGGCGGCAACCTGGGTCTCGCGCTGGCGAGAGGCAACTCCGACACCACCAACCTCGCCCTGGGCTTTAACGCCGCGCGCCCAACCACCACGGATAAGTGGACCATCCAGGCTGCCGGTCTCTATTCCACCAGCACCGCCGACAACGTAACAACCACGACCGCGAACGCGTTAGGCGGCTTCATCCGCTACGATCGCAACCTGACCAAGAAGCTGTTTGCCTTCGGACTGTTCGCCGGATCGTACGATCACGCCCAGGACCTCAACGAGCGCCTCAGCCCCAGCGGCGGTCTTGGATATCACGCCATTGCTACCAAAATGACGTCCCTCGATCTGCTGGGCGGGTTTGGTTACACCTACGAGAACTACTCCCCACATATGGTCAACAATCTGATGAACGCGACCATCGGCGACGAATTCAGCCATAAATTCACGGCCAATACCTCGATGATGCAGGACTTCTATTTCTTTCCCTACCTGAACGACGGCGGAGGTTATCGCGGCGTGTTCGATTTTGGCATGGCGAGCAAACTGTATCGCGCGATTACCTGGAACTTGAATTTCGGCGATCGCTATAACAGCAAGCCTGTGCCGGGCAAGAAGAACAACGATGTTCTGCTTACGACGGGATTCGGACTGAGCTTCGGCGCGAAGGCGAAGTAATCGGACTTAGCCTGAAGTCTTATGTCTTGGGGTGGGGGCGCTGAGCATCCGGCCCAGCGGGCACGCTTCGCACCTGGCCTGACTCTTCAGGCAATAGTGTTTGCCGGCCTGCACGAAGAGCCCATGCATCTCGTTGTAAACCTGCGTGAGCGGACTGCGCTGCGCCATGCTCATCGCAGAAGGGGGATGAGCGCCAGGGCGCTGTTTCCGCAGCCGACTGGGAAGCGGCGTCGATGCTTGTTCACGCTGCAACGCGCGTTCGACGAGGGTTCGAATTTCGTCATACTTCGCTCCAGCGCCAACAGCTTCGTGGCGCTCCAGAATCCGGCGCGTGTACGCATCGACTACGAAGATCGCGTGATTTCCAGCGTAAAGCAGGATGGAGTCGGCGGTCTCCGGACCGATGCCGTTCAGCGCGAGTAGCTCGGTGCGCAACTGCTCCGTCGGCGCGGCAAACATCCGCTCCAGCGAGCCTTCGTATCGGGCATCCAGGAACGCGACGAAATTCTTCAGCCGCTGCGCCTTCTGCCGAAAATATCCGGAGGAACGAACGAGCTTTTCCAACTCCGACAGCTGCGTTTCGCGGATGCCTCCGATACTTAGTCTCTCCGCTGCGCGCAGGCTGGCAAGGGCGCGCTCCACGTTGGTCCATGATGTGTTCTGGGTGAGGATGGCGCCGACGATGACCTCGAACTGGGTCTCCGCGGGCCACCAGTGCTGACGTCCCCAGGCGCGCGCCAGTTTGCGGTACATCGCGCGCACTGTGGCTTCCGGCTTCCTTGTAGTTGAGGATTTCACTGCGGCAGTTAGGCGGCTCGGGCCGAGTCTAGCACGTACGATTGCCGATATACTGGTCGCAATTATGCGCTACATCCTGCGATTTCTGTGGAACGCAACCCGCGGCCATCGTCTCACACCCTGGCGCAGCGCCTATCTCCGCTGGAGAATCGAAACCTACACCGGCATCAAGATGCACAGTATCGGGTTTCTGGAGTTTTGGGGCTTCATGTGGCGCGAACGCGAGGAACTGCTGCGGTTCCTCAGGTGGACGGGGGAGATGGAGCGCTACGCCAGGGTGAAGCCTAAGAACCCGTAGAGCAGCCCTGTCGCCCCCGATATTTGTCATCCAGCAAAACCGCTCCGGGTCTGCTTTTTACCTTCTGTCTACTCTCCAAACACAATTCCCACTGGCGTTCCCACACCCGCCGCCAGCCTTTCCGCCGTCGACGCCCGCCGGGTCGCGATCTCCAGATATCCCGAGCTGCCGACGATGGCGAAGATCTCGCCGTCCTCACCCTCGGCGTAGGAATGACGCAGGCGGACTATCATCTCGCCTATCAGGATGCTGACAGGCGGCGGGGTCGCGGCGAACAGCGCGGGGGCGTCGCGTTCACTGATGTTGGTGATGAGGTTGCCGAACTTGTCCACCTTGAGCACCACACCGCGCATACTGTTCTCGGCGACGCGCTCCGTCGCGGGCAGCGTAAGGCGCGTGTAATCGAGAATCTCCGGCCCAAACTCGACCGGGGCGACGCCGTTGCTCAACCATCCTGCGACCGGTGCGAAGATATCGCGCCCGTGAAAGGTCTGGCTCACCGGCTGAAGAAAGTATCGCTCGGCGGTGATGTGCCGGACGCTGAACTTGGGCTCCCGCGCCTCGATCAAAGAGAGTACGCCGTTGTCGGGCGCTACGAAAACGTAGTCGTCAGTTTCAGCGATGATCGGCCGCCGCTGGCTGCCCACACCGGGATCGACCACCACAACGTGCACCG
Organism: uncultured Acidobacteriaceae bacterium; assembly: GCA_963703645.1. GTDB lineage: Bacteria > Acidobacteriota > Terriglobia > Terriglobales > Acidobacteriaceae > Bog-257. Next base: position 267,348 of record CAVPFD010000025.1, read on the forward strand.
TGCGCGGCGGAAAGAAACGATACGCCTGCGCAATCGTCCATGCGCCATCGAGCACATCGTAGGAAGCCACCGCGTGCGAGATGTCAACGATCATGGTCTGAGGATGGATGTTGAGCACCACGCCATGGATGATGCCCACAAAGGCATCGCTCAGGCCAAAGTCAGTGGTGAAGGTGACAACACGGCTTTCGGACATGCACTGGCAAAGTAGCTGCAGCAGCGGCGGGAGTCAAGCACCGAGGGCGGCCTACCACGTCCCCATGCGCAGAACGAGGCCGGTAGTGAACTGCAGTCCGTTCTGGTAGTTGACGCCGTTCAGATCGTTGGTCCAGGAATGCGAATAATCGAGGCTGGCAACGCGGAAGGCCAGAGCGTTGTTGATCTTGTAGTCCACTCCACCTCCCATGGTAATCGCGAAACCGCTGGTGTCCCAATCCTGGGTATAGAGAGGATGCTGAGCATTACCAAGTTTCTTGGGCGCGATTTCCGCGATGACTGCGGCACGCTCTTCTGGATACAGCCGTTCCTGAGTGAGCTTGGTGCCCCCCATCAGCAACTGCGCGTGGGCATTCCAGCGACCGGAAGCAGCCGGCGTCCAGCGCGGTCCGACCATGTAGCTTAGTGAATCGCCCGAGAGATTGGTAGGAAGATCGAGCAACTTGCAGCCGCCGAGCTCCACGACGATCTGCCACTCGGTCGCGATACGCATCGCGGCCGAGGCTCCGCCGCCGGCGCAGGAACCCTTGGCATCGGTGCCGAAATACTGGCGGAAGCTGGGCGTCACGGTGAACTCGAAGGGAGCAACACCCGGCGGAGGATTCACCTGAACCTTCGCAGTGGCTTGCTCCATGAAGCTCTTCACCGCAGCGGCCTCAGGATAGGGCTTGAACACGCCGGGCCGGTCGTCACGGTGCCAGGGTAGTTCACCGGTCATCACGTTGGCCATGGAGCGTGAAGGGTTCAACGCGCCGCGAGCGAACAGGCGAATGTAAGGGTTTGCAGTATGACTTTCGATCGTCCGCACCACATAGCGGTCGATCGAGTCTTCGGCGATGGTCCACCCCAATCCCACAGTCGGGGTCACGACGTGATCCACAAAGCCCTGCTGCGGGTAGAGACCCTGAATATGCCCCAGAGAGGCCTCGCTCAGCGGACCAATTTCGAATTGGACGCTGTATATGTAGGCAAAGGCCGCGCTGCGAAGCTTGCTCTTCCAGTACCGGCTGTTCTTGCCGAACTCCACGGTGCGATAGGCGCGGTCATTATGCTGCCATATGAACCCAGAAACAGCACCCTGCATGGGATGGCCAACATAGTTGACCAGAAACGGGTCACCATCGGCCCATCCGTGGAGGCTCTTGACCGAATCAAAATATCCCGGAAAGAATGGTGTGTGGAACGCATCGCGGGTGCCTTGCTCCGTAGCAATGCGGAAAGCGTGCTCAACCGTCAGGAAAGCAAGCGAACCTTCAAGCACGCCGGCCCAGTTGATTCCGTGCTCTTTCTTGGGAGGCGTGGCGACTGCGACGCCCCCCGATCCAGAGCTTTCAGAACGGGCCTCAGATGCGCTTGGATTGGATGACGAAACCGGCGCGCTCGCATGGGTTTCGACGAGGCTTTGGGCCAGCCCCGGCAGAGCGCTGCTCAAGCACAGAAATCCTAGTAACGAAGCAAGCGCGAGTCTCCCTCGCGATATTGTCATCGTGTGGCAAACCTCAAAATATAACGGTATCAGTATCAATAGAATGCACGATTATATGGTGCTTGCAGCAGGAAAAACGACCGGGCGCCGGATTTTCCTCAAAAGGCTTCGCGATACCCCATTGTGCGGTTAGTATCCCGACACAAAGGGACCGGGGACAACGCCGACTTTCAGGCAAAGGGAACCGCGAATAGTACTGTTGCGATTGGCGGCTAGAGAACTTCTCCTGCTACACTCGCGGCCATGCGCGTTCTGGGAATCGATTGCGGTGGTGCGTACACCGGCTACGGCGTTGTGGAACAGAACGGCAGTGGGTCGCTACATCACCTTTGCAGCGGCGCAATCCGGCTTTCATCGCGTGAACCTCTGGAGCTTCGGCTAAAGAAAATTCTGGAAGGGCTGGCGGAGATTATCCAGACATATTCGCCGGAAGAGGTGGCCATCGAGGATGTGTTCTACGCAGTGAACGTCAAATCGGCCTTGAAGCTGGGACATGTGCGCGGCGTGGCGATGCTGGCCGCCGCCCAAGCCGGCTTGGCCGTGGTTGCCTACTCTCCGCTGTCCATCAAGTCGGCGGTGGTGGGGTACGGCAAGGCCGAGAAGTCGCAGGTCCAGGCCATGGTGGCGCGCCTGCTGGAATTGCCGGCGCCACCCGAGCCCGCCGACGTGGCTGACGCGCTGGCTATCGCCATCTGCCACCTGCACACCGCCGGAACATTGCGGCGTCAGCAGGCTGGTGCTCCGTATACGGTTTGACGATGGGATAAAATTTTGGACGGAATGAAAATCCGCTTCGCTGTGGCTGCGATCCTGGTTTCCTTGTCAGCTCTCGCGCAGGAAGCTGCGACGCCCGCGCCCACCATAAATGATCCGGCGTCAGTAGCGTTCAAGTTCGAGTGGAACGACGGAATCCCCTGGCAGAGTTATTCCATCCAGGTGCAATCTGACGGCAAAACGCATTTTGAAGGAAAGCCCAACTCCTCCCAAGGCGGCGACACAGATCCCGTGCTACAAGACTTTGTCCTGCCGGAGGCGGAGCGGCAGAAGATTTTCGACGTGGCGCGAAAGCTGAATTACTTCCACGGCGACTTCGATTCTCACCTGAAGCACATTGCCCAGACCGGCAGCCAAGACGCTGGCGTACAAGTCAGCCCAGGTTCAGGGATCAAGCACCTATAACTATTCTCAAAACTCGAACGTCCAGCAATTGACCCAGTTTTTCCTGGGGCTGGCAACTACCCTCGACTGCGGCCGCAAACTGGCATGGAGTTATCGCTTCGACAAGCTGGGCCTGGACCAGCAGCTCCGCGAGTTGGAACAGCTGCAAGCCAGCCATCAGGTGGAGGAACTGAGCGCCATCGAGCCTATTCTGCGCAAGATCGCCGATGACCCCAACTTGATGCACATCAGTCGCCAGAGCGCGCAACATCTTTTGAGGACGGTCGGCCCTACGGTAGCGCCTACCCAAAACGCGGCCCAGCCCTGACCCAAGACCCAGCGCTGACCAGGCCGATGCCGCATCATGTGTGGTCGTCGCTACATGGAATTTACAAGTTCCGCGTACGATTTTTGACAACTTCCCACCACGCTGGTGTTCTAATAGGTGCAAGCAGAGACGGCTTAGACGAGGCTCTCGTGGGAAACCCGCTGATCCCGTCTCTCAGGTTCAAGACTAAAGGGAGTCTCCATATGTCAGGGCGCGTGGGGTTTGCATTGTCAGCGTTCGCTGCAATCGTACTCATTGCAGCATCAGTGGGCGCTCAGGCCGAGTCGCACGTCCGTATCGTTCGTCTCAGCTACATCGACGGTTCGGTGCAGATGGCGCACGGGGACCAGGGGTTGGACCGCGCGATCTTGAACACACCCATCGTGCAGGGGACGCGCATTGTCACCAGGGACAACGGCTTGGCTGAAGTGGAGTTCGAAGACCAGAGCGCTCTGCGTCTGTCGGAGAATTCAGAAGTGACGTTTCGCCAGCTCTCGATGAGCGATGCGGGCGCAAAGGTGAATGAAATCGAAGTGGTGCGTGGCGTCGTATTCTTCGACGTCCGCCCGAAGAGCGATGACGTTTATCGCGCAGTCACCGATGGCACCACCTTCCTCATGCGCCGCAACACCCTGGCGCGAGTCAGCGCTGCCCCCGATCAATTGCAGCTCGCAGTAATGAGGGGCGACGTTCAGATGGAGAGCCAGCCGCAACTGGTGAGCATCAAGAAGAACGAAACCCTGACCCTCGATCCGAACCAGCCATCCGCTTACAAAGTGACGCACGGCACGGAGGCGCTGCCGGTCGATGCCTGGGACAAAGAACGTGCCGCCTACACCAGCGCCTACGCTGGGAACCAAGGCTACGGTGGGCCGCACACCGGATATGGCCTGCAGGACCTCAACTATTACGGCGACTATTTCTACGCGCCCGGCTTTGGATATGCCTGGCAGCCTTACGGTTTTGCCAATTCCATGATCGGATGGAGTCCATACAGCAACGGCGCGTGGGCGTTTGTTCCCGGCTTCGGCTATAGCTGGGCCTCGGCTTATCCATGGGGATGGCTGCCCTTCCACTACGGCTCGTGGGCCTACCTGGGTGGCGGCCTTGGATGGGCGTGGCTGCCGGGCGGCGGCTATCCCGGCCAGTGGTATGTGAATAACTATCAGGCAATGCCGGTGATTGCGAAACCGCCGGCAGGCTGGCAGCCCGTTAGCGCGCCAGCGGCACCGGCAGGCAACGCTCCCAAGCCTACAATTCTGGTTGGCAAAGCAGCGGGAGCTCCGGCCTACATTCCGGGCGGGCGAATCGCCCCGAATTTCGCCAGCGTCATCCCGGGCCGCACCGTCGGTCCGACGGTAGTGAGGCAGTCGATTGCTCCAAATGCCAGAAACGAGCGGGTAGAGAACCGGAACCTGTCGGTGTCCAACACTGGCCACAACGGGCAATCGGGCCATGTGTTCGCCGCTCCTCACTCGGTATCAGGTGGATCCGGCTATAGCTCCATAGGCGCCTCGCCAGGCCTTGGAAGCACTGCTGCCGGCTACGGCGCGAGTTCCGCTGGAAGGGGAGCATCTGGCGCACCTGGTGGACACTCCAGCGGCGGCGGTGGTGGTGGTCACGCCTCTGGTCACTAAACGAGCAACCCAGCACCAAGAAGCATGGGCGGCCTAAGCGGCCGCCCTTTTGCTTTCCTCCAATTCGCAACTCAATACACCGCAACTCCGGCATAGCCGACTACCATGTCGCGGTCGCCTGAGACATCGCCGGAGGTAGCATAGCGAATCAGCTCGGCCTCGCGTTGCTCCCAACTTGCGCGCGGCAGTCAGCATTACGACGGCAGGACCGTATCCGCACATGCTGATGGCGGCCTTGTGCACGATGTCGTATAGCCCCCTCGGATCAAGCGCCAGGAGCTGGTCAATCGCGCGGCGGTCTTTCACCCGGGTAACGTCGTCGCTCTCATAGTGGTTCATGTCGCTGGAAGCGATGACCAGCACCGGCGTGCCTGCTTCAGTTGCAACGCTGCCGATGACCATCCCCAAGGCGCCTAGCACCTCAAAGTTGCCCGTTGCCACCGTGATTGGGACAAACTCAAACCCCGGCGCCAGCACTTGCAGGAATGGCAGTTGCACTTCGAGGGCGTGCTCGTAGCGATGTGCGGCTTGGTCTTCGGACAGCAGGGGCAGCTTTGCCTTCAATCGCTCCGCCAGACTTTCGTCGATCGGAGCGTCACCCAAGGGCGTTTGCCATGCGCCTTCGCTCATGATGGCCAGCGGCTCGCCCATGCCGGTGTGGTTGGGGCACAGAATCACGAAGCGGCGCGGCAACTCCAGGCGGCGAAAGACTGCTCCGGCGACGTGCCCGGAGTACATATACCCCGCGTGAGGAACGACGCAACCGAGGGCGTGGATCTTCGTCTCAGGTTTCGCCGACTCAGCCGCGGGTGCCGTGGTGAATTTCTCTACTTCGGCGCGCAGGTGTTGCGCATTGGCTGGATAGAAGCGTCCTGCAACGGCCGGCTGACGGACCGCGGTTGGCATGGCATCCGCTCCTCAGCTAAGTTTACGCCTCCCGTAAAGCACGGAACATGGCAGCCATTTTTGCCAGGGGCACAGCCTCGGCGCGAACATCGGCGCGCAGGCCCGCCGACTTGAGCGCCGCACGAACGGTCGTATCGGCGTATTGCCCGCGAAGGTTGTTCAGCAGCGTCTTGCGCTTTTGCGCGAAGGCGAGTTTCAGGAAAGCGATGAACGGCTCTTCCTCGACCTGCAACTCTTCCAGTCGCGGCGCCATGGTGAGCCGCAACACGGTGGAATGCACTTGCGGCGGCGGCGAAAACGCCGCTGGCGGCAAGGTGAACAGCTTGTCAACTCGGGCGAACAACTGCGTCGTGGCGGAGAGCAAGCCATAGTCGCGGCTGCCCGGCTCGGCCGCGATACGGTCGGCCACCTCGCGCTGCACCATGATGACAGCGCGCTCGATGTTCTGGTGCAGCTCCAGAATGCGCAGCACGATGTCGGAGGTGATGTAGTACGGCAGGTTGCCGACAAGATCCACCGTCTCCGGTTGCGTGGGACGAAGGTCGTGCAGCGGTCCGGGCCTGCGGCCGACCATCGAGGTAAATTCCGCCGTGACGAAATCGGATTCGAGAATCTCGACATTCGGTTTGGTCGCATAGCGCATGCGCAGCTGCGCCGCCAGCACGCGGTCGAGTTCGATGCCGATGACGCGCTTCGCACGCGGAATCAGCAAATCGGTCAGAACGCCGCGCCCGGGCCCGATCTCGATCACGATGCGATTGGAAACATCGCCGAGCGCCTCGACGATGCGGCGCGCGGCCTGCCGGTCAATCAGGAAGTTCTGTCCCAGCTTGCGGCTTGTGTTTGCCCGCTACGGCCGCAGGTTTGTTCATGGGCAGTCTTGACCACGTTGACCCTCTTTCGATTCCGCGATTAGACTCAACTGTTTCGCTAGTTCTGCAATCATCTACAATGCGCGCGTTCCAATTATGCAGTTCGAGCTTGCCTGCGGAGATGCGTCCGCCGCGCCGGGAGGTTTCATGCATATCGCCTTTGCGGCATCCGAGTGCGTTCCCTTTTCCAAGACCGGCGGCTCGCCGATGTCATCGGCGCGCTTGCCGCCCGCAGCTTGCCCGTCTCGGACACAAGGTCACGGTCTACCTTCCGCGTTACCGGCAAACCAAGCTCGACAACCCGCAGAAGGTCATCCCCAGCATCACGGTCCCCTTCGATGATCGTTATCGCTTCTGTTCCGTGCTCGACGGCGGCGTACGCGCTGGAGTGCAATTCTATTTCATCGACTACCCGCCGTACTTCGATCGCGACGCCCTGTACGGTACTCCACTGGGCGACTATCACGACAACGCCGAACGGTTTGCTCTGTTTTGCCGCGCCGTGCTGGAGTCGACCAAGATTCTCGGCGTCGCCCGACGTGTCTTCACTGCCACGACTGGCAGACTGCCCTCATTCCGATCCTGCTGAAGACGCTCTACGACGCGAAGACCCTGCCTTTGCACACGTTCCCTGCGTCTTCACCATTCACAACCTGGGCTATCAGGGACTGTTTCCGCCCGAAATCCTGCCGCTGCTCATGCTGCCCTGGGACCTGTTCACCATGTCGAAGCTGGAATTCTACGGCAAAGTGAATTTCCTGAAGGGCGCGATCACCATGGCCGACTTCATCACCACCGTCAGCCGGAAGTATAGCCAGGAGATCCAGACCGCCGAATATGGCTTTGGGCTGGAGGGAGTGCTGCGTGCGCGCGCGAGCACAGTCACCGGAATTCTGAATGGCGTCGATTACGGCGAGTGGAACCCCGAAAGACGATCAGCACATTGCAGCCCACTATTCGGCTGACGAACCTCGACGGCAAGGCACTAGTGCAAGCGCGACCTGCTGAAGGAGTTCGGCTTGGCCGCAGACACGCAGTTGCCGGTGGTGGGAATCGTTTCGCGCTTCGTCGGCGCAGAAAGGCTTCGACCTCATGCAGCAGGTCGCCGACCGTCTGGCGCGCGAAGACCTGATCATGGTCGTCCTCGGCACCGGCGACCGCGAGTACGAAGACATGTTCCGGCGGCTCAACAGGCAGTATCCGCAGAAGTTCGCGGTGAAGATCGCCTACGACAACGCGCTGGCGCACAAGATCGAGGCAGGCAGCGACATGTTCCTCATGCCGTCACACTACGAGCCCTGCGGCTTGAACCAGATCTACAGCCTGCGCTACGGCACCGTACCGATCGTGCGCGCGACTGGCGGACTCGATGACACCGTCGAGCAGTTCGATCCTCAGAGTCTGAAGGGTACAGGCTTCAAGTTCAAACCTTACACGGGCGAAGCGTTGCTGGAGACGATTCAGATAGCGGTGAGGGTTTATGGCAATCAGAGCGTCTGGCAGACGCTGATGCGCAACGGCATGGCGCAGGATTATTCCTGGACCAATTCGGCCCGCGAGTACGTGAAGGTGTACGAGCGCGCGGTGAGGGCCGTCAGCGCTTAACGCGTCGTCCTTTCTTGCCCGCGAAGTATAAATAGATTGGTACGCCCGCCAGGATCACCACCATCCCCCACGCCGAGTTTCGTACGTTCTCGGTGAAGGTGTAATACAGCAGCACGGCTGCGACCACGACGAACAGCGCGGGTACAACCGGATATCCCCAGGTACGGTAAGGACGAGGAGCGTTTGGTTCCTTGCGGCGCAGCACGAATACCGTGCTGGTCGCGATCATATAGAAGAGCCACTCGGCGAAGATGGCCAGCGAAAACAATTGTCGGAAGCTCCCCGCGAACAGCAGAAGAACGACGGAAAGCACCAACTGCACGATGAGGGCGACCGACGGCGTGTGGAAGACGGGATGCACGTCGGCCATCGCCTTGAAGAAGTAGCCGTCGCGGGCCATGGCGAAGGGCACACGCGCTCCGCTCATGATGGTCCCGTTCAGCGCGACCAGCATGGACAGCGCCATGCCGGCGGAGACGATGGCCGCTCCCCAGGCGCCCACCGCGACGGCCGTCGCCTCCGACGCTGGCCGCTGCGATGCCGCGATGCTCGCCGCCGGGAAGCACGTATTGCACCGCCGCGTTGGTCAGCATGTAGAGCACGGCGACCATGCCGACGCCTGCGATCAGCGCGATTGGAATAGTGCTGCCGGGATCGCGAATTTCGCCGCTTACCATGTTGAGGTCGTTCCATCCGTCGTAGGCCCACAGCGCCGCCACGAGCGCGGCCATGAAGCCGGCAAAGCCGCCCCTCGCGCCGAGGAAGCTGGTCTGAAAGTTGCGCCACGTGCCGCTGGCTGCGGAAAACGCCATGAAGGCGACAGCGACGATGATCGCGATCTTCATCAGCGTGAAGACCACCTGGAAATCACCGGCACGCTTGATGCCGATGTAGTTCAGCCCGGTGATCAGCGCCGCTGCCGCGATGGCAACCAGTTGTCCGTAGCTGATGGCGAACGGTGAGCGCACCGCGTCAAGGTTGAAGAACGCTAACGCTGGGAACGTTCCGAGGATGCGAACAAAGCCTACGGTGAGGGTCGCGATCGAAGCAGGCTTGGCGATGGCGAACCACGTCCAGGCGTAGAGAAAGCCCGGCAGCGGTCCGTAAGCATCGCGGATGTAAACGTATTCACCACCGGCTTGCGGCTTCATGGCGCCCAACTCGGCGTAGGTAATGGCGCCGGCCAGCGACAGCACGCCGCCGACGATCCATGCTAGATACACCAGCCATGCCGAGCCGACGGCCTGCATCATCTCGGCCGGCACCAGGAAGATGCCGCTGCCGATGATGGTGCCGACCACGACTGCACTGGCGTGGCTCACGCCCAGATCGCGGGATAGCGTTGGGGCTGAAGCGTTGTTAGGCGGCTTTGGCATTTGAGTTGTCGTGCGATGGAAATAGCAGACTCGAACTATAACCGATGACAAACGTCATGATGCTGCCAATCAGCACATACCAGGTGAAGGGGATCGGGCGTGACAACGCCAGGACCGCGAAAGGCAGGCCAGTAACGCGCTGCAGCCAGTTCAGGGCGGCGCTGCCCTGCCAGATGTACAGGTTGGCGCAGAATCCAACCGCCATGCCAATCATGCCGCCGCGTTCGTTGGCGCGGCGGGTGAAAACTCCGAGTAGAAACACTCCGAGCAGCGCACCGTAGGCGACGGAAGCGATGCTGAGGCCGACCTCTACCACTTTGCCGCCGCGGCGCGAAACAAGCGCCAGCGCGAACAGCACCAATCCCCACAAGATGGTCGCCGCGCGCGAGAGCAGCACGCGCCGGCGCTCGGGCGTGTCGGGTCTGCGCCGCAGATAGAAGTCAACCATCGTGGTGGACGAAAGCGAGTTGAGCGCTGCGCTCAGGTTGGACATGGCGGCTGCGAGAATGGCCGCGATCAGGAGACCCGAAATCCCATGCGGCATGTTGCTCACGATAAATGTGGGAAAGATGCGATCCGTCTTGTCGAAGGGAACGGCTGGCGGCGACATACGATAGAAAACCCAGAGCATGGCGCCGATGAGCAGAAAAAGCGAGAACTGGAAGAAAACGGCGACACCGCTACTTAGAAGTGCCAGCTTCGATTGCGCCTCGCTTCTTGCGGTTAGCAGCCGCTGCACAATGAGTTGGTCGGTTCCGTGGCTGGCCGTAGTCAGGAACGCGCCCCCGATTACACCCGACCAGAAGGTGTAGGTGCGGTAGAAATCGGGCGTGAAGTCGAAGACACGAAACTTGCCTGCGCTCGACGCAGTTGCTTGGATGACACTCCATCCGCCGGGCACAAGGTGCATGATGGTAAAGAAGGCAACCAGCGTCCCGCCGACATAGATGAACATCTGCACTACGTCCGTCCAGATGACGGCCGCCATCCCGCCTTCGAAGGTGTAAAGAAGCGTGAGCAGCGTGACGATACCGATGGAAATGACATCGCGTTGGAATTCTCCGACGCCTCCAAGCTGCGGACCGAGCACGATGCTAACTACGATGGCAACTGCGAAAACACGTACGCCTTCCGCTGCGGCGCGGGTGGCAAGAAACAAACCTGCTGTCAGCGAGCGCAGGCGGTGGCCAAAGCGACGGTCGATGAGTTGATACGCGGTGTAGAGGTCGCCCCGAAAGTAGTGCGGCAGCAGCACATAGCTAATGATGACGCGGCCTACCACGTAGCCCATTACCAGTTGCAGGAAGGTGAAGTTGGTGTCGTAGGCGAGTCCGGGAACGCTGATGATTGTGAGCGTGCTGGTTTCGGCGGCGACGATGGAAAGGGCAATTGCCCACCATGGAATATCGCGATCGGCGAGGAAATAGTCGCGCAGCGAACGCTGCCGCTTGCGGAAGTGCAGCCCGAAAAGAGTAATGCCCAGCAGGTAAACCGCGATCAGCGCCAGGTCGAAGAGGTTCATGGAAGTCAGTGGCTAAGGCTGGTGGTTAGAGGATAGAAAAGCGGCAAGTGCAGCCCTCCAGTAACGAAGACTGGGGACTTCAACTCCACCAGGAGGCCCGCAGAAGGCGCGCTCGCCCTAGCGCGTAAGCTGGCTCCGTCGGCTATGTGAATCCCCAAGCCCCGCGACAGAGGTCGTAGTCCACGCTTTCATCCACAAATAAAAAAAGCCGGAGCTGGTTGGCTCCGGCTTTCGAAAAACCAAAAAGCGGGGGTTAGAGCTTCATCTTGCGACGGGCGAAGCCGATCACGCCCAGCAGTCCGGTGCCGAACAGCAGGAGTGAAGTTGGCTCTGGCACGGTGCCGCCACCGGAGAGCATCTGGAACGCGCCTTGCGACTGCTGACCCTGCTGCACCCAGGTGTTGCCACCGTCGGTGGAGTAGTCATCGTTACCCAAGGCACTGTTGCTGAAATTCCAGGCTTCCCAAGTAGTGGAGGACGTACTCATCGGGCCAACTACCAACCAGTAATTGGTTCCGGCGGTGACATTGACACCGGAAATACCGGTGATGTCCACTGTCCCGCAGCAGCTACCGAAGTTGGTCGAGCTCGACAAGTTATCCCACTCGCCCAGTTTCGATCCGGGAATGCCGCTATTGTTGGTGTAAAGAGCAACGTAGAACGAATTTGCTCCCTCCACATAGCCGACCGCAATATCAATTTCGCCAACACTGCCGCTGGCCGTGGGCGAGAACTCATTGGCTGCAATGAAACTTGTTCCGATGCTGCCAGTGCCGGAAATTGTCCAGCCCGTGCAGCAGTTGTAAACGTTACTTCCCGATCCCAGGTTGCTGTACAGAGTATCTGCCATCGCCGGCATGGCGCAGAGAGCGAGTGCCAGCAAGCAGAGCGACCATCCTAATTTTCTGTTCAAGTTGCTACCTCCGTGGTAGAGAGTCCTGACTCGCGAGGTTGACTTCTAAGCACGAACACCTTGCGGTGCTCATCGAAGGGCCGTTTCAGCGCAAGGAGCAGGTCGCGACCAAGCTCATCGCCCCTTGCCACGCTCTCCTGAACTATTGCGAAGTGATGCGCACAGATACAGGAAGACCGTTGGAGTCAATGTTGCAATTTTGTCTCCGCTGTAACTTATTGACGTTAAAGGGCCAATGTGGGGATGGCTGCAACAACTTGCAGCACTGTTCCCGAGTTTTCCCCATCTTGGGGATGTTCCAGCCCCACCAAGATGGCCCGGCGCGTTTCGGCCAGCTCCTGGAATGAGTTGGCCCGATCTCGTCAGCGCTGCCCTCGATGGCCTTCGACCCGCTCCTGCAACGCGTTCCGCCAGCCTTCGGGAAGACTGCTGACCCTTAGCGCACGCGCCAGCAAGGCCGGATCGCGGCTGTCTCCGGTGAGGAGCCGAATTACGTCCGCGACGCTGACCGAGTTCAGGTCCGGCTTCACCACGGTCGCGTCTGCGCCAGCCTGGAGAACGCCTTCGCGCAAGACCCTCAGGTAGAACCCAAATCGCCGGCTCTCATAAAACCGCCGTGTCATATCCTCGCGGTTAAAGCGAACGCCCAGCTTGTAACAGGGCGAGCGAGGCTGGGTCACGGTAAACAGCACAGTGCCGATCTCCAACTGGTCGCCGATATGGATGGTCTCCTCGGATAGGCCTTCGCTGGTGAGGTTTTCGCCGAAGTTGCCCAGTGTCAGCGAGTATCCGCGGAGCTGCGACTGCCAATAGGAATAATGCTCCTGAGGATACACATAAACGGCCTTGTCTGCGCCGCCATGAACGGTGAGGTCGGCTTGTTCGTCGCCCTCCAGGTCAAGCTTCCCGACTGCAACAGGCCCTTCGACCGGACTCTTGAAGATGGCTGTCTGGACGCGCAAGCCTCGCCATTCATACTCCTGCGGCTGGCCCACATTGACCGAGATGACTTTCATGGACTCCGATCTCTGGTAACTGGAACTGGTCTCATAACCAGTCTCAGGTCAGATGTCTCAGGGCGTGACTTTGATACAAACTGCAGCTTTGCATCTTATGAGACGGGTTCTCTTGGGTAACCATTTTCTGAACTTGCTTGTCTGCAAAATCTTACATTCAAAGGACTTGTACGTAAAATCATACATCCAAAGGACTTAGAAGTTAAATTCGGTCAATAACTCGCGATTTTCCGGGGGAATGTGCCATACCGTACAAGTCTCGACCGACAAGCGCAGCGGCATTGTCAACGATCCCAACCGTGCCGACGATCCGGAGTACATCGTGCGCCTGATCGGGCAGGTCATCACCGTCAGCCTGGAAACCATGAGGATTATAAAGGGGCTGCCACCGTTGGCAATCGCAGTTACCGACTCTGGGGACACTCAAGCCATGCCGTCCTTGCAGTGACTTTCGCCTTGTATCCATCCAAGCCGGTTTGCTCGAGTGTGATAGCTCGTAACTTTCATTCGCAACAATTTTTCCATCCGGGATCTCCCACCCCGGCGGGCGTGACAGCAACATGGGGTCTCTACCGACCAGGGCCAATATATTCGGAGTGACTCTCTATGTATATTTGTAAGTTGAATGGCTAACCATACTGAACGCCCTGGCGCTGGACGATCGCCGGCCCTGTTCCGGTTGCTGCGAATGCTTGGACTCACACTGATGTGGTTTGTTCTTGCCCTGATGACCCTGTGGGCGATCGCAGCCCTCTACGTCGATTTTCGGATTGCCGCGTTGCGCATTCCGGTGACAGTCATCTACGTGCTTGCGATTATCGCGATCCTGATCAAGGTCAGGCCCAGGCTCTGGGCGGCGGCTTTGTGTCTGGTGGGCTTCTGCATTGTGCTGGCGTGGTGGCTCAGCCTGAAGCCGTCTAACGAAGGCGATTGGCAAGCCGACGCGGCTCGCACCGCCTCGGTCGAAATCAACGGAGACCGGGTCACCATCCACAACCTGCGCAACTGCGACTACATCACCAAGACCGACTACTCGAATTGCTGGAGCGACCGGGTGGTATATCTGTCGCAACTGCGTTACGCGGACCTTTTCTTCACCACCTGGGGGCCGAAGTATATTGGCCACCCGATTCTCAGCTTCCAGTTCGGGGACAACGACCACATCGCGTTCTCGATTGAGGCGCGCTACAAAGTCGGCCAGGACTACTCGGCAATCCTGGGATTCTTCCGGCAGTACGAGCTGATCTTCATCACCGCCGATGAGCGCGACGTCATTCGCTTGCGCACCAACTTCCGCAAGCACGAGGAAGTGTTTATGTATCGCACGACAGTGTCGCCGGACAGGGCGCGAGAGATATTCCTCATCTATGCCGATTATCTGAACCAGTTGAGGGATCATCCGGAGTGGTACAACGCGCTGACCCGAAACTGCACGACGACGCTCGATACCAAGATCGCTGCCGACATGAAGAATCCGCAGCCCTGGAATTACCAACTCCTGCTGAACGGCACCTTGGACGAGCTGCTGTACAACCGGGGGCGCCTGGTCACGGGTGGGCTCCCGTTCCCGGAGTTGAAGGAGCGCGAGCACATTAATGCTGCGGGCCAGGCAGCGGACGGATCTCCTGACTGGTCTGCGCTGATTCGAGTGGGGCGAGTCGGATTCTAAGAGCGCGCAAAATAACGAACGATGACTTCGCTCGCCATCTTTGTTCTGCTTCTCTTCTTCTACAGCCTGGTGTCAGGACGGCTGGCGGGGACGGTGATCACCGCTCCCATCGTATTCACCGTAGCAGGCATGCTGATGTTTCCTGCCTTGCAGCGGATCCTCAAGCCTGGGGTCAATTCGGAGATACTCCTCGCCATCGCCGAGGTGGGACTGGTTATGCTGCTGTTTACCGAGGCCAGCCGAACCAACCTGAAAGCTCTGCGGAGCGTTCGAAACCTGCCGACACGATTGCTGAGCACCGGCCTGCTGCTGACTATCGTGTTGGGCGCGCTCCTGGCGCGGCTGGTGTTTCCAAGTCTTACGTTGTGGGAGGCTGGAATCCTGGGTTCCGTCCTCGCGCCGACCGACGCAGGATTGGGCCAGATTGTCCTGGACAGCCCGCGCGTGCCCATGCGCATTCGTCAGGCACTCAAAGCGGAAACCGGCCTCAATGACGGACTATCCGTCCCCTTCCTTCTGTTCTTCATCGCCCTGGCCGCGGCCCGGACGGTTGGTCACGCTCCCCACTTGTCACTGTTCATCCTGGAAGAGCTGGGGATTGGCGCGCTGGTGGGCGCCGGGATTGGACTGGCCGGCGGCTGGTTGCTCGGTCTGGCCCGCCGCAAGGAGTGGATAGCGGAATCGTTCCTGCAGATCGGCGTGGTCGCGCTGCCGCTGCTTTGCGTAGTGGTGTCGGAGTTGCTAGGAGGCAGCATGTTCATTGCGGCCTTCGTCGCCGGTCTGGCGGTGCAAATGGGATTCAAGGAGGCCGGCAAGCACAGCGTCGAGTTTGCTGAGGAGTGGGGGCAGTTGCTCAACCTCTCGGTGTTCTTCCTGTTTGGCCTGGTAATCGTGCGCAACTGGCCGACCTTCACCCCGGCGGCCTGGCTGTATGCCGTTCTCAGCCTGACGGTGGTGCGGATGCTGCCGGTGGCGATTGCGCTCATCGGCACGCGGCTGAGTGCCGCGAGCGTGATTTTCATGGGCTGGTTCGGCCCGCGTGGCCTGGCATCCATTGTTCTCGGGCTAGTATATCTGGAGCAGGAAATGCACTTGCCAGCGGAGCCAACCATGCGGATGGCGGTCATCGTAACTGTAGCTCTCAGTATCTTTGCCCACGGTCTGAGTGCCATGCCGGGCATCAATCTCTACGCGCGCCAGATCGCATCGCTGGGTACCGACGCACCCGAGCATCAGGAAGTGAGAGCGTGAGGGCGGCCCTTAAGGCCGGCCAGGTGCCCCCCTCAAGTCGGTTTTGCTTGGGTGGCATGGTTTAAACTTCACCATTTTTCCATCCGGTGCCGCTCACGCACTCGCAAGAACCGCGAATGCGTAGGCCACTTCCATCCGGCGGCAAACCTCTGACTGGATAACGCACGGAACTTTCGACACGCCGCTCCCGTACCTCGGAGTGAAGGCAGTTTCAGCGTGCCGCAAGCCAAGCGGCGCGTTACTGGAAGGAGAGGTCATGGACGGAAACATTGTGGGTTTGGTGGCGGTCATTATGGTGTTCGGCATTCCGATTGCCGCGATGTACACCTATTTCCGGGTGCGCAAGCTGCGCACCGAGGAGCGTCTGGCGGCAATTGCGCGCGGCGTCAGCGTTCCAATGGAACCGGAGCTTTCGCAGGCTGCGCGGACGCGCCGCGCAGGTATCCTGCTGGTGTGCGGCGCGCTGGGCTACACGATTGCGTTCGCGCTCATCGCGCGCGCCGAGCCTGATGCGTGGATCGCGGCGGCGTTCGGCGTCATTCCGTTTGCCGTCGGAGTTGGATGCTTCCTGGATTCTGCCTTGGTGCGCCGCGACCTTCGAGCTTCCTGACTGCAAGCGACGGGTGTGCGTGCGAGGCTTACCACACCACGCACACCTGGTCTGCCGGGCGCACCATCGTAGAGCCCGCTTTGCAGGAAAACGCGCTGGCAAACGGCGCAAAGTTTGACAGGGGTCCAATGACGCGGAACTTGGCCACCGGATGCGGATCTCCCTGCACCATAAGGCGCTGCGTCTCGGGCCTTGTCTCATCACCCCGGAACTGTCCCCACGCGATAAAGAACTGCTGATCGGGGGTAAAACCGTCGATAACCGGCGCCGGCGGCTTGCCTTGTTGCGCCTTCTGGAACGCCAGATAGGCAATCTTCACGCCCGCCAAATCGCCGATGGACTCGCCCAGAACCAGCTTGCCCTGGTGATGAATGTTGGGCTCAATATAGTAGCCGTCGAACTGGTTCACGACGCACTGCGTCTTGGCATGAAACTTCTTCAGGTCATCAGCAGTCCACCAGTTGTTCAGGCGCCCCTGGGCATCGTACTGCGCTCCCTGGTCGTCGAAGCCATGGCTGATCTCGTGCCCAATGACAACACCAATGGCGCCGTAGTTGTAGGCGTCATTCGCTTTGGCGTTGAACGCCGGCGGCTGCAGGATTCCGGCGGGGAAGACAATCTCATTCAAGAGCGGGTTGTAATACGCATTGGAGGTTGGCGGAGTCATACCCCAACGCCCGCGGTCGACCGGCTTGCCAATGGTGGAGCGGTCATCATTTACCCCGAACTGCGCCGCGGCCATGACGTCGTCGAAATAGGAGTTGCGGGTTATGACAACGCTGCTGTAATCCTTCCACTTGTCGGGATATCCAACTTTGACGTTGAAGGTGGCGATCTTCTCCATCGCTTTTTTCTTTGTGTCAGGGCTCATCCAGTCCAGGCCGTTCACGGTGTCCGACATCGCTGCCAGAATGTTCTTGATCATCTCCTGCGCGCGCGCCTTGGCTTCCGGCGGGAAATAACGGGCCACGTAGTCGCGGCCCAAGGCTTCGCCCAGGAGCTGGTCCGCGGATTCCACGCAGCGCTTCCAACGCGGCTTCAGCTCAGCCACACCGCCCAGGGTCTTCTCGTAGAAATTGAAGTTCTCATCCACAAAAGGCTGCGAAAGAAACGTTGCCGACTGATGCAGGAGCTGCCATGCCAGATAAGTCTTCCAGTCCGCCAGCGGGACCGTGGCTAACTGCCGGTCAAACTGCGCCATGAACTTGGGTTCCTGCACGTTCAAATCTACGCGCGGCAGCTTTGCGTCGGCGTAATAGGCGTCCCAGTCGAAGTGCGGCGACATCTTCTGCAGCTCGGCGAAGGTGGTCTTGTGGTCGATCGCCTGTGGATCGCGGCGCGCGACGTTGTCGAGTGTCGCATCCGCCAGCGCAGTCTCGAACTGCATGACCTGCGTGGCGGCTTTCTGCGCGGCTTCGTTGCTGTATCCCGCAAGCTTGAACATGTTGGCGACGTGCACCAGATACTGCTCGCGCGCTTCCTTGAACCGCGGTTCGGGCTTGAAGTAGTAATCGCGGTCGGGCAGCCCCAAACCGCTGGCCTGAACGTCGGCGATCACCTGCGAAGGATTGTGGTTGTCGGACGCGGCATTCAACGCGAACGGTACCTGGATTCCCAGGTCCTGCAAGCGAATGATCATCTTCTGCAGACCAGCCTGGTCTTTGATGGCATTGATGTCGGCCAGCAGCGGCTTGATGGGCGTAGCTCCGGCCTGATTCACGCGGGACTCATCCATGCACGCGCCGTAGTAGTCACCGATCAACTGATCGACGCTACCTTTGGGCAGGCCTTGCTTGGCGGAGGCTTCTTCAAGAATCACCCGCAGCTCATCCTTGTTGGCCTCGCCCGCAGCCCAGCGGCGGCTCCAGCGGTCCATGGTGGAAGGAATAGGATTGGCAGCCCGCCAGGCGCCGTTGGAGAACTGAAAGAAATCCTTGCAGGGATCGGCGGCACGGTCGAGATCGGCAATCTCAATGCCAGGCTGAGCTTGTCCGAACGCGACGGCCGAGCAGGATAGGAGTAAGAAAGCCAGGCGGATCCGGCGCATCTTGCCCTTCTTTGATTGGGGAAGTGAAGTCCGTAACTTATTCTACAGCCGTCCGCAGAACGGTTACGCCTGAGCTGGATCGCGGGGAGACTCGGTTTGCGACAGCATCGGCAGCCGCGCCGCGCCATAGAGACCGGCATCGCTGCCCAGCAGAGCGATCGTGACCACGGTGTGTTTCTGGCCGGGCTTAACGCGGTCGGGAGCCGTGAGGGAATAAATGGACGAACGGATCTTCATTTCTTCAAACATAGTAGGCGCGAAGGCGTTCCACGCACTGGCCACGCCGCCGCCAATCACATACATGGGAAGATTCAGCGCGTTCACCATGCCCCCAATGCCGATGGCCAGGGCCCAGCCAACCTTCTGGTAGATACGCTGTGCCGATTCATGCCCCTGAATCGCAAGCTGGTAGATTCCCCGCGACGTGAATTCCACGTTGCCGCGCGCACCCTCGGCCAAATCAGGAGCGTTGCCGCTGGCAATCGCTTCCTGCGCCATGCGTACGATAGCGGTCGCGGAAGCATACTGCTCAAGGCAGCCTCGGTTACCGCAACCGCAGGCATGACCTTCGGGCTCGATGTTGAAGTGGCCAAGTTCGCCGGCCATACCGCTCATGCCGTGCCAAAGGCGTCCGTTGAACACCAGGCCGCCGCCCACGCCGGTGCCGAGCGTGTACATGGCCATGTCGTCGAAGTTGCGGCCGGCACCCAGCCATTTCTCGCCCATGGCGGCTGCGTTGGCGTCGTTTTCCAGAATTACCGTTGTCGCAAGTTTGCGCTCAATCTCTTCGCGCACCGGGAAGTTCATCCAGTCGGGAAGGTTCGGCGAGCGCATAACAGTCCCGGTGTCCATGTCAATGAATCCGGGCACGCCGATGCCAATGCCGGTAAGTTGGCCCATGTCGCGGTATTTGGTGCGCAGCGATTCAATGGCATCGCACATCTCGTTGATCACGAAATCGCGGCCTCGCTGAATCTCCGCACCGGTGGTGAGCTTTTCCAGAAGTTTGCCATCGCTGTCAACCGCGGCGATGCGAAGGTTGGTTCCTCCGAGATCAACCCCAATGGAATAAATGCGCATGAAACGTCCCTCGTTTATCGCCGCTTCCTTCACTTCTGGCATTGCGGACAATAGTGACTGCTGCGACCAGCGATGATAACCCGTCGAATGGGCGTCCCGCACACCAGGCAGGGCTCGCCCTCGCGACCGTAGACCCGGTGCTGCAGCTGGAAGAAGCCCTCACGCCCTTCCACGTTCACGTAGTCGCTGACCGAGGAGCCGCCCAGTTGGATCGCTTCGCGCAGCACCTCCTGCACGGCACTGTGCAGTTTGCGCAACTCGGCGCGCGTCAGCGATGCCGCCCGCCGGCGCGGGCGAATGCCTGCGCGAAAGAGCGATTCGTCAGCATAAATGTTGCCTACGCCGCTCAACAGCTTCTGGTTCAGCAGCGCGCTCTTGATGGGAGTTTTGCGGCGGCGGAAAAGCGTAAGGAAGCGTTCGATCTGGGAACCCAGCGGCTCGTCACCGGGGGCGGCGAATCCGGCGGCGCTCCGGGATCCCATGCGAACCACGGACAGTCTTCCAAATCGTCGCGGATCAACAAACCGCAACTCGCGGCCTGATGCCAGCTTCAGCACTGCGTGAGTATGTTTTACGGTTTCCGTCTCAGGGGAAGCGATGAGGAGCCGGCCCGTCATACCGAGATGGACAATCCATTGTCCGCTCGTCGCCGCAGACGGTCGGCCGTTGCGACTCAGCCGCACGAGGTCAAAGACGATGTGCTTGCCCACACGCCGCACGCGCTGGATGCGGGCGCGTTCCAGCACGGATACGATTTCTTTCGCTGGCGATTTAAGCGGCTCGGGCTTTTCGCCCAGCCAAACCGATTCGACAATGTCGCCTGCGATGCGCTGGTTGAGACCGCGGGCAACGGTTTCGACTTCCGGCAGCTCGGGCATTAGAACAGTTTACGGCAATGGGACTTGCGCTGAGATGACCGGTTGGCTCCGATGACTCAGCTCCCCGGGATTGCTTGTCCAAATGCGAGCAAGTTCCCGTCTGGCGCCAGTATGAGCAACTCTCGCTGGTGGTAGGGTTGGTTGACCGGCCCGTAGACATCGCCTTGCGGCAACGCGTCGAGCTTAGGCTTCAGCTCTGCGTAGAGACGATCGACATCATGGACGTCAATGTAGTAGGCGAAGCGCCGGTTGCCGGGCGGGGCACCCTCCGGTCCTCTCTGCTCCAGGATACGGAAGCCCGCCGTCTCGCGGTGCACATAAGCATAGTTGGCGACACGAAAGCGCGTTTCGAAGCCCAATATATCGGTGAAGAAGACCAATGCCCGTTCAAGGTCCTCGACAACCATGAAGGGTGTGACCTGAATGAAGTTTGACACAGGCCGCTCTCCCAGCGGGAGCTTAACACAGCCGTCCCCGCGGCCATTTCGCATTGCGCGCACTCCAGCACAGCCTGTAGAATTTAGAGTTACACAGCCCGTCTCACGTTAATTTCCCCGAATTTTGACCTTGTTTCCTGCTAGAAGGCGAGTTGTGTGCGAATCTGCGCGGTCGCATGGTCTCTCGAGCCTTGCGACTGCATATGGAGCGGCAAGTTGAAAACTGGCAAGACAGCGGTCATCGTCGGCGCGCAATGGGGCGACGAAGGCAAGGGCAAGATCGTTGACGTTCTTTCTGAGCGGTTCAAGGTGGTCGCGCGTTATTCCGGCGGTCACAACGCCGGACACACGGTTACGATCCACGGCAAGAAGTTCATCCTTCAGCTCATTCCGTGCGGCGTGCTGCGCGAAGGCTGCCGCGGCGTAATCGGCAACGGTGTGGTGCTGGATCCGTTTGCCTTCATCAAGGAAGTGGATGCGTTGCGCGCAACCGGCGTGAAGGTTGACGGCAATCTATTCGTCAGCAATCGCGCGCACGTGATTCTTCCCTATCACCGCATGATCGAGCTGGCATCGGAAAACGCTCCCGGGCGGGTGAAGATTGGTACTACGTCGCGCGGCATTGGACCGACTTACGAGGACAAGATGGCGCGCAGCGGACTGCGCGTGCAGGACCTGCTCGACAAAACGCTGCTGCGCAAGCATATCGAGAACGCCTGCCGCGAGAAGAACACGATCGCGCATGCGCTGTTCAACAGCGAGCCATTGGATCCCGACAAGATGTACGCCGATTACGCCGAGATTGCCAACCGCGTGGCTCCGTTCGTCACCGATACGGCGCTGTTGCTGAATCGCGCCATCGCCAATGGTGAATCCGTGATGTTCGAGGGCGCGCAAGGGACCATGCTCGATATCGACCATGGAACCTATCCGTTCGTAACCTCGTCGAGCGCGACCTCCGGCGGCGCCGTCACTGGAACCGGCGTGCCGCCCACCTCGATCAACATGGTGGTCGGCGTCACCAAAGCGTACTGCACGCGGGTCGGCGGCGGGCCGTTCCCCACCGAACTGAAGGAGGAGGTTGGCGAGGCGCTGCGCAAGAAAGGCAACGAATTCGGAGCCGTCACCGGACGCCCGCGACGCACCGGGTGGCTTGATCTGCCGCTGCTGCGGTACTCGAACATGATCAACGGCACGGGTTGGCTGGTGGTGACAAAACTTGACGTGCTGGACGAGCAGGCCGAGATCCCGGTCTGCGTGAGCTACAAGGTTGATGGCAAGCACACGGAGGAAATTCCTGCGCAGGCTTCAGGCTACGAGAAGATCGAACCGGTTTACACGAAACTACCGGGCTGGCGGACGACCACCTTCGGCATTGATGGCTACGACCGGCTGCCGGAGAAGGCCAAACGGTATCTGGAGTTCGTGGAGAAAGAATCCGGAGCAAAGGTTGGCATTGTCTCGACCGGGCCGGACCGCGAACAGACGGCGTTTGTTCCGGAATTCATGAAGATGCTGGACGCGGTGAGCGGAGCCGCCTAAAAGGAGGAGGAAACATGGTCGTACTGGCAGTGACTTGGATGGCAAAACCCAGACATGAAGACGAAGTCGTGGATATCTTCCGCAAGTTACAGGCAGCTTCGCGGCACGAGCCGGGATGCCTGATGTACATCGTGCATCGCCACAAGACGGACCCACGGCGCTTTTTCATCTATGAGCAATACCGCGACGATGCTGCTCTCGCAGACGCACCGCGACTCGCCGCACTTCCAGGAGCACGCAGTCAAAGGCCTGAAGGACATCGGCGAGCGCAAAGAAGGTGAACTGTACTCGCCGCTGGCAGGCGAATAGGGGCTAGGCCCCAACTTGCGCTGGGGCAGCGCTTGGTTGCTTTGTCTCCTCGCGTAACATGTCGAACAACGCCACCAGCACGGACGCAATTACCGGTCCTAGAAACAATCCCAGGAACCCGAAGGCCTCAACGCCCCCAAAGATGAAGAACAGCAACACCAACGGATGCAACTCCACGCGCCCGCCCACCACCCAGGGCCGGAGCACGTTATCGATACTACTGACCACCACGACGCAGTAAGCCAGGAAAAACAGTCCTTTTCCAGATGGAGCCGGTTACCAGGAGGTAAATTGTCACGGGTGCCCAAACGAGAGCCGAGCCCACCACCGGGATGATGGAGGCGAAGCCGGTGGCCAGGCCCAGCAATAAGGAAGACTGCATGCCGACGATACGCATGGCAATTCCGGTAAGCAGGCCCTGCGCAACGCCTACCGAGAGAATGCCATAGACATTGGCGATGATGGTGTCCGAGATGTTCTTGTAAAGCCGGGCAACCTGCTCAGGAGAGAGCGGCAGGAGAGTTCCCGCCCGGTACGCCCATTGCGCGCCGTCGCGAAACAGGAAGAAAACGACGACAAACGTAATCAGGGAATCGAAAACGAAGCGTGCGACGCCACTCAGAACGTTCGCCCCGAAGCCGACCAGCCAGACACTTACCTTTTGCGCGTTGGAGCTGATCATCGCTCTGAAATCGTATTTGGAAAGATCGACCCAGTGGCCAACATAGCGGATGGGACGATCGGCCAAGGCCATTACCAGCGACGGGAATCCGCCCTCTTCGACGCTCCTGCGGCTCAAGTAATGCGCCGCCGATAACGCTTCGTTCGCTGCCAGCACGGCAATGATGACGCTGGGAACGGCGAAAAACAGGATCAACAGCAGCGTGGACACCAGAGCAGAGCTGCCCACCCGTCGCTTGTTCCAGCGCAAGAGGCGCTCGTGCAGAGGGTAAACGACGACGGCCAGAATAATTGCGAATGCGAACGGCTTAAGAAAGGAACTTGTGATGACAAAGCTCAACCCGAGGGCGATCAGCAATAACACGGAAAGAAATATGATGGTAGTGCGCTTGCTGTGCATAAGAACAATCCGCTCAAGTTGTAACACGAAGCTCGCAGGCAGAACAGCGCGTGGCGTCTGGTTTTCCGGCATGAAGCTTGTGGAGAATTGACCTCGATACAATTGGCGGGCCATCGAAGTTTCCCGGAGGACTGTATAGAGTCATGCACCGCTGGTCACAACTCTTCATTCCCACGCTGCGCGAGGCACCGGCCGACGCTGAGGTCGCCAGTCACAGGTTTCTCGTGCGCGCTGGGTACATCCGCCAACTTGCCGCCGGAGTTTATTCCTTTCTGTTCCTAGGCCAGCGCTCGATGCTAAAGATTACCAACATCGTCCGTGAAGAGATGGACCGCATCGGCCAGGAGTTCCACGTTCCGGTGCTACACCCACGCGAGATCTGGGAGGCGAGCGGCCGTTGGCAGGCGATGGGCGAGAACATGTTCCGTCTGAAAGACCGGGGCGGGCGCGATCTATGCCTGGGCATGACCGCCGAGGAGGTGATGGCCGAGATCGCACGCAAGGAGCTGCGCAGCTACAAGCAGCTTCCGCAAATCTGGTATCAGATCCAGCAGAAGTTCCGCGACGAGCTGCGGCCGAAGTCTGGGCTGCTGCGCGTACGCCAGTTCACCATGAAGGACTCGTACTCTTTCGATCTTGATGCTGCCGGACTCGATGTCAGCTACCAGAAGCACTACGACACCTACTGCCGGATTTTCGACCGTTGCGGATTGAAGTACTTCGCGGTCGAGGCGCATTCGGGCGCGATGGGTGGCTCGCAGTCGCACGAGTTCATGGTGAGCACCGACGCAGGCGAGGACTTCGTTGTGAGCTGTGCCGACTGCGGCTATGCGGCGAACCTCGAGAAAGCGACGTCGAAGCTTGAAGCCGGTCGAAGACCTGCCGACGTTCAGGGAACGGCGAGCCGGAGCTCGTCCATACTCCGGAACAGAAGACCATCGAAGATGTGGCGCGCTTTCTGGGCGTGTCGCCGGAGCACACGATCAAGACACTTGCGTACGCGATGACCGACGGCGCCGATACGAAAACCGGCGAGCCGCGAACGCGTGCGCTGGTCGTGCTGATGCGCGGCGACCACATGCTTAACGAGGCGAAGTTGTCGGCGGCAATCGGCGGCAAGGAATATCGCCCCATGCTGGAGGAGGAGATTCGCGGTTTGTTCCACTCTCCAGCGGGATATCTTGGGCCGCTGCATGTCGAATGGGCGAAGGATGAGTCGGACATGGCACGGCCGATGCTCTTAGTCGAGGAAGCGCTGCGGGGCCGCAGCAACCTCATCGCCGGTGCGAATAAGGAGGAGTATCACGTCAAGAACCTGACTCCTGGCGAAACGTTTCATCCAACGGCTTGGGCTGAGCTCCGGACCGTCGTGGCAGGCGAAGGCTGTCCGCGCTGCAGTTTGCCGCTGAAGATGGGAAAGGCCGTCGAGGTCGGCCACATCTTCAAGCTCGGCTCCAAGTACTCCGAGGCAATCGGCGTCCGAGTGCTCGATGAGCGCGGCAAGGAGGTCACGCCGATTATGGGCAGCTACGGAATCGGCATCGAGCGCATTCTCACAGCCTGTGTCGAGCAGAGCCACGACGAGGATGGCTTCTGGCTGCCCGCGAGCATCGCGCCGTTCGATGTGGTCCTTACGCCCCTCGCGGCCAGCGGCGAGTTACTGGATCGCGCTGTCGAGATCGGCGCCGCGCTTGAGCGCGCCGGATTTGAGGTCCTGCTCGACGAGCGTGACGAGCGTCCCGGCGTCAAGTTCAAGGATGCCGATCTTATCGGAGTTCCCTATCGCATCACGATTGCGAGCAAAAAGGTGGCGGAGGGCAAGGTCGAGGTGCTGACGCGCGGGACGAAGCAGAAGGAAGATGTGTCGGTCGGCGCGGTTGTCGAGCCCATGCAGCAACTCGCTCGCGCTGCCTCTAACGGATAGAACAGTACATCAAACGTATTCGGTTATAATACAATGTATGGCAAGTTCATACATTCTCACTCTGCGTGTAGATAGCAAGCTCAAGAATAAACTTGACAAGCTTGCCAAGACGACCCAGCGCAGCCGCTCCTTCCTCGCGGCCGAGGCCATTCGGGAATACGTCGCCCTCAATGAGTGGCAGATTGATGAAACCAAAAAGGCGATAAGACTGGCCGACTCGGGAGACTTCGCAAGCGACGAGGAAGTAGAGGAGATGTTCAAGAAATGGGCGAAGCGTGCGCGTTAAGTGGCTGCGGGCCGCGCTCGCCGACCTTGGTGCCCAATTCGAGTACATTGCGCAAGACAATCCGGCCGCCGCGTTCAAGACTGTCCTAAAGATTCGTCGAACGGTCGATTTGCCTGCGGCGCACGCCGGGATGGCCGTCCCGGGCGAGTGCCTGGAACCCGGGAGCTCGTCATAACCGGAACACCTTATGTCGTTCCTTATCGAGTGCGCGATGACCAAATCGAAGTGCTGAGGGTTTTTCACGCGGCCCGAAAATGGCCAAACCAGCTATAGCGTCATTCTGCATTCTTCCCACCCAGCCCCAACTCTCCTGCAATCCCCTGCATCGCCTCGATGCAGACGGCGATGTGCTCGTCGAGGTCAACGCCCAGCCCGGCCGCGCCATTGATAATGTCGTCGCGGCTGACAGCACGGGCGAAGGCTTTGTCTTTCATCCGCTTGCGCACCGACCTCGCATCAACCTCGGCAAGCGACTTGTTCGGCTTCACCAGCGCGGTCGCGGTGATGAAGCCCGCCAGCTCGTCGCAGGCGAACAGCGCCTTTTCCAGGTTCGAGTCTCGGGTCACGCCGGTGTAGTCGGCGTGCGACATGATGGCGCGGCGAATCTCCTCGGCAACGCCGCGCTCGGTCAGGATTTCGTTTCCCTTGTAGGGATGATCGTCGAGGCTGGGATATTTCTCGTAATCAAAATCGTGGATGAGGCCGACAACCCCCCAGCGCTCTTCATCGCCGCCCAACCTTCGGGCGTAAGCGCGCATGCAGGCTTCCACCGCCAAAGCATGCTTACGGAGACTTTCTGACTGGGTGTATTCAGTTAGTAAACCCCAAGCTTCAGTACGTGTCATCCCTTGATTCTCCCCCTGTTTTACTGGCTTTTCGCAGCCAAATCGGAGATGCAATTGCCGGATTCGCATCGTTTTCCCGGTCCTGGCTCCCACAATGCTCTTGACTGTAGCAGAGAAATGCTGCACAGTACGCGGAGCTACTCGGTGCCTGCTCTGGCATCCCGCAGACTTGATGGCCACAACTCTCGCGCCGGTTGACTCCCGCGAAGTGGTGAGATGCGACTTTTGCCATCTTACCCAATTCAGGACCATTAACAATCTTTGCCGCCGCTGTCGCACCTCGTTGGAAGAGGACGAGCCCGAGCCGATCCTCGCGCCCTGTTTGCCGGTGGCGGAAGTGGAAACATCCGACCGCTCCGAGGTCCAGGTGGCGACGGCAATTCGTAGCCTGCGCCAGCGTGCCGGCCTGAGCCAGAGGCAACTTGCGCTGCGCATGGGCGTGCCGCGCACCTACGTCTCGAAGATCGAGAACCAGAAGGCCACGCCGACGCTGTCGTCGCTCGCTCGTCTGGCGGCGGCGCTGGAGGTCACCATCCCCGATCTGCTCTGCGCCTGCGGGCCTTCGCGCGAAGATGAGATCAACGAGGCGATGGCCGATCCTTTTGTGGCTGAGCTGGCTGAGTTCAGCTCGAAGCTGAATGCCATGCAGCTTTCGAACGTGCTATCGCAGGTCCGCGACATGGTTGAGCATCCGCGGCGGTACACGCAGAACTAGCGCTGCCGGGCAGTTTGTTGAGCTCCATCCCGCGCGGTTGTCCGCACTTTTACAGGGAAACTGCCGTGTGCCACGTAAGCTTGCATTGTCGGAAACTCCCACCCAAGCAAAACCGACTTGGGTGGGGGCCCGGCCCCACGCCGGCCCTTACTTACGATGAGATGGGGACTCGCCGACAACGACTTGCGCCATCAATTTGTGTCCCGCCTGGCTGGGATGGATGTCGCACGATGACGGGTCGGTTGGCGGATTACTGGCATTCAGCAAACCAGCTACACACGTATTTCCCGCGGCGAACGGATTCGAAGCGGCGGCCTGAAAGGCCGAAAAGACGTCGGCCACCACGGCTCCGTACGCAGGTGCTGGTGCGGTAATCGCCTGGTTCAACCCGGCAATCAGCTGGGTCTCAAACTGGTTTGAATAATCGAGCGAGTAATAATTCGGGATCACAATGGCGCCGGCGTATCCCGTGGCGCGAAGAGCGGCGAGGATTTTCTGCATGTTGGCACCGGCCGTGGCGAAGACTTGCGGCGCACCGTTCGCAATGCACGTCGGATCGTTATTGCACTGCTGTTCCAGGAGAAGCAGGTCGTTGACGCCGATGGCGATGGTTACCAGCGACGTGTCGCTATGTAGCTGCAGAAAGCTGGTGGCGAAGGTGAGTTGCGTGGACCTGACTGAGCCATAAACAACGTGCAGGGGAAAATACGAGCGATAGAGACGGCATCCGTTGTCGGGCGCGGTGGATGATAGAAAGCTGCCGCTCGTCTCCCCCGGACAGGCGGCATTCACCGGGTTCAGGTTCGAGGCCAGGCCAGTCCAATCCGCATATCCGACGAAGTTTATGGGGTAGTAATATTCGTATCCCGCCTGATCGATAAACGCGAACGCAATGCTGTCACCAAGGACAAGGTAATCGTTGGAGCTGCCGGCGGGAACCGTTGCCGAAGCGAATCCGGGCGCGACGAGGGCGACCATCACGCAGAAACTGAGAATCAAACGAGCTTTCATCGCTGCCTCCCTCTGGGCGAAGATTTAGCCGGGCAAGCATATCAAAAGCCCGGCTCGGATGGCAGGGTGCGGACCTGGCCTTCTTTTGGCGTTGCGCGATGGTTGTTGGGGTGGGAGAGTCTAATGCAACCCGCCGTCTTTCTGCGCTACAAGCATCCTTCTCACTATGGGCATCCTTTCGTTGCAACCCCTTCCTCCGTGTGCTACTTTGAGAGTGTCAGAGGTATGCTTTGCGCGCACAGGTGCCCGCTGGGCTGAACCGCAAAGAGGCTGAGATTTACTCCCGCCTCGATCCGGAGCGGTTGCCCCATCACATCGCCATCATCATGGACGGCAACGGCCGCTGGGCCAAACGCCGCCATCTGCCTCGCATTGCGGGACACCGCTCGGGGGTGGCGTCGGTGCGCTCGACGGTCGAAACCGCCGCCCGCATTCACATACCTGCGCTCACTCTGTATTCCTTCTCCGCTGAGAACTGGAAGCGTCCCAAGTCCGAAGTCGCGTACCTGATGAACCTGCTGCGACGCTACCTGATGATGGAGCTGCCCACGCTGATGGAGAACAACATCCGGCTGCAGTACATTGGCCGCCAGCAGGAGCTGCCGCAAGAGGTGCAGGAGCGCATGGCATGGGCCCGCGAGATGACCGAAAAGAACACCGGCATGGTGCTGACCCTGGCGCTCAACTACAGTTCGCGGACGGAGTTGGTGGACTGCTTCAACGCTCTGGTGCGCGAAGCTTCGCGGAATGGCGGCATCGAACACCTGAAGGTCGACGAGAAGGCGATTGCGCGCCATCTCTATACCGATGGGCTGCCCGAGCTCGACCTGGTGATCCGCACCAGCGGCGAGATGCGGCTCAGCAACTTCCTGCTGTGGCAGGTGGCATACGCCGAGATCTACGTCACCGAGACGTTGTGGCCCGACTTTCGCGGCTCCCAGTTGCTCGAGGCCATCGAAGCCTTCCAAAAGCGCGAGCGCCGCTTCGGCGGACTGGTCGGCGACAACGGACACTTGTCGTGAAGCGCGTCCTGACCGCGGCCATCCTGATTCCGCTTGTCATTCTGGCTCTGTTCAAAGCGCCGCCGTGGCTGTTCACGCTGCTGGTGCTGGGCGTGGCGCTGCTGGCGGGCAAAGAGTATCTGGATATTGTGACGGCGACCGGCTTCAAGCCGTTCCGGGCGTTGAGCTATTTGTTTCTGCTGTGCCTGTTTGTGGCGTGCGGGGCGTTCGTCGCCACGGTGAATGGCTCGCAAGTTCCAGTGTCTGTGCTCGCAGGCTCCAGCATTGCAGCGGCGCTGTCGTTGCTGGTGGTGCTGGCTTCTCCTTTTGTGTACATGATTGCGAGCATGCGGCGGGAGCCGCTCTCCGATGCGCTGGCGGATGCCTCGGCGTCATTCTTTCTGCTGCCTTACGTCGGGCTGACATTGTTTGGTCTGCCGATGCTTCGCTCGTACGAGAACGGCGCTATCTTCATTCTTTTCATGATGCTGACGGTCTGGGTGGGTGATACCGCGGCGTTCTATGTGGGCCGCGCCATCGGCAAGCACAAGCTCGCGCCGCGAATCAGTCCGGGAAAATCGCGGGAGGGCTCGATTGCGTCGGCCGTCGCGGCGGTTGTGGTCGCGATTGTGCTGTTCCATTTCCTCACCCCGATCTGGCGAGGGCTGCATAGTATTCACTTGGTTTCTGTGCCCGGGCTACACGCTATTACATGCATTCACTGGGCGGCGTGAAGCCCGACTTTCCGCACGCGCCGTGGTGGGCCGCGGCTGCGTTCGCGCTCTGTGTCAATGTCGCCGCACAGTTCGGCGACTTGGTGGAGTCGGCCCTGAAGCGCGGAGCGGGCGTAAAGGATTCGGGCACGCTGTTGCCGGGCCATGGCGGGGTGCTCGACCGCATCGATGCTCTGCTCTTCGCAGTACCGACGGCGTGGCTGTTGTACGTTCGGGCTATTCCAGTTACTTCACCTCACGCGGAATCTTGATAAGCTAGGGCGGGTTTGATGAGGTCTGGGTAGAGCGGGCCTTCGTACCGGAAGTGCCGTTTTGAAGGGGCGCGGCTTTCAGCTGCGCCGTAGGGAGATCCTAAAGCAACCGAGCCGCGGAGCGGCGGCAGCTCTTTCGGCGTTGAGTAAATCGTCGGCTGAAGCCGACTCGGGTTTCCCAATATTGCGGAGGACGGCGCAGCTAAAGCTGCGCCCCTTCAAAACACCTTCATACAAAAACACTCTCACACAAAACACCGTCACACAAAACACCCTCATACAAAAACACCTTCATACAAAACACCCTCATGGGATACTTAGAGCAGGCATGAAGCGCATCGCCATCCTCGGTTCGACCGGCTCCATCGGCAGGAGCACGCTCAGCATCGTCGAGAGCTTCCCTGACCGCTTCTCGGTGGTCAGCATGGCGGCGGGCAACAACGTGGAGCTTGCCTTCGAGCAGGCGCGCCGCTGGCAGCCCCAGGTCATGTCGATGGCGTCGGCCGAGGCTGCCGGTCAGCTTCACGACAAGCTGAAGAAAGCCGGGCTGAACAAGGCCATCGAGGTCGTGCACGGCTCGGCCGGCTCGGTGAAGGTGTCCACTCATCCTGATGCTGATTTCGTGGTGAGCGCCATCGTCGGCGTTGCCGGACTGGAAGCCACTTACGAGGCGGTCAAGGCCGGCAAGACGGTCGGCCTCGCCAACAAGGAATGCCTGGTCACCGCTGGCGATCTGATCACCGCCGAGGCGCACAAGCAAGGCAAGCCACTGCTGCCCATCGACAGCGAGCACAACGCGATTCACCAGTGCATGCGCGGCGGGCGGCGCAACGAAGTGCAGCGGATCTGGCTGACGGCTTCGGGCGGTCCGTTCCTGCAATACTCCGCTCCAGAGATTTCGCCAACATCACGGTCGAGCAGGCCCTGAATCATCCGACCTGGAAGATGGGCCAGCGCATCACGATCGATTCAGCGACGCTGATGAACAAGGGCTTCGAGGTCATCGAGGCCTGCCGCCTGTTCGACATGCCGCCCAGCCAGGTCAGCGTGCTGGTCCATCCGCAGAGCACGATTCACTCCATGGTCGAGTTCGTGGATGGCAGCCTGCTTGCGCAGCTCTCCGTGACGGACATGCGGCTGCCGATCCTGTACGCGCTGACGTATCCCGACCGGATCGAGTCGGACCTGCGCTTCCCGGTGCAGGAGCTGCGGCGGCTGGATTTCAGTCCGCCGGACTTTGACAAATTTCCCTGCTTACGTTTGGCCTACGAGGCAGTCGAAGCGGGAGGCGCCAAGACCATCGCCCTGAACGCGGCCGACGAGGTCGCGGTGGCCGCATTCCTCGAAGGTAGTATTGGATTTCCGGAGATTCCGGCTACAATAGAAGCGGTTGTCGGTGAAACGGCGGCCCGCATTCCCGAATCTATATCGAAGTGCTGAATATGGATGCAGATGCGCGTCGCCGGGCCCGCAGTCGCGTCCAGCAAGCGGGCGTCAGAGAGACCGTTGCCCAAGCGCCTTCGGCGATCCGGCAAAAGTAGCTCCCCAAGTAAAGAGGTTTATGGAATCGTTTCTGATTGCGGTGGTTTCGATGGCCGTGGTGCTCGGCATCATGATTCTGGTGCACGAGTTCGGCCACTTTGCCGCCGCCAAATGGTTTGGCGTTCGGGTCGATGTATTCTCCATCGGCTTCGGTAAGCGGCTGGCCGGCTTCCGCCGCGGCGACACCGACTACCGCATCAGCGCGCTGCCGCTGGGCGGCTACGTAAAGATGGCGGGCGAGAACCCGCTGGAATCGCGCAGCGGCGCGCCCGACGAGTTCATGTCGCATCCGCGCTGGCAGCGCTTCGTGATTGCCATTGCCGGCCCGGCGATGAACATCCTCCTGGCCGTCGCGCTGCTGACCGGCGTGTTCATGGTGCATTACGAGCACCCGGTCTTCCTGGACCAGCCGGCGGTCATTGGCTGGGTGCTGGAGAATTCTCCCGCCGGCAAAGCCGGTATCGAGCAGGGCGACCGCATTGTGCGCATCGATGGCGAGCAGAACCCGACTTGGGAAGACGTAATGCTGAAGGTGATGGTCAATACCCGGCAACCAGTGGATGTCGCCGTCCAGCGCGGGGGCCAGACCTTCGAGAAGCAGCTTCAGGCCGCAGTCCGACGGCGCCGAGCAATACGGCAGCATCGGATGGGTGCCCGATCAGCCGATCACGGTGACCGAGCTTGAGCCGGATATGCCGGCGGCCAAGGCGGGATTGAAGCTGGGCGACGACATCGTAGCGATCAATGGCACGCCGGTGCGTTCGCTGTTCGACGTGATCCGCTACCTGCAGCACAATGGCGACAAGCCGGTAGATGTCACCGTTGTGCGCAACGGGCAGCAAGTGCATCTCAGGATGACGCCGGTGCAGACCGAGGAAGGCAACCAGAAGAGCTATCGTCTGGGGTTCCGCTCCGAGCCGGTACACGTGGACAAGCTGCCTTTCGCGGAGGCGCTTAACCGCTCGCTCGACGAGAACAAGAAGTATTCGCTGCTGATCGTGGACCTGGTCCACAAGATGATCGAGCACAAAGTCTCCATCAAGCAGATGGAAGGACCAATCGGCATCGCGCGCGCCTCGGGCGACGCCGCGCGCCAGCCGGGATGGACGCCGCTGCTCAGCCTGATGGCGATGATCAGCCTGAACCTCGGCATCTTCAACCTGCTGCCGATTCCCATCCTCGACGGCGGCATCATCCTGCTGCTGTTCATCGAGGCCGTCATGCGGCGCGACATCAGCATCCGGATCAAGGAGCGCATATACCAGACCGCGTTCGTTTTCCTGGTGCTGTTCTTCGCCGTGGTCATCTACAACGACCTGATGAAGGCGCTGCCCGGCCTGGCGCAGCGACTGCCGTAGGCACCTCCTGGTTTCGGGCCTATCTTCCACGCAAGCACGCGCGTGGTCTCTGCCAGTCCATTTGTGCCGTCCATTTGGTACTCCTTTCAGAGCGAGCGACCGTTCCAAGCAAATTTGGCAGAAGAGCGACGACGAATCCGCTGGACGAACGTATCGCTCAAGACCAGAGTACTGGCCGACACTGCAGCCTGGGAGGCCTCAAGAGAACATCCGCAACCGTTTGAGTCTGAATCCCATCCGGGCTGAGCGCTAACCGTACTTGAGGTCGGTGCTCTGTCCGACTTCGATGATATAGCCGTCAGGATCGCGGATGTAGCAGCGTATCTCGCCGTACTTGGGTATTGGCTCCGTGATGAACTCGGCTCCTCGACTTTTCCACAATTCATAGCACGCTTGGATATCCGCAACGCGGAAATTCATAAAGCTGTTGATGTGATTCGGGTCGGGGACGCTGAGCGTTACCGTCGGCTTATCCGGGGTCGGCCCGCCCCCTACGTTCAAAATCATCCAGATGTTCGCAAGCTGAAGGTACGGAGGCGCGTTGCCGTCACCCATGGTCAGAATGCGAGCGCCGAAGACCTTTTCGTAGTAGCGAGCCGATCGCTCGACGTCGGCGACGGTGAGAAAATGTGCGACGGTGAACCCCTCGCGCGGGGGCATCTCATAGCTCTTCTGTTCGACTTGTACCGCGTTCATTGATGGCTCCTTTCGATATGGTGCTCATTACAAATACGATGTTCCGAGTCCCGCTCCCATTCACAAAAAATCGATCGACGCCAGCTAGTGCAGCAGCGATTCCCAATTGGCTGGAACTCTCCCCGCCGGTCCGGGTGCTGGTTGATCCTCCGGATGCGAATGTGGCGGAAGCAACTCCACACCCTTGATCATCCCCCGCTTCTCGTAATCGTAGAACCAATCCTCACCCGGCTCGAAGCTGGCAATGACCGGATGCCCTGTTGTCGACGCATGCTGGCTCGGAGAACTGTCGCAGCAACCGATGTGCCCACACTTCGCACACCGACGGAGATGAAACCACCAGCCTTTCGGTGACGCCAGGCATTCGACACACCCATCGCCACTCGGCTTCGAAGCGGGGTTGATTCCGCGCTGGTCTTTTTTCATTTCCAATTTTCCTTCCGTGTCCTGGCAAGCAACCTTGGCTTCGAGCGCGTCCCATCCGCAACGTCCGGAGTTCGGAACCGCGTCGAGCGCCGACCTAGCGCGCGATTTGGCCCAGGTAGTATCCGAGCCGATTTTCGACATCCCCCGGCTTGTGGAATCCGCGCGCCATCAGCGCTTTGATCCCGTTTTGGGCGGCAGGTCGCCCTAGCGAAGCGATGCACGCATCCCACCCGGCGCCGAGCTCGACATCCGGCGGCAGGCTGGTGTTGACGAGGCGCTTGGTCTGAGCGATCGCCCATTTGTCGAACTTGGCGATCCGGGTCGCGAGCGCCTCTACGAACGCATCCAGATCGGCGTCGGGCAGGGCGCGATTGATGTAGCCGTAGGCCTCAGCCTGGTCTGCTCTGATGTCGTCCGAGCTCAAGAGCACCTCGAGGGCGCGGTTTCGGCCGATGAGTTTGGGCAGCCGGGCCATGGGGCCGCCGCCGGCGACCATCCCCACGCCCACCTCCCATTGCGAGATGATGGCCTTCTCGCGGCTGGCAAAACTCATGTCGCAGGCCAGCGTGATCTCGCTGCCGTTGCCGGTTGCCCGGCCGCGGATGAGGGCAATGGAGGCGACTGGCAGGCGGGTCAAACGCACGAGGAAGTCCGGCCAAGGCGGCAAGCCTGTGGGACCGTCCGGCAGAGAGGTCAGGTCCTCGAGCTTGGCCATGAAATCGGAGTGATTCAGGAAGTAGTCGTCGACCGCGCTGTCGAAGACCACGACCCTGACCTCCTCGTCGGCCTCGAGAGCGTTGATGACTTCCTGGAACTGCTTGACCATTTCCGGGCCCATGACGTTGATCGGCGGATTGTCGATCGTCACACGCCAATAGGCGGGCGACCGCCGCGTCAGGCGAATCTGTACGAGTTTCGTAGGTGCGTTCACACTTGACATGGACTTCTCCTCCTCCTGCGTACTTGCTGGTCTCAGAAACCGGTTGATTACCCCAAACGTTTTCTCGGGATCTGGATCATTTGTTACTTGCCGGGTTAATTACTGCCGCGCCTGCCTTGCTGACGATCTCGTCCTGGGAATCCGTGCCTCCCGAACAACCGATTGCGCCGATAATAACCCCCTGTTCGATCAGTGGAATGCCGCCTCGAGACGCAATGATTCCATCGAACGCGAGCAGATAGTTGAGATGCATAAGCTGGACACCATCCTCGAAGAACTTGGTTTCGCGCCGGAAGGTCGTGGCTGCTCGAGCCTTGTGTTCGGCAATCTGAATGGAGGCAAGCATCGCGCCGTCCATTCGTTGGAAGGCCACGAGATTGCCTCCGGAATCGACTACCGCTACGTTCATCTTCCAATTCCGCTTCTTCGCCTCTGCCACCGCCGCGTGAATAACCGCCTGGGCGCGATCTAGTGATATCGGTGGGCCATACGGAGTGTCGAAAGGAATTTTGTCGGGCACAAAATCGAGAGGATTTGTTTCTGGGGGCTGCGGCACTCGACTCGCAGTGCCGGCGTTTCCTGTTTTCTCACTTGACATACGTCCTCCTTCAATGGTCGCAGTGCAGATCGCTCGATCGACAAATTCTCGACTTCCCTGACACCTCCTCTCTCCTCATGTCACCTTCCTTTCCGAGTCACATTCCCGGACTCGCTCCAGCGCGCGCAAATTGTAGGCCAAGAAGCAGCCCCGGGGGCGCTTGGGGGCCGGCTAAGGTAGGAACCCGTCCGCCATCCACTTGGCGAATAGTTCAATGCGAGATTGCGGCCAAGGACCTTCTCCTCTTGGCGGTGGGGGCGGCATCACCGCGCCGCCGATTCCCCGAATGCGATCGTAGATCGCGGCAGCGTGCTTCTTGACGTCATCGTAACTTCCCAGGTTGAACGCCTTGCTCATGCCTTGAATGTCTCGTTCCGTAAAGAGCGGGAGGATGTCCATTTGAAAGCTCGTCGTTTTCGTCATTGCGCCTCACAGGTGTTGCGTTATATGGATGTCGCGGTCTCCTTCGTAAACTCAAAACTTCCTGTCTCTTGACCTCAGGGTACGCCCGCTCGGCCCGGAGTGGCCCTCGCAGGCGCGATCTCGGTTACGTGTGAAATGGCCGTCGGCTCGGTAGTCAGGGGAGGGACGACGTTCTTACGGTACGATGAGGCGGCTGGACGGGTCGTCCGCGCCGGCAATGGAGGTTTGAGTGGCAAATTGTTCGCGCAGAAAGTCGAGAAACTGACGCGAGCGTGGCCGTCCCGAAGTTTGCGCATGGGCCATACGCAGGGTGAATACCAGCATCTTCAGTACGTCCCCATCTCTCAGCGCCGGGTGACCGAGGTGCTTCTGCTCCAGTTCACGAAACTCCTGCAGAAGCCGGCGCAGCGCGTCGATGATCGCCTGCTGGCCAAGGCCCGGCAGCACTTCCTGATAAACCAGACCCGAGCTCGCCAGGGTTTGGTAACTCTTCGCCATGTTTGCCAACGCGCCGATGACCTCGCGGTCCGTAAGGTTGCGGTCGGTGTTGGAACACTTGACCAGCGTGTGCCAAGCGCCCAGCATCAAGGGCTCTTGCCCCCGCAGGAATTGCTCGGGGATCTCGATGGCCGGAAACAAATCCTCCCCGGGCAGGTCTTGCAGCCTTCGTGGTTCCTGGTGCTGGCGGGCCTGCTGCAAGTAAACGCAGTCGGAAGGGCAGTCGAGTGTGACCTCACGTTGCTCGCCACAGCACTGCGGGCAGATACGCTCGTGAACCGCCGGACAGAAGCGCTTTTCCCTGCGTACCGCGCAGATTGTGCAGGTCAAGACGAGCACCTCGGTGGCCAGAGAACCGGCCCGAAGTTACCATTATGGCACTCTTCCGTTGGTGGGGGCTCGCCGAAGCCGCATGCCTAGCGGCTGTTTCGAGTGTGCCCTGTGGAAAACCCGCATAAAATCAGGCGAAAATGCTTTCCACCGCGATGAAGTTGGTATAAGATAGCCCACGAGTTGAGCACTATTACTGCTCAAACCTTCAAGGAGGATTTAAGAATGGCATCAGGCATGACCAAGACCCAGCTCGTCCGTCACATGGCGGAGAAGCATGAACTCAGCAACAAACAGATCGCCGCGATTCTCGAACACCTGGCGGAAACCGCCATCAAGGAAACGAAGAAGGGTGGCGTGTTTGTCCTGCCGGGGCTGGGCCGTCTGGTAAAGTCGAACCGCAAAGCGCGCATGGGCCGCAATCCCCAAACCGGCGAAGCGATCAAGATTCCGGCCAAGACCGTGGTGAAGTTCCGCGTGGCCAAGGCCGCGAAGGACTCGATCGCACCTAAGAAGTAGTCTTTGGCTTTTTTTCGACAGAGGCCGGCCGCCTGCCGGCCTTTCGCATTTAGTGAATAGTGGTCAGTGGATAGTGGATAGTTGTCGCGCGAGGCATGGGTAAGGGTTGGAACCACCGCAAAACCCGACAGCGAGGAACACCGCGACGACTGGCTCGGCCGTTTTCACTATCCACTATCCACTGCCTTCCACCACTGCCGCGAAGAACCCATCGCAAGGCTGCACACCCGGCAACGTCCGAAGGAACTTCCCGCTGAGCAAGGAATGGAGATCATGCCAAACAAGTTCTCCACTATCGCGCAGTCGCTCCAGCTCGTCACGGCAGTCGCAGAGTTGGTATGAGGCATTGCCGCGCAAGACTTCCTCAAGCACGTCTTCGTTTTCCTCGCGCTCCAGTGAGCAGGTCGAGTACACGGCGCGCCCGCCCGGTGCGAGGTGTCGCAGCGCAGCGCGCAGAATGCTCACCTGCAGTGCGTGCAAATCGCCAAGGTCCGTCGCCGCAAGCCGCCACTTGATTTCGGGATTGCGGGCCAGCGTTCCCGTACCCGAACATGGCACGTCGGCGAGCACGCGATCAAAGCCGCCTGGCAATGACAGCTCCAGCACATCGGCTTGCTTAACCTGCACGTTCGATGCTGGGACTCTTTTCCGCAGCAGCCCGGCACGGCGCGCGTGCAGCTCCACCGCAATGATTTCCGCCTCAGGATTGCGGGCCGCCAGCGCCGCCGTCTTGCCTCCGGGAGCAGCGCAGCAGTCAAGCAAGCGTGAGCCAGTGCCCACCAGCGCGGCCACGAGTTGCGAGGCTTCGTCCTGGATGAAGACCCGCCCTTCGCGAAAAGCCCGGGTTCGCGTGATGTCGCCGCCGGTGACCGTGCGTGCGGAGGAGAGCAGCGCTCCGGGCACAAGCTCAATGCCTTCGTTCACCAGCTCCTGTTCGATTTCCGCGCCGCCTAGCCGAATCGCGGCGTTGGGGACACGTTGGTCGTGCCGGCAGATGGCGAACGCATGCTCCACACCAAACTGGGCGACCCAGCGCTTGACCAGCCACTCGGGATGGGCAAATTCGCCCGCCAGGAATGGAACCGGATCGCCGGCAACCGTTTCCGGCAGGGGCTCGATCTCCGCGCCAGCTATTTTGCGCAGCACCGCATTCGCAAACGGCGCTGCCGATCGCTTTCGTGCACGCTTTACCAGCTCCACGCTTTCGTTAATGGCCGCGCGCGCCGGAATGCGGCTGAGGAAACGCAATTGATAAGCCGCAATCCGCAACGCGCTCAGCACTTCAACATCAAGCTTGCTCAGTGGATGCGAGGAGGCGGTGGCGATCGTCTCATCCAGCCGCGAGCGCCAGCGCAGTACCCCCATAACGAGTTCGGTTGTGAGAGCGCGATCCGCATGGCTGAGCCTTTCGAGCCTCTCCGAATGCAGCAGCTCGCTGGCGTAGGCGCCGGTCTGTTCCACGCGCAGCAGGATGTCGAAAGCGGCAGAGCGGGAAGGTGAAATGGGCATGGTCAGCTATGCCGGTGCGCCCAGCGCCTCGTCGCCGCTCGGCCTGTATCCATTAACGAAATCTCGCGCGCTCATCCGCTTCTTGCCCTCGGGCTGCAGCTCCTGCACGTCCAGGGTCGTGCCATGCGCGAAGCCCAGCAGCAGACGTTCATTTTCGATCGCGAAGTGGCCGGGCGCGACCACGGCAACCTCGGGCGCGGGTACTGCGGAATGCAAGTGCAGCGTCTTGCCGCGAAAGAGGGTGAACGCTCCGGGCCATGGCTGAAATCCCCGCAGGCGATTCCAAGCTTCCACCGCAGTGCGCGAGAAATCGATGAGTCCATCTTCACGCTTGAGAATGGGAGCGAGCGTTGCCCGCGAGTCGTCCTGCCGACGCGGCGTGATCGTCCCTTGCTCCAGGCCAGCGAGGGTCCTGATCATCAACTCGGCGCCGGTTTGCGCCAGGCGCGGCGTCAGGGTTAGCGCAGTGTCCTCGGGCTTGATTCGCTCATCCGATTGCAGAAGGATGTCGCCCGTGTCGAGTCCGGCATCAATACGCATCGTGGTCACCCCGGTGATGGTTTCGCCGCGCGCAATCGCCCACTGTATGGGCGCTGCGCCACGATACTTTGGCAGCAGCGAGCCGTGCAGATTGATATTGCCCAGCCGCGGCAGATCGATCATCCATTGGGGAATGATGCGCCCGTAGCCAACAACGATGATCGCCTGCGGCGCAATGCTCTCCAAGTGCGCGCGGAACTCCTGGTTGTTCTTGATCTTCTCCGGCTGGGTTACGGGCAGACCAAGTGCCAGCGCGGCTTGCTTCACGGGCGATGCCGTCAACGCCATGCCACGTCCGCTGGGCCGGTCGGGTTGGGTTGCTACCAGCTTCACGCGAAAGCCGGCGCACACCAACTTTTCCAGCGTCGGCACCGCGAACAGCGGTGTTCCGCAGAACACCACATCCATCATGACCGCGCTACCATTCGCCCTGCTTCATGAGCTTGCGGATCTTGCGCTTCAGCATGTCGCGTTTCAGTCCGCTGATGTGGCTGATGTAAAGCTTCCCGTTGAGGTGGTCGGTTTCGTGCACCAGGGCGCGCGCCAGGAGGTCGTCCCCCGTCACTTCAAAGGTTTTGCCTTCGGCGTTCTGCGCACGAGCCGTGACCTTTCGGGGCCGCGTCACCTTCTCGCGAAACTCCGGCAGGCTGAGGCAGCCTTCGTTCGAGGTAAGCCGGCCTTCGGTGTGGATGATCTCCGGATTTACCAGCACGATCTTCGCATCAGGATCTTCTTTGAAGGTGACATCAATGACGGCGATGCGCTTGCTGATGCCTATCTGCGGGGCGGCCAGGCCAACGCCATGCGCGGCGTACATGCTTTCAAACATGTCTTCCACCAGCTTCCGCAGGTCGTTGTCGAACACTGTGATGGGGGCGGACGGCTTCTCCAGGACCGGATCGCCGAATTTCACGATAGGATAGATCATTTAGAAGTTTCGCAACTGTTGGCAGTAGCCTTCGAAATTCCTCCGTACTTCCTCGCATGGAATCGCCGCCGAACTTCTCCAGCGCGCAGCGTGCCAGTGTGAGCGCCACCATGGCCTCGGCAGCCACTCCGGCAGCGGGAACGACACACACATCCGACCGCTCGTAAGCCGCCTTCACCGGTTCGCGAGTGGCGAAGTCAACCGAGGCCAGCGGACGCCGCAGCGTCGAGATTGGTTTCAGATAGCCGCGCATCCGGATGTCCTGACCGTTGGAAACACCGCCCTCCAGCCCGCCAGCATGGTTCGAGCGACGGGTGAATCCGGTGAACGCCCTCGCACTCTCGCGTTGCTCGTACCCTATTTCATCATGCACGTCGGAGCCGAGTGAAGTCGCAGCCCGCACCGCGTCACCGATCTCGACGGCCTTCACCGCCTGCAATGACATCACCGCGGCTGCGAGTTGTGCGTCCAGACGCTCGTCCCAATTGGCGTAAGTGCCGAGCCCGGGCGGCACGTTGTGCGCCACAACTTCAAAAATTCCGCCCACGGAGTCGCCAGTGCGCAGCACCAGGTCGACCTGCTCCTTCATGCGCAGCTCGGTATCTGGTTCGGCGCAGTTGAGCAGAACTTCTTCCCTCTTCGCCAGCGCCTCGATGGCCTCCCATGCAACAGGGTTATCAAGCCGCGCATTGCCAACTGCGATGACGTGACTCAGCACTTCGATTCCCAATTCGCGCAGCAGAAGCTTCGCGATTGCGCCCACGGAGACGCGCGCCGCCGACTCGCGCGCCGACGCCCGCTCCAGAACGTAGCGCGCTTCGGCGAAGTTGTACTTCAAGGCGCCCGCCAAGTCGGCATGACCGGGCCGGGGCGAAGCTACTCGCTTATGCTTCGCCGGATCACCTTCCTCAACCGGCAGCGCCTCGGTCCAGTTCTGCCAATCCT
Source organism: uncultured Acidobacteriaceae bacterium (assembly GCA_963703645.1). Taxonomy (GTDB): domain Bacteria; phylum Acidobacteriota; class Terriglobia; order Terriglobales; family Acidobacteriaceae; genus Bog-257. The sequence goes on from CAVPFD010000025.1 coordinate 309,306, forward strand.
TGTTAGCGAGCAGGATCGCGATGGGCGAGCCGATGGTCTTGCCGTGCCGTACTCCGCTCACGATATGCGCCGCGTCGCGCTCGATGCGCATACGTCCGCCGCGCCCATAGCCTTGCTGGCGCCGCCACAGTTCGCGATTCACGAACTCGACATCGATCGCCAGACCGGCAGGCATGCCCGACAACAGCGCCACCAGCGCCTCTCCGTGCGATTCACCGGCTGTCGAAAAACGCAGCATAGGGAAGGGTGATTGTAGCCGATAACTTCAGCAGTTGGCACTTGGCACGTAGTGTCCAGCCAGTTCAGGTAGAGCGGGTCTTGAGGCCCGCGTTTGTGGGTGCGGCTTAATTTGTTTCTTTCTTGCCAGTAGACGCAGGCCTGAAGGCCTGCTCTACTTCCTTTTGCGACCCAACGGGGCTATCGCTCATCTGATTGCATAACGCCCCGGGTTGCTGTCTGGCCTTGGGTGTGCGAGAGTGGAAGTTCGTGGCCGACAGAGCGGCACTTGATTAAATGGCGAAAAAGATCAAAACCAAGACGTTTGAAGAGGCTGTTACCTGGTTTCGTGACCGCGGCTTCGACGTGCTGGAAGCTCCCGGCACCAGCCATCGTGTCTTCCTGAAGAAGTATCACGTCTCAGCCGCCATTGAGCCCGGTTCAGGTGGCGACGTCAGAATTTTCGCCTATCCCGGCTACCTCATCGCAGGCGAAATCTCCAAGCTGGTGGATCTTGGACACCAGAAGGTGCTGCGGACCAGCAAAGCGGACTATCCTGCGACCGCCGAACACCTGAAGGCGCTGCACGATTTCGCAGAAGAGCTGAAAGAAGGAATCGGCGCTATCAGTCTCTACAACGAAGGCCTGGGGACGGTCAGTGAATCCTACCAGTACGACCGTCTGCGTGGACGCGATCTACCAGAGGCGGAGCGCCGCCCTCGTCCCTGGCAGGAACCCGCAGCCGCGAAACGCCGCGCCTGATTCGACAATGTACTAGCTGCCAGTCCGGTTTTATCCGCCCCGCCGCAATAACTTCCATCCTCATGGCAACCCCGCCGTTGTCATTCACTATCCAATTTGATTGAAAGACAGACGTCGGGGGAGTTCACCTTAGAAGGGTAGGAAAAGAATTATGAAGCGAATTGGAATTTTGCCAACCATGTTTCTGTTCTGCGCATTTGCGTTCTGGGCGCCGAACATAGTCTCAGCCCAGGATGACACCGCGCAGCGTGACGCGCACAAAGCCGCAGCGCAGAATGACGCCGACGCTGCTGACCAGAAGAAACAGGACGCCAAGGACGCCGGCGGCTCCAGCGCGGAGCGTGACAAAGTTTTGGCCCGTCTGGATGATTCGTCGAAGGTTCTCAATGAATTGTTAGGCGCGCCCGATAAGGGCATTCCCGATGACGTGCTGGAGAAAGCGAAGTGCGTAGCCGTCGTCCCCTCCATGATTAAAGGCGGGTTCATCTTCGGGGCGGAACACGGCCGCGGCGTCGCTACTTGCCGCACCAGCCGAGGCTGGAGCGCGCCGGCATTCTTCGTAATGACGGGGGAAGCTGGGGCGCGCAGATCGGCGCTGAAGGAGTTGACCTGGTCATGCTGATCATGAATGACGAGGGCATGAACAACCTGCTGAGTTCGAAATTCAAGCTCGGCGGGTCGGGCAGTGTGGCTGCGGGACCTGTGGGCCGCGAAGCCAGCGCCAGCACCGACTGGAAGATGAAGGCGGAGGTGCTGGTTTACTCGCGTACTCGCGGCCTGTTTGCCGGCCTCACGCTGAACGGCGCCGTCATCAAGGAAGATGATGACGCGATGCGAGCCTTTTACGGGAGAATGGTAGGATTCCGTCCGGCGTTGACGGGCGGAGTAACGCCTCCCCGAGAAGCAGATCGCTTCCTCGCTACCGTGCGCAGGAGCAAGACTGAAGCAACCAACCACGGCGATTAAGGTAATCCGTTGATCCAAGCCGGCGGCGGGCTTTATGTCTGCCGCCTTTTCCATGCCCGTCGAGCATTCTTCTGGCGCCCACACCTGCTTATTCCGCGTCGTCAGGCATCGTCCCTACATCCAAAGAGTCATTGACGGCCTCCCCGACGGGTGTAGAATGCAACCGTCTCTAAGCCGGGTAGTGGATTCCCGTTTGACGAGGCCATGACAGGCGGTATCCCCGCGAATTGGGGAACTGTACTGGAGGACATCGTGAGTATCACCACCGGCGATTTTCGCTCCAAGATCACCGCTTCCACTCTCCTCGAAAAGAAACAGCGCCACGAACTCATCACCTGCCTGACAGCCTACGACTACGCCAGCGCGCGCCTGGTGGACGAGGCCGGGATTGACATGGTGCTGGTGGGCGATTCACTCGGAATGGTGATGCTGGGCTACGAAAACACTTTGCCTGTCACCATGCAGGAGATGCTGCACCACACCCGCGCCGTGCGGCGGGGCGTGAAGCACGCGTTCCTGGTCGGAGACATGCCGTTTGCCTCCTACCACGTCACCCAGCGCGAAGCGCTGCGCAATGCGGCTCGCTTTATCAAGGATGCAGGCGCCGAGGCGGTGAAGATCGAGGGCGGCGAGAAACGCGCGCGGCTGGTGGAGCGCATGGTCGGGGCCGAAATACCGGTCGTCGGGCATATTGGGCTGACGCCGCAATCGCTGCACGCCATGGGCGGTTACAAAGTACAGGGCAAGACGCTGAAGGCCATCGAGCAGCTCATGCACGATGCGCTCGCGCTGGAGCGCGCTGGGGCCTGCTGTGTGGTGCTGGAAGGTATCCCGCGCGAAGTCGCCGCCCTGATTACGGCCGAGCTCGAGATTCCGACGATTGGTATTGGCGCCGGTCCCGAGTGCGATGGCCAGGTGCTGGTCTTCCACGATCTGCTTGGGCTGACCTTTGCGCCGGCGGCAAAGTTTGTGCGGCGCTACGCCGACATTGGCTCGGCCATCAGCAACGCGGTGCTCGCCTTCAAGGATGACGTGAAGGAGGGCAGCTACCCCTCCGACGCCGAGTCGTACCATCTGCCCAAAGAGACGCTGTCGTCGCTACAGGCGATTGCCGAACGCAAGCGGGCTGTGCCACTGTAGGGCATGCGGCTTTCGCTCTGCAATGTGCTGCTGGCGGTCACTCTTGGTTGCGTTGCCGTCGCGGCGCAAACACCTTCTTCCCGTACACCGTCTGGCAAGCCCGCCGTTTGGAAGCGTTATTGCCAGCCGGAAGGCGGCTTCTGTTTCAAGTATCCAAGCTCATGGTCGGTGCTGGGTGAGGTTTTCGACGGCAATGGAGTCGCGATCGCGCCTCCGCAAAAGGAAGACCGCGCGCTGTGGGATGCGATTACAGTAGCCATGGTCGTTCCTGCTCCGCAGGGCGATGAAGCCCCGATCACTCTGGATGGCGTAATCGAGCAGGCGTCATCGCGCATACGGGAAAGCGGACAGGACTTCGAGACTTTGCAGCGCCAGCAGCGCACGGTGGACCACAAACCCGCGGAGTTATTGAAGGTGCACTATCACGAGAGATCCAACGGTCGAGATTGGATCGAGGAGATGGTCTTCATCCAGGGCCCTGACAACGAGATTTATTCCGTGGCGCTGAAATGTTCTCCACAAAATCTGGCGCGGCTGGAGCCTGTGTTCAGGCAGGGGCTGACGAGCTGGACGCTGCCCGAAGCAGAGCCGCCAGCCGATGCAACGGAAGGAACTCCGTCGAAGCCCAAGACGACATCACCTGTCAACCCACACTAGATCATGCGGCGCATTGTCACCATCGACTTGATGAAGGCCGCCTGTCGAAACGTGCAGCGCGCCGGCAAGACATTGGGATTCGTGCCCACCATGGGAGCGCTGCACGAAGGCCATCTCTCGCTGGTGCGCGCCTCGAAGGCGACCTGCGATGTGACCGCGGTCTCCATCTTCGTCAACCCGCTGCAATTCGGTCCCTCCGAAGATCTTGCGAAGTATCCGCGTGACTTGGAGCGTGATGCCAAGTTGCTGGACGAACTCGGTGTGGACCTGCTCTTCGTCCCTGGCGCGGACAAGATGTACCCTCCAGGCGCAAAGACGTATGTGCTAGTGGAGGAGCTCAGCGATAAGCTTGACGGCGCTTCGCGACCGGGACACTTTCGCGGCGTTGCAACGGTGGTGGCAAAGCTGTTTGAGATCGTTCGGCCGGATTTTGCGTTCTTTGGCCAGAAAGACGCGGCGCAGGTCGCAGTCCTGCACAAGATGGTCAGCGACCTCAACCTTGATGTCAAGCTGATGGTCTGTCCTATTGTGCGCGAAGCAGACGGCCTTGCCATGAGCTCGCGCAACGCCTATCTCACGCCAGAGCAGCGGCAGCAGGCGTTGGTGCTGCATCGCTCGCTGATGAAAGTTCAATCCGCAGTCGAGGCTGGCGAGCGCGACGCCGCAAAGCTGATCGAGATTGGCAAGAATGTAATTGCCGAAGAACCTGGCGCGCGACTCGACTACTTCGCTATCGTTGATCTGGAGACGCTTGATCCCGTCACACTGATTTCAGACCGCTCGCTGGTGGCTGTTGCCGCCTACGTCGGCATTACGCGCCTGATCGACAACATTCTGCTCGAGCGGTAGAGCAGGCCTTCAGGCCTGCGTCCGCCAGCTACAAACAAGACCGCTTCCGCCGCTACGATCACAGACCGCAGCGCGCAGGCAAAATATAAGGTTAGTCACTGCGAACGCGGGCCTGCACCCGCTGTACCCGAGATCCCGAGAATCGACACTCACCATACCCTGCACGCCGGTTCGCGCACCATGGGCTGGCCGGCCTTGCAGCTAAACGCCTCCTGGAACGCAGCTGAGTTCTGCACCGCGCCATTGACTCGCCAGCGCCCGGGCGAGTGCGGATCGGTGATAGCCAGCACGCGCGCCTGCTGGGAAGTAACGTTCTGGCACCAGATCTGGCCATAGGCGATGAAGAAGCGCTGCTGCGGTGTGTAGCCATCGATGGGCTTCTCGGGCGTGCTGGCGAGTATGTTCATCAGTGCCATATACGCCAGCTTAAGGCCGCCATTGTCGGCGGTGTTCTCGCCCAGCGTAAGCTTCCCATTGACGTGCACCTGGCCCTTGTCGTCTTTCACGGCGACAAAGCTCGAGTACTCCTCGGCGGTGCAGTCGGCACGTTCCTCGAACTTCTTGCCGTCCTCCGCCGTCCACCAGTCCGTCAGGTTGCCCACGGCGTCATACTTGCGGCCCTGGTCGTCGAAGCCGTGCGTCAGTTCGTGCCCGATCACCACGCCGATGGCGCCATAGTTCACGGCATCGTCCATGGTGGTGCCGTAGAACGGCGGTTGCAGAATGCCGGCCGGGAAGTTGATGTCGTTCATCGACGCGCGGTAGTAGGCGTTCACCGTTGGCGGCGTCATGCCCCAGTCTTTGCGGTCTGTTGGCTTCTGGATTTTGTTGTACTGGCGCTGCACTTCGAAGGCCGCGGCCCGCTGGACGTTACCGGCATAATCGTCGCGCGCCACGACCACGGTGCTGTAGTCGCGCCACTTGTCGGGATAGCCGATGTTGTTGACGATAGCCTGCAGCTTCGTGTACGCCTGCTGTTTGGTCGTGTCTGACATCCAGGTCAACTGCCCGATGTCGGTATTCATCGCCTGTTCGATGGCCTGCACCATCTTGACGGTGCGCGCCTTGTTGTCCGGCCCGAAGACCTTGTCAACGTAAAGCTCTCCCAGCGCCATGCCGAGCTGGCGGTCGGTGGAGCGGACGCAGCGCTTCCAGCGAGGCTCAATCTCCTTCTGCCCCGACATATAGTTGCTCTTGAACTCGAAATCTTCATCCACAAACGCCTTCGACAGCCCCGGAGCGTAGGTGTCCAGAGTGCGCCAGCGCAAATACGTCTTCCAGTCATCGAGAGACACCGCATTGAGCTGGTCGTTCACTGCCTTGAAGAAATCAGGATTGCCGACGTTCAAGCTGGTGAACTTCGGCGAGCCGTTGTCGGCAAAGTATTCCGTGAGCTGGAAATTGGGAGCAGCGGCCGCGATCTCGGTCACCTGCATCATGTGATCGCGCTTCTTCGGATCGCGGCGTTCCGTGCGGTCCATCGCAGCCTTCGCCAGGCCGGTTTCGATGGCCAGCACGGTCTTGGCTTCCGCCGCGGCGGCGTCCGGTTTGTCGCCCGCCAGCTCGAACATCTTCTGCACGTGCTCCTGATATTTCTGGCGGGTCTCGACCGACTTCGCGTCGTCCTTGAGGTAGTAGTCGCGGTCGGGCAGCGAGATGCCGCCCTGGTCAAGGTTCGCGATGGTCAGGCTCGAATCGTGCATGTCGGGCATCGAGTAGAAGGCGAACAGCGCCGATATGCCATCGCGATGCATGCTCGCTACCTGGGGAATAACCTGCTGCTTGGACTTGATGGCCGCGATGCGTTCCATCTCGGGCTGCAGCGGCGCGGCGCCTTTTTTCTCGATGGTGGCTTCGTCCATGCACGCGGCGTAATAGTCGCCGACTTTCTGCTCGATAGCGCTGTGCTGTCCCGGCGCTTCGGCTTTTTCCAGAATGTCGCGCAGGACATACAGGTTGTGCTCATCCAGGGCGTTGAAGCGGCCCCAGCGCGACTTGTCGGGCGGAATGGGGTTGTTCTTCATCCAGTTTCCGCAGGAGTATTGATAGAAATCCACGCAGGGATCGGCGGTTTTGTCCATGGCCGTGAGATCAAAGCCGGGAATCTGTTTGGGAAACTCAGAAGCAGGAGGCGCCGTCTGCGCCACGGAGAGAATGGCGGCAAACAGCATGGAAAGAATAGCGATTGACCGAATGCGCATGTTTACCTCACAAAGCAAATATCGCCCCACGGCAAACCATCGCGGAGCGGGTGACCATAGAGCGAAAATGCATGCGTCGCGTGGAGAGTGGAAGTTGCCATAAACTGCACAAGAAACACTACTACAATGGGGGTTAGACGTGGAAGTTGGCGCGGATGGCCTGGCAGAAAGTGCTGTTTTCCCCCGGGGGAATGCGCCCGTGTTCACGCCTCGCACGAGCGCCTGCATTTCTCCGCACAGGTATTCAGTGGTTAAGTGAGATGAGGCATTACGATCGAGATCGGCGCAGATGCCTTCTTTACCTCGACTGCTCACCCGAACGTTGCAAGGTTCATCTCCTCTTTCCGCGCTCGGCTTGCTCACTCCGCAGAGCCCGCTCTGCTTCGGGAGTAGTGATGAGCTCAGCCGGAATTCGAACGCCTCCATAGACGGCCGAGGCGATGGCTGCGCCGATAAGAGGCGCGACAATGAACAACCAAAGCTGCTGTAGAGCCCAACCTCCAACGAAGATTGCCGGCCCAATACTACGTGCCGGATTGACCGAAGTGTTGGTGATCGGAATTCCTGGGCTTTGGCAGGTTAGAGCGACAGCGGTTACGCCGAATCAGGCGGCGAGAGATAAGTGGTCTTCTGCTGACTCGGCGGAGTCGTCGTCGTGCACCACTGCGGGCAGGTCATTCATCGCCCGGCTGAATTGCGACTCATTGATCCAGACGGCCTTCAATGGAGCCTTGGGATTGCCGGTCTTGATCCAGATGCGTGACAGCTTGGGGTAGGCGGTCACAAGATTGTTGATCTTGGTTGTAAACAGCATGGTTCCTCCTCGGGTTGCGCATTGCTGCGCGGCTTTGGAGGGTGATCCTGAAAGATTGGCAGGTTCACTCGCCCGGTTCACGTTGCACTCCGTGGCCGGACGAGCGGCGCGCTCCGGTGCGCAACGCGGGACCGGTCGGGAGCCGGGAATTGTTAGTTTCCGGTTACTCGGAGGTTCGCATTTCATAAATTCGCCAACTTTGTTGACAACACCAGTTTAGACGATACAGTTCGTTTGGTTCCAAAAGTTGGGAGAAAAAGGCAGACCCCAGGGGGCGGGAAGACCAAGAATTCGGAGGCGACCGTGCACTTCACGCACGTCGTGTGAGCCGGGTCACGAAATCCTGTGACCCTCCTGTTCCATCCGCTCGGCTCACGAGACTAGACTGGAATGTCGTAATAGCGAGGAATCATGTCTACGATTGCTGCCACCAAAGGTCCCGCGGCCAAGCCCGTCAAGATGGACCCTTCGTCGGATGTTTATCGTTCAGAAAGTCATCCTCTCGACCCGTTGTTTTTCTTCCCCAAAGTGTCGCCGTTATCGGCGCCACCGAGCGGCAGGGCAGCGTGGGGCGCACGGTGCTGTGGAACCTGCTGAGCTCGCCATTCGGAGGCACGGTTTTCCCGATCAACCCGAACGGGCGAAGCGCTGGGCATCCGCGCCTATCGCGATCTCCGCGAGCTGCCGGAGAAGCCCGACTTGGTCGTGGTCACGACGCCCGCGGCTACCGTTCCCGGCCTGATTCGCGAGGCGGTGGAGCTGGGCGTCCCGCTGGCATCGTCATCTCCGCCGGCTTCAAGGAGCACGGCGAGCCGGCAAGGAATTGGAGCGGCAGCTCGCGGAGATCATTCGCGGCAAGATGCGGATCATTGGCCGAACTGCCTGGGGGTGATGAATCCGGTCGCGGGCTGAACGCGACCTTTGCGCGCGCGATGGCGAGGCCCGGCAATGTCGCTTTCATCAGCCAGAGCGGCGCGCTGTGCACGGCGGTGCTGGACTGGAGTTTGCATGAGAAGGTGGGCTTCAGCGGCTTCGTTTCAATCGGCTCCATGCTCGACGTGGGCTGGGGCGACCTGATCGATTATTTCGGCGACGATCCCCGCACGCACAGCATCGTGATCTACATGGAGTCGGTAGGCGACGCGCGCGCGTTTCTGTCCGCCGCGCGCGAGGTTTCGCTCTCCAAGCCGATCATCGTGATCAAAGCGGGACGCAGCGCCGCCGCCGCCAAAGCTGCCGCCTCGCACACCGGCTCGCTGACCGGCAGCGACGACGTGCTCGACGCCGCGTTCCGTCGCGTGGGCGTGCTGCGCGTGAACTGCATCGCGGACATCTTCTATATGTCGGAAGTGCTGGCCAAGCAACCGCGTCCGCGCGGCCGGCGCCTGGCCATCGTGACCAACGCCGGCGGCCCCGGCGTGCTGGCGACCGACACACTGGTCGCTCTGGGCGGCGAACTCGCCGAACTGTCGCCGGAAAGCATGGACGCCTACAACAGCTTCCTGCCCGCGCCCTGGAGCCACAGCAATCCGATTGACATCCTGGGCGACGCCGAACCGGAGCGCTACGCCAAAGCCCTGGAGATCGCCGCCAAGGATCCCGGCATCGACGGCATGCTGGTGGTGCTGACGCCGCAGGGCATGACCAATCCCACGCAGATCGCCGAGCAGCTCCGACCCTATGCCAGCTCCACAGGCAAGCCTGTACTGGCCAGTTGGATGGGCGGCGCCGATGTTGCCGGCGGCGAGGAGATCTTGAACCGCGCCGGCATTCCGACCTTTCCTTTTCCCGATACCGCCGCTAAGGCCTTCTGCTACATGTGGAGGTACTGCCTACAACCTGAAAGGCCTGTACGAGACTCCGTCGCTGTGCCACGAGGCCAGCCATGATCGCAAGCTTGCCGACAGCATCGTGAATAAAGTCCGCGACGCCGGCCGCACCATCCTTACCGAGTATGAGTCCAAGCAGTTGCTGGCCACCTACGGCATTCCCACTGTTCGCACCGAGATCGCCCCAAACGTCGGCGAAGCCGTACGCCTGCGCTGGGGAGATCGGGTATCCCGTGGTGCTCAAGCTGTACTCTGAAACCATCACCCACAAAACCGACGTTGGCGGCGTGCAGCTCAACCTCAGGAACGCTGACGAGGTTCGCAAGGCATTCGAGGAGATCCGCTCTCAGGTTGAGCAGAAGAAAGGCTCTGGGCATTTTCTCGGTGTGACTGTGCAGCCCATGGCCAAGCTCGATGGCTACGAGCTGATCATCGGTAGTTCGATCGACGTGCAGTTCGGCCCGGTGCTGCTGTTCGGCGCTGGCGGACAACTGGTGGAGGTTTCGAAAGACAGCTCGCTGGCGCTTCCCCCGCTCAACTCCACCCTGGCCCGGCGCATGATGGAGCAGACCAAGATCTACACCGCACTAAAGGGTGTGCGCGGGCGTCCGCCGGTGGACCTGGTGGCGCTCGAAGACCTGCTGGTGCGCTTTAGCGAGTTGGTTGCTGAGCAACCATGGATCAAGGAAATCGACATCAACCCACTGCTGGCCTCACCCGAACGCCTGCTCGCGCTGGACGCGCGCGTGGTGCTGCACAGCAGGGAAGTGGCGGAGGACAAGCTGCCCCGGCCCGCAATCCGGCCCTATCCCACGCAATATGTCGGCGAGTGGAAGATGAAAGACGGCACGCCTCTGACGATCCGGCCCATCCGCCCCGAGGACGAGCCGCTGATCATCAAGTTCCATGAGAAGCTCTCGGCGCGCAGCGTCTACCTGCGCTATTTCCAGCCGATGAAGCTAAGCACGCGCACCGCGCACGAGCGGCTGACGCGCATCTGCTTTATCGATTACGACCGCGAGATGGCATTGGTGGCCGAGCGCCGCGATCCCGCGGGCGGCGAACCGCAGATTTTGGGCGTTACTCGCCTGAGCAAGATCCACGGCACCGACTCGGCCGAGTCGGCGGTGGTGATCATCGACGAAGTCCAGTACAAGGGACTAGGGACTGAACTGGTGCGGCGCAGCATCGATATTGCCCGGGCGGAGAAGCTGAAGAGAGTCATCACCAATATGCTTTCGGAAAATCTCGAGATGCGGGCGGTTTGCGTGAAAACCGGGTTCAAAATGTACTCCAATCTGGAGGAAAACATGATTCGGGCCGAGCTGGATTTGTAGGAAGTAATTTTCGCCAAAGAGACACAGAGAAATCACGAGATTGGGCGTCTCCCTCGAAATTCGCATTGGGCATGTTATGATTCGGAACTTGCAGGATTGCAATCGGCCACGGGCGCCGCGATGACTGCAGTCATTGGCGGAGAGTTGCGGCGAGCGCGTATAAGGGGCGATCAGAGAAAGCGTGCAGCGAAAAAGCAGATAAAATGAGTCGCAACTCCGGGTTGGAATCACCGTACTTGTTGCCCTGGTCACGCTGGCGATCCTCATCTTCCTCATGACCGGCACCACCGGCCTGTTCACCAGGAAAATCATACTTCGAGCCTACGTGGATAATGCAGGCGGTCTGCGCGTCGGCGCGCCAGTGCGGCTGGAGGGCGTGGACATCGGTAACGTCACCCGGATTCGCGTGGTTCGCGATGCCAGAGCGCAGTCCTGGCGCCGGTGGAGATCGTTATGAAGATCACCACCAGGTACGAAGACACGATGAACAAAGGCTGCCAGGTCTTGCTGACCACAGCCGGCGTTCTCGGTGAGGTCTTCGTGGACATGGATTGCCGCGGGGCTACCGGCGGCCCCGTACAAACCGGCGATGAGCTGCCCACGAAGGACGTTCCGCAATTGCAGGACGTGGTGCGCGCCAGCCCGGGCACGCTGCAAAACGTCGAGCACCCTGGTGAAACGGTTGGATGACGTCATTTCGTACATCCAGAGCGGGCAAGGCTCCATTGGCAAGGTGATTTATGATCAGTCGCTGTTCGATCGCGCCAACGCCATGTTGATCCAGTTACAGGAAGTGGTGGGGCAAGTTAACTCGCCGAACGGGACCATCGGCAAGCTCATCAACAGCGACGAGCTCTACAACAAGGCCAACGCTGCGATCGATAACGTGAACAAGATTATTGATGAGGTCAATGGCGGCAAAGGAACGATCGGCAAGTTCCTGAAGGATCCCACGCTCTACGACAATGCCAACAAGGCGACCGCGCAGGCCAACCAATTGATGACCGACATCAATTCCGGCAAGGGCACGATCGGCCGGCTCGCCAAGGATGAGGCGCTGGCAAAAAAGATTGACAACACCATCACCCGGCTGAACAACATCGCCGACCGGCTCGATAAGGGCGAAGGCACGGCGGGCAAATTCCTGGTGGATCCTTCCTTGTACAACAATGCGGACAAATTACTGGTAGAGACGCGGGACCTGATCGCAGCCGTCCGCAAAGACCCCAAGAAATACCTTACAATTCATCTCAAACTCTTCTGAGGAGAGATGAACCATGAAAAAGTATGCCGCAGAGTTAGTGGGTACATTTGTCCTGGTCTTCGGCGGCGTCGGAAGCGCGGTGCTGGCAGGAAGTCACATCGGCTTCTGCGGCGTGGCCTTTGCCTTTGGTTTATCACTGTTGGCGATGGTGTACACGATTGGTCCTATCTCCGGGTGTCACATCAACCCGGCGGTCACGCTTGGAGTTCTCCTGGCGAAGAAAATTGACGCCAAGGATGCCGCTGCATATGTAGTGGCACAGATTACCGGTGCGGTGATCGCTTCAGCATGTGTCCTTTTCGTCGCCAATGGCGCCGCCGCCGGCTATGACGTGGTCACAGCAGGTCTCGGTGCCAATGGATATGGAGCGCACTCCCCGGGGCAGTATTCCCTGGCCGCTGCTTTTGTGGCAGAGGTCATTCTCCACGATGTTTCTTGTTCTCACCGTGCTCGGCTCAACGGATATCAAAGCCCCAGTCGGCTTCGCCGGTGTGGCCATCGGTCTGGTCCTTGACCCTGATTCACCTGGTAGCACGAAGCCCCGCCTTGAGGGGCGGGCCGCTGGGTATGCTTGGAAATCGATCTGACTCCGGCGCGGACGGCAGGGCTATCTTACTTGCGAGGACTGATCGACTTGAGATAGGCCAGTACGGCCTCGGCGTCGGCA
>CAVPFD010000026.1:0-15749 GCA_963703645.1 uncultured Acidobacteriaceae bacterium
GCAGTGCCACGTAGCTCGGGTAGAGCGGCGCTTTAGCGCCGCGTCCAGCGCCCTCTCCGTTTTTGTCATCCCGAGCGAGCGAAGCGAGTCGAGGGACCCCTATATTGCGAGATGCCCTCGCGTTGTCATCCCGAGCGAGGGCTTCAGTCCGAGTCGAGGGACCTGCTTTTTGTTTGTCATCCCGAGCGAGCGACGCGAGTCGAGGGACCCCTATATAGGCAAGGCCCTCGCGTTGTCATCCCGAGCGACGGCTTCAGCCCGAGTCGAGGGACCTGCTTTTTGTTTGTCATCCCGAGCGACGGCTTCAGCCCGAGTCGAGGGACCTGCTTTTTGTTTGTCATCCCGAGCGAGCGAAGCGAGTCGAGGGACCCCTATATAGGCAATGCCCTCGCGTTGTCATCGAGCGAGGACTTCAGCCCGAGTCGAGGGACCTGCTGTTTCCGGCCCGGATAAACGTGGCGCTCGGGTAGAGCGGCGCGTCCGGGGCCCCCAGCGAGCGCCGCAGTTGCGTTTGCTGGGGTGGTTGAGCGCAGCGTCCACGCCGTCCCCTTCTTTATTGTCATCCCGAGCGAGCGCAGCGAGTCGAGGGGCCCCTATCTTGCGAAATGCCCTCGCGTTGTCATCCCGAGCGAGGGCTTCAGCCCGAGTCGAGGGACCTGCTGTTTCCGGCCCGGATAAACGTGGCGCTCGGGTAGAGCGGCGCTTCAGCGCAGCGTCCACGCCGTCCCCTTCTTTATTGTCATCCCGAGCGAGCGCAGCGAGTCGAGGGATCTGCGGCTTGCTTGTCATTCCGAGCGACGACTTCGCAGTTTACTGAAAAACTCGGTTAGCGAACGTTTTGGGTCAGGGCACGACTTTAGTCGTGCCGATAAGCCGCTTATTTTCATTGTCTCGAGCGGGCTTTAGCCCGCGAGCGATCTGCTTTTGAGCAACAACGAAACGTCCCGCCCACGATGCTACGCTGGGACATGTTCCTCGTGTCGCTAACCGGCTTTGCCGCGGGCACGCTGTGCACGCTGGCGTATCTTCCTCAGGCCTTGCATTCCTTCCGCAGCAAGTCGTCCGCGATCTCTCGCTGCTCATGCTCATCAGCCTCAACGTAGGACTGGTGCTGTGGGTGAGCTACGGCTTCATGATCCACTCGCTGCCCATCATCTTGCCCAATGCCGTTACGTTCTTCCTCAGCGCGCCTCTGCTCATGATGAAGCTGCGCTACCGGGAGAGCGTTAAGGACGGTATGAACGGCCGGCTTTAGAGCAAACTCGGAGTTGGTACGGAGGGTGGGACACTTCTCTGCATTCAACAAATCAGAACGTTGGCTGGCTCATCTCTCGCAGGAGGTCATTCGCGATCTTTACCGCCGTCTTGGCGCCCTTCGGATTTCCTGCGGCGAATAGCAATACAAACAATAATCCCTTCGAGTTGTAAAGAAATCCCGGTTCGGCGACCTCTGCGAAGACGCTTCGGAGTCGCTCAATGAAAAAGGTCGTAATCTGCGTCCGATCGGCAATCTTATGTATCCGCTCCACTTCCTTGCCTGGCTCTAATATCGAACGCCAGAAGCTGGACGAGTAGAATTCCTTCTCCCATTTGTCCGTCCCGAATATTTGGGTCAAACGGTCAGCCCACGCTTTGGGCGGCTTGCGGTCATTCACGAGCATCCTATTTATCGCGCCGTAGGGGAATAGAATCCACAGGTCCACAGCCTCAGTATCCGCTATAGCCTTAATTACTCTCCATTGGACGGATGCTCCGAACGGGTCGAGGAACACCACAGCCCGCTCGCGTTTGGTATCCATCTCCGCACACCACTTCAGCAGCGCATGATTGGCATCATCATTGATGATTCTGACGTCTCTGTCCGGGAATTCCTCCGCCAAGGTCTTCAGCTCTTCGCACTTGCCGGCGTCCTTCTCGACGAACACGTAGTGGTGAAACGGAGCCTCTACTTCGAGCGCCCGATGCGCGCTTCCCTTGCGGAACTCTTCTTCCGCCTCAGCAAGTTCAGGAAAGAAGTCAGCGAATATGCCAGGCTCAGGCCTGGGAATCACGCCTGTGCCCGCAAAGGCATCGACGTAGCTGATTTGAAAGAATTTCGCCCGCTCGTTTTTTTCGAATATTTTGCGGTAGGCACGTAGATATTTGCTCAGCACCTGGAGTTTCTGCTGGGTCCACGGACCTCCGAACATGGTTTGCTGCTTCACCAGCCATCATTGTCTCAGAAAGCTCCCCTCGGCATAACAGAGTTGCGAGTCCATGGCTGTTGCTTACGTCGGTACGAGCCAGATTCTAGACAGCGAAGAAAAAACGAAACGTGCGCTATAATCCGGCAATGGCTCGCGCGCGCTGCGCCTGCTCTTTCGTAGATCGGCCCGGATTTGCTCGAGTCAGATCGAGAAGTGGTCCGAAACCACGACGACCCGAGAAAAGCCTGTCGGCGTTACAAGATGGCAAAGGGTGAGTGCGCTTCTTGGTAACGCCTGATCGAGCAGAAGAAAGGGTTTACTTAATCGACGCCGCTGGTACTATAGCGCCAACGCTCCGGGGGAGGGGTAATGAGTGAACATTCGAAGATCGAGTGGACCGACGCGACGTGGAACCCGGTCCGGGGTTGCACCAAGGTCAGTCCCGGCTGCAAACACTGTTATGCAGAGACCTTCGCCGAGCGGTTTCGCGGCGTGGGGGGTCATCCTTATGAGCGGGGTTTCGACCCACGCTTCGTTCCGGAAAAGCTATCGGAACCATTGCGGTGGTCGCACGCCGCGGATCGTCTTTGTTAATTGTATGAGCGATCTGTTTCAGGCAGTAGTGCCGGACGAATACATGGACGTGGTCAAGGTCATGGTGGAGGCAAATTGGCATACTTACCAGATTTTGACCAAACGTTCCGTCCGCATGCGCGACCTTTACTCCAGTAACTTGGACTTTGCTGCCAACACCCACATATTTGGTGGGGCGTGAGCGTGGAAGATCAAGTTACGGTTTGTCGCGAGTAAAGATTTGCGGGCGACGCCTGCCGCCGTCAGGTTTCCTTTCCATTGAGCCTTTACTTGAAGACTTGGTCGGTTGATATCTCAGGAATCGACTGGGCAATCGTCGGCGGAGAGAGCGGAAGAGGCGCGCGCCCTATGCGGAAGCCATGGGTCGAAAATGTTCTCAAGCTGTGCCGCAGGGAGAGAGTCGCCTTTTTCTTCAAGCAATGGGGTGGGGTTCACAAAGCCACTGCGGGTCGGCACCTAAACAATCGCACATACGACGAAATGCCCATGGCTCAAACGCATCCGATGCCATCCAAGAACGTTCGAAGCCTCTGCGGCTTCCGCGTGGCAAAACAGGAGCGAGCACTCGACGAGAGCTTCCATGATCGACAGCGTAGTCCTTTACCTTCAGCCGGGTGCCCGCCCTGGTCGCCCGCTTTTGGCGACAGGGTGACAGGCGAGGTCTGGCCTGTTCAAGCACTCAACTTCATCAGAACGGCGACGCGCTGATAGCGCACTCTCGGAGCCACCTTCCTCTTGTAGCGGCTGATTTGCACCAGGCCGTACTGCTCCAAAGTCTTCAAGGTTCGCTACAGGTTGGGCTTCCTGCGACCGGTGCGTTCGGCAATCTCGGCCAGCGATTGCGGCGGCTTCCGGCGAATCGTCTCCCGCAGCTTGCGGATTGGCAGGAACCTATCTCGTACATCGCTTTGTGTCAGGGCACGGCTAACCGGGGCCCCCAGCTCGCGCCCGTGTTTTCGGGGTCCCCGGCAGACGCCGGACTTGCGTCTGCTGGGGTGACTTGGCACGAGTTGGGGTGTTTGAGCCGTGCCGTATGCCGCTGTCATTATGGTGGCTCTAGCCACTGAGGGGCCTCGGTTTTTCAGAAAAAAGCAGGTTCCTCAGTCGCGCTCAGTCGCATCGCTTCCTCGCGCTCCTTCGGGATGACAATAAAGCAAGGGGCCTGGCTTGGCACGGCTGAAGCCGTGCCCCTTCAAACACCTGAACCTCGCTTTTTCCGCAGCCTCTGGAAGCCGCGCGACCCAAAACATGGAGCCCGGAGGGCAGCACAATCGTAGCCCAAGGCGTAAGAGTCTGTGTGAGTACTCCCTTCTTGAATTTGCGGTGGAGAAGGACATTACAGTTACCGTCAATCGAGCCGCGCGGCGGCGTAAGCGCAGTGAGCCCCGGGCGCAAGCCCGGGGTAGAGTGGGAAAATCAAGCCGAGCCGCGAGCCGGCAGGGATCTCACACAGGCTGCAAAGCCCTGGGAGAGGGAGTGAAGAACCTGAACCCCTCGCGTTGTCATCGAGCGAGGACTTCAGCCCGAGTCGAGGGACCTGCTTTTTGTTTGTCATCCCGAGCGAGCGAAGCGAGTCGAGGGACCCCTATATTGCGAAATGCCCTCGCGTTGTCATCCCGAGCGAGGGCTTCAGCCCGAGTCGAGGGACCTGCTGTTTCCGGCCCGGATAAACGTGGCGCTCGGGTAGAGCGGCGCTTCAGCGCCGCGTCCACGTGTCCCCTTCTTTTTTGTCATCCCGAGCGAGCGCAGCGAGTCGAGGGATCTGCGGCTCGCTTGTCATTCCGAGCGACGACTTCGCAGTTTACTGAAAAACTCGGTTAGCGAACGTTTTGGGTCAGGGCACGACTTTAGTCGTGCCGATAAGCCGCTTATTTTCATTGTCTCGAGCGGGCTTTAGCCCGCGAGCGATCTGCTTTTGAGCAACAACGAAACGTCCCGCCCACGATGCTACGCTGGGACATGTTCCTCGTGTCGCTAACCGGCTTTGCCGCGGGCACGCTGTGCACGCTGGCGTATCTTCTCAGGCCTTGCATTCCTTCCGCAGCAAGGGCGATCTCTCGCTGCTCATGCTCATCAGCCTCAACCTAGGACTGGTGCTGTGGGTGAGCTACGGCTTCATGATCCACTCGCTGCCCATCATCTTGCCCAATGCCGTTACGTTCTTCCTCAGCGCGCCTCTGCTCATGATGAAGCTGCGCTACCGGGAGAGCGTTAAGGACGGTATGAACGGCCGGCTTTAGAGCAAACTCGGAGTTGGTACGGAGGGTGGGACACTTCTCTGCATTCAACAAATCAGAACGTTGGCTGGCTCATCTCTCGCAGGAGGTCATTCGCGATCTTTACCGCCGTCTTGGCGCCCTTCGGATTTCCTGCGGCGAATAGCAATACAAACAATAATCCCTTCGAGTTGTAAAGAAATCCCGGTTCGGCGACCTCTGCGAAGACGCTTCGGAGTCGCTCAATGAAAAAGGTCGTAATCTGCGTCCGATCGGCAATCTTATGTATCCGCTCCACTTCCTTGCCTGGCTCTAATATCGAACGCCAGAAGCTGGACGAGTAGAATTCCTTCTCCCATTTGTCCGTCCCGAATATTTGGGTCAAACGGTCAGCCCACGCTTTGGGCGGCTTGCGGTCATTCACGAGCATCCTATTTATCGCGCCGTAGGGGAATAGAATCCACGCGGTCCACAGCCTCAGTATCCGCTATAGCCTTAATTACTCTCCATTGGACGGATGCTCCGAACGGGTCGAGGAACACCACAGCCCGCTCGCGTTTGGTATCCATCTCCGCACACCACTTCAGCAGCGCATGATTGGCATCATCATTGATGATTCTGACGTCTCTGTCCGGGAATTCCTCCGCCAAGGTCTTCAGCTCTTCGCACTTGCCGGCGTCCTTCTCGACGAACACGTAGTGGTGAAACGGAGCCTCTACTTCGAGCGCCCGATGCGCGCTTCCCTTGCGGAACTCTTCTTCCGCCTCAGCAAGTTCAGGAAAGAAGTCAGCGAATATGCCAGGCTCAGGCCTGGGAATCACGCCTGTGCCCGCAAAGGCATCGACGTAGCTGATTTGAAAGAATTTCGCCCGCTCGTTTTTTTCGAATATTTTGCGGTAGGCACGTAGATATTTGCTCAGCACCTGGAGTTTCTGCTGGGTCCACGGACCTCCGAACATGGTTTGCTGCTTCACCAGCCATCATTGTCTCAGAAAGCTCCCCTCGGCATAACAGAGTTGCGAGTCCATGGCTGTTGCTTACGTCGGTACGAGCCAGATTCTAGACAGCGAAGAAAAAACGAAACGTGCGCTATAATCCGGCAATGGCTCGCGCGCGCTGCGCCTGCTCTTTCGTAGATCGGCCCGGATTTGCTCGAGTCAGATCGAGAAGTGGTCCGAAACCACGACGACCCGAGAAAAGCCTGTCGGCGTTACAAGATGGCAAAGGGTGAGTGCGCTTCTTGGTAACGCCTGATCGAGCAGAGAAAGGGTTTACTTAATCGACGCCGCTGGTACTATAGCGCCAACGCTCCGGGGGAGGATAATGAGCGAACATTCCAAAATCGAGTGGACAGACGCGACGTGGAACCCGCTCAGGGGTTGCACCAAGGTAAGTCCCGGCTGCAAACACTGTTATGCAGAGACCTTTGCCGAGCGATTCCGCGGCGTGCCAGGTCATCCGTATGAACAGGGTTTCGACCTCCGCCTCGTTCCGGAAAAGCTATCGGAGCCCTTCCAGTGGTCGAGTCCGCGCACCGTCTTCGTTAATAGTATGAGCGATCTCTTTCAGCCAGAAGTGCCGGACGAATACATCAAGGACGTGGTCAAGATCATGGTGGAGGCGAATTGGCATACTTACCAAGTCCTTACCAAACGTTCCGAACGCCTCCGCGACATGTTATCCAGTAACTTGAACTTTGCCGCGCAACACCGTCATATTTGGTGGGGCGTGAGCGTGGAAGACAAACGTTATGGTTTGCCGCGAGTAAAGCATTTGCGCGCGACGCCTGCCGCGGTCAGGTTTCTGTCCATTGAGCCTTTACTTGAAGACTTGGGAGAGTTCGATATCTCAGGTATCGATTGGGCAATCGTCGGCGGTGAGAGCGGAAGAGGCGCGCGCCCTATGCGGAAGCCATGGGTCGAAAATGTTCTCAAGCTGTGCCGCAGGGAGAGAGTCGCCTTTTTCTTCAAGCAATGGGGTGGGGTTCACAAAGCCACTGCGGGTCGGCACCTGAAACAATCGCACATACGACGAAATGCCCATGGCTCAAACGCATCCGATGCCATCCAAGAACGTTCGAGCCTCTGCGGCTTCCGCGTGGCAAAACAGGAGCGAGCACTGGACGAGAGCTTCCATGATCGACAGCGTAGTCCTTTACCTTCAGCCGGGTGCCCGCCCTGGTCGCCCGCTTTTGGCGACAGGGTGACAGGCGAGGTCTGGCCTGTTCAAGCACTCAACTTCATCAGAACGGCGACGCGCTGATAGCGCACTCTCGGAGCCACCTTCCTCTTGTAGCGGCTGATCTGCACCAGGCCGTACTGCTCCAAAGTCTTCAAGGTTCGCTACAGGTTGGGCTTCCTGCGACCGGTGCGTTCGGCAATCTCGGCCAGCGATTGCGGCGGCTTCCGGCGAATCGTCTCCCGCAGCTTGCGGATTGGCAGGAACCTATCTCGTACATCGCTTTGTGTCAGGGCACGGCTAACCGGGGCCCCCAGCTCGCGCCCGTGTTTTCGGGGTCCCCGGCAGACGCCGGACTTGCGTCTGCTGGAGTGACTTGGCGCGAGTTGGGGTGTTTGAGCCGTGCCGTATGCCGCTGCCATCTATGGTGGCTTTGGCCACTGAGGGGCCTCGGTTTTTCAGAAAAAAGCAGGTTCCTCAGTCGCGCTCAGTCGCATCGCTCCCTCGCGCTCCTTCGGGATGACAATAAAGCAAGGGGCCTGGCTTGGCACGGCTGAAGCCGTGCCCCTTCAAACACCTGAACCTCGCTTTTTCCGCAGCCTCTGGAAGCCGCGCGACCCAAAACATGGAGCCCGGAGGGCAGCACAATCGTAGCCCAAGGCGTAAGAGTCTGTGTGAGTACTCCCTTCTTGAATTTGCGGTGGAGAAGGACATTACAGTTACCGTCAATCGAGCCGCGCGGCGGCGTAAGCGCAGTGAGCCCCGGGCGCAAGCCCGGGGTAGAGTGGGGAAATTGAGCCGAGCCGCGTAGCGGCGGCAGGGATCTCACACAGGCTCGCAAGCCCTGGGTAGAGGGAGTGAAGAACCTGAACCCCTTCGGTGTCTGTGTCATAGCTGAACCGCAGAGTTCAGTGGGACGAGTGGTTTTTGTTTTTGCGATCGCGCGTGAGCGGGACCGCACGGAGTTTACAGTTTGGCTGTCGTCATACGTGCGATGTTATGGGCGATGGCGGCCAGCATCCATTCCGTAGTGACCGCGGCCAGGCCGCGACGCTGAAATCGCCCCATGCCCCGTTGTTCTTTCAGCACCCCAAACACGGGTTCCACTACCGCTTGTCGTCGTTGGTACATCTTCCGTCCCGCCGGGCTGCGCAACTTCTCGCGCAGCCGCAGATGTTCCGGATCGCGGATGGCGGTGCGCCCGATACCGCCGGCGACTTCCCCGGTGTTGATCTCGTGCGTCAGGTTCGGGTCCGGCACATACAAGTCGATGCCGCGCCGACAACACTCATGCAACGCCGCGCCACTAAAAAAGCCCGCGTCGGCGGTCAGCTTTGCGGGACGTTGACGACATTGCTTCTCCACCTCGTCCACCATGGGCACCAGCGAAGCGTTGTCGGTCGCATTCTGGGTCACCCGCGTGGCCACGATGAAATGATCGTCGCTCACCGCCATATCGGCCGTGTAACCCAGAACCCATCCCTGGCGACTGCGCAGAAAGCGGCTGTCGGGATCGGTCACCGACACCTGCTTGCAACCCCGCTTAGGCAGAGGCTGTAGCCCTTGGCGGGCTTGCTGCAGTTGTTGTTCCAGGCGCTCCTGCTCGCCGCTGCCGACACTGACTCCGACCCCTTCCTCCGGATCCTGCGCCAGCGCCTTCTGCTGGAAACGTCGCACCTGCCGCCGATCCTGCGCCCGCTGGTCGCGATCGCCCGCTTCTACATTCCGCACCCGCTGCCGAGAAGCGTTGGCTCTCACCCGCGTCGAATCGATGGCCACATGTCCCAATCGCACCAGTCCGGCTCGCCGCGCCAGTTCCAGCACCTGCGTGAACACATCGTTGATGGCCCGTCGGTGCTGCCGCAGAAACTCACTCAGCGTCTTATGGTCCGGCGTCAGCCCACCCGCCAGATAACGCAACCCCAAGTCCTCACGTATCCGCTGCTCCAGCCGCCGCGTCAACGTCAGCCGCAGACAAAATGCATACAGCCACACCTTCAACATCATGCGTGGCGGGTAGGCCAAACGTCCCTCGGCGCCGTAGGCCTGCTCAAAATGGCTCACATCCAGCGCCTCCACTACGCGGTGCACGTGAAAGCACAAATGCCCTTTGCCCAAAACATCCTTGATGTTCGGCGGTAGCAAGTACGCCTGATCCGGTTCGTACGAGAAGAATCGTGACATGCTCTCTTTGTCGCTCATCTCGCTTGTGAAAAATAAGTCCCTTCCTATGACACAGACACTTCAGGGGCGGCACAGTTCTCGTTTTGACGTGCCACCAAAGGACGGCGCCAAACCATCAGAAATGCAGATCCCTCGCCGACTGAAGTCGGCTCGGGATGACAAAAGCAGAAGGCCTAGACGCGGGCCTGAAGGCCCGCTCTACCGAGCATCGCATGCCATTGAGTTTCTCAGCGCCCGGTGAGGGCGCTCTTGACGGCATCACACACCGAGGTGATCTGTGTCCTTGCGGAACAGTGGCCCGGCGGCGTATCACCATATTGCGAGGACGAGGTTGTTGTGTCTTCGGCGGCCGCACCCTAGTGTGCGGGCCTGGAAAGCTCTTTGAAAAGCAGTAGTCAGTGGTCCCTGGCCAGTTGTCAGTTGACCGACTCGCGGGGCGGACGGCTGTCGTAAGTCTTTGCGAATCAAGATTATGCGATAAGTGCTGGCAGTTCAAGAGTTTGCCGCCGAATTCTCCCCAAGATATTGATTCCAAAGAATAATGTAGGAGGGGGAGGGGTGGCTGTCAATAATGGACGCTTGGGTATAATCTTGGATCGTTGGTCGTAAGTGGTTGCGAATCAAGATTATGCGATAAGCGCTTGCAGTTCAAGAGTTTGCCGCCGAATTCTGCGCAAGATGTTGATTCCAAAGAATAACGCATAGGGGAGGGGTGCGGCGGGTCGAAACCCGTCGTCATCCGCGAAATCCGCGGCTGCCTGCTGTTGGGGTGCTTGAAAAAGCAGATCCCTCGACTCGCGCCCGCCCGACCCGAAGCGGGTCGGGGCAAGAAAAGCGGGCGCTCGCTCGGGATGACAACTCTGATGGCTGACAGCTGAAAGCTGAAAAGCTAATCGCTGAAATCCCGATGTGCGCCGGGTCACAACCGGCCAGTGACCGGCGTCACCGCCTCAATGGTTGCCGAATTTGTAGCATTGAAGTTGATGGATGTCGCGCGGTGAGGGTGGTATCCAGAATTCAAACCGGGAGATCGTAATCATGGCATACGTAATCACTGATACCTGTACCAAAGATGAACTTTGCGTTGACGCTTGCCCGACGGACTGCATTCACCCCAAGAAGGACGAGGAGCCTTTCGAGGCGGCCACCCAACTGTACGTGGATCCGGAAGGCTGCATCGATTGTGGCGCCTGTGTTCCAGTGTGCCCGACCAATTCGATTTTCATCGTGGATGAGGTCCCTGCCGACAAGCAGGAGTTCATCGAGAAGAACGCCGCTTATTACGCTAAGGCGTAAGCGTGCTCTCCGTCTCACGGCGTTGGTGCGTAGCGCCAAGCTTTACAGCAATGCTCGCGAGTGGATAGCGTTACATTGTGGTCGTCGGAATGAAGCCGCCTGCGCTGCGGAGTAAGTCCGCCTCGGGACGGCAACCGTTGGGGATGTTGGCTAAATGCCAGTTGCTAGCCGCTCGGTGCTGCTACTCGTAAATCGAACAGCCGCACCCGGGCGAAGGCACGTGCACTTTCAGGAAGTCCGACACCTTCTGATAGGCCTCGATCTGGTTTTCGACGCGCGCGAAGCCGTGGCCCTCATTCTGATAGATTTTCAACTGCACTGAGCCACCGCGCTTCTTGATGGCGTCGGCCACCTGCTGCGCCTCTTCTTTCGGGCAGCGTGGATCGTTGCCTCCAGCCAGCAGCAGCAGCGGCGCCTTAATCTGGTCCACAAAGTTGATCGGTGACCGATCTTCGTACATGGCCTTGTTTTTCTCCGGATCGCCCCACCACGCGCGGTCAAATTGCTGCAGGATCGGGTCTTCGTTGGCGATTTCGGTAAACCAGTTGACGAAGGGCACAATCGCGACTCCGGCCGCCCACAACTCAGGCGCTTTGGTCACGGCCATCATGGTCATGTATCCGCCGTAGCTGCCGCCCATCACGATCAGCTTCTTGGGATCAACAAAAGCGCTCTTCTTAATCCACTCCGCCGCATCGAGATTATCGCGCAAATCGCCTCCGCCCGGGTCACCGCGATTGCCTTCATAAAATTTCTTGCCATAGCCCGTAGAGCCGCGATAATTCGGTGCAATCACCACATAGCCCTGATTCACCATGTACTGGATGAAACGGTTGAATGAGTTGACTGATTGCGCAGCCGGCCCGCCGTGGATATACACAATCGCCGGATACTTTCCGTTTCGCTGGATATTGTTCGGCACGTAAGCCAGGGCCGAGATGGTCCATTTGCCGTCGCGGCTGGGATAGTGCACCAGGTAGGGCTCGACCATGTCCGCGGTGCGCAGTCCGGCCACCAGCGAGTGCGTCACCTGTTGCGACTGCTGGGATGCAATGTCGTATACCCAGGCATCGTTCGGCGCGTCGGCGCCGTTGTGGTAGTAGAGCAGCCGCGAGCCATCGCGCGAGTATGGCAGCGGATTGCCGCCCAAAGTGTTGACCCCAGCCTTCAAGGGCAGGGCCTCAGCGTGACGGCCTGCAACGTCATACAAATAGATGCCGGTGTTGCCTTCAACGTCAGCGGTGAAAGTTAGTGACTTGCCGTCCGGCGCGAAGCTACCGGCCGCGATCTGCCACTTGTCGTTCGTCAGCCAGTCAATCTTCTTCGACGCGATGTCGAGTAGTGCCACATTGTAGTACCCGTTTCCCGCGTCTGAGCTGATAAGCAGTGTCTTGCCATCGGGCGAAATGTCAGCCGCCTCGTAATTGTGTTCGCCCTCATGCGGGGTCAAGTTCGTGCTCCGCCCGCTAGCAAGGTCGAGAGCGAAGATGCTTGAGTCGTTGCCCGTGGCATGTGACTGTGTATAAACAAGGAACTTGCCATCACGCGAAAAGATGGGATGACTGTTGCTCAGGTCTTTGGGCGTGTTCGGCGTCAAGTGCCGCACATGGCGCGTGGCCACGTCCATCAGCTCGATTTCGAAACTCGAGCCCGTCTTCGGCTTGGTAATGTAGGCGAGCTGCCGTCCGTCGGGCGCCCACGTCGGCTCCTCGTCCCCACTCTCGGGTGAGACCGTCAGATTCACCACGTCGCCAGTCTTCGGCGAAACCAGAAAGATGTCCCACTGCTCGTCGCCATCGTGGTCAGACATGTAGGCGATCCATGTTCCGTCGGGCGACCACGCCGGCTGCGACTGCCGCTGATCACTGATCGTCAACTGCGTCGGCCACCCGCCCGTCGCTGGAACCAGCCACAGGTTGTTGCGCCCGCTTATGTTCGAGATGAACGCGATCTGCTTGCCGTCGGGCGACCAGGTCGTGCCTCCGACGAGGCGAGTCATGTAAAGCTTCTCGATGGAGAACGTCTGCAAGCCGGCTACGGTTTTGCTGTCCAGCTTTGCGGGATCCGTAATCGCCGGCGGCGGCGCGAGCGTTAGCTGGGCGACAGCGGTCAGGCTCATAAGGAAGACGATAGCAGACAGAAGGACGCGTGGCATCAGGCCGTAAACTCCGGAAAATCGCAGGTATTTCAGGATAGCAGGTTCGATAGTGAGTCTTGCGCCGAAGCCGCACCCAAGGCGAGGTGAACGGCCGGGGACATCCCTGACATTTTAGACCGGGCACATCCCTGACACTTTCTGTCCCGTAGCTTCGAGGGGAAGGGGTGCAGGGGAAGGGGATACTTCCCCTGCCCCTGCCCCATCCGTTTCGAAGCCAACGCCTGCGGGCAACGGCAGCACTCGGCGCTGCCAGCTATCAAACCTGCCCAGCGGCACCTGCGCGAAGTACACCGTGTACCAACGGTCGTCGATGGGCAACAAACCGATGCGCTCGCCCCACAACACCTCGCTCAAAAACACATCGTGCCGCTTCTTCCAGCGAAATTGCCCCTTGGAGTGCACCGACCGCACCAGCATCGTCTCCGGATACTCCGGCTCCGCCACCTGCCGCGGATACTCCCGCTCCGACGGCACATAAACACTGGCCGGCGTCTGCATCCCCAGCGCTTCATGCGGCCGCACCTGGTTGTACTCCTGGCCGAAGCGGTCCAGTTCACGCTGCTGCGCTCGCCGGTCCGGTGCTGCCGGCATCGCCACTTCCTGCTTCAGGGTGCGATGCATACGCTCGTGCCGCCCGTTCTGCTCTGGATGCCCGGCCGCAATCCGCTCCGGCACAATCCCCAACTTAATCCACCACACCGCCAGGCGCGACAGACCCGCCAGCGCCGTGGTCGCGAACGGCGCTCCGTTGTCCGTCCGGATTGCCTGCGGCAATCCGTACTCCCGGAAGGCCGCTTCGAACACTGCCTGCACCCGCGCCGTGTCCGTCTTCTCCACTCCCTGGCAGCGCAGCAGATATCGGCTGTAGGCATCCGAGATCGTTAGCGGATCGATGCGCTCCCCGTTGCCGGTGCGAAACCAGCCCTTGAAATCCGCGCACCACACCCGGTTGCACCCATCGGCATGCGCCAGCGGTTCACTCCAGGGTGCTGTCTTACGCCGCTTCCGCCGGGGCACCACCAACCCGGCCCGCTTCACCATCTCCCCCATCGTGCTCACCGCCGGCCACCGCCTTCCCCCTTGATCCCGCTCCAATACCCGCTTCAGCTTGCGCGGTCCCCAGCGCATGTGGGCCTGCCGCAACTCCAGCACCAGCTGCTCGATCTCCCACGGCGTCTGGTTGGGATGACGGCGCGCCCCCCGGTTTAATTCCACCAGTGCCGTCGCTCCCTGCTCCCGGTATCGCCGCAGCCACACGTACCCCGTCTCCCGGCTGATCCCAAAGCTGGCGCACAGCTCGCTCATCGTCTGCTCATCTCGCTCATACTCCAAGATGAACCGTAGCTTCTCTTCCATCACACTGCTCGCTTTCCATGGCATGCCTTCCTTCTACATGCCGCCTGAAAAACTGCCCAGTGTCAGCAATGCTCCCGGTCTGTTCTGTCAGGTATGCGCCCGGTCCGTACCGAGGAATGCCACACCCCCCTCCCTGCTTAAACAACAGTGTATTTGACACAGGAATATAGGTTCGAGTGCCCTCTTGCCAAGAGGGAAGTCGAAGAAAGGGCAAGCGGTCGGGACAAAGGATTTTTGAAAGTGTCTCCGCTCTTTTCGGCACGAAGATACGGCTCATTCGCCCTAGCCGCTTGCCCGAAGGTAATTCTATGCAGCCTGTCAAGTTGACACAGGACACCAGCCGGAAACGCGAGGAGCAACCCGCAGAGTGGCCGTTCGTTCCTCCTGCGCCCGTCTAGCCGTTCACCCAGAGACTCTGCGGTGACGCTGAACAAAGGCTGCCAGCAGCGAGGCGGTAAGTCATCCGACTGGTGTCCGGGTAGAATGTTCTCATGCCAGTCAAGCGCAAATATCTCATCCCGAAAGTCTCCGTCGCTGGCGAGGACGTAACGGTAGATGCTGAGAGGTTCGACGGTTTCCTGACGAAGTTAGTCAGCAAGCCGCCTAAAACCCGATCTGAGCTACACGATGAGCCGGGGCTGATAATGGCCCGCAGGCCGAAGAAAGATGTCCGGATTCCGGACAAACCGAAGTCCGCCTCTTAGTCTTTGTAGGCGGAGTAGAGCAGCAGAGCGCCAGCCATGCCCAGAAAAGCGGTCGCGCCCCATCTCGCTTCGGTGAGGGTTACCGCCGCGCAAAGGCCCAAGAAGATTCCGATGGCTATTTTGACGGGTTTGTAGAGTGGAACCATGAGTTATCGAATTGAGGGCCGGTGAAATCCGCACCAGCCCCTTAACGCCGGACATGTTCCTTGTGGGTTCGCGTTCGACGGCAACGGTTGCCAGAAGGTCAAAACCGCCTTACGACGGCTCCGCTACCGACTTCGACCCTTGTGGGGTCTCCGTCGGGATGCGTAGTCTCTTAGAGCAAAGCACACCTACGGCAAAGCAGCAATTGTCCCAACGTTGCCGGGATTGGAATAATCCCGTCGTTGCTTGCACTTCTGGCTCCGGGAATTTTTCACAAGGTAAGCCACGAGTTTATTCACGGCTACACCTCCCTACCGGAGTTCCGGTTCGCCAGCAGTGTAACTCTAGAACACTTCCCGCGTTAGCTTTTTGTAGGTCAGAGGCTTGCCTTTGGTGACATTCGTAAGCAGCGAATCGAACATCAACTTTTGCATCCCGCGCCTATCGTAGCGCCAGCAAAACTCGTTTAGGTACGCTTCTATATGGTCGCTGGACAGACGATGGTAGCTGCCCACCAGACCGCGTTTCAGGAGCGAGAACGCGCCTTCGATGGTTCTGGTGGCTCGTATCGTACCGTGGTTCCAGAGTTCGTCCTTGTGGACTCCTACGGTGTGCTTATCAGCGGGGATGATCTGAGTGTAGGCATACGCTGCGTCGGTCGCCACTCTCGCGTTGGGGCTGATGTTAGCCTGAATTGCAGGCCTGAGAGTTTCGGTCTTGGCGTTGGGAATCG
>CAVPFD010000027.1:0-175905 GCA_963703645.1 uncultured Acidobacteriaceae bacterium
CGGGGCGGACAACCGGGACCGGATGCCCGCCGCTGAGGAGAACCCGGATAATGCCAACCACGATGGTCGCGAGAAGCGTCCCGACAAAAAGATAGGTGGGAACCGCGAAGACAAAGCCGGCCTCGCGCACACCGCGGAGGTTGAGGATGGTGATGATGATTAGAATGCCGACGCAGATTCCAACCGTGTGGGGCTCCAAGGAGGGAACGGCCGAGATCAAAGCACCCACGCCTGCGGAAATACCCACCGCGGCGGTGAGTATGTAATCGGTGAGCAGCGCGGCCGCGGCCAGCAGTCCGGCGGGCGCGCCCAGATTGAAGCGCGCCACGGTGTAGGAGCCGCCGCCTGTGGGATAGGCGGCAATGGTCTGGCGATAAGAGAAGTACACGATTACCAGCAAAGTGATGATGGCGGCACTGACGGGAACGATGTAACGAATGCCAAGAAGGCCGAGCGGAATCAGAAGGCTGAGGGCCGCTTCCGGGCCATAAGCAGCCGAGCTGAGCGCGTCGAGGCCAAAGATCGGGATGCCCTGTGTAGGACCGATCTCCTCGGCACGTTCGTCGCTGGTGCGGATGGGCTTCCCGACAACGAGGTCCAGTATGTTCATCGGCAAGCGCCTCCCATGAACGGTTCACGCCAGAAGAACCAGATTTTATGAACTGAGTGCGCCTGCAACCGGAGAGTTGTCTGAGCCGACCCACAATAACATTGGCAGGGGGCTGCATCCAACTTTCTCGCGCCTGGGAAGGGCGAGGAAATGCACTACATGTTCCAAGTGGCGTGCTCGATCTGGCGGGTGATTTCCTCGGCCGGAGTTTCGGGCGCGAAGCGCATGGGCTTGCCTACTGTGACCTTCAGGTCGCCGTGACGGGCGATCTTGTGGCCGGCCATCTTCATTTCGTACAAGCCGTCAATCCGCATGGGCACGACGGGAATATCGAGCCGCGCAGCCAGCAGGCCGACGCCGGTGCGGAACGGGACCGGCTTGCCGTCTGGAGTGCGCACGCCTTCGGGGAAGACCATCACGCTGTAGCCGCGGTCCACCGACTCCCCCGCGTAGGCGAAGCTCTCGCGCACTCCCGATTGCTGTGGCAGCGGGAAGACGTTGAACAGCGCGACTACCAGCCAATAACCAGCTTGCCACGCCCAGCGCCTGAACGGGTTCCAGTCTTGCGGCGGACGCCACATCTTCCATAGCAACTCGCCCCACATGCCGGTGGCCAGCATGTGGCGCCGGTGCGGAGTCAGCGCGATCAGCACGAAGCCGGTGTCAACATACGTGATGTGATTGCAGGTAATCAGCACCGGCCCTTCGACGCCGCGCAGGTTCTCGCGGCCGATGATCTTCGGGTGCGCCATGATCAGCGTAGCCGGCCAGGTAAGCAGGTAATAAATAAAGGTGCGAATCCACGGGATGGGCCAGCGCTGCGCCCATCGCGGATAGCGATACCGGCCGCGCGCCGGCTGCACCGGCCCGTGCAGCAGCCGCTCCAGGTCGGCGACCGTGCTGGCGTGGGTGAAGTCCGCGTCGTTCACCTCGACCTGGTAGCGGTCCTCCAGCGCGCTCATCAGCTCCACGCGGTCCATGGAGTTCAGGTTCAGGTCGTCTTCCAGCCGGGCGCCGGGCGCGAGTGCGCCGATGTTGCGTCCGGTGATGCGCGTGATCAGCTCGGCCAACGCACCTTGCGCTGCGGGCTGCCGCCTCCATCGCCCGACGCGAAATGCTGTTGCACCGCCTGCTGGATGACCGCCGTCTTCGGCTTCTGCGTGGGCGTGCGCGGGAAATCGTGCTCGGGCCAGACGAGCCAGCGGCGCATCTGCTGATATTCGGCAAGCTGGCGGTTGGCGCGCTCTGACCACGGCTCCGGGGATCGGCGGAGTCGCGCAGGAGGAGCACCGCACATGGCTCGGCGTTGCCGCCGTGTTCCAAGCCCAACCACGACGCAGTCGCGAACCTCGGGCTGCTGGCGTAGCGCCGCTTCCAGGTCGTCGGGATAAACGTTCATGCCTTCGCGGGTGACGATGACGTTCTTCTTGCGGCCCTTGAAGTAGAGATTGCCCTCGGCATCGAGTTCGCCGAGATCGCCGGTGCGAAACCAGCCTTCGTCGTTCAGCACCGGCTTCAACTCGTGGCCTTGCCAGTAGCCGGCGGCGACATTGGCGCCGCGCACCAGGATCTCGCCAGTCTCGTCGAGCTTGATCTCGCGGCCTTCGAGCACCTTGCCGATGGAGCGCTTGCCGGTGCGAAACGGATGGTTCAGCGAGATGAGCGAGGTGGTTTCGGTGAGGCCGTAGCCTTGAATCACGACGAAGCTGAGGCGCCGCCAGAACTCTTCGGTCTCGGCGTCGAGCGCGGCGCCGCCGGAGATGAAGGCCCAGAACTTCCATCCGAACTGGTTGTGGATTCGGCGGAAGCGCCACCAGCGCCAAACGAAATGCTGGTCTTTCGCGGCTTCGAATTGGCGCTGGAACCACGCGAAAGCTTGCCGGCTGCCTCGAGGTCGCGCACGATCTTGTCCTTCAGCGACTCCATCAGGCGCGGCACGGCAACCACCACCGACACGCGTTCGCGCTTGATGGCGCGCACGACCTCGGCCGGATTCAGTGTGTCCTGGAAGATGACGGTGGCGGCCAGCAGTTGCGGCAGGAAGATACCCAGGAACTGGCCGAAGACGTGGCTCAGCGGCAAGCAGGTTCAGGAAGCGCAGTGGATGGAAGATGCGCTCGTAGCGAAGGTATGCGCCGATCTCGCGCTCCAGTGGTTCGAGGTTGGCGAGAATGTTTCCGTGCGAGATGACCACGCCGCGTGGCTCTGCGGTGGTGCCGGAGGTGAAGACGATCTCGACAATATCGTCGCGGGTGAGCGGCGGAGGAGTGCAAGCAACATCGGAGCGAACCGCGATTCGCTCGCGCAGGCCTTCCAGGTGGATTGCCGGAACATCCGCATCTCGTTCTCTGACGAACATACGCAGAGCCTGGCGTCCACCTGCTGCGCGACTCGCCGAGCAAAGTCCGCAGTGGAAATGCTGTCGATGGGGACAACGATGACGCCGCGAAGGAGGCATCCAAAGAATGCCACAACCCACTCGGCGCAGTTCTCGCCCCAGATGAGAACTTTGTCGCCCTTGACGATCTCGCGCGCGTCGAGTTCGCGCGCGAAGCGATGGGCGTTGGCCGCTACCTCGCCGTAGGTCCAGCGCTGGGTGCGATATCCGCGATGGTGAACGTACGCCACCTCGCGCGCATGGCGCTGAAAGTTGTCGAGGTACTCCAGGATGCTGGTGCGTGACACTACGGCCAGTTTAATTGGTACCCTACTCAAGCAAAAGAAGGCTTGGGTGGGCGCCTTGCAGAGCGGAGTGGGATCAACGATGAAAGAAAGAGTTTGGGCTGGTCTATTAGCGGCTGCCCTTTCTCTGGGTTGCGCAACCCGACTGCCGGCACAGAACAGTTACGACCAGCCGTGGCGCCCGCAATATCACTTCACCCCGCCACACAACTTCATGAACGATCCCAATGGGATGGTCTTCTATAAGGGCGAGTATCACCTTTTCTACCAGTACAACCCCGAAGGCAATGTCTGGGGACACATGAGTTGGGGACACGCCATCAGCACGGACATGGTGCACTGGCGCAACTTGCCGGTGGCGATTCCGGAAGATCCCAGCTACATGGCGTATTCCGGCAGCGCGGTGGTCGATTGGAACAACTCCAGCGGCCTCTGCAAGAATCCCGGGCCGCACGACAATTCGTGTCTTATCGCCATTTACGCGGCGGCTTACAAAGATCGCCAAAAGCAGCACATAGCCTTCAGTAACGACCGCGGCCGTACCTGGACAAACTACGCCGGCAATCCGGTTGTCGATCTCGACGCGCGCGATTTCCGCGATCCCAAAGTGTTCTGGTACGAGACCCAGAAGAAGTGGGTGATGGTCGCGGTGCTCGCGGACGAACGGAAGGCGGTGTTTCTCGACTCGACCGATCTGAAGAAATGGACGGTGCGCAGCAAGTTCGGCCCCGCAGGCGACGATGCCGGTCAATGGGAGTGTCCAGACCTCCTGGAACTGCCAGTCGAGGGAACGCAGGACAAGAAGTGGGTGCTGATCATCAATCGTAATCCGGGCGCACCCGCAGGCGGTACCGGAGTGCGCTATCTGGTAGGCCGCTTCGACGGCACACAATTCACGGACGAAACTTTACCTCAGACGAAATTATGGGCTGACTATGGGAAAGACTTCTACGCCACCAACTCATTCAACGACATGCCATCGAGCGACAGTCGCAGGATCTGGATGGGCTGGACCAGCAACTGGCTGTATGCCAAAGATGAGCCTACCGTGCTCTGGCGCGGCGCCCAGTCGATTCCGCGAACGCTGACGCTCAGGCAGACTGCGGCGGGGACCATCCTCATACAGACACCGGTTGGTGAGTTGCAGAGCCTGCGCGGCCCGGCGTTTCAAGTTCAGGAGGCTTCGATACAGGAGGTGAACCGCAAAATCGCGCAAGCCGGACTGAAGGGCGAAACCTGCGAGATTGACGCTGAGTTCGAGCCGGAGAACGCGGAGGAAATCGGATTCCGCCTTCGCAAAGGCGACAATATCGAGACACTGGTTGGCGTGCTTCCATCGACAAATATGCTCTTTGTCGACCGCACGCATTCAGGAGACGTTTCGTTCAGCAAAGACTTCCCGGGGCGCTACACGACCACTCTGCAAGGCACAAAGCGGGTCAGGCTGCACATCTTTGTGGACAGGTCCAGCGTAGAGGTCTTCGCCAACGACGGCGAAAAGGTCATGACCGACCGGGTTTACCCTCCTCCGGGCAGCAACGGCATCGAGTTGTATTCGCGAGGAGGCGGTGGCAAAGTTGTGTCACTAAGAATCTGGCTGCTCGAGTCGATCTGGGCGCCTCACTGATCTGATCGGGGTTGCTTGCGTCTGGCGCGCGCTTCTCGCTACCATCGATTACCAATGAAACAGGCCGTCTTCCGTGAGCGCAACAAGCAGTATTACCGCGTTCTGCATGCTCCCATCTGGATCTGGGTCTTCTGGGTGCTGCCCGGCTACCCCCTGACTTACGACCTGTACGCGCACGGGCCCGACCGGCGGCACTGGATTTGGCTGGCGATTGTGGTCGCGGGCGTTGCGTGGCGGGGCTTCAAGGGCCGCATTCCAGGATGCGAGCCGCGACCGTACATCACCCATTATGGTGTCCACCAGCCGAACCTTGCGGTATCGCGTGGTGTGCTACACGGCCGCCTGGATTGACCTCATTGTTCCTTACGCTCTGAACCTGATTGGACTGATCGTGGCTTCGGTCAACGGGCGCTGGCTGCTGAAGGAGCTGTACCAATACGGCTACTATCCGCTGGCGCTGGCGGTGGTGCTGGCGACGGTGTTCGACTGGACGCCGCGTGCCCGCCGCGATACGTTCGGCGAAGGCGTCGAGCGTGCGCTGGTTCTACGTGGCCATCTGGATGGTGGTGCCGACGCAGGTCATCAACTGGGGCGCCTGGCGGCTGGGCAAGTTCATGGATTTGCCGCCGCTGCCGCTGGCGCATGTGCGATTGAGCGTGTGCCTGATCTCGACGGCGGTATTTTTCCTGCTGGGTTACTCAGCAAAGCTGCCGCGTACCCAGCGGCATTACGAAGGGGTGGCGGCGGCCGGCGTCTAGAGAAAGTGGATAGTGATCGGTGGATAGTGGACAAATCCAACGTTCGGACACCCAACGAAGGCGAGAAGATTCCCGCGGCGTCAGCGAGCCGTCCCTCAGTGGTTCTTCTGTGAGCGCAGGACAGCCAGGAAATTCTGCGCATCGGGTGCGAACGGCCCGTTTGGCTGCTTGCGCAAGAGGGCCTCGAGTTCTTCCATCGCTTCGGAGTCCCGGTGCAATCCGGCCAGCGCGTGGGCTTTCCCCAGGTGCAAAACCGCGGGATCCTGCTTAGTAAGCTTCTGTGAGGAGTTGATTTCCAGCAAACCCAGTTCGTACTTGCGCAGCCCGATGTACGAACGCGCAAGCTCATAATGCACTTGCCAGGTATCGGCTGACACGCTGGGAAACACGGACAATGCCTCCAGGGCCGCTTCAAAGCGCTTCATGGAATTGTAGGCAGCCCCGAGCGTCAGATAAGCCAGAGCGGAGTTGGGATCGGATTCGAGAGCACCCTTGACGTCGGTGCAGGCCTGCTCCCAATTGCCCTCCCGCAAGTCGAGGAAGCCAAGCATAGAAAGCGCGGCTGCGTACTTAGGATGGAGCGCGAGGGCGCGCATCGCCTGGGCGCGGGCTTTCTTCCAGTCCTGCTTCTGCCAGGCCTCGGCTGCGGCGTTGAGCGCGTCCTTCGCCTGGCGCGGAACTGTGAGCTCTCCTACCGAGATTGTCTCGTGAACTTTGGATTGGGAGAGCGGCAACTCGAGCACACCCTGGATGTCGCCTCCGTCGACTTGTACCTCACGCCGCGGAGGCAGGATGCCGCCGGCCACCGTGATCTCGTAGCGGCCAGGTGAGAGGCCATTGAACTTGACTTCGCCGTTGGGTCCGGTGAACGCGCTGTTAATTACGGCATGCGTCTGGGGATTACGGACCTCCACCGAGATGCCGGTCAAGGGACGCCCGAAGTTGTTCCGCAGACGGTAAGTCAGGGAAGCATGGGAGGCCGCGGCAGCCGATGTCGACGCCAGCGACGGACTATTGAGTTTGGCGGCGGCTTGGTCCGTCTGCGCCGCAGTCAGCGAACTCGCGACCAGCAACATCAAGGAAACAAAACAGTGTGTAGATATTCGCCGAGGAATTGCCTCCGCGAAACAGGTACTGCGACGCCAGCGTGTATGGGCAGCTTGCACGGGCATCTCGCTGAGCAGGGAGCGAAACTCCCAGGAAGCTTTCAAATCCGGTTGTGCTGGACGGTTATACTGCGAAACCAGCGCCTAGACCATACCACAGAAGTGCCGCTGAAGGGCAGGCAGAAGCTGCAATAGGAAAGGCGGCCGAGTTGGCCGCCTTCTCATTACCCTGAGGCTCGAGATCTACAGGACCTGTACGTTCTCTGCCTGCCAGCCCTTCGGCCCTTTGACTACGTTGAACTGAGACCGCCTGACCTTCCTGCAAGCTGCGGAAGCCATTGGTCTGGATCGCAGAATAGTGAACGAAAACGTCTTCGCCATTCTGACGGCTGATGAAGCCGTAGCCCTTCGCGTCATTGAACCACTTAACTGTTCCTTGTTCCATGGTGATGCATATTCCTTCGAAGTGATGTAGCTGCAATTCGATCGGGATGTGAAGCGGCAGGGATTGCTGCGATGCAGGAAACTGCTGCGTACAACGACGATCAATCGAGCAACTTCATCATAGCAGCCGCTGGCGAAAAGCCCAAGCAATTTCGTATCTGCGCTGTTCGACCGCGAGGTAAAGCGCTCGTATTCTCAATGTGTTACCTTCTTCGCAGCCGTGCAACCTCAGGCATAGCGACAGCCGTCGGACTCGTCACCATAATGATTGTCGGAACCGGCATTGACATTGCGGAAGTTCCCCGCATCGCGGCCTCCATCGAGCGCTTCGGGCGGCGCTTCCTGGAGCGGGTCTTCACGCCCGAGGAAATTCGCTACTGCGAGTCCAAGGCGAACAAGGCAGAGCGCTACGCCGGACGCTTCGCCGCCAAAGAAGCCGCCATGAAGGCCATCGGCACCGGCTGGAACCGCGGCGTCACCTGGCAGGACGTCGAGGTCAAGCGAGTTGCCGGTGGACGCCCGACGGTCGCTTTTCACGGCAAGGCAGCAGAATTTTTCCGTAAGCTGGGCGCAGTGCGTGCGCAACTCTCCATTACCCATACGGACCAGCTTGCGATGGCGCTGGTGATCCTCGAGTCCGGTGAACCCGAGCATCACTGAAGCCGCCTATCGCTATTCGCCTTTCGCCCGTGTTGCATGTGCTGGTGAGGCCATGGCTGTAGGGTCTTGAATGAATGATGAGTGCTGATGGCTAACTGTTTTTTCCCTACGTGAGAGTCGCGGTCGAGAAATACTCGGAGCACTTGCCATGCGGACAACATGAGTTGCTATAATCACTCGCTTGGGTGATTAGCGTCACACCCACTCGTGATTAGCAATTCCGTCTGAAGTGGGTCCGATGGGGGTTATCGGGCCCGAAGCCGCAAAACCTGGAAACGCCTCATACATGGCCCAAATTTTTCATCGCAGTGCGAATACAATTGCGCGGGCGTCGATTATCGGCGTCGTCATGCTGGTGTCCGTACTGCTGTGGGTGGCGCTGGAGATGCAGCGCTCGCCCTATGCGACCTACCAGGACGTGCCCAGGCGCAGCCGGTGCCGTTCAGCCATCAGCATCATGTGTCCGGCGATGGGCATCGACTGCCGCTACTGCCACACCTCGGTCGAGAACTCGAGCTTCGCCGGGCATTCCTCCGACCAAGACCTGCATGAACTGCCATTCGCAGATCTGGACGAATGCTCCGCTGCTGGAGCCGGTGCGCGAGAGTTATCGCACCGGCCAGTCGCTGATCTGGACGAAGGTGAACTATCTGCCGGATTTCGTTTATTTCAACCACAGCATTCACGTGAATAAGGGCGTGGGCTGCGAGAGCTGTCACGGGCCGGTCGAACAAGATGCCGCTGATGTACGCAGGCCATTCGAT
The DNA here is from genome assembly GCA_963703645.1 of uncultured Acidobacteriaceae bacterium. Classification (GTDB taxonomy): domain Bacteria; phylum Acidobacteriota; class Terriglobia; order Terriglobales; family Acidobacteriaceae; genus Bog-257. Next base: position 8,652 of record CAVPFD010000027.1, read on the forward strand.
GCGGATGGAATGGTGCCTGAACTGTCATCGCGCGCCGGAGAAGTTTCTGCGCCCGCGCGACCAGGTTTTCAACATGAATTATGAGCAGCCCAGTTCCGAAATCCGGTGAAGCTGGCTGATGGCAGCGGTGTACACCGACCAGATTGCGCTGGGCAAGAGTTGAAGCACCGCTACAACGTTCGCAGCGGGGAAGGCATTACCAGTTGCAACACCTGTCACCGGTAGTTGTGTCCGAGTGCGGTTCAGGAAAAGAGGCTACTTTTCCGGAACCGACGAGAAGAATGGAAAAAGAGAGCCTGAACAAGCCCGAGGCAGTCTGTCCCGGCAAGCTGGAGCTGGCGGAAGTGAAGGAGAAGCTGGCGCGCGCCAAGAGCGGCCCGCAATACTGGCGGAGCCTGGAAGAGCTGGCGCAGACCGACGGCTTCTACGAGATGCTGCACCGCGAGTTCCCGCGGCAGGCTTCGGTCTGGCCGGAAAGCTCGTCGCGCCGCGACTTCATGAAGCTGATGAGCGCTTCGATGGCGCTGGCCGGCTTGTCGGCCTGCGTCAAGCAGCCGCTGGAGCCCATCGTCCCTTATGTGCGGCAGCCGGATGAAATCGTGCTGGGCAAGCCGCTGTTCTTCGCCAGCGCGATGCCGTTCGGGGCTTATGCGACTCCGGTGCTGGTGGAGAGCCACGAGGGACGTCCGACAAAGATCGAAGGCAATCCCGATCATCCCGCCAGCCTGGGCGGAAGCGATGTCTTCGCGCAGGCTTCCATCCTTGACATGTACGATCCCGACCGCTCGCAGATCATCACCTACCGCGGCGCGATCAGCACATGGAGCGACTTCACGGCCGCGCTCGAAGGGGCCGTTGAATTCGCAGAAGGCGGTGCAAGGAAGCGGCCTGCGCATTCTCAGCCGTCCGGTTAGTTCGCCGACAATGGCTTCGCTGATGGATGCGGTGCAGGCGGCGTATCCGGAGTCGAAGTGGGTGCAGTACGAGCCCGTGAATCGCGACAACGCGCGCGCTGGTTCGCAGATGGCCTTCGGGCAGTTCGTCGAGACGCGTTACAACCTGGAGAAGGCCGACATCATTCTTTCGCTCGACGGCGATTTTCTTTCCAGCGGCTTCCCTGGATTTCTTTATTACGCGCGGACATTCGCAGCGCGGCGCAATCCCGATCTCAAAGAGAAGATGTCGCGCTTCTACTCGATCGAGAGCACGCCGACCAACACCGGCGGCAAGGCCGATCATCGGCTACCGGTGCGGGCTTCGGAAGTGGAACAGGTGGCGCGCGCAATTGCAGCCGGACTGGGCGTGGGAGGTGGCGAAGCGGCGCGGCCGGAACATCAGAAGTTTGTCGCGGCGCTGGTGAAAGACCTTCAGGCCCACAAGGGCGCAGCGGTGGTGATCCCGGGCGACAACCAGCCTCCGGCGGTGCATGCGCTGGCTCACGCCATGAACCAGGCGCTGGGCGCGGTGGGCAACACCGTGATCTACACCGACGCGGTGCAGGTGAAGCCGCAGATCCAGACCGCGGCTCTGAAGGAACTGGTCGGCGATATGAATGCCGGCAAGGTGGACTTGCTGGTCATTCTCGATGCCAATCCGGTTTACGACGCCCCGGCGGACTTCTCCTTTACCGATGCAATGGACAAAGTACCGCTTCGCGTGCAGTACAGCCTGTATCAGGACGAAACCTACGATCACGTTCACTGGCACATCAACGGCACGCATTACCTGGAGCAGTGGGGCGATTGCCGCGCATTCGACGGGACGGTGACCATCACCCAGCCGCTGATCGCCCCGCTCTACAACGCGCAAGAGCCCGTACGAGTTCATCTTCGCGCTGGTCGGCTCGTCGGAGATGTCCGGCTACGACATCGTGCGCAAGTACTGGCAAGGCCAGATGAAGGGCGGCGACTTCGACACAGCGTGGCGCAAGGCGGTGCACGACGGCTTTGTCGCCAATACGGCGTTCCCGGCCAAGGGCGTGGCGGCTAAAGGCGGGGTTCCGATTGCCACTCCGCCGCTAACAGCAGGCGGCAAGGGTGGGACGCCTCCGCCGAACGCCGTGGGCAAGGGTGGGGCACCTGCTGACAAGAATTGGGCGCCCGGTAGCGGCGACACGGAAGTGATCTTCCGCCGTGATCCGATGATTTACGACGGCAGCCGCGCCAACAACGCCTGGCTGCAGGAGACGCCGAAGCCGATCACGAACCTCTGCTGGGACAATGCCGTCCTCATTAGTCCGACGACAGCGAAGAAGCGTGGCCTGATCACCGGCGACGTCGTCGAAATCGACGTCAATGGACGCAAGGTGAAAGGGCCGATCTGGCCGCAGCCGGCACATCCTGACGACTCCATCACCGTTTTTCTCGGCTACGGACGCACCAAAGGCGGCCGGGTTGCCGATGGCGTGGGTTTCGACGCGTACCAGATCCGTACCAGCGACGCTCTATGGATGGCCAGCGCGAAGATCACGAAGGTCGACTCAGGATACGGATTGGCTCATCCGCAGGGCTTTCAGTACATCGACTACTCGGACCTGCCCAAGGGCACCGAGCCGCTGAAGAACCGGCACATCATTCGCAAGGCGACGCTGGAAGACTTCATGAAGAACCCGAATTTTGCGCACGAAGAGGAAGAGCGGGTTCCGCCCGAGATGACGCTGTACTACCCCTACCAGTACACCGAGCTGAAGTGGGGCATGACCATCGACATGAACTCCTGCATCGGCTGCAAGACCTGCATCGTGGCGTGCCAGGCGGAGAACAACATTCCTGTCGTCGGCAAGGAGCAGACGATGCGCGGCCGCCAGATGCAGTGGCTGCGGGTGGATGTGTACTACGAAGGCGGAACGGAGAACCCGGCGATGTACTACCAGCCGGTGCCGTGCCAGCAATGCGAGAACGCTCCGTGCGAAGTGGTTTGTCCTGTGGGCGCGACGGTGCACAGCACCGAAGGCCTGAACGACATGGTGTACAACCGCTGCGTCGGGACGCGCTACTGCTCCAACAACTGCCCGTACAAGGTGCGCCGCTTCAACTTCCTGCTGTGGCAGGACTGGACCACGCCGCAGTACAAGATGATGCGCAATCCCGAAGTCACCATCCGCAGCCGTGGCGTGATGGAGAAGTGCACGTACTGCATCCAGCGCATCGCGCATGGGCGCATAACGGCGGAGAAGGAAAACCGCAGCGTCCGCGACGGCGAAGTGGTCACGGCGTGCCAGCAGGCGTGCCCGGCGGGCGCCATTGTCTTTGGCAATTTGAACGACAAGGAAAGCCGCGTGGCGAAGATCAAGGCGCAGCAGCGCAACTATAGCCTGCTGGAAGACCTGAACACGCGTCCTCGCACCACGTACATGGCAGTGGTGCAGAACCCGAACCCCGAACTTGAGCAGTCGGAGTCCAGTTAGCGATGAAGCAGGGTCCAGAGGAAAAAACCGCTCTACTTGAAACGCCGTGGCCGGATGAGCCACCGGTATTAACGCCGGGGCAGAGCTACGACAGCGTCACCGACCAGATCGCCGACGCCGTTCTGAAGCGGCCCATCGGCCTGGGCTGGCTGGCTGGTCTGGCCATCGCCATGGGTCTTGTGGCGCTACTGGGGGCAGCCGTCACCTACCTGTTTCTGGTGGGCGTCGGGATCTGGGGCATCGAAATCCCCGTCGCCTGGGGCTTTGCCATCATCAATTTCGTCTGGTGGATCGGCATCGGCCACGCAGGAACGCTGATTTCGGCCATCCTTCTGCTGCTGAAGCAAAGCTGGCGCAATTCGATTAACCGCTTCGCCGAGGCCATGACGCTGTTTGCCGTGGCCTGCGCCGGCATGTTTCCCGTGTTGCACATGGGCCGTCCCTGGCTGGCTTACTGGATGTTCCCGTATCCCAGCAGCATGGGGGTGTGGCCGCAGTTCCGCAGCCCGCTGGTGTGGGACGTTTTCGCGGTTTCGACGTACGCCACGATCTCGGCTGTCTTCTGGTATGTCGGCCTGGTGCCCGATTTCGCTACCATGCGCGAGAAGGCACAAAGCCCCTACACCAAGGCGATTTACGGCATCCTGAGCATGGGCTGGCGTGGTTCGGCCCGCCACTGGAAGCGCTACGAGGCGCTGTACATCCTGCTGGCGGGCATTGCGACGCCGCTGGTGCTCTCGGTTCATACCGTGGTCAGCTTCGATTTTGCGATCTCCATCGTGCCCGGTTGGCATACCACCATCTTCCCGCCCTACTTCGTCGCGGGCGCCATCTATTCGGGCTTTGCCATGGTGCTGGTGCTGGCGATTCCTATTCGCCACTTTTACGGCCTGCGAGAACATGATCACCATGCGCCACCTGCAGAACTCGGCGAAGGTCATGCTGGCGACCGGGCTGATCGTCGCTTATGGCTATTTCTTCGAGGCCTTCATCGCTTTCTACAGCGGCTCGACCTACGAACGCTTCATGATCGAGAACCGCTGGTTCGGTCCCTATGCGATTTTCTACTGGCTGCTTATCCTGCTGAACATTCTGCTGCCGCAGATCCTGTGGGTACCGAAGATCCGGGCCAACACGAAGTGGCTGTTCCTGATTTCGCTGGTGATCCTGACGGGTATGTGGCTGGAGCGTTTCGTCATCATCATCACCAGCCTGAGCCGCGACTTCCTGCCGTCGTCGTGGGGCCATTACACGGCGACGCGCTGGGACTATGCGGTGCTGGCCGGCACCATTGGCTTCTTCTCTGCAGCGATGTATATCTTCATTCGCATCATGCCCGCCATTTCGATCTTCGAAATGCGCCAGTTGCTGCCTGAGTCGGAGGTGAAAGCCAAATGAGTCATCAGGCACTTTCACCAGCAATCTACGGATTGATGGCAGAGTTCGACACTGCCACCGACCTGGTGGAGGCTACCCAGGCTGCGTATGCGGCGGGCTACCGCAAAATGGATGCTTACAGCCCGTTTCCCATCGAAGAGGCCAGCGAGGCCATCGGCTTCCACAAGAGCCGCGTGCCGCTGGTGGTGCTGCTAGGCGGGTTGCTCGGGGGGCTTTCGGGTTTCGGATTGCAGTACTGGATCAACGTGATTGCCTATCCGCTGAATATCGGCGGAAAGCCTTATGACTCCTGGCCGGCGTTCATCGTTCCGACCTTCGAGATGACGATTCTCTTTGCTGGACTATCCGGCGTCTTCGGGATGTTTGCGTTGAATGGCTTGCCGATGCCGTATCACCCGCTGTTCAACGTGGACCGTTTCGCCCGTGTGACTCGCGACAAGTTTTTCCTGTGCGTGGAAGCGGCCGATCCCAAGTTCGACATCGTTGATACGCAGCGATTCATGGAAAGCCTCAGGCCGGTCTCGATTGAGGAGGTGCCGCATTAATCAGCTAGCTCAATCCGGGGTCGAGAGGATGGCTGTGCGTCTCGGCAGGCACTGGGCCGGAAAGGCTGGCGCGCACATCCTTGTCGTAGCGGCTTTGCTGACGCTGGCCGGCTGCCGTGAAGACATGCAGAACCAGCCCTACTACCGTCCGCTGCGCGAGAGCGACTTTTACGCCGACAAACGTTCGGCGCGGCCACTGGTTGCCGGAACGGTCGCCCGCGAGCACCTGGACGCCGATACCTACTTCTACACCGGCAAGATCGGCAGCAACGATGGCGACTACATGCCGTTTCCGGTGACTGCCGACGTGCTGTCGCGCGGACAACAGCGCTTCAACATCTACTGCTCGCCGTGCCACGGCGAAGCCGGTGACGGCAATGGCATGGTCGTGCAGCGCGGCTACAAGCATCCGCCGTCGTATCACATCGACCGCCTGCGCAAGGCACCCATTGGTTACTTCTTCGACGTCATGACCAACGGCTTCGGCGCCATGCCGGACTACGCGGAGCAGGTTCCTGCGCACGACCGCTGGGCCATCGCCGCTTATATTCGCGCGCTGCAGTTGAGCCAGAATGCCAGCCCGGCGATGTTCCAGCCGGTGCGCAGATCGCCGATGCGCCGCCGCCGGGCGTGATGATCATGCCTCCTTACGACACGCAGGGCGCTACCACGGCCGCGTCCACTCCGCCCAAGCCGGCGGTGGCTCCGGCACAAGGAGGCGCAGCGCAAGCCATGAGCCACGAGACCATGTACCGGCAACAGACCGACTATCCGGTGCCCGTCGAGGCGGCGCAGTGGCAAAAGCGGGCGCTCATCGTCGGTGTGGTTGGCGCACTTCTCTGCGTGGCCGGAGCGGTCACCTCGCTGGAGCAGTTTCTGCGCGGCTATCTGATCGCCTTTATGTTCTGGACCGGCCTCAGCCTTGGCTGCCTGGCGCTGCTGATGGTGCAGTATCTCTCCGGAGGCCTCTGGGGGCTGGTCATCCGGCGCGCCGCTGGAAGCGGCCAGCAAGTGCCTGCCGCTGATGTTCGTCCTGTTCCTGCCGATCCTCATCTTCCGCACTCATCTTTACGCTTGGATGACGAATCCGGCGCTGACAGAGCGCAACCACTGGTACCTGAACACGCCCGGCTGGATCATTCGCTGGCTCGTCTACTTCGCCATCTGGATTGGGCTCGAGCTCGTCCTGAACAAGCGCGGCGACCTGCAGGACCGTCCTCTGGCAGGCGACGCCCAACCACACTTCCAGGGACTGAGCGGCGTGGGCCTGGTTCTGTACGCCCTGACCGTCTCGTTCGCGGCGGTGGACTGGGTCATGTCGCTCGATCCCACTGGGGTTCGACCATCTATGGTCTGATTTTCATCGCGGGACAGGGTCTGTCGGCCCTGGCGTTCAATGTGATCCTGCTGACTGTCTTCACGCGCTATCGCCCGTACCGCGAAATCATCAAGCCAATGCAGTTCCATGACATCGGCAAGCTGATGCTGGCGTTCGTGATGCTGTTCGCCTATTTCTCGTTCTCGCAGTGGCTCATCATCTGGGCGGGCAACCTGCCGGAGGAGATCGGCTGGTATCTGCACCGCATACGCGGAGGATGGGGCGTGGTGGCGCTCATCATTATCCTGTTCCACTTCGCGCTGCCGTTTGCTCTGCTGCTATCGCGTGAGCGCAAGCGCGCCGGTAGGCGTTTGATCGGGCTGGCATTGCTCTTGATGTTCATGCGGCTGGTGGACATCTACTGGTACGTCGTGCCGAACTTCGCTCACGAACAAGGGCACTTTTATCTGAGCATGTGGTACATCATCGCGCCGATTGGCGTTGGCGGGTTGTGGCTGGCGTTCTTCTTCTACAACCTGCAGCAGCGGCCGCTGTTGCCGGTATACGAGCCGCAAATACCGCTTTTGCTGCATCAGAGGGGCCATGGCCACTGAGAACTCAAATTACGATCCGTTGCGCAATCCGCAGGTTGACTTCGACCGCACCGACCTCAGCCCGCGCGGCATCCTGCTGTTCCTGATCGGGCTGCTGGTTTGCGGCTTCTTCGTGGAGTTGGTCCTGTGGGGGATGTTCCGGTTCATGGCGAAAAGTGACGTGCTCTTCCCGCCGCCCCAGACAAACCCGATGGCCGCTGCGCAACCGGCGCCGCCGCCGTCAAGTTCGCGCTCTATTTTGCAGAACGCGCCTGCGGTCAATCTGGGAGTTTTTCCCGAACCGCGGTTGCAAGTGAACGACGCAGGCGATATGAGTAGATTCCAGGTCTCGGAGAACGAGCTGTTGAACCCGCCGCAACCGTTCAAGGACGCGAGCGGAGCGATCCACATTCCGATTTCGCAGGCGATGAAGCTGATCGAGGAGCGAGGTCTGCCGGTGCGGCCGAATCCGCCGCCGGAGGGTAGCACGCGTTGAAGGGTTTGCGGCTCAAACTCGTGAAGGTATGGCTCCTGCCAATGCTGGTGGGAGTGGCCACGCTGGCCGTCGCCCAGCCTCCTTCCGCCTTTCTGGACAAGAGCGCGCAGCCGTCTTCGCAGATGAGTCCAGCCGATCTATCGAACGTGGGCATCGATCAGCGGCTGGATCAGCAGATGCCGCTCGATCTGCAGTTCAAGGACGAGACAGGCAAGAGCGGTGAGGCTGGGCGACTACTTTCGTGCGGGACGTCCGGTCATTCTGAACCTGGTGTATTACACCTGCCCGATGCTGTGCGGCGAAGAGCTGGCTGGCGAGGCCAGCGCGCTCGGCGTGCTGCGATTCACTCCGGGCAACGAATACGAAGTTGTCTCGGTGAGCTTCAATCCGGACGAAACGTCCGAAAGATGCGGCCGAGAAAAAGCAGGTTTACATCGCCCGTATGAACGAGCATCTGGAGCACAAGACCGACGGCGATGGCTGGCACTTCCTGACCGGTCAGCAGACCGGAGATCAAGCAGCTGGCCGACGCGGTGGGCTTTCATTACCGGCGCGATCCGCGCACCGGGCAGTTCATCCACGCCGCGGCCATCATGATCGTGACGCCGACCGGCAAGATTGCTCAGTACTACTACGGGGTTGAGTTCTCGCCGAAGGATATTCGCCTCGGCTTGATCGAGGCGTCGCAAGGACAAGATTGGAACACTGGTGGACCAGGTGGTGCTGTACTGCTATCACTATGACCCGAAAACCGGTCGATACGGCGCGGTGGTCACCAACATTATGCGTGTGGCGGGAGCCGCCACCATGCTGATTCTCGGCGGCTTTCTGATCGTGATGTACCGCCGTGAGTCTCACCACGGCAAAAAGGGAACAGGACGGGCCTGATCGATATGTGGAAGAACTTCCCACTCTTTCCTGAACGTGCCTCGGCGCTGGCATGGCAGGTGGACGGACTTTATTTCTTGCTGATCGCGGTGTCGGCCTTTTTCACGCTGCTGATCTTCGCGCTGGATCTTCGTCTTCGCGGTCAAGTACCGCCGCTCGGTCCATCCCCACCCGGTGCAGATTGAAGGCTCGCTGCCGCTGGAGCTGACCTGGACGCTGATACCGCTGGGCATCTGCATGATCTTCTTTGCCTGGGGCTCGCTGATTTTCTTCGAGGAGGCCCGGCCGCCCAAGGGCGCGATGGAAGTTTATGCCGTCGGCAAGCAGTGGATGTGGAAGTTCGAGCACGAGAGCGGACAGCGCGAGATCAATCAGCTGCACGTGCCGGTGGGCCGCGATGTGAAGATGATCATGAGCTCGCAGGACGTCATTCACAGTTTCTATGTGCCGGCATTTCGGATCAAGGCCGACGTGCTGCCCGGCCGCTACACCTCGACCTGGTTCCGGCCGACGAAGGTCGGCACTTATCACTTGTTCTGCGCGGAATACTGCGGCACCGATCACTCGGGCATGATCGGGCAGGTGATTGTGATGGAGCCCGCTGCCTACCAGGCTTGGCTGAGCGGCGGAGGCGCGACTACCGGGACGCTGGCGTCGAATGGCGAGCAATTGTTCCAGCAGTTGGGATGCGCCACCTGCCATCGCTCCGACACGCAGGGACGCGGTCCGAACCTGATCGGCATCTTCGGCAAGCCGGTGCTGCTGGATGATGGACGCACGGTGATGGCCGACGAAAATTACATTCGCGAATCGATTCTGAATCCCAGGCGCGAAGATTGTCTCCGGCTTCAAGCCCATCATGCCGACCTTCCAGGGCCAGGTCTCGGAAGAAAACTTGATGGCGCTGGTGGCTTACGTCAAGTCGCTGTCGCAACCGCAGCAGAAGGGATCGGCGAGCAATCAGACGCCGACCTCCGACATGTCGAGCGCGCAGTGAAGGTGTTGGAACCCTGAGGGTGTGAAATGGCAACCTGCTGTACAAACCGTCGAGCGCGAAAATTACCTGAACTCCAACTACGGCATCAAGTCGTGGCTGCTGACCACCGACCATAAGCGGATCGCGATGCTGTATCTGATCTCGATCACCGGCGATGTTCTGGATCGGCGGCTTCTTCGCCATGATGATCCGCCTGGAGCTGCTGACCCCGGCCGGCGACCTGGTTTCGTCCGACACCTACAACAAGCTGTTCACCATGCACGGGATCATCATGGTGTTCTTCTTCCTGATTCCGTCGGTGCCGGCGGTGCTCGGCAACTTTCTCATCCCACTGATGGTGGGCGCCAAGGACCTGGCGTTTCCCCGAATCAACCTGCTGAGCTGGTATCTGTACATTATCGGCGGCGACATACGCGCCTGGTCGCGATGGTCACGGGCGGCGTCGATACCGGCTGGACCTTCTACACTCCGTTCAGCACCACTTACTCCAATACCCACGTGATCGGGGCCGCGGTCGGCATCTTCATCACCGGATTCTCCTCGATTCTTACCGGACTGAACTTCATCGTCACGATCCACCGCATGCGCGCGCCGGGCCTGACGTGGCGCCGCTTGCCGCTGTTCTGCTGGTCGAACTACGCGGCCGCTCTCATCATGGTGCTGGGAACGCCGGTCATCGCCATCACGATGCTGCTGGTGGCGCTCGAGCGTGCGTTCCACATCGGCGTCTTCAATCCGGCGCTAGGCGGCGATCCGCTGCTGTTCCAGCACCTGTTCTGGTTCTATTCGCACCCTGCGGTTTACATCATGATTCTGCCGGGCATGGGCGTGATCAGCGAGATCGTCACCTGCTTCTCGCGCAAACGCGTCTTCGGCTATGAGTTCGTCGCGCTGGCCTCGATCGCCATCGCGGTGCTCGGGTTCCTGGTGTGGGCGCACCACATGTTCGTCGCCGGCATTTCGGTTTACGCCGCGCTGGTGTTCTCGCTGCTGAGCTACCTGGTCGCGATTCCGTCGGCGGTGAAGATCTTCAACTGGACCGCGACCCTGTACAAAGGCTCCATACGCTATGAAACACCGATGCTGTACGCGTTCGGCTTTATCGGCCTGTTCACGATCGGCGGCCTGACCGGAGTGTTCCTGGCGTCGCTCGGCCTCGACGTGCATGTGACCGACACCTATTTCGTGGTTGCGCACTTCCACTACGTGATGGTCGGCGGCATGGTGATGGCTTACCTCGCAGGCCTGCATTTCTGGTGGCCGAAGATGACGGGACGCATGTATCCCGAAGGCTGGGCCAAGCTCTCCGCGCTGCTGGTGTTCGTCGGATTCAACATGACGTTCTTCCCGCAGTTCATTCTGGGCTACATGGGCTTGCCGCGCCGCTACCATGCGTACCCTCCGGAGTTCCAGGTGCTGAACGTGCTGTCGACCGCAGGCGCCTCGATTCTGGCTGTGGGCTATGTGCTGCCCATGATTTACTTCATGTGGTCGCTGCGTTACGGAGAACTTGCTGGGCCGAATCCGTGCAACGCAGTCGGCCTGGAGTGGATGACTCCGTCGCCGCCGCCCACGCACAACTTCGACGAAACTCCTGTAGTCACCTGGGAAGCCTACGACTACGAGCACCAGCCGCAAGAGGAGGTCACCGTTGGCCACTAGCGAGGTCGAGATCCAGGTCGCTGAGCACGCGCTGCAGCACCACTTCGCTGACATGGAGCAGCAGAAGGAAACCTCCACCTTTGGCATGTGGATGTTCCTGCTGACGGAGATCATGTTCTTCGGCGGGCTGTTCTGCGCCTACCTGGTCTATCGCTCCTCCTACTATCAGGCCTTCGTCGAGGGCAGCCAGAAGATGAACATCTGGCTGGGAGCGACCAACACGGCGGTGCTGATTTGCAGCTCGCTGACCATGGCGCTGGGGGTTCGCGCGGCCCAGATGGCCAAGCCGAAGCTGATGATCGTCCTGCTGCTGATCACCATCGTCTTTGGATTTGGTTTCCTGGGCATTAAGGCGGTCGAGTATCACGAGCACTGGGTGAATCATGAATTTCCCGGGCCAAACTTCCACTTCGAGACAGGGGACCCCGCGCATCCTCCGACCGATCCACAGCACACCGAGATTTACTTCTCGCTGTACTGGGCGATGACCGGATTGCACGCGCTCCACATGATCATCGGTATCGGCCTGGTGACTTGGATCGTGATTGTGGGCGCAATGGGTGCGTTCACTCCCGAGTATTACAATCCCGTGGAAAACGTGGGATTGTACTGGCACTTTGTTGACCTGGTCTGGATTTATCTTTTCCCGCTGCTCTACTTGATCAGTCACAAGCACGGCGGTTAAACGAGGACGCATGGCGAACCACACCGAACACCCAGACTATGTAGGGCACATCTTACCGGCCAAGATGTACGTGGTAATTTGGGCCATCCTGATGGTGCTGACGGCCACCACCGTTTATGCGGCGACGCTTGAACTAGGTCTCTTCAACATCGTGCTGGCGTTGCTCATTGCCACCATCAAGGGGACTCTGGTCGTGCTGTTCTTTATGCACCTGCGCTACAGCACCAAGCTAACCATGGTCACGGTCATCGCCTCCATCTTCTGGTTGTTCATCCTGTTCTCACTCACCATGACGGACTACATCACGCGCGCGTGGTCCACGTACACCGGGCACTAATCGCTCTTCGCCATTCGCTCCGGGCCCTTGACCCTCCGTCCCGCAGCCCGGATGCGTAACCTGATCTCTTGAACAGCCCACCCCACCCCCCTCCTGCCTTGATTCCTTAAAATCAATAGCTTGCGCAGATTTTGGTTACAACCTCTTGAGCTGCAGGTAGTTATTGCAAAGTCTTGAGCCGCAATGACTTAGTGGCAGCCTGCATCCAGATCAACACAGTTTCCGTACCCTCCCCCTCCCGCCTTGATTCCTTAGAATCAATAAGTTGCGCAGATTTTGGCTGCAAAATATTGAGCCGCAAGTGCTTATCGCATAATCCTGAGCCGCAAGGACTTATGCAATACAGCCCGACGGTTTCCAGCTCAAGTCCCAAGCCCACTTTCGGGTGGAAGACGAGTCCCTCAATTGTCAAAGAACCCGTTCACCACGCCCTTGGGCGGGTGAGGACACGCATCCCCGGCGGCCGCCGAGGTGGTCCCGTCTCCAGCGTAACCCAGCGCCAGCCTTTGTCAAGATTACGAAGGTACAGGTTGGGTAACTGTACTTTCGTAACATTTGGGAGGGAAGGTAACCAGGGCCGCGTTATCCGAACGGCCTGCCGAAATAGCTGAGCACCCAGAGCGCGATGAGATAAACACTGAGCAGCGACTGGAAGCCCGAAACCGTCCGCGCCCAGCCTACCGCCTTGAGGTCGTATTCACGTTTCGTCAGCAACCGCAGCCAGCGCCCAAAGTTGATGTCGCGAAAGCCGATGTTAAAGGACCTGCATTTCGAAACTCCAGCGCACGCTCATGTGAGCCGCGTCACTGATGCTTTATCTCACAAGCTCATATTCTACCCATTGTGAACGAACGGCCACTCTACACGGTTTACATCATGGCCAGCCGCTCCCTGACGCTCTATATCGGTGTCACGGGAGATCTTGGCCGGCGGACCATGGAGCACAAACAGCACGTGATCGAAGGATTCACGTCCAGGTATCGCGTTGAGCGGCTGGTTTACTACGAGCGATTTGTAGATATCCGTGCAGCCATTGCGCGCGAGAAGCAACTTAAAGGCTGGCGCCGCGAGAAGAAAATTGCGCTGATCCGCTCCAGGAACCCCACGTGGATCGATTTGTCGGAAGAGTGGGGAAAACCGATTCAAGCCGTGGTGCGTGGGCCATTCGTCAACCCTGAGCGATGAGGCAAGAAAATGCAGGTCCCCTTCGGCAAGCTCAGGGCAGGCTTTCGACTGCGCGCCCGCTCGACCCGCAAACCCGGCGGGTCGGAGAAGCCGGGGCGGCCGCTCCGCTCAGGATGACAGCATTGAGGTGGTTTCCATGATGAATAATCAAAGCGAAGCGCCGCACTACCCGCCCGCAGTTTATGCCGTTTCGGGGAAGGGGCCCAGCCCCGTTTCCAACCAAATGGCTTTCAGCCTTTCTTTTTCTTCGGGCGCGGAGGTGCTGACTGGAGTTGCCTGATAGTTAAGATAAAGATGTTCTCGACGTTTCGTTTCAGATGCGTGGTAGCGGGTCGTGCCCTTGCTGGAAGCCGATAATGGCACGAGCGAACCATTTGCCACCGCTCTCAAAGTTGCCCTGCTTTGATGCTAAGATTCCGAGCTGGCCGTAAGCCATGGCAGCACCGTGCAGGTTGCCGTGCTTTTCTAAAACGGTGAGGGATTTGAGGTACCATTCCCGGGCGGTCCCGAAGTCACGCTCCTCTCCAGCGATCCTGCCCAGTTGGCCATAGGTGATGGCAGCGGCGTGCAGGTCGCCCTGTTTCTCCTTAATAGTGAGGGACTTGAGGTACCACTCCCGCGCGGTCGCGAAGTCCCCCTGCTGTTGAGCGAGGGTGCCCAGTTGGTCATACGTTCCGGCGGCGTAGCGCAGGTTGCCCTGCTCCTCTTTAATTGCGAGCGGACTTGAGATACCACTCGCGCGCCGTCGGGAAGTCCCGCTGCTCTTGAGCAACAATCCCCAGTTGGTGGTAGGTGCTGGCAGCGACCTCCAGGTCGCCCAGCTTCTCCTTAACGGCGAGGGATTTGAGATACCACCCCCGGGCGGTCGCGAATTCACGCTGCTCTTGAGCGACCATGCCCAGTTGGTGATAGCTTTGGGCAACGCCCGCGCTGGTTGTCCTGCTTCTCTGAAATGGTGAGGGATTTGAGATTCCACTCCCGCGCCGTCGCGAAGTCCCGCTGTTCCCGAGCGAGGTTGCCCAGTTGGTGATACGTGCTGGCAACTCTGTCCAGGTAGCCCTGCTTCTCTGAAATGGCGAGGGACTTGAGATACCACTGCCGCGCCGTCGCGAAGTCCCGCTGCTCCTCAGCGGTCACGCCCAGTTGGTGATATGCGGTGGCTTCCCACTCCCAGTTTGCGAGGGCAGCGGCATGTTGAGCCGATCCCTCATACAAGCGGGAAGCCTCTAGGAAGTTCCGGGAGTTCAGTGCATGCCCGGCGAGAGATTGGGTCAGCGCACCGAAATGCAGATCCATAGGGAGGCGCTGCGAGAGATGCAGTGCAAAGTGAAAGTTGGCACCGTGCAACAAAAGCACGCCGCGCTGTTCATTGTGAGGTCGCTGGGCTAGGCCATCAGCGAGGGTGCCGATGACGTTTACGAATGCGCGCTGGCAAGGTTCGGGAGCGGCGCTGTGAGAACGTAGGTAGCTGGTGAGCAATGGGTGGATCTCGTAGATACCAGCTCTGAACCTCCGGACAAGACCGGCGTTGGCGAGCGCGGTCACAAGTTCATCAATTCGCTGGCGCGTCCATTCAGGATCGACTTGCTTGGCCATGTCTTCCAACGTAGTCGAGCGTCAGATACGCCTCGTGCAGCGCGACGAGGTCCATCATGGGCCGCAATTCCTCTGGCAGTCCCTGCTCGACAAAGCGCAGCGTCGCGAAGAGGCGGCCCTGCTCTTCCTGTTCGTCCAAGCCAAGCTCGGCGATGTTGGTGCGCAGCGCCTCGCTGACCTTGGCCGCCGACATTTGCTCCAGCCTGGGCAGCGACCACGCGCATGGCCAGCGGGTGGCCGGCAAGCTGGTCCATCAGCTCCTTCAGCGCGGGGTCGTCGCGGTTCACTTTCAGTCCGAGTTCGCGCAGGATGATCTCGCAGTACTCCCAGCGCTCCTCGCCCTCCAGTCCGGACAATGGCAGCTCGAATCGCCGGCTTGGCCCCATCCACTCCTCTTGCGAACGGCTGGTCATGATGACCTTGCCTCGCGTCCCGCGAATGGCATCGAGGAAGCGGCCCAGTTCGTCACGATCCTCGGCATGAAGATTCTGGGCCGCCGACTCGAAGTTGTCCCACACCATCAGCACGCGAAGCTGGCGCAACGCGTTGGCGAGCAGCTCAAGCTTGTTCTTCTGCGCGCCGAAGTTCTCGCCGTAGAACGCCTCGCCGGTGCGGTTGAGCACGTATTCGGCGGTGCGGATGTCGCGGAAGTCGAACCACAGCGCGCCATCCAGGCCGCCGGTTTCATCCAGCCAGCGGAGAAAGCCGCGCGCCAGGGTCGTCTTGCCCACTCCGCCCAGACCTTGCACCAGGATGCAAGGCGTCTGGCGCTGCAGCGCGCGCTCCATCTCGAGGATGGCGCCGTCACGGCCGATGAAGCCGTAGGCTTCGCGCTGTTCCACGACCTCCTGCGGCAAACGCGATTCGCGCTTCTCGAGCTTGGCTTGTTTGGCAAAATCCAAGTCCAGCGGGGCCTGCTGGTAGAGCACCGGCAGCAGCCAGTCCTCCAGCGGATAGGGACCGCGGGCGGACATTCGGTTCTTATCGGCCAGCATTTGCTGGCGTCCGGCGCGCACGCCTTCGGCCACGCTGCCCGACTCAAACAGACGCCGATAGAACGCGGGCAGGAAGACCTGCGCGCCGCTGACATAAAGCGAATACGCCATGGCCACCACGCTGCGCATTCCGCTTTGCAGAAGCGCGGTGGCGACGGTGGCGAAGGCATCCTCGGCCTGCTCGTCGAGGGTGGCGGATTGGCAGGCGTTGAGCACGACCGCCGGCACTGCGTATTCGTGCAGCAAGGCACTCAGGTCGCGCGCCGATTTCGGGTCGGCCTCGCACTTCTCGTTCTCGAAAACCAGGCAGCCCTGGCTCGCCTTGAACTGATGCGGCGAAGCATGGCCGCCAAGGTCACCATACCCACCGTGGCCGTCAAAATGGAGGACGTGATAGTAGCCGGGATGCTGCCGCAGGTGCTCGCGAAGCTGGTCGAAGGTGGGCGGACGCAGAATGTCCACGTGCGCCGGCAGGTTTTTGGATTGAATCAGCTCAATGAGCGGGCGGGCGATGGAACGATAACGCACATCGTGCTCAAAGGGACGGCAGACAACCAGCAGGATGTTGACGCGCTCGTTGGGAAGGCCGGTGACAGGCTGGCGGATCAGGAAGCTTGTTGAGCCGGCGTTCCAGGCGCCGCTGGTGCGCGAGGTACGAGCCGGCCTGCGGATCGTACAGGGCCTCCCAGGGCCAGGAGAGAACACGGGGATCGTCGGCGCGAACTTGCAGGATGGCTGAGCCAGCGAGCCATTCGTCAGCATAGCGACGGTCGAAGAGCGCGTTGAAAGCCTGCGCTCCCCAGGCACGAAGAGCGTCGAGGACGTGGTCGGCGTGATCGGTTTCAGGGTGGAAGGGGTAGTCGAGAAACTGCTCCAGATACCAGCGCAGTTCGTGCATGAGCTTGGGTTGGCGGCCTTCGACCGGGAACTCGTACGGCGAGCCGATGGCGACCGGCGAGAGCGACTTGCCGTCCTCAAGGCGAGTGAGTTTGAACGCCGCGGGCGATGAGCCCTCGACGTGCTCGATGGCCAGTGCTGGTTGTGCGGCCGGAGCTGCTTGTGGCGCAGGCATTGCGGGCAATTGTAGCGCGCATTCTCAATTTCCCGACCAGAATATGTACATGTCGGGCGCGGTGGCGGCGCCGGCGGGGAAGACCGAGACGCCGGCCAGCTTGAGCATGAAGCGGCAAGTGCTCTCATGTTGGAAGACAATTTTCGGAATCTGCGCGCCACGTGGCGGAAATGCCAGCCGGACGTTGGGGCCGACGGCGATCCAGGCAACTTGTCCGCCGCCGAATTGGGTGTCGCTGTCCTCCGACTCGTCGAAGGTGATGATGAGCAGCCCTCCGCCCGGGGTGTTGAAGTCGGGACTGGCCAGCAGCGGCGCGATGTTGGCCTGCAGCCAGGCGTCGGCCATGGCCAGCGTGCCGTCATGCGCATCGTGCAGCAGGTTGGGAACGATGAAGCTATAGTTGGGCAGCGTGTGGTTGGCGATATCGGTGGCAAGCTGGGTGAACGGCACCAGATTCTGCAATTGGCTGGGATCGTTGCGGACGTCGGACATGTACGACAGCGGATTATGGCGCTCGGCATACTCGCCGGTGTCACCGCCGTCGTATCCCTGGTAGGGGATGGACTCCGAGTATTCCTTCCAGGTCTTACCTGCGGCGAGCAGCTCGCGCACTACGTTGTCGGCGGTCACGGTGCCCATGTAGCCGTCGTCGTTGGTGATGATCTGGCCGGTGGTCAGCATGAAGTAGTTGCCGATGGAAGGATGGGTGTCGGCATAGTATGCCGGCCACGATGAGTAGGTCTGCGCCAGACTGTTCAAGTAAGGCGTCTGCGAATTGCCGATGACGTCGCTGTAGCTGTGGTTCTCCTCCATCACGATGAAGACGTGATTGACTTGTAACGCAGCAGGCCGGGGCTCATCACTTACGGCGGCGGAGGGTGGAGTTGTAACTTGGGTTTGCGCCGCCAGCACGGCGCCGGAAATGGACAGGACTATCCCCAGAGCTAACGAAGTGATACGCAAGATGTTTTTCTCCTAGTTCGCCCCTGGGCAGGCAAGCTATCACGGGCTGAAGGAATGGGCAAGGAGTTTTGCGATGCTGTCTTGACATCGCTTTGCTCCTTGACGTATATCTCAACAACCTTGCCAGTGGCGTAGTTAATCTATGGGGAGGTAGGCTGCATGCCCCTTCGTCTTCCGTCCTGGCTGTTTTCCTTCGTCGTGGTGCTCCCGATTGCATCTCGCGCCTCGGGCTCAACCCCGGCGGGCGCGGTGCAGGCGGGAAACACGCCCATCAGCGGCGCGAGTGTCACGTTATATGACGCGGCCCGCGATTGGCACATGGCGGCCACGGCGCTCGGCGCCGCCACAGATGCCAACGGCAAAATACCAATCTCGGAGTTCGAGTCCCCTATCGATCGTTTTTCGCGGAGGTTATCGATGTCTGGATGTCGGAACCCGCTTTGTGAAGTATCGAATCGAATGGCTGCACTGCTGCTGGCAGCATTTCTTCTCTGCGTAGCGCCTGCCGCAGGCGCCCGAACCCTCAGTAACGACCGCACGCTGCAAGGCACAATCGCGAGCGGCGGCCATGGATTGGCCGGATATCAGGTTTCGCTCTTCGGCAGCTTCATTCAGAGCGGGCCGCCCGTCCCGTTCCAGTAGATTCGGGTTCATAGCTGGTGTCCAGATGTGGCGAATGTGAGAAACGGGAAGAGGAGCTTGTTAAGGAGAGGGATGCCCATTTCAAAGAGTTGGTCGGTTCGAATCACACTCTCTGTCCGCGGCAAGGACGACTGCCTGTCTTGTCGCCGGTATCCGAGTCCGCTGGTGCTTGTCATGGCCGTCGCGGTCCTTCTTGCCGCCACCGGATGCGGTGGTGGCGGTTCGCCGGTATCCAGCCCTGCTCCGAGCCCGGCACCCGCCTTCAGCGGAATCAACATCGATTATACTCCGGAGGGCCGCTGCAGCGACGACGACTGGAGCACGACCACGCCGGTCGCCTGCAACCCTCAGCTCTCCTTCACTTCCTGCACTCCGAATGTGCTGTCCTCGTGCGCGGCGAACTGCCAGGCGTGTTTCAACACCGACCTGAGCACCATCAAGACGCTCAATGCCGGCACCATCACCATCTACCAGCCCAACTACTACATCCTGACGGCGGCCCAGAGCTCCGGGATCAAGGTTGTCCTCGGCCTCTACGATGACAGCGTCACTGGACTGGCACAGTCGAGCACGATGACCAACTGCACCTACGGCGGCCAGCCCTTCCCGTACTGCGGCACCAACTATGCCACCGCGCTTTTCGGCGGCACATGCGGCAACGTGACCCCGTGGCCCGCGGCAAACTTTTGCGAATCGACCCCGAGCAACCCCAACGCCACCTATGTTGCCGCGCTCAATTCGTCGGCCGGGCAGTTTCTCCAGAACGGAACGGTAGTCGGCATTCAGGTTGGCAACGAGATTCTTGGGCAGCAGTCGGCCGCGACCATCAGCACGGCCGCTCAGAACCTGCGCAGCGCCCTCAACGCTGCCGGCTTCGGCAATATCAAGGTCATCGTTTCTCTGATCGAAGGCCAGGCGGCGATGTTCTGCAGCAATGGCGCTCCGCCAACTGGCGTGGACTACATCGCCGACCACGTTTATTGCTCCGTTGGTTCTTCCGGAGGTGTGGCCAGCCTGCCGCCCGTCTGGCCCACCGGGAGCAACCCGGCCCAAACCTGTTGGACGCAGGTCCAGTCGGTGTTCGCCACCGACCAGAAGTCATGCGGAGCAGCCAATGTCTTCCTGGGCGAGACCGGCTACAACACCGGCTGTCCCAGCGTTTACGGCCAGCAGCAGGTCCCCAATGAACAGAGCTTCATCACCCAGATGGTCAGTGCGACCTGCGGGAGTCAGGTCAGCGGACCGCTGGCGCCCTTTCTGTTCGAGTTCGGCGACGTCTGCCCGGCCGGAGGATGCCTGGCGGGCTGCGCCGGCCAACCGCAGGAAGGCAACGGATATTTTGGGATGTACTTTACGCAGGGCTACCTGACCAAAGGTCCGCTGACGACGAAATTCACCATTCCGTCGCTTACCTGCCCTTGAGCAGGCGCCCCACCCAAGACGCGGCGCATCCGCTCCGAGGTCTGCTCGAATTGAGGAGTTGATCCGAGCCCCGGCAGCGGCCGCACTTTCTCAGTTGATAACGGCCGGAACCGACCAGAACTCTCACGAGGTTTTCGTTTGCCAGAATGACTGCTGCCCGTCATACACCAGTTTTCCTTCCATGAACCTCGCCTCCGCCATCAGCTTGTGCCCCCGCGCAAGGCGTTTTTCATCGTCAATGTGTAAGACGGTATGGCCATGCGCGGCGAGGTAATCGCTTACTAACATGCGATGGCATTGGAAGTAAACGCGCTCGGCGCACATGATGGCAGTGTTGCCAGCGCACTTCACATTTGTCATCCCGAGCGGAGGCGCCATGCCGTTGGCCACCGGAGTGGCGGGATCAACGGTTTCTTGCGCGACCTCCAACAGCCGCTCGACCGCCCGCGCGAACTCGTCGGTCAGCATGTAGTCGGCGTAGTTGCGAAACGAATCGTTGCGCAAGCTGGTGTTGGGTGAATCGTCTCGGATTTTCTTGCGCCGGCCACCCAGCTCTTTCATCCAGATGTACGCAATGCCATGCTTCGGCAGTTCGATCTCAAGCGATTCACGATTGAAGTGCGGCAGGCGCCGCGACATGGGAAACGAACGGATATCGACGAGTGTGCGGACGTTGTTCGCCTCGAGTGCGGCAACAAGTTCGTCCAGCCTGCGTGTAGAGTGCCCTATGGTGTAGATTGTCGCCACTATCGGAGTACCGGCAGTAGAACAGGCTTTCAGTCGGAGTCCCCGATTTGCACTGCTTTTGAGCGAATTGGGGTGGATCAAGCCCGCGTCAGCCCGTCTTCTTAATTAGAAGGGGTTCTAGCCCCGGAGATGCTCACCAGCGCGCCAATGATCACTGCCTCTTGTGCCGGTTCCACGGTCCGCAGGTCGAGCAGCACGCGCTCGTCCTCCACGCGCGCGATGATCGGCGTTTCCCACTGGCGCAGGCTCGCCCAGAGTTCGTCGGCGTTCACGGTCGCACTCTTCATGGCGAGTGCGCGCGTCGGCAGCGTAGACCCCGGCGCAGCCCCGCCGCCCAGCACCGAGCGCGACTCAATAACGTCGACGTGCAGCTTCGGACAACTGCTGCGTAGCCGCTCCGCCATCTGCTCGGCGCGTTGCGCCAGATCATCTTCGGAGATGCGCATCATGCGCAGCGCCGGAATCGAATCGTAATCCTCGCGCAGGTAGGCGAGCAGCGTCGCTTCCAGCGCGGCGTAGAACATCTTGTCCACACGCATCGCGCGGAACAGTGGATTGGAGCGGATCTTCGCCACCAGCTCGCGGTTGCCGCTGATGATGCCGGCCTGCGGACCGCCCAGCAGCTTGTCGCCGCTGTAGGTCACGACGTCGACGCCCGCGCGCAGGCTGTCGGCGATCATGGGCTCGCCGCGCACACCGACTTCGCGCAGATCGAAAAGCTCGCCGCTGCCGAGGTCTTCCATCACCGGGATGTTGTGCTTGCCGCCCGAGCGCGACCAGCTCTTCCAGCGACGGCTGCTCGGTGAAGCCGACAATCTGGAAGTTGGAGCGATGCACCCGCAGCAGCAGCTTGGTGCGGTCGGTGATGGCGCTCTCGTAGTCGGCGATGCGCGTGCGATTGGTCGTTCCGACCTCGCGCAGCACCGCGCCCGATTTCGCCATCACGTCGGGAATGCGGAACGAGCCGCCAATCTCGACCAACTCGCCGCGCGAGACGATGCACCTCGCCGCCTTCGGCCAGCGAGTTCAGCGCCAGCAGCACCGCGGCGGCGTTGTTGTTGACGACGATGGTCGAGACTTCGCGCTCGGCCGTGTTCAACAGTTTCGCGAACAGGCGATCGACGTGGACGTCGCGCTTGCCGCGCTCGCCGGTGGCGAGGTCGAATTCCAGGTTCGAGTAGCCCTGCGAGATTTCGGCGACGTGCTCCAGCGCGCGCGTCGCTGAGCGGCGCGCGACCGAGGTTGGTATGCAGGATGACGCCGGTGGCGTTGATGACGGGACGCAGGGAGTACGCCAGCGACTGCTGCAACCGCTTGCTCTACCGTTCGCGGCAGGTCATCGACCCGGGATTTGATCTGCCCCTCGTCGAGGTTCCCAGCAGCGATCTCGGCGCGCAGCAGCTCCAACGCAGCGCGCGCCGCCTCGACGCGTCGCGGCGCGACCTTCGCCCGCGCGAGCGTCTCGACTTGCGGATTACGCATCAGCTCGTCAACTGACGGCAGCAGGCGGAAGAGGTCGGACTTGGCGGCGGCCTTCACGGTTGGACTAGTTTGCGGGTTAAAGCGTGCGATGCAAGCGGGAGGGACTACATCGTGATTATAGGGGTCCTTCGACTCGCGGCCAACCTTGCCCTGCTCGCTCCGGATGACAGCTCAAGCTGTTTTCGCAAGGGCTGCGTGCGAACTCACTTCCCTCGGAAGAGCCGCCGCAGTAGCAGGCCGAACACAATCCCGCCGGCGACCAGTCCGGCGGCCATCTGGGGATCGAAGAAACGCACGAAGCGCGCGCCAGCTTCGGTAATCTCGACCACTCCGGCAGGAACAGCCTGGACCACGCCTCCACCTCCGCCACCGCCAGTCTGCATCCTCGGAATCGGACTCCGTTCTCTCCACCCTCCGCCCGCGCCCAGACGGTAGCTCACGCGCGCCACCGGAATGATGGTCTTGCCGTGCGCTTCGATCGGCTCGCCGAACACGTTTTGCACCTTCGCGGTGACAGCGAAGCGATCGACCAGTGTAGCCAGCATTTCTTTTGGATCAATCATGGAAGACTCCTCCCTGCATTGGATGCGCCATCACCCCACTTCGACTAATCCGTAGCGCCGGTTCCAGTGGCCGCGCAAGGTGCTGCACGGCGCGGGCGATCTCTTCTTTGGTGAGGTCGGCGTTGGGGCCTTCGAGCACGAAGCGCGCTTCGTGGCGGGCGGCTTCCAGCAGTTCGCGATCGCGCAGCAGATTGGCCACGCGAAAGTTCGGCATGCCTGCCTGGCGCGTGCCGAAGAACTCGCCCGGCCCGCGCTGCTGCAAATCGAGTTCGGCGATCTCGAATCCGTTCTGCGTGCGCACCATGGCCTCCAGCCGCTGCTCCGCCTCGACGGAAACTTTGCCGCCAGTCATCAGCACGCAATACGACTTCGCCGCGCCGCGCCCGATGCGTCCGCGCAATTGATGCAGCTGCGACAGGCCGAAGCGCTCGGCGTGCTCGATCACCATGACGGTCGCGTTGGCTACGTCCACGCCGACTTCGATCACCGTGGTCGAGACCAGCACATCGATCTCGCCGCGCTGGAAGCTCGCCATGGTTGCGTCCTTGTCGTCGGCGCTCATGCGCCCGTGCAGCAGGCCGACGTGCAGGCTGGCGAACTCGTCGTGCGCAGTCGCTCGTACATCTTGATGGCGGCCTTCAGCTCGCCCTCCATCGCGCCCTTCTTCGATGACCGGATAGACGACGTACGCCTGACGTCCGGCGGCGACCTGCTTGCGCACGAACTCCCACACCTCCTCGGCGCGCTCATCGCCCACACGGCGCGTGGTGATCGGCGTGCGCCCGGGCGGAAGCTCGTCGAGCATGCTGGTGTCGAGGTCGCCGTACAGCGTCAGCGCCAGAGTGCGCGGAATCGGCGTCGCCGTCATCACCAGCACGTCGGGCTCTGCCTCGCCGGATTTCTTCATCAGCCGGAAGCGCTGCATCACGCCGAAGCGATGCTGCTCGTCGACGATCACCAGGCCAAGCTTGTCGAACTCCACTGTCTCCTGGATGAGCGCGTGCGTGCCGATCACCAGTTGCGCGTTGCCCTGCGCGATGTGGTGGCGCGCCTGCTTCTTGCGGCCGTACTCCTGCGAGCCGGTGAGCAGCACGATGCGGTAGCCGGCCGGCTCCAGAATCTTGCGCGCCGACAGATAATGTTGCGTCGCCAGAATCTCCGTCGGCGCCATCAGCGCGACCTGGTAGCCGTTCTCGATGGCGATGACCGCGGCCTCGAGCGCGACGATGGTCTTGCCGGAGCCGACATCGCCTTGCAGCAGGCGGCGCATCGGCGCGGGCTCGGCCATGTCGTCGGCGATTTCTTTCAGCACGCGCTTCTGCGCGGCGGTGGGATGAAACGGCAGGATGCGCTTCACGGCGGCGCGCACGCGGTCGTTGATCTGGAAGGCGACGCCGGTCTGGGCGCGCATCTTGCGGCGCTTCAGTTCCAGTCCGAGTTCGAGAAAAAACAGCTCTTCGAAGATGAGCCGGATGTGCGCGGGAGTGCGCGCCGCCTGCAGCTTGGCGAGGCTCTCGCCGACCTCGGGCCAGTGCGCCTGCCAGAAGGCGCGCCGGCGATCGATCAGCTCCATGCGCCCGCGAACCACCGCGGGAATCGCGTCGGGAATATCCTGGTCGAGGTTCTCCAGCATGCCGTGAATGACGCGGCGAAACCAGCGCGCGGTGAGCACGCCCATTGCCGGCGGCTTCGTAGATGGGAACGATGCGCCCGACCTCGAGCGACTGCCACTTCTGATCGTCGCCGTTGCCGTTCCGTGCGCTCGCCGCAGGATCGTGCAGGATTTCGAACTGCGGCTGCATAATCTGGAAGCGATGACCGCCGCGATCGCCGGCTTCGACCTTGCCGTACAGCGCGACCAGTCATGCCGGCGCGAAACTTGTCCTGCAGATAGGTGGCGTTGAACCAGATGCACTTCAGCGTGTCGCGTCCCTGGCCGACGGTCATCTCGAAGATGGGCATGCGGCGCGTGCGGAACAGTCCGAAGGTGCGCACCTCGGCGATGACGCTGGCCATCTCGCCCGCGCGCAGCTCGCCGATGCCGCGCGGATTCAGCCGGTCTTCGTAGCGAAACGGCAGGTAGTAGAGCAGGTCCTCGACCGTGCTGATGCCCTTCTCCAGCAGGATTTGCGGCAAACCTCGGCCCGATGCCTTTGACGTACTGCACGTTGGTTGAGAGGTCGAGCACAGAAGGATGGTAAATCAGGAAGGCGTGCTGTTCGCTGTTCGCTTTTCGCTCTTCGCCTTTTCGCTTTTCGCCGCAAATCAGAATCAGCTTTTCGCTCTTCGCTCGCTGCCCCCTAAACTTGTGCGGTGGGCCGAACCGAGCCTCGATCTGGTCTGGCGAAAAGCGAAAGGCGAACAGCGACTAGCATTCCTGCCCCCGAATCGGCGTCGCTGATGTACAACAGTTGCGTGGCCCGCCGCCTCATCAAGCAGTTGATTGCCATCGTTGCCGGCAACCTGCTCTACTTTTTCGTCCTGATGCCACACCTGCCGCCGGCGGGACGCCATCGCCCCGACCGCATCGATCTCGGCTTGCTGGTGGACTTCTGGGTGTGCGTGGTCCTGTATGGACTCATCGAATTGATTGACCGGAAGTGGCGCCGCAACGGCCCAGCCGCGGGCCGCCGGAAGGATTGAATTGCGAGCGCCAGATACAAGTCCGACACACTTTCGTGGATATCGACGAAATCGAGAAGGAGTTAAAGAAGGCCGCCAAAGCCATCGATACCGCGAAAATACTCGCGGTGAATTACAAGGCAAGGCTTCAGAATCTTTGTGATTCAGCCATGAACGAGAAGGGAGTCGTTGCATCAAACGCGAACATACCGGATCAATTCGCCGGGTAAAGCGACAAGGGCGCGGCGGCACAGCTCCGCACCCTTCGCATTGAGAGACCGCTCACCATACGCCAGC
Organism: uncultured Acidobacteriaceae bacterium; assembly: GCA_963703645.1. Lineage (GTDB taxonomy): Bacteria > Acidobacteriota > Terriglobia > Terriglobales > Acidobacteriaceae > Bog-257. Next base: position 34,563 of record CAVPFD010000027.1, read on the forward strand.
TCCGTTCGCGAGATTTGCGTCACCAATACCTGTGATCCAGCTCACTGACAACGGCGCACGAATCTGTACACTGACGACCAGAGGTTTAGTGTCTCTACGTCCTGAAGCGGGAGAAAGTAGGGGTTAGAGGTTAGGGGCCAGAGTATAGAACGGAGCAGTTGCGTTGTATCACTTAGTTAATGCCATATCCTCTGAAGGTCGACCAACAGTTGGGAGTTTAGGCTGGCAAACCCGATTTTTGGTCCGTAACTCCTTTGGAATCTATTATGTTGTATGTAACTCCTTTGGATTGTATTATGTGCGAGGCATAAGTTTTTCTGTCCCTTTGCTTTCAAGATTTTGCGAGGACATAAGGGGAGGGGGGAGTAACCAAGTCGATAATAGAAGTTCCCGATTTGGGAAAGGCCGAAAGATTGCGGCTAGCGATTACCGAAGAGTAAACAGGAATCAGTCGCGATGGTAGCCGCTGTCATCCCGTCCCGAGTCCCGCAGCCCCGGGTTGATGTACCTTAGAAAGTTATGTCAATCCCAGCCGATCGCGAGCAGCAGAGCAAATTCTCCAACGCCTTCGGCTCGACGGTTCGCGTGCTGTTCACCACTCTGCTGTTCACTGCGGGAGGCATGGGCGCGGGACTTTTTTTCGGTATCGTTGCCACTATTGCTTATGGCATGATTAAAGGCAGCAACATTGATATGACTAACGCCTACAAACACGTGGCCATTCCTGTGGCCATCATTCTGGGTGCGGCGGCCTTTGTCGGCGCGCTGGCGCTGGAAGTGCGCACGCGCCACCAGCGAACATCCCAGTAGTGATCTTGTAGGGCGTCAATTGCCCTTCGCTTCTTAACTCCGATAAACTCAAACGTTTGTAGCCCGCAGCATGATCGCTGCACAGGTTTGTCATCATGGCCGAAAACATTCATGTGAAATTGCCCGACGGCAGCGTGAAAGACGTGCCGCGCGGGACCTCCGCCCTCGACATCGCCAAGAGCATCAGCCCGCGCTTGGCTGATGCCGCGCTCGCAGCACAAATCAAGCCCCTATCGCCAAACGGCAGCGGCGGAAACGGCCACAAGCCGGCGGCCGAAGAAGCTGCGGCGACGGCCGAGCCTGCGTAAGAACAATGCCCAGCTTGTGGACCTCACCCGTCCACTGGAGCACGATGCCGAGCTGCGCATCCTGACCGAGCGCGATCCTGAGGCGCTGGAAGTCTATCGCCACTCGTCGGCGCACCTGATGGCTGCCGCAGTGCTGGAGCTGTTCCCCGAGACCAAGCTCGGCCACGGACCCGCGACGGAGAGCGGATTCTTCTACGACTTCTATCGCGAGAAGCCGTTTACGCCCGAAGACCTGGAAGCCATCGAGAAGAAGATGCAGGAACTGGTGAAGCAGGACCTGCCCTACGCGCGTGAGTTTCTGCCCCGCGACGAAGGTCTGGAGCGATTCAAGGCAGAAGGCGACTTCATGAAGTGTCACTTCATCGAGCAGTTCACCGCGCCCGACGAGAAAATCTCCATCTACAAGACCGGCAAGTTCACCGACTTCTGCCGCGGGCCGCACATCCCGTCCACCGGGCGCATCAAGGCGTTCAAGCTGCTCAACATCGCGGGCGCGTACTGGCTTGGCAATGAGAAGAACCCGCAACTGCAACGCATCTACGGCACTTCGTTCTTCTCGAAGAAAGATCTCGAGGAGTACCTGCACAAGATCGAAGAAGCCAAGAAGCGCGACCATCGCCTGCTGGGCAAGCAGCTCGACCTGTTCTCCATCCAGGAGCTGGCCGGACCGGGGCTCATCTTCTGGCATCCCAAGGGCGGCCTTATCCGCAAGGAGATGGAAGACTGGATGCGCAACGAGTACCTGAAGCGTGGCTACTCGCTGGTGTACACCCCGCACGTGGCGCGCGTGGACCTGTGGAAGACCAGCGGCCATGAAGGTTATTACGCCGACAACATGTTCACCCCGATGGAACTGGACGACGCCAACTATCGCATGAAGCCCATGAATTGTCCGTTCCATATTCTCATTTACAGGGACTCGCTAAAGTCGTATCGCGATCTGCCGGTGCGCTTGGGCGAACTGGGCACGGTCTATCGCTACGAGCGCTCGGGCGTGATGCATGGGTTACTGCGCGTGCGCGGCTTCACCCAGGATGACGCCCACATCTTCTGCACGCCGGAACAGATTGAAGACGAAATCAGCGGCTGCATGGACTTCGCGCTCTCAGTGCTGCACACCTATGGCTTCGAGCAGTATCAGGTGGAGCTTTCGACCTGGGACCCCAATGACCGCAAGACCTTCATTGGCAGCAGCGAGCAGTGGGAGCTGGCGGAAGCGTCGCTGAAGAACGTTCTGGAGCGGCGTGGTATCCCGTACAAGCTGATTCCCGGCGAGGCTGCATTCTACGGGCCGAAGATTGACATCAAGCTGGTGGATGCGATTGGCCGCCTGTGGCAACTCTCCACCGTGCAGTTCGACTTCAACCTGCCCGAGCGCTTCGGGCTGGAGTATGTCGGCGAGGACGGCAGACGGCACCAGCCGCTCATGGTGCACCGCGCGCTCTATGGCTCCGAAGAGCGCTTCTTCGGCGTGCTCCTCGAGCACTACGCGGGCGCGTTCCCGGTGTGGTTGTCGCCGGTGCAGGTGGTCGTCATCCCGATCGGCGAAAAGCACCACGCCTACGCCAACGAAGTCGGCGACAAGCTGAAGGCCGCCGGCGTGCGCGTGCACGTTGACCTGCGCAACGAGAAGATGAACGCCAAGATCCGCGAACACGCCATGCAGAAAGTGCCATTCCAGCTCGTCGTCGGTGACAAGGAGATGGAAGCCGGCGAGGTCAACGTACGCGTCCGCGGCCAGGACAAGGCCGAAGGGTCGGTCAAGGCGGAGGTCTTCGTGGAGCGCGTGAAGGGGCTGATCGAGAGCAAGGCCGCAACTCTGTAGTTGGACAACTGAATGGCAACATCTGAACAGATTCCGCTAGCCCAGCTCTTGCGAGGTCACTTCCGGAGCAGTTTCCTCAGAGAACGCCTTGAAAGCGGTCTCAGAGTGGACAGATGTTCCTTGGGAAGAGCCGCCGTTTTCGGATGCATACCACGAATTAACTCACTTTGACGCCGATCAAGATATTCGTAGCGTTAATCGCAATTACGCGGATAGGCAAATAGAACTGTTGCGAGATCGGGCTAACCAGCTAGAGACCAGCTGAGCTCAAAGTAGGCGCAATTCTCCGGGCCTACGTCATCGAGCGTTCAGACCCAGAACCGTTTGTGCCTATGAGGGAGATCAGTCGACAACCAAGACATGAAATCTCCCACAGCACCGCCGTGCTCATCATCGCCTTAGTGGCGACAGTTTGGGGATTCGGCTTTCCTATGACGCGCATCGTGCTCGACGGCGGCCTGTCCGTGGGCGCGCAAATGAGCATTCGTTTCCCGCTTGCCGGACTGCTGATGTTCGCCATCATTCGCGCCAAGGGCATTCCCATTACACGGCGCGGCGTATTGGATGGTATCTGGCTCGGTTTGGTGCTGGTGGTCGTCTTCTGGCTGCAGAGTGATGGCATGCGTTTCACCACCACTGCCAAAGCCGGATTCATCACCGGTCTCTACGTGCTGTTCACGCCGCTAGTGGCTGTTGCCATCGGCCAGCGGGTGAAACTTGCATCGGCGCTGGGCGCTCTGATTGCGACCTGCGGGATGTATTTGCTCGTCCACCTGCCTGGAGGCTGGTGGAGCGGCTGGAACCGTGGCAACGTCGAAATCCTTCTCTGTTCTGTCCTGTGCGGCGTACACATCGTGATGATGGGCGCGTTCGCCCGCCACTCCGAGGCGTGGCTGCTGGCGGGATCGCAGGTGGTGACCTGCGGGGTTGTGTCCGTTGCGGTCACCGCATTTCTGCCGTCGCCATACGGATTTCAGACCGCCGTCGCGGCCCTTTCGCGCTGGCCGGTCGCCGGCGCAGCTCTGTATCTCGCGCTCGGCTCGACGGTCTTTGCGTTCTGGGGACAGGCAACCGCGCAGACGCGACTCGGTCCCACCGAGTCGGCGGTGCTGTTCAGCCTGGAGCCGGTGGTCGCGGCCATCCTCAGCGTCGTTTGGTTGAAGGAGCCGATGTCACCGCGTCAGGCGCTTGGCGGCGCCCTCATTGTGGTCGCCATGATTGTGGCGGAGGCCCTGCCCTATATGTTTCGCGCGATTACCGTCCCGGACACAAGGCCGTAGGACGGATGGTAACCGCTTCCTGAAATGCCCGACTGGTTGAGATTTATCGGTAAGCGAACAACATCGCGTAGATAATCCAGACCACAACGCTAAAGCCGATAGTCAAGGCGATCCAGGCAAAGAAACGAATGGCCTTGACCACGATCTCGGGCTGCGGCTGCTCGAGATGCGCTTCGAGTTGGCCGTTGGCGACCAGCGCGGCGTACTCGCGCGGCTTGTCTCGCTTCAATTCCGCCAGCGGCATATGGCCGGTGAAGATAGTGGTGTCCATGGGGAACTTTTCCGGCCGCAGATGGGTGTTGAAGAAGTGCACAGTAAAGATGAAGCCTGTCGCCAGCAGGGCTTCGTCACTGTGGATGATGGTCGCCACGTTGATGAACGATCCCGGCAGAAAACGGGTAAAAAACACAGGGAACCAGAGCGTCAGTCCCGTGGAACCGATAACCACAATCCCCCAGAACACGGCAAAGTAGTCGAACTTTTCCCAGTAAGTCCAGCGCCCGTACTCGGGACGCGGTCCCAGACCTACAAACCACTTCATAGTGGCCAGAAACTCTTGCGCATCGCGTTTGTTTGGGATCAGCGTGTTCGGCCCCAACAGGATTGCGCTCCAGGTACTCTGGTTGCGCCGCTTCTGCCGGATCAGTCCTACAATGTGGGCGGTGAAGGTCCCGAACATTATGATCGCGGCGAACCGGTGAATGTAACCAGCGGTCTCAAATCCACCCATCAGGCGCGAGAGTCGCGCGGCCCAACCGGTGTAGGAGAACTTCAGGGAAAGTCCCGTTACCGCCAGAGTCAGGAAGCTGACGATCATGCAGGCATGGAGCACGCGATAGAGACGAACAAAGCGAACGAACTCACGCGTATCCACCGCGGCGGGTGGTGCTGGTGCAATGCTGGCAATCCGCGGTTCCTGCAGCGCCGTGGCGGCAAATTCATGTTTAGAGTTGGACATCGTTGTCGTCCTTCGCTTCTGTCCCGTGGCTAGGCTTCGCCGAAGCCGCTTCTTCAGCCGCTCTGGCCTCGGCGGCGCGGAGTTCGCGACGCATCTGCAAGGCGCGCGGGAACCACAGAATCGTGTGAACTCCGCTCACCGTGAAAGTGCCGACCAGTAGGATCGTCATCCCCCAGAAGGTGTAGTAGAGGAATGGGAACTTCTTGGGATCGTGGTGCGTGGCGTGGGTTAGATATCCAGCAAAACGCCGTGTCGCATCAGAATGGCACTTGCGGCAGGTCGCGACCACGTTGGCGCGGCTGAGATGCGAATTCGGGTCCGCTACTTTCAGGATGTCATGCGCGCCATGGCAGTCGTAGCATTTCGCCGTCTTTGTATAGCCGAGTTTCGAAACTTTGCCGTGATAGGTGTCGAAGTACGTCTTGGCAATCTCCCCGTGACAGCGCCCGCAGGTAGTCATGATGTTGAGCCTGAAGCCGTCCTGGTCGGTGCGGCGAATGGAATGCGCTGTGTGGCAGTCGTTGCAGACTGGCAGCGGCTTGTCCGTCTTCGTTACTGACGACGAATGGATGCTCTGCACAAACTGCTCTTCGATGCCGTGGTGACACGCGCCGCATGTAGCCGGCACGTTCTTAGGATTGACGGACGATTCCGGATCGGAAGCCGGCAGTTCGCGGTGCGCGGTGTGGCAACTGGTGCAGGTCGCGGTCACCGTCAATCCGCTCTTTAGCAGGCCCTTGCCGTGGATACTCTCGTTGTAGCGCGGGATGATCTGGTGCTCGGTGCCGGTATAGAGGAGGGCAGCTTTCTGACCCTCGCGATGACACTTGGCGCAGAGATCGGGCACGTTGGTCGCGAAGGTCAGCGATTCCGGATTGTGCTTTCCCAGCACGTGATGCGTACCGTGGCAATCCTTGCAGAAAGGAGCATTGGGATCGCCTTTGGCGTGCATTTGCCCATGCGTGCTGCGCTGATACTGCTGTCCAACTTCCGCATGACAGGCAGTGCAATCCACCGGATGCGTAATGGTCTCGCAGGGACGCACGCGGGAGGCGTTCACCTCAGAGTGGCACTGGCTGCAGGCCACTTTCACATGGCGCGAGCCCGACACTTCGCTGACGCTCACCAGCATGGAACGCCCGTCGATCGATTTCAGGCTGGGATCGGCGTGGCAACGCATGCAGTCCGCATCGGCCATCCCCTGCGAGTAGAAGACATTCCGCACCTTGTGCGGCTGATGGCAGTCAATGCAGGCAGGCAGAACGTTGGCCTGTTTTTCCCAGAGCTCGCCGCGAATGGTCTTGCGGTGCACCTGCTCGATGTTGGCGTGGCACTTGGTACATGTGGCAGCGATGTTGCGCCGGTTGATGGATGAGTTGGGATCGGTGTGCGGCAGGATCGAGTGCGCCGTGTGACACGAGGCGCAGTTGGCCGCCACGATCAGTCCCTTCTTCAGCAAGCCTTCGCCGTGAATGCTCTCGGAGTAGTTCTCGAGGATGTCGTGCTGCGCAATGTTGCGGTTCATCTGAACTGGCGTGCCCTCGCGGTGGCACTGGCCGCAGACGAACGGCACTTTCATCGCCGCCACCGACGAACGTGGATCTTTGACCGGCAGGATGTCGTGATTGCCGTGGCAGTTCACGCAGCGCGGCGCTAAAGCGTCGCCGCGAGCGATCGCTTTGCCGTGCATCGACTTGGCATGTTGTTGTGCTTCGTCGCTGTGGCAGGAGCCACAGTTGACCTTGGCCAGTGGCGTCGAGTGCGGTAATTCCTTGCCCTCCAGATCAGCGTGGCATGAGGTGCACTGCAGCGAGCCATGAATGGAACCGGCGAACTTCTTCTGGTCCACGAAGAGCGAGACGGTCCGGGCGCCGCGCTTGGTCGTTAGTGACTTGTCGCTGTGGCATGCTAGGCAGTCGTCGCTGGTGGGCCCTTGGGCGGCCCAGCACTGCGGCACGAATACGATCAGGACCAGCAGTGGCAGCGCCCAGAACTGCGGGCATGGTCTGGCCTTCATGGTATTCAGGTCACGGATGGAAGCGCGTCGCGTCATAGCCTACAGTCAACGATTCCAAACCTGACGAACATCTGGCTGTGACTTACTGCACCCTCGCATGTGACACCGGTCACCTGGCGAATGTGCACTTGCTCCGGCGCACCAGTCCCGCCACAACATCTGCCTCGCCGGATGACAATTACGCTTGCAGTTCGTATCCTGCTAACAGACCCAGCCGGAGTTAAGGACACAGACGAAAATGCCATCGCCAAGCAATATCCAGGAAACCTCGGTCGCCGCTGCAGCGACCGCAACCGAGTTGCCGGAAATCGCCACGAACGTCGTGCGCCGCGCCATGCAGGGGGGAGCTACGGCAGCCGAAGCCGTTGCCATGGATGGCAGTGAGTTCTCCACCGTTGTTCGTCTCGGCGAAGTGGAGACGCTGAAGGAATCTGGATCGAAGGCCATCGGTGTGCGCGTCTTCTTCGGACAACGCGCCGCCAGCACCTACTCCAGCGACCTGACGCCGGATGGTATTCGGCAGATGGTTGACGCAGCGCTTGCGCTCGCCAAGGTCACAAGTGAGGACCCGTTCGCCGGGATTCCCGAAACCTCGCAACTTGGCAAGCTCGAGGGGGACCTCGATCTCTACTACGATGACGTGTACTCACTCTCCAACGCCGATCGCATCGAATACGCCCGCCGAGCTGAGAAGGCCGCTCTCGAAGCCGACCCTCGCATCGTGAACTCCGAGGGGGGGACCTTCGATGCTGCCATTGGCTACAAGGTGCTGGCCAACTCTCACGGTTTTGTCGGCGATTATTGGCGCTCCTACTGTTCGGTGTCAGCCGTGCCCATCGCACAGATCGAGGGATCGGCGATGCAACGTGACTACTGGTACTCGGTGGCGATGACGCTGAAGAAGCTGGAATCGCCGGAAGAAGTCGGCAAGATCGCCGCGCAACGCACTCTGCGGCGCATCTGGGCACGCAAGGTCAAGACCGCGAAGGTGCCCATCGTCTTCGAACATACCGTCGCCGGTGCGCTGGTCGGTCATATCTTCGAGGCGGTCAATGGCGACTCTATCTATCGTGGGGCATCATTCCTTACTGGCAAACTCAACGAGAAGATCGCCGGCGACAATATCAACGTGGTCGACGACGGCACCATGCGCGGCGGCTTCGGCACCAGCCCCTTCGATTCCGAGGGCGTGCCCAGCCGTAAGACTGTGGTGGTCGAGAACGGCGTACTGAAGTCCTACCTGCTGAACACCTACACCGCGAAGAAGCTCAGATTGCAGACCACCGGCAATGCCTCGCGTGGGCTGGCGGGAACACCAGGCATCGGGCCGGGAAATTTCTTCCTGCAGCCCGGGACGAAGAGCCTGCAGGAGATCATCGCCGACATCAAGGAAGGCTTATTCGTTACGGAATTCCTGGGCTTCGGCGTGAACCTGGTCACCGGCGACTTCTCGCGCGGGGCAAGCGGTCTGTGGATCCGGGACGGTGAGCTGACCTTCCCAGTCGAGGAGATCACTGTTGCCGGCAATTTGAAAGAGATGCTGCTCAATGTCTCCGAGATCGGCAATGACCTGCAGTTTCGCAGCGCCATCGCCTCACCCACGATTCGCATTGACGGCATGACGGTGGCAGGGGAATGAGCACCGCGCGGAACTTACAACGGTATATTCCCGTGCTTCTTGGGAGGATTCTTGGCGCGCTTGTTCTCCAGCATGTCGAGCGCCTGAATCAGCTTGCGGCGAGTGTCGCGCGGCCGAATCACCGCGTCAAGATATCCGCGCTCGGCCGCGATGTAGGGATTGGCGAAGCGCTCGCGGAACTCCTCGATCTTGGCTGCACGATCGGCGTCGGGGTTTGCTGACTTCTCGATATCGCGCCGATAGACGATATTGACCGCACCTTCCGGTCCCATCACCGCGATCTCCGCGGTCGGCCACGCGTAGTTTACGTCGGTGCGAATGTGCTTCGACGCCATCACGCAATACGCACCGCCGTAGGCCTTGCGCGTGATGACGGTGATCTTCGGCACAGTCGCTTCGGAGAATGCGAACAGCAGCTTTGCGCCGTGCGTGATGATGCCGCCGTACTCCTGTTGCGTTCCCGGCAGGAATCCGGGGACGTCTTCGAAGGTGATGAGCGGAATGTTGAAGCAATCGCAGAAGCGCACAAAGCGCGCGCCCTTGATGCTGGCGCTGATGTCGAGTACGCCGGCCAGAAATGCAGGCTGATTCGCCACGACGCCAACCGACTTGCCGTTCAAGCGGGCGAAACCAACCACGATGTTCTTGGCGTAATGCTCCTGCACTTCGAAGAAGTAGCCGTCGTCCACGACCGTGTTGATGACTTCCTTGATGTCATAAGGCTGGTTCGATTCCGCGGGCACGATGGAGTCGAGCTTCTCGTCGGTGCGATCGATGGTATCGGTGCAGGCCTTACGCGGCGGGTCATCGAGATTGTTCGAGGGAATGAAGCTGAATAGCTCGCGGATCATGCTCAGGCATTCGGCGTCGTCGTTGGCCATGAAGTGCGCTACGCCCGATTTCTCGTTGTGGGTCATGGCGCCGCCGAGCTCGTCCTTGGTGACCTCCTCGTGCGTCACCGCCTTGATGACGTCGGGCCCGGTGATGAACATATAGGAGGTTTTGTTCACCATGAGGATGAAGTCGGTCATGGCCGGCGAATAGACCGCACCGCCAGCGCACGGACCCATGATGGCGGAGATTTGCGGGACCACGCCGGAAGCCAGCACGTTGCGCAGGAAGATGTCGGCATATCCCGCCAGCGACATCACGCCTTCTTGAATGCGCGCACCGCCGGAATCGTTCAGGCCTATGACAGGGGCGCCGACGCGCATCGCGGTGTCCATGATCTTGACGATTTTGGCGGCGTTGGTCTCCGACAGCGAGCCGCCGAACACGGTGAAGTCCTGGGCGAAGACAAACACCAGGCGGCCTTCGATGCGTCCGTAGCCGGTGACGAAGCCGTCGCCGAAATACTTCTGCTCGTCCATGCCGAAGTCGGTGCAGCGATGGGTGACGAGCTTGTCGGTCTCTTCGAAGGTGCCTTCGTCGAGCAGGAACTCGATGCGCTCGCGCGCCGACATCTTGCCCTGCTTGTGCTCACGTGCCCGGCGCTCTTCGCCTCCGCCGGCGTCAGCCAACGAGTCGCGGCGCTTCAGTTCGGTCAGCTTCTGTTCCAGGTTCATGGGCGTGATTATAAACAGCGCGCGCCGCAGAACAGCAGTTGTTCTGCGCTGGGAGGCTCACCAACCAGTGTGACAAATGTACTTGCTGACTGGTTTCGGCGCTTGAGCACGTGGGTTGTTAGGCGAGATGCTCCCAGCCTCCGGGCTTCAAGATCTCTGTCTTGCCGTTGTCGAAAACGAGCTTCAACTGCCTGCCGCGGGTAATCTCGCCAATGCGCGTGACTGGAACATCGGCAATCTCCTTCGGGATGCGACATTTCGGATGCGCCGTGAAGACCAACTCATATTCGTCGCCGCCGTGGAGAGCGAGCGTCAGGCCATCCCTGAGCCCATTCTTTCGGGGAATGGCGGGCAACGACTCGGCGAACACGATTGCTCCGGTCTTGCTTTCGTCGCAGATGTGGCCGAGATCGGTGGAAAGCCCATCGCTGATATCGATCATCGCCGAGGCCAGTTTCTTCTCGCGCAGGAACCGACCAACTGCAAGACGAGGCTCAGGATAAAAGTGCTTGAGGTGAGACTTCGGGCTGAGCTTCTCTCCGTCGCGGAGGCGGTTCAGATCGGCTACCGCCGCGCCAAGGATGCCAGTGACGTAAAGGAAATCACCAGCGTGCGCGCCAGAACGCAGAACGGCTCGTCCCGACGGGACGGAGCCAAGCACGACGATGTCGGCCAACACGCCATCCGGCGATTGCGCCGTGTCGCCGCCCGCGAGCGAGACGGAGAATCGAGCCGCAAGTTTCAACAATCCGCCGATAAATCCGTCAACCCATAGCTGCGGCAGCTCGGCGGGTAGAGCTAGTGAGAGAAACACAGCGCCCGGAACGCCGCCCATCGCGGCGATGTCGCTCAGCCCTCGCGCAAGGCAGCGATGTCCCACCGTGTCCGGCGGATGCCAGTCGCGGCGAAAGTGCACGCCCTCAAGGCTAAAATCGGTTGTAACCAGCGCTTCGTGACCGCGCGGGATCGGCAGAACCGCGCAATCGTCGCCAATTCCGCGTCCAAAATGTCCGCCGCGGGCTGCTCGTCGGATGCGATCAATCATCAGCTTCTCGCTAACTGGCACAGCTCCTTCTCTCCGGCGCTTCTCCGTCACTATACGCGACACGAAATCTTCAAACCGACCGCAGTAACACCTACCACTTTAGTCGGACATTCTTGTCCCATGTTGATTGACATAGGTGGATCGCTCTGTTACGGTTTGAAGTCGTTTAATTCCAGCCAAGCGCCCGGTTAGATTGTTTCCCGCCGGGGCGGAGAACCGTTAACCCACGCTTCTCCAGGGACCCGCAACAAGCAGTTCGGACCAGCAAGGCCCAAGCGTTCCGGATTTTCATAGGCTGTTTTGTAGTAAAACCCGGAACCACTTTTTTGCCGAGGGTTTGAAGTCTTGCGAAAACGCTTTTATATCCTTTTTGTAGCCCGCGACGCCGAAGGTCAGCTACGAAAAATCCCCATCCCAGTTCACTACCTTTACGTCTTCCTTGCCGGCGCTCTGCTCGGCATGTTTACCATCACCGGAATGGCTGGCTCCTACACGCGCATGCTGTGGAAGGTAGCCAGCTTCAATCAGCTACGTTTGGAAAAGAAGGCGCTGGAGACTCGCTACACGCAACTCGAGCGGGTCAATCACGAGAAAGACATTCAGGTAGCATCGTTGGGCTCACTGGCCAACGAGGTGTCCCTCATCTACGGGCTAAAGCGGAACCCCAAGCTGCTGCATGAGGGAGACGACCCGGCTAAGCCGGAAGAAGTTAAGTCGTCCATGGATGAGTTGTACGCTCTTCGCGCGTCAGCCCTGACGGGGGCGGCAACCGCTGGACTGGGGCTCGGCTTGACACATCAAGCCACGCTCACTGACTGGGTGAACGCGATCACAGCTCCGACGTTGTGGCCGGTCATGGGGCCAATCACCGGCTCATTCGGCGAGCGCATTAATCCCTTCAATGGTGAGGGCGCGTTCCATTCCGGCGTGGACATTTCCTGCCACTACGGACAGCCGGTGCTGGCGCCTTCAGACGGTGTCGTGACCTACGCAGACTTCTATAGCGGTTACGGAAGAATGATTCAGATCGACCACGGGAATAGCATTGCCACCCGCTACGGCCATTTGTCGGCATTCGCAGTCGCGGATGGGCAGAGCGTCCGTCGTGGACAGGTGATTGGGTACGTAGGTCTCAGCGGGCGCAGCACTGGACCGCATCTGCACTACGAAGTGCGCATCCACGATGTACCGGTGAATCCGCACAAGTTCCTGCGCGGCACTTCGGTCAAACCGGGAGGCTTTCCCGCCAGCTAACAGAATCTATTTCCGAGTTCTTGCTTTGGCCGCCGGAGCGCTTTGCTGCGGCGGCTTTTGCGTTTCCGGAGCAATATCCACCGTCGGCTCGCTCAGCACTTTCTTGAAAAACGCGTACGGTACTTTTGCCGTCAGGACCGCTTCGCTCTTGTCCTGATGCACTTCCAAGCTATCGAAGGCGGCCTTCACGTCGGGATCTGGCCCGCCGGAATCCAGTGAGATGTCGAGCGACTTGAACAAAGCAAGATACGTATTAAGGCGCTCGCTGAAACTGCGCGCTTCGGCTTCACTGCTGGTTAGAACCTGCGCTCGCAGGTGGATGTCGTTGAGCGGACGTGCCGACGCAATCACTACTGCGCCGGGCGGCAGCAAGCCACTCCAGCCCCCAGGAACGAGAAGTTCACCATGGTCCTGCCCCACACCGGCAACCGGCGGCCGTGCAATGGTCCAAACAATGCTTCCCAACGGAACGCGGTGATAATACCGGCTCACCAGTGGCGGACCGGCAAATGGCAAAGCGGCCTGCTTGTAGCGATCGATCATGCCATGAATAACATTGGGATCTGAAGTGTTGGAGGCCGCAGCAATATCGATTCCCAGTAACACGACGCGCAACGTCCGTCCCTCCAATGGAATGACGTAGATGTCGAGGTCGCGATAGCTCTCAACTCGGCTGGCGAGCTTTCGTAGATACTCGCTCACATGCCTGCCGTCGAAGCGCCCCTGCAAGATTTCGCTGTAACGGGTTTCGCCGGACTTGTCGTCACTCTTGCCGCCGTAATGAATGGCAAAGGCGGCCTTATCCAGGTCACGCTCGAACTCAAATCCGGTTTGGTCGACGAACTCCTGATATCGCGGATCGCGATCGTGAGGTGGCTTCTTTCCCAAGTCCGTCAGGAGCCGTATGGGCTCAAGGTTGATGTAGAAGACCGCATCAGAATCAGGAAGGAGGCGCACTGCATCTGCCGCGGCACGCTTGCGCAACAGGATGGCGGTGACGATACCGCCGGCGATAACCAGCACGACCGCGAAGGCAACCCACAACTGCTTGCGGCGAGTTCGCATGGATGAGACACGATGATACGAGAAAATCCGGTCCGGTGGCGAACCCGGCTGAAATTGGTTAGAATGAAGTGACCGCATTTCAGCGTTTGCGAGAACGAACGCGCTCCGCAGAATCCCCAGCCGCGAGGCCCGCGGGAGTGGCGAGTTGTTGGTCCACGGCTACTTGCAGGTAAAGATGATGTGTCGCGCGGGCGATCCGGTTGCGTGTAGAGTGCTGCTAATGATATCTTTAATGATTGTCCCGGCTGGCAGGACGAATCATGTGTGGTTCGGCATACGTGTCAAACCATGCAGCAGGCTGGCGTAGCTCAGCTGGTAGAGCATCTGATTTGTAATCAGAGGGTCGGGGGTTCAAATCCCTTCGCCAGCTCCAGAATTGTGGCCATGAGCGCGCCGCTGAGGCGTAGCAGGAGCAAGCCAAACCAGACGCGCAGCTCTCCTAGAGACGAACTGATTCCAGCAGCAGCTTCCTGAATCGCCAATCGTGCGCGGAAGTATGGTCGCGCGGCGGTTGCCGGAGTTTTGCCGGGGTTGTTGGGCGCGGTGCTCTTTGACAGCAGGGACTGTGATTCCGGGACCCCCCGATTGGGCTCTCACGCAGTGTTGAGGGCGGGATGCTCGGTCGAAGCGTGCACAGGTGGCCGAGTGGTTAATGGCAGCAGACTGTAAATCTGCCGCTCCTTGCGAGCTACGGAGGTTCGAATCCTCCCCTGTGCACCAGGTATTTGGAGTTGGATGAAGCGGTTGTGGGTGGCCTTGAGCGCGTACGCGGTGCTGGCGGTTCTGGCAGCAACCACCATCACCGACCAAAAGTTCAAGCTGGCGACCTTGGCGGTGCTGGCGATGTTTGCCATCCGCACCTTATCGTGGAGCAGGAAGCTAGACCGCGAAGCGCGCAACCGGCAGGACGACGAGTGAGCGCTCGGGATCGCAGGGCGGGAGTAACTCAGTGGTAGAGTCACAGCCTTCCAAGCTGTTGGTCGCGGGTTCGATTCCCGTCTCCCGCTCCAGAGTTCGCGGGCCGATGTAGCTCAGTTGGTAGAGCACTCCCTTGGTAAGGGAGAGGTCACCAGTTCAATCCTGGTCATCGGCTCCATGAGTTCGGCAAACTTGGTTGGGATTAGCAGGGCATAGATTATGGCGAAAGAGAAATTTGACCGCAGCAAGCCGCACGTGAACGTAGGCACGATCGGGCACATCGATCATGGCAAGACCACGTTGACCGCGGCCATCACCAAGGTTTTGGGCAAGCACAATCCCAAGATCCAGTTCCGCTCGTTCGACTCCATCGACAACGCGCCGGAAGAGCGCGAGCGCGGCATCACCATTGCTACGGCACACGTGGAGTACGAGACCAAGGCGCGCCACTACGCGCACGTGGACTGTCCCGGCCACGCCGACTACATCAAGAACATGATTACCGGCGCGGCGCAGATGGACGGCGCCATTCTGGTGGTGGCGGCCACCGACGGTCCCATGCCGCAGACCAAGGAGCACGTGCTGCTGGCGCGCCAGGTGGGCGTGCCCTACGTGCTGGTGTTTCTGAACAAGTGCGATGCGGTGGAAGACCCGGAGCTGATCGATTTGGTGGAGATGGAAGTGCGTGAACTGCTGAGCAAGTACGGGTTCCCGGGCGATGATGTGCCGGTGGTACGGGGCTCGGCGCTGGGCGCGCTGAACGGCGAAGCGCAGTGGGAGGCCAAGGTCGAAGAGCTGATGGACGCGGTGGACAAGAACGTGCCGCTGCCGGCGCGCGACATCGACAAGCCGTTCCTGATGCCGATCGAAGACATCTTCTCCATCCAGGGGCGGGGCACGGTGGTGACCGGGCGTATTGAGCGCGGCAAGGTGAAGGTCGGCGAGGATGTCGAGATCGTCGGCTTCCGCGAGACCCGCAAGACGGTCGTGACCGGCGTGGAGATGTTCAAGAAGCAGCTCGACGAAGGCATGGCGGGCGACAATGCTGGTCTGCTGCTGCGCGGCACGGCGAAGGAAGACGTGGAGCGCGGCATGGTATTGGCCAAGCCGGGCTCGATCACGCCGCACACCAAGTTCAAGGGCGAAGTGTACGTGCTGTCGAAAGACGAAGGCGGGCGGCACACGCCGTTCTTCAAGGGCTATCGGCCGCAGTTCTACTTCCGGACGACGGACGTGACGGGAGTGGCGACGCTGCCGGCGGGCACGGAGATGGTGATGCCGGGCGACAACGTCAGCCTGGAGATTGAGCTGATCACGCCGGTGGCGATGGAGAAGGGCTTGCGGTTCGCCATTCGCGAAGGCGGACGCACCGTAGGCGCCGGTACCATCACTGAGATTATCGCGTAACAGAGTCTATGGGGCGCGTACATTGCACCCCGCAAAAGTGGAGTTGAGGGTATGCCCCGCGAAATCGTGACATTGCAGTGTGGAGAGTGCAAAGACCGCAACTACTCCACGATGAAGAACAAGAAGACCACGACGGCCCGGCTGGAATTCAGCAAGTTCTGCCGGAAGTGCCGCAAGCACACGCCGCATAAAGAGGTTAAGTAGCAACTAGCGACGAGCAACTGGTTGCTGATTGCTAGCGGCTAATTGCTGCCGCGGAGGGGCGTAAGCTCAACGGTTAAACTGCCGGTCTCCAAAACCGGACTTGGGGGTTCGAATCCCTCCGCCCCTGCCAGTATTTTGAAGTTGGCGCCCGTGAGCGCCGGAAACAGGTATCAGATGGCGAAGTCAGCGATCGTCGAACGCATAGAAGACAACAGTCTGGTGACCAAGGTTAAAGCCTGGCCGCAGCGTGCCAAGAGCTTCTACAGCGACGTGCGCACCGAGATGCGCAAGGTCACCACACCGTCGCGCAAGGAAGTGCAGGGTACAACCACGGTGGTCATCATCACGGTGTTTCTGTTCGGCGTTTACTTTGCGGTCCTGGACAAGCTTCTCGGGGTGTCGCTGGACCACTTGATCAAGACCCTGACACATCGCTAAATGTTCGTGAATATGGCAGAAGAAGAGATCAAATCGGGAAACGGCGTTGGATCCAAGCAGGTCAACGCGGTCGCGGAGAAGCAATCCTCGACTGAGAGCGCTACTGAATCCGGGGCGGCCAACGACGCGGCTGTCGAGACCCAACCGGGCGATGAGAATAGCGCTCCGGACACCGCTGGCGAAACACCTGCCGTGCAGAACCCGAATATGAAGTGGTACATCATCCACACCTATTCGGGATTCGAACGCAAGGTGAAGGAATCGCTGGAGTCGCGCGTGCGCGCCTATCCGGAACTGGAGCACAGGATTGGGCGAGTGCTGATCCCGACCGAGTCGGTGACCGAAGTTCGGGGTGGCAAAAAGTACACCAGCGAGCGCATGTTCTATCCCGGCTATGTGCTGGTTGAGATGGACATGGACGACAACGTCTGGCACGTGGTGAAAGGAACCCCGAGAGTCACCGGGTTTGTGGGCACTGGCCAGCAGCCGACGCCGCTGTCGGAAGAAGAAGTCCAGCAGATTGTTTACCGCGTTCGGGACAGTAAAGAGAAGCCGAAGCTCAAGGTCAAGTTTGAGAAGAACGAGTCGGTGCGCATCAGCGAGGGACCTTTTGCCAGCTTCACCGGCCTGGTGGACGAGGTCAACGAGGACCGCGAGACGCTGAAGGTTATGGTCACGATTTTCGGGCGCTCGACGCCTGTGGAACTCGGCTTCGGGCAGGTTGAAAAAGTTATTTCGTAAATGACATGCGGCGACTCGCGTCAGACGCGCTGCGAAGAAGAGTAGGAATTAGCGATGGCGAAGAAAGCTACAGGTTCGGTAAAGCTGCAGATTGCGGCTGGCAAGGCCACTCCGGCCCCGCCGGTTGGTCCGGCGCTCGGACAGGCGCAGATCAACATCATGGAGTTCTGCAAGCAGTTCAATGCGAAGACAAGCGCCAAGGAACTGGATGGCCTGATTATTCCGGTCGTAGTGACGGTTTACAGCGACCGTACGTTCTCGTTCATCACCAAGACACCACCGGCTTCGATTCTGTTGAAACGTGCTGCGGGCGTCGCAAAGGGCTCGGGAACGCCGAACAAGGATAAAGTCGGCAAGGTCACCGAAAAACAGATACTGGACATCGCCAAGCAGAAGATGCCCGACCTGAATGCGGCGTCATTGGATGCGGCGGTGAAAAGCGTAAAGGGTACCGCACGTTCAATGGGTATCGAAGTAACGGCGTAGATACAAGTTTCGCGGTCGCAAGGCCGCAGTCGTAAACACCACGGCCGCTCGGAAAGATTGATCGGCGGTGGGAGACGAGGAGTGCAATGAGGAAATCTGGAAAGAACATCGAGAAGGCTCGCGCAACGGTTGAAGCTCACGCGTACACGCTTCAGGACGCGGTGCCGCTTTTGCAGAAAGTGAAGTTCGCCAAGTTCGACGAGACCGTGGACTTGACGATGCGCCTGGGAGTCGATCCTAAGCACGCTGACCAGATGGTGCGCGGCACGGTGGTTCTGCCGCACGGCCTCGGGAAGTCAAAGAAGGTGCTGGTCATCGCCAGCGGCGAGAAGGTGCGCGAAGCCGAGGCGGCAGGAGCGGACATCGTGGGCGGTGAGGACATGGTGGAGAAGATCCAGAAGGAAAACTGGACTGACTTCGACGCCGTCATTGCCACGCCCGACATGATGAAGTCGGTCGGCCGACTGGGAAAAGTACTTGGTCCGCGCGGCTTGATGCCCAATCCGAAAACCGGGACGGTGACTTTCGATGTTGCCTCGGCCGTGAAAGAGACCAAGGCTGGCAAGGTGGAGTTTCGTACCGACAAGACCGCACTGGTGCATGTGCCGGTCGGCAAAATCTCGTTCCCCCCGGAAAAGCTGGTGGAGAACGCAGCCACAGTGATTACCAGCGTTATTAAAGCGAAGCCCACGGTTGCCAAGGGCAAGTACATCAAGGGTTGCTACCTCAGTTCGACCATGGGCCCGGGTGTCCGGATTGACACCTCAGCGGTGGAAGCCGCTGCGCGCGCCTAGCGTGTTTTGCTGAGCCCGGACATTTGGCTGGCGCCACCGAGCGCGGGCAGAAATAAAGGATTCGAAGATGGCCGTCACGAAAGCAAAAAAGATCGAGCAGGTTGAGAAGCTCACGGAAGAGTTCCAGAGCGCGAACCACGCCATCGTGGGCACGTTCAGCAAGCTGACCGTGGAAAAGGACTTTGAACTCCGCAAGGCGGTGCGCAGCGTAGGCGGACGTTACCGGGTGGTGAAGAACACCCTGGCTGAACGCGCGGCGAAGGGCACGCACGTCGAACAGGCGTTGAAGGACCTCGCGGGTGTGACCTCAATCGCCTACACAAGCGGCGATCCGGTCGCGCTGGCCAAGGCGCTCAGCAAGTACGCCAAGGACAATCCGGAGTACACATTCAAGGCTGGCGTGGTGGAAGGTCGCGTCATCGCGATCAAGGACATTGACGCGCTGGCCAGCATGCCGTCGAAGGAAGAGATTTACTCCAAGTTGCTCTTCCTGATGAACGCTCCGGCGCAGCGCCTGGTGACCGCGATTAATGCGGTCGGCCGCAATGTGGCCGTAGTGCTGAACCAGGGCGTGGAACAGAACAAGTTTGCCTCGGGCGAATCCGCCAGCGCATAGCGCGGTGCTTCGCCCGGCAAATCCCACGACGTGGGACGAAAACGGGTTTGGGAGCATTAAACCGCTTCCGAAGAGATTGCGTTATCCGTTGTGAGGGGTGCAGCCTGCGTGAGTCTGGCATGCGGCGGCACACTGGAAACCTCAGAAACCGATAACGAAATCAACATAACGAATAACGGAACAGGTGGATAAACACATGGCGGATCTGCAGCAGTTGGAAGAGCAAATCGTAGGGTTGTCGCTTTTGGATGCGGCGGCCCTGGTGAAGAAACTGGAAGAGCGGCTTGGCGTCTCGGCTGCGGCTGCGGCCCCGGTCGTAATGGCCGGCGCTGCCGGTGCGGGCGCTGCGGCTGCGGCCCCGGCGGAAGAGAAGACCGAGTTTGCGGTCGTACTGACGGCGGTGGGCGCGAACAAGATCAACGTGATTAAGGCGGTCCGCGAGGTCACCAGCCTTGGTCTGAAGGAAGCCAAGGACCTGGTCGATGGCGCCCCGAAGACCGTAAAGGAAGGTGTCTCGAAGGAAGAAGCCGAGAGCATCAAGAAAAAGTTCACCGAGGCAGGCGCAACCGTCGAAGTGAAGTAGGCTCCGCCCCGTTGCCGCCGACGGGAACGGGGCATCACTCCGGGCACGCTGACCGGAGTCATGGCTGCTGCCGCCTGCGGACACGGGGGCGGCGGCTACGTTCCTCTTCACGTTGGAGCGGGCGTGGAGAGGCGCGATGAAGCCGAGGAAGTGAGCGGTCCTGGCAGCAGGGGCCGCGAGAATTCCCGGGCATCGTTGAGGACGAATCCCAAGGCGGGTTCGGACCATCAAACAGGTAAGTGGCAGGCGGCAAGCTCAACCGGAATTGCGTCAGCTCAGACGCAACGGTTGGGCTGGCTGAAGACAAGGCCTGAAGATACTGGCGCGGGAAGCTAACAACATCGCGGCACGTTACGTGCCGAATTCCCGGATCGAATGGTCATGGGATTGCACAACGCCTCGAACGGCGCTTGCGGGGAGGTTTGTCCCTGCAAGCGCAAGCGTGTTTTTGTGCGAAATCCGAAGTTCAACTTCTTCTTCGGCCTCAACTTGTTTCATCAGTGACTACGGTTACCGACATCGCGTTAACGCATCAGAAGCCTGGCATGGCTGGGCGTGAGCAAAGCGGCGGGCATTCACCGAGGAGTTTATAAATGGCGCAACAGAAAACTGCTAATCGAAATCGGTTTGATTTCTCAAAGATTCCGGCGACCATCCAGATCCCGAACCTGATCGAGGTGCAGAAGCGGTCTTACGACCGCTTTCTGCAGATGGATGCGCTGCCGAGCGAACGCGACGACGCTGGGCTTGCAGGCGGTCTTTCAATCGGTGTTCCCTATCACCGACTTCCGCAACGCTTCACAGTTGGACTTTGTTGAGTATGCCATTGGCAACTGGGAGTGCAAGTGCGGCCACCTCAAAGGGCTGAACCATCTGCGCACCACGTGCCGCAATTGCGGGGCAACGGTGAAGACCGACCCCTTCCATCTGGGGGATGTGCTGTGTACCAAGTGCGGCACTTACAACGCCAACACGCCTGATTTTTGCAACAAGTGCGGCGATCCCGTCGGGCTGCAGCTCAAGTATGACGTGGCCGAATGCGAGGAGCGCGGGATGACCTACTCCGCCCCTCTGAAGGTCACCATGCGCCTGACCATCTATGACAAGGATCCGGACACCGGCAACCGCTCCATTCGTGACATGAAGGAGCAGGAAGTGTTCTTCGGCGATATTCCGCTGATGACCACGAACGGCACGTTCATTATCAACGGCACCGAGCGCGTCATTGTCAGCCAGCTACATCGCTCACCGGGCGTCTTCTTCGAGACGGCAAACAACCGCACCTACTTCCTGGGAAAGATCATCCCTTATCGCGGCTCCTGGGTCGAGTTCGAATACGACCAGAAGAACGTGCTGTACGTGCGCATCGACCGCAAGCGCAAGTTCCTGGGAAGCATCTTCCTCCGGGCCCTTGGTCTGCGTTCGGATGAGGACATTCTCCGTACCTTTTACACAGTGGATCGCATCGCCCTTCACGACAAGAAGTTGTACTGGACTCTCGAGCCCGGAGTCGATCGGCCAACCAATCTGCTCGGCATGAAGCTGGCGCACCGCATCGCTACCAAGAGTGGCGAAGAGATTGTCCACTCAGGCCGCAAGGTCACAGCTGCGGTTCTGAAGGACATTCAGAAGCACCGAGTGTCCGAGATTGAGGTTGAGCTAAGCGATCTGGAGGGAGCGTTCGTCGCTGCCGATGTGGTCGACACCAATACCGGCGAGGTGCTGCTGGAGGCGAATTCCGAGCTGACCGCCGAAAAGCTGTCGAAGATGATGGATGCCGGCGTCGCCGAATTGCACGTGTTCTTTCCTGAGCGCGATGACGTGGGCACCGTGATCAGTGGCACCCTTCGCCGCGATTCGGTGAAAACTCCGCAGGAAGCGCTGATCGAGATTTACCGCAAGCTGCGCCCGGGCGATCCGCCGACGCTCGACACCGCAACTTCGCTGTTTCACGGCATGTTTTTCGACTCGCGAAAGTATGACTTCTCGCGCGTAGGCAGGTTGAAGTTCAACATCAAGCTGTTCGAGAGCGAAGACGCAACCAACCTCGAGAACCGTACGCTGGAGCCGGATGACTTTTACGCAACCATTCGCTACCTGCTCAAGCTGCGTAGGAACATCGGCACGGTGGACGACATCGATCACCTCGGCAACCGCCGCGTTCGCGCGGTCGGTGAGTTGCTCGAGAACCAGTTCCGCATCGGCCTGGTCCGCATGGAACGCGCCATCAAGGAAAAGATGAGCGTGTACCAGGAAATGTCGACGGCCATGCCGCACGACCTGGTGAATGCCAAGCCGGTGATGGCCGCCATCCGCGAGTTCTTCGGTTCCTCGCAGTTGTCTCAGTTCATGGACCAGACCAACCCGCTCTCAGAGATCACGCACAAGCGCCGCCTGTCCGCACTTGGACCGGGCGGTCTATCGCGTGAGCGCGCGGGATTCGAGGTTCGCGACGTTCCATCCGACACACTACGGCCGCATTTGCCCGATTGAGACGCCGGAGGGTCCCAACATCGGCCTCATCTCGTCGCTGAGCTGCTACGCGCGCATCAACGACTATGGGTTCATCGAGTCGCCGTACCGCAAGGTGAAGAACGGACGCGTGCTCGACTTCGTCAGCGTGGTCAACGCTGGGGATAGCGACCATCGCGTTGGCGACCATCTCGAAAAGGCCGAGGTCCTCAAGGCCAACGCCGATTTGAAGGAGCGCCGGAAGAAACCCATCGACTTCGAACCCTATTCCTTCTACCTGTCGGCGTGGGAGGAAGACCGCCATGTCATCGCGCAGGCCAACGCGGAGATCGACGACAAGGGCCGCATTGTCGCGGAACTGGTTAACGCCCGCAAGGCTGGCAACTTCGTCCTCGTCAATCGTGACGAAGTGGACTACATCGACGTAAGCCCAAAGCAACTCGTGTCAGTGGCTGCATCGCTGGTACCATTTCTGGAGCATGACGACGCCAACCGCGCGCTGATGGGTGCCAACATGCAGCGCCAGTCGGTGCCGTTGCTTCGTGCACAGGCGCCGATTGTCGGCACGGGGATGGAAGGCGTTACGGCGCGCGATTCCGGCGCGGTTGTACTGGCTCGACGCGGCGGCATGGTCGATTCCGTCGATTCCGAGCGGATCATCGTACGCGTCGAGGGCGAGCATCATCCGGGGCAGCTCTCGCGTGAGGTGGGCAGCGACATCTATCAGCTCACCAAGTTCAAGCGTTCCAACCAAAACACCTGCATCAACCAGCGTCCGATCGTGAAACAGGGCCAGCGAGTGGCGAAGGGACAGGTCATCGCTGACGGTCCATGCACGGATATGGGCGAACTGGCACTGGGTCGCAACGTGCTGGTGGCATTCATGCCATGGCGCGGCTACAACTTCGAGGACGCCATCCTGGTCTCCGAAAAAATGGTGAAGGAGGACTATTACACCTCCGTCCACATCGAGGAGTTCGAGATCGAGTCGCGCGACACCAAGCTGGGGCCGGAAGAGGTCACGCGTGATATTCCGAACGTCAGCGAGTCAGCGCTGCGCGATCTCGACGAGAGCGGCATCATCCGCATCGGGGCGACCGTGAAGGCCGGCGACATTCTGGTGGGCAAGGTCACGCCCAAGGGCGAGACCCAGCTTACGCCGGAAGAAAAGCTGTTGCGCGCCATCTTCGGTGAGAAGGCGGGTGACGTCCGTGATGCTTCGCTCACCTGTCCTCCGGGCATCGAGGGCACGGTGGTGGATGTGAAGATCTTCTCCCGCAAGGGACAGGAGAAAGACGAACGCGCGAAGTTCATCGAATCCGAGCAGGTCGCGAAACTGGAGAAGAACCTGGCGGATGAGATCCGAATTCTTACCGACGAACGTTTGAAGCGCCTCGAAGCGCTGCTGGGCGGCAAGGAAGTTCTCGCCGACCTGCACGACGAGCGCACCAACAAGCGCCTGCTGACCAAGGGCGTCATTCTCGACCGCGACACCATCGAACGGATCTCGACACGCAACCTGAAGCGCATCAAGTTCCCCGACAAGGACCCGCGCATTAACGAGCAGATCGACGAGATCGAGGAGATGACCTCGCGCCAGATCGACGTTCTGCGCAAGATTGTCCGCGAGAAAGTCGAGAAGCTGCAGAAAGGCGATGAGCTTCCGCCGGGCGTAATAAAGCTGGTGAAGGTGTACATCGCCATGAAGCGCAAGTTGAGCGTGGGGGACAAGATGGCCGGACGCCACGGGAACAAGGGTGTCATCGCGCGCATCCTGCCAGAAGAGGACATGCCTTACCTCGAAGATGGCACTCCGGTGGAGATCGTCCTGAATCCTCTAGGCGTGCCGAGCCGCATGAACGTGGGCCAGATCCTTGAAACCCACCTCGGTTGGGCGGGGTACGAACTGGGGCAAAAGATTGGTGAACTGCTGAAGGAGAACTCGAAGGCGGAGCATGTTCGCCGGGAGCTCAAGGCAATGTTCAAGGACACCCCGTTTGTGGATGAGTTCGCCAGCCTCGACGACGAAACGCTGGCGCGCGTGGCCGACGGCATGAAGGAGGCTGTCTACTTCAGCTCACCAGTGTTCGACGGCTCCAAGGAAGCGGAGATCAAGTCGCTCCTGGTGCAGGGAAGCCTGCCGGAGTCGGGCAAGGCGTATCTCTACGACGGCATGACAGGCGAGAAGTTCGAGCAGCCGGTGACCGTGGGTTATATCTACATGCTCAAGCTCTCGCACCTGGTGGATGACAAGATCCACGCGCGTTCGATCGGCCCGTACTCGCTCATTACCCAGCAACCGCTGGGCGGCAAGGCGCAGTTCGGCGGTCAGCGTTTCGGAGAAATGGAAGTCTGGGCCCTGGAAGCCTACGGCGCAGCCTACATCCTGCAGGAGTTGCTCACCGCGAAGTCCGATGACGTTTACGGCCGTACCAAGATTTACGAGGCCATCGTCAAAGGCGAAGCGGCGATTGAGCCCGGCGTGCCGGAATCATTTAACGTGCTTATTCGCGAATTGCAGTCGTTGTGCCTCGATGTGGAGCTGATTAAGACCAGGGAACGCCCGGTGCTCGCGGCAGCTCCGGTCGCGGCCGATTAGGCCAACCATCGCTACGGAAAATTGGGGTCTGCCTCCATCGCTCCCGCAGGAGGCAGCACCCAAAGAGTAAGAATCACCGGGAGCCGCCAGCGGCCGCGCATGGGCCGCAAGTCCCTGCAGCCTGTCCGCCAATGGCATCGCAGGGAAGGAGGACATTTTGTACCGCTCGAGTCCATTTGACCTCGGAAATCCTATTGCCGATTTTGACGCCATTCGCATCAGCCTGGCTTCGCCCGAGAAGATTCGTAGCTGGTCTCACGGGGAGGTCACCAAACCGGAGACGATCAACTACCGCACCTTCAAGCCGGAGCGTGATGGCTTGTTTTGCGCCCGCATCTTCGGCCCGGTAACCGACTGGGAGTGCTTGTGCGGCAAGTACAAGCGCATGAAGCACCGCGGCGTGATCTGCGACAAGTGCGGTGTGGAAGTAACACTTTCCAAGGTGCGCCGTGAGCGCCTGGGTCACATCGAACTGGCCTCGCCCTGCTCGCATGTATGGTTCTTCAAGGGCCTGCCCAGTCGCATCGGGCACATCCTCGACATCTCGCTCCGCGAACTGGAGTCCGTGCTCTACTTCGAGGCCTATGTCGTAGTCGAAACCGGGGACGCTCCGGTCAAAGAGCGCGAAGTTATCAAGGACGAAACCAAGTATCGCGAACTCGATCAGGCGCATCGTGCCGGCGGGTTCAAAGCCATGATGGGTGCTGAGGCCATCAAGGAGCTACTGAAGCGCGTTGATGTGGACACTCTGTCCACCGAGCTGCGCGAAAAAATGCGCAGCGAAACTTCGGTGCAAAAGCGCTTGAAGTATGCCAAACGTCTGAAGGTAGTGGAGGCATTCCGCCGGAGCGGCAACAAGCCGAATTGGATGATCCTGGACGTAATTCCGGTCATCCCTCCGGAACTGCGCCCTTTGGTTCCGCTCGACGGTGGACGCTTCGCGACCTCTGACCTTAACGACCTTTATCGCCGGGTTATCAACCGCAATAACCGGTTGAAGAAGCTGATGGACCTGCATGCGCCGGAAGTGATCGTGCGCAATGAAAAGCGCATGTTGCAGGAGGCCGTGGACGCGCTGTTCGACAACGGACGCCGGGGCCGCGTGCTGCGTGGCGCCAACAACCGCCCGCTGAAGTCGCTGTCCGACACGCTCAAGGGCAAGCAGGGCCGCTTCCGCCAGAACCTGTTGGGCAAGCGCGTAGATTACTCGGGCCGTTCGGTGATCGTAGTCGGCCCCGACCTCAAGCTGCATCAGTGCGGCCTGCCCAAGAAGATGGCGCTGGAACTGTTCAAGCCGTTCATCTATCACCGGCTGGAGCAGACGGGGCACTGCACCACCATCAAGCAGGCCAAGGAAATGGTGGAAGCGCAGGAGCCGATCGTTTGGGACATTCTGGAAGAGGTCATCAAGGACCATCCCGTGCTGCTGAACCGCGCGCCAACCCTTCACCGTCTGGGCATTCAAGCCTTCGAGCCAGTGTTGGTGGAAGGCAAGGCAATCAAGATTCACCCGCTCGT
The DNA here is from genome assembly GCA_963703645.1 of uncultured Acidobacteriaceae bacterium. Taxonomy (GTDB): domain Bacteria; phylum Acidobacteriota; class Terriglobia; order Terriglobales; family Acidobacteriaceae; genus Bog-257. The sequence continues at coordinate 61,105 of CAVPFD010000027.1, forward strand.
CTGTACGGCGTTCAATGCCGATTTCGACGGCGACCAGATGGCGGTACACATTCCCCTGTCGCCGGAAGCGCAGGTGGAAGCCAGTGTGTTGATGCTGGCATCACACAACATTTTGTCTCCCGCATCCGGGCAGCCAATCACTGTTCCGACTCAGGACATGGTGCTGGGCATTTACTACCTGACGAAGGCCAAGCCCGGCGCCAAGGGTGAGGGCCGCGCGTTCGCCAACATCGACGAAGTGCTGCTGGCGAAAGAGGCGGGCGAAGTGGAAACCCTCACGCCCATTCGGCTGCGCTACTCGGGCGAGGTGATTGATCTCACCACAGCGTATGACGATCAGGACGTCATCCACACCGAGCCGACCAACTTTGAGCGGCAGTACATTTCGACGACCGTGGGCCGAGCCATCATGAACGACCACCTGAAGCGCGGGGCCGCGGAAATGCCGTACATCAACGGCCTGCTCAAGAAGAAAGGCGTCGGGCAGCTGGTGAATTACTGCTACCTGCGCTTTGGTCTGGAAACCACAGTGCGGATGCTGGACGGCATCAAGCAGCTCGGCTTCACGTATGCGACCAAGGCAGGTCTTTCCATCGGAATCGACGACATGGTCATTCCGCCGGGCAAACAGGGGCTGGTACGTGACGCTGAGAAGCAAGTCATCGCTGTGCAGCAGCAGTACCTGGACGGCGCCATCACGAACGGCGAACGCTACAACAAGGTGGTCGAAATCTGGTCGGCAATCACCGAAAAGGTGGCCGATGAGATGTTCGGCAACATGCAGCAGATGGACAAGGCCGGTGAGATCAATCCGATTTACATCATGGCCGACTCCGGCGCTCGTGGTTCGAAGCAGCAGATTCGCCAGCTCTCCGGCATGCGCGGATTGATGGCCAAGCCTTCGGGCGAGATCATCGAGACGCCGATCACCGCCAACTTCCGCGAGGGATTGACGGTGCTGGAGTACTTTGTCTCCACGCACGGCGCGCGTAAGGGTCTGGCCGATACCGCACTCAAGACGGCAGATTCGGGCTACCTCACCCGCCGCCTGGTGGACGTGGCACAGGACGTCATTATCAGCGAATACGATTGTGGCACGGTCGATGGCATCTACGTCACCTCCATCGTGGAGTCGGGCGAGATCATCGAGCCGCTGCGCGATCGCATCGTTGGCCGCGTTTCGTTGGAGAAGATCAAAGACTACGAAGGCAGCGTCATCGTTGACATCAACCAGGAGGTTACCGAAGACCTGGCGGGCGCGGTGCAGGCCGCGGGTATCGAGCGGGTTAAGATTCGCTCAGTGCTCACTTGCGAGTCGAAGCGTGGCGTTTGCGTGATGTGCTACGGCCGCAACCTGGCTACGGGCCGTCTGGTTGAGCTGGGCGAGGCCACGGGCGTCATCGCAGCTCAGTCCATCGGCGAGCCGGGAACGCAGCTCACCATGCGTACTTTCCACATCGGTGGCACGGCTTCGCGAGTCAGCGAGCAGTCGCGCCTCGATGCCAAGAACAACGGCATGGTGCGCTTCATCAACCTGGTGACTGTGCGGGCAAAGGAAGGGCATCTGGTGGTGATGAACCGTAACGGATCCATCGCCATCGTGGATGAGAAGGGCCGCGAGAAGGAGCGCTATGCAGTTGTGTATGGCGCCAAAGTCAAGGTCGAAGATGGTCAGCAGGTCTCGCTGGGCGAGGTGCTGGTCGAGTGGGATCCGTACACCTTCGCCATCCTCACCGAAATCGGGGGAACGGTGCAGTTCAAGGACCTGCAGGAAGGCCTGACGCTGCACGAAGAGGTGGACGAAGTCACGGGACTCTCGCGTCACGTAGTCATCGATTCACCGGACGAAAAGCGTCAGCCGACGATTGTCATCAAAGGTGGCAAGAGCAGCAAGCGCTACTTGATGCCTTCGCGTGCTCACCTGATGGTGCAGGACGGCGACGCCGTGACCCCGGGCGACGTGCTGGCCAAGATCCCGCGCGAAACCACCAAGACCAAGGACATCACGGGCGGTCTGCCGCGTGTGGTCGAATTGTTCGAAGCCCGCAAGCCGCGCGAAACCGCGGTCATCAGCGAGATCGATGGCCTGGTGAAGTTCGGCGACGTGAGCAAGGGACAGCGCAAGATCTACGTCGTGGCCGACAACGGCACTGAGAAGGAATACCAGGTGCCCCGCGGCGTTCACATTAACGTGCAGGAAGGCGAGCGTATTCGCGCCGGCGAACCTTTAATGGATGGCCCGCTCAACCCCCACGACATCCTTGCCGTGCTGGGCGAGAAAGAGCTGCAGTCTTACCTGGTGAATGAAATCCAGGAAGTTTACCGGCTCCAGGGCGTTAACATTAGCGATAAGCACATTGAGGTGATCGTTCGCCAGATGATGCGCTGGGTCAAGGTAGAAGACGTGGGCGATACGTCGTTCCTGCTCGAACAGCAGGTAGATAAGTTCCGCTTCCGCGAAGAGAACGAAAAGGCGATTGCCAACGGCGGCAAGCCGGCCACCGGCCGTCCGCTGCTGCTTGGTATTACCAAGGCGTCGCTCTCGACCGATTCGTTCATCTCTGCGGCATCGTTCCAGGAGACTACGCGCGTGCTCACCGAAGCCTCGATTCAGGGCGCCGTGGACCACCTACGCGGTCTAAAGGAAAACGTCATCGTAGGCCGTCTCATTCCCGCGGGAACCGGCATGGAGTATTACCGCAATGTCCGGCTTTCGCAGGAGATGGAGGAAGCCGCTGCCAAAGTGCAGGAGGAGGTCACGGCCGCCTACGAGGAAGCCGAACGCGCGCTTGAACTGCTTCGCCGTGAAGGCGAAAACGAAGGCGAGGAACTGTTGGCCGAATAACGTTTGTGTTCGGTGCACGCCGGCGTTTGACAGCTAACTATCAAACAAGGGGCGACGATTCCAGTCGCCCCTTCTTACTAGGCTGTGTACACTGCGCTTGCGCGCTGCCTTTTCCTTTTATGCTGCGGTTTTTCGAACATTTTCGCATGGCCTTGTGGAGGGCTTTCCAGCATGACGCCTTTGCCGTGGCCAAAGGTGCAGCTTTCTCTGCCATCTTCACGCTGTTCCCGGCCGTGCTTCTGGTGGCATCGGTGCTGTCGGAGTCGCAAACCACAGCGTCGTTCGTTCGTGAGATCGGCCATGCTTTAGGACGAATTCTGCCCGAAGGCACGCGCACGGCTGTGCTGCAATACTTCAGCAGCACCAAGCCGGCGAGCATAAGGTTTCTCATCACCATCGCGGTGATCACTCTGTGGACGGGGTCGGGCGTGATGATCTCCTGGATGGAAGGCTTCCGCAACGCGTATCAGATGCCGAAGATCTGGGGGCTGATCAAGGAGCGAATGATTGCTTTCCTGCTCGTGGTGCTGGCCGGTATCCCGATGGTTTTTGCTTCCTTCCTGCTGGTCTTCGGCAACCAGATCGAAACCTGGATTGTGTACCACGTCGGACACGAGCTTGGACCGTACGTGCTGGGACTGTGGACGGCGTTGCGATGGATCATCGCTGCGCTCACCAGCATTGCTGTCATTGGGCTTATCTACCATCACGGCGTGCCGCGCACGCAGCCGTGGCATCGTGTGCTACCGGGGGCGTCGCTGGCCACGGCTCTTTGGTTTGCCTCCACGTTGGTGTTTGGTTTCTATCTGCGCCACTTCGCCAATTACGACGTCATTTACGGCTCAGTTGCCACCGCGATCGCAATCCTCATCTGGTTGTACATAGTCTCGATGGTGGTGCTGATCGGTGCGGAATTCAATGCGCTGCGCTACCCGCGATTCCTCTTCGGGGCACATTCCGACCTCAGTCCTGAACCCAAGAGGGTGCACACGCTGTGATCAATGTTGTTAGACATGGACAACGACATCCAAGACCGGAACGAGTTGATTGACACCGCGGCCCCCCTTGGCCGGCGAGCCAAGATCGTCTGCACCATCGGCCCCGCCAGTGATACCGAGGAGATGATGCGTGAGCTTATGTTGTGCGGGATGGACGTTGCCCGGCTTAACTTCTCCCATGGCTCACACCAGGACCACGCACGCGTGATTCGCCGGCTGCGCAAGGTGGCTGCAGAACTCGGGCGTACGATCTGCATTCTCCAGGACTTGCAGGGTCCGAAAATCAGGACCGGCCGCCTGCAGGACCGCATAGCCGTCGCCCTGAAAACGGGGCAGACCGTCACCATCACTCCGCAAGACGTGCCGGGCACATCCGAGATCATCTCGACCACCTACCAGGAACTGGCGCGCGACGTAAGGCCTGGCGAACACATTCTCCTCTCTGACGGACGCGTCGAATTGGTGGTCAGCAGAATCTCGGGAAACGATGTCATCTGTGAGGTGCTGAACGGCGGCATGCTGGGTGAGCACCAGGGTATCAATCTGCCGGGCACGAATGTCAGCATCCCGTCGCTTACGGCCAAGGACGAAGAAGATCTCGACTTCGGCCTGATACACGGCGTGGATCTTATCGCGATCTCGTTCGTACGTACGGCCGATGATGTCGTGCGAGCGCGGCGTGCCATCTCCTCGCGTGGCGGGACCGCACCACTGATCGCCAAGCTGGAGAAGCCACAGGCCATCGACAATCTCGACTCAATTCTCGAGGTCGCCAACGGCGTGATGGTGGCGCGCGGCGATCTTGGCGTCGAGGTGGCGCCCGAAAAGGTGCCGCTCATCCAGAAGCAGGTGATCCGCCGCGCACTGGACTTCCGCAAGCCGGTCATTACAGCGACGCAGATGCTTGAATCCATGACCGAGAACCCGCGACCGACGCGGGCTGAGGCCAGCGACGTGGCCAACGCCATCTTCGATGGGACCGACGCGGTCATGCTTTCGGGTGAGAGCGCAGTCGGAAAATATCCCCGTGAAGCGGTGTCGATGATGGCGCGCATCGTGACCGAGGCGGAAGCGCATCCGTTTCAACTTTTGCGGCCGGAGCATCGCCAGGCGCGGTATCTGTCGATCACGGAAACCATCTGCGAGTCGATGGCCCACGCTGCGGGCGATCTCAACATTCGCGCCATTGCCGTTTTCACGGAAACTGCAAGCACCGCGCGTACGCTGTCGAAGTACCGTCCGGCTGCCGACATTTATGCCTTCACCCGCTTCGACAACGTTTGTAACCGCATGAACCTGCTCTGGGGAGTGACACCGCTGCGTTGTCCGGCGGAGCTTTCCGCCGCCCAGATGGCCGAATTCGCCGAGCAGGAACTGCTGCGCATGGAGGTGCTTTCTACCGGTGATGTTTTCGGGCTGATCGCTGGAACGACCAGCACCTCTGGAGCGACCAATTTCATGCGGCTGATTACAGCAGGGCAGGACCAACCGAAATGACCAAACATGAATGTCCAGTTAAGAGGCGAAGGAAAAATGGCTGACGAGATCCTGTCGATGGCAATCCTGGAAGCGCTGCCCGGCAAAGAAGAAGAGCTGCTGGCCACACTGCGCGAGTTGTACACCCTGGTAAACGCGAAGGGCTACTGCCGGGATTCCCTACATCGCGACTCGGCGCAGCCCGGCCGCTTCCTGCATCTACGCCGCTGGATCTCGCCCGAGATGCGCGCCGAAGCCCAGGCAGACCCCGAGGTGCATCGCTATTGGCTGAAGCTTCCCGAGTTGTGCACCATCCCCATCGTTTACGAAAACCTCGAGGAAGTGTTCGAAAGCTGAAGCAGTGGTCAGGCTAGAACCTGCACCGCGGTATAGGCTTCTGACAACTGGCTGCTGACAACTGCTCAGTTCACCCACGGGCCGCGGGAGTCGCCGTTTTTCTTACGCGGTTCGCGCGCGCTGGGATCGCGAAAGTTGCCGGACTCGTCGAAGTAGTCCTCGTGGCGGTAATCGCTGCGGTCGTGTTTGCGCATATAGACCTCGAACTTGCGCGCAGCGCGCTTGCGCTTCCAGCGATAGTAGGCGTTGCGGACGCCGAACAACCGTTCTGAGCTGGCGTAGCCAAAGCCGCGCCGGGGCACGAACTTCAGCCAGATATATCCGAAGAGCGCGCCGCCAAGGTGGGCCATATAGGCGATGGATTGTCCTCCGCCGTGCGAGGATGCCAGCGCCCCGTACAGCGCAATGGCGATGATACCCATAACGAAGTACTTCGCTTTGATGAGAAACGGCAGCGGAAAAATCATGACTTCCGAGTCGCCGTGCAGGATGCCGAAGGCGAGCAGCAGTCCATAGATGCCGCCGGAAGCGCCGACCGTCGCGGTGTACGGACTGACGCCGAGCAGCCCAGTGAAGGAGACTGCGACTGTCACCAGCGCCGCCCCAATCAGGCAGAAGAAGTAAAACTGCATGAACAGGCTGTAGCCCCAGTCCATCTCGAGCTGCGCGCCGAACATCCAGAGCGCCAGCAGGTTGAACAGTATGTGCAACAGACCCGCGTGGAGGAAGCCGTAGGTTACGAGCTGCCACACCCATCCATGAATGACGGCGATGCCTCGGAGCTGGAAAAGAGATTCGCCCATAGCTGCCATGTTGGGCGCGAACGCTCCCAGCAAGGCAAACAGCAGGAAGATTGCGCCGTTCGCGATCATCAGCTGCTTCACGGCTGGCGTGAACGGCGGGAAACTTATCGTCATGGTTGGGCCGCGTCGCATTACTTACTCCGTTGTTCCCGCCTCTGAGGCTGAAACCTCTCCATATTTTTCGAGGGGCTCGGCGCGCACCTGAAGGTCCGCTCTACCCAAAGCTGTCCTACCGTTCCGGTATGGGCACCACAGCCAGACTGCGATGCCCTTTGGCATCGATGGCACGTACGGCGAACACTACGTTGTCCTTCGAGAGCGGCATCGTAGCTCGCGTAGCGTTGCTGACAGCCTGCGCATGCTGCCAGTCAGGCGCTGCCGTGTCGCGCCATAACACCTCGTAGCCGGTCGCCAAACTGCCGGGCGATGGTTCCCACACTAGAGTGGAATCGTTTTGCAACTCTTTCGTCAATAGGCGCACGTTGGCCGGTGGCGCCGGCGCCGAGGCCAGCGAAGCCAGCGTGGCTGCATTCAGCCGCGCCACGTTCGCCGTGTAATCGTAGTCCACAAACTTCGGCAGATCACCGTATTCGATGCTGTTCTCGATGCGAACATTCTGATGCTGGTGGTTGTAATTCTCGCGAAACTCTGTAAATCGCACGGCCGCGTACCCCTGCTCGTTGAAGGAGAAATGATCGCCACCGCGCAAATAGCGATCTCGCCGGAAGACAATCAGCGGCTCGATCGTCGCGGCAGGGAGATATTCCTTGGAGACAGACGCTATGTAGCGGGCCAGCTGCCGCGATGGACCGTCGTTCTCTCCTCCCAGCGCTCGGATCGTCTTAAGCTGCTTCTCGTCGGCGGTCGCAGGAATGCCCTCAGAGAACACACGTACCACGTGGGGATCGCGCAGGGTGTCGCCCGGGGTGCGGTCGCCGCCTACAATGTCGTTATTCAACACGGCCTCAATGTTCCAGCCCTGAGCCCTCGCCATTTTGGCGAAATGGGCGCTGCCGAAAAGTCCCTGCTCTTCGCCGGCCACGGTGAGAAAGATGATGGTGGCGGGAAAACGATGCTTGCTGAGCACCCGGGCACATTCCAGGCTGACGGCCGTGCCGCTGCCGTCATCATTGGCGCCGGGCGCGGGCGCCGTTGCATCATTGGCATCGCTGTTGCGCGAGTCGTAGTGTCCGGTCACCAGGACGATCCGGCCGGCATTGGCGGGGTCGGCGCCGCGCAGCACCGCATAAACATTGGTGATTTTTGTGGGCTTCGGCACGCGCGGCGCAGGCTCCTGAATGAACTCGTCGGTCTTGACCTCCAGGCAGCCCCCACACTCTTTGGAGTAGCGTTCGAACTCGCCTTGTATCCACGCAGCAGCAGCGCTTGCTCCGTTACCGCCTGAAGCAGGCATGTCCGACGAGAGCGTCTGCCGCGTGCCGAAGCTGACCAGTTTCTCGATGGTCTGCTGAATTCGTTTCGGAGAGACATCGCGGAGAACAGCGACGATTTGAGGATCGGGAGTCGCAGGTGGGAAGCCTGCCGATTGTTGAGAAAATAAAGCAACCGCAAAGGGTATAGCCAACATCAAAACCGCGATTCCGTGCAAGAGTATTTTGGCGATGAGCATCGAAACTCCGCGAACCATTGTGCAGGCTTGAGCGTCTATCACTTGACGCTGCTGCCCGGAGATTCTAAATATAAATGCAGAGGTAGCGTGCTGTAATTCTCCAGACGAGGAAACGGAGGCAATTATTGTGATCATTTGTCCTGAATGTGAAGGCGATCTGGATATCGAAGAGGATGAGGTTGACGAGGGGGAGATTGTCTCCTGCCCGGAGTGTGGCACCGACTTCGAAGTCGTGGCCGTCGAGCCTCTGGAGTTGACCCGCGTCGAGGAAGAGGAAGAAGAGGAAGAGGAGGAGGAAGAAGAGGAGGAGGGTGGATATTAGGGTGAGACATATCAGCGCGAACTTTGTAGTGTCCCGCACCGCCGCATTCCTGCTTTCACTTTCTTCCGCAGGCGGAATGTTACAGGCCGCGCCTCGACCTCAGTCCTCGACATCGGCTGAACAGGCGGCCAAGAAGGATTATGCCCTGATCTACGGCACAGTCTGGGGGCCTGATGCGCGGGCCGTTGCCGGCGTTCCTATCACGATTCGCCGGGCCTCCGACAAGAAACCAAAGTGGGAGACGGTTTCCGACAGACGTGGAGAGTTCGCGCAGCGGGTGCCAGTAGGGGCGCAAGACTACATCGTGCAGGCCAACATCAAGACACTCAGAGGCCAGCTGAAACCCGAAGTCACCGTTCACATCGACGACAACGAACGAAAAGACATCAGCATTCACCTAAGCAAGTAGAATTAGTTGCAAAGGACTGCGTTGCCATGAGACGAACACTTGGCGCTGGCGTCATCTTGCTGATTTCGCTCAATTCCCTTGCGTTCCAGCTCACGTTGCCTTTAGGTGGCAACTCCTCGTCATCTCCAGAGCGTAAGAGTCCGCGCGCGAATACACGTACGCTTACTGGCAGCGTACTCGATAAGAGCGACCAGCCGGTGCCAAACGCCGTCGTTTACCTGAAGAATACCAAGACCCTCACGGTTAGGACCTACATTGCCCAGAATGACGGCGCATTTCGCTTTCCCGAGCTTTCAAACAATGTGGACTATGAGATTTACGCCCAGCGCAACGGCAAGAAGAGCGACACCAAGGTCTTGAGCCAGTTCGATGACCGCGCACAGCCCCACATCAATTTGCGAATCGACGTGAACAAGGAGCCCGTGCCTACGCAAAGGTAAAGGCCGCCATTGCTGGCGGCCTTTTCAAACTTTATGCGAGCTTATCAGTTGTTTTCGTTGCTGGCGCGCTTCCACGACATAAACTCGCCAATTGTGGCTGCTCCAGAGGAACTCGAGCTGGCGGGAGCCTTGTAGGCCTCCACATCGGTGCGTGAGGCCTCTTTCTCGCCTACCGCCCGAATGCTGAGCCCGACTTTCTTTTCCGCCGGGTTCATCTTGATGATCTTGAAGTCGTGTTCCTGCCCGGGCTCAAGCTTGACCGGCGCACCGTGGGCGTCAGCCGCCTCGGAGTTGTGGCACAGGCCTTCGACACCATCGGCGATTTCAACGAAGGCCCCAAAACTCGCCAGCCGCAGCACCTTGCCGTGGATGACGTCACCTACATGGTGCTGATCGAAGAAGGTGTCCCACACATCGGGCTGAAGCTGCTTGACCCCCAACGACAGACGGCGCTGATCCGGCTCGATCGCAAGCACGATGGCCTTGACCTTGTCGCCCTTCTTCAGCACTTCCGAGGGATGCTTGACGCGCTTGGTCCAGCTCAGGTTGCTGACGTGCACCAGTCCATCAATGCCCTCTTCGATTTCGATGAAAGCGCCAAAATCGGTAAGGTTGCGAACTTTGCCTTCTACAGTCGCGCCCACGGGGAACTTCTCATGCAGGCTCTCCCACGGATTTGACTCCAACTGCTTCAGGCCAAGACTGATGCGGCGTTCACCGGGATTAACGTTCAGCACCACCGCTTCGACCTGATCGCCAATATTGACCAGCTTGGAAGGATGCTTCATCCGCTTGGACCACGTCATTTCACTGACGTGTACCAGGCCTTCGATGCCCTGCTCCAACTCGACGAACGCACCGTAATCGGTCACGCTGATCACCCGGCCGCGCACATGCGCTCCAATCGGGTAGCGCTCGGCCGCATCCAGTCCAGGGATCGGGCGTGAGCTGCTTGAAGCCCAGCGAAACCCGCTGCTTCTCGCGATCGAACTTCAGAACCTTCACCTGGATCTGGTCGCCCACCTGCACCAGGTCGCGGGGATGCGTGAGGCGTCCCCAGGACATGTCGGTGATGTGGAGCAGCCCGTCAAGGCCACCGAGATCCACGAAGGCCCCGTAGTCGGTGAGGTTCTTCACGGTTCCGGTGATGATGCCATCTTCGTGCAACTGCTCGAGAGTGTGTGAGCGCTTCTCCGCTTGTTCTTCTTCCAACAGTTGCTTGCGCGAGGCCACCACGTTGCCGCGCTTCTTGTTCAGCTTGATGATGCGGACCTCGATCTCCTGGCCCTTCATCCCGTCGAGGTTGCGGACCGGGCGCAGATCAACCTGCGAGCCAGGCAGGAACGCGCGCGCGCCAAGGATGTCAACCGTCAAACCGCCCTTGATGCGATCGAGGACCCGTGCCTTCACGGGAGCCTTGTCGTTGAAGGCCTTTTCAATCTCGTCCCATGCGCGCAGCCGTTGCGCCTTGTCATAGGACAGGTTGATGTAGCCCTCCTCAGTGTGGCCGGGTTGGCGCATCACCGGGATTTCGTCACCGCGTTGCACACGGACGTTGCCTTCGTGGTCCTGCAACTCAGCGACCGGAACGACGCCCTCCGACTTGTAGCCGATGTCCACGACCACATACTGGGGCGTGACTTTCAGCACTGTGCCGGTGACGATCTGCTCCTCGTTGAGGGCAGCTTCCGTCTGGGCTTGTTCTTGCTCGAATGTCTCGAGGGCGGTGGCAAAATCTTCCATGCTGGGTTCTTTTTCTGACCGCGGAACAGCCACTGGGGCTGCCTCGGCGGGAGGAGTTGCAGAAACAGAGGCTGGGCCGGGATTGGGCTGTTCGGCGGCATCCGCCGCGGCAGACTGGGTTTGGGTGGTTGGGGTTTCGTTGGTGATTTCGTCAAGAGCCATTGGTTGCGTACACACACTCGCGCGGCTTGCGAACGCGCAGAGAGCCTGGGATAAACGGACTGCTGGCTTGAATCGACAGGTATGATGTCCCGCTCGACGCGGACTTGGACAACCCAGCGGCCGGTCCTATGAAGCGGGCTGCGCTCACAGGGAACTCTTTGACTATAACAACCGCTCAGGAACAGTGTCAAACAACGCGAGGGGCAATGTTGGCCTGGTTTTGCTGGCTTTCGCTCGCTTCTTGGGCCATCTGTCATGTGAGTTGTGTCACCACTTGATGTGACAAGGGCAGGGCGACTCTTGGGGAGAACCACCCCGTCTGGTACTCTGCCCTCTTATGGATTATCTCTGGACTCCCTGGCGCTACACCTATCTCGCCACTGCCGGTAAGGCATCGGTTTGCATCTTCTGTGAGCTGCAACGCATCCGCGATGACCACAAAGCACTGATTGTCCATCGCGCCAGGCACAACTTCGTCATTCTGAACGCTTATCCGTACACCTCCGGACATTCCATGATTGTGCCCTACGAGCATCTGGATCAACTGCGCAAGCTGTCCACAGCGGCGGCCAGCGAGATGATGGAGTTGGTGCAGCGTTTGGAGACTGCGCTGTATGAGGTTTATGAATCGGATGGGGTGAATCTTGGAATGAACGTCGGCAAGGCTGCCGGCGCGGGCGTTGCTGGCCACATCCACATGCATGTTCTGCCGCGCTGGGTCGCAGATTCGAACTTCATGACCGTCATCGGTGAGGCCCGCGTTCTGCCGGAACTGCTGGAGACGACCTATCAGCGGCTCAAGGAGAAATTCTAAGGGTCGAAGCTTGTTACTTTCGCCCCGCCGCCTCGATTGACGTGGTCGGATCGGCGCCTTCCCAACTCTGGTCTGATGTCGGCCCGTACACCGAGGGGACAGATTTGTTCAGCAGCCGCAGATACACTGTGAGCTGCGTGCGGTGATGGCAGGTGTGCAGCACGCGACGCCAGAAAACCCAGATGCGTTGCCGCGTCAGCCCAAAGAACGGTACATCCTGCAGCCACCACTCCGGCGGTTGAATAGCGAAGAAAGCGAGCCGCGGTCGCGCCAGTTCTTCCATGCGTCGGATGTATCCGCTTAGCTCCGGCGCCGTCGGCAGCACATCGCTTGCTGGCGGCTCGGGCGTGCCGACGAATTCCCCAAAGAACCTGCGCTCCGAGAGCAACTGGTGTTTCAGGATTTCGGCGACGGCTGACGACTTCGGATGCGGCCGGAAGTCCATGTCCTCCTGCGCGAAACAGCGCCAGACGGAGATGACTTTGTCGGTTTCGCTGGCGTAGGTATCGAGCAAGTGCTGGAAGAGCGGATTGCTGGCGTGCGGGACGTCCTGCTGCGGGATGGCAATGAAGTCGTATTTCATGCCCGTCATTCTAGCCTGTGACCACAGCAGCACAGATAACAAAAGGGCGCGACGGGCGCGCCCTCCACGAGATGGGACTCTCTGCTGCTAACTCTTGCTGCACTTGTTCCGTTTTTCAACGTACCTTTGCAGCTTGCCCTTTTTCTCCAGGGACATCAAGTTGTCGAGAAGCGGGTACTTCGCCGTCGGATCGAACTGCTGGATGGCGCGATACGCGCGCAAGGTACCTGCCAGTCCGGCGGCCTGAATCGTGGCTGTGTTCTTTTCCTCGGGATGTTGCAACTGAAACGCCGCCTGCGAATAAACCGCCTGCATCCGCAACTGATTAGAATAGGTGTCGTTCACTTTGTCGAGCGACTCCAGGACTCTTAGTTCTTTGCAGCAGAGGTTGACCGTGAAATCGGGCACCTCCACGATCCATTCGGTCAGCCACATGCGCTTCTCAAGGCTGTCTTTGGCAAGCGGGTGCTGTTCCAAGCTTTGCGCATAATCGAGGGCTTGTGCACGCTCTTCCGGCGTCGAAGGGCCACGGGTTTTGGCGGCGGACGGAAGTGTTGACGCAAGGATCAGCACACTCAAAGTTGCGAGTAGTTTGCGTACCATATAGCTTCTCCCGGAAAGGCTTCGGCCAGCCAGCGGTTCCATGAATGATACTCCGATTGGAGCCAAAGCGGGCAAGCAGTAGCTCGTTCGTCAACTACGGGATGTGCGGTTCATCCTGAAAACGCGTCCTTTCGTCCCGTAACAATTTGGTGACATCGGAATTCAGTGCCCATAGAGGAAAATCAGCGCCTCCGGCAGCCGTCGCGACCATGCCCCTTCGTTGTGGGCCGCACCTTCCTCCACCACGACTTTCAGCCGGTCCGGCCCCATTCCTTTCTTGCGCAGGATGGTCTGCAATTCTTCCACACTCTTGACGAGTTGCGCGTTGCCATCGGGGTCATGTGTCTCGTTTGTACCCATGGCAAGGAACATGTTCTGCGGAAGCTGCCGTGCTGTTTCCGCATCCTTCAACAATTGTCCATTGCCCACGCCAAGCATCGGGCTCTCGATTAGCACGTGTCCAAAGATCCCCGGATGCTGCAACACCGTGTAAAGGCTGATGACGCCGCCATACGACGACCCGCCAATTCCGGTGTTCGCAGCGCCGCGCGAAACGCGATACTTCTTCTCGACGAACGGCATCACTTCGGTGAGCAGGAACGTCTCATAGTCTTTACCGCGCAGGTCTTTCTCGTTGGGCGTGTCGTATTGTTTGTTATGAGGGTCATAGTAGGGCAGATATTCGGAAGCGCGCTTTTCTCCGGCATGGTCGATGCCCACCACGATCATGGGCGGAATCTTGAAGCTGCCGACCAGGTGGTCCACCGTCTCGTCCACATGCCACTCACCGGCGTTGCTGGTCGCATCGTCGAAAAGGTTCTGCGCATCCTGCATGTAGAGCACTGGATAGCTTCGATGTGCGTTGCGCGGCGAACCGTAATTGGCCGGCAACCAAACCCGTAGCATGCGTGTGTTGTGGAAGATCTTGCTGCTGAACGGCGTAATCTCCAGCACCCCCAGGACGGTGTGTTCTTTTTCGGCGGGAGCCTGCGCCGCCGAGGGCGGTGCGGCTGCGGCCGGAGGTTTCTCTTGCGCCCAGAGAACCGAAGACAAAAGGAGAAGAACAGCAGCTCTGAATTTTGGCATGAGAACAGGTTAGCAGCGGTCCTGGATTGCAGTACCTTCTGACTACGGCTTCAGGTGCAGGTCCTTCAACTCCATCTCGGGGTAGTTCTGGTTCCAGTCGGCGGAAATGTGCTCCAGCGTCATGCGGACCGTCCTGGTCTGCCCCGGCCCGGTGGGCAAGCGCGCCAGATCCACCAGGTCGGGGTAGCCTCCCATCTGATTTTCCACCAGCACGTGTAGAGGCAAAGTCTCGGTCTGCACCACTTCGTTCATGGAGTTCTTGAATACCAGCTTCATGGCCGCTCCGACGAGCGCTCTGTCGCCCGTGTTGGTGATGTTCACGTCGAGATAAGTCACGGTGCCGCCGACGTAGTTTTCGGCCGCGCTCATCTTTGGGCTGGAGAGCTGCAGCTTCGCGGCGTAGGGATTAGGCTGCGTTGTGGTCTGGCCCTTGTTGCGGGTGACCGCGACGACGAGCGCAAGCACGATGACGACCGCGACCAGGCCAACGATGAACGGCGCCCAGTTACGCTCTTGTGCTTTAGGCTGAGCGGGCGAAAAGAGGTCGGCCATAGCTGTACCGATTTTACTCCGCAGAAGAAGGAGCGAAGGCCGCCTGGGGTGCGGAAGCTTGATCCGGAAATGAAGAATCCCGAAGCTTTGTTGTACGATTCTTCTCGACCAGCGGCTCGCTTTAGACCCTCGCCGACCTGTTTCCGCTGATACTTGCGTATCCAGCGTACGATCTCAGCTTGGACTCCGGGCTCACCACTAATCGGAATGACCGTTCAACGCCTCGGGATTCCGACTTGCCTTTGACTGGTCTCTTGTTCCCCTCAACCAGCAGCTCGCTATTGACCGTCGCCGTCCCTCTGCTGCCTTGCGCCGCGGGCGCGGAGCAGTGAACTCGCTTCAGCCCCGGACTTACCGCCAACTGGGAAAACCTGAAAAACTGTCAAAGAACGAGTGTGTTTCTACCGGCAGCCAGTTTGTAAGTCAACTCTTTTTTCGCCACTTTATCTCGTTTAGTTTCAATCGAGTGCAGCTCGTCCACAAGTGGGTGCCGAAATTTTGTGCAACCGCAATCTCGATTTTTGCAGGGATCCATTTGCCCCGCGATTTTCCTGCGTTCGCGAAGCTAGACTCGCTGCGCAAAAGCGTAAGAACACAGGCCTCCGTTGTGAACATCCGGGTGAAAACCGCGCCCAGAGCGGGATTCGGTCATTTCAAAGAATGGACACCTAGATCAGTTTAAGAATTAGTGCAGCTCTCTGTTCTCTGTGTCTCTTTGGGGCAAAAGAGCATTTGTTACCATCGCCAGTATGCCTCTCGTCGAAGCGCGGCGTCTGACCAAGACTTTTTCCTCTGGCCAATCCGCCTTCGGGACGCGTTCCTCAGGCCATGTGCGTGCGGTAAGCGACGTCTCGCTGGCGATCGACACCGGAGAAACGCTGGGCCTGGTGGGCGAATCGGGCTCCGGTAAGAGCACCCTGGGGCGGATGCTGCTGCGCCTCGTCGAGCCTGACTCCGGCGAGGTACTTTTCGACGGCCACGATGTCCTGCGGGCGGGCGGAGCGGAGTTGCGCCGCCTGCGCCGTGACATGCAGATCATCTTCCAGGACCCGTTTGGCTCGCTGGATCCGCGAATGACCGTCGAACAGATTGTCTGCGAGCCGATGGCCGTCCACGGCAGCGACAGCCGAAATGGCCGCCGTCAGCGTGTCGCCGAAGTGCTGCACGCCGTCGGACTCGACGCGTCGGCCCTGCCCCGCTTCCCGCACGAATTCAGTGGCGGCCAGCGCCAGCGCATCGGCATTGCGCGCGCGCTGATCTTGCGACCACGCTTCATCGTCGCCGACGAGCCGGTTTCGGCGCTGGATGTCAGCGTGGGCTCGCAGATCGTCAACCTGCTGAAGCGGCTCCAGCGCGAGTTTTCACTGACCTACCTGTTCATTTCGCATTCCATGCCGATCGTTCGCTATCTGGCGAACCGTATCGCCGTCATGCAACAGGGCGAGTTGGTCGAGGTGGGGTCAACCGAGCAGATCACCACAGTGCCACAGCATCCCTACACGCGCACGCTGCTGAAGGCGACTCCCGAAATTGCGTATGCCACTAACCTCTAAACTGTCATCCCGAGCGGAGCCACCCCGGCTTTGTCGGGGTCCCCGACGATTACCGGTTTCGCACTCGTTGGGGTGACTTGGCGGGCGAGTCGAGGAACCTGCTGTTCGTTCGCATTTACGAGACAGCTTGTAATTGTTCGGCTGCCGCTGGGGCCGCCGCGCTCTCGCGGAACGCCGCCCCTTCCAACCGCAGCAACCAGGCTTTGACCGGAAGTCCGCCGCCATATCCACCTAGATAGCAGCCGGATGCCAGCACCCGATGGCAAGGGACAATGATCGCGATGGGATTGTAGTGGTTGGCCTGCCCAACGGCGCGAAAGCTCCTCGGACTACCCACCGCGTGCGCGATCTCCGCATACGAGCGCGTTTCGCCATAGGGAATGCGCAGCAGCTCATTCCAGCAGCGCTTCTGGAAGTCGGTTCCACGCAGGTCGAGCGCCAGCTCAAAGTCGCGGCGTTTGCCGGAGAAGTATTCTTCCAGTTGCTGCCGCGCGTAGCGCGTCCGCGATTCTGACTCTTCCCAAGCAACCGTTCGGCTGCCAATCTTCTTCGGCAGTCCGCGATCGAATTCCAGCGCCACCAGGGCCCTTTCCGACATTCCGATAAGCAGCGGGCCCACAGGCGAACTCATGCGAGAGTAATAGAGGGTTTCCATATGACATCCACAAACAAGGCTACCAGCAAAACATTAAACCTTCAGCCAGACGATTGGGTAGCTGTGACCGAGCCGGCGAAAATTCGAATCGCTGGTCACCAGTGTTCCCTTATGTTCGATGGCCAGCGCAGCAGCAACTCATGGCTTACGTCTTATCATGAGTAAGGAATGGCTCTCTTCGCGGGCCGTGATCCGGCACGTGAAATTCTCGACGGTCCGCACTAACTCTAAGGCTCCCGCCCCGAGCCCCCGCTTCACGGCGCCCGGACGTGCTGCTCGCCCAGCACCTTGCCCCCGTGGTCGAACCACACCACCTCGTACTGCGGTTGGAAGATCGAGTACCAGTAGCGGTAGACGTACTCGTCCGAGCAGCCAGTCGGGACGGGGGTCAGCGAGCCGCAGGGCCCCTCGCTGGTGGGATTGCCGAGCAGCTCGCGCACCATCTCGTCGGGGTCGCCCAGGTTGACCTGGGCGGAGTTCTTGCGCAGCGCCTCATCGTGGTGATAGGCCCACCCGGCCGCTCCTACGAGGCCGAGCGCAATCGCAATAAAGAATATGCGGGCACCCATTGCTACAAGGGTAGCGCAGTTTCGTTCATGAAGGCAGGGCTACCACTTCGCCGATGAGGATGTCCGGCATACCGTCGTAGAAGTTCTGGATGTCGCCCAAAACCTGGCCTATTTGCGGACTCTGCATCGCGTTCTGCAGGCCTGCTACCGATTCGAAGTATGCGGAGAAGATCACCTGGTATGGAGGCTTCGATCCGTCGGCAGTCGTCGCCACCTTCACCAGCTCGACGCTCTTCAGTCCATGCGGAGCCATGACGCTTCCCGCGAGAGGCACGTGTTTCGAGACGTAGTAATCCTCATCGAACCGGATGCCGTGCTTGTAACAAACTCTCAGTACGGTCATTGAACGCCTCCAAATCTGACGGAAAGTACTATCATGGAGTCTTATGTTAACATGCAAGCATGACTTCATAACTTCATACTAACACAAAATTAGGGATAGAACATGCGATTTTCGCCCCATAGGTCCTTATTATTCTATAGCTTACATGTAAGTCGCTTGGGTTCTATTATTTAGGAGTTGCTTTCTACCTAAGCTATTGATTCTACGAAGAGCGTGCAGGAGGGAATCATAAGGCGTTGCGCCCACACAAATCCCCTCCTTTTCGCAACAAAAACGGGTGGCAAGCTCCCCCAAGCATGCCACCCAAAGCCAGTCGTCAAGCTTCAACAACTGGGCCAGTCGTGGATCAATGCGTCTCCACGATAAATTGTTTCACCGCGTTCAGGTTCGTCTGTGTCACCTCGTCCAGGAAGTTGCCGTAGTTGAGGTCCTCGCCGCCAGTCGGAAATCCCCATTTGTCGGTTCCGCGAGCAACAATTGCGGCCTTGCCGTCATAGGCGTTGTCGCGGTCCGACATCAACCCCCAATTGGTGGATTCGCCCTTGCCGCTGTCGGTGAGAGACCAGAAGTCGATGCCCAGAATTGGGTGGTCGCCGTTCGTCGCCTTGGCGTTGTACAGCACGTTCAGGTCGCTGTTGTAGTGCATCGCACGAGTTTCCTGCGTAGGATAATCCGCGCCGTAACTGGGATAACCGTGCCAGTACGAATCCTGATTGGCTGTGACGCCGTACCAAGTGATGGTCGGCTTTCCGGTCAGATCGTAGGCTTGCGTGATGATGCTGACATTTTGCGGTATCTGCGGATTGTAAGTGATGGCAAGCGCATCCACACCGGCATCGGCAAGCGCTTGCAGCACTTGTGGCCGGATGCCGATGTCAGCTGTGCCGCCCAATGCCGACGGAGCAAAGACCATGTGGTTTTTGTCGTAGCTGCGGATGGCTTTCACGGCGACGCTTTCCATCTGGTAAACATACTGATAGAGAAACGCGTTCATGTCCGCCTGCAAAGCAGCGGTCTCGCCTTTGAGCCCGAAAGGATCGGTGCCGATCCATTTGTGCCGGCCGTCTTCATCGAGGACGCCAGTGCCGCCGCCGAACCCACCGCTGTCACCAAACGTGGTGTAGTTGCTGCCCCAAGCGGCATTGAGTTTGGCGATGGTTCCGTACTTCTGCTGCAGATACGCAACCCAGGCATACTTGGAATAGAGTTTAGGGTCCTTGAAACCGGACTGCTGGAAGTTCGTCACCGCAATAAACCACGCTGTGTTCGGGTAAGGATACGGGCCGCTGCTGGCTCCTTTCAGCGGCCAGAAGAAGTCGGCGTCTTCTGTGGTGATGCCGATTATCCATGGAATCGTGGCGAATCCGCCGGTGAAGATGTTCTTATTCATCGCGACTTCACCGGCGTAAGCCTGCGCCCATTTGGGATCGAAAACGTCCATCACTCCCATGCCGCAATAGTTGCTATTGCAGTTGTATGTGGAGGATGGGATTCCGTTGATAATCTGTTTGATCGGCTCGGCGATTCCAATGTCAGAAGGATGGAACAAAGAGTCGGCGGCTGCGCTCATGAAGAATATGAACGGCAGCTTGACGGAGTTTCCATCCTTGGCGCCCCAGGTTCCAACCGGCAACCCGCGAAAGCAGGTGTACTCGCCCAGAGTGTTGAATCCCCAGCTCAGCATGCGTTCGCCGCGATGGGTCGCCCACAACTCGGCGTCTCCGTGATAACGCTGCGGGATGACCCACGATTCGAGGAAGCTCTCGTCTGCATTGAAGACAGACAGCAGGTAGAAGTTGTTGCCTAGCGGCGAAACCAGCTTCCAGCGGCCGCTTTGCCTCTCCAGACGGAAGTATCCCGTGGCCGACTTAGTCGCGTGTGCTGCGGTCAAACCTCCATAGGTATCGAGGCCAATGAGGATGCTGAGAGAGTAAGCCAACGTCATGCCGCGGGATGGTTTACTGGAATCACTGGCTTTGACTTGGAAGCTGAAGGTGCCGGTGTCGCTCGGGGTGCCTGCGATCTTGCCGGCACTGTTCATGGTGACGCCCGGTGGAAGACCTCCGCTCACAACCGCGTAGGTGTAAGGAGGAGTCCCGAAGGAACTTTGCAGCGCGGTGGAGTAAAGCTGCATGTAGTATCCGCCGGGAAGACCTCCGGCAGTTGTCGTCGAGGAAGTACCGAATGTGAGGGACGAGGCCAGCAGACAAGCGGCCAATAGGAATTGTTTCTTGGAGACGCCCGGATGAGCCATGCCAAACTACCTCCGTATGGCTTACATCGGCGGCGCTACGGCAGTTGCTACTGGCTTGGAGGAGCGGTTCGGGCCAGTAGCCGGCTCTGTACTCCTCTGTACCTGCGTACAGGTCAGAGGAACGACCGGTAAGAACGGTGAAGTGGGTTAGGAGGAAGCATTGTATGATTGGCCGCACTGCGACCCGCAGGAAGGCCGCGGAGGCCAGCGGCGGAGCAAGTTAGGGCACGGAACAGAGCCCTGAGGAGTATCCGGCACAACCCCGAGGGAATTCAGCTTTCCCTAGACGCGATCCCGGAGGTACAATCCCGCTTCGAACGCGCAGGATGCTCCAGCGCCGCGTGACTTTCGCTGCCCGTTGCATTCTGCGCGCCATCTCAGTACTGCGAGGCGAATATGAAGGCTCCTGTTAAATGCACGCTCCTGGCTGCCATAGCAATTTCCTTGTCCTTCCTGCTGGGCTGTTCGCGTCATGACAACTCCGAGCGTTACATCCTCGTCACAGTGAACTCCAAGCTGCCCTACTGGCAGACAGCCCGCGCAGGGCTCGAAAAGGCCGCCGCTGTTTACGGCGTCAAATCGGACGTTCGCGGGCCCGATACGTATGATCCACAGGCCGAGGTGCAGGAGTTTCGCGGTGCGGTCGCCCTCAAGCCAGCAGGTATCCTGGTCTCCGTCGCTGATGCCGCCCAGATGAAGCCCGCTATCGACGAAGCAGTGAACGCCGGCATTCCTGTCATCACCATCGATTCCGACGCCCCTGACAGTAAGCGGCTGTATTTTATCGGCACCAACAATCTGCAGGCTGGACGCATGGGCGGACAGCATGTTGTAGAAAAATTGCACGGCAAAGGCAACGTAGTGTTCTACACTATGCCGCAGCCGAACCTTGATCAACGACTCAAGGGTTACAAAGACGTCTTTTCGGAGCACTCCGGGATTAAGGTCGTCGAAGAGTTCAACATTAAGGGCGACGCGGGCAATGCGTTTGATCGCACCATGCACTACCTGAGCGACAAGGGCGGCGAAAGGATCGATGCCTTCATCTGCCTGGAAGCATCAGCGGGAAAAGATGTAGCGGAAGCCCTGAAACGGCAGAATGCCACGGATCGTCTCGTCATGGCGATGGATGTTGATGAGGCGACTCTGGATCTCATCAAGAGCGGAACCATCGATGCCACCATTGCTCAGAAGCCTTACACCATGGCCTATTACGGGCTGAAGTGCCTGGACGACATTCATCACTACCCGATCGACCTCAAGAAGGACTACTTGTGGGACTCGTTCTCGCCCGTGCCTGCCCTCGTGGATACAGGTGTCTCACTGGTGGATAAGATCAACGTGGATGTTTACCTGAAGGCGCGCAGCGAGGCCCAGGCGAAATAGGAATATACTTCCGCGTCGGTTTGGCGCTGCTACGTGACTGGCATCGGTCATCGGGAAGTGCAGTTCTCCACCGTAGATCTGCAACTTGCTGCAAAAGTGCTGCAGCATTTCGACGCCGCCTGAGTAAAATCGGCGATTCTGGTTCATACTACATCGACTAGTAGGCCGGGTTTTCAAACTCGCTCTCGTTCTGTGGGGTGGAGTGTGTCTCCAGAGTTGGAACAAATCCGCTGCGAGGCGGAGCGTGTCACCAGTGGAATGTCGCAGGCCGACTGGCGTCATGCTCCGGCAGGCAAGTGGAGCTGCTCGCAGATCCTGGAACATTTGCGGCTCAGTTACGCAGCAACTACCAAGGGCACGCTGAATGCGATGCGGATCGGCAAACCTCTCGGAGGCAGACCCAAATTGCGAGATCGTATAAGCACCTTTTACGTCGCCGGGCTCGGGCTGTTGCCCTCGGGGCGTACGGCCCCCGAGCATACGACTCCGAAAGACGGCGCCGGCCTGCAGTCGCTGCGCCAGTTCAACGATGCGCTGGTGGCGATGGATGCGACGCTTACCGATGCGGAGAAGCGGTTCGGAAGCCGAGTCAGGCTGTTGGACCATCCAATTCTCGGGCCCCTCACGGCAAAACAGTGGCGGCGCTTTCATCGCACGCACGCCAGGCATCATCTGAAACAAATCGTCGGACGAGTCCAGCAAGCGGGTCCGGCCAGCTATTAATCACTCAGCAACGGCCCTAGTTAGAAGAACCCCAGGTACCATCGCCACGCTGCTTCACCGAAAAATACTGCGACTAGGGACGACACGCTGATGAAGGCGCCAAACGGAACCTCCCAAGATTGCAATATCTCCCAGAAGGGAACCTTGGTACTGCCAGCATCGGCAAGGCGGCGAGTCATAAAGGTCAACCCATAGATCGCGGCCATGAGCGGCGCAAGGAGAATCACCAACAAAGTCAGCTTCAGCCCAAGGAAAGCTCCCGACATGGCCATTAGCGCGAAATCGCCAGTACCCATTCCTTGCCGCCTCCGTGCCAGGAAGTAGATGCCCGAAGCCATGAAGAAAAAGCCCGCACCAAGCAGAGCTCCCAGTATCGAATCAAGAAATGAAACTTGGATCATGGGGAAATGTGCGCCATAGGCTCGAAGCAGGAGCTGTGTTCCTGAGCTGTCGGTGACAGCAACCAGCGAAAATGCAAGTCCCAGGGCAATTCCGGGATAAGTGAATTCTCGCGGCAACAGACCTGTCTCGGCGTCCATGAAAAGCAATCCGACAAGCAGGAAGCTGAAGATGCAGAACTTCAACGTCAACCAGGTTGCTCCAAACACAGCGTAAGATGCCGCGAACAGGATTGCCATCAGCAACTCAACCGCGGGATACCGGAGAGAGATTCGCGCACTGCAACCGCTGCATCGGCCACGAAGCAAAATCCAACTTAATACCGGGACGTTATCGCGCCAGCGGATGGACGCACCGCAGTTCGGACAACGCGAGCCCTGCGTCACAATCGACTGGTCGCGCGGGATGCGACCGATACAAACGTTCAAGAAGCTTCCGAACACGAGCCCAAGAACGAACAGCGCGCATTCGTAGATTAGGTCCAAAGCGTTGTGCGAGGGGTCCTCTCCTAAGGCTGGTGGAATCGCAGCAGATCCCCGCTCAACATCATCTCGCATCTTTGATTGGAAGGCATTTCTCCCACCCAATTCATCAGCTTGCGATTGACCAGGCGGACCTCTGGCCGGCAATTCTGCCAGCCGTTTTCCCTCTGTTCTCGGATAGAAATCTTATAGCATGCTACGCCATCATCGGGCTTTTCGTTCTTCCATTCGAACAGCGACGCCTCAAGCTCATCAGACAGCGCCTCGTCCGGACGAAGGCAAAACACCCAGTCATAAGAAGCGTCGATGGCATAGGCACCGAAAGTGACTCCGGGAATGGAGCTCTTGAGAGTGGCGCCGTGCTGTTGGGCGACCTTGACAGTGTCGTCCTCAGAGCAGTCGTCAATTACCAGCACCTCGTCGCACGGACGGAGCGAGTCCAGACTGCGGCCCAGGCGAAGGGCATCATTGTGAGTATGCAGCAAAGCGGAGATTCTTGGCATAGGCGACCACAGAACAGGCCACGAGGGCTTTGTGTCAGGTTAGACGCAGAAAAAGCATAGCTGGTTGTGGCTGCACTGTGACTTGCGTTTGATCTATGAGACCGGCATCCGATTTGCATCCCGACCGTTCATGCTCTGCGGCGTAACCGTCAGCGGGTTGATGATCTGGAAGTTCAGCACGGCCTCGGGCGCCAACTTAATCTGCTGGCCCTTCTTGGACGCCGCCACGCCAGTGCCCGCACCAGCCCCGCTAGCGGCTCCGATGGCCGCACCTCTGCCTCCGCCAATAATGCCGCCCAACACGGCGCCCGCAGCGGTGCCGACGCCAACTTTGGTCGCCGTATTCTTGCCCTTGCCTTGACCGTCCCGTGACCACTGATTGGTTTGAATGTTGTAAGTTTTCCCGTTAACCGACAGCGATGTCAGCTCCAGCGTCAGGACTGAATTGCCAGCGAAGCGGCCTGCACTCTTTACATCCGCCACTCGTCCGACCACGTCGGCACCGGAGGGAATCACGGTTTCACCATTGATCACGATGGGCGCGCTCAGCGCAGCGTGGAAGGCATCACCAACCTGATTGCGCTCAGAATCGAGCGGCTCATTAAGCCTGATCGTAAGCTGGGTTCCCGCCGGGACGATGATCTTTTGCGGCGGAGGTGGCGACGCCGGAGCGGTTGGAGGCGCTTGCGCGGCAGGCGAGGCATCTTGTGAATCAGTAGCGGCGTCCGACGGTGGAGCATTGTTGGCCTCCATACCCGTGTCAAGGGGGCTCGCCGCTTCCTCTTGGCTACTATGATCGCGACGCTTGCTGGCTATCTCACGCTTCGTGAGTGTTGGAGATGAGGCGGCTTGCGTCTGTTGGATCTCGAGGTTGTTGACTACGGTCTTGACGCCTGCAACGGTCGCGGCATCGCTGGCTGCGGCGGCTCGTTCGCTGTCGCTGCTGACATTGCCGCTAAGCGTGACAACTCCACCGGAGGCTTGGACCTGGATTTGTCGGCTCCCGATGGCAGGGTCGCCATAGAACTTGCCCTGCACATCGCTGGCAATCTGCGCGTCAGTGCGGGCGGGCGTCTTGGAACATCCGGCGAAGACGCCTAGCGCCAAGGTGATCACCATTAAGGCATAGAGGGATGCCTTAGACTTCATAATTGCTCCTCAGGCAGTTTGTTCTTAGATGCTAAGAACACCGATCACGGAGCCTTGTCGCTGTCATTGAGGACGAAGATAGCAGATTCCTTAGGGATCCAGAAGAGCAACCGACCAGACGCCACGTAACGCAGCTGGCGACACAGCAGGAAGCCGGGCGCATCAAGCCCGGGACGCCCCGGGCCCGATGCAGTCTTCATGAGGACGGAGGTGTGTCGGTCAAGTGGTTGTTGATGGCGAACAAGGCAAGCTCCAGGCGGCTTACAACGCCGACCTTGTCGAAAATGTTCGTGAGATGGTGCTTCACCGTATCTTCACTGAGCGAGAACTTGCGCGCAATCTCCTTGTTACTCAGGCCGGCAACAATCGTGGCCAGGATCTCCATTTCGCGTTTGGTCAAACCATAGTTGCGAGGCGGTTTGTCTCCCGAGGCACTGCTCCGCATGAAGTCGACAATGTCGCCCACAGCTTCTCGCCCGATCCAATACTGCCCGCCCATCACAGTGCGGATAGCCTTCATCAGCAATTGGGTCGCAGCTTCTTTCATCACGACGCCGCGAGCGCCCATCTGCAGAGCTTGTACGATCTGAAGTCTCTCTACTGCGGCGGTGAGTACGATGATTTTGGTAGGGAGCCCGTCGTCCTTGGCAGACAGCTCGCGCAGCACATCCATACCCGGCACGCGCGGCATCGCCAGGTCGAGCAGAAGAATGTCGGGAGTCAGCTCTCGTGTCTGGGTGACCGCTTCGGCACCGTCGGCAGCTTCGCCCACAACTTCCAATCCCGGCTCCGCCTCCAGCAGGCGACGCAAACCATCGCGGAAGATCGTGTGGTCATCCGCAATCACAATGCGTACGGATGGTTCCTTGTTATCCATAAGACTCGTATCCTTTCTGCGGAACTGTAATCTCCAGCCTGGAACCTCGACCGGGAGTCGATTCAATCAGCAAATTCCCACCCACCGAGCGGATTCGTTCCTTGATAACCGTCGGGCCCCGGCGGAAATCATCCAGCTCGCGCAAGCAGAACCGGCCCGCAAATGGAAACCCCCGCCCGTCATCGTTGATCACCAGCTTCCAACATCCATTCTGCGTGCCAAAGCTTACCACCGCAGAATGTGCGCCGCTATGCTTCCTGATGTTGACCAGTCCTTCCTGTACTACTCTGGCCAATTCCCGGCAGGTGGCTGGAGGCATCGTGACTTCCTGCAGTTCCGACACGAAGCGGGCCTCCACGCCAGTGTCTCTGGAGAAACGTTCTACGAGTTGGGCAATAAAGTCAAGGAATTGATGAGGCCCAATCTCGACTGGCCGCATGGTCTGCATCAGCTCACGGAGGTTTAGGACCTCCTGCCGCAACAAACCCTGGATATGCTCCAACTCGGTGACCAGACGCGGGTCGCTCGCGGCGCGGCGGCGGAGCACGTCAATCTGCATTTCGATACTGATGAGCGACTGTATTGCGGTATCGTGCAGCTCGCGCGCCACTCTCGCCCGCTCCATGGCTCCAGCTCGCGAACGAAACTGCCGGAAAACGTACACGGAATAGAGCGCGGGAGCCACCTGTCGCAAGATGCTCTGCGCGAAACGTAGTTCCCTTTCCCAGCGCCGGCCAACCTGGCCGTTTATTACGACCAGCCTGCCTGTCCAGTCTCCGCCCATTTCGTTACCGATTACGAGAACCGATTCGGCATCAGCGATAGGCATCTTCAGGTGTTTGAGCTCCGCCGGATCCAATCGCCGCCCTTCCTCGTCAAGCGCGGCAACGCTGCATTCCTCTTTCCCGCCTCTGCGCCGCATGAAAAATGTGTGCGGATAACCCTGCATCAGCGCCGAAACGGCCTGCGGGGTGGCGACTTCCTGCATCCGGGTCTGCGGCGGCTGTGTGAATGCCACATCCCACCTGAAAACGCGTCCACTACTGGTTTGAGCCACCACTTCGTACACCTGCGCGCTGCCAAAGATGCGTGCAATTTCCGACATGACCTCCTGTAGCGCGGTGGCGAAGCGGCCGCCAACCTGGGCCAGAGACAAGAGCCGGTTGGTAATGGCGATTTCGGCGCGCAGTTCCTTTTCGGTTTCGGCGAGAAAGCCCAGCAGGAATCCCGACATCAGTAAAAAGCCGCACCGCATGATAATGCGCGTTGGCTCGATCGAAGTGAATAACAGCCGATGCAGCCACGGTGGACCGTAGGCCACAATTGTCGCCTGGAAGAGCAGCAATGCAGCGCTGATCTCCGCGGTCGCCATCGTCTCCACAAAGCCCCATCGGAAAGCAGCGGCGATCATGGCAAACAGGAAGAAGACGAAGAAAACACTGTTGGGCGGATCGGTAAACAGGCACAACAATGCCGGCCAGACGATATCGCTGGCTTGCGCCCACAGCATCAGGCCTCGATTCGCCGTGCGGACTTTTCGCAGAAGCGCCAGCAGCACAAGACTGTGCACCGCATAACCCAGCAACAAGATGAGGCCGAGCTGGTAATAGGAGACACCGTTTGCCGGGCGGGCCCGCCACGCGATGAGCGAAGTAACGGCGAGGAACACTCGCGAAAATGCCAGCACACTTTCGACACGCGGGTCCTCGTATTGCAGTCCGGTGACCCGGAGGCGAGAAAGGAACCGAGGAGCCAGCGGTGACGCGCGCATGGGTATCCGCACTCTCCAGCGAACTTTCGGGGTGGGATGATTATGACACGAAAGCGCTATTTGGCAACGGGATTCCTCCGCGGGCTTGCAAACTCGCTCTAGCCGGTTCGAGAACTTCTAGATCGAGTGCAGTGTTACCACCAACCTAGTTATTGCTATTTAGAATCAATAGCTTAGATAAGAAATGCATCGTAAGCTATTGAGCTCAAATTGCTTATTGCTAAGTAATAGAGCTGCAAAGGTTTACGCCTTTCTGGTTTCGGTGGGAAACCAAGCAGGAGAGAACGGAAAAAAGGAAATCGATTAACCATGTCATAACCTTCCCTCAAACGCCGCCCGGCGGCGAACCATCAACTGACTTGTCAAAGATCAAGCAGGGGCTCTCATCCCGATCACGTCCGGGGCAAGCGTCCCCGGCACTGGGCCCGCTTACAAAGCAGTCTATCGCCTTTCCACACTATGTCAAGTTATAAATTGAACCGCCGCTCTGGCCCGGCGGATTCCCGGGGCACGTGGATCGTCTATCAATGACTTGGTACGGCCCAGTTCTCCAGTTCGCCAGTGAGCCGCAGGAGTTGCAATTCGGTGCGGCAGAGTTCGAATTCCGTGTCCAGGTAAGCTGCATGTTTGTCGTCGACCTCCATGCCTGCGTTTGCCTGATCGCGCGTGTTAGCCTGACCCGTCTCCATTCGCGCCGTAACCGCTTCCAGTTCTCCCTGAGCAACCTGCCATTCCAACTTGGCCACATCACGCGCAGCGGCCAACTGGCGCAAAGAACGCTGCAACTTCAGCGTGTCTTCGCCGACCTGGTTGCGGGTCAGGTCCGCCTGTTTGCGCGCCACCATCGCGTCCGCGTCGGCTCCTTCGGCTTTGGCTTTCTGCACGGAGTTGAAGATGGGAATACGAAGGTTCAGGCCGCCAGTGAAGTTGTTGGCTATGAAATTCCTGAAATACACGTCCCAATTGTTATATTTCGCCAGGTATGCGTACTGCGTGGCAACATCGATCGTGGGCCAGGTGGCGGCCTTGTGTTCACCTTTGGCGCGCGCCTCAGCCGCTGCCGCTTTCTGGTCCGTCTGTTTCACCAAAGGACTGTTCGCCACAGCCCGTGCCGGAAGATCGTCATCCTGAGAAATTTGTGGCAGTTGAGGCATAGATCCAGGTTCGACCACTATGGATTCAGCGGGCAATCCAAGCAGCTTGGATAGGTGTTCGCGCGAGCACGTCCGTCTGACCTTGCGCCTCAGCGATCCGCAAGCGGATACGAGCTGTCGTCAGTCGGCTCTTGGTGACTTCCAGTTTGCTGTCCACGCCCTGCTGCAAACGCTGCTCGCTTACGAATTGTCCCTTCTCCGCCGCAGCCTGAGCTTCGCTCAAGGCCTTGATCTTGCCGGTGAGCTGTTCGAGTTGGGCGTAGGTTAAGGCGGTGTCCAGAATGACTGCATTACGTTTGTCCTGCACATCCTGGGAGGTCGCCTTCCAATCGATTTTTGCGGCAAGTATGAACTGCTTGAGCGGGGGGTTGTACAGTGCCTGCGTCGAGGTGAAGTTAGCCAGCGAAGGCGCGGTGCCTTCCAGGGTGAGAGGAAATCCGTAGGCGTAGCCGAGACCTGAACCTATAGTCATCTGCGGGATGTAATTGTTGCGGAGCTCCTGATATGCCCTTTGTGCCCGCAATTGGTTCAGTGCAGCGATCCCCATGACGCCGCTGTGTTCCAACGCTAGATCCACTGCCTTGCTGAATGGCAGCAACTCTCGGGTTGGCGTATCCTCCGCCACACCTGGGGCGTGAGCGAGCAACCACACACCGGCGAGAACTATTAGCTTCGCCCAGCAGCCAACCCGGTTAATCATGAGACAGCGCGGTCGTGGCGGCATCCCGTGCTTACCTACCGAAATGATGATACGCAGATGGCCGGCTATTGCAGATGATTGAGGGCCTTTCTGGCGCGATCGAACCCCGACGCGAGCGCAAGCGATGCCTGATATTCCGATACTGCGGCTGGCGCCTTGCCCATTTTCTCGTAAACCTGGCCGAGCAGATAATGGGCGCGGAAAGCCGGCGCGCCTTCCACCAACTCGCCGGACGCTAAGTAAGTTTTCAAGTACAAAATCGCGTCCGGAAAGTCGCGGCTGCCGAGGAAGAGCTCGTTCGCGGCGTCGAAGAATGTGTCGGCAGGTATGCCGTGCTGCGCCAGCGCGCTTTGCACCGCCCTCTGCATGTCCTCGGGGCGTCCACAGAGACGATAAAACTCGGCCAGCTCCAGCCAGTACTCCGCCGGATCCTTGGCCTCACTGATGGCTTGCCGTAGGTAACGTTCAGCCTCGGGCAGTTTTTTCTCCTTCTCGGCAATGCGCGCCAGAATCAAATACGACTTAGCGGAATTTTGTTTAGCCACCTGCGCCGCCTGTTCACGCGCTTTGTCCAGCCCACCGCCCATAATCATGGGAGCTTCGGTGTAATACTGCGCCAGATCGAGCCGGGCCTCGACGCTTGTTGGATCGAGCTGCACGGCGCGCTCAAATTCACTCCTGGCTTTGCGGGCAGCAGTGGAGGCCGTCACCGGATTCGAATTCGCCGCTTTTTCACCATATTCACGTGCCAGCCAGAGATGATAGTAAGCATCGTTCGGCTGCAGTGCGATGGCCCGCTCTCCGTACTTCACTGCATCATCCCAACGCTCGGTCGCATAGTAGACACGCGAGAGTAAGTGTACAGACTCCGCATCGTCGCGGGTAATCAGGATGTTAATGGCGTCGTTCATCCGCCCAAGAGACAGCAATTCCACCACCGCCGGATCGGCAACGCTGATGGCCGCCGCCACCGGCAGCAGCAAAAGAACCGACAAAAGTCTTATGCGAAGAAAGGTCATGGATTCACTGGCTTCACCAGAGTCCCAGGTCCCAGGGAATGCAGATTTGTGGAACCTAACGCGAGCACGGCGTCGTCGGAGAGCCTGCCGGTGACGGCGATACGGGTGAGATTCGAGACTGAGGCCTGCACGTCGCGGCGCCGCAACTCTCCGTTCACCACCTGATAAACGTACTGCCCCTTTGCGTCCTGATGCACCGCCTCTCGCGGGACTGTCAAGGCGTTTTCCAGGCGCGCCGTCACCACGGCCACATTCACGTTGGTGTTGGGCAGCAACCTGAGGTCGCCATTGTCCACTACGCAGGTCACTTCGCCCACAGTCCGCGTCCCCCGCGCCACCACTGTAGTCGGTAAAGTCTCCAGAGTACCTTTCCAAACCCGTCCGGGAAGAGCATCCCATGTGACCTCAACTTCCTGCCCTTTTTGCAGCTTCCCGATCTCAGGCTCATCCACGAAAGCGCGGACCTTCACCTTGTGCAGGTCCGCAACCTGGACCAGCAGGTCGCCCGCATTCACGAACCCGCCCTGCTGCACCGGAAGAGAGTACACCACTCCCTCCTGCGGCGTGCTTACATTCGAATTCCGCAGCAACTGTTGCGCCGCCGCCAGAGAAGCTTGGGCCTCAGTCTGTTGCGCTTCCACATGCCCTACTTCCTGCTGGGAGTAGCGGCCGCTCAGCTTTTGCTGAAGATAATGCACATTGGCATCGGCAACTCGCAGCTGATTCTGCGCGGCATCCACTTCCGCCTGCGATGCAGCTCCGGTTTTGAGCAGCCGCTGCATTGCGTCCAAGTTGCGCTGCGCGGCGTCACGGTCGGCCTGAGCCTTGACCAGCGCATTGCGCGTGGCCAGCACCTCGTCCTTCGTGCCCCCATTTTCCACGGCATGGATGTCGGCTTGTGCACCCCTCAGTTGTGCCTCGGCGCGCGCCGCCTGAAAGCGGGCATTGGCATCTTCCAACTGCAGAAGCAACTGCCCGGCTTTCACCCACTGGCCCTGCTGAACGTAAACCTTCTTCACCGTGGTGGCCACCGGGGCGTGCGCTTCAAAGTTGTTTAAGGCCTCGATCTTTCCATTGGTGGCAATGCCTGCGGTGATCGTCTCCCGCTCGGCATGACCGACCCGGATGGGCACTTGCGAACGGCGCAGAGACACGAATGCCGCCAGGACCACCACGGCCAGAATCACCGCGACAAGGATGATGCCGGTCCGCTTGCCGTTCACGGGTTTACGCCCGTTTTCAGTTCCAACTGCCATTCTTGTCCGAATCTATAAGTATAACGTAGAGCACAACTTCCGCCGCCTCCGACGTGCCTGCCATAACACCCGCGCCCGCCCCTGCCCTATGTGATGTTCCAGCTCCAGGAAAGACGCGCTTCTGCTCCACGATGCTGTCTTGACCCCGGCGCTTGCATCCCATAGCATCGGCAGCCGGAGACAAGTCTGGAGAATTTATGGCATCCGGACAATGGAAGAATCTCATCGTCGATACCGTTTCTGACGTTGGTCAGAACCACATTTTCTCGTTCTCGGCAGCACTGTCCTACTACTTCCTGCTGGCATTGTTTCCGGCTTTGATCACCCTTGCGACTGTCGTCGGGTACCTGCCTATTCCACATCTCTTTAACACAATTGTTGCAGCGATGGCGCAGGTAGTGCCGCCGCAAAGCATGGGCCTGGTGAGGCGGGTGGTCTGCGACGTGGCCTCACGCAACCACGCCGCTTTGTTGTCATTCGGCCTGTTCGGGGCTTTGTGGGTATGCTCCAGCGCCTTCGCCACCATGATCGAAGCCCTGAATGTCGCCTATCACGTTCCGGAGACCAGGCCGTTGTGGAGAATCCGGCTCCTGGCTCTTGGACTCACGTTTCTCATCGGATTTCTCGTCGCCATCGCCTTTGCCTTTGTGATTGTAGGCCCGCATTTCGGCGAGTTTCTGGCCTCTCGCCTCGGCCTATCGATGGCCTTCGCTATTCTCTGGCCGATACTGCAGCATGTGCTCGCAGGCATCCTGATGGTGCTTGCCGTCGAGGGGCTCTATTTCCTGGGGCCGGATGTAAGACAAAGTTTCCCTTCGTCGCTTCCCGGAGCTATCTTTGCGGTAATTACGTGGATCCTGCTGTCGGACGGCCTGAGTTTCTACCTCCAGAAGTTCGAGCACCTGAACAGGACGTACGGCGTACTGGGAGGCGGCATCGCGCTGCTGGTGTGGTTATATTGGTCGGGCTTCGTGATTCTGATGGGCGCAATGTTGAACTCCGGAATCAGCAAGCTCAAAGGCGAACCTGAGACGGCGCAGCAATCCAAACGTGCCCAAGGGCGCTCGAAAGTTGCGACTGCCAGGTGACTTGTATGCTGGTTAGATCAGCTCTTCAAGGCCTGAACTTGTCGCTCACGTCGCTACAATAGCTCCATGGCAAAGAGCAAACGCTACACGCCGAAGCACGCAGAGTCTGGCCTCGGCGCCAAGTTCCCGGAAATCGAAACCTGGCCCAACCAGTTCCCTAACTACGAAATTGTGATCGACATTCCCGAGTTTACGTCCGTGTGCCCGAAGACCGGACTGCCTGACTTCGGTACGTTGTGGATCCGCTACATGCCCGACAAGGATTGCCTGGAACTGAAGTCGCTGAAGGAATACCTCACCCTTTATCGCAATCTCGGCATCTTTCAGGAGAACGTCGTCAATCGGGTGCTGGAAGACGTGGTGCGGGCTACCCATCCCAAGTGGGCGGAAGTGAAGGGCGAATTCCGCCCCCGCGGCGGCATCGGGACAGTGGTGATTGCGCGCTATCCGAGAGAGGCAGCGATCAGCAGTTAGCAGTTGGTGTTTAGTACGCAGGTCTTTGCCAATCGGCGAGAGACGGCGAAGCGAGCATGGCGTAGTACTTACTACCAAGTGCCAAACGCCAGGCTAACTGCCCCTTAGTACGTTCCCTCCCGCCGCGTCCCAAAATACTTCCGCACACCGATCGCGTTGTATTGCCCCCACGGACCATTCGAGCCCAACCACGCCGGTCCCAAGGGCTGGGCGCGCGCGCCGAAGCGCTGGATCACCGGATGTCCGGTGAACCGCACCTCAAAGCGCTTCGGCAGGTTATATCCGACGCCCCATGAGTACTCCATCCCAATCCCGCTCCACGACCAGGTGTAGAGATACTGCGGCACATTCTTGCCGAAGAGGAACGTGGGGTCGAAGAAGGCCATGAACCCGCGCAGCCACGTCTGGCCGAAGGGCCGCAGCTCAACCGTTCCAGAGATCATGTAGCGCGCGAACGCACTGCACTGTGCGTTCTTGCCGCCGTATTGGCCGGCATTGGCAGCGCACATGTTGGGGTCGACCTCGTTGTGGGGCGGAGCCAGATCAAATTGTGCCCAGCCCCAATACCAGTCCTTGGGAAAGAACATGCGCTCCTGAGGCTCCGCTGGCTTCGGGACGGCCGCGGGCTGCGGCTGCGCGGATTGTGCCGAATTCGTTGCGAGTTTTGAATCCGCGGCGGGCTGAGCGTCTTGTGCAAGCATGGCCAGAGCCAGAATGAGGATGAAGCAAACGAGGACCAGCAGGAAGCGTTTCATGTACTCTCCGGAACGATGATTTGTTGGTACGACTGAGAAGGGACGTGCATCTCTCTGGCCCGAACTCCTCCTGGCCAAAACGCGGGGCGAACGAGCGTCCAGCACATTGCATTGTCGTGATTCTTCTCCACGAGAGATTATCTCGCTTGCGTCCACATGGGAAGTCTTTTCATACCCGCCCTCGCGTCATCCACCGAACCGGTCATTGCTGGCGCGAAAGGGGAAGAGCCAACTGCTAACCGTGCCTCTCGTGTTATCCTCCGCCCACCCATGTCTTCGACGGCGAATGCCCGGGTCGCGCTGCTGCTGTTGACGGCGCTGAACTTCCTCAACTACATCGACCGGAATGTCCTGTTCGCCGTGCAGCCGCTCATTCAGAAGGAATTCCATGTTAACGACGAGCAGATCGGCTTCCTGACCACCGCATTCTTCTTCTGTTACATGATTGCCGCGCCTGTGATTGTTCCGCTGGCCGATCGCTTTCCGCGCAAGTGGATCATGGCCATGGGCGCTTTTATTTGGAGCCTGGCCACGCTGCTAACCGCCGTCACCCACACCTACGACGAACTGCTTCTGCGCCACGTCATCGTCGGCATTGGCGAAGCGACGTTCGTCGCGATTTCACCCGCGTTCCTCTCCGACCTGTTCCCTGAAACGATACGCGGCCGAGTGATGGGCTTCTTCTACATGGCAACACCGGTGGGTAGCGCGCTGGGTTACATCGTTGGCGGATACCTCGGCCACCACTACGGGTGGCGGACACCGTTCATGATCTCAGCACTGCCCGGACTGCTGCTCGCGTTCGGCGTGCTGGCGTTGCGCGAACCCGTCCGCGGCGCCAGTGACCACCTGGCTGACAGCGCCGAGCGTGGCACGATACGCGGTCTCTTCCGCAACAAAGCTTACTGGACGATCACGCTCGGCGCGGCCATGATGACCTTCGCCATCGGCGGGCTGCAGGTGTGGATGCCGACTTTTCTGACGCGCATCCGGCATGTGCCCCTGGACCGTGCGAATGTCGTTTTCGGCGGTATGACTGTGGTCGCCGGAACGGTCGCCACTTTGTTTGGCGGATGGCTCGGCGACCGCCTGCTGAAGCGAACGCCCGCCGCGTATCAGTTACTCTCCGCGGTCGGTATGGCGCTCTCCATTCCGGCAATCTTTGTGGCCATCTTCTATCCGGGGCCAGCCATGTACCCCGCGATTTTCCTGGGTGAATTCTTCCTGCTGGTAAACACCGCGCCGCTGAACGCCGCGCTGGTGAACTCGGTCAGCGCGCGCATCCGCGCCACTGCGCTCGCGGTGAACATCTTCACCATCCACCTGCTGGGCGATGCCTTCTCGCCCACGCTTATTGGGTACATTTCCGATAGAAGCAATCTTGAGGCCGGGCTGACCTCGATGATCGTGGCCGTGGCGCTGTCGGCGCTGGTGTTGTTCTACGGAATGCGTTTCGCCCCGCGGTTGGGAGGAAAGCAACTGGCAATTAGCGACTAGCCATCAGTAAGGGCAGTCAGCTCTGCCGGGATCTGCATCTAACCCATCGACCGAAGGACATGGTTGGCTGACTGGCTTGGGAGCTAATACGAATGCTAGTCGCAAATTGCTAAGGATCGGCTCATGATAAAGATCGCTGTCGCGTGCCTCGCGCTGCTCCTGCTCAATGCCTGCTCTTCAAATACAAAAACCGAAAGCAGTACTCAGCCTCAGCCGGTAAAGCCTGCTCCGAAACAAACGGAGTACGCCACCGGTCGCAACGCCTTGCAAAAGATGTACATCTCGGCACGGGGTTGGGCAGGCGACGCAAAGCTCTTCCGGCTGCAGTCGCAGGTCACTCCGGATGCCCCGACCGATGAAGGGAAGGCTGGTCTCTGGCGGGCCTCGTTCGCCTCTGCTTCCAAGCGTGCGATGAAAATGTTTGTATGGTCAGGCCTGGTCGGCCCCGACGCGCCCGAACAGGGCATCACCTTCACCGCCGAGGACTCCTGGAACCCGAACAACGCTTCTACCCAGGTCTTCGACCTTGGATTCCTCAAGGTTGACAGCGACAAGGCATACGAAGTTGCCCAGAAGCATGGCGGAGAAAAGCTGACAATGAAAGACCCCGGGCAGCCCGTATTATTCGTTCTCGATTGGGACGCTCAAAAGAACGAGCTAGTATGGCACGTGATTTACGGCAACAGTCAGGATGAGGACAAGCTGCGGATTGCCGTGAACGCCACCAGTGGTGAATTTTTGCGTGTAGAAAAGTAAGATTGGTAAATGGCGGTTGTGGATAGTGAAACGCTATCCCACTACTTCCCGCTGGACTTCCATCCTGCCCAGACCGGGATGCCTTTGTCATCACGCAGTGTGGTGGTGTTTTGACCAACGGTGATCTCGCGGGCGAGGATCTCATCCTCGGTCGCATCCGGCGCCTTGCACCCGACGACCTCAATCTGCTCGCCCTTGTTGAACGTGGTGTCAATTTCCTTCAAGAAGGCAGCCGGAGCGACGTGTACCAGGACAGTCTTGGTGTCGGTCTTCACCACCAGACGCGTCCCCTCAAACGGACCGGGAACTTCCTTGACCTCTTCGATGACGCCTTTGATCTTCACTTCATTCTTGACGTCATACTTGGGGCCGGTTTTGGTTGCGCTCTGCGCCCAAGCCGCGGGCAGCAGCAGTCCGGCGACGACACCGACAAAGAGCGCTCTTGACGACGATACAAAATTCATAGTGTGGCTCCCCTCCCGGCCAAAGCAGATCTCCACATCTCGACGGAAGGTGCGAAGCGGCACGCGGCGATTCTCGTCACGTTTCCCACCACATCCTGGGAGAAGGCTCACGGTAACCCTGCGACGCCATATTGCGCTCAAACCTCCGGTTCCGCAAGTGCCAATGTCGGGACTATAGATCGCCGCACGACACCAAGTTTCAAACGATCTCTCCAAATAGTGGTGGGCGACCAGAAGTACCAGTACCAAAGGGCTTCGGCCGCTTCTCCCAGTACGCTGCAGATGGTACGATAGAAGTCACGATTATGCCTTTAAAGACGCTTTTTTTGAATCCACCTTCTTTCGAGAACTACGATGGCGGCGCCAGTTCGCGCTGGCCGGCTACCCGTGAAATTGAGTCCTATTGGTACCCGGTATGGCTCGCTTATCCGGCTGGAATGCTGGAAGGCTCCCGCATGCTCGATGCCCCTCCGCACCATGTCAGTGCGCAGGAGACCATCGAGATTGGCAAAGACTTCGACTTCCTGGTGCTGTTCACGAGCACTCCGGGCTTCCAGGGCGATATTGGGCTGGCAGCAGCCATGAAAGCGGCCAACCCGAGACTGAAGATCGCCTTCGTGGGCCCGCACGTCACCACTTTGCCCGAGCGGTCGCTCAAAGAAGGGGAGGCCATCGATTTCGTGGTCCGCCGCGAGTTCGACTACGCCACGGTGGAATTTGCCAATGGCAAGCCGCTGAATGAGATTCTCGGGCATCTCCTATCGGGCTCCGAACGGGCAGATCATCCACAATGCGGACCGTCCCGCGGTCGAAGACCTCGACGCACTTCCTGACGTCGTGGATGTTTATAAGCGCGATATCGATCCTCGTCGCTACAACGTTCCGTTCCTGCTCTATCCGTTCGTTTCGCTGTACACCACGCGCGGCTGCCCGGCGCAGTGCACTTTCTGCCTGTGGCCGCAGACGCTGAGCGGACATCCGTGGCGCAAGCGGTCGTCGGACGGGGTGGCTGCCGAAATGGCGAAGGCCAAGGAATACTGGCCATGGGTGAAGGAGTTCTTCTTCGACGACGACACCTTCAACATCCAGAAGGCGCGCACCATTGAGCTTTGCTCCAAGCTGAAGCCGCTGAAGATGACCTGGTCGTGTACTTCGCGCGTCACCACCGATTACGAGACGCTAAAGGCGATGAAGGAAGCCGGGTTGCCGCTCTGCTCATCGTTGGCTACGAATCGGGTGACCAGCAGATCCTGAAGAACATCAAGAAGGGCGCAACCGTCGAGCGCGCACGCCAGTTCACCAAGGACTGCAAGAAGCTGGGACTGGTCGTGCACGGCGACTTCATTCTCGGCCTGCCGGGCGAAACCAATGAGACCATTCGCCGCACCATCGACTTCGCCAAGGAGCTGGACGTCGAAACCATCCAGGTGTCGCTGGCGCACGCCTATCCCGGGAACCGAGCTTTACGATTACGCCAAAGCCAACGGCTTTCCTGAAGCTCGAAGGCTCGCAGATGGTGGACGAGATGGGTCACCAGGTCGCCATGATCGAGTATCCCGGAATCTCCCGCGACTACATCCTGGAGATGGTGCACCGCTTCTACGACGAATACTACTTCCGGCCGAAAGCTATCTTCCGCATCGTGAAGAGAGCTGCATTCAACTCCACCGATCGGAAGCGGCTGTACAAAGAGGCAAAATCTTTCCTTAAGCTGCGCGCTGCGCGTAATCGGTCGGTCAAAGAAGCCCGGCTTCAGCCGGAGCCGGGTCTTCTAGAGGTGCGGTCACCCGAGCCGAAGGCGGACCTTGTCTCCATTGCCCCGGCAGCGGGATCCGTCGTCCCGAAGTCGGAAACGGCAGAAACGGTCAACGCCTAGGAGTTTGGCGTGACCTTTCGCAAGTATCTCATCCTCGCCGCAGTCGCGGTATTCGCGTCCTGCGGCGATGTTTGTCTGGCCCGCGGGATGAGGGATTTCGGACCGGTGACCGCAGCCAATTGGCACCAAGTATTTGAATTCGTGCTGAATCCCTGGGTGCTCAGCGGCATTGGCTTGCTGTTGCTGTTCTTCGCCAGCTACCTTACGGCCCTTTCCTGGGCCGACCTCACCTACGTCCTTCCAGCCACGGCACTCAGCTATGTGCTGATGGCTTTGCTCGCCAAGCTATTTCTGGCCGAGCATGTGACCACCTCGCGGTGGCTCGGCGTCGCATTGATCAGCGCGGGAGTCGGCTGCGTCGCCAGCGGGCCCTCGGTAACACCTATTGCTGTCTCACATCGTGAGCAACACGAATCTCACGCCCCTGCCGCCAGCACACGGAGCAATGCATGACCGGCGCTGCCACATGGGCAGGCATTGCGGCAATTGTCGTCACGGCGACTACCGGTGACGTCCTCCAAGCCCGGGCAATGAAAGAGATCGG
Organism: uncultured Acidobacteriaceae bacterium; assembly: GCA_963703645.1. Classification (GTDB taxonomy): domain Bacteria; phylum Acidobacteriota; class Terriglobia; order Terriglobales; family Acidobacteriaceae; genus Bog-257. The sequence goes on from CAVPFD010000027.1 coordinate 100,175, forward strand.
CGACTTGCGCGTCATCCGCAAGTCGCAGGGCATTCTCGAAGTCGCGCGCCGGATCCTGACCAGCCCGTGGTTCATGTCCGGGCTGTTCTTTATGGCGCTGGCTTTCTTCAGCCTGCTGGTCACGTTGTCGTGGGACGACGTCAGCATCGTCGGTCCGGCGTCGGCTTCGCTGACCTTCCTGGCCAACGCTTTTGCTGCACCACTATTTCTGAAGGAACGTGTTGATCGTCGTCGCTGGCTTGCCACACTGTTTGTGGCTGGTGGGGTGGCGTTGCTGGCGCACTGAGAGGTGGCGCTCAGTAATTAGCGGATGTTAGTCTGCCAGCCGCATGAACAAACGCCCTCGCGCGTTCTGCGAAGGGCGTTCAAGCTTTTCCGTAGTCACTTCTTAGTGCAAGCCGTGCTGCTTCTACTTGTTGAAGGCGTTGATGGCTCCGGCTTCGTCGTCCTTAACATCGAAGACGGTGTACAGCTTGGTGATCTGCAGCAGGTCGTGCACTTTCTTGGTCAGGTGGAGTAACTTCAATTCGCCGCCCTGGTTGCGCACCGAGGTAAAGGCACTGACCAACTCGCCGATACCAGAGCTGTCAATGTAGCTGAACGTCGCCCAGATTTAGCAGAATTTTCTTCTGTCCCTTCCCCAGTAAGTCCTTGACGGTGTCGCGCAAGACCACGCTGCCCTCGCCCAGAGTGATACGTCCACTCAAGTCGACGATGGTGACGCCATCTACTTGCCGGGTGCTCGCTTTCATGCTCACGTGGAAGCCTCCTGGCGGCCCAGTTCATCGCTTTCATTGTTCTGGAGCCGCTTGATCAAAGTGATTTCAGTGCCGGAGTTCAGTTTACGAAAACGGACTTCATCCATGAAGGTCCGCATCAAGAATATCCCACGGCCCGACTGTTTCAAAAGATTCTCCGGGGCAAGCGGGTCGGGGACTTCTTCCGGTACAAATCCCTTGCCCTCGTCGGCAATCGTCACAATCATCTCCCGCCCGGCCTGCTCAAAGGTCAGGTTCACCCGCTTGGCAGGATCGTACGCATTGCCGTGCTGCACGGCATTGATCATCCCTTCCCGGATCGCCATCGAGATGCCGCCCCGCGTGTCTTCGTCGAAACCGGCCTGTGTCGCGACTTGATCCGCCATCTCCTCGGCCTTGTTCACGCTATCCAGCGTGGATTCCATACTGTACGAAACGCGTTGTGGCGCGGTCATCAATGGCTCGTTTTGCCCTGGTCTGTTCGCGTCGAGACCTAACTGGACCGAATCTTCAGGATGGAGCAGTTTGCCTGTTTGGGGAGACACTTGTCAATGCAGGTGTTTGCGGTCAGGTAGGAGCAGGGCCCGCCAGGCTCGGAAAGAAACGCCCTGCCGGTTTGCTCAGGTCGCTGGGGAAGGTTAAGATGGAATTAGAACGAACGTTCGAAAATTACTGTTTCCCCGCTCGACCGCTTCACATCCAGTCACGAACCATGTCTGCCGCCTCCGACAACCCGCGCCTTGGAAAGTCCACCTACCCACGACAGCCGCTTTGACCGCCGTCTGGCCGAGATTCTTGACTACGCCACGGAAATCTTCGCTGAGAAGGGATATGAGGGTGCTTCGATGCGCGACTTGTCGCGCTTGAGCGGCATTTCGCTGGCGGGTCTTTATTACTACTTCGACTCGAAGGAAAAGCTGCTCTACTTCATCCAGCATCACACCTTCACCACCATCATCGAGCGCCTGCGCGAGCGGCTGGCCGCCAGCAACGATCCCGAAGAGCGCCTGCGCATCTTCGTGCAGAACCATGTGGATTATGCCGTCGCCAGAACAAAGGCGATGAAGGTGCTCTCGCACGAGGACGACGTCCTGAAGAACAGCTACGGCGCTGAGCTGACCGCCATCAAAGCGGGAGTACTACCGCATTTGCGTTGGACTGGTTGACGACCTGGTGAAGACGGAGGCGGCTGAATCGGGTCGGCTCGCGAGTTGCCGCCAGCGGTGGCATCGGCACGCGCACGGCTGTGATGGCACTGTTCGGCGCGATGAACTGGCTGTACACCTGGTACAACCCGCGCGTCGATCCCGACGCCGCAACCCTGGCGCGAGAGATCAGCGAGGTTTTCTTGCAGGGCGTACGCGGCAGAGCGGCGGAGCGAAACGGGCGTCGTTCGCCGGCAAAGAGCAAGGCCCGAAGGGGACTGGCGAGGAGTTCCGGCAATGAGTAGCACGACCCAGCCTCTGTCGACCGAGGCCCAGCGGCTCGTCAATTACCGAACGGAAACCGGCATCGCAGTGATCGAGCTGAACGACCCGCCGACCAATACCTACAGCTATGAGATGAACCGGCAGCTCGACGACGCCGTCCTCGCGGCTCGCATGGACAACGAGGTACATGTCATCGTTCTGACCGGCGCGGGCGACAGGTTTTTCTGTGCAGGCGCTAACATCCAGATGCTGACCAAGGTTGATCCGACATTCAAGTACTACTTCTGCCTGCACGCCAACGAAACGCTGCTTCGGCTGGAGAACACGCCCAAGCTGGTGATTGCCGCGCTCAACGGACACTGCGTTGGTGGTGGGCTGGAGGTCGCGATGGCGGCCGACCTGCGCATCGCACGCAAGGACGGCGGCAAGATCGGATTGCCCGAGGTGAACCTCGGCGTGCTGCCCGGCACTGGCGGAACTCAGCGCCTGTCGCGGATTGTGGGCAAGTCGAAGGCGATCGAGCTGATGGTGATGGGCAAGACTTTTTCGTTCGAAGATGGGAAGCAGTTAGGGCTGGTCAACGAGATCTTCGAACACGAAAACTTCATGCGAGCGAGTGATGGACTACGCGCGCCAGTTTTGTCCGCCGAACAAAGCCTCAAAAGCTGTCGGCAGAATCAAGCGCGCGGTGCAGGCAGGCTGGGAGATTTCCTTGGAAGCCGGGCTTGCTCTGGAGCGCGAAAACCAGCAATTGCTCTTTGAGAGCGAAGACGCGAAGGAGGGTTTCGCGGCATACGTCGAAAAGCGGCCAGCCAGGTTTACGGGAAAGTAGCATTTCTACGAATTGTCGTCCCGAACAAGGACTTCAGTCCGAGTTGAGGGATCTGCTGTTGAAGATGAACACCAGTGCCCAATCCGTTTTCACTCGTATCACGGTTGCTTTTGAGCCGCCAGCGGCCCGCATCACTCTGAACAACCCGCCGCTGAACGTCATCGACATCACCATGATGGACGAACTGCGTGCGGCCTGGAGCAGATCGACGCGCGGCCGGAGGTCAGCACCATTGTTTTCGCCGGCTCGGAGCGTGCATTCTCGAGCGGTGTGGACATTGCCGCGCACACGCCCGACAACGTGCGCGAGATGCTCGCCGCATTTCACAGCGTGATTCGTTCCGTAGTTGACAACAACAAGCTGACCATCGCCAGTGTTCGTCGGCATTGCCTTGGCGGCGGAGCCGAGCTGGCGCTGATGTGTGACGTCATATACGCCTCGCCTGACTCGGTGTGGGGATTTCCCGAGATCAAGCTGGCGTGCTATGCGCCGGTGGCGAGCGTGGCCTTGTCCGCCATCGTGGGACAGAAACTGGCGGCCGAGTTGTTGCTCACGGGCCGCACGTTAACCGGCAAAGAAGCGCTTGAAGCCGGGCTGGTGAACAGCATCGCGGACGACCCAGAGACGCTGGTCGCTGAGTGCATTCAACGGGTGTCGCAATTGAGCCCGGTTGCGCTGGGGCTGGCGAAGAAGGCGTTCTATGCATGGCACGCAATACACTTCGACAAGGGCCTGGCACGCGCCGAACAGATTTATCACGACGAGCTGATGAAAACCGCCGACGCGCACGAAGGCGTCGCAGCGTTCATCGAGCGCCGCCGTCCGAAATGGACAGGGAAATAGTTATGAATTACGAAATCACACCAGAAGAGCTGAAATCGCTGCGTGACGCGGGAAACGGCGTCACCGTATTGGATGTGCGCGAGCCGTGGGAATACGGGGTCGCCAAAATCGCCGGCAGCAAACACATTGCGATGGGCGACATTCCAGCGCGCTTCAACCAGGATCTCGATCCCGAAGAGCACATTGTGGTCGTGTGCCATCGCGGAGTGCGCTCCATGAACGTCACCGCGTGGCTGCGGCAGCAAGGCTTCGAAAAAGTGCAATCGTTACAAGGCGGAATCGACCGCTGGGCAAGGCAGATCGATCCCACGGTGCCGGTCTACTAACAATGAAAAAAGAACTTATTGAATTGCGCGTTAATAGCCGTTCCTACGAACTGGCCGTCGAGCCAAACAAACTCCTGCTCGACGTTTTACGCCAGGACCTCGACCTGACCGGATCCAAGCGTGCCTGCGACGACTCCTCCTGCGGCGCCTGTACCGTGCAAGTGGACGGCATTCCCATGCTCTCCTGCACCATGCTGGCCGCCAGTTGCGAGCGGCAGGAAATCACCACGGTTGAAGGCGTTTCCAACCACGGAGCGCTGGCCGCGCTGCAAAAAGCCTACGGCGATTTCGGCGGCTCGCAATGCGGGTTTTGCACGCCTGGCTTCATGATGACGGTCCGTTGGTTGCTGGCCAACAATCCCGAGCCGACTGAAGACGAGATTCGCGAGGCCCTCAGCAGCAATCTGTGCCGCTGCACTGGTTATACCCAGATGTACCAGGCGGTGCGCGCAGCCATCGCTGCGGAGCAACAAGGAATGAAACGCGAACTGGTGGAGGCGAAGTGAGCAGTAACGAGTTCTCAATCATCGGCAAACCGATCGCCATGGTGGACGCCGCCGGTAAGACGACCGGCGCAGGCAAATACACCGACGACCTCAGCCTTCCCGGCATGCTGGTGGGCAGGATATTACATTCGCCATTTCCGCACGCGCGCATCACGCGCATCGATACCTCACGCGCCAGGGCGCTCGACGGCGTGGTTGCCATCGTCACCGGCGAAGACGCGCCGAATCGCTACGGCATCCTGCCGGTTGGCCATGATGAGACGGCGCTGGCGGTCGAGAAGGTGCGCTATATCGGCGACAACGTCGCCTGTGTTGCCGCTATCAGCGAGGAGATTGCCGATCGCGCGATCGAATTGATTGACGTCGAGTACGAGCCTCTACCCGCTTACTTCGATCCCGAAGAATCGATGAAGGCAGAGACCGATCTCATTCACGAACACCGTTCGCACAATCTGGAGAAGGACTATCACCACGTTTTCGGCGATCCCGAGCAGGGATTTGCCGAGTCCGATTACGTGCATGAGGCGCGCTACATTGCCAACGAAGTGAACCACGCCGCGATGGAGCCGCACAGCACCCTAGCCAACTTCGAGATGGATCCCCACACCGGCAAGCTCGGACGGCTGACGGTATGGTCGTCCACGCAGGTTCCGTACTACCTGCAGCACAAGCTGTCGCTGGTGCTGGAGATGCCGATGTCCCAGATCCGCGTCATCAAGCCGCTGGTCGGTGGCGGATTCGGAGGCAAGAGCGAGGTCATACCACTGGAGATCATCGCGGCGGTCGCGGCGCGCGCGGCCCAGTCTCCGGTCAAGATCACGTACACGCGCGAGGAAGTTTTCTGGGCGCACCGCGGCCGTCCGCGCACCATCATCGATCTGAAGACTGGCGTGAAGAATGATGGCCGCATTAGTTCGGTCGCCTGCAAGGTCATCCAGGATGGTGGGGCTTACTGCTCCTATGGTGTGGTTACGATTCTCTATTCTGGTGCTTTGCTGGGCGCGCTGTACGACATTCCCAATATTCGCTATGACGGCTACCGCGTGCTGACCAACAAACCCGCCTGCGGTGCCATGCGCGGCCACGGTACCGTCAACGTTCGTTTTGCCTTCGAATCACAGATGGACGAGATCGCTGCCGAGCTAAACCTCGATCCGGCCGACGTTCGCCGCGTCAATCTGCTGAAGCCGCCGACAGTTACAGTCAACGGGTTGCGCGTGTTGAGCTATGGCCTGCCCGAATGCATTGATCAGGTGATTACGCGCTCAGGCTGGACCGAACGCCATGGCAATCTGCCCAGGGGACGGGGGCTGGGAGTCGCATGCAGCCATTATGTGAGCGGCGCAGCCAACAGCATCATTCGCTCTGATATGCCCCACTCGACGGTGAATATCAAAATTGATCGCGACGGCGGTGTCGTGGTTTATACGGGGGCTGCGGAAATCGGCCAAGGCTCTGACACGATGACGGCGCAGATTGTGGCTGAGGTGCTGGGCTGCAGCCTGTCGCGCGTCAAGATTATCGCTGCTGACACCGATCTCACGCCCATCGATCTCGGCTCATATTCCAGCCGCGTGACATTCATGTCAGGAAATGCCGCCCTGCGCGCTGCAGAAGAGGTCAAGAAGAACATTGTCAGCGCTGCGGCTCGCAGCATGGACTGCGCTCCCCGAGACGTGGTCATGCACAATGACCGCGTGGGGAAACAAGGTACCACAACGTCGGATAAGCCTCTCACAATGTCAGATACCGATGAGGACCGTGCCAGTGGCCATGTCGATGGCCAAATTCTGCGCGGTTCCGTCTTGCAGACGCGCAAGCAGGAAGGTCCTAAGGACCACATGAGCTTTGAGGAAGTCGTGGTCGCGGCCATTGATTTTAACGGGGCGCTCACTGGCACTGGCTCGTACGCTCCCCCAGTCGAGGCGCGCGGCGGCAAACACAAGGGAGGAGGAGTGGGTCCTTCGCCGGCATATTCCTATTCGGCACAGGTGGCTGACGTCAGCGTTGACGAAGACACCGGCGAAGTGACGGTACACAAAATCTGGGCGGCGCATGACTGCGGACGCGCGCTGAATCCCGTCGCGGTTGAAGGGCAAGTAATCGGCTCCGTGTGGATGGGCCTAGGGCAGGCCCTAGAAGAGGAGATGGTCTGGAAGGACGGCCTCCTGATGAATCCCGGTCTGCTGGAGTACCGCAGCCCGTCGTCGTCGGAGTCACCCGAGATCGAGTGCATCATCGTGGAGAGCGTTGATCCCGAGGGTCCATTCGGCGCCAAAGAAGCTGGTGAGGGCTCGTTGGCCGCAACCATCCCAGCGATCTCGAACGCCATCTACGACGCTGTGGGAGTTCGCTTGCGTGAAGCGCCGTTCACCCCGGAGCGCGTTCTGTCAGCACTGCGCGCGAAGAAAGGGCTGAAGCGCATCGCCATGACGGAATCGGTCGATCCGACGGCCCCGGCGAGGTTGCGTGAACATGGCGGCTCGTTGTGGTTCCGGGGCAAGGGGCCGATGCGGCATCCCCAGGACCCATCTCGGCGGAGCGCCCACGCAATCGGGGGCGAGCAGTGAGCCTGCCAAACTTCCAGTTGCTGCGCCCGAAGACGCTCGATGAAGCTATCACCCTGATGGCCAAGCATGATGGCGAGGTTAAAATTGTTGCGGGCGGAACAGATTTGCTGCCTTCGATGAAGCAGAAGCTGTTTACGCCGCTTTACGTGCTCGACCTCCGCTGCGTTAGCGAGCTGCGCGGGATTCGCAGCGGGCCGGGAAACGGCATCGCAATCGGCGCTTTAACCACGCTCAGCGCCATCGAGCACTCCCCGCTCATTCGCCGGGATTATGCGGTGCTGCACCAGGCGGCAAAGACGGTGGCCTCTCCGGTTCTGCGTAACATGGGCACTATCGGGGGAAATCTGTGTCTCGACACGCGCTGCCTGTGGTACAACCAGTCGCTGTTGTGGCGGAAGAGTTGTGGCTTCTGCCTGAAGAAAGACGGCGACCTGTGTCACGTTGCCCCGGGCGGAAACTTCTGCTGGGCGACCTTCTCCGGCGACACGCCGCCGGCCCTGCTGTGTCTGGGAGCAGGGATCGAGATTGCCGGAGCAAACGGCCTGCGACGTACCCCATTGTCAGAGTTCTACGTGAACGACGGAATCGTTCGCCTGCATCTTGCGCCTGGTGAGATTGTCACGCGAGTCTACCTGCCCGAGTCATCGGCGGGATGGCGCGGCAGCTACCAGAAGCTGCGCGTGCGTGGCAGCATCGATTATCCGCTGGCCGGCGTCGCGGTCGCGCTCAAAATGCGCTCGAGCCGCGTGGAGGATGCGCGCGTCGCCATCACAGCCGTCAACCCCGCGCCGTTCCTGGTGAAGGATGCGGACGCCCAACTTATCGGGACAGTTCCTAGCGAAGAGCTTGCCGAGCGGATTGGCGATTTGGCCGCGAGTACCGCCAAGCCACTAACCACTTCGGCGCTAACGCCGGAATATCGCCGCGAGATGGTGCGCGTGTTTGCCAAGCGCGCGGTGCTGGCCTGCTTAAACTGAGAATGATCACCGACTGCCACATCCACATCCAGCCGATGGAGTTGTTCAAGCCGGAAGCTCTGGCGCTGATGAAGAAATCGCGCAAGGATTTCGACCTCATCGCGGAATACTGCCGCTCACCAAAGGCTTTCCTCGGCTATCTCGACCGCATTGGCGTTGATCGCGCCGTCCTCATCAACTATGTTGCGCCTGAGGTGATCGGCTTCACGCCCGCTGTCAACGAGTTCGTCGCCAGATACGTGAAGGAAGACCCCAAGCGGCTGATCCCATGCGGCAGCGTGCATCCGCGACACACGACGAACGTGCTGGCCGACATGGAGCACATCGTGCGGCTGGGCATCAAGCTCATCAAGATCCACCCGCCACATCAGTTGCTTTACCCGAACGACTACATCCACGGCGTGAAGGAGTTGGAGATCATCTACCGCGCCGCCGAGGCCAATGGCATCCCGATCATGGTGCACACCGGCACCTCGATCTTTCCAGGTGCACGCAACAAATACGGGGATCCGATGTACGTGGACGACGTCGCCGTTGATTTCCCTAAGCTGAGGATTCTGCTGGCGCACGGCGGGCGTCCGCTGTGGATGGACACAGCGTTCTTTCTTGTGCGGCGGCACCGGAATGTCTATCTCGACATCAGCGGCATTCCGCCGAAGAGCTTGCTGAAGTATTTTCCGCGGCTGGAAGAGATCTCGCACAAGACGCTGTTCGGCACCGATTGGCCGGGGCCGGGCGTGCCCGAAATTGAGAAGAATCTTGTGGAGTTTCGCGCGCTGAGTCTGAACGAGAGTACCAGGGAACAGATTCTGAGCAAGACCGCGCTGGAAATCTGGCCGTCGTAGCTAGAGTTCCCTTCGCACAGCTACGAACCCGTCCGTTCCAGGCTCAGGGGAGTAGATTCCTCTACACCAGCTGCTCCACGGATGGCGCGCCATAGCTCATCACATCCCACGCGCGCTTTGGCCGAGAACGCGATGACCTGTTCCATCGACACCTGTAACTGCTCGCTGAGCTTTTGCAGCGAAGCACGCAGCTGGTTGTTGGAGATGCGGTCGGCCTTGGTCGCGACCACGATGAAGTTCCGCCGGGCATGTCGCAACCAATCCAGCAATTGCAGGTCAAGTTGCTGCGGTGGAATAGTAACATCCACTAAAGCCAGGCAAAGGACAAGTGATTCGCGCCTCTCCAGGTAGGGGTTGACGAACTGCGACCACTTCGCGGTCACTTCTTTAGGCACGCGCGCATAGCCGTAGCCGGGAAGATCGGTGAAGATGAAGTCGGGATCGGGTTTCCCCGGGCGGCGCACCTGAAAGAAGTTGATGGTCTGGGTGCGGCCGGGCGTGTTGCTGGTCTTGGCGATCTTGGCTGCCGACGAGGGCGTTGATCAAACTCGACTTGCCGACGTTGGAGCGGCCCAGGAAGGCGATCTCCGGCGCGCCCGGAGGCGGAAATTGCCCCGGGTCAACGGCCGCAGTCAAGAATCGAGTAAGCACCTTCATATGATGAACGCAGATTGCGTACAAGAGACCCTTCCTTGCTGGGCCTTCGGCGAATGATTAGGCGCGGCGATCGCTCAATCCGATGTCGAGGAGCGAGAATGGTTTACTGATGCGCCGTCGGGACCTGCTCCGGCGGTGGCGGCGGCAGCGCCGGTGATTCCAGGCGGCTCGTCCGCGACCTCGGGCAAAGGATGCTCCAGCGCGTACGCCAGCACCTCGTCCATGGTGTTGACGAAGCGCAGCTTCATTACGTTGCGCAGGTTCTCCGGCACATCAGGCAGGTCCTTCTCGTTGTCCGCCGGTAGCATGACCTCCAGGATGCCGGCGCGATGCGCGGCCAGCAGCTTCTCTTTCAGTCCGCCGATGGGCAGTACCTTGCCGCGAAGCGTGATCTCGCCGGTCATGGCGATGTCGCGCCGCACCGGAATCCGGCTCAGCGCGCTGGCAATTGCCGTTGCCATGGTGATGCCGGCGGAGGGACCGTCCTTAGGGATTGCGCCCTCGGGCACATGCACGTGGATGTCGAGATTGCGATAGAAATCGCGCGGCGAGCCCCAGCCGATGCGCAGCGTGACCGCACATAGGTCATAGCCGCCTGCGCCGATTCCTGCATCACGTCGCCCAATTTGCCGGTCAGAATCGGCTTTCCACCCTTGCCTTCCACGGCGACGACTTCGGTGGTCAGAATCGAGCCACCGACCTCGGTCCATGCCAAGCCCGTAACGATGCCCACTTCGCTGCGTTCGTGGACTTCGCTGTCGCGGAACTTCATCACCCCCAGATACTCGCCGACGTTGCTGCCGGTAAGCGCCAGGGTATACTTGTCGCCTTCCTTCACCACCTTGCGCGCGACCTTGCGGCAGATGTTGCCGATCTCACGTTCCAGGTTGCGCACGCCGGCTTCGCGGGTGTAGTTGCGAATAATCGCGGTCAGAGCGTCGTCGGTGAAGACTGATGTTCTGCTCGGTGAGCCCGGTCTGCAGGCGCTGCTTGCGCACCAGATACTGCTTGGCAATCTCGACTTTCTCCGGCTCGGTATAGCCATGCAGCCGCAGCACTTCCATGCGGTCTTGCAACGCTGGCGGAATGGTGTGCAGCACGTTCGCAGTCGCGATAAAAAAGACCTGCGACAGGTCGTACTCGACGTCGAGGTAGTGATCGACGAACATGAAGTTCTGTTCAGGATCGAGTACTTCCAGCAGCGCAGCCGAAGGATCGCCGCGGAAGTCCATGGACATCTTGTCCACTTCATCCAGCATGAAGACCGGGTTCTTGGTGCCGGCCTTCTTCATCATCTGGATGATCTGGCCGGGCAGCGCGCCGATGTAGGTGCGTCGATGTCCGCGAATCTCGGCTTCGTCGCGCACGCCGCCTAGCGACATGCGGACAAACTTGCGGCCGGTGGCCTTGGCGATGCTCATGCCGAGCGAGGTCTTGCCGACGCCCGGAGGCCCGACAAAGCACAGGATCGAGCCCTTCGGGTTCTTCACCAGTTGCCGGACGGCCAGGAACTCGAGGATGCGCTCCTTGATTTTCTCCAGCCCGTAGTGATCTTCGTTGAGCGTCTTCTCGGCGACTTCGATGTTGCGGATTTCCTTGGACCGCTTCTTCCACGGCACGGCCAGCAGCCAGTCCAAGTAGTTACGCGACACGGTCGACTCGGCCGACATGGGCGGCATGGCTTCCAGCTTTTTCAGCTCCTGCAGCGCCTTCTCGTGGGTCTCGCGCGGCATGCCGGCGGTGTCGATTTTCTTCTTCAGCTCGTCGAACTCGCTCTTCTCGCCGCGGCCCAGCTCCTTCTGGATGGCCTTGATCTTCTCGTTGAGGTAGTACTCCTTCTGCGCCCGTTCCATCTGGCGCTTCACGCGCGACTGGATGGTGCGGTCCATGTTGAGCTTTTCGATCTCGACCTCGAGCACGTCGCCGATGCGGTTCAGGCGCTCGGCGGGATCGAAGATCTCGAGCAGTTCCTGCTTCTCTTCAATCGAGAGCTGCAGATTGGCGGCGATGGTGTCGGTGAGCTTCGCCGGGTCGTCGTTGCGGACGGCGGCGATCATGGTCTCGTAGTTCAGCGATTGGCAGAGCTTTACATACTGCTCGAACAGGCCGGTCACGCGCTGCATGGCAGCTTCCACCTGCGGCGCCGGCTCGGTCGAGTATTTAGCGGTACGCACCGTGGCTTCAAAATAGCCGTCGGTGTCCACCACCTGGAGGATCTTGCCGCGCTCCAGCCCCTCCACCAGGACCTTGATGTTGCCGTCGGGCAGTTTCAGGCTCTGCACAATGTTGACGATGGTGCCGACCTGGAAGATCTCGTGGGGCTTAGGCTCGTCGATGCTGGCGTCATGTTGGGTTGCCAGAAAGATCTTCTTGTCGCCGGCCAGAGCCTCCTCCAGCGCCCGCACGCTCGACTCCCGCCCAACCACAAACGGCGTCATCATGAAGGGGAAAATGACGACGTCCCGGATGGGCATCATGGGGAGCTTCTTGGTCTCGAATCTTTCGCGCTGGGTCACGAAAACCGCCTTATCGTTCGGAGCGGCGCAATCCGCCCCGAGCAGAAACACCTAGACATCGCCGCAGTCACTCGGCCCATAGGACCGCCCACGCAGCATCAGGTTGCTTCAAGCATAACACGTGGTAGAGAAGGCAAAAGTGAATAAAGCCCCTGCCGTTAGCTTTGCCACGGCAAAGAGAATCCCATAGGAAACGTTACCGGACGAGGGTGCTGCAGATCGGTTCTAATGCGGGAACACGAACTGACTACCGACAACTGACAACTGCTTCTAGCCCGCCTTCTCCATGAGCGGCATGCTCACGTTGCGCGTCTTTACCATATCGGCGGTGACTTCGAATTCCTTCACACGCCGCTGGCTGGGCAGGTTATACATGAGGTCGAGCATCAGCTCTTCCAGAATCATGCGCAGGCCCCGCGCGCCTACCTTGCGCGACATGGCTTCCTTCGAGATGGAGCGCAACGCGTCGTCGGTGAAGCACAACTTTACGTTTTCGAATTCGAACAGCCGTTGATATTGCTTCACGATGGCGTTTTTCGGCTTGGTCAGGATTTCGATGAGCGCGTCTTCGTCGAGATCGCTGAGCACGCCGACGACCGGCATGCGGCCGACAAACTCTGGGATCAATCCGAACTTGATGAGGTCTTGTGGTTCAACCTGCGACAGCAATTCGGTATCGCGCTTGTTGCTTTCGGTGAATGCCGCCTCTTTGGCTTCGTTGGTGCGGAAGCCCATGGAACGCTTGCCCAGGCGCCGGCCAATGATGCGTTCCAAACCGACAAACGCACCGCCGCAAATGAACAATATGTTGGTGGTATCGACCGGAGTGAACTCCTGGTGCGGGATGCTTGCGTCCTCCCTGTGGCGGAACATTGGCCACCGTCCCTTCCAGGATCTTCAGCAGCGCCTGCTGCACGCCTTCGCCGGAAACATCGCGGGTGATGGACGGGTTCTCGTCCTTACGGCCAATCTTGTCGACTTCGTCGATGTAGATGATGCCGGTCTGCGCCCGCGCCACGTCGCCTTCTGCGGCCTGCAGCAGCTTGAGGATGATGTTCTCGACGTCCTCGCCGACGTAACCGGCTTCGGTAAGCGTGGTGGCGTCCACGATGGCGAACGGCACGTCGAGCATCTTGGCCAGGGTCTGCGCCAGCAGCGTCTTGCCGGTGCCGGTGGGGCCGATGAGCATGATGTTCGACTTCGCCAGTTCCACCTCGCCGCCGCGCTGGCGATTCATGTACACCCGCTTGTAGTGGTTGTAAACCGCGACCGCCAGCTTCTTCTTGGTCTGCTGTTGGCCGATGACGTACTCGTCGAGGAACGACTTCACCTCGGCCGGCTTGGGAAGCTGGTTGGGTGTAGCAACCGGCGCGGTTTCCGAGCGGTCATCTTCCAGGATGGAGTTGCAGACGGCAACACACTCGTCGCAGATGTACGCGCGCGGGTAATCGGTAGGAGACGAGATGAGCTTGGCGACGGCGTCCTGGGACTTGTGGCAGAACGAGCAGCGCAATACTTCTTCGGAACCGGTCCTGGTTCTCACAGCAAGACTCCTTCACTTCGCACGCTGCCAGCCGGAACTTCCAATCCCGAGCTGCATTTCCCGTTCACTCTAAGCCCAGGCAGGAGCCGTGCTGCCCCTGTGAGGAAGCCTGCCACAATCGGCCAGTCGGCAAGCCCTCTAGCGGACCCTTAAGTGCGTTCGCACCTGTGAAGCTATTCAATCACAGTTTTGACGCGCTGCCTGCGGACGTTAGTGCCATCATAAGGTACAACTTTGGAAGCACAGCGTGCACAATTTTCGCACTTCACTTGTGCTTAAAAATAATGTCGTCGATGATTCCGTACTCCTTCGCCTGATAGGCATTCATGATGAAATCGCGTTCCACGTCGCGCTCCACCTTCTCCAGCGGCTGGCCGCTGTGCTTGGACAGCAACTGGTTGGTGATCTCGCGCATGCGCAGGATCTCGCGAGCGTGAATGTCAATGTCCGTCGCCTGGCCCGACAGCCCCGACATGAGAGGCTGATGGATCAGAATGCGCGAGGTGGGCAGCGCGAAACGCTTCTTCGGCGCGCCCCCAGCCAGCAGCGTCGCCGCCATGCTGGCCGCTTGTCCGATGCAAATCGTCGTCACATCCGGACGAATGAACTGCATCGTGTCGTAAATCGCCATGCCTGCTGTAATCGAACCGCCAGGCGAGTTGATGTAGAGCGAGATGTCCTTCTCCGGGTCTTCGGCTTCGAGAAACAGCATCTGGGCGATGATCAGGTTGGCGACATTGTCATCAATAGGAGTGCCAAGAAAAATAATATTGTCCCGCAACAGGCGGGAATAAATGTCGTACGCCCGCTCGCCCCTGCTGGTCTGCTCAATCACCATGGGCACAAGCATCTGGTTCGGCTCCTTAACAACCTGCACACTTCTTCCCATCGGCTAACAAGGGGGAAGGTGGAACGCAGTCCGCCCTATGCGGACCTGCGGTACAGAAAATCCAAGGTCTTCTCGTTGCGGATGCGATGCCGAATTCTATCCAGCCCACCATCCTGCGTCAAACGAGCGCGCACCTGCTCGATGGTCTGTTTCGACTGATCGGCCAGCATCTGCAACTCGTGCTCAAATTCTTCGTCGCTGACCTCGATCTTCTCTGTCGTCAGCAATCTGCTCCAGGATCAGCGACGCCTTCACTTCGCGCAAGCGCAGCCTCGCGCTGACCGGCACGCAGACGCCCGAAGTCCATGCGCTTCATGTCTTCCGTCTTCATGCCCTGCGCCGCCAGAGCACGCAGCCCGCGCTCCAGGCGGAGATTCAATCTGTTGGTCCAGCATCGCGTCGGGAACGGGGAAATCATTGCGCTTTACCAGTTCCTCCACAATCTGGTCCTTGCCGCGATGCTCGGCCTCGTGCTCCCTCTCTGCCTTCATGTTTTCGCGCAGGCGGTTGCGGAGCTCATCCAGGTGGTGAACTCGGCCGCCAGCTCTTTGGCAAAGTCGTCATTCAGTTCGGGAACACTGCGAGTCTTGATGCCTTTGACGTCCACTTCGTAGGTCATCGTCTTGCCCGCAAGCCGCTTGTCGGCGAAGTCGTCGGCATACTTCACCTCGAAGCTGCGCTGCTCGCCAGCCCGAGTTCCCCGCAGGTTTTCACTGAACTCCGGAATCGTGTCCCCGCCGCCGATCTCGTACCATCACTTCGTCCACTTCCACCGGTTTAGCGTCTGCGTCGCCGTCCTTGGGCGTCCCTTTGAAAGCCGACCACGGCGAAGTCACCGTCGGCCAGCGGGCGCTCTTCTTCCACCGGGCTGTAGGTCGCGTGCTGCTGCTGCAGATTATTCAAAGCGAGCGTCGACCTCTTCCTCGGTGACCTCCGTGGGAAATCTCTCAAGATGGATGTCGTCGTAAGCTGCGACCTTGAATTCCGGCAGGATCTCGAAGCTCGCCTTGAAGGTCAGCGGCTCTCCTTCGTGAAGGTGGAGGTCGGTCACCCGTGGTTGCGACACCGGGTTCAGATTCTGCTTCTGGGTTTCCTCGCGGAAATAGCGAGGCACCAGGGCCTCGACGATCTCGCCCTTGATCTCATCAGCAAAGCGTTGACGAAGGATGGAAGCCGGGACCTTGCCTTTGCGAAAACCGGGAACGCGAGCCAGCCTTTGATAGCGCGACAGCACGGCGTCCGATTCCGCCGTGACCACATTGGCAGGAATCTCAATTGTGATCTCGCGCTTGCAGGGGTTCGATTGCTCGGAAGGATTGATGTCTGTCGTGCTGGTTTCGGTCGTCAAGAAGTTTCCTTCGAAATCAATAGAAGTTCGCCGCGATAGCAGCCGGGGACAGGAAGAGGGAAACCCGCCAGGGTTTCGAGTGCAAGCAACTCCGGCTGCTTGGCAAGGCCGGCGGCCGGCCAGCCCATGCCGCAACCCTTAAGTTTAGGAGAGCTACGCGGGACGGTCAAATGAGGCGAGGCAGCCGGCTATCCTATCCCGCCCTACCTCTTCATTCGAAGTCTGTGGAAACCGTAATCACCTTCACCTCCGGCAGGTTACGGTTCCATCGGTCCGGGGTCTTTCGCACAACAACCCGAAACGGCCGGCTCTCTTCCGGCTCGATGGGATCTCCGCTGAAGTCGTTCGACACACCTTGATCTGGTTGTTCCGTCATACCTCGAATCGGCTTCTGAATCGTGAAAAGGTTCCTCCCTGCTGAGTCCTTAAACGTGAGTTGAACAATGGCTCCGGTAATCAGATGATTGCCTGCGTTCAACACTCGGCCACGCAGCTCAAGCGGGTCATTCGCAGTCGTCTGGCTCATCTGGAGATCGCTGAACTGTACTTCCGACTGCTCTCCTTCACCGTCGGCCGGATCCACGCCCTCAACTTGGGTTTGCATCCGCATACGCTGTGACACACGCGAAACGTAATAGAACAACCCGGTGACAATCAATAGACCGAGGACGCCTGCAATCAGGCGCCGACCGGTAATCTCCGGTGGCTGGAGCGCTGCCCCATGCGTGGCCGATATGAGGCGCAGGTTCGCCTGTCCCCGCCACGATTCCTTTTCCTCTTGCGACGAAATACGCGTATTGCTAGCCATAAGACCTCGCAAGTATTGGATGATCCCGGCCGGACAAGGTTCCCTTAATTGCCAATCCATTCTGTTGCGGCTGCAATTTCTTGAATCGCTCGTTATCCTGTCAAATAAATGACAGCCGGATCAGTTCTGTGCGGAATTCACGGGCGCGTGGCAGTCCCCCCGGGGCCAGACGCAATGCGGGCGTCCTTGGCAGCCGTGGAAATTCCTGCCGGCTGTCGAGGCTGTGCGCGATCAGCAGGGTCTAGTAGCGCCACCGCGCGCAGTTGGTTCACCTCAAGCCAGGTCTTGCGCCGGCATTCCACATCGCAGCGATCGATGCGCGACCCCTGCTCCGAACCTTCGGCTCCTTCATAGAACTGGAGGATGTCTCGTCGCAGGGCTTCGTCTGTATGCTCGAAGTGATCCTCGGCCAGTTTGTCGAGCAACTGGCGATAGGTGCGGTCGGCCAATGGGTATTCGCCGCGTGATGTAGGTTTGCCCGTATCGAGGTCAATGTTCGGGGTCAGGAGCTCCTGATTCTTTACCGCCGTCAGCTCAGTGCGGAAATGGCTGAAGGTCTGGTCCACGCTTTTGAAGTACAGATCCTCTGTCTTGGGCGTCGGCTCTTTGAAATTCACGGCGCGCAGTGGACCGACCTTGGGCAGAATTTTGAACAGCACCGCCAGCATGCGCGCTCCAAACCCTGGCTCCTGATAGCCCGTGCCCCACGACTTACGGTAATCAGCCTCCGACAGGTGATAAAGGAAAGCGTTGCGGTTGAAGTCTAAAACTTCGTGTTGCAGCTGGTCACCCTTGGCCGCAAGCGCGACCTTTGTCATCTCCGGTATGACCTGGCTGACGCCCCGCCGATAGCTCCCAATAGCAAGCTGCTCGTGCGACATGACAGCAGTCAACTTGATTCCATAGGTGTCGTAGAAGGCGCGCTCCAGCAGCGGAGCGGAAACTTCAAAGCCGATGAAGTTGTGGTAATCCTTGGGAGCATAGCGGCCCTTCGCCACCTGTAACACATCGAAGCCAAATTCCGTCTTCAGGTGCGCTTTGTGGTCTAAATCGTAGGGGACCGCCGGTCCGTACCGACTGGACAACTTGGGATACGCGATTCCTACAGACAAATTGATATAGGGATGGCCGTTAATATCGGCCACGTAGTGCGATAGTGCTCCCAGGGCAAAGGCGTATTCGTTCAGCGTCTGGGAGTCGTCAATCATAGCCTTAACGAAATCCCCAGAGCGCACGTAATGGGTGAGATCGCTGAAAACGTGACTACCGAACGGGTAATAACCGATGTCTTGGATTACACTGCCGCCATACGCATAGGCATGCGCTTTGATCAGGTCGTCCGGCGTGGCATCGGGGAAGCGCGCCAGCAACAGCGGCTTGATCTGCTGGTCCCACAGCAGGTCAATGATCTCTTCGTGAGTCAGGACCGAATAAGCCGCGCACGTCTGCGCCGCGATCAGCACACAGATCGTCAGCGCAGCACACCACAGCACCCGGAGCGAGCGGGAACTCATGTCGTTTGCTCGGAGCGTGGCATTCTCAAATGCGGCCCAGCAGTAACAGAACGACAAGGATCAGAACGATTAGTCCGAGCCCGCCCGAAGGGTAGTAGCCCCAGCCGCGGCTGTAAGGCCACGAGGGGAATGAGCCCACCGTCAGCAGGAGAAGAATGATCAGCAGGATAACCAACATATGCCCAACCTCCTCGGTTGTTGTTTGTAAGATTTACTGGTGCAGCTCTGCACCGATAACGTAAGAAGCGAATGCGGCCTCGGAGGATGCCTCTGAGAATGTTGTCGTCAATTTGCGATGCGGGCAACCTTTTCCGCATGACACAACTTGAGCCCTCCCGCATTGTGTAGAGTTGAGTCATGCCTTCGTCGCTTGCCATCCTCAACCAGGAGGTCGTGAACTGCACCCGCTGTCCGCGACTTGTCACCTATCGCCAGCAGGTTGGCATCGCCAAGCGCCGCGCATATCTTGGCTGGGATTACTGGGCGCGCCCGGTGCCCGGATTCGGCGATCCTCATGCCCGCGTGCTGGTGCTGGGACTCGCGCCCGGCGCTCACGGCTCCAATCGCACCGGACGTCCGTTTACCGGCGATGCTTCGGGCAAGTTCATGTATCCCATCCTGTACAAGGTGGGCTTTGCATCGCAGCCAAATGCCGAGCGCCGTAACGACGGGCTGAAGTTGATCGACTGTTACATCACAGCCGCAGTTCGTTGCGCTCCGCCCGACAACAAGCCTCTACCTTCGGAGCTGGCTAATTGCGCGCCATTCCTCGATCGCGAGCTGGCTATCCTTAAGGACGTGAGAGTTGTAGTAGCGCTGGGCAAGATCGGCTTCGATGCCTATCTCAATTACCTGAAGCGCAATGAGATTATTCAAAGCAAGGCTGGATATTTGTTTGCTCACGCCGCACGCTACACTATGCCGAATGACGTAGTTCTTTTGGCGTCGTACCATCCTTCGAACCAAAACACCGCCACCGGCAAGCTGACGGCCGACATGTTCGAAGCAATATTCCGGGAAGCAAAGAAAATAGCGGCGGTTCGTTAAACGTTTCACCTTCCCCCAACAATTGCTTGGGCATTCTCTCCTGAACTATCTCCTGATTACTAGAAACTAACGCCACTTAAACGCTATTGACTTCCCTTCCGGATGGCCGTAGAGTCGCTCAACATTTTTCCCAATGTGGTGTCTCGATTGAGCGTACTTCCAGCGTGCGCACTCGGTGCAGCCCCTTCGTCATTACCTGCCTGCACCGTCGGCCGCTACAACTGATGTAAGGATTAGATCAAGAGTGATTACCAGCTCATGTGTGAGAGGGAACCTGTGTTTGGCGGATAGGACGAAAATGCTTTACTGTTTCTCCCGAATTGCAATATGCGCGGGTACCCTAGCATCGTTTATGGGCCGCTGTGCGCCCGCCGTGGCTCAAACTCAGGCGCCTTCTTCCGACCACTGCACACAGCAACAGTTGCCGAGCCTAACCCCTGCCGAGCAAGCCGCCTGCGCCGTTGAGCTGGCGCGGAAAGCACAGGAAGCAGCCAATGCTGCATTGGCAACTGCGCAGAAGGCAAACGCCGCAAACGGGCAAGCGGCTCAGCGGTCAGGGCAGGCGGCAGAGCAGGCTGCAGCAGCCGCGCAAGACGCAGCCGATGCTGCGACCGAGGCTGCTTCAACCGCCAGGAGTGCCGCCAACTTAGCTTCCCAAGCCGCTACTATGACGAAGAAGGCACAAAACTTGATACCTGACTCGGCGGTACCAGCCGGTGACTGTGCAGTAACGCCGCTTTGTACTCAGGGTGTTGGGATCCACGCTGTTATCGCGGCAACGCGGAATGATCTGGGCACATAGGTTGGCTGTTTCTCATTAACTGCGTTTCTTTACATTCCCAAGTCCCTTCATTCCAACTGCTCCTCGCTTGCGCGTGGTGAAGTGACGCGCTGACAGGGCCTGCACTCTGGTTTCCAGAACTAATGGAGTCGGCCGAGCACGGGTGGGGCGACGCTGTGAAGCGCCCAGGACGCCAACCGTGAGCGGGGTCTAGCTGCGCTTCGCCGCCCGTTCCTGCCGCCTCGGCTTCCGCAAATCAGCAGTGGCCTGAGGCGGCGGCGCAAGGGGCAGCGCGCCTTCTGCCTGCAACCGGGACGCCCAGGCTTCCATCGCCTGATGGACGGCTTCCTGAAGGCTCAGTCCCTGGCTGGCAGCCACGCTCTTCATGCGTCGTTTTTCGGCTTCGGGCAGCCGCACCGCGAGTAACTTAGTTGATAGGCTTGCCATCATGCTAACAAGCTTAGCATGCCTTGTATGCTAGCACAATAATTTAGGCAGAAAGCGCAGTTCTTGCTACATAACTCCTTATAAAACAATAGATTACAAATAAGTTGCTTGGAATCAATATTTTGCGATCTATCCTGTCTAAGCTATTGATTTCAGGTGAGGACGCCGAAGGGGAGACCTGCGACACAAGCTGTGCCCGAACGACCGCGACCATCATCTCGACAGTGCTAAAATGGCGAGTCAGCGCAGCTCCCGCATCTCGCCGAAACGCACGGCATCTACTGAGAACCACCCTTCTGAAAGGAACGCACTTATGGCTACCTCTCTCGCTCCCACCCGCGAAGGTTTAAGAGACGTTAACATTCCAACCCAATTCAAGAACGAACCGTCACTTGACTTCAGCAACCCTGACAACGCGCGCCGCATGCGCGCTGCCATTGAACGAGTCCGCTCCGAACTGGGTCGCGAGTACGACCTGGTCATCGGCGGACGCCACATCAAGACCACCGAGAAGACGACCTCGCTGAATCCGACCAAGCCGTCGGAGATTGTTGGCGTCCATCAGGCAGCCGGCGCTGCTGAGGTCGAGCCCGCAATGCAAGCGGCGCTGAAGGCATTCGAGACCTGGAAGTATGCCTCGGTTGAAGAGCGCACCGGGCTGCTGTTCCGCACCAGCGCGCTGATGCGCGAGCGTAAGTTTGAGCTGATGGCGTGGATGGTGTTCGAGGTCGGCAAGAACTGGGCTGAAGCCGATGGCGACATCGCCGAGCTGATTGACTTCTGCGACTTCTATGCGCTGGAGGCGATTCGCCTCTCGAAGGCTGAGACGCCGGTGCAGTTGGCGGGCGAGCGCGATTGGCTGCGCTACATCCCGCTGGGCGTAGGCGTGGTAATTCCGCCGTGGAACTTTCCCGGCGCCATCATGGGCGGCATGACGCTGGCCTCCATTGTCTGCGGCAACACCGTCATCCTGAAGCCCTCGAGCGACTCGCCGACCATCGCGGCAAAGTTCTTCGAGATTCTGGAAGAAGCCGGTCTCCCCGACGGCGTTGTCAACTTCTGCCCCGGCAAAGGCGGTAGCTTCGGCAACGCAGTAGTCGAGCACCCCAAGACGCGTTACATCGCGTTTACCGGCTCCAAGGAAGTGGGCCTGCACATCAATCAGCGCGCGGCGACGCAGCAGCCGGGTCAGATCTGGATCAAGCGCACCGTGCTGGAGATGGGGGGCAAGGATTCCATTGTGGTGGATGCTGATGCCGATTTCGATGCAGCGGTCGAGGGCGTCGCGGCTTCGGCCTTCGGCTTCAGCGGGCAGAAGTGCTCGGCGTGCTCGCGCGCCATTGTCGACGAACGCATCTACGACCGCTTCGTGCAGCGGCTGCGCGAGCGCGTGGAGAAGATCACGATCGGCGATCCCGCGCAAAATCCGAACATGGGCCCAGTCGTGAACGAGAAGTCGATGAAGTCAATCCTCGGCTACATCGAGAAGGGCATTGCAGAAGGCGGACGGCTCATCACTGGCGGCGAGCGCGCCAGCGAGGCCGGTGATGGCTACTTCATCCAGCCGACCGTGATTGCCGACGTCGATCCGATGGCGACCATCTCGCAGCAGGAGATTTTTGGTCCGGTGCTGGCGGTGATTAAGTCGCGCGGCTTCGAAGATGGCCTGGCGATCGCCAACAACACCGAGTTCGGCCTTACCGGCGCGGTCTATACCACGTCGGAAGACAAGATTGCGGCAGCCAAGGAGCAGTTCCACGTCGGCAACCTGTATATCAATCGCAAGTGCACGGGAGCGATGGTGGGCGCGCATCCGTTCGGCGGATTCAACATGTCGGGAACGGACTCGAAGGCCGGCGGACCGGATTACCTGCTGCTGTTCACGCAGGCGCAGTCGATCGGAGAGAAGATAGCGAAGTAGTGGTCAGTAAATAGTGGATAGTCTAACCGGCTGAGGAATCTCGGCCGGTTTTTCGTTATCCTCCTCATCCGAAATTCGCGCAAGTAAGGTATGCGACAATCGCATTGCACTCACCGCCCGCGAACTGAGGAGGATCCATGCGCGACGTAATCGCTACCGATGCAGGGCCAAAAGCAATTGGGCCGTACTCGCAGGCCATCAAGGCCAACGGATTCGTGTTTGTCTCGGGACAGGTGGCGCTCGATCCCGCAACCCAGCAGGTCGTGCCCGGTGATGTTGCCGCGCAAACCGAGCGCGCATTGCAGAACCTCGCTGGTATCGTGAAGGCCGCGGGAACGTCGCTGGACCGCGCGGTAAAGACCACCGTCTTCCTGAAGAACATGTCAGACTTTGCGGCGATGAATGAAGTCTATGGCCGCTACTTCACGCAAGCACCGCCCGCGCGTTCGACCGTCGAGGTCGCGCGCCTGCCCAAAGACGTGCTGGTGGAGATTGACCTGATTGCGCTGGCATAGTTGCGGACAAATCTCACCGATCGCATCTACCTATCTGTGCACGTTGCACTGAGCGTGCTGGTGTGCGTGCGCTACCATCATGTGGAGCACTGGCCGTGGTACGTAGTATGGAACTTGTGTGCGGTCGCGGTGATTTTGCTGTTCGCGCGGGAGCAAGCTGCTGGCTTGGGTTGGGAGTTCGCTCACGACTGGTTCCCGACGCTTCTCTTCATCACGGTGTTCGAAGAGGTCTCGTACCTGTCGCTTTCGCTGCGGGGCGACTGGCAGAATGCGCACCTGCTCGCGTTCGAGTCCCTGCTCTTCGCGGTGCCACCGACGTTATGGATGCACAAGCATGTTGCGCGGTGGATGATTGAGTTTCTGGAATTCGGCTATTTCGTGTTTTACCCGCTATATCCGGTCTTCGGAGGAATCTACTGGACCTGGCGCGACAGTCTGCGCTTCGCGGGTGTATTTCGCCGCCTGACCGACGCGCTCAGCGTCGGCTACGTCGTCTGCTACGCAACATATCTTCTCTTTCCGACGCAGAGTCCGGCGAACCTTTTGGGAGTGCAACAAATCGCTAGCACAGAAGGCGGGCCGTTCCAGGCGCTGGTGCATCTTATCCAGAGCCGGGGCGGCGTCCACGGTAACGCGTTTCCCAGCGCGCACATCATGCTGGCGTTCGTAGTACTAGTGTTCGCCTTCCGATTCGTGCCGCGAGCCGCGCCGTGGGTACTTGTATCGAATCTTCTAATGTGCTTTGGAGCGGTGTACGACGGTTATCACTACGCCAGCGATGTCATAGCGGGAGCGGCGATAGGGATTATGGTGGGCTGGTATTCGTCCGGTCCATGGCGCGCCAAAAGAAAACCCTCCCCGCCCGGGAAGGGTAGATGAGTGTAAGTGCTTGAACCGCTACGCTTTAACCACTTTCCCGCTGCGCAGGCATGAGGTGCAGATGCGCATCCGCTTGTTGCCGGTCTTGGTCTTGGCGTGCACCGGGCGCAGGTTGACGTTCCAGCGGCGCTTGGTCACGTTATGTGCGTGACTGATGTTGTTGCCCGAGCGCGGCCCTTTGCCGCAGATTTCACATACTTGTGCCATTGATTAACTCCAGAAGATTGCCGAACTGGCTGGTAAACATCAATCATAGCTGATCGTAGCGGTTCCCAGCAACCACAGTGGGCGACGCGGTTCGGAAACAACTCGCGCAACCACTGTCCTTGGCTTCTACTAACACCCTCCTGCGGCAACGGTGTAAACTGGCGCTGAATGGCCGGGAAGCTTCACAGTCGCGAGGATAGTGGCAAGGGCGAAGCTGTTCCCGGCACGCTCTATCTTGTCGGCACCCCCATTGGCAATCTGGAAGACATCACGTTGCGCGCGCTCAAGACCCTGAAAGTGGCGGACTTGATCGCCTGTGAAGACACCCGGCAAACGCTCAAGCTGCTCAATCACTACGGCATCGAGAAGCCGACCATCAGTTACCATGAGCACAATGAACTGACACGCGCCGCCGAACTGGTGGTTCATCTCGAGAATGGCGACAACATCGCACTGGTCACGGACGCTGGAACGCCGGGCGTAAGTGATCCCGGATACCGGTTGGTCGCGCTGGCGGTCCGCCATCACATTCCGGTTGTGCCGATTCCGGGCCCGTCGGCTTTCCTGTCAGCGCTGGTGGCAAGCGGCCTGCCGACTGACTCCTTCCGCTTTAGCGGCTTCCTTCCCGCCAAGGCCGGCGCGCGGCGTACCGTGCTGGAGTCCATCCTGGATTCGCCGCTCACGCAGATCTTCTACGAGGCGCCGCACAGAATCGAGGAGACCCTGCGCGAAATCGTGGAGGTACTGGGGCCTGAGCGACACGTCGTGATTGCCCGTGAAGTCACCAAGCTGCACGAGGAGTTCATTCGTGGACGTGCCGATGCCGTGCTTGAGGAAATGGAGCGCCGGGGCGAACCCAAAGGCGAGATCACCCTCCTGATTGGCAAGGCAGAAGAGCCAGCTCCAGCCGCATCGTCGGCCAAGGGCGTAGCCAAGCGTGTCAAGGAGTTGATGCGGGTTGAGCAACTCGAAGAAAAAACCGCACTGAAGCAGGCGGCAAAGGAGTTTGGCTTGTCGAAGAGTGCGGCCTACCGCGAGTTACAGAGAAGCAAGTGAGAACGGGCCATCGGCGCTGCTACCGACCTCTGGCCCGCAACGCGCTCTCAATTAATGGTGGTTGGCGGCGAAGCCGTGGCCATGGGTCGTCTGTCGCCGTTTGGTGCAACTCGTTGCGGCATCGGCGCGGGCCGAACCGCGGCGGTCGCCTGGGCCAGAATGCGGTGATGGATGGTAAACAGCGCCAGCTCCAAACGGTCTGACACGCCGATCTTGTCGAAGATGTTGCGCAAGGCGTTCTTGACCATCTGCTCGCTGGTGTACAGCTGCATTGCGATGTCCCGGTTCTTGTAGCCCTGCACAACTGCGGAAATAATGCGCAGCTCTCGTTCGGAGAGACGATTGCGTACACGCGTGCCAACAAAGTCTTCGCTGATTTCGCCATCCGACATACCGGGACTTTGCAGGAACGGCTCCCCTCGCGACAGGCGGCGCACAGCCTCCACTACAACGTTGCCGTTGGCACTGCGGTAGATTGCTCCTTGCACGCCCATGCGCATGAAATCAGAGGCCGTCTCCGTGTTTTCCACCAGCATCAGAAGTGCGACGTTGCGAGCGTTCGCGATCTCCTGGATGTCCGGCAGAAGGCGCAGAAAGCTCGATGAAAGGATCAGTACACGCGACCGGAGTTTTTCCAGTGCGTTCAGGAGTTGTTCTCCAGATTGAGGTTGTCCGACGATGCGAATGTCTTCCTCGACGGCAAGCACCTTGGCGATGCCAGCACGAAAGATCGCTTCGTGATCGGCGATGATTACGTTGATCATTGGCTCGACTCGCTTTGTGGTCCCGGTCTTCTCGCTCTCGGTATCGTTACTGCGGGCCGGTAGCGAGCGTCGCGAGGGATGAACGTTCCCTCATCCGGAACAGGGGGATTCTTACTTGGTTCAGGTTTATACCACGGAAGTCCTCTCCGCAATAGCCCTTTGGTAGTTATTAATATTCCAGTAACACTAAAGTGTTGAATCTTAGTGACGCTGCCCAAAGGACCTATCGAAAACAAAGCAAGGCACTTTCCGGGCTCGCGCATGCGACTATCCAAATGGATAGTCTTCGTTTTTTCAGGGTCTTGGTTTGCGCAACTCGAAAATCGAACCGGAAACCAAGTGCTAAACCGCAGAGCACTAGCGAGTGTCCGAGAACAGCCTGTATCATCACCTCTTGGCTGCAACATTTACATCCTCCCGCATAGAGACCCGCCCAAACTGGGCCGAGGTTTCGCTTTCTGCGCTGCGCCACAACTTTCGCGTGGTGCAGGAACACGTCGGCCCTGACGTTACCATCTGTACTGTTGTGAAATGCAACGCCTACGGCCACGGCGTCGAGGAATGCGCTCCTGCTCTCGAACAGGCCGGCGCGAAATGGTTTGGCGTGACCTCGACAGACGAGGGCGTGCTGCTTCGCGAAACCGGCATCAAGGGACGCATCCTGGTGATGTGCGGTTTGTACGCGGGCGAAGAAGAGGACGCACTCCGCCATCAGCTAACCCCCGCGGTTTTCCGCCTGGAAGACGCGCAGGGAGTCGCAAGAGCCGCCAAGCGGGTGGGGCTCGCGGGTAAGGTTCCCGTACACCTGAAGATAGACACTGGCATGGCGCGCCTGGGGCTTCCCTTCGCGGAGTTGGAGTCGTTTGCTGAGGGCGTCAAAAATGTGCCGGAAATTGAAGTAGAAGGCGTGTTCAGCCATTTGGCCTCGTCGGAGGTGCTCGATGATGAGGCAACACGACGGCAAATTGAACGGTTCGAGTCTGCACACAAGAAACTCGCAGCCTGTGGCTTGCGCCCGCCGCTGCGCCACCTCGCCAACAGCGGCGCGGTGAGCGCACGTCCTGACACATGGCACAACTTTGTCCGGCCGGGGCTGGCGCTCTACGGATACGAACAGCCGACCTGGCACCGCGACGGTTCGCCAGTAACAAACGTCTCTCCACTGCCGCTGAAGCCTGCCCTGGCTTGGAAGACTCATGTCCTCGGGTTGCGCGATGTGCCGGCTGGTCAGGCCCTGGGATACGGGGGGGCCTACGTGACGCCTGCGCCAGCGCGCATCGCGGTGGTTTCCGTCGGCTACGGCGACGGCCTGGCACGAAAGATTTCAATTGCTTCCGCCGGCACGCCGGAGACTGCAACCGGCCACGGTCAGGTTCTGCTGCGCGGTCAGCGCGCACCTATCGTAGGCCGCATCTCCATGGACCTGACGCTGGTGGACGTGACCCGGGTTGGGGGCGCGGCCATCGGCGATGAAGTCGTACTTATCGGCCACAGCGGGGAGCTGGAGATCACCGCCTGCGACCATGCGCGTTGGGCCGATACCGTGGTTTACGAGACGCTCTGCAACCTGTCGAAGCGCGTGCCCCGCCGGCATGCCTGGTAAAAAGCAGTTGCCAGTGGCCAGTTGTCAGTTTCAATCAGTTTTCAGCTGAGATCAGCCTTTCGGATATGACATACTTTTCTGTCCACACCAGGGCTTCGGCCCCGAATCCGACAACTGACAACTGGTTCCTATCATCCGAGCGACCCCAACCCGTATCAATGTCCATCCGGACGGTTCCACCGACGCGCGCCTCGGCCGCATTGTGCGTCTGCTGAGTGACAACGCTACCGTGGTCATCAGCGGCACGCGCATCGCCGAGGAGTTGGGCACCAGCCGCTCCGAAGTGTGGCGCGCGGTGCAGCATCTGCGCGAGCTCGGATTGCAGATCACAGGACACCCGGCGACCGGCTATCAACTCAATTCGGTTCCAGACCTCCTGCTCCCCGAAATCCTGGCTTCGCTAGTGCCAGGCACGGTCTTCGCCCCTCGTATCCACCATTACTTTCGCGTTGGCTCGACCAACATAGTTGCCATGCAGGCGGCCGCGGATGGCGAGCCGGAGGGCGCGGTCTTCGTTGCCGAGCAGCAAACAGCCGGACGCGGCCGCGGAGGCAACACCTGGGAGTCGGTGCAATCCGTCGGGATCTACGCTTCTGTCGTTCTGCGCCCGGTCCTCACGCCCGCAGACGCGTTGCTGCTCTCGCTCATCGCGGGAATTGCGGTCGCCGGGGCGGTCGAGCAAACTACTGGC
Organism: uncultured Acidobacteriaceae bacterium; assembly: GCA_963703645.1. Classification (GTDB taxonomy): domain Bacteria; phylum Acidobacteriota; class Terriglobia; order Terriglobales; family Acidobacteriaceae; genus Bog-257. Next base: position 128,448 of record CAVPFD010000027.1, read on the forward strand.
CTGCATCCCGATCTGCGCTGGCCCAACGACGTCCTGCTGGACAGCCGCAAGTTCTGTGGCATTTTAACCGAGATGAACGCTGAGCCTACGCGCGTGCGCTACCTTGTCGTCGGCATCGGAATCAATGTCAATCAGAAGTCGTTTTCCGGCGAACTCGAGGCTATTGCAACGTCCCTGCGTCTCGAGAGTGGCCGCGAATGGTCGCGCGTCGAGCTGACCGCGGCTCTGCTAAAATCGCTCGACAGCGAGTATCGCAAGCTCATCGCAGGCGGCGCTGCCGCGCGTAGGGCCATATTGAGGCATTTCGAGGAGCGCTCCTCCTTCGCCCGCTCGCGTCATGTGTTCGTCGAGGAAGATGGCGGCTACGAGGGCGTTACGGAAGGCCTCGACGAGCGCGGCTTCCTGACGGTGCGCACGGAATCGGGGCTGCGCACGGTGTTCTCTGGAGGGGTTCGGGCGCTCGACGGAAAGTAAACCATGCTCCTAGTCCTTGATGTAGGCAACACCAACACGGTTCTCGGCGTCTTCAAAGCTAAGCCCGCCGAGCACGGCGTCGTGCACTACGAGCAGCTCATTGCGAACTGGCGCGTGGCCACCATTAAGACCCAGACGGTTGACGAGTACGGTGTCCTCTTCCGCAATCTGTTTGCGATGAACGGGCTGGAGGTCGGTTCAGTACACGGCATCGTCATCTCGTCCGTCGTGCCGCCGCTCGACTCCACGCTGCGCGAAGTCTGCGAACGATATTTTCACTCTCGCCCGCTGTTCATCGAGCCGGGCGTAAAGACCGGGATGCCCGTTCACTACGACAACCCTGCCGAGGTGGGCGCCGACCGCATCGTCAACAGCGTCGCCGCGTTCGAAAAGTTTGGCGGCCCTTGCATTGTGGTGGACTTCGGCACCGCGACGACTTTCGATGTCGTTTCTGCCAAGGGCGAATACCTCGGCGGCGTGATTACTCCTGGCATCGGAATCTCTGCCGACGCGCTCTTCGAGCACACTGCCCGCTTGCCCCGCGTGGACATTCGCAAGCCGGCCCGGGTGCTGGCGACCAACACTGTCGGCAGCGTGCAGTCGGGCCTGTACTACGGCTATCTCGGCCTGATCGATGGCATTCTTGAGCGCCTGATGGCTGAGTTGGGTGACAAGGTCAGGGTGGTCGCGACTGGTGGTCTGGCGACGCTCATGGGCGGCGGTTCCAAGTACATTCGCGAAGTGGACGACCTGCTGACGCTGGAAGGTCTGAGGATCATCTACGAGCGCAATCTGACGCAGGCTCGCAAACGATCCGAGCATGGAGGCACGAATCACGATGCCGTCGCACCGGCTGCCATACCCGATCCGGTGAGCGCCGCAAAGCGCAACTAGATCCGTTTCACAGCTGCTGTGCTCGGTAGAGCGGGCCTTTAGGCCCGCGTCCAGCCGCGCTTTCCAAATCTAGGCATTCACGCGGCGCTGAAGCGTCGCTCTACCCGTGCTCCGACGGCAGCAACTCTGTAACCGATCTCGTGGAAACCTACTTCACCTACTTCACCGAAATCGAGGAGCACTTCCAGCGCCGTCGCGGTACGCTATTGCTGCTGTCTCCGCTCGACTGGGCGCTGATGGAGACCTGGAAGGATGCAGGTATTCCGCTGGAAGCGGTACTGCGCGGCATCGACTCCACCTTCGAGAAGTGGGAGCGCCGCCCCAGAAAAACGCGCAAGGTAAACGGCTTGGCTTATTGCGCGCAGGAGGTGCTCGCAGCGGCGGAAGAGATGAAGGATGCCGCAGTTGGCGCGCCCAGCCGTGAGAAGCCCAACGCTGGGCTGGACCAGGCAGCGGTCGCGGAGTTCCTGCAGCGCAACGTCGCGCAACTCGAACGCGTGCAGTTGCCTGCATCAGCTCAGACCCTGGCGACGGAGACAGCCGCGACCCTCCGCGGCCTGGCAGATTCCCTATCGCAAGATGCGCCTGTGCAGATGGAAGATCTGGAGCGGAGAATGACAGTGGCAGAGGAAAAACTCTTCGCTGCCCTGCTGGCCGCTACGCCGGATGACGCGCTGCTGCAAGTGCGTTCCGAGGCTGACCGAGATTTGGCGCCCTACCGAAGCAAGATGACCGCGCCACAAATCGAGCAGCTTCATAAGCAGTATGTCCACAAGCGGCTGCTGGACCAACATGGCCTGCCACGATTGAGTTTGTTCTACATGTAGAAGATTCAAACCGCTGATTCCGCGGATCTCGCGGATTTGTCCGTTAGGAATTTATCCGCGCTTTTCCGCGTAATCCGCGGTTAGATTATCTCTGAGGTTGCCCTTGTTATTGCACATCGAGAAACTCATCTATGGTGGCGACGGTCTGGCGCGGTTGCCGGCTGACGCGCATGGCCGCGGCAAAACTGCCTTCGTGCCGTTCGTCATTCCTGACGAGCAGGTCGAGGCCTCACCGGTCGAAACTCGTCCGGGATTCGTTCGCGCCAGCCTCGACAAGGTTCTGACCGCCTCTCCGGAGCGTGTCGAACCAGCCTGCCTTTACTTTGGCCGCTGCGGGGGATGCCATTACCAGCACATCAACTACGACGCGCAGTTGCGCTATAAGGCGGAGATTCTGCGCGAGACGCTGCGGCGCACTGCGAAGCTTGAGCTTATGCAGGAGATAGAAATTCATGCGTCGAAGCCGTGGAACTACCGCAACCGCACCCGTATGAGTGTGCGGCACGCACCAGACTTTGCGCTCGGCTATTTCCATCACAATTCACACGACGTGTTGCCGGTGGAAAGCTGCCCTATCAGCTCCCCACTGATCAACCAGGCCATTGCGTCGGTGTGGAAGCTGGGTCGCGAAGGCGCAGTTCCGGGCTCCGTGCATGGCCTGCAATTCTTCGCCAACCACGACGATACGAAGCTGCTGGTGGAAGCGTATGTGAGACCGGACGAGAGTACGTCGGGCAGAGCGGGCCTTCAGGCCCGCGTTCGTGGCCGTGACAGTGCTTTGCCTCCGCCGCTGAAGTCACGGACCTCAGCGGCGAAGGAGATTTCGTTTCAGGCCGGGGACGCGGGCCTGAAGGCCCGCTCTACCCGGACAAACCAACCTTGGAACGTCCCTAAACAGTTGCAACCTTTCGCCTCAGCCTTGCACAGGGAATTACCCCCGGTAGTCGGAGTGGTCGTCTTCCCCGCTTCGGCGCTCGAAGACGAAGCCCAACAACGGGCGCCTCTTGCCGCTTTTCGTCCAGAGAAATCGCAAGCCATCGGCGACGGATCGCTGCTATACCACGCTGTAGGGCACGACTATCAAGTAAGCGGTGGCTCGTTCTTTCAGACGAACCGCTTCCTGACGGACACGCTAGTGCAGATCGTCATCGCTGACAGAACTGGCCGTGGCGCCCTCGACCTCTACGCTGGTGCTGGGTTTTTTGCCGCTCAACTCGCCCGCAACTTCGATACCGTGTTGGCAGTCGAATCCTCTCCTCATTCCCTCGCCGACCTGCGGCGCAACGTACCGTCGAACGTGAAATGCGTTCGCTCCACGACGGAGCACTTCCTCACTGAACGTGGACCCAAGCTGGCGCCAGATTTGGTTGTCGTCGATCCGCCGCGCGCCGGGCTGGGCGAAACGGTTGCCAGAGCGTTGGGTCGTATGACCGTGCCCCGTGTGACGTATGTCTCATGTGATCCGGCAACGCTCTCCCGCGACTTGCGCGTCCTGCTAGAATTTAACTTTCGGGTCGAGCAGGCCCACCTGGTGGACATGTTTCCGCAGACCTTCCACATGGAGACCGTCCTGCACCTGGCGCGCTGACTCGGCGACCCTCGCCGAAATGCTCCGTCATGGTCCGTGATGGAGGAAGAGAGGCTGCATGTACGCGCTCGCCATCATTCGTTATCGCAAACCGCTGGAAGAAGTGCTAAAGCACCTTGACGCGCATCGCGCTTATTGCCAGGGCCTGAAGCAGGAGGGATTGCTGATTGCTTCCGGGCCGCTGGTGCCGCGTCATGGTGGGGCATTCCTGCTGCGCGTCCCCGATGACGAAACGCAGGCGACGCTGGACAGCATTCGCGACAACGATCCGTACACGCGGTTCGGACTCGCGCAATACGAACTGTGGCCCTGGGCCCCTGCGCTTGGCGCAGAGGACCTGGACCGCCTATAGCCATTCCAGGTATCTGAGGTAGCGCGACTGGCACTGAGCTGCCGTGGCGACGACCTCATTTTCGACGAGTGCTGTGCATGCACCTGCTCCCACAGGTGCGAGGCTCTACTCCTACCTCAGGGCTGTCATCCCGAGCGTAGCGCTCGCCCGCCTTTTCGACCCGCCGCCTTTGCAGGTCGGGCGAGCGCGGAGTCGAGAGATCTGCGGTTGGTTGAAGAGCAAAGGTGATCGCGGCAAACCGCAGGTCCCTCGACTCGGGGCTCGGGATGACAATGCCGTCAGGGATAATCCAGGCTATTGCGGAGGCCAGGAGCCAATCTTTCTTCTGGCCGTTGCGTTCTCCGTTGGAATTGTCGCCGCCAATTATCTCTGGCGTTCTCCTATCGTGTGGCTGGTTGCCTTCCTGGCAGCGGCTGCCGGTGCGGTCTTCTTCTATCGCCGCTCCCCACAAGTCGGGTTTGCGCTGGCGCTGCTGGCAGTCGTCCCCCTTGGCGGCTTTTATCTTCAGGCGCGCGATGCTGCAGAGCCGGCGATTGCGGAAAACCTCCAGCAGTTCGCTACTGGTCAGAACGAAGTAGAAGTAACCGCGTACGTCATTCGCGAGGGCTTGGTTCGGGACGGCCGCTACGGCGGTAAGCAGGAGTCGGTGGACGTTCAGGTCGAGCGCCTTCAGCGTTCCGACGGCGCGCTCGACGCCGCTGTCGGCCTTCGCCTGACCATCTACAGCAAGCAGACGGAAGAGGACGAGGCCCGCGATGCCGGCGGCGATTCCCCATTGCGCGTGTACACCTACGGGCAGCGTTTGCGCCTTATGGCCAAATTGCGCATTCCGCGCAATTACAGAAATCCCGGCTCAACGGACATGGCCGGCTATCTCGCCTCGCAGGGCATTCGACTTACCGGTTCGGCGCGCGCCAGCAGCGTCGAGGTACTGCCCGGATTCGTGGGCAGCCGCATCGGGCTATGGCGCAGCGCGGCACGGCGCAGCGTGCTGGCGCACATCACGCAGCTCTGGCCCGGCGAGCGCGGCGCGCTGATGCAGGCGATGCTCATCGGAGGCCGCGCCTTTTTCGGCCGCGACATCAAGACCGATTTTCAGCGCACCGGTACTTATCACATCCTGGTGGTCTCGGGAATCAACGTTGGCATTCTTGCCTTCGCGGCCTTCTGGACCTTGCGCCGCTTGCCGATGGGAGAGACTTGGGCGACCATCACCACGATTTTGCTGTCATGGGGCTACGCGTTTCTGGCCGATCTCGGATCGCCGATTGTGCGCGCGACCATCACGCTCGGGATTTATCTTGTGACTCGGCTGTTGTTCCGCGATCGCGCCGCGCTCAACGGCCTTGGGATCGCGGCGCTCGGGATTCTGCTGGTCAATCCCCGAACTTTGTTCGAAGCCAGCTTTCAGCTCACATTTCTTTCCGTGATTGCGGTGGCGGGAATCGCGGTGCCGATCTTGCGGCGCACGGTCTATCCGCTCCAGAATGCTGTCCGGAATTTCGATTCGCCGGCCTTTGATTTCTCGCTGCCCACCCGAGCAGCGCAATTTCGCTCTGATCTGCGATTGATTCGGGAGCACCTCGGCAACATCGTTGGGCCGCGCGTTGCGAACTTCGTCGTCGTCCGCGGCGCCGGCTGTGTTCTTGGCACGGCCGAATTGCTGCTCATATCAACGGTTATCCAGGTGGCGCTGGCTCTGCCGATGGCGTGGTACTTCCATCGCGCCACCACGATGGCGCTGCCGGCCAACGCGCTGATGATTCCGATCGCCGAAGTGCTCTTGCCCGCTGCCGTGCTGGCCGTCGCACTGTCGTATGTTTCAGGCTGGTTCGCCTATGTGCCGGCGATAATCAGCGGATATGCGCTCGATGCTCTAACCGGTACGGTTCGAATCTTCGGGCACATGCGCATCTCAGATGTGCGCGTGCCCACGCCAACGCCGGCTACGTGCTGCGCCGCTGCTGCCGCATTTGGGCTCGCCCTCTTGCTGGCACGAAGATCACGATTCGCTGCGATCGGCCTTGCTGGTCTAGTGGCGGCGGCAGTCTGGATCGTCCTCTTCCCGCCACAACCGCAATGGCATGCTGGCGTGTTCGAAGTTACCGCTATCGATGTCGGCCAGGGGGACTCGCTGCTGCTGATCACCCCTGAAGGCAAGACGCTGCTACTGGATGCTGGGGGCGTGACGGAGAACTCCAGATCCGAGTTTGATGCCGGAGAGGAGGTCGTCTCGCCCTACCTCTGGTCGCGCGGCATCCGGCGCCTCGACGCCGTGGTGATTTCGCACGCGCACACCGACCACTTGGGTGGAATGCGCAGCATCATTGCAAACTTTCAACCGCGCGAGATGTGGTATGGGGTTGAGTCGCCGAGTTTCCCATTTCGGGAATTAGTCGAGACGGCAAGACTGTTCCACGTGGAACAAAGGGCACTAATTGCAGGTGACACTTTTGGTTACGGCAGCGTCCACGTTCGTGTGCTGAATCCCGAATCGGGAGTACCCCCCCACGACCCTCCGCAGGACGACGAGTCGCTGGTTCTGCACATGCAGTACGGCGGGACCTCAGCCCTGATGGTAGGCGACGCGCACAAGCGCATCGAGAAGCTGCTGGTGAATGAATCTCCGCAGGCCGATCTGCTGAAAGTCGGACATCACGGCAGTGCCACCTCCAGCACACCGGAATTCCTGGCATCGGTCAAGCCTCAATATGCCGTGGTTTCGGTGGGATTTTACAACTCTTTCGGGCACCCGCGTCCAGAGGTGATGCAGCGCTACGCGGCCGCCAACGTTCGCACTTACCGCACCGACCTGGCGGGCGCGGTCTCGTTCTTCCTGGACGGCAAGACGGTCACGGCTATGCCGGTTCCTCGCTGACCGCCTCGTCCGCGTCGGTCGTGGGGCTTTCGCGGTACGCCTCGATGGTCTGGCGAGCGTCTTCAGCCTGATCCGCCCGGACCAGCACCACGACTCCGCCGACACCGGGCAGTATGTCTTGTGGCGCCTCGCGGTTCTGGATGATGGCATCGATCCCAGCCGACTCCAGCAGACCTCGCACCACCATCGCCTCAGATTCCTCTTCGGTGTCGAACACTTTCACCAGATTCTCGTGTTCCTTTGCTGCCTCTGCCATAGCTCCTCCGGTGGATTCGATGCAAATGGCAGCTTCGTCGCCGTTTGCAAGGGATTTAGTTAGTGGCTGCAAAACCACTGTTTCGGTGTATGATGCCGCCCACAACCATCGCGCGCAACGGTGGCGGCGGCGTCGAACATCAAATTGTAGTCGCGTAGCGAGGACGACGGAAGTCATGCACCGCGGTGCAAGGGCTTTCGAGGAGAACTCTATGGGGTTATCGGAACACGAAGAGCAAGGCGGGCCACAACTCAGCCCGTGAACAGCAGGAGCAGGAAGACGAGCGACGCAAACTGCGCCGGCTGCAGATGATGATGAACATGGTCATGTCGGTCATCAGCCAGGACCAGGGCCTGACCGTGGAAGAGGCTGCGGAGCTGGTGGCCAACACCAAGCGCGCCGCACTGGCCATGTTCCCGGACAAGGAGTTCGCCTACGACATCCTCTACAAGCCGCGCTTGCAGCGACTGATGGCCGAACGCTTCCGGCTGCAATGACTGCGATTACTTGCTGATACTCGACAGATAAACGGTCAGCGTTCCCCAGAAGAGCTTGGCCCGCATCTGTACGGGCAGATGCTGCGCGTCATCGGTGTACCAGATCCAGATTCGTCCGCGGTTCTTCAGGGCACCGTAATCACCCTCCGGCCCGACGCGGATTGTCTGGAAAGTTCCGGCCGGAGTCTTCACCTGCTCCTTGCCCTCGACGTGCGCCTGCACGGTGACGGTTTTGCCGCCATCGTTAAGCGGAAAGCTGTAGGTCGCGCCCTGCTGCAAAGGCAGGCTGGCAACATAGAAGAATTCCCGACACGCACGTCGGTCACGCAGCCGGGGATGTCGTTCTCCGTTCTCTTCTGCTGATTGTCCTTGAGGTTGCGTTCCTCCAGGACCGCTTTGCCGCGGCTGTAGTCATAGGTAATGATTGTTTCCCGCGAATGCGACCCCTCTTCGGTGTGCTTGCATCAGCTTGGACGAGCAGAGCGTCTTGGCGTCGAAATAGGAGTTGAAGCGATCTTGGACGCGGTAGAGCAGCGCGACCACGCCGGTCGAGTCGGCGGCGCCGGCGATGTGCTCCTGCGATCCCACGCGCTCGAAACGGAAACTGGCGATGCCCGCAGTCCAGAAACGCCAGTCCGCCTCGTAATGAAGCGTCTGGCCGTTAGGGAACTCGAAGCCGGGCCGCAAAGGTTCAATGCGAGCGGCAGCGCCAATCCTGGTTTCGTCGGGCGCTGGCGATCCGCCGCGGCGCACAACCGGAGTTTGTGCGACAGCCCCACCGTGCCCGGGCGGAACTGCCCCAGTCAGCACAAGTGCCAGTGCAAGAAAATAACGTGTAAAGGAATTCACCGTCACCCGGGAAACCAGAGGATCTTAACGACGAGCGCCAACACCATCGCCGCGGCGCCCAGCAGCGAATTGTACTCGCGATGGCTGAAGTATAGCTCGCGCGAGAAACCTTTGGTGATTTGACGGTACAGCAGCGTGGTGGGAAGCAGGCTGGGCACGCGGCGCGCATAGTCGTCATACTCCTCAAATTGGGTCCGCAAGAATGCCTCTTCCGAGCGAATGACGGGCAGGTAAATCACGAAGAACAACAGGACGATCGCAACCACCACCCACACATCCCGCGCGGCCGTCGCAAACCCAATCCCGATGATGATGGAACCCACATAGAGAGGGTTCCGCACATAAGCATACGGTCCCGACATGGTAAGCACACGGTTCTTTTCGACATGGCCTGAGGCAACCGCGCGAACAAAAATCCCCATCAAGGCGATTGCCGTCCCGATGAGGAGAGATGTCCACGTCGGCTTCGCCCGCCAAAGATAGAGCACCGCAAACGCGAATCCCAGAGGCACCCGGACGCGGCGCGCAATCCGGCTCCAGGCCGCGGATGACTTGCCGGCTTGAGCTTCAGACACGACCGTCCCCCAGCAACCGGTCAGCGGCCTCCATCACGGCTCGCGGTTGGATCGAGACCAGACCTCTGTCGGGAAGATCGACGTGGCTTGTGTTGTACATGCTGTCGGGGCTGCGCAACACGATGCTCGGAGTGGCGAAAGGGCCATTGCGTTCCGGACACGTAGGTCCGAACAGTGCAACGACCGGAACCCCCAGCGCCGCCGCAAGGTGCATGGGCCCTGTGTCTCCTCCAATGAACAGAGCAGCGCGACGCGTGAGGGCGATCAACTCGCCGACCGAGCATTTCAACAGAATTGCCACACCGCCGCTGGACTCGCGCACGGCTGCGGCGAGGCCCTCTTCGTTTGGTCCATAGTTAACGACGACCGCCAACCCACGTTGCACAAGAGCGCGCGCCACCGAGCCGTAAGATTCCACCGGCCAGCGTTTGGCGCCCCAGCCTGCGCCGGGATTCACAATCGCGAACGGCTTACCGTCAAGCTTGGCAACGAAGTTTTCGGCCCACGCCTCGTGCACTGGATCGAGCGGAAGAGACGGCTCGGCGTATTCCAGCGGCTGGGCCGCGAACCCTGAAGCAAGTGAAAGCGCTTGTTCAATCACGTGTGCTCCGGCAGGCTCAAAGGCCCGCGTGTAGAACATACTCGCTGGAGCCTCGCGTGGCTGCGACGATCCAACCCGCATGCTCGCTCCGCTGGCTCGCGCCGCGAGTGCTGAGCGAATCGTTCCCTGAAGATCTAACGCAACGTTGTACTTCATCGCGCGGACTTCCCGCAGCAAGACTCGGGCTTCCCGCCATGTGTCACCAGACAATGGAGCGCGCCTCCACTTGGAGAAGTTTGCAGTGTGGACCCAATCGGCCAGCGGCTTACATTGTGAACGTGGCGCCAGTCGCTCGGGTTCACGGGAGCACAACAATTCCATCCAGCGCTCGTCGATGAGCCAGCCAATCCTTAACTCAGGTTTTGCGCGTTGCAGCGCCGCGATTGTGGGCATGCCGTGGATGATGTCGCCCATCGCGCTCAAGCGCACGACCAGAATGCGATCGGGAAGCGTGATGGGGGATCGCCCATTCGGAGGCATGAAGGCCATTATTTACCACAGAGACACAGAGATAACAGAGAATCAAGGATCAAAACCAACCCCGAATTTCACGGATCAGTTTGAAGGCTGGAACTCATCCCATAAGTCGCTTTGCATCAGCGCACGACTTCAGTCGGGCCGTAACTCGCTCGATTAATATCGGGCTTTAGAGACTGTGTCACAACTGACCCACACGCCGTTTAGCCGTGCTCTTGCGGAACCGAGTTGCGACGCTTTTCCCGTGTTCCGCAGAGGCCAACGTTGCTATCTTGACGCACCTCAATGCCGCAGACGGTGATAGCGCGTCAGGTTGTAGCTGATGGCCGCCAAGAGCAGTTCCGTGCTCACCGCCGCCAGTCCAACCCGCAGAAACTGCCGCATCCCCCGCTGTTCTTTCAGCGCTCCGATCACCGGTTCCACCAGGCTCTTGCGATGCAGATAAGTTCGCCGACCTTCTCGACTGCGCAACTTGCGCCGCATCTTTCGCGTCGCCCGATGACGCGGAGGCCGATTTTCCTTCCCGCGTTTCCCCAGGTTCAGTTCCCGCGCCAGATTCGAATCCGGTACATACCCATCGATGCCTTGTGCCTCCAGTGCGTCCAGATTATCTCCGCTATAAAATCCGCTGTCGGCCAGCACTTTCTGGGGTCGGGCTCGGCATTGTCGCTCCACCTCGGCTACCATGGGCAACAACGATGCATTGTCCGTGGCATTCTGCGTCACCCGCACGGCCACGATGAAGTGGTCCTCACTGACCGCGATCTCGCCGCTATAGCCCAAACGAAATCTCCCACCCCGCTCGCGCAAGAAGCGCGCGTCCGGATCGGTCAGCGACTCTTTGCCCTGAGCCCCGCAGCCCGGCTCGCGCTGCATCGCGCGCCGCAATCGCTCCGCCGTCCCCACGCCCACTTCCAAGCCCGGCTCCTGGTCCGGATCTTCGGTCTCCATCGCCCGCCGCCACTGTCGCACCTGCCGCTCATCCTGCTGGCGCAACCGATCCGGCGAAGCGTTGGCCTTGATGCGGGTCGAATCAATCGCCACTCGTCCGAGCCGCGCCATGCCGGCCTTCCGCGCCCATCCCAGCACCTGGGTAAACAACTGCTCGATGGCTTGGCCATGCCGCCGCAAAAACTCACTCCACGTCTTGTGGTCCGGTCGCAGCCCGCCCGCCAAAAAGCGAAACCCCAAGTCTTCCTGCACCCGCCGCTCCAGCTTGCGCGTCGAGCGCACGTTCACCGCAAACCCGTACAGCCAAAGCTTCAGCATCATCCGCGGGTTGTAAGCCTTCTGCCCCTCTTCGCTGTAGGCCTCATCAAAGCCGCTCAGCTCCAGTCCTTCGACCATCTCGTGGATCAAAAAACACAGATGCCCCGGCGGCAACTCGTCCCGCACATGACGCGGCAACAACTCGGCTTGTTCTGGCGAATAGGCGAAATAGTTCGGCATAACTCTTTCTTCGCCTATTTTTTCCTTCACCGCAAGTACCAAGTTGTGACACAGTCTCTGAAGCCCCTGTCTTACGCTGCGCCTGTTCGGCACGACTAAAAAGTCGTGCCCCGATACAAGTCGGAACGATTCCTGAGATGAGTTCCAATTCCTGCTGATTCCTTCCTTATCCTCGGTGTCTCGGCGGTGAGAATTTACTGTCCTCCGCTCCAGGATTTCAGCCGCGAAAGAAAATCGGTTGTCGAGTGGTCCTTGGCGTCGCCCACAATCTCCACCCGCCCACCGTAGCCCAGCACCTCGTCGCGCTCGGGGACATTCTCGCGGGTGTAGTCGGTTCCTTTGGCCTGTACGTCAGGACGAATCTCGCGAACCAGCGCACGCACATCGGGTTCACTGAAAATGACAACCGCGTCGACATCATGCAACGAGGCAATAATCTCAGCACGTTCTTCGGCCGGCATTAACGGACGTCCTTCGCCTTTGATCTGGCGTACGCTGTTGTCCGCGTTGATAGCGACGACCAGCTTGCCGCCCAGTGCCTTGGCTCCGCGCAGATATCGGATATGCCCGACATGCAACAGATCGAAGCAGCCATTGGCCAGCACGATCTGCTGGCCGTTGCGGCGCCACTCGGCTGCACGCTCGCGCAAAGCTTCACGCGGAAGAATCTTCTGCGTACTGTCGTTCACGGGGTTACCGCCGCGGAATACTGATCAATGGCAGCCAGCAACTCCTTGCCAGTGACCGTGGCCGTGCCGCGCTTCATCACCACGATGCCCCCAGCAAAGTTGGCCAGCCGGGCTGCATCGGCAGTATCGGCTCCCGCCCCCAGCGCGGCAGTGAAAGTCGCAATCACGGTGTCACCCGCGCCGGTGACGTCCACTACCTGATCGGAGCCGAAAATCGGGACCGCCAGCGGCGGAGCATTCTTCTCGAAGGCGACCATGCCGTCGCGGCCACGCGTGATGACCAGCGATTCCAGCTCCATCTGCGTGAGGAGCCGATCGCCCGCTTCGAACAGCTTCTTGTTGTCGTGACCGATCTTGATGCCCAGCGCCTCTTCCACCTCCGGCTCGTTGGGTGTGGCCGCGGTCACGCCCTCAAACTCCAGCATGCGGTAGCGCGAATCGAGCGTGACCGGCTGGTTCTGCAGGCAGCGGTTCGACCTGATGAAGTTGAGCAGCCGTGGCGTAGCGGCTCCGTACCCGTAATCGGAGACGAGGAAGGCATCGGAGGCGGTCGCATATTCGCGCGCCGCATTCACCAGGTTGAGCAGCACGGGATGGACCTCGTCCAGCGGCTCAGGCTCGCGGTCCACGCGCACCACCTGTTGGCGACTGGTATGTGACATGCCTGCGAGAATGCGGGTCTTGGTGGGTGTGATGTGGCCCTTCACCCGCTCGATACCGCTGGTGGAGACCTTCCGCTCGCGCAATTGCTCCAGCAGGAGGCTGCCGGCTTCGTCATCGCCCACCACGCCCACGGGAAGAACATTGACACCTAGCGAGGCAAGGTTTATCACCGCGTTGCCGCCGCCACCCGGGACCAGGGTGCGCTCGCGGTGCTTGAGGATGAGAACCGGCGCCTCGCGCGACACGCGTGCAATCTCGCCGAATACAAATTCGTCGGCGACCAGGTCCGCGAGAGTTGTGATGGAAACATCGCCGAACGACTGGACGATTTTCTTCCAGCGCTCCGCATCTTTCAAGCTTCTGGTCATGAACTCTCGTGAAGCCCCAGCTCCATAAATGGAGCAACTGAGCCCAGCAGAAACCATGATTGTCTCATGCGCCGCGTGGCCTTCGCTCGGCTATCGCGGCCAGCATAACGTCGAGCGCGGCATCGGCATTCTCCAGTCGCATGCGAACCGGGACAACGTGAATCGGTTGCAACGCATGCAGGCGTGCACCGAGATTCATGGCATCCTTTTCTGTGGTGACAAACGCTGGCGCGCCTGCCTGCTGTCGCAAGCGCTCCAGATCGCGCACGTCCTCATCGGTGTAACGATGATGGTCCCGAAAAATGCGCGTGCCGGCAAGCACGACCTGCGCCGCTTCCAGTTGCGCAATAAAGTCTTCCGGTCGCGCGATGCCGCAGAACGCGAAGCACGGCTCCAGGGTGTCGGGGGGGACGAGCTCGCGACGTACGCGCCAGACAAGTTGGTGTCGTAGCTGCAATCCGTCTGCCGAGGCGTCATTCGTGAGCACGACAGCGTTGGCGCGAGATAGAGATGCAACCGGTTCGCGAAGCCGTCCCGACGGCAGCAGCGAATCCTGCCCATCCGTGGTAGTAACCATAACAATGTCGAAATCCCGCGCCAGTCGGCGATGCTGGAAGCCGTCATCCAGCAGGTGCATCTGCGGGCCGAAGGTTGTTTCAGCGGTCTCGCCTGCCTGGCGCCGGTCTTCGCCAACAATGACGTTAACCCCCAGCTTGCGAGCTATCAGCAGGGGCTCGTCGCCAAAGTCGCGCGCGGAGCCCTCTGGATCGACGATAGCTACACCCTGCGTCCGACGCCGGTATCCGCGTGACAGGACATCGAAAGGGACACCGCGCTGCTCGAGCAGTTCGCCCAGCAGGATGAGGAATGGCGTCTTACCTGCACCGCCGACCGTGAGGTTGCCAATACTGACCACCGGCCCTTCGAGGTGGTGCGTCGCCAACAGGCCGCGATCGTAAAGTTCGTTGCGCGCGCGGACCGCGGCGCCATACAGCGCCGAAAGCGGGTTCACGCGCGCCTCTCCGAGGAGAGTTCGGTGGTAGCGCGTGCCGATTCGGGCAGCAGGTCGAGGAGCGCTTTGACGGTGCGCTCGGTAGCGCCCTGCTGAGAGCGCAGCACTTCGAGGGCTCGGCGTCCCAGCGCTTCGCGGTCGTCATCATTTTCCAGCAGTTGCAGGACGGATGCAGTCAACGATTGTGGAGTGATCACGCGCAGCGCATCGGCCTTGCGGAAGATCTCGATGATGTCGCGGAAGTTTTCCGTGTGAGGCCCGACCAGGATGGGAACGCCAAACTGCCCAGCCTCGAGCACGTTGTGTCCGCCGCGGGGCACCAGGCTCCCGCCGACAAATGCGAGGTCGGCGAACTGGTAGAGGCTGGCCAGGTCGCCGATCGAGTCGAGCAAGAATACTGTGCCGGAGATCAGTTCCTTCCCATCCCACTGCGAGCGCCGGTGGTAACGAATGTTTGAGGCTGCCAGCAGAGATGCCACCGGTTCGAAGCGCTCTGGATGCCGCGGCGCCAGCACCAGCACCGCGTTGCGGTAGCATGCCACCACTTGCCGGAATGTTTCCAGCAGCATCGCTTCTTCGCCGTCGAGCGTGCTGCCGGCTACCAGCACCGGGCTGAGCTTTTCGCGTTCCACCGCGGCCGCGAACTGGCCGACAATACTCGGTTTTGCAAGAGGCTTGACCTCGAATTTCAGGTTGCCGCTGACAAGCACCCGCTCGGCGGATGCTCCGATTTGCACCAACCGCCGCGCGTCTTCTTCACTCTGGGTCAAGAAGAGCTGGATGTTTTGCATTACGCGGCGCAACAGCTTTTGAAAACGCATGTAACCAGGCAGCGAACGGTCGGAGACGCGAGCATTCACGACCGCCACCGCTGTACCGGAAAGTCGCGCCCAGCGCAGCAGGTTGGGCCAGAATTCGCTCTCGGCAAGAACCAGCAGTCTCGGCCGCAGTGCTTGCAGGTAAGCGCGCACTGCGAACGGCAGGTCCAGCGGCACATAGAACACGTTGTTCTCGCCAAAACGCTCGCGGGCGAGCTTCTGTCCCGTGTCAGTCGTAGTTGAGACCACGACACGGCATCCGGGCAGTTGCGCTTTCAGCTCGTCAACCATGCGTGAGATCGCCAGCACCTCGCCGACCGAAACGGCGTGGATCCAGATGGTCTCTGCAGCATGGTCGCGCCGTAGTCGATCGGGCACCGTGCCCAGCCGCTCGCCTAGTCCCGCGCGATACTTGCCGTGGCGTAGCATCTGCAGCAGCCACCACGGCGTGCTGCCTACAAGGGCCAGCAGCAGAAGAACGCTGTAGAGCGAATACACGCTGCGATTGTAATTGCGCTACCAGGATGCACCAAACCGCAGTTGAGCATCGCGGTTCGAAAAGCGGATAATCGCGCTATGTCTTCGCGATGCCGTCACTCGCTAACCGTTGTTCTGCTTATCGCGTGTTCCTCAGTCCTGGTTTGGGCCGGTAAAGAGTTCGTCCTGCCCAAAACGGCCGATGCCAACACCTATCCCTCAAAGGACGCTCATCCCAATGAGAAAGTGACCGTCGCCGTCGATGTCTATAACACTGCGCCAAAGGATGACATCTTCATCACGCACTATAACCAGGAGGGAATTCTGCCGATCCTGCTGGTCATCACCAATGACGGGGACCAGCCGGTCACGCTGAAGGAAATACGGGCGCAGTGGGTGACCGCTCGGGGGGCAAAGCTGGAAGCCTTGGATGTCGAAGACGTCTTCCGCCGCGTCGCGCACATTCAGGGAAGTAGCAACCCGCGAACCGTCGGCCCAATCACGCTGCCGGGCGGCAACAAGAACAAAAAGGCCCAGCAGCAATTGGACGAAATCACGCGCGCTCACTTCGCAGCGGAGCTGGTCGAGCCGCACACCACCAGGTCAGGCTTCCTGTTCTTCGATGTGGAGAACGTCCAGCAGCCAGTCGCGGGGGCGCACTTTTACCTCACCGGCGCACGCGATGGCAAGGGCAACGAGTTGATGTACTTCGAGATTCCGCTGATCTCAGCGAACGCAGCCAGTCCGGGCGGACAGTGACAGTCGCCTGGCGCGTTCGCCCACTATAATCGACCTATGGCCACTGCGCCCGAGGCCCCTGCCGCAACCCGCTCCAAGTACGAGCCGGTCATTGGACTGGAAGTTCACGTCCAGCTACTGACAGCGACCAAGATCTTCTGCGGCTGCTCGACGCGCTTTGGCGATCCGCCCAACACCAACGTCTGCCCAATATGCCTCGGCCTTCCCGGACCGCTGCCTGTGCTGAATCAGCGAGCGGTTGAGTTTGCGGTGCTGGCCGCGACAGCGCTGAATTGCAGAATCAACGAGACGTCGATCTTCGCCCGCAAGAACTACTTCTACCCCGATCTGCCCAAGGGCTACCAGATTTCGCAGTACGACAAGCCGCTGGCTGAGCACGGTTACATCGAGATCAAAACGGCGCACGGGCCGAAGCGCATCGGCATCACGCGCGTGCACCTGGAAGAAGACGCGGGCAAGAGCTTGCACGACGGTCTGCCCGATAGCAGCCAATGGACCTCCATTGACCTGAACCGCTCCGGCGTGCCGTTGATCGAAATCGTCAGCGAGCCTGACATCTCATCGCCGGACGAAGCTTATGAATACCTGACGCGGTTGAAAGAAATCATCCTCTACACGGAGGTGAGCGACTGCAACATGGAGGAAGGCTCACTGCGCTGCGATGCCAATGTCAGCATTCGTCCGCAGGGGCAGAAGGAGTTCGGCACCAAGACGGAAGTGAAGAACGTGAATTCCTTCCGCTTCATCCGGCAGGCGCTGGAGTACGAGATCGAGCGTCATGAACAGGTGATCGAGTCGGGCGGCAGGATCGAGCAGGAGACGCGCCTCTACAATGCCGCCGAGGGCAAGACCTACGGCATGCGCTCCAAGGAGCAGGCCCACGATTACCGCTACTTCCCCGAACCTGACCTGCTGCCGCTGGTGGTGGATGAGAAGTGGCGCAAGGAAATAATCGCCACGCTGCCGGAGCTGCCGGAGGCGCGTCGCGCGCGCATGGTAACGCAGTACGGCATCACGGAATACGATGCGACCACGTTGACCAGCACACGCGCGCTGGCCGATCAGTTCGAAGAGGCCGCCGCGGTCGCGAAGAATCGCAAGCGAGTTTCGAACCTCGTGCAGAGCGAATTGATGGGCCGCCTGAAAGCCAAGGGCCTGGAGATTAAGCAGTCGCCCATCTCCATGAAGGGCGTGGCCATGTCAGCCGACCTGGTCGAGAGCGGAGCCATCAGCGGCAAGATGCTGAAGGACCTTTACGATCTCGCCTTCGAGCGCGGCGAAGATTTTCCCGCCGTCTACGAGAAAGAGAAGCCGCAACAGATTACCGACACCTCGGCTATCGAGAAGATCATCGACGAAGTGATGGCGGCCAATCCCAAACAGCTCGAACAGTATCGCGGCGGCAAGAAGACCGTCATCGCGTTTTTTGTCGGCCAGGTGATGAAGGCCTCCAAAGGCCAGGCCAACCCCACGCTGGTCAACGAGCTTCTGGCGAAAAAGTTGGAGGGGTAGCGCGGCGCTTCAGGTCGGCGTCCCTTAGCTCTATTTCTTCTTCTTCCCAAAGAGCCCGCCCAGCGCACTCGCGGGGTTGTTCCCTTGGGTGCCGCCGGGAAGCTTGCCAGATATCGCCTGCTCCACCGCGCTGCCGGCGATCCCTTTTACGTCCGGCACGAATTTCGGGTCGGAGGTGGTTCCCTCGATCATGAAGGGAACGCTCCCACCCTGACCGCCCAATCCAGCCATTTGCGTAAGGCCGCCTGCTGCACCGCCACTGACGTTGGCATTCATCTTGAAGTTGAGCGCGCCCGATGGGCTGACCGTGCCCGCACCGGTCACAACTCCCAACGCGGGCATGTTCAGGTTGATGTTGTTCGCCTGCGTACCTTCAGGAGCAATGCGCACGGTTGCACTGAAATTCTGGATCGTGGTGTCCGAGCCTCCGGCGTGTTTGCCCGACAGAGCTGAGATCGCCGAAAGCTTCGATCCCAGATCAAAGCCAGCCAGTTTCGTGCTCGACAGCCGAATCGGGCCGTTGATCACAAGCTTGTCCGTGGGGCCGGCGATGGCAAGTTCCACGGACAGTGCGCCGCCCTGTAGTTGCGAGCGTGACGGAAGCACGACGCCCATGGCCGGTAGCACGGCTTCCAGGTCATCCACCGGCATGTCGGACCCGACTAACTTCATGTTGACCACCGTAACCGGCCCCTGAGTCTGGTACGTCCCGCCCAGCTGCGCGGATGCCCTACCTGCTGAGATGTCACCTTGCGTCACCGTGCCTGCTTCTGTCTTCAAGTTGTGGTCCACGATGTATTTCACCTGCACGGTGCGGCGTGCGGGAGAGCCTCTTTCGGCCAGCTTCAGTTTGTCGGCTTTCATTGAGCCGATGCTGCGCACGACCTGGCCGTTCGAGTTGACCGTAGCATCGAAATCCGCGATCCCCTGAATACCGGTAGAGGCATCTACGAATCCGGATGCTGCCAGGTCGAGCTTGCGCGCCTTAATAGTCGCGGAGAAAGGTGTGGCTGCAGCATCGCCGGCGTTGATCGGCCCGCAAGTTCCCGTCAGGCTCACATCGCCGCCTCCGGGCAACGCAGCCGTCAGCGTGAAAGGAAACTGCGCGGTGGGCGAGAACTTCGTGACTTCGAGATTTACCTTTTCATAAACGTGGGGCTTCTGCGACGAATTGGCCTCTCCCACCAGCAAACGTCCGTTAGAGACGCTCAGCTTGTCCACAGACAGGGCGCCGCTCGAGGGCTGCGCGATCTGAGGCGCTTGTCCGGGTTTGGCCGCTTGTGGTGCTCCCTGCGCCGATTGCGGCGCATTTCCGCCGATGCTGGAGAAATTCCACTTCCCATTCGCCGTTTTCAGCAGGGTGATTTGCGGCTCGTCCAGCGTGATGCCTGTGACGTGCAGAGTCTTGGAGAAGACCAGGGGCATGACCTCCACACCCGCCTTCAGCGACTTAGCGATTACAAAAGGATTCTTGCTGAACGCAGGATCGTCAGCTACGGAGATGTTGTCGGCTGACACACTGCCGGAGAAAATTGACAGGCTCAGGTTGCCGACTTTCACCTGCCGTCCGAGGGCGGCGGTCAACTCCGATTCCAGCTTGGGACGGAAGCTGTTCACGTCCACCAGAAACGGCAAGGCCACCGCAATGACGATTAAGATTCCGACGACAATCGCAATAATTCGAATAGGGCGTTTCATCGTTTTCCTCCCCGCTTTACGGGTCTTGCGTGCGAATATAGCAGCGGAAGCAGTCAGGTGTCGCTGGTTTTCTATAATCACCTCTTATGCCTTCGTTCCCACCTGTTGACGAGCAACTGGCCTACCTGCGCAAGGGCGCGGCGGAAATCATTCGCGAGAGCGACCTGCGCGAGCGCCTGGAGAAGTCGCCGCCAGACCGGCAAGCCCATGCGCGTGAAGGCCGGCTTCGATCCCACCGCGCCCGACCTGCATCTCGGCCACACCGTGCTCATGCGCAAGCTCAAGCACTTCCAGGACATGGGCCACACCGTCATCTTCCTCATCGGCGACTTCACCGGCCTCATCGGCGATCCCATCGGGCCGCTCGGCGACGCGCCCGCCGCTCACCCGCGAGCAGATCGACGCGAACGCCGAGACCTACAAGGCGCAGGTCTTCAAGATCCTCGACCGCGACAAGACCGAGGTCCGCTTCAACAGCGAGTGGCTCGAGCAAGCTCGGCTACGAGGGCTTCGTCCGCCTGGCCGCCAAGTTCACCGTCTCGCAGATGCTGGAGCGCGAGGACTTCCACAAGCGCTTCGATGGAAGAGAAGCCGATCGCCATGCACGAGCTGCTCTATCCCATCGCGCAGGGCTACGACTCGGTCGCGCTCGAGGCCGACGTCGAACTCGGCGGCACCGACCAGAAGTTCAACCTGCTCGATGGGACGCGAGCTGCAGCGCGACTACGGCCAGCCGCCGCAGATCGTGCTGACCATGCCGCTGCTCGAAGGCACCGACGGCGTGCAGAAGATGTCGAAGTCGTACGGCAACTACATCGGCATCACCGAAGCGCCGCAGGAAATGTTCGGCAAGGTCATGTCCATTTCCGACGAGCTGATGTGGCGCTACTACGAGCTGCTCACCGACGTCAGCGTGCGCGAGATCGAGCAGCATGAAGCGCGATGTCGCCAAGCGGCGCGGCGCATCCCATGAAGCTCAAGCAGGAGCTCGGCAAGCGCATCGTCGCCGACTTCCACGGACACGACGCCGCCGAACACGCCGCGCAAGACTGGTCGCGCATGTTCCAGAAGGACGAAGTTCCGGAAGACTTGCCGCTGGTCACAGTGCAGTTCGACGACGTCGCCGCGCCCAATGCGGCAACGACCGATGGCAACGTGCAGGTGAAGCTCGACAAGTTGCTCGGCGCGCACCGGCCTCGCGACGTCCGTCACCGACGGCCTGCGCAAGCTGAAACAAAACGCAGTGAAGGTCGATGGCGAACTGAAGAACTGATCTCGTCGCCTCGGTAAAGCTCGGAACCGAGTTCACGCTGCGCGCGGGAAAGAAGATGGTGCGCGTCAGCGTAGAGGGATAGCGTATGGCAACATCAAACGATTCACTTAAAGGACGCCTTGCTCGATATCGGCAAATCACGATGAGCGTGATCGGCAGACAGTCAGGGCGGAAAATCTCAGTTCCTGCGTGGTTCGTGTTGGAGGATAGCGACACGCTCTACCTGCTGCCGGTCCAGGGTTCAGAGACGCAGTGGTACAAGAACGTCCTGCACAATTCGACGATTCGAATTTCGGCCCGAGGCAAGGAGGGTGCGTTCCGAGCCGCGCCGCTCACCGGCCCGAAAGCTGTGAAACACGTAGTCGAGGCCTTTCGCGCGAAATATGGCCCCGCGGATGTGAAGAAGTACTATTCGAAGCTCGATGTGGCGGTGGGAATAGACCTCTCGCAGTAGGGCCCATTTACTCCGCGAGGCCTTGCGGAGCAGTGCTGGTTTTGCGTCGCGGCGGAGCCGTGTCCGCCGCTGCTCAACGGTCTCGCTGTCTACTACTTCACGGCGTCGGCGGTCTTGTCAACACCGGTCTTGACGGCATTTCCGGTAGCCTTTGCACCTTTATCCACGCCCTTACCGGTGGCTTTGGCGGCCTTAGTAGTTCCGTGCGCCACATCCTTGCTGGTGTCTTTTGTCACATCCGCGGTTTTGGTTGCGGCTTTCTTGGTTCCGTGGGCTACGTCCTTGCCGGTGTCCTTGGTAACATCGGCAGTCTTGTCGGCGACTTTCTTTGTGTCTTGCGTCAGGTCCTGGGCGCGGACGGCCGGTCCAACCATGAGCGCCGTGCCAACCAGCGTGATCAACATTGCCTTCATTCGCTTCTCTCCTCGGCTCGATTGAGCCAATGGTTAACAGAATAGCGCAACGCGATTCTCCAACGGTACGACATGAAGCGCCTGTTCTGCTGCCCGACCTCTCCCTCCGTGCGCCTCACGTAGAATCAATAACTTAGCGCGGTAAGAATATCCTTGACTAATCATACCCAATCCGTTAGGATGCAAGAACTTGCATCGGTTGGCCTATTCGTTGACCATGAACGCTGGACAGCGCGAGGTCAACTTGCCGATGCTGCTGTGTTCTTGCGATCGCATCGCCGGATAGTGAGTTTACTCCAAATGATTCCGATTCTCTCCTCGGTTATCAACGAGCTTGTGGGGGGAATCAACCGGATAAGCGAACAACTGCAAGCAGCGCAGGAAGCGCGAGGAATCGGTGCTCCACTTACTCCGGAAGAAACTCAGGAGGTCACGGAGTGGGTTCAGAGGTTCAGAGAGATCGCGGAAGCCTGTGAGTTTGAAACCGCTGCGACAAGAACCTATTTCGTCACCAATGCAGTTGGGGTCGGTTGTACGCTGGAAGACTTGGCAATTGAAATCAGGATACTCGGTGAATGTCTAGGTGTTGATTCCACCGACAAACTTTTCTTGTACGTCACCCGAGACGAAGCGCAATACTACGAACAGGATGCCCTCTTCGGAGAAGCCGTAAAGGAGGCGTTTCCATTCAGCTAGGGAAGAAGTAAAACGAGCCGGAAACTGTCTCGCTGCAGGGCTTCATACTGCCGCCGTTTTTCACCTGATGCGAGCGGCAGAACGGGGTATGCGAATACTAGCGTGGGACAGACGAGTCAAGTTCAAGGATGGTGCTCCCCTAGAGATGCAGGGGTGGGAGGACATCATAAGAGCCGTAGAAGGCGAAGTGCTGAACATCAAGAACTGGCCCAACCGCTTGGGGCTCGCTAAGAGTCAGGCTCACGAATTTTATAACGGAGCACTGTCGGAATTTCGCGGCTTTAAGGATGCTTGGAGAAACCATGTGATGCACAGCCGCAAGGATTACGATGCAAACGAGGCGAAAGGCGTCAAGACCCACGTCCATAGGTTTCTGCAAGCGTTGGCTGTGCGTTTATCAGAGTCGCATCGAACTCCAAGGGTTTGGGGCAAAAAGCAGATTATCTAACGGGTTTTGCTTCGACCATTACGGGACCGAGATCGCTTGCTCGTCTGCTGTTTCTGCCGTTGTGCATCCCAAAACCGCTCTGCCTGGGGATTCATACCAGAGGGCCGAGAGTCCCAGAAGGCAGCCCCCGCAGGAGACATCTGGAAACGTCCATCGGACTTTGTATCTTTCCGGTTCTCTGCCATACCCCAAATTGGAACTCAAACAATCCGTTAACACAAGCGGAAAAGCCGTGACTGAGTTGCTACCGAAGCGCGATAATCGGCTGTTACAAAGGGACACAAAGTTGGCCGACATCGAAAAGATTGAACGGAAAACGCGCAAAGTTGTCATTTGGGTGGCTGCCATATCATTCGTTGTGATCATCCCGACGGGACCGCGACGATCCTCACCGGCACCTCCCCGCACGGCCAGGGCCACGCGACCGCCTGGGCCATGCTGGCCAGTGAGGAGCTCGGCATCCCGGTGGACAAGATCACGCTGAAGTGGGGTGACACCGACCTGATCCCCGAGGGCGGCGGCACCGGCGGCTCGCGCAGCCTGCAGCACGGCGGCTCCGCGGTGCGGCAGGCGTCCCAGGAGCTGATCGAGATCGCGCGGGAGCGAGCCGCCAGCGAGCTCGAGGCCAACCCGGCCGACCTGCGCTTCGACGTCGAGCGCAGCGCGTTCGAGGTAGCTGGCGACCCGGAGGCCTCGGTGCCGCTGGCCCACCTGGCCGAGGAGGAACGGCTGGTCGTGCGCACGGTGTTCACGGCGCCAGGGGCGACCTTCCCGTTCGGGTCGCACGTCGCGGTGGTCGAGGTGGACACCGAGACCGGCAAGGTGGTGCTGCGCCGGATCGTGACCGTGGACGACGCCGGGTTCGTGCTCAACCCGCTGCTGGCCGAGGGGCAGCGGCATGGCGGCATCGCCCAGGGCGCGGCGCAGGCCTTCGTCGAGGAGGTCGTCTACGACGGCGACGGCAACCCGCTGACCGCGAGCTTCGCCGACTACCCGTTCCTGTCCGCCACCGAGGTGCCGAGCTTCGAGCTGGCCGACATGCAGACGCCTGACCACCTACAACCCGCTCGGCGTCAAGGGCATCGGCGAGGCCGGGCTCGATCGGCGCCACCCCGGCCGTGCAGAACGCGGTCATCGACGCGCTCGCCCACCTCGGCGTCCGGCACATCGACATGCCCGCCTCCCCGCAACGGGTCTGGAAGGCCCTGCGAACCGCAGGGGGCCCAGAGGGGTCGGCCCCCCGGGATGACACCGCGAAGGAGAATGCGTAGATGCAGGTCCAGATCACCGTCAACGGCCAGCAGCGGTCCGACGATGTCGAGCCGCGGCTGCTGCTCGTGCACTACCTGCGCGAGGTGTGCGGCCTGCGGGCGGCCAACGTCGGGTGCGACACCACCTCGTGCGGCGCCTGCACGGTGCTGCTGAACGGCACGTCGGTGAAGTCCTGCACGGTGCTGACCGTCCAGGCGGCGGGCCAGCAGGTCACCACCGCCGAAGGCCTCGCGGCCAACGGGGCAGCTGCACCCGGTGCAGGCCGCGTTCCGCCAGGAGCACGGCCTGCAGTGCGGGTTCTGCACCCCGGGCATGGTCATGGCGACCGTGGGCCTGCTGTCGGAGAACCCGCATCCCACCGAGGCCGAGGTCCGGGAGGGGCTGGAAGGCAACTTCTGCCGCTGCACCGGCTACCACAACATCGTCCGCGCGGTACTGGCCGCGGCCGCCGGCGGCGCCGGGGCCAGCGAGACCGCCGACGGCGAGCGCACGGAGGTGAGCGCGTGATCCCCGCGCCGTTCGACTACGTCGCCGCCGAATCCGTCCGCGCACGCCGTGGACCTGCTCGGCCAGCCTGGACGACGACGCCAAGCTGCTGGCCGGCGGGCACTCGCTGCTGCCGATGATGAAGCTGCGCCTGGCCGCTCCCTCGGTGCTCATCGACATCGGCCGGCTGACCGAGCTGATCGGGATCCGGGCCGAGGGCGACGAGCTCGTGATCGGCGCGGCCACGCCGCACGCCACGCTGGCCACCTCCGGCCTGGTCCGGGCCGACGCGCCGCTGCTCGCGCACTCCGCCGGCGCTGGTCGGCGATCCGCAGATCCGCCACCGCGGCACGATCGGCGGCTCGCTGGCTCACGCCGACCCGGCGGCCGACCTGCCCATGGCGCTGCTCGCGCTGGGCGGATCGGTCGACGTGCTCGGCCAGGGCGGCACCAGGAACGTCGCCGCGGAGGACTTCTTCACCGGGTTCTTCGAGACCAGCCTGGAGCCGGGCGAGCTGATCACCGCGGTCCGCGTGCCGCGCCGGCCCGGCGCGGCCTGGGGCTACCAGAAGTTCGTCCGGCGCGCCAACGACTGGGCGATCGTCGGCGTCGCGGCCATCGACGGCCGCATCGCGCTGGCCAACATGGGCCCCACGCCGCTGCGCGCCCACGCGGCCGAGCAGGCCCTGGCCGGCGGCGCGAGCGCGGGCGAGGCCGCCGAACTGGCGGCCGAGGGAACCGAGCCGGGCGAGGACGTGCACGCCGACCGCGACTACCGCCGGCACCTCGCCCGCGTCCTGACCCGGCGCGCGCTCGAGCACCGCACCTGATCAGCCTCGTCCCGGGATTTTCTGCCCCGCAGCACTTGCCCCGGCGGTCTGGCTGGTCCAGATTTGGCTTGCAAGACCGCGGGCGAACGCGCCAGGCCGATGACGTATGACCCTCGACGAGGAGAGCTGTTATGCGGAAACTCCGGCGGCCTCATCGACTGTCTGTTTTCTCGGGGCTGGCCGTCGCGGCGGCGCTGGCGCTGGCCCTGCCGGGCGGGCTGGGCGCCCCCGCGGCCGCGCGGGCGGCCGCCGGCGCGGCCCGACCGGGGGTGGCGCCGCGCGCGGTCGGCGAACTCGACTGCAACGGCCTGAGCAAGATCCAGAAACCGGCGAAGAACGGGCTCCAATGCGTAGACCCGCGGGGCACCTGGGACGACCGGTTCTACGACAATGGGCACTACATCGGGCACGACGAGCCGTCCGTCCGGTTCATCTCGAACCGCCCGGGCTCGGGGGCCAGCGTCAGCTTCACCGAGTGGCTGCCGGTCGAGCCGCGGGCCCTGCCGACCGTGCGCAGCCCGGGCCACGACGTCACCCACACGTTCGAGCTCACGGTCGCGCCGTGGTTCTCGATCGACGTCTGCGACCCGGACTCGACCCCGCTGCTGCCCTGTACGCCGGAGTCGGACGCCAACGCGCCCAGCGGCTCGTACCCGGGCGCGGGCGCGGCCTTCGTGGAACTGCAGTTCTACCCGCCCGGGTTCGCCCCGTTCGCCGACAACATCAGCTGTGACAACACGCACTGGTGCTCGGCGCTGACCATCGACAGCGCCGAGTGCCAGGGCAGCGGGATCAACGCCGGGCCGTGCAACAACAACTGCCCGGAACCGGTGAGCTTCGGGTTCATCCAGGACAACGGCGTGCCCACCGGGCCGCCCAGCCCGCAGCTGAGCGACTCCGCCACGGTGACGCCCAACCGGCACACGCTGCTGATGAGCCAGGGCGACGTCATCAACGTGCGGATGTTCGACGCCCGGGTCCGCGGGGGCCGTGCGCTCGAGGCCCGGATAACCGACTACACGACCGGGCGGAGCGGCTACATGATCGCCTCCGCCGCCAACGGGTTCATGAACACCAACCCGGTCACCTGCGACGGAACGCCGTTCAACTTCCAGCCGGAGTACTCCTCCGCGGCCGCGCCGAACGTGCTCCCGTGGGGGTTCGGGCCGTACATGATCAACGATGAGTACGAGATCGGTCACTTCGAGCCCTGCACGAAGGTCACCGGCCCGCAGACCACTCCCCTCGGCAGCATCAACGACGTCTACTACACGAACTGCCTAGGACCGTACGAGTCGGCCTCCGACAGCGGATCGTCGCTCGAGCCGGACGATTCGCCGTGCTACAAGTTCGGCGATACCCACGGCGGCACCGCGGCACCGAACCTGGTGACCGGATGCGACGTGTTCTTCGACGCGATCGGCGACCTCGACTACGACGGCACCCCGTACTATCCGGACTGGCCGGACTCGCTCACGCCGAACCGGTTCCCGTCGCCGTTCCTGCAACTGCAGCCGACCTCCGGAGGCGGACGCCAGTACCCGCAGATCCAGTTCGTCACCGACAGCAGCGCGACCCAGTTCAACACCGGCTGCAACCCGGTCACCGGCACGGGATGCGTGCTTCCGCCCCAGGGCCCGGGGAACTTCTACCCGTACTTCACCCTGGCCAAGGTCGGCGGCTCGTGCGTGTGGGAGTTCGGCAACATGCGCAACGGCAACACCTTCGGCGGCGACGCCCAGTACGGCTCGGTCGGACCCGGGACGCTGGGCGCGTTCGCCAGTCCCGTCCTCGGCAACCCGCGCTGCCGGGCCCATGGCCGATAGCGTCGTGGCCGCGAGCGGGGCAGACGCGGCGGCCGACGGCCCGGCGCCCGGGCCCGGGCAGGCCCCGGGCCGGTGGCACTGGACGCCGCGCAGCGGGCCGAGCGGACCAGCCGGGCCGGTCCGGCAGCCCGGCGCCTGGCCGGCGCGGGCGTCACGATCGTGGCCCTGTGCTGGGTCGACAACACCGGCGTCACGCGGGCCAAGACCGTCCCGCTCGGACGCCTGGAGCGCGTCGCAGGCTGGGGCGTCGGGATGTCGCCGGTGTTCGACGTCTTCCTGGTCAACGACGACATCACCACGAGCAAGTACATCGGCGGCCCCGGCGGCGACCTGCGGCTGCTGCCCGACACCGAACGGATTACCCCGCTCGCGGGGCAGCCCGGCTGGGCCTGGGCGCCGGTTGACCGCTACACCCAGGAGGGGCAGTCCTACGCCGGCTGCCAGCGCTCGTTCACCCGCCGCATGACCGACCGAGGCCGCCGAGCACGGCCTGGAGCTGCGGATGAGCTTCGAGGTGGAGTGGGCGGTCGGCACCGAGGACGACGGGGAATTTCCGGCCGGCCTGCACCGGCCCCGCCTACAGCATGACGCGGGTGGTCGAGCTTTCCGACTACAGCCGCGAGGTCGTCGAGGCGCTGGAGCGCCAGGGAATCACGGTCGAGCAGTTCCACCCGGAGTACGCCGCGGGCCAGCTCGAGATCTCGGTGGCCGCGGCCGATCCGGTCGCGGCGGCTGACGACAACGTGCTGGTCCGGCACACTATCCGCGCCGTGTCGGCGCGGCACGGCTTCCAGGCGTCGTTCGCGCCGTCGGTCGTCGCCGGGACCGTCGGCAACGGCGGCCACCTGCACCTCAGCGTCTGGCGGGACGGGCAGAACCTGCTCGCGGGCGGGCCCGGCCGGTACGGCCTCACCGGCGACGGCGAGGCGTTCGCCGGCGGCGTCCTGGCCGAGTTGCCCGCGCTGACCGCGGTCGGCGCGCCGAGCGCGGCCAGCTACCTGCGCCTGGTGCCCTCGCACTGGGCCGGCGTCTTCCAGTGCTGGGGACGGGAGAACCGGGAGGCGGCGCTGCGCCTGGTGACCGGGTCCGCCGGCGAGCAGGACATCCGGGCCAATCTCGAGGTCAAGTGCTTCGACCTGTCGGCCAACCCGTACCTGGCGACCGGCTCGGTGATCGCCGCCGGGCTGGACGGGATCCGGTCCGGCGCCAGGCTCCCGGCCGAGATCGCCAGTGATCCGGCCGCCCTGACCGCCGACGAGCTCGCGGGCCGCGGGATCCGCAGGCTGCCGCAGGGGCTGCCGGAGGCGGCCGATTGCCTGGATCGCAGCCCGGTCCTGCGCCGGGCGATGGGTGATCCCCTGTTCGAGGCGTTCCTCGCGGTGCGCCGCGCCGAGGCCGAGCTGTTCGCCGGCGCCAGCGCGGACGACATCGCCGCCCAGACCCGCTGGCGGTGGTGACATCGACCCGCTGGCGGTGGAGAGATCCCGAGCGAGCTGGAGGGGACCATGACGACCGCAGAGCCACTACCGCTGATCGACCATCACGTTCATGGCGTGGTCGCGGGCGCGCTGGACGGGCCGGGGGTCGAGGCCCTGCTCACCGAGTCGGCCGCGCCGGTGCCGCCGGGCACGTCGGTGTTCGACAGCCAGCTCGGCTTCGCGGTGCGCCGCTGGTGCGCGCCGGTGCTGGACCTGGAGCCGTCCGCGTCCGCCGAGCGCTACCTGCAGCGCCGCGCCGAGCTCGGGCCCGCCGAGGTGGACCGGCGGCTGCTGCAGGCCGCCGGCCGTGCGAGGCCTGGCTGGTGGACACCGGCTACCAGACCGACCAGGTGCTCACCCCGGGGCAGCTGGCCGAGGCCAGCGGGGCGCCCGCGCACGAGATCGTCCGGCTCGAGGCCGTCGCCGAGCGGGTGGCGCGCGGCGGGGCCGACGCCGCGCGCTACGCCGCGGCGTTCGCTCGACGCGCTCGCGGCCGCCGCCCGCGGCGCGGTCGGGCTCAAGTCCATCGTGGCCTACCGGTACGGGCTGGACTTCGACCCCGCGCGGCCGGGCGCCGGCCGAGGTCCGGGCGGCGGCGGGCCGCTGGCTGCGGGCGCTCGACAGCGACCCGACGGCCCGGCTCGACGACCCGGTGCTGCTCCGCCACGCTGATCTGGGCCGGGGTGGACACCGGGCTGCCGCTGCAGTTCCACGTCGGCTTCGGCGATCCCGACGTGCGCCTGCACCGGGCCGATCCGTCGCTGCTGCACGACTTCCTGCTCGCCACCCAGGCCACCGGCACGCCGATCATGCTGCTGCACTGCTACCCGTACCACCGCCAGGCCGGCTACCTGGCCCACGTGTTCCCGCACGTGTACATGGACGTCGGCGAGGCGCTGAACCACGTCGGCGCGCGCTCGCGCCGCGGTGCTGGCCGAGGCGCTGGAGCTCACCCCGTTCCACAAGATGCTCTACTCGTCCGACGCGTTCGGGCTGCCCGAGCTGCACTACCTGGGCGCGACCGGGTTCCGCCGCGACCTGGCCCGGGTCACCGGCGCGTTCGTGACCGACGGCGCCTGGTCGGCCGCCGACGCCGACCGGGTCGGGCACCTGATCGGGGCGGCCAACGCCCGCCGGGTGTACCGGCTGGCCGCGCCGTGACCGGCCCGCGGCCTGGCCGCCGCGCTGCGCGGCCGCGCTGGACCGCGAGATCTCCGGCGCGGTCGCGGCTGCGCCGCGAACTGCACGCCGGCGCGCCGATCTGTCCGGGGCCGAGCACCGCACCGCGGCCACGGTCGCGGCGGCGCTCGGCGCCGCGGACGCGCCCGCCGTGGCCGGGCACCGGCCGGATCGTGCGCATCGGCCCGCCCGAGCGGCCCGTGCGTCGCGGTCCGGGCCGAGCTGGACGCGCTCCCGATCCGGGAGCAGACCGGGGTGCCCTGGGCCTCGCACGACCGGCGCCATGCACGCGTGCGGGCACGACGTGCACCTCGCGGCGCTGGCCGCGCTCGGGCGCGCGGCCCGCGACGTGGCGGCCGCGGACGGCCTGCCCGCGGCCCTGCTCGCCGTGCTGCAGCCGCGCGAGGAGGGCTACCCGTCCGGCGCGCGGGACATCGCGGCGTCGGCGGAGTTCGCGGCGCAGCAGCCGGACGCGGTCATCGGCGTGCACCTGCAGCATCAGGTGCCGCCCGGTACGGTCGCCGCGGCGGCCGGCACGGTGAACGCGTCCACCGACGACTTCGAGATCCGGGTCGAGGGCATAGGCGGCCACGCGGGCTACCCGCACCAGGCCGTCGACCCGGTGCCCGTGCTCTGCCAGGTGGTGCTGGCCCTGCAGCAGATCGTCAGCCGGCGCATCGACCCCACCCACGCGGCGGCCGTGTCGGTCGGCGAGCTCCAGGCCGGGCGGGCGGCGAACGTGATCCCCTCCTCCGCCGCCGCCCGCGGCACGCTGCGGGCGCTGGACCCGGCCGACCGCCCGGTGCTGCGCCAGGCGCTGCGCGAGATCGTGGAGCACACCTGCCGCGCCCACGGCGGCCAGGGCACCGTGACGATCGACGAAGGCGAGCCCGCGCTGGTCAACAGCGAGCCGCTGACCGAGGCCAGCTGGCCCCTGCTCCGCGAGGCCGGGTTCGTGGTGGACGCCTCGTTCCGGTCCTGCGGCGCGGACGACTTCTCCTACTACGCCGAGCGCGCGCCCAGCCTGATGCTCTTCGTCGGCGCGGGCGGCCGGGTGAGCCTGCACCACCCGCAGTTCCTGCCCTCCGACGACGCCGTCGGCCAGGTCGGCCCGCGTCATGCTGGCCGGCTACCTGGCCGCGCTGAGCCTGCTCTTATCCCGCATCCCGGCCTGCCGTTTCCCATATGCATTCGCCAAACTATATAGCTTGGACTATACTTGTGGGCATGACGACGCGCGATGCAGGGGACAGCACGGACAGCCGGCGTGCCCTAGGGATCACCATCGGGGAAGCGCTGTACGGGCTGGCGACGCTCGCGGTGCGGCACGGCCCCCGGGAGATCAGCCTGACCGCGGCGTCGACGCTGTCCACGCTCGACCGCACGGGGGCCCGCCGCCTCACCGACCTGGCCGTGATCGAGGGAGTCACCCAGCCGTCGATGAGCGTGCTCGTGACCGGGCTAGAGCAGGCCGGCCTGGCCGAGCGCCGGCCCGACCCGGCCGACCGGCGCGTCGTGCTCGTGACGCTGACCGCCGCCGGGGCCGACTACATCCGCGCCCGCCGTCAGGCCGGCGCCGGGGCGTTCGCCGGCCTGATCGACAAGCTGTCGCAGGACGAGGCCGCCACGCTCGCCGCCGCGGTTCCGGCCCTGAACCGGCTGCGCGAGATGGACAGCGACCGCAGGGCCGCCGCGGCGGAGCGCCCATCCCCGCCGGCCACGGACGCGTCCGGCCCGCAGCCCGGCTCCGAGGGCGCGGCCCGGTGAGCGCGGGGCACAGCGTCAGGGAAGCCGCCGGGCACGCGACGTCCGCGAGCCCGTTCCGCCAGCCCAAGGGGGTCTGGGCGGTCGCCTTCGCCTGCGTGGTGTCGTTCATGGGGATCGGGCTGGTGGACCCGATCCTGCCGGCGCTGTCCGGCCAGCTGCACGCCTCGCCCAGCGCGGTCGAGCTGCTGTTCACCAGCTATCTCGTGGTGACCGCCGTGGCCATGCTGGTGACCGCGTGGGTGTCCAGCCGCATCGGCGGCAAGCGGACCCTGGTCGCGGGCCTGATCCTGATCGTGGCGTTCAGCGCGCTGGCCGGGTCGTCGCACTCGATCGGGCAGATCATCGGCTTCCGTGCCGGGTGGGGGCTCGGCAACGCCCTGTTCATCGCCACCTCGCTCGCGGTGATCATCGGCGCGGCGTCGGGCGGGTTCGCGGGCGCGATCATCTTGTACGAGACCGCGCTCGGCATCGGCATCGCGCTCGGCCCGCTCGTCGGCGGCGAGCTCGGGGCCATCAGCTGGCGCGGCCCGTTCTTCGGGGTCACCGCCGCGATCGGCGTCCTCGCCTCCGGTCACCGGCTGCTGACCCGCGCGGAGCAGGGGACCGGCGAACGGCCGGAGGCGGCGGGGGAGCCGGCCGTTCCCGCCCCGGCGCCGATCGTGGTGGCCGTGGACGCCAGGCCGGGCGAACTCTTCGATGCCAGCCTGACCAGTCAGCTCATCCGTCACGCGGACTGCGAGGTGCACCTGGTCCCGGCCACGCCCGGTCCCCGGAGGCGGGCCACCGTGGCCCGGAGTTCCTGAACCTGGCGGGTGAGCTCGGCGATCCGGCGCGCGTCGTCGTCCGCCGCCCGGGCCTCAGCGATCTCACGGATCCTGCGGACCTCCTGGTACAACGGCTCCAGGTCGCGGCCCACGGGCGAGCCGCAGTATGGGCACCGGCCTGTCTCGCTCACGGCAACTCCGGCAGGGCAGCCTCGCGGTTGATGGTGGGCGGCGGCGAAGTGCGGCGCCGCCCTCGCGCCGCACGCTACGCGCCGGGCGGGGGCTGGGCCATGAGCCAAAGGCCAAATCCGGCGGCCTGATTCTGGGGTGTCCCACAAGCCGAACCCTTTTCGTCCGCAGACTCGGGCCCGGAGCATGTGGGCAGCAATGGGGAGGATGAAAAGGTTCGTTGCGTCAGCGGTTCCTGATGACCCTCCGGCGGTAGACGATGCTCCCCGCGCCGACCAGGATGGCCAGCCCGCCGATCCACAGCAGCAGGCCGTGCTGGAACCCGGCCGTGCCGCCGCCGCCCGTAGGCGGGGCCGCGGTGACGACCGGGCTGGCCGTTACCGTCGGGCTCGGCGTCACCGTCGGGCTTGGCGTCACCGTGGCCGTGTCCGTCGGGGCGGCGGTCGCCGTCGCCGTGGCCGTGGCCGTGGCCGTGGCCGTGGCCGTGGCGGTCGCCGTGGCCGTCGCTGTTGCCGTAGCAGGGGTTGAGGGTGAGGATGTAGGCAGTCCTACCGGAGGCGAGGATCCCCCCGTGCAGGCCGAGATTGCCGCGGAAGCGAGTATGGCCACAATGCCGAAGCCCAGCGCGGTCAGGCTCGCGCGCAGCCCCGTCCCCGCAGCGGTGGTATGCACCTTCATGAAACCTCCTCACCCGTCCGGCAAGTGGCGGTCCCGTTCCCGAAAGCGAGGGCCATAAAGGTATTGCCCGTGGACGGCACAGACATGCCATGACCTGTTCCCCAGTTGAATATCAGGCTACGCGAGTCGAACATCCCGGAGGAAGCCGGAGGGAGGGACGACGGTATTGGGGGAGGTGGAGTGGCGGCGCATAGCCGGGCTTCGCGTGGTCATGTCCTGGCCGGAGAGCGGGTACGCCACCCCGCCCAGCGGGCCAGGACGCCAGGCCCCAGGAGCCGGCCGCCGGGAAGCCTGCGGGCCCGCCTGGCCGGGATGGTCGGCGTCCTGCTGATCGTGGGCGGGGGCACCGCGATCGGCGTCGCGTTCGCTACCCAGGAGCACGCGCCGCAGCCCTCGCTGGCGGCGGCGGGCAACATCGGGCCGCCCCCCTTCCGGGCCCACGGGCTGTCGCTGTCGCGCTCGGTGCCGGTGTCCGTCGCTATCCCGGCCATCGGCGTGAACTCGAAACTGCTGCATCTGGGCATCGAGGCCGACGGCATGATCGCCGTGCCGTCGCTGTACACGGAGGCAGATGAGGCGGCGTGGTTTAAGTACTCGGCGACCCCGGGCCAGATCGGGGCGTCGGTCATCGAAGGCCATCTCGACAGTTATCAGGGGCCCGCGGTCTTCTTCCGCCTCGGGGCCCTCCGCCCGGGGGACAGCGTCAACGTGCGGCTCGCCGACGGGGTCACCGCGGTTTTCCGCGTCACCGGCGTGCGCCAGTACCGCAAAACCAATTTCCCCGCGGAAGCCATTTACGGCGCGACCGATTACGCCGCTTTGCGCCTGATAACGTGCGGCGGGACCTTCGACTACGCCACCGGCCATTACCTGAGTTCGACGGTGGTATTCGCGATCCTCACCTCGTCGCGCGGCCCGTGAGGGCGCTGCTTACCTCAGATGGTGGAGCAGGGGCTGCGAGATGTGCCGGTTGTACCAGAACTGCGCTTCGCCCCGCGACTCGCACGGCCGCGGGTCCCAGGCCGTGCATCTGGCGCCCGCGCAGCTGATCCTGGTCTTGCCGTCCGCCGTCCCCTCCTCGACCGGCAGGTGCGCGTACCCGGCGCGCAGGCGGACGTCGCTGATTCCCGGCATGAGCGTTCACTCCTCCGCGGAGGTCCTGGCGAGGCCAGGGGCGTGTCAGCCTCTTCCGCTACCCTGCCAGCCCGGCTGAAACT
Organism: uncultured Acidobacteriaceae bacterium; assembly: GCA_963703645.1. Classification (GTDB taxonomy): domain Bacteria; phylum Acidobacteriota; class Terriglobia; order Terriglobales; family Acidobacteriaceae; genus Bog-257. The sequence goes on from CAVPFD010000027.1 coordinate 163,131, forward strand.
TCCCGGGGAGGCGCGCCGCGGCCGGGTCACCCGGCGAAGGTGGCCCAGAGCAGGTAGACGTTGAGGGCGATGATCATCGCGGCGATGCCGCCGGCCGCCGCGGTGGTGAGCGGGCGGTTGACCAGCGCGCCCATGACGTCCGCGCGGCGGGTCAGCAGCACCAGCGGCACCAGCGCGAACGGGATGCCGAAGGACAGCACGACCTGCGAGATCACCAGGCTGTCGGTGGCGGGCAGGCCGAGCCCGAGCACCACGAGCGCGGGCAGCATGGTGAGCCCGCGGCGGACCCACAGCGGGATGCGGCGGCGGACGAAGCCCTGCATGACCACCTGGCCCGCGTAGGTGCCCACGCTCGATGAGGACAGCCCCGACGCGAGCAGCGCGACCGCGAACGCCAGCGCGGCACCGCCGCCGACCAGCCGGGCCAGCCCGGCGTGCGCGGCCTCGAGCGAGTCCACGCCCGGGCACGCCGGTGCGGTGGAACACCGAGGCGGCGACGAACAGCATGGCCAGGTTGATCAGGCCGGCCGCGCCGAGCGCGATGACCACGTCGAGCCGCTGGAAGCGCAGCAGCTCGCGCCGCTCGGCGTCGTCGCCGCAGCTCACCCGGGACTTCGTCAGCGCGGAGTGCAGGTAGATGACGTGCGGCATGACCGTGGCCCCGATGATCCCCGACACCAGCAGCAGCCGGCCGCTGCCCAGATGCGGGCACCAGCCCGGCCGCGATGCCCCGCCGGGCTGGCCCCGACGTCGGCCAGGTCGTAGGCGAAGCCCGAGGAACACGATGCCGAGCAGGCCGGCGATCGCCAGCTCGAAGCGCCGGTAGCCGCGCTGCTCCAGGGCCAGGATCCCGAACGCGACCACCGCCGTGATCAGCCCGGCCGCCAGCAGCGGCACGCGGAAGAGCAGGTTCAGCCCGAGCGCCGCCCCGACGAACTCGGCCAGGTCGGTGGCCATGGCGATGAGCTCCGCCTGCACCCACAGGCCCACGCGACACCGCGCGCGCCGAAGTGCTCCCGGCACAGCTCCGGCAGGTCGCGCCCGGTGGCGACGCCGGTCTTGGCGGACAGGTACTGCACCAGCATGGCCATCAGGTTGGCCGATCACCACCGCCCACGCCAGCGCGTAGCCGAACCGCGCCCCCGCGGTGAAGTTGGTGGCGAAGTTGCCGGGGTCGACGTAGGCGACCGCGGCCACGAACGCCGGGCCGAGCAGCGCCACGATGCCGCGGGCCCGCCCGCGCGAGCGCAGCAGCCGCAGCCCGCTGGGCTCCGCCAGGCCGACCGCGGGCGCGGCGGAGGATCCGGGCGCCCCCGCCGTCTGGGCGGTCTGGACCCCGGCCATCGGCCGGGGCCTCAGCCGATCGAGGGGCCGAGCCCGAGCGACTGCGGCGTGCTGGAGTCAGGAGACGGCTGGTTCAGGCCCTCATCGAGCGGGCCGTACTCGGTCATCAGCGCGGCGCTGCCGCCCCAGGGCGTCTGCTCCTCGGCGACCAGGGTGTTCGTGGTGAGCAGCAGCCCGGCCACCGAGGCCCCGTTCTGCAGCGCGGACCGGGTGACCCGCAGCGGGTCGATGATGCCCATCTCGATCATGTTGCCGTAGCGGCCCTGCAGCGCGTCGAAGCCTTCGTCCTGGCCCAGCTTCTCGATCTGGGCCAGCACCTCCTGGCCGGAGTAGCCCGCGTTGGCGGCGATCAGGAAGGCGGGCTCGGTCAGCGCCCGGCGCACGATGTCGACGCCGGTCGCGTAGTCGTCCTTGACCTGCAGGTCGTCCAGGCTGCTCTCGGCGTGCAGCAGCGCGGCCCCGCCGCCCGCGACGATGCCCTCGGCCATCGCGGCCCGGGTCGCGGACAGCGCGTCCTCGACCCGGTGCTGCAGTTCCTTCAGCTCGGCGGTGGTCGGCGCCCCGACCCGGATCACGGCGACCTTGCCGGTCAGCGCGCCGATCCGCTCGGTCAGCACGTCCTCGTCGACCCCGAACGTGGCCCGTTCCAGCTCGGCGCGCAGCTGGGTGACCCGGAACTCGACGTCCTCGGGGGAACCGCCGCCGCCGATGATGGCGGTCCGGTCCGCGTTGACCCGGACCTGCGCGGCCCGGCCGAGCTGGTCGATGGTCATCGTCTCCAGGGTGAACCCGGAGTGCTTGCTGAACACGGCGCCGCCGGAGATCGCGGCGATGTCCTCCAGCTTGTGCAGCCGCCGGTCGCCGAAGCCGGGGGCCCGCACCGCCACGCACTGGAACACCCCGTTGACGTGGTTGTGCACCAGCATGCTGCAGCGCCGTGCCCTCGACGTTCTCGGCGATGATGACCAGCGGCCGCGGCGCCCGCATGATCTTGTCGAGCAGCGGCATCAGCTGCTGCACCTTGGTGATCTTCTCGCTGCACAGCAGGATGTACGGGTCGTCGACGATCGCCTCGAGGCTGGCCGGGTTGGTCACCATGTACGGCGACAGGTACCCGTTGTCGAACTCGAAGCCCTCGACGAAGTCGACGCTCATCCCGTGGACGGCCGACTCCTCGACGGTGACGATGCCGCCGTCACCGACGGTGTGCAGCGCCTTGCGCGATCACCGCGCCGACCGTGTCGTCGTCGTTCGCCGAGATCGCCGCCACCCGGGCGTAGTCCTGCTCGGTGACCACCGGGTGCGCGACGCCCTGCAGGTGCTCGACCAGCCGGCCGACGGCCAGGTCGATGCCCCGCTTGACCAGCACCGGGTTGGCGCCGGCGCCGATCGCCTGCATGCCCTGCCGGACGATCGCCTGGGCGATCACCGTGGCCGTGGTGGTGCCGTCGCCGACGATGTCGTTGGTCTTGATCGCCGCTTCCTTGACCAGCTGGGCGCCCATGTTCTCGAACTGGTTCTTGAGGTGGATCTCCCGCGCGATCGTCACGCCGTCGTTGGTGACCACCGGCGATCCGGTGATCTTCTCCAGGATGACGTTGCGGCCCTTGGGCCCGAGCGTCGACTTCACGGCCTCGGCCAGCTGGTCGACGCCCGGCCAGCAGCAGGCTGCGGGCGTCCTCGCCGAAGCGCAGTTCCTTGGCCATTGATCCCCTCCGGGTCAGGGACGGGTGCGGCTGGGTGCGGCTAGGCTACGGGACGAGGATGGCGCGGCCGCGGACCCGGCCCGCGTCGAGATCGGCGAGCGCCTCCGGCGCGGCGTCCAGCGGGTAGGTCCTGGTGTGCAGGGTGACCTTCCCGGCCTGGGCCAGGACCATGAGCTCGGCCAGGTCGTTGTAGGTCCCGACGATGTTCCCGATGATGTTGCGCTCGGTCGTGATGATGTCGAGCGTCGGGATGTGCAGCGTGCCGCCGTAGCCGATGACGAAGTACGAGCCGGCCCGCGCCGGTCATCGCCCACCCGTCGTTCTCGGCGCCCTGCTCGGCCACGAAGTCGAGCACCACGTGGGCGCCCGCCCCGCCGGTCAGCTCCTGCACCGCGGCCACCTGGCCGCCGTCGGCGACCACGGTGTGGTGCGCGCCGAGCTGCTCGGCCAGCTTGAGCGCGTCGGGGTTGCGGTCGACCACGATGATCGTGGTCGCGGTGAGCGCGGCCAGGCACTGGATGCCGATGTGACCGAGCCCGCCGGCGCCGATGACCACGCAGGTGGTGCCCGGGTACAGCAGCGGGATCGCCTTGCGCACCGCGTGGTAGGCGGTGATCCCGGCGTCGGCCAGCGCCGCCACGTCCTGCGGCTGGGTCGCCGGGTCGAGCTTGACGCAGGCCCGCGCCGAGGTGAGCAGGTACTCGGCCATCCCGCCGTCGCGGGACAGGCCGGGGAACTCGCTGTTGACGCAGTGCATGTCGTCGCCGGCCCGGCAGGCCCGGCACAGGCCGCAGGTGGGCGTGCGGGTGCAGGATCACGGTGTCGCCGACCGCCACGTTGGTGACCGCCGGAGCCGACCTCGTGCACCCAGCCCGCGTTCTCGTGGCCCAGGATGTAGGGCAGCGGCGTGTGCATGGCCGCGTCCCACTGGCCCTCCATGATGTGCAGGTCGGTGCGGCAGACCCCGGCGCCGCCGATCTTGACGATGACGTCGAGCGGGCCGCTGATCGTGGGCTCCGGCACGTCGTCGACCACCGGCGGCTGGTGAAACTCGTGCAGTCGGACGGCCTTCACTGCTGTTCCTCCTCGCCTAGTCCTGAAGAGTCATACCGGTGCCGCAGCATGCCGCGGCAGATGCTGCCGTTCGCCTCGATGCTGATCCGGGTGACGCGCGCGCGCCGCAGGTGCAGCGGCACGGCGTCCGCGCTGACCCGGGCGCCGGTCACCGGGTCGATCACCAGCGGCGCGTCGTCGCCGGCCGGCAGCCCGAGCTCGGCCCGCCGCTCGCGCAGCCGCTCGCAGCGGCCGCGACGGCGGCACGTCGCCCAGCGTCAGCGTCCAGCAGCCGGGCCGGATCGGCGCCCGCGGCCAGCAGCGGCCGGCACACCTGGTCGGTGCCGGCCATGACCGCCTTGCGCAGGAAGTCGGCGCGCAGCCCGTGCAGCTCGCTGACCGCCTCGCCGTCGAACGACTGCGCACGAAGCCCGCCTGCGCGGCCACGCCGCCGTTGATCGCGTCCGAGGCGAAGTGGTCCTCGAGCACCACCTCGGCGCGCCGCACGCCCGGCAGCGCGCTGACGGCGTCGTACGCGTCCGCCACCATCAGGAAGGCGAAGTTGGGCGCGCAGAAGTACGTCGGCAGCCGCAGCCGGACCTGGCGTCGCCGCCCGCGGAGACGGTGCACGAGGTCACGAAGCCCAGCGAGGTGATCGGCTCGTCCAGCTCCGGGTCGCGCACCGTCTCCAGCGCGGCGAGCACGGTGCTCGCGCGCGGCGGCGACCCGGCGGACGCACCGCTGACGATCCGCTCGGGCCGCGCCGGGCCAGTCGCGGCCGTACGATCGTGCTCGCTGAGGCCGTCATCCCCTTAGTCGTCAACCGAGCGCAGCGTCGTCCGCGCGGCCGGCGTTCCGCGCGTCGGCCGGCAGCTGGTACTCCGCCGGCACCTCGATGTCGTAGAGCTTGGCCGCGTTCAGGCCGAGGATCTTCTTCTTCCCCGCGGTGCCGAGCCTCGGGTAGTCGGAGAACTCGTCGCTGCGGGTAGTCCCAGTCGACGAAGCCCTCGACCTGCCACTTCGGCTCCCAGATGCCGTAGTCGCTGCCGAACAGCATCTTGTCCTCGCCGACCCAGAACAGCAGCTCGCCCATGACCTTGGCGAAGAACTTCGGCCGCGCGTGCATCAGGCCGCCGATGACCACCGCCAGGCCCGCGTAGACGTTGGGCTCCTGCGTGGCCATGAAGCAGAAGTCCTCGATCCGCGGCAGGCCGACGTGCTCGACGATGAAGTTCAGGTCCGGGAAGTCGGTCGCGGCGTGGTCGACGTCGGCGACGTCGAACGCGTCCTTGTCCAGCGGCCAGATCGTCGGGCCCTTGTGCACGTGGATGTTCTTGATGCCGAGCTCCTGGGCGGCCTCCAGGAACCGGTACGCCCCGGGGTCGCTCAGCTTGTAGCCGCGCGAGCCGTTGTTCCACTCGGCGGTGTAGAGCTTGACGCCCTTCGACCCGTAGCGCTCGACGTTCTCGCGGAGCTCCTTCAGGCCCTCGTCGCCGTCGCGGGGGTCGAAGCGGGTGTTGTAGACGAACTTGCCGGGGTGCTTCTCCCCCATCGTCGGCGTTGCGCTCGGTGGTGTTGAAGCCCTCCTTGTACCACTCGAGCAGGTAGGTCGGCTGGAAGATCGCCACGTCCACGTGCCCGTCCTCGAAGACGTCCTTCATCAGGTCGTCCTCGGAGTACTTCTGGAAATGCTCGATGCGTCCAGTGCGTCTCCGGCGGGCCGAGCCCCATGTAGGCGTGGAAGCACTCGATCCAGCCCTTGGCGTACTGCTCGGCACCGGGCACCCAGTTGTCCGGGGCCGCGTTCCAGTAGTGCATGTGGCCGTCGACCACGAAGTACTTCTCGCCGTTCTTCTCGTACAACGTGCCTCCCGATGGCTATCTCGCGGACCGCAGTCGAGTCAGTGCCCTTCTCCGTGCTCGCTTACGCCGATGTCGGCGTCAGGTCAAAGCCGAGGTACTCCGCCGCGTCCTCGGGGTTGGCGAACATGATCGTCCGGTCGTCGGTGTGGATCATCCGGCCGTAGTGCGTGGACATGTCCTCCTCGAACTCGGCCTGGTCGAAGGAGCCGGGCTCCTCGCCCAGCGCCTCGGCGACCTCGTCGTAGATGACCTCCATGCGTCCCGATCGCGTCGACCCGGATCATGGACGGCAGGTGCGTCACCTTCACGTTCGGCTTCGTGCCCATGACCAGGGCGATCACCGCGCCGACCTGGTTGTTCATCAGCGTGAAGCCGCACATGTTGGACGCGGTGCTGTCGGACTTGAACGGGCTCTCGGCGGTCTTGAACGTGGTCACTGAGCCAACTCCTTCGGTACTTCCAGGCTGAGCGCGGACAGGATTCCGGTGAAGCGGCTCTTGGCCGCGTCCAGGCCGTCCTCGAAGCGCGGCGGCTTGGCGTCGGGCTGCGACCACAGCGGCTGCAGCGTCCGGGCGGCGGCGATGGCCCGCGGCACCCAGGTCGACAGCCACTGCTGCATGATCGCCTTGTTGTGGTCGGCGAACTCGCGGTCGTCGGTGAGCAGCTCGAACATCGCGGTGGTGTAGCGCAGGTCGCGCTCGGCGAAGTCGTACTCCGCCGCGCCGACGACCGTGGGCGTGACGAAGTCGCCGTTGCGCGGCGCGGCGTGCTGCACCAGGTGGCTGCGGAACAGCTCGCCGACCAGCGGCTCGAAGACCACGTTGGCGGCGAAGATGGCCTCGCACCAGTCGTCGATCCCGGTGAGCTGCTCGGCGGTCTCGCGGACGCCCTGCCAGGCCGGGTCGGTGTTCCAGGTCTCGATGTGCGCCGCGCCGTTGAAGCCGTCGATCTCCTCGCTCAGCGTCAGGTTGTACAGGGCCAGGTCCTGCGCGGCCCGGATCCGGTGCATGCTGTTCACCGAGATCGCGTTGTTGTGCATGTTCGTCGGCGCCCGGCGGTTGGCGTTGGCGTAGAGGTACAGCCCGAGGCCGTGGTCCACGTGCATCCAGGCGCCGACGTTGCGCTCGACGAACCGGACCCAGTTCCGGTTCCACTGGTCGAACGCCTTCGTCTGCCTGGCGTTGTCGACGTTCTGGTTGAGCTGCCGCACGACGTTGGCGTTGTAGCGGTAGAGGGTCAGCTCCCACTCTTCGTTCGGGTCGCGGAACTCGTGCCAGCCGAGCGCGGGCCAGTCGTAGCCCTTGCCGCCGGATCCGGGGTAGCGCTCCGGCTCGGGCCGGTCCGAGCCCCAGGCCTTGAGGATCGTCCAGTCCAGCGGGTAGCCGCCGCGCCCGTCGGAGAACCCGTACAGCCAGCCCTGGCTGAGGTAGTGCCGGGGGTCCGGCTGCACCTCGACGGTGACGTCCTCGTAGTGGGTCTGCTTGCGCTTGGCCGGCGTGTAGTAGTTGAACCGGCGTGCGGTGGAGTCGGGGAATACCTTGGCCCCGGCCTCGGCGTCGGTAAAGACCGGCTTCGGCACGCTGCGTTCTGCTGGGGTGGTCATGGGTTCTCCTTGTCTGGATCGCCGGTAAAGGTGAACTTGTCGTAGTAGACCCGCTTCTCGGGCACGCCAAGCCGCTCGAGCAGCGGGATCGCGGCCTCCACCATCGGCGGCGGCCCGCAGACGTAGGCGTGCACCCGGGCCAGGCCGGTCTCGTGGCGCTGCACCACGTCGGTGATCAGTCCCGGTCTCGCCGTCCCAGCCGTCGTCCGCGCCGGGCTCGGACAGCGCGGGCACGTACCGGAAGGCCGGGCAGCGTGGTCTCCAGCGCGCGCAGTTCTTCCTCGAAGCACAGGTCCCGGCGGCCGCGCGCGCCGTAGTAGTAGGTGGCCTTGCGGTCGAGGCCGCGCTCGGCCATGGACCGCAGCAGCGACAGGATCGGCGCCATCCCGGCGCCGCCGCCGACGAAGACGAGGTCCTCATCGCCCTCGCGCAGCGTGAACACGCCGAACGGCCCGGTGAGGTTGAGCCGGTCGCCCACGACCAGCTTGGTGTCCAGGAAGTGCGAGAACAGCCCGTCGGGGTAGATCTTGATGACGAACTCCAGCTGACCGCTCTCGCGGCTGGAGGTGTTCGCCATCGAGAACGACCGGGTGGCGTCGGTGCCCGGAATAGCGATGTCCATGTACTGGCCGGGGAAGAACTTCACCTCATCCGGCTCGATCAGCCGCAGCACCAGGTGCCGCAGGTCGTGGGTGACCGGGTCGTTGGCCACGACCTCGGCCACGGCCTCCTGGATGGGCAGGCCGGACCTGATCATGTCCTCGTCGTAGTGAGCAGCTCGATCGTGAGGTCCTCGTAGGCGTGCGCGCGGCAGAGCAGCGTGTAGCCCTCTTCCAGCTCGTAGTCGGGCAGCGCGAACGTCGAGTACCGGTCGAGCTCGATGTCGTCGCCGTCGAGCACGAACGACTTGCAGGAGGCGCACTGGCCCTCCTTGCAGCCGTGCATGAGCATGATCCCCTGCTCGGCCGCGGCGCGCAGGATCGTCTGATCCTCGCCCACCTCGATCTCGATGCCGACCGGCTCGAACCGGACGACATGCTTGTCGGCCATGAGCCCCCTAGCGTGCGGCTGGATGCGGGCTGGCTGCGGTGCCAGGCCTGCCGGGCAGGCCTGTCACCGCTTCCTCGATATCGCTAGCTGTCGGCGGGCGCGAACCGTCCGGCGGGGCCACCACGGATGTAGTTGGCGTGGAATGCCGCCCGCTCTTCCGGCGTCATCTGGTTGAGCAGCACGTTCGGGCTCTGCAGCTCCGGGCACCGCCGCAGGTGGTCGAGCGTCCACATCTTCTTCTGGTCGCCCAGGTAGCACTTCGCCGGCCGACGCGGGCAGCACCTGGTTGATGGCGCCCCAGAACAGCAGAATAGGGGGGAAGCTCGAGGCTTTGAGAATTCGTCAAGCACGCGAAAAGTCGCGAATTGGGAGAGGTTGTTATAAAGCGTCCGCATCTGGCCGCGCTGGTTGTACAACCGATAAATGTGCTCGGCGAATTCGGGATCGTCGCCAACGTGTGTCGCGCCGAGCTGCATCTGCAGCCCCTGGTCAGTCTGCTCGCGCGGCATGCCATTCTGCTCGATCGCGTCAACGAAGGCTTCCCGCGCGGCAGCGTCATGCGAGAAATTGCGATATACATCCGCTAATGGACCAGCCAGCAGGATCTTTTCCGAGCACATGTTGAAGAGCACCAGCCGCCGGATTTTGGACGGATTCTGCAGCGTAAAGTTGAGCGACATCGCGCCCCCGACGCAGTTGCCGATCAACGTGGCCGGAGCGAGGGAAAGCTGCTCCACCAGCGCCGCCACCTCGCCGGTGAACAACGGCAGGGTGTAATCGAACGGCGAACGATCCGAGTTGCCGTGTCCCAGGTGATCCACCACGATCACGCGGTGGGTGCGGGAAAAGTGCTTCACCTGATGGTCCCAGATGCGGTGATCGTTACCGCCGTTGTGCAGGAACAGCAGCGGCTCGCCCGCGCCCGATTCCTCGTACCAGACTTTGTATCCCTTATATTCGACGGTGCTCATGAGAGTTCCTTTCCAATTAATGGACCGGCAGCACGATGGCGGAAGGATGCTGGCGGTCCAGGTAGACGCGGTTCAGCGCCTTCACTCCGGGACCGTCCGAGTACATCGCGCCGCCGTTATTCCAGTTCAAGGCGAACTTCGGAAAGTTCGAGGAGGAGACGATCAGCCGCAGACGATGCCCGGCCAGAAAGGTCAATGCGGTATTTGGGACGTCGATGGTGACCGGATAGATATCCATGGGCGTGATCAGTTCCTCCTTCGAGAGCGAGTCGCGCAGGCGCATGCGGCGGATGCCTTCGCCGATCAGCATCGATCGGCCGTCGGGATATACGTCGGTCATGATCACCGTGAAATCGGTGTCGATGCGATCGGAGGAAACATACAGCTTCGCCTGGACTTTGCCGTCGATCTCCAGCGGTTTATCCACAGCCGGGCCGGTGAAGACGAGGACATCGGGCCGGGATTCTACTTTCTCCCGTTGATCGCGAGGACCTGACTGCAACTCGGGGCTGAGCACGTGGCCGCCGACGGTGGGAACCGGATGGGCCGGATCGAAGTTAAAGCTGAGGAAGTCGCTTCCGGGAGGCGCTTTCTCGGGCTGAAGCGAACGATCGTTGCGGAGAAACAGCTCGCGCACAGCCGAGCTGTTTGTGGGGCCGGCTGGAGGCCAACGGTCGGTGGTGCGCCACTCGTCCGCGCCCATCTGCAGGTAGGTGATGGCACCCTTGCTGCCGTCGTGAGTGTCGCTGAAGTATTCCGCCTGGGCGTCTGCCATGGCATTGAGGGAGTCAATGGTCGCCAGCTCATTGCCACCGATACGGCGGACCAGAATCTCGTCTTTTGCTTCGGTGCTGTCGAAATACCACTGGCCCGCCGAATTTTTGCGAAGCGGGAACGGAAAGGGATAGTTGTCCGCACCGACGTTGAGGACCATGCCGCCGCTAGTCAGCTTTCCCCAGCGATGCATCTGATCGTAGCTGGACGCGAAGTGTTCGCGGGCTGCTTTGTCCTGGACCGGGTCACCGGAGCTGATCAGATCTGTTGCGCCTGGGCCGAAGATTGCCAACAAAGCGTTTCCGTTTTCGGCTTTTGCGGCGTCATAGACTGCGCTAGCAGCAGCTTCGGGAGAAGCGAAGGTCTTCGGTCCGCTCGGGAGCTTGCTCGGATTTTTGGCATCCGCCGGAGAGCGCAACGGCTGCGACGAACGCAAGAAGTGCGATGCAGCGCCGAGTGCGCCTCATAGCGGTAATAGTCAGGCCTGTCATGCCAACTCCTCCATCGCGCCAAGTGCTTGCTGCCAAATATTTGTTTTCTGCGCTCATAGGAATTCGCGGGGTCGCTCGCTACTTACGAGACCCGCCTCCCCGACTGCCGCCGCCACCTACGCTTTGACTCCCGCGTGCACTTTGCGCGCGCCCTCCGCCTGAACCAGACATCGCGTTGGGCCGTGCCGGCTGAGTAGAAGGCGCATTCGATGTCTGCGGGCGTTGATAGCCGCGAGCCTCGTTCGAGCTGGGGCGCGTGGACGGAGTTTGGCCTGGCCGGTTTCCGGGGTTGACCGGCTGAGTCGAAGGAACTCCGCCGCCACCGGGCCGCGTGCCGGGATTATTGCCCGGCCGGTTTCCTGGATTGACCGGCTGAGTCGAAGGAGCTCCCCCACCACCGGGCCGCGTGCCCGGATTATTTCCCGGCCGGCTTCCGGGATTCGTCGGCAGGGTAGAAGGCCTGCCACCTCCACCGCCGGGACGATTGCCCGGGTTCGTCGGCGCGGGAAGAGTGGTGGCCGGGGGACGTCCGTAACCGGGATAGCCTCCCGGTGGACGATACCCTGGATAGCCTGGCCGATAACCAGGGTAGCCGGGAGGACGATAGCCGGGATAGCCAGGCGGCCGGTAACCCGGGTAGCCGCCGTAGTAGCCACCACGCCAGTATGGGTTGCCGACGTATATGTTCCGGTTGTAAATAATCGTGTGGCTGTGCCAGCTTGTTCCCCAGTACCCCCATCCCCACCCGCAGCAACCACCGTAGACCGCCGCGCCGACCGCGATGCCAACGCCAAACGAAATAATTGCCGCAGCGGCCACGTCAGCGGAGCTGTAGCCCGGGACCACCACGGGTGCGCCATAAATCACAGTCGGGTTGTAGGTCGGCACGTGAACGATCTGAGGATTCGCCGGTTGAATGACGATTGTCTGCGGGCTTTCCTGCACTACTTTGATCTCTGGGCTCGATTTCAGGTTCCCTGCGGCCTGAGCCTTAGCGCGCATTCTTTGTATGGCAGCCATTACGTCCTGCTGCTGCGTGGCCGAAGCCTCGCCAAGGGAAGAGGTCCAAGCCAGATTCTTCGCCAGGTTGTCGAGTACCGTGGGGAACTGCGTGAGGGCTTTCACCGCGGGATCCCAGGACTGCTGGTCCACGGCTTTCGCAAGCGACTCGCCGGTGAGCGAAGAGTTTTGCTTTAGCCAGACCACTGCATCCACGATTTCGTAGGGAAAAGTAGCAGCTCCCAATACCTGCGCGACTAGGGCATCGGGATAAAGAGCGATGGGAGCGACAAGGCCGTCGAGTTCGTCGGCGGTGAGCAGCGCATATTCATCCGGCTGGGATGCGGGGGAGACGCGTTCTGCTGAGTGGCCTGTGCGGTTGCGTCAACGGGAATCGCCGTAAAGACGAGAAGGAAACTCATCAACACAGCCAGTGCTTTATATAGAAGAGTCATAGTGTCCCAAGTTCTAGCGATCATCTCGAATCAAGCGCGCCGTAGCGCGGGACGCCCGCAGGCTCCCACAGGGAACTGTCACCGGGAGAATATAGGTGGCGAGTGGCGTCGTGAAACATTGTCAAAAGTGACGGTGGGATGCGCGCGAAGTTTCTGTCGGGTAGCGGAATCGCGTCAATCTTAAATTCCGGTGGATTCAATTTTCTGCCCCGTGATGCCGGCAGTTACGGTACTTCTGCGGCGGCTGGGTGTCAATTTACTCGAGTTGACGAGTCGCGCAGTTGCGCCGTGGCGGCAGTAAGGGCTCGCAGTGGGGCGGCGCTGCGAATATAATAGTTTATGGACCCGGCTGGCAAACCCGCCATATCGCAAGCTGCGCGGCGGACTGTGGATTTGCGCTTTGTCGAATTGACGGACAAGGTGCGCCGCAATCGTCCGGGCGACGATCTCGATCTGTTGCGCCGCG
>CAVPFD010000028.1:0-122305 GCA_963703645.1 uncultured Acidobacteriaceae bacterium
CGCCGCCATGGTGGTCGAGCCGGACGTGGCGTTGCCGCGCGCTGGGTTCCGGCTGGCGCGGCTGGAACTGTACAACTGGGGGACCTTCGACCAGCGAGTCTGGTCCTTCGAGCCAGATGGTCACGACGGCTTGCTGACCGGCGACGCCTGCTAGGCAAGTCCACCCTGGTGGACGCCATCACGACGCTCCTGCTGCCTGACCGCATCACGCAACAACAAGGCCGCAGGCGCCGAGACTAAGGAGCGCAACCTCAAGTCCTACGTGCTCGGCTACTACAAAGGCGAACGAGTCGAGAACTCCACCACGTCACGCCCGGTGGCGCTGCGCGGCCCGGGATCGTTCTCGGCTATCTTGTCTCCACCAACACCGGCTACAACAGCGTGCTCACCCTGGCTCAGGTGTTCTGGATGAAGGACCAGGGCCAGCCCCAGAGATTCTTCGTCTCCGCCGACCGGGAATTGTCGGTAACCGAGGACTTCTCCGATTTCGGCACGGATATGATTCCGCTGCGCAAGCGGCTGCGTAGCAACGGAGCCCGCCTCTACGACGGTTTCCCTGAGTACGGCCGGGATTTCCGGCGCCGTCTCGGCATTGAATCCGAACAGGCCATGCGAAGTCACGCCCGACCGCGTGGCCCTGCTGCAGCAGGCCGACGACATCGTCGTCACCGAGATCAAGCGCGCCGGGCTGTACGCCAAGGTCTGGCAGTCATTCGCCGTGCTGCTTCCGGTCATGTCGGTCGGCGTAATGGGCGACATGCGCACTTACGCCTACACCTGCGCCATTCGCGCCGTCCACTCCGAAGATGGCATGACCGCCGATTGGGTCGACCTGCCGCACGAAGTCATGAAGACCATCTCCAACCGCATCGTGAACGAAGTTAAGGGCATCAATCGCGTGGTGTACGACGTGACCTCGAAGCCGCCGGGGACGATTGAATGGGAGTGAGCAACGTATCGGACCGTACTTAGGCTCGCCTCGATCTCGGAGCCACATTGCGCGCCAGATATCGCTGATCGAGGGCCTGCCGGATCAGTGTTTTTATCACCGCTTGCCGGCTGATGTTCAGCTCTTTTGCGGCATCGTCTAGTTCATTCAGCATCGGGGCTGCAAAGTCAACGTTCACCCGCTGGATGGGCGGCATCATGCGGCCCGAGTTGGTAAAGAAACCCGAAATGTCCTCACCGCGATCGGCACGCCGGGCGATTGCCTCGGCAGAAACTGGCTTTCTGCGATTACGAGTACTCTTCATAAAGCTGCTGCTCCTGTTTGGTGGCTTTCCATAGCGTCACCAGGTGGTAATACTCGCCTTCCTTGTCCTCCCTGACCTCGAAGATCACTGTGTACAACCGCTCTCCCACCCAGCCAATCGCCCTGTGCTGTGCCGGAAGATTCGAGCGTTGGTCAAGATAATACTGGTGCGCGAAGATTTCTTGTGCTTCCTCAAAGCCGATTCCACGTCGAGGGTTCGCCCTTAGTCTCTGGCTCTTACGCAGGTCAAAGTGGAACCGCATGTCGGTATAACAGTTATACCACATTCTCGTGCGTGTTGGACGTACTGACCGACAAATGTGCTGTCATCCCGAGCGAGGACTTTAGTCCGGGTCGAAGGGATCTGCGGTTTCCTCTGCCGAACAAAATTGACTGACTGGATTGGTCCCTTCCAGGGCCTGGCAGCCTCGACTGTCGCCACATAGCACATCGATTTTCCTGTCCCGCAGAACCGCATATACCTTTCTCTCGCGGCACTGTAACCAATGCGAACGCCGTGCCAACGTCGAAGGTGCTCGTGCAACCGGAGAAAATGTAGATTTATATAATGAGTAATAACCAGATATATACTAGTCTGAGGAAGAAGGCAGGTTTCCTTTGCTAAGCCCTTGGGGATCAAGATTTTTACTGCTAACTTGTTTGGTTACAATATTTTACAGATGATAAATTTTTGTGTATCTTTGTTTTCAAGATTTTGCAAGGGTTCTTACGGAGGGGGTCTTTAGCCGGTTGATCGCCGCTGTCGTCAACCTGCCGAACCTCAGCTTGTCCGGAACGTTTGTTTACTGGTTAACACAGCGCCGGGTTACTCAAATCGCGGATCGGAGTCAGGCTCAAGCGCGGCAAACGGTCAAACTCTGACCTGGAAATGGCAGCGGTAACCCTCCCCATCCAGCGCACACGCTGCGGTGATGCGTCTCATACAACAAGCCGCTGGTCTGTGATACACAAGTATGTAAGCCCAGCTGGCGGGAAGAGCCGGCGCGAGCCAACTATGAGCTATTCCGTTGCGCGGAGCGTGGACTCCGCTCGCACAGGGTCCGGGGAGACGGCATGCTAAGGGCATTCTTCATCGGGCTTTCAGAAAACCAACGCCTTCGCCACTTTGCCGAGCATTCTCCGCTCGGGCTGCGCTTCTCAGGCCGGTTCGTCGCCGGCACTCAGCTCGACGACGTCATTCGCGCCACCGAGACTGTCAACGGTTGGGGCGCCAGCGTCAGCATTGACAACCTCGGCGAGAACGTCACCAACGCAGACGAGTCGAAGCGTAGCGCCGAGCTTTATCACCGTCTGCTCGACGAGATCTGCACGCGCAAGCTGAACGCCAACGTCAGTCTCAAGCTCACGCACATGGGACTCGATGTGAGCCAGGAGCTTGCCTTCACTCTGGTCACCGAACTGGTAGGGCACGCGGTGCGTATCAACAGTTTCGTGCGCGTGGACATGGAAGGCTCGCCCTACACGCAACGTACGCTCGACTTCGTGCGCCAATTGCAACGGCTGCCCGGACACGCCGGCCGCGTTGGCACCGTCATCCAGTCATATCTGTACCGCAGCGAGCAGGATGTGAATGACCTTTTGTCCGAGCGTATTCGCATCCGGCTGTGCAAGGGTGCTTACAAGGAGCCGGCGGAGATCGCGTTCCCCAGGAAAGCCGATGTG
The DNA here is from genome assembly GCA_963703645.1 of uncultured Acidobacteriaceae bacterium. GTDB lineage: Bacteria > Acidobacteriota > Terriglobia > Terriglobales > Acidobacteriaceae > Bog-257. The sequence goes on from CAVPFD010000028.1 coordinate 2,936, forward strand.
GATGCGAACTACGTCAAGCTGGCGAAGGTACTGCTGAAGAGCGGCGTTTATCACGGGCTCGCCACCCATGATGAGCGCATCATCGCTGAGATGAAGCGGTTCGCGAGCGCGGAAAACATCCCGGCCTCGGCGTACGAGTTCCAGATGCTGTACGGCGTGCGCCGCGACCTGCAACAGCAACTGGTACGGGAAGGTTACGCACTCAGGGTGTATATTCCGTTTGGCACGGAGTGGTATCCGTACTTCATGCGACGGTTGGCGGAGCGTCCGGCGAACGTGCTTTTCATCGCCCGGCAGATGCTGAGGAAGTGAGGATGGCCGCTTTTCGCCCTGCGCTGTTCGTTTCTGGTTGAAATCGAACTCGCGAGTTTTGGCGAAAAGGGAATGGCGAAAAGCGAAAACTGCTTTTGCGCTTGCTTTTCAGGCCGGAAGATAGGTACGATAAGAGCGTCCTCCAATCGCCGCACTTCCCGTGTTGGCGTTCCTCGCGCCAAGTTTTTCCGGGCGCGCCAGACGGACGCAACTGATTCGATTTCAGCGAAGTATCCAACCGCCGATCGCCGACCACCCGAACAATGCGAGTGCGAGGCCTGGAACCAGCGGTTCATGAATGTGGGAACCCGCCATCTTGCGGGTAAGTAATTACAACGAGAGAAGCATGAATCAAGGATCGAATCCTCCCTCCGGATCGTCCGGCGGGAAGGGACGCAGACGGCGGCGCGGCCGCCGTGGACCCGTCACCAATACCGCTCCGCAACAGCCCGGACAGCATCGCCACGGACCTCCCAAGCGGCATGGACGCCGACATGGTCCCCGGCCTGCTGGGCAAGGCCAGACCGGCGGCGGCATTTACACCGCGCCCATGGACCACAGCTATCGCAACGCGCAGGGCAACAACGGCAACCTGAAGCAGGGCCGCGGTGGCCGTGGAGGGCAGAACTTCGGCAGGCAGTTTATGCCGCCCGATCCCGAGCCTCTACCGGCGGCGTCCGAAGAACGTCCGACGCGCATATTTGCCTTCGTGGATGATCTGTTCTTCATGGCCAAGATTCAGGAGACGGCCCGCAAGATGAACGTCAAGGTCGAGTTCGTGAAAACGGACAAAGATCTGAACGAGCGGATGGGCGAGAACGGCGACGACAAACCGTCACTTATTATCTTCGACCTGAACAATGTTGCTGCGAAGCCTTTGAGCACGATCCCCAAGCTGAAGTCGAAGCTGAAGAAGGACACGAACATCATCGGTTTTCTCTCCCACGTGCAGGGCGAACTAAAGCTCAAAGCGCAGGAAGCGGGATGCGACATGGTGGTGCCGCGCTCGGCGTTTTCCCAGAACCTGGCACAAATTCTGCGCCGCCACGGCGCTCCAGATGAACCGAGCGAGCAGCACAGCCAGCCCGGACTTTAGGCCTTGAAGCAGTTGACGCGCGGGACGGTTCCATCTTTTCGCAGTCGGGCTGTCCCCTTGGGGATCCTCGCCACAGCGGCCCTTCTCTCGCTTTGGGCTGCGATGGAATTAGACGCTGGGTCGCAATCCACGAGAAGTTCTGCGGCGCACGGCTCGCCCGCTCATCCCACGTTTTACAAGGACGTTCTGCCGATCTTGCAGGACCATTGTCAGGTCTGCCATCGCGAAGGCGAAATTGCCCCCATGCCGTTCGTGACCTACGAGCAGACGCGTCCGTGGGCCGCGTCGATCAAGCACGTGGTGCAGTCCAGGCAGATGCCGCCTTGGTTCGCTGATCCGCATTACGGAAAGCTCTCCAACGATCCGTCGCTTACACCCCAGCAGATCGCCGAGTTCGTGGCCTGGGCTGACGCGGGTGCGCCGGCCGGTTCGCCCAAAGATGCGCCTGCGCTGCAGGGTTGGGCGAGAGGATGGAATATTCCAGAGCCCGACAAGATCGTGCAGATGCCGCAGCCAATTAGCCTTCCGGCGACAGGAGATATCGAATATAGCTACGAGATTGTGCCCACCGGATTCACCGAAGACAAATGGGTGCAAATGTCGGAGATCCGGCCGTCGAGCCGTGAGCATGTACATCACGCCGTGGTTTACATCCGTCCGCCGAATTCCACGTGGCTACGTAAAGCGCCGGTCGGCGTGCCCTTCATGCCGTCAAGCTTCTCGGACGCGGAGGAGCGTGCCGAAGCCCACGCGACCACCAGCGATATGCTGCTGGTCTATGCGCCGGGAAGTGAACCGGATCGCTGGCCGGATGGAACGGCAAAGTTCGTTCCAGCGGGCTCCGACCTCGTCTTCCAGATGCATTACACGACCAACGGCCATGCGGCTTCAGACCAAACCAGCATTGGGCTGGTGTTTGCGAAGCAGGCCCCAAAGCAGCGTGTGCTCACGCTGCAGCTCACCAACCACACCTTCATCATTCCGCCGCGCACCGATGACTATCGCGTGGAGGTCTCCGGCACTCTGCCAAATGACGCCACGCTGCTTAGCTTCTTCCCCCACATGCATCTGCGGGGCAAGCGGTTCGAGTACAACATCCTGCACGCCGACGGAACGGTCGAGACGCTGCTACGAGTCAACTATCACTTCCACTGGCAGCTGAGCTATCGGCTGGCCGAGCCTCGGTTTCTGAAGGCCGGAACTAGGCTGCAGGCGGTGGCGTGGTACGACAATTCGGATGAGAACCCGCACAATCCTGACCCCAACAAGGCCGTAACTTGGGGTGGCCAGACGTACGAAGAGATGATGGTAGGCTTCTTCGACGTGGCTGTGCCGGCGAACGTGGATAAGGAGCAGTTCTTCATCCGACACACCACGGCGGCAAAATGAGCGCGAGTTAGAATGCAATCGGCATGAACAAGAGAGCGCTTTATCTTCCCCCGGCAAACCTCAAGAGACTCCGTCGTGCCTTGCTGAGCTGGTATGACCGCAATAGGCGCGATCTGCCCTGGCGAGACAACGCTGATCCCTATCGCATTTGGGTTTCCGAGATCATGCTGCAACAGACGCGCGTGGCAGCGGTGCTCGATCACTACGCGCGCTTCATGAGGAGATTTCCTAGTGTGAAGGCGTTGGCGGCGGCTCGTGAGCAGTCGGTGCTGGCTGCGTGGAGCGGGTTGGGCTATTACCATCGCGCGCGGAGGATGCATAAAGCCGCGAAGCTGATTGTAAGGGAGCGCCACGGGAGGTTTCCCCGAACGGCGGAGGAGTGGCGCGAGCTTCCGGGAATCGGACGGTACACCGCTGCGGCAATAGCAAGCATCGCATTCGGGGAAGCGGTTGCCGTTGTGGATGGCAACGTAGAGCGCGTGCTTAGTAGAGTGTTTGGCGCTTCTGCGGGAAGAGACAGCACTTGGCGTATGGCAGACACCCTACTCGATCGCTCGCGTCCAGGCGACTTCAATCAGGCAATGATGGAGCTGGGTGCCACCGTCTGCACTCCGCGAGCGCCGCAATGCCCGCTTTGTCCGCTAAATGTGTGGTGCAAATCTCGCGGCGTCGATGCCCAACGGGCGCAGGCTCCGCGAAAGCGAAAGCACCTTTGCTACGCGCTGGTGCAGAAGCGCGGCGCCGTCCTCTTGATACAGCGGCCGATGAATGTCTCGCTTATGGCGGGCATGTGGGAGCTACCCGCGATTCCTGGGCCCCGCCACAATGACAGCAAGTCTGTGGCGACATTTCGACATTCCATTACCGACACCGACTATGACGTGGCAGTGATCGCAGCCTCGCCAGAAAGCTTGCATAGCCCTGAAGGTGACGGTCGCTGGTTTGTTCGCAAACAGTGGGAGCGCCTTCCGCTCACCGGGCTGACACGCAAGGTGCTGCGAAGGTTGGAGGTTGCGTCCTTACCGAAGCCGGCGGAATCTAATCTAGGGCGTAAGAAGTAACGCAAGTTCCTGGAGGTTTCATTCATGGCGGCATTGAGCACGGGCGTTCGGGCTCCGAACTTCACCTTGCCGACAGTGCAGGGAAGCCGCGTTTCGCTTGACGAGGCGCTGCAGAAGGGCCCTGTATTGGTGGCGTTTTTCAAGGTGTCCTGCCCGGTTTGCCAATATGCTTTTCCGTTTTTTGAGCGTCTCTACCGTGCAAACCTTGGCACTGACGTCACAGTGCTTGGGATTTCACAAGACAAGCTGAAGGACACCCAGAAGTTTCTCCACGAATTCGGCGTCACCTTCCCCGTGGCGCTCGATGACCCGAAGAGGTATGAAGTCTCGAACGCTTACGGGCTGACTAACGTTCCGACGCTTTTCTCCATAGCTCCGGACGGCGAGATCGAGTTGTCATCGGTTGGCTGGTCCAAGCCTGACATGGAGGCGATTAACCAAAAATTGGCTGAGCTTCGCAAGCAAGCGCCTGTGCCACTGTGGCACAAAGGGGAGGAGATCCAGGATTTCCGCGCTGGTTGAGGCTCCAAGAACTGATCCGCGGTTCGCGGATCAAGACGCCAGCTACTTCAGCAAATCCTGCGCGCTCTCAATGGCGTAGTTGAGAACGCGACCCGGGAGCACTCCGAGGTAAATTGTGGCGATCAGGCACATCGCCAATCCAACTCCGAGACTTGCGGGAATTGGCGCCACGGGCGCTTCGACGCGTTCGTCGCGCATATACATGTAGATGATGATCCGCAGGTAGTAATATGCAGCGATCGCGCTATTCATGACGCCTATGATCACGAGCCCGACAAGATTGGCCTGGAGTGCGGCCGAGAAGACATAGAACTTGGCGAAGAACCCGCCGGTTACCGGAATGCCAATCAGCGACAGCAGGAAGATGGTCAGAATTGCGGCCAGTAGTGGCGAGCGGCGTCCGAGTCCGGCGTAGTCGTCCAGGGTGACGTACTTCTCGTCGGTCGAGGCGAGATGGCCAACGACCGCAAAAGCCCCAACATTCATGGCCGCGTATGTAGCGGCATAGAAGATGGCCGCCGAGATCCCTACCTGTTGCGCCGCGGCGAACGCCACCAGCAGGTATCCGGCATGAGCGATCGAAGAATACGCCAGCAGACGCTTGACGTTCTGCTGCACCAGCGCGCCGATGTTGCCCAGGGTCATGGAAAGCACAGCTGCAACCCACACCATCCAGAACCAGCCTGGCGCGTCGGTGGCAAAAAGAACGCGGAGAAGAACGGCAAATGCCGCTGCCTTGGGACCAGTGGACATCAACGCCACCACTGGCGCCGGCGAACCTTCATAAACGTCTGGAGTCCACACGTGGAAGGGCGCCGCAGCAACCTTGAATCCCAGGCCCACGAACATCAGCCCTACGGCGAGATAGGCAAGCAGCGGAGTGCTGCGCCTGCAGGAAACGGGCGATACCGTACACGTTGGTAGTTCCGGTCGTGCCATAAATCATCGCCACGCCATACAGGAAGAAGGCTGTGGCGAACGACCCCAGCAGGAAATACTTGAGCGAAGCCTCGGCGCTCTCGGCAACCCGGCGACGCATTCCGGCGAGGATATAAGTGGAAATGGACGAGATCTCCAGCGCGATGAAGACCAGCACCAGCTCGACCGCGGACGACATCAGCATCATGCCGACAGTACCGAACAGAATCAGCCCGTAATATTCGCCAGAGCGAATGCGATTTACTTCGAGGTATTCAAATGAAGTAAGGATGACGACCAGCGAAATCAGTAGCACGACAAAATGGAAGAAGACGCTGAACGTGTCTACGCTGATCGTGTTGTAGAAGGCACTGCCATAAGAGCCAGTCTGATAGACCGTGGCGACGAGACCGGCAAGCACACCCACCAATGCGATGACTCCCAGAGGTCTCTTCGGACTTTGCTCTGGGAGAATCGGGTCCACCAGCATGACCAGGATGCCGAATATGCTCAGCACCAGCTCCGGGAGGATTCGAACGTAGTCGGCGGCTGTCGGAATCATCGTCCGATCACCTCCGCCTGGTCGCGGGCCACATCGGCCCGCAACTGCGGCATTGGGTGATGAACTACGGGCCGCGAAACCACCTGCGTTGGCTTGAGGCCTGCTTGAGCGCAGCGCTAACCGAGGGATCAATCGAGTGCAACCACAGCATGGGAGCAACGCCCATAACCAGCGCGGCGATGGCCAGCGGCCACATCGACACGCGCTCGCGGGCGTCGAGGTCGTGCAGGCTGGCATTCGCCGGGTTGGTCACGTTGCCGTAGAAGACGCGCTGATACATCCAGAGCAGGTAGCATGCGCTCCAGATGACGCCGGTTGCGGCCAGAATGCCGTAGATCTGCTTGGCCATGGAATGCGCCGCTCAAGCACCAGGAACTCGCCGACAAATCCGTTGAGCAGCGGCAGGCCAACCGACGACAGCATGATGAAGGCGAAGAACGTGGCATACACCGGCATCGGCGTTGCGATGCCGCCGTACTCGGAGATCTCGTAGGTGTGACGGCGATCGTACATCATGCCCAGCAACATGAACAGCGCGCCGGTGGAGACGCCGTGATTCAGCATCTGGTACACCGCGCCATCTACGCCGATCTGGGTGAAGCTGAATATGCCGAGCACCACGAAACCCAGGTGGCTGACCGAGGTATAGGCGACCAGCTTCTTCACGTTGGGCTGCACCATCGCCACCAGCGCGCCAGAGATGATGCTGATGAGCGCCAGCGACGATGATCCACGGCGCGTTGCGGTGCGCCTGTTCGGGGAACAGCCCGACGTTGAAGCGCAACAGGCCGTAAGTGCCCATCTTCAGCAGCACGCCAGCGAGCAGCACGGAGCCGGCGGTCGGGGCTTCGACGTGTGCATCGGGCAGCCAGGTGTGAAACGGGAACAGCGGCACCTTGACCGCGAAGGCCACGAAGAACCCCAGGAACAGCCACTTTGCGGCCGTGGCGAAGCCGTCGATCTGTCCGTTCTGAATAGGCTCTGAATGGTCACGAAGTCAAAGCTTCCGGTATGCGCGTAGAGCCAGATGATCGCAGCCAGCATGAACATCGAGGCGATCATGGTGTAGAGGAAGAACTTGACTGCGGCGTAAATGCGCCGGCCATGCCCCCAAATGCCAATGATCAAGCGCCATCGGAATCAGCGTGGCTTCCCAGAAGAAGTAGAAGAGGAACAGGTCGAGCGCGACGAAGACACCAATCATCGCGGTCTCGAGGATCAGCATCAGGATGAAAAATTCCTTCACCTGGTCGTGCATACCGACTTCCACGAGATCAGCACGCACAGCGGCGTCAGGAACGTGGTCAGCACCACCAGCCACATCGAGATACCGTCGATCCCAAGGTGGTAGTGAATGTTAGGATGCGAAATCCAGGGGATGTTTTGCTCGAACTGGAAACCGTCTAGCCGCGCGTACGTAGTGCCACGGAAGATGCAGCGACGCCAGCAGCGTGACCAGCGAGATGCCCAGCGCGAACCAGCGGATATCGCGATCGCGGCGCGGAAAGATCGCCAGCAGCAGCGCCCCGGCAAGCGGCAGGAAGGTAACGATGGTGAGGATGTTGCTGTTGATGTAGTTCATCGCACTCCCTTCCACACCATGAAGGCGATGACCACAGCCGCACCGAACGCGACCCATCCGGCGTAGGAGCGAATGTTGCCCGACTGCATGTGGCGCATGCCGTCGGAAATATCCTGTGCACCGGCTGCGCTTTCGTTGACCGCGCCGTCGATCAGAGTAGCGTCAATGCCCTTCCAGAGAATATTGGTGGAAGCCAGCACGATCGGCCGAATGATCGCCGCCCCGTAGAATTCGTCCACCTTGTACTTGTCGAGGACGAACGTGTAGAGGCCGCCAGCGCTCGCCGCCATCTTGGCCGGAAGATCAGTGCGCTTGTAGTACAGGTACCATGCGCCCAAAAATCCAAGCGCAGCCGCTGCAACCGAGATCCCCATGAAGAGCAATTCAGTGCCCGTTTCCTCATGGTCTGGTGTGGCGCTCCTCGGGTGTGGCCGCAGCTTCCGCCCGGCGCCACTTCAGCTGTCGATTGGAAGACCGGATCGAGGAAATGATCGAAGTGGTTGGAGCCGCCAAGTGCCGCGGGAACTCCCACCCATCCGCCAACGAAGGAGAGCAACGCCAGGATCATCAGCGGAATGATCATGACCATTGGACTCTCGTGAGGCGATCCGTGTCCCTGAGCGTCATGGCTGTCGTGCCCGTGTGAGCGTCTTCCGCTCGTGCGCCCCACGATACTCGCCAAAGAACGTCATGAACCACAGACGGAACATGTAGAACGATGTCATGCCGGCGGCGATGAGCCGATCAGCCACAGGACGTGATTTCCGCTCGCCCAGGTCGCTCCAAAGAATTTCGTCCTTGGAGAAGAACGCCGCCAGGGGAGGGAAGCCGGCGATGGTGAAGGTGGCGACCGTCATGCACCAGAACGTCTACGGCATGTACTTGCGCAGGCCGCCCATCTTGCGCATGTCCTGCTCGCCGCCAAGCCCGTGAATGATGGCGCCCGCGGAAAGGAACAGCAGCGCCTTGAAGAAGGCGTGGGTCATCAGGTGGAAGATGCCCGCGCCGTACGCCGCCACGCCGCAGCCCATGAACATGTAGCCGAGCTGCGAAATCGTCGAGTACGCCAGCACCTTCTTGATGTCGGTCTGCACGATGCCGATCGACGCCGCGAAGATCGCGGTCAAGCGTTCCGATGACGGCAACCACCATCAGCGCTTGCGGCGCCCGATTAAAGACGGGATTGGAGCGCGCCACCATGTACACGCCAGCCGTCACCATGGTCGCGGCGTGAATCAGCGCCGAGACCGGCGTGGGACCTTCCATCGCGTCCGGCAGCCAGACGTACAGCGGAATCTGCGCCGACTTGCCGGTCGCGCCCATCAGCATCAGCAGGCCGATCGCGGTCAGCACGCCCGCGCCGGCGCTTTCGACCGGATAACGGCCGACGAGCTGCCTTGAAGACCGTTTCGTACTGCAGCGTGCCAAAGTGCTTGATGAGCAGGAAGAGCGCGATCAGGAAGCCGAAGTCGCCCACGCGGTTGGTGATGAATGCTTTCTTGCCGGCATTGATGGCCGATTGCTTCAGGAACCAGAAACCGATGAGCAGGTACGACGCCAGGCCCACGCCCTCCCAGCCGACGAACATCAGCAGGTAGTTGTTCGCCAGAACCAGCGTCAGCATGAAGAACATGAACAGTTCAGGTAGGCAAAGTAGCGGTAGTAGCCGCCTTCATGCGCCATGTAGCCGACCGAGTAAACGTGAATCAGGAAGCCAACGCCGGTGACGATCAGCAGCATGACCAGGGAGAGTTGGTCGAGATAAATGCCGAACTCGACCGAGAACGCGCCGGCGCTGAGCCATGTGGCATAGCGCTCGATGTGCGGGAATCTGGTCCGGCTGGCAGGCCGGCGAACTGGGTCGCAACCCACAACGCATAAGCAAACGCCAGCGCCGTTGAGCCCAGCGCTATGGTGTTCACCAACGCCTTGGAGAAGCGCTTGCCCAGCAGCCCGTTGATCGCGGCTCCGGCCAGCGGCAGCAATGGAATGATCCAAAGGTGCATTTGGCTTCGGTCGCGAGCTCACTGCGCCGTAAGCATCTGCACGCCGAGAGGCGTTACAACTTCAGCAAGTTCACGCGGTCCACATTCAGCGTTTCGCGCGTGCGGAATACCGAAATGATGATGGCCAGCCCGACAGCGGCCTCAGCTGCCGCCACCACCATCACGAAAAACACGAAGATATGTCCGTCCAGCGACTTCAACTGAGCGGCGAACGCGACGAACGTCAGGTTCACGCCGTTCAGCATCAGCTCGATGGAAAGAAAAATTGTGATGATGTTGCGCTTGATCAAGAAATCCAGCGACGCCACAGGCAAACAGAATGCCGCTGAGGATGAGGTAATAGGAAAGAGGAACCATTTACTCCTCCCTCCGCGCCAGGACGACGGCGCCCATGATGGCAATCAGGATCAGGATCGAGGTGACTTCAAACGGCAGCAGGAATTGGCGGAACAGCAAATGTCCGACGGCCTGCGGGTTCCCGAAGCCTCGCGTGCCGTTCATCACCGTGGGCCCGCCGATGCCGATTTTGTCGAGCCCGGTGAGGCGGCTCACCACCCAGATGCCGATGCTCAATCCGATGATCAGCGCCGGAACTCCGAGCATGGTGGCGACCCGGCTGCCGTGCGGTGTCTGTTCCTCGATCCCGGCGTTGAGCAGCATGATGACGAAGACGAACAGCACCATCACTGCGCCTGCATAAACAATGACCTGGACGCAGCGACGAACTCCGCGCCCAGCAGCAGGTAAATGCACGGCCAGCGAGCCCATCACCACAATCAGCGACAGACGCGCTGTTGATGGGATGCCGCTGCGCCAGCAGGTTGATCGCCCCACCCACGCAGATAGCGCGCCGAAAATGAAGAACAGAACCAGATGCAACATGATTGTCAGTCAGCCGGCATGAACTCTACCGGGTACCACCCTATGAAGACCTACTTCAGCGCTACGACCAGGCTGGTGACCACGATATTCGCGATGGCCAGCGGCAGAAGAAACTTCCAGCCAAAGGCCATCAGCTGGTCATAGCGGAAGCGCGGCAGCGTGCCGCGCACCCAGATGTAGATGAAAGATGAAAACAAAAACTCGCAGCGCAAACCAGAGCACAGGCAACAACGACTGCAAAATCGGCGGGCCGAAAACCGGTCCCGACCATCCACCCAGGAACAGAACGGAAGCCAGGCACGCCACCGTAAACATGTTCGCGTACTCCGCCATGAAGAACATGGCGAACTTCATCGAGCTGTACTCGGTGTGATAGCCGCCAACCAGTTCGGTTTCCGCTTCAGCAAGATCGAATGGAATGCGATTGGTCTCGGCATACGCCGCCATGATGTAAATGAAGAAGGCGATGATCTGTCCCTTGAAGAGAAACCACTTGGGAATGAATCCCAGCCACGTGCCCGACTGCGCCTCGACGATGTCGCGCAAGCTGAAGCTGCCAGCCAGAATCAACACTCCGATCAGGGACAGGCCAAGCGCCAGTTCGTAGCTCATCATCTGCGCGGCACCGCGCAAACTGGCCAGCATCGAATATTTGCTGTTCGACGACCATCCCGCCAGCGCCACTCCGTAAACCCCCACCGACGTAATCCCCAGGATGATGAGGAGGCCAATATTCACATCGGTGATCTGCAGCGGCGTGTGGATTGAGCCCAATTGGATCCATGGACCGATGGGAATGACCGCGATGGAGGTCAACGCCGTGATCAGCGCAATGACTGGAGCCAATAGGTATAAAGGCCTGTTGGCAAATGGAGGTGTGACATCTTCCTTAAAGATAAACTTTAAGCCATCAGCAGAGTGGCTGCCAGATGCCGAACGGTCCCACGCGTGACGGCCCCCAGCGGTTCTGCATGTGGGCCACGACCTTGCGCTCCAGCAGCGTCGTGTAGGCCACAGCAGTCAGCAGCACCAAGACCGCGATTACGATCTTGATCAGCGAGACGATAATGAAGGTTCCAATGCCCATTTAGCTAACTGTTCTCACGGCCACCTGCAACTTCGCAACCGGACTAGCCTTCTTGCCGGACCGAAGGGTCGTAACCGGCCGCGAGCTCCAAGTCCGGCGGTGCTGAGTAGCGCTCCATCACCGTGTTCAGCGTAGCCGAATACCGACCCAGCGTTCCGGAAGTAAACAGCGTGTCGTTTGCCGGCAGGATAAGCTCGGGATGTCCCTGCCCAGTAGCGCCGGTAATCTGCACCAGTTGTGTGTGCTCGTCGTGGCCGGAGAGCAGTCCCAAGCGCGAGATGTCGTAGCCCGGCACCAGCCGCTGAATCTCATCCAGCATGGCGATGGGATCGAATGGGCTCATCTTCGGCTCGAGATTATGGTCGGCGAGCCAGACCGCATGCCGATCGGCTTCGCCTGACTGCGCGCCGCGCGTCTGGCCCATGTCGGCGCGTGTACCTCCGCCGCCGAAGGGCACCAGTTTGCGCACTTCGTATCCCATGCGATCAGCGATGCGGACAATGCACTCGAAGTCGGTGCGAACGCCCGCAAATTCGCCGGCCTTCTTCAGCATCTGCACATCGCCGCAGGTGTTTGTGTAAGTTCCCGCCTTCTCGTACGCGTTGGCGACCGGCAGGACCACATCGGCAATCATCGCCGTTTCGGTGAGAAACATGTCCTGCACAACGACAAAGCTCTTCGAAAGCCCGAACGGATCAATGTTGTAGCGAGAAATCGGATTGGAGCCGACGACGTATAGCGCCTTCAGCTTGCCCTCTTTCGCGGCATCCATCATCTGTAGCAGGTTCAATCCCGGCGCTTTCGGGATTCCATCCAGCCACTCTTCGTGAAAATTGGTTGCGCTCGCGACGGGCGCATAACCCGGGAGCATGTCAGGATAGAGACCCATGTCGGCAGCGCCGCGCGAGTTGGCATAATCGCCGAGGCAGATGAATTTCGCCCCCTGCGCGAGTCCGAGGTCGATTAGCGCTTTGACGTCCTGACCGCGCAGTTCGGAGCCAAAGATGATGACCAGCCCTTGCTCCTTCTTCAGCGCCTCACGCATCTGGGTTAGCGCCTCGCGTGTGAGTTGCGGCGAGACTGCGGCGTCGGCCGAGCCGTCGTTGCCAGCGAGGAACTGCACAAAACTTGCCTTCGGAACCGGCGGCGATCTGAGCGAACGACGTTGCCTGGCGATGCAACTTGATCGGCGAAGAATTCACCACGTACAGCTTGGCGCGATGCAGGCGGACGTTGGTGCGAATCTGCCACGCCAGCAGCGGATGCTGCTCGGTTGGATCATTGCCGATCAGCAGGATGGCCGGCGCATTTTGCACGTCGCGCATGGAGGCCGTCGCGTTGGACTTGCCCGCCAGCACCGAGGCGAAGGCAGGAAAGTCGGCCGTCCGATGATGATCGATGTTGTTGGTGCCCAGCACCAGCCGCGCGAACTTCTGCAGCAGATAGTTCTCTTCGTTGCTGGTGCGATTGGAGCCGATGACACCGATCGAAGCCCGGTGCCGCCGTTGGTCAGGGCGTCCTTGAACTTCGAAGCGATGAGCTCGAAAGCCTGCTCCCAGGTCGCGGGAACAAACTTGCCCTCGCGTTTGATGAGCGGTTGCTGGATGCGGGCGTCGTTGTTGGCGAAGTCGAATGCGTAGCGGCCCTTGATGCACAGGAAATCTCCGTTGATGCCGCTTTTGTCGCGGTTGTCGCCGCGCACGATTTCCATGCCAGTATCCGCGCGGCGCACCCCCAGCGTGGTCTTGCATCCGTCGCCACAGTGGGTGCAGACGGTGCCGACATGCTTCATCTCCCACGGCCGCGTTTTGTAGCGATAAGCGCCCGAGGTGAGCGCACCGACCGGGCATATGTCAATGCACATGCCGCACTCTTCGCACTCCAGGTGGTCTTCTTTGTTGGGAGCGATGATCGAGCTCGCTGCCACGGTTCTGAATGCCCAGCGCCCACACGTCCATGCCCTCACCGCAGACGCGGATGCAGCGGTAGCAGAGAATGCACCGCGGACGGTCGAAGTACACCACGGGCGACCACTGCTGCTCGTCGCGATGGTTCTTCAGTTCGATGAACTTTGACTCGGCGGCGCCGTACTTGAAGGTCATGTCCTGCAGTTCGCACTCGCCGCCGGCGTCGCACACCGGGCAGTCGAGCGGATGGTTGCCGAGCAGCAGCTCCAGCATGGACTTTCGCGCCTGCTTGATCTTGTCGCTCTCGGTGATGACGACCATGCCTTCGGCGACCGGAGTGGTGCACGCGGTTTGCAGCTTGGGCATCTTCTCAATTTCCACCAGGCACATGCGGCAGGCGCCTTGCAGCGAGAGACCGGGATAGTAGCAGAAAGAAGGCACCTCAATGCCCGTGCTCTTGCAGGCTTCAATCAGCAGGGTTCCCGCGGGAACGGAGATCTTCTTGCCGTCAACAGTGAGGGTTACGTCAGCCATGGAAAACCGCTATTCGCCTTTCGCTCTTAGCAATCAAGCTCGTTTGTCACGCGGGCACCGGTTCTGCACCTTCTCGAATGGACACGGTTTGCCGTCGAGATGGTCTTCGAATTCCTTCCGGTATTTCTGAATGTACGAAATGATGGGCATCGCCGCCGCATCCCCCAACGGACAGAACGTCCGCCCCAGCATGTTCTCTGCCAGGTACTTCAGATTGTCGATGTCCTTGGCCACGCCGCCCCCTGCATGCATACGCGTGAGCGTCTTTTTCATCCAGTCGGTGCCCTCGCGGCAGGGAATGCACCAGCCACAGCTCTCGTGCTGGTAGAACTTGGTCACCCGCAGCGCGAACTTCACGATGCACATCTGATCGTCCAGCACGATGACGCCGCCCGAGCCGAGCATCGAGCCAGCCTTAAGCACCGCGTCAAAGTCCATCGCAACATCAATCTCATCCGGCGTGAGGATCTGCACCGACGAACCGCCAGGTACGACGCCCTTCAGCGTCTTGCCTTTCGTCATGCCGCCGGACACGTCGTAGATCATCTTCTTCAGGTTGTAGCCCATGGGCAGTTCATACACGCCCGGGCGCTCCAGTTCGCCGCTCATGCAGAACAGGCGCGTGCCCCCGTTGCGCGGCGTGCCGAGATTGGCGAACCACTCGCCGCCGCCAAGAATAATGTGTGGCACACTGGCCAGCGACTCGGCATTGTTGATGACCGTCGGCCCGCCCCATAGACCTGCAACCGCAGGGAAGGGAGGCCGGATACGCGGTATGCCGCGCTTGCCTTCGAGCGATTCCATCAGCGCCGACTCTTCGCCCACTTCGTAAGCACCCGCGCCGGAGTGAACAAAAATGTCGAGGTCAACCCCTGAGCCGAAGATGCTCTTGCCGATGAAGCCGCGCGCGTAGGCGTCGGCCACGGCCTTCTCCATGATCTGGATCAGGTAGCGATACTCACCGCGCAGGTAGATGTAGCCGGTTTTTGCGCCGACCGCGAGCGCGGCGATCATCACACCTTCGATCACCGAATGCGGATCGTGCTCGAAGATCAGACGGTCTTTGCAGGTGCCCGGCTCGCTCTCGTCGCCGTTGCACAGAATATATTTCGGCTTCTCCGACTGTTTGGGCACGAACGACCATTTGAGGCCGGTGGGGAATCCCGCCCCGCCGCGTCCACGCAGGTTCGAGGCCTTTACCTCATTGATGATCGCGTCGGGGCTCATGGAGAGCGCCTTCTGCAGGGCCTTGTAGCCGTCCAGTTCCAGATAGCGGTCAAGGTTGGCCGCGCCAAGGCCGAAGCGCTTGGAGATGACCTTTACTTCATCGGGATGGGAAACGAGATAGGCCATCGGCGGTAGAGCGGGCCTTGTAGGCCCGCGTTACAGCAACGTTAACAGTTGGGGCTTTAGCCCCGGGTTTCCCAGGCTAAAGCCCGGGGTTAGCTAAGAGTGACCTTGGCCGCGGCGCTGAAGCGCCACTCTACCAAGCCTTACTGCTGCTCCTTCTTCTTGATCCCGTCAATCAACTCGTCAACCTTCTCCGCGGTCAGGTTCTCGTGGAAGTCGTAGTTCAGCATCAGGGCCGGGGCCCAGGAGCACGCCCCGATGCACTCGACTTCCTCCAGATAAAACAAGCCATCAGCGGTTGATTCCTTGTTGCCAACGCCTAGTTTCTTTTTGCAATGCTCGAACAGATCGTCCGCGCCGCGCAGCAGGCAGCTCACATTCGTGCAGAGCTGAATGTTGTATTTGCCGACCGGACGCGTGCGCAGCATCGAGTAATAGCTGATTACGTTGCGCACTTCCAATTCGGTCAATTGCGTGCGCTGCGCGATCTCGTGGATTGCCTCATCCGTCAACGCGCCAATTTCGTCCTGGATGTACAGCAGCATCGGCACCAGGACCGAGCGCCTGGTCGGGTAGTGCGTGACCATGGTCGCAAAGCGCTGTTCGAGTTGGTCGGAAAATTTCATTTATGAACAACTAGCAACCAGCCGAAGTCACACTCCCCGAGGATACCCACCATCAAGAACTAGTTGCTAGCGGCTAGTCGCTATTCACTACCTGTCGACATCTCCCAATATAATATCGATGCTTCCGATAGCCGCCACCACGTCAGCGATCAGGCGGCCTTCGCACATCTTCTGCAGAGTCTGAAGGTTCGCAAATGATGGTGCCCGCATATGCACGCGGTACGGCTTGGCTGTGCCGTCGCTCACCACGTAGTAGCCCATCTCTCCGCGCGGCGATTCGATCGGCATGTAGACCTCGCCTGGCGGCACGGTAAATCCTTCGGTCACGATCTTAAAGTGATAGATGAGCGCTTCCATCTGCGTCTTCATCTTTTCGCGATCGGGCAACACGACGTGAGGCGCGTCGGCCTTCACCGGTCCTTCGGGGATGCCTTCCAGCGCCTGCGTAGCGATTTTCTGCGATTCACGAAGCTCGGCCACTCGAATCAAGTACCGCGCGTAGACGTCGCCGTCCTTTGAGACCGGCACGTTAAACTTGAATTTCTCGTATCCGCTGTACGGCAGGTCGCGCCGCAGATCCACATCCACGCCGCTGCCTCGCAGCGTCGGGCCTGTCGCGCACAGCGCTATTGCATCTTCCGGGGCGAGATACGCCACTCCCTTGGTGCGCTTCACCCAGATCGGGTTGCTCGTCAGAAGACTCTCGTACTCGTCAATGTTCGAAGGGAAGCGATCAAGAAAGTCTTTTACACGATCGAAAAACCCCAGCGGCGGCTCCAGCGCCAAGCCACCAATGCGGAAGTACGAGGTCATCATGCGCTGCCCGGAGACCGCTTCGAACAGCCGCAGCACGTCCTCGCGCTCCCGGAAGCAGTAGAGGAAAACCGTCATGGCGCCGATGTCGAGCGCGTGCGTGCCCAGCCACACCAGGTGTGAGTTGATGCGGGTCAGCTCGTTCAGCATGACGCGGATCCACTGCGCCCGCGGCGGAATCTCCAGCCCCAGCAACTTCTCCACCGCCAGGCAGTACGCGAGGTTGTTGGTCATGGGGGCGAGATAATCAATGCGGTCGGTCATGGGAACGACCTGCTGGTAGAACTTGGCCTCGCAGGTCTTCTCGATGCCGGTGTGCAGATACCCGATGTCGGGCATGACACGCACGATGGTTTCGCCGTCAATCTCCAATAACAACCGCAGAACGCCGTGGGTCGATGGGTGTTGCGGACCCATATTCAGGACCATCGTCCTGTCCTGCGTAGAGTCCAGCACCGGCGTTGGAGTCATGTGGGCCATGATTAGCGGTAGCCTTCCACCGGGTAGTCCTTGCGCAGCGGATGGCCTTCCCAGTTATCCGGCATCATAATGCGGGTCAGATTGGGATGCTGGTCGAAGCGGACGCCGAACAGGTCGAAGACCTCGCGCTCAAAGAAGTTGGCGCCCGGCCAGATGGGCACGAGTGAATCGACGCTAGCGTCGCTGCCGGAAAGCTTCACCTTCAGGCGCAGATACTTCTTGTTGGGAATCGAAAACAACTGATAGACGACCTCGAAGCGCGGTTCGTTCGGATACCAGTCCACACACGTGATGTCGGCCAGAGCGTTGTACTGAAGCTGCGGGTCGTCCTTGAGCGCGTGGCATGCCTGGCGCAGCGCGGTGCGGTCCACCCAGATGGTGAGTTCGCCGCGGTCGTACTTGGCGCCGCCGACGGCATTGCCATTCCACGCCAGCAGGCGCGCTACTTCGGGACGGTCTTTGAGCTGTTCCAGGTCGGTGATTGCCGGTTCCAGTGCCATCCTCAGATCCTCTCCGCCTTGCCCTGCTTGTTCCAGTCGAGCACACCCTTCTTCCAGACGTACCACAGGCCCGCCAGAAGGATGAGGATGTACACCAGCATCTCCGAAAACCAGAAGAGGCCCAGGCCGCTCGCTTTCAGAGAATTCCCTACGATTGCCCAGGGATAGAGAAAGATGGCTTCGACGTCGAAGAGGATGAACAGCATAGCCACGAGGTAGAACTTAACTGTGAAGCGCTGCTTGGCATCGCCTACCGGCTCCATGCCGCATTCGTACTGCGACATTTTGGAGGGATTGAACTTGTGCTGGCCGATGAAAAAGGAGAGCAACACCATCGCGCCAGCCAGAATTGAGGCAATTGCGATGTGAATCAGCAGGGGCAGATATCTTGCAAAGTATAAATCCGGCATGATGGCGCTATCACTCAGACAACATAACGCGAATGCGGGTAAACATTCGAGTTTATTTACCGTGAGCGCACATTGTCAACCAACGATTGGCCGCGATTCACGCAGGTTTTACATTGCTCCAGGATCGGTCTCGTCATCACAAGCGCGCTTCAGCGCGGGAGAAATCTGCCGTTTTCACAACCCTCACGGCTGCACGTTCAATGGTGCCAAGAACTTCGCCTGCATATCTTGCCATTGCGCCATCAGCGACGCCACCGACTCGTGAAGCTTGGGTACCACCGCTGTCGCCTGCGTGGTAGGCGCCGCATCAACTTCCTGGAGCAACGTCAGCATCTCAAGCAGCGAGGTGCGCACGCCGGTAAGATTTTCGGGCTGGGGGCCGCGTCTCCGGCGCCCGCTTCCGCCTTCGAGCGATTCCAGCTCTTTACTGGCTTCATCGATCTTGGCGGCATCCGCGCCGCTCGCCTTCTCGCGCCTGGTCTTTAGCTGCGCGCGCGCTGCAGCGACCTTCTCAATGACCGGTTGCAATGCCAACAAGTCGTGATAGACCTGCTGTGAAAGATCGAACTGCTTTTGCAAGTCAGCAACAGGCGTCTTAACCCGCGGGTCCATCTTTACAGTGAGCGAATCCTTCCACTTCTGCCCATTCACGGTGAGGACAACCGTGTATTGCCCGGGTATCACCCACGGCGAGGTCGGCGACGGCGCGGTGTTCCACCGCACGGCGGCGATCGGGTAGTCGGGCTTGATCCCCGGCACCCGCGGATAATGCATGTCCCAGACAAAGCGGTGGAATCCGGCATCGCTCGCTAAAGGATGTGGCGGACGCAGCCAATACGCCGGGATGTCGAGGTCAGGATTGAGCTGCGGAACCGGATCGGTCGTCGACAAGCGCCGCACCAGCCTGCCCGCGCTGTCCATGATTTCCAAGGTTACCGGGCCAGTTGCCGCTGACTTCAGGTAGTAATCGATGATCGCGCCGTCCGGCGGATTCTGCCCCGCAGGCGTGTCCGGCGGCAGAGGAGTGTCAGGGTTGGTGTTCCAGCGCACCCGCAAGGCGGTTGCTGGAGCAAAGAGAAATGCGTTGCTCGCGATAACTTTGTCGTCAAGCTGACGCAGCGGCGTGATGTCATCGAGAATCCAAAACCCACGCCCGTGGGTCCCGACAGCCAGATCATCGTCCTTGATGGTGAGGTCACGAACCGAAGTGGCGGGCATGTTGAGCCGCAGCGACTGCCAGTGATCGCCACCGTCAAACGACACATATACCGCACGCTCGGTACCTGCGAAGAGAAGCCCTTTGCGCTTGGGGTCCTCGCGCACCGCGTTCACATTTTCATCCTGCGGAATACCGTTGGTGATCTCCGCCCAGCTTTTGCCGCCATCGTGCGTGCGATAAATGTGCGGCCGCAGATCGTCGAGCCGCAGCGTATTGATCGCCGCGTACGCCGTCTGTGCATCGAAGTGGCTCGCCTCCATGACTGAAACTTTTTGCCAGGCCGACAACTGTGGCGGAGTGACGTTGTTCCAGTTCGCGCCGCCGTCGGTTGTCAGCCAGATGAGGCCGTCATCAGTTCCGGCCCAAATACGATTGCTGTCCAGCGGCGACGGCGCGAGCGCGTAGATCACGCCGCGCTGCCTGGGCTGGGCCGATTGCTCGGAGCGGAACACGCCGACCGTTGCAGGCACTTCCCAAGTTTTCCGAGTGAGATCGGGACTCATCTGCTTCCAACTCCGTCCGCCATCGCGAGTGGTCCACAGCGTATTCGCCGCGAAGTAGAGCAGATGCGGGTCGAATGGCGAGAAAACAATCGGCTCAGTCCGAATCACGCGAAAGTCCGGCGAACCCAGCGGTACTGGCATGATGTTCTGCCCTTGCGTCGTGCGCCGGTCGTAGCGTGTCAACTTCCCCCCGAAGACCGTGTCCGGATCGAGCGGGTCGGGGACGACGTATCCATACTCTTCCGCGGCCACCGGATGCCAATCGCGAAAGGTGATCTCGCCGTCGTTGCCGCGGCTGGCGATACAGACGGATCCGCTCTCCTGCTGTCCGCTGCACAGGCGATAGGGAAATGCATTGTCGGCATTGACGTGGTAGAGCTGCGCGGTGGGCTGGTTGTACCACGAGCTCCAGCTCTGGCCGCCGTTCACGCTGACGATCGCTCCCTGGTCGCTGGTGAGCACGATGATGCTCGAGTCGTTGGGATTGATCCAGATGTTCTGGTAGTCGTCGCCGCCGGGCGCTCCGCGAAACGCGCTCCAGGTCACGCCGCCGTCGGTGGACTTCCAGGTAACGACGGTGACCGCGTAGATGACGTTCCGGATTCTTCGGATCGATAGCAGGCACAGAAAGGTCGCCACCGCCAATGCGGCCCTTAGGACGCGAATCGCTGGTCATCGTTGACCAGGTCTCGCCCCCGTCAAAGGAGCGGTAAAGGTCAAGTTTTTCCTTCGTCGCCACCGATGCGAACAGGCGCTTGGGATTGCTGGGTGCAATTGCGACATAAGCCTGCGCGATTCCGTTGGGCAGCCCGCCCGCCAGCTGTTTCCAGGTCTGGCCGCCATCGGTGGACTTGAACAACCCGCCTCCGGTGCCGTTCCATTCACCATTCTCCCAGGGACCTTCACGCGCCTCCCACAATGTGGCATACACGACATTGGAGTCAGAGGGATCAATCTTCACGTCACAGGCGCCCACGTTGTCGTCTTTGGATAGCACCTTCTGAAAGCTCTGGCCACCATCGGTCGAACGATAGACACCGCGCTCGGAATTGGGCCCGTAGGGATGGCCCGCAACCGCAACGAACAGCCGGTTGGGATCGCGCGGATCAATTGCCATTTGCGAGATCTGTTGGCCGTTGCGCAGGCCCAGGTGCATCCACGTCGCGCCGCCGTCGGTGGACTTGTAGATGCCGTCGCCGACCGAGAGATCAGGACGATGCAGCCCTTCGCCGCTGCCGACGTAAACAATGTTCGGATTAGAAGGCGCAACTTCGATTGCACCGACCGAGCCAGTCGGCTGCTGATCAAAGATAGGCTGCCAGGTCCGCCCAAAGTCATTGGTCTTCCAGACCCCGCCATTCACGGCGCCTACATAGAACACGTTCGGCTGACTCGGCACGCCCGAAACCGCACGCGTGCGCCCGCCGCGAAACGGGCCAACATTGCGCCACTGCATCTCGTTGAGGAGTTTGGTGTCGATTTGTTGCGCGCGGACCGGAGAAACGAAACCAAGACTGAAAAGTACGAGGAGGGAAGAAGCCGCTGCGGAACCTACCTTCATCAACGATTGAACCTCAATGCCATATTTGCCGAGTCGTGATTCTGCACCGCGAAAGTGTAATCTATCGAGACACATCTTTGCCGGGGTAGAGGACATCCGAGTTGAGACTCTCCGTCAGCCGTCTTTGCAAAATCTTGCTTGTTCCCGCCGCCATCTTCGCTTTGCGCTTCTCCGCCCATGCGCAAACGATCTCGCCCGAGCTCTTCGGCGGCCTGCAATGGCGGATGATTGGTCCATTTCGCGGCGGCCGCGTCGTCGCTGTCACAGGGGTTCCCGGAGATGGAACGACCTTCTACTTCGGCTCGGTGGACGGTGGAATCTGGAAGACGATCGACGCCGGTGTCACATGGACGCCAGTCTTCGACGGACAGCCCATCGCCTCGATTGGAGCCCTCGAAGTCGCGCCTTCAAATCCGAAAATTCTCTACGCCGGTACGGGTGAATCCGACATACGCTCCGATCTCAGCTCGGGCGACGGTGTGTACAAATCCTCCGACGGCGGCGCGACGTGGAAGAACGTCGGCCTGCGCGATTCCAGGCAAATCAGCCGCATCGCAGTTGATCCCAAGAACGCAGACATCGTGTACGTCGGCGTGCTCGGCCATGCCTATGGTCCCAACGACGAACGCGGCGTTTACAAGTCAACCGATGGCGGCCAGACCTGGGCGCGCGTGCTGGACAAAGGGCCAGAGATTGGCGCGTCTGACCTTGCAATTGCGGCGGGCTCGCCCAACATTCTGTTCGCGGCCATGTGGAATGCTCATCGTCCGCCGTGGAGCACCTATGCTCCACTGCCAGGGCCGGGCGGCGGGCTTTATCGCTCGACCGACAGCGGCGCAACTTGGACGCAACTCGCAGGTCACGGCCTGCCCGATGGAGATTGGGGGCGCGTCGGCGTGGCGGTCGCGCCGGACGGCAAGCGGGTGTACGCCGTGATCGAGGCAGGAAAAAAGTCCGGCTTGTATCGCTCTGACGACGGCGGCGACAACTGGACGCTTGCCAACGGCGATGCGCGCCTGACCAGCCGGGCATGGTACTTCAGCCAGCCCACCGTCGATCCCAATAATCCGGACGTTGTTTACATTCCCAACGTTGCGCTGTACCGCTCGGAAGACGGCGGTAAGACCATCTCAATCCTGCGTGGTGCGCCGGGCGGCGACGACTACCACCAGCTTTGGGTCGATCCGAAAAATTCTTCGCGCATGATTCTCGGCACCGATCAGGGGACGACCGTCAGCCTCAATTACGGCAAGACCTGGTCGTCGTGGTACAACCAGCCGACGGCGCAGTTCTACCACGTCATCACCGACAACGAATTTCCCTATCACGTTTACGGCGCGCAGCAGGACACTGGCGCCGCGGCGGTGGCGAGTCGCACCGATCATGGACAGATCACCGCCCGCGACTGGTACATGGTGGGCGGCGGCGAGAGCGGCTGGCTGGCGCCCGATCCCAACGACCCCGACATCCTTTACGCCACGAGCACGTACGGCGGCGTCGTCCGCTGGGATCGCCGCACGTCGCTGAGTCAGGACATCACGCCGTGGCCTATGCCGAGCTGGAACATCGAAATCAATGAGCGTAAATACCGCGCTCCCTGGACGCCCATGCTCGTCTTCTCGCCCCTCGAGAAGAACACGCTCTACCTCGGCACGCAATACGTGATGAAGACCACCGACTGCGGGCTGCATTGGCAGCAGATCAGTCCGGACCTCACGGGTGCTGCAGCGAAAGTGGCAACAGAGAAGCCTGTGGGCCCGACCACGGTGCAGAACGCGAGGGAGCGGGGCTTTGGCGTGGTGTTCAGCATTGCGCCTTCGCCATTGAAAGCAGGTGAAATCTGGGCGGGCAGCGACACCGGCCTTATCCATCTAACGCGCGATGGTGGCAAGACCTGGCAAAACGTTACGCCCGCAGGCCTCGCCGACTGGAGCCGAGTCTCCATGATCGAAGCGTCGCGCATCGACCCGGCGGTGGCCTACGCGGCCGTGGACCGACATCGCGCGGATGACTACAAGCCGTACGTCTATCGCACGCGGGATTACGGAAAAACCTGGCAGCCGATCTCCACCGGCATCGCGCAAACATCGGTGAATGCGATTCGCCAGGACACGCAGAAGAAAGGCCTACTGTTCGCTGGAACCGAGCTCGGCATTTACGTTTCGTTCGATGACGGCGATCATTGGCAGCCGCTGCAATTGAACCTGCCGGTGGCCTCCGTCCGCGACATCACCATTCATGGCGACGATCTAGTCATCGCAACGCATGGACGCTCGTTCTGGATTCTGGACAACATCACCCCGCTGCGGCAGATGGATGCTCATGCGCAGTCAGCGAATGCCTGGCTGTTCCATCCGGCCACTGCAATCCGGATTGATAACGACGGTTTTCTCGGCTCGCCTCTGCCGCCCGAAGAACCGGCAGCGAAGAACCCGCCTGAAGGGGCGATGATTGACTACTACCTCAAGTCGCCTGCAAAGGAAGTCAAGCTGGAAATCTTCGACGCCGGCAACAAGCTGGTGCGCCGTTTTGCCAGCGGCCAGAAGCCGGAAGAGAAGCGCGCTTCTCTTCCTATCGCCGAGCGCTGGCTGCCCAAGCCGGCAGTACTGGAAAATTCCGCGGGCGCGCACCGCTTCGTATGGGACCTCCGCTGGAGCAGCTTCGGGACTGACCAGAGCGAGGAAGACGAGGGTTACGGAGCGCCACGCGGTCCACGGATTGCGCCTGGAATGTACACGGCAAAACTTACAGTTGACGGCAAAGTCTTCAACCAAAACTTTAAGGTTGCGATGGACCCAAGGTCGCCGGCTACCAAAGCCGAACTCGACGAGCAGCAGCGTCTGGCTTTAGAGATATTCGGAAAAGCACGCCGCGCTCGGAAAATACTGGCCGAAATCGGCGCCGTCGAGAGCCGCCTCAGCGATGTGAAGGCGCAACTGGCCACCAAGAATCCCGGGTTGCTCTCCCAGGTTGCCGCGGTCGAAGCTGCGATCACGAAGATCGAGAAGGGAAGCGAGGCGCCTATCGCGATCACAGGATTGGAGACTGCGAGCGCTGGACTAGCGGCGGCGCTGCGCGTGGTGGAAGGTAGCGATCGCACATTGCCGTCGCAAGCTATTGAACTTTATCAGCAGTCCGACGAAGCAGCGAAAGCGCGAATGGCTGAGTGGGCGAAGCTGAAGACCACACAGTTGGCCCAGTTTAACGACGCATTGCAGAAAGCAGGTGTTCGGCCTTAAACCAAAGACGCGCAGGGAACATGGAGAAAAAAGAATCAACCACGGATTGACACGGATAAACACGGACCGGAATTTGAATTTTTTCTCCAAAGATCAGTGTTTATCCGTGCAAATCCGCGGTTAAGAAAATGCCCACGAAGCAAGGCTGTCACTAGCCCTTGTGACGCATCTCGCAGAGTTCCATCTGGAGGAATGAGAACCTTGTTGAGACAAGGAGATTTTCATGCATGGCGACCAGAAGGTCATTGAGCAATTAAACGCGGCCCTCAGCGCGGAGTTGACGGCCATCGCGCAGTACATGGTGCAAGCGGAGATGTGCGAGAGCTGGGGCTACCAGCGGCTGGCCGGCCTGACCAAGGCACGGGCGATCGAAGAAATGCACCATGCCGAAGGACTCATCGAACGGATCATCTTCCTCGATGGAACGCCGGCTATTGACATCCCGCTGACGCCCAAGGTCGGCACAACCGTTCAGCAGCAGCTCGAATTCGATTGCGCTGACGAAGAAGGCGCGGTGCGCCAGTACAACGACGCTGCCAAGCTCTGCCGCGAAATCGGAGATGCGGGCTCGAAGGACCTGTTCGAGAAGATGATCCAGGATGAGGAGCGGCACACGGATTTTCTGGAACAGCAACTGCATTCCATCAAGGAAATGGGCATCGGCGCTTACCTGGCGCAGCAATTGCAGGGCGGTAAGTAAAGCGCCGGCTCGACACCCTCGTTGTATCGCCGATTACTTCTTCGTCGCCTTGCCCTCCATGACTGTGTTCCAATCGCCGCCGTCGGAGGCCGTCTCGAACTTGAATGTGTACGACGTGGGAGAAAGCACCTTAACTGTGTAGCGCCCCTTCATTACCTTTCCGCCCATCTTGTCTTCCGAGTGCCAAGTCCAGGTGTCGCCCTCGACGTTACCGGTTGCTGATATGGTTTCTCCCATGCTGTCGAATTCGTGATAGGTGTACACCTTGTCGTCGGTCTTGTACCCCATGATGGCCAGACCCTTTCCTTCCCCCATCGGGCTCTGGGAATCAGAGTGGATGAGGAGAAAGAAACTGCCAGGCATCCATTCGCTATGGTCAGTCTCGGACATTTTTCCGCCCGGCCCATAAGGGCTCGGCTTGATGTCACCCTCCATCTTCCAGGTGCCCATGAAGTAGTCCAGCTTCTTGACCTCGGGACCCGGCTTTGGCATCTGCGGGGCCTGGGCCTGGATCATCAGCGGTAACAGAAACATTGCTACCGCGGAAACTGCAAGCGCTCGTTTCATTATGTGTTCTCCTTGACCGTGAATAAACAGCAGGAAATGCTCCCGGGTCCGCTGTTTCGGGCATCGAGATGGTAACGCAGGGGTCGCGGTAAAGCAATGAAACGGACAGCCAGCTCTATTGCGGCACGGCGCATGTTTACTCGCGGGTTTACAAAACTTATGCTTTCTTAACAGTTCAATTGGCGCAGCCGTGTTTAAGCTTTACTGAGGACGTGAGATGCGAAGCGTTGTCGCAGTCCGAAACGTGACCGCTGCCTTAGGATCCGCCGTTGTGGTGATGTTGTTGTTGGCTCCGCTATGCCTCACCGTTGCGCAAGATACGGCAACCCAGCAGGCAGCGCCGTCGCCAGGCGCGAAGGTCAGGACGGTCGGGACCATCAAGTCGATTTCTGCCAACACCATTACCCTGGCTACCGACGCCGGATCTGAAGTCACAGTTGTCATTCAACCCTCCACGCGTTTGCTACGCATGGCTCCCGGGCAAACCGACCTGAAACAGGCAGCTCCGGTTCAATTGCAGGACCTTCAGGTCGGTGATCGCTTGCTGGCTGGAGGGCACAGCAGCGATGGAGGCAAGTCAGTCACGGCCACTTCTGCCGTCATAATGACCAAGGCTAACGTCACTGCCAAACAGGAGCGCGAGCGCGAGGATTGGCAGAAGCGCGGTGTCGGCGGAGTAGTGAAGACGGTGGATGCCGGCACGGGTACGATCACGCTTTCCACCGGAACCTTGAGCGGCAGTCCACTCGGCGTCCACGTCACGAAACAAACGATCATTCGCCGTTATGCGCCCGACTCGGTGAAGTTTGACGACGCCAAGCCCGGCACTCTCGACCAGATCAAACCGGGTGACCAACTTCGTGCGCGCGGAACCAAGAACGCCGAAGGTACCGAACTGGCTGCGGAAGAGATTGTCTCCGGAACCTTCCGCAATGTCGCAGGGACGGTCGTCGCGACGGACGCCGCCGCCAGCACAGTCACGCTAACAGACTTGATGACGAAGCGGCCGGTGACGTTGAAGGTCACCAGCGACTCGCAGATGCGGAAGCTGCCCGCGACAATGGCACAACGTATCGCTTTGCGCCTGAAGGGCGGCCCAAACGCTACGCCGGGAGCAGCGGCCGGTGGAAGTCCTCCCACCCAAGCACGCGCCAGTGAGGCCCAGGCGGCAGGCGGGCGCCCGGCAGGGCGGTCCGCCTGATTTTCAGCAGATGCTGATGCGCCTGCCTGTGGTCACGCTTGCAGAACTACAGAAGGGTGACGCGCTGATGATCGTTGCCACCGAAGGCAGCGCGGAAGTGCCCTCAACCATAATCATCTTGCTCGGCGGCGTGGAACCGATTCTCACCGCAGCGCCCAGCCAGGCGAGCTCCATTCTCTCTCCCTGGAACCTGTCGGCCGGGGGAAATGTTGGAACGGGCGATACTCCCTAAGTGGAATTACCTGCAAGAACCGCTTTTCTGTCGTCCGCAGATGCTGTTAGGGGTGCGTTGGGATTACCAAGGGCCACGCATAAACCCTTTAGAAAGAGGATTTTGCGATAAGTCTAATGAATGCAACATTTTAGGAGCATTTTCTGTTCAAGTTACTGATTGCAAAGAATAACGATGGGGGGAGGGGGGCGCGAGCCATCGCACGGAAATCGTCGCGAAATGGAAAGCGAACATCCTTCACGTGCAATCGGCGGTCTCTTTTGGCTGCTCTTCTGGTGCTTTGCTTCTTGGCGGCTGTTGCCTCCGCACAGACATCCACCGGCACGTTGCGAGGCAAGATCACCGACCCGTCTGGTGCCGTCGTCTCCCAGGCGACGGTCATGGCCAACACTGTTGACGGAAGGTCCGTCACGGTCGTCACCAACAGCCAGGGAATTTATGAGTTCAAGGGGCTTGCGGCCGGCAGCTATACCGTGACGGCCGTAGCTAAGGGTTTTGGCACCGACCAGGAAGAGGGCGTGAACGTGGTTGCGGGCCAGGTGCAGCAACTCGACATCGCGCTGCAGATTGAGGTTGAGGAGCAGAAGGTCGAGGTCCACGAAGAGACTCCAACCGTCAGACGTCAGTCCCGAGAACAGCGCCAGTACGCTCATCATCAAAGGCAAGGACCTTGAAGCCCTCTCCGATGATCCCGACGAATTACAGTCAGAACTGGAAGCCCTTGCCGGTCCATCCGCCGGCCCCAATGGCGGCCAGATTTACGTTGATGGCTTCACCGCGGGACAACTTCCTCCCAAGTCGGCGATTCGTGAGATCCGCATCAACCAGAATCCCTTCTCGGCGCAATACGATGCGCTGGGTTACGGACGGATTGAGATTTTCACCAAGCCGGGAACGGACAAGATGCATGGTCAGGTCATGGTGAATGGCAATTCATCCGCCTTCAACGCGCTCAATCCATTCGTGACCGAAGAACCGGGCTATTACTCCGAAATCTTTAACGGCAACATCAGTGGCCCTATGGGTAAGAAGGCGTCGTTTTTCTTCACCGCCCAACAGCGGAACATCGACAACGAATCGGTGGTTTCCGCGCAAATCCTGAATCCGAATAACGACATCGTTCCTTATAGCCAGGCCGTGCCCAGCCCTTCGACAGTGCTGAATATCAGCCCGCGCTTCGACTTCCAGCTCACACCCAGCAACACGCTGACAGTCCGTTATCAATACGTGCACAGCACCCAGGACAACGGCGGCGTTGGCCAGTTTTCGCTGCCTTCGGTGGGGTACAACTCTCATAGCAGTGAACAGACGGTGCAGATCAGCGACACGCAGGTCATCAGTCCGACGATTGTGAATGAGACGAGGTTCCAGTACCTTCGCCAAAGCAGCAACCAGTTTCCACTGAGCACCGACCCGACTCTGGTAGTGCAGGGGGCGTTCACCGGCGGTGGCAGTCCATCAGGCACGGTCATCAGCAATCAGGACCATTACGAGGTACAGAACTACACGTCGATCGCCCACGGGCACCACTTCATAAAGTTCGGAGGCCGGCTTCGCGACACGCTGTATTCCAGCAACGAAAACTCGGGCTTCAACGGCAGCTACAACTTTTCTTCGCTGAACGCGTACCAGATCACGCAGGTTGGCTTGCAGGAAGGTCTTACGCCGCAACAGATTCGAGCGATGGGTGGCGGGGCGAGTCAGTTCTCCATCATCGTCGGACAGCCGTTGTCCGACATTTCCATGCTTAACGTCGGGCTGTACGCCGAAGATGAGTGGAGGATCAAGCCCAACATTTCGCTGACTGCCGGCCTGCGTTACGAGACCCAGACCGGAATTCCTTATCACGGCGATTGGGCGCCGCGCATCGCCCTGGCATGGGGACTGGGCCACGGAAAGACACCGCCGAAGACCGTGTTGCGTGCCGGCTACGGCATCTTCTATGGCCGTTTTTCCTACAACTACCTGCTGGAAGCGGAACGGCAGAACGGGATCACCCAGCTGCAATACACGGTGAACCAGCCGAACTTCTATCCGCTGATTCCGCCGCCCAGCGAGCTGGCGAAGCTGGCGACAACGTCGCCCACGATTTATCAGGTTGCCGGCAACATACAACCCAGCTACACGCTGCAGACCGCCTTCAGCGTTGAGCGCCAGCTGACCAAGAGCTCGACGTTGTCGGTCACGTATCTCAATGCGCGAGGAGAGCATCAGTTCTTCCTGCGTAATGCCAATGCCCCGTTACCCGGAACCTACAACCCTGACGACCCGACCAGCGGTGTTCGGCCCTTCGGCGGGACGACGAACATCTACCAGTACAACTCTGAGGGCGTCTTCATACAGAACCAGATGATTGCCAATTTTCGAATCAACGTAGGGACGAGAGTTTCGCTGTTTGGCTTCTACTCGTTGAACTTCGCCAATAGCGATCTGGGGGCGGGAGGAGGAGGCGGTGGCGGCGGCAGCTTCTTTGGCGGTGGCTCTTCCTCTGCCGCATTCATCATGAACTCTTACGATCCCATGGAGGATTGGGGACGCGCCGGATTCGACGTGCGCAATCGTTTCGTTGTCGGGGGCAGCATCAACTTGAAGTACGGATTTCGCTTGAACCCGTTCATCATCGCGCAATCGGGCGCGCCGTTTAACATCATTGTTGGCCAGGACCTGAACGGCGACTCGATCTTCAATGACCGGCCTGGTCTTGGCCCCACCGGTGGGCCGGGCGGGACCGTGTACGTCACTCCGTGGGGCACATTCAACAGTGCGCCCGTTGCCGGACAGCCCATTGCGCCTATCAACGCCGGAAGCGCAACTTCGCTGTTCACCCTGAATCTGCGGCTAAGCAAGACTTTTGGTCTGGGCCCGAAACTGGAACGTGGCGCTACTGCGAACGCAGGAGGTGGTCCAGGAGGTTCACGTGGCGGTGGAGGCGGCGGCGGTCGTGGCGGCGGCCTTGGCGGTCGCGGACTCGCTGGAGGAGGTGGGAACCCGTTTTCCTTTGGAAACGAGACCACTCATCGCTACAACTTGACGTTCACCATCAGCGCCCGCAATCTGTTGAACAACGTGAACTATGCGCCGCCGGTGGGCACACTGGGATCGCCCATTTTCGGGACTCCAAATTCGCTGGCCGGCCCGCCCTTCTCGTCGGGCTCAGCCAATCGCCGCATTGATTTGCAAATGCTGTTCTCGTTTTAGGTTTTGAGCGGTGGAACCATCAGCATCAGGTCGTTGCTGCTTTTCGTGACTGCGGTTTTGCGAGCACCTTCGCAATCTGGTCAAGAAACTCCGGTGGAGTCATGCCCTTAGTGAGAAGCAGGTCGACATGCTCGTATCCTGGCGGCAGCTCCACCAACCCCGTCAGGAGAACGATTTGCACTTCGGGCTTAAGCCGTTTCATCTCCGAGGCGAGATCTGCTCCCGTAAGATCAGGCAGCAAATGGTCGGTAATGACCAAGTCAACATGATTACAACTTAGAAGCTTCAGGGCGCCCCTGCCGCTGGCTGCAGTCAGCACGGTGTAGCCTGCAATGGACAACAGGAGACGGCGTGCCGTCAGTCCTGCCGGTTCGTCATCAACACACAGAATTACCGAAGTGTTCGACAAAGAAGTTCTCTTTCATATCGCGCGGGAAGGCGGTCTCGATGGCCATCCCGAATTGGTTACAAGGTATCCGAGGCAAGTGAACACGGCTCACTCATCGGCGAGGTCGCAGACTTTGTGGGCGACAGACGGGCTGCTGACAAACCGCTTGCCCTGCGTAACGGCCTTCAGAGCAGGCAAGAGTTCATCGACGGCGCCAGACTTCACGACATAACCGCGCGTGCATGCGCCGCTGCGCAAGGCTTCCTGCATTACCGTGTGACACTGGTTCTCGCTAACGAACAGGATGGTCGTGCCAGGAGTGATCGCGCAGTTGCGCCGCGCGGCTTCAATACCGTTGAGCCTGGGCAGGTCCACGTCCAGCAGAATCAGATCGGGCCGCAGTTCCTCGCTCATGCGGACCGCTTCCAGTCCATCCAGGGCTTCACCAACGATCTGGAATTCCGAGTGTTCCTGGAGCATTGTGGAGACAAAATGTCGCCACGACCGGAAGTCATCGACAACGAGAATACGAACTGGCGCCACCTGCTCTACAGCCTCCCGCCTGGTCAACGTTCCAACAACACCATTAGCCTGGCGGTGCTGACTCATTGCTGCCTATTGATCAGGATGACACCGGAGCCCGGGTCCAGTCGTTGTCCAAAGGCAATCTTGTAGTTGCTAAGGAGCAATGATGGAAAGCGGCGCCGGATACGCAGCCGGCCTGACGCAGTTAGAGTTCGTGCAACAGAAGCCGTTCCGGATGACGTAGCAATACTTTGCCACGGCTCTTTGCCACCATGCCTGACCGTTGCCACTCGCTCAGCAGGCGGCTTGCCGTGAACGGCGTGACGTTGGCCGCGTTGGCCAGCTCCTCATTGCTGACATGCAGTTCCACACCTCCTGGAATGGTGTGTCCAATGCCGCTGGCGAGATTCACCAGCACTTGGGCGAGCCGTTGCTTCGCGGTGTGGCAGGTCATGGAGACGTGAACGGCGAGATAGCCGTCGAGATAGTCGGACACGATTGCCAACGCGTTCTCTACCAGTCGCGGGTACTTGGCAGCGAGATTTCGGATGGTGGCGCGGCTCCATACCAGGGCGCAACCAGTCTTCACCGTTTCCGTGCTGACGAGATAACTGGTAGCTCTTGGCAGCAGTGCGTTGCCGCCGAAGATCTCGCCCGCCGGAAGCCAGCGAAGCAACATCTTCTGGCCTTCGTGTGTCATGTAGAAATATCTGGCGCGCCCTTGCAGCAGCAGGAACAGGTGGTCGGCAGGATCTCCCTGGGTGGTGATGATGGAGTTTGCCAGGAAACGCCGTTGGGTTGCGACCGCCACGATTGCCCGGACGTCGGGCGGAGCCAATCCTTCCAGGAACCGCGGCTCTAAGTCGCGTAACGCGGCAGCAACCTCGGAGGCAGTCATGCGGAGCGAGCCTTTCAAAACCGCTTCGGGCCCAGTATGCGCGCTATCGCCTGCCATGAGCAGGAGTGGACGCACCCATCACTTGCAAGATACTGCTCCGCCGCGCAGAGGTAAACTATGAAATTTCGGCGGAATGGACCGAGACTTCCAACTTCTGGAGTTTTGCGGGCGGGAACGTCACGACCGCGCGGTTTTGCCCGCCACTGATGGCTTACCGGCCCATCACCTCATGCGTTAACGAGGTGTGGCTGGGATCGCTCTTCTGCGTCTGCTCATATCCGATCGCGGCGTAGTAAAGTGCGCGGTCAAAGAACTGTCCCAGAGAGCGAACCAGTTCCATTTCGCCGATGAGGTCCTCGGGTTCGAGCAGGCCCTCCAGCAACAGATAATCCCAGAGCACGTGTTTGGTGGTGTGGATGGCAAACATGATCTGGCTGAACGGAACGCCTTGCCGTGCCCGCCGCGCCCCCAGACCGATGTACCTCTCTTCCACTTCCGATTGGGTCTTGGAGAGCAGCCAGTCGCTGAGATGCGTATAGATCTCGTAAGTCCTGTGCTTGAGTTCGTGAGCGGGTACTTTGTTCAGGAGTTCGCCGCACTCGTCACTGTTCTTGAGTTTGCGGATTAACGCTTCGGAAAGCTTATCGGCGTGTGTTTCAATGAGCTGAACCATCCTGACGGCGAACATAAGCCGCCTCCCGGCTCCCCGATGGGACTGTGGCAGCAGCCACAGCCACGAGGAGACAATTTACCGCTGCTTGTAGTCTAGTCTTGAGGTCATTAGGAAGCGGTGACGGTTAGCACAGTCGGACGTGACAAGGGCGACTCGTCCAGGACGCGCTCAGCGCATTCGGATGTTGCGCCGAACCGGCTTAGCGCTTTACCGATTGCGCTTCGGGAGTGTCGCCCTGCTGCGCCGTCAGGCGGGCGTTGTTGCGCTGCGCGATGACCTTCTTTGCGTTGTCCGCCAACTGCTTCGCCTGGGGCAGCAGCTCGAGCGCCTTCTGAACCTCAGGATCGCCCTCGGCGTGGACCCGCATACCTTCCTGCTGGCCAAATTCGTTGATGAACAATTCGGCCTTTATGTTGGCACGGATCCAATCGTTGTTCTCTGCCAGTTCGGCTTCGGTGAAGGCGATTTTCTGCTCGTCGAGGTACTTGCGGAACTCCTGCATCACGGCATCGTCCACCTCGAACTGCTTATTCACCTTGTGGCTGATGACGTAATGCTTGGCGAAGTTAAAGAAGGCGTATTTCTCCAACAGAGTGTCCTGGAACTTGTTGGCCTTCGGGGACGTGAGCTTCACGTCAGGGCTAATGCCGCCGCCGCCGTAAACGGTACGCCCGCTGTCGGTCATCTTAACTTCGTGGTTGTTGGCGGTCGGAGCATCAGCGTTCTCGCGGTCGTTGTAGTAGTAGTCGTAGAGCGAGATGTTGCTGTAATCGCGCTGAATCAGGCGACCGCTCGGGGTGTAGTACTTGGCAGTGGTCAGCGCCAGTCCAGTGTTCTCGGACAGCGGGTACACGGTCTGCACCAGACCCTTGCCGAACGTGGTCTCGCCGGCAATCAAGCCGCGATCATGGTCCTGAATGGCGCCCGCGACGATCTCAGCCGCCGATGCCGTACCGCGATTGACCAGCACGACTAGCGGATAGTCCTTGCCGCCGTTGCCATGCGCGGCTTTGTAAACCTTCTCAGTTGAAGCCCGTCCGTGGTGGGAAACGATTACCTGCCCCTTCTTCAGAAACTGGTCGGCCACGCCCACGCCTTCGCTCAACAGGCCGCCGGGATTCTGCCGCAGGTCGAGGACCAAGCCCTTCAGGTCACCCAGTTCATCCAACGCCTGCCGCAGTTCGTGCTCGGTCGTCTCCTGGAAACCGGAGATGTGCACATAACCGATGCCGGGGCGAATCATGAAGTGTACGTCGACGCTGTAGCGAGGAATCTCGTCGCGCACGACGGTGAAGTCGAGCGGCTTGTCGGAGCCTTCACGCAGCATGGTGATTTTGACGGTCGTGCCCTTGGGGCCTTTCAGCATTTCGGCCACGTCGCTGGTGCTCATGTTGTCGGTGGGCTTGCCGTCCACGGCGATGATCACGTCACCCGGGCGAATGCCCGCGCGATAGGCAGGCGCGCCGGCAAAGGGGGCGATTACGATAACCTTGTTATTGCGCGGTCCAACCTGCATGCCAACGCCGTAGTATTTGCCGCGCTGTTCCTCGCGCAGAGCTGCGTACGACTTGGGATCGAAGAAGTTGGAGTGCGGGTCGAGTACCCGCAGCATACCCGGGATGGCGCCGTTATAGATGGCCTTGTCAGGATTCACCGGCTCGGCATAGTTCTGCTGCACCACGTCATAAACGTCACTGAAGCTGCGCAGGCTTTCGCGCACATCGCCGTCGCTGGGAGTTGCGTTGGACGTGAGGCGCTGGCCAAACAGCATGCCGACGCAACCGCAGGCGAGAATGACAACGAGGACGAGAACGGCAGAGCGATGCGAGCTACGCGGCATGTATGTTTCCTTCGGCAGGCCGGAAATATCCTTCAAGAGAGCCCCGGTGCGGACGATACTCGCAGTATAGCATGTACTCCCCGCGGTCCCCGGCGCCAGATTCAGCCTGAAGTTTTGGATGCATCAGCGGAAGCAAGGGGTGCGAAATCCGTTGTTTCACAGCTAGGTGAGAGACGGCAAAGGCGCCGGTTGGTGAGCGGAAGGAGAGGCTTGACCAGCGTTTGACCTTGCGTCCCGCGGCGGCAGCAGAGCATCAAAACCTAACGGGTATAATGTCCAATATGAGTTCCGGCTACCAACCGCCCCACTTTGAGAATCCGGAGTCCGGCCACGAGCGTTTCGACAACCTCGTTGGCCCGGAGCACAGCCGCAGTGCTGTGTTGCGCGCCACCTTTGGCGAGCAGCAGCACGAGGGCGTCGTCATGGCCTCGATGGACGCGGTGGTGAACTGGGTGCGTAAGAACTCCATCTGGCCGATGACCTTCGGCTTGGCCTGCTGTGCCATCGAGATGATGTCCATGGGCGCCTCGCGGTTCGACATCGCGCGCTTCGGCGCCGAGGTCTTCCGGCCGTCGCCACGGCAGTCGGACCTGATGATCATCGCCGGCCGAGTCTCGCAGAAAATGGCGCCGGTTATTCGCCAGCTTTACATGCAGATGCCGGAGCCGAAGTGGGTCATCTCCATGGGCGCGTGCGCCACCTCCGGCGGCGTGTTCAACAATTACGCGCTGGTGCAGGGCGTGAACCAGTGGATTCCCGTGGACGTTTATGTGCCCGGCTGCCCGCCGCGTCCGGAGCAGTTGATTTACGCCATCATGTTGCTGCAGGAAAAGATCAAGAACGACCGCGGCTCCTTCCGCCGCGCGCTGAACATGAAAAAGGCGTAGGTGGCTCTGCGGCGTCGCACCGTTCCTCTGCAACTTTCTTGATTTCTCGTTTTTACGCCGTCACGCCAACCGCGCTGTGCTCCAGTTCGTGCGCCACAGCGATGGACAACCGTCGGATGCCCTCGCGAATCTGCTCGGGCTGTGCATTCGAAAAGTTCAGGCGCATGTGCGAGCCGGTGTCGCCGCCCGTAAAGAACGGATCGCCGGGCACAAAGGCCACGTCCTGGCGCAAGGCGGTGTCCAGCAGCTTCATGGTGTCAATTCCAGCGGGCAACGTGACCCACAGGAACAGGCCGCCTTTTGGATGCGTCCAGGTGACCTCCGGCGGGAAGTAGTTATGCAAAGCCTCGAGCATGGCTTCGCGGCGCTCGCCATAGACACGGCGAATAAGCTTCACGTGCTCTTCGAGGAATCCATCCTTCGCTACTTCGTAGGCGACCATTTGGGTGAAGGTACTGGTGTGGAGGTCGGCGCTTTGCTTCAGCTGCACCAGCCGGCTGATCACGTCGGGCGGCGCGACGATCCATCCCAACCGCAATCCCGGCGCCATGACCTTGGAGAAGGTGCTCAGATAAATGACGTTGCCCAGCAGGTAGCCATTGTCACGCTGCAGGTTGGTGCGGTCGAGCACCACCAGCGGCGGTATGTGCTCGCCTTCATAGCGCAACTGCCCGTACGGGTCGTCCTCAATGATTGGAATGCCGTACTTGTCGGAGAGCTTTACCAGTTCATCCCGGCGGCTGCGGGACAGCGTGACGCCACCCGGATTCTGGAAGTTCGGCAGGATGTACATGAACTTCGGGCCGGAGCGCAGTGCCCGTTCCATCTCGCTGGTTTGCAGGCCACTGTCGTCGATGGGCACGGTAACGTATTCGGCGCCCATCAGGTCGAAGGCCTGCAGCGCACCTAGATAGGTGGGCGACTCCACCAGAATACGGTCGCCGCGGTTGATGAGCAGCTTGGCGATCAGGTCCAGCGCCTGCTGCGACCCGCAGGTGATGAGCACGTTGTCCACGGTGGCGATGATGCCGTAGCGTGCCATCTGAGCCACGATCAGCTCACGCAAGGGAAGATAGCCTTCGCTGGGACCGTACTGCAACGCGGCGAAAGCCTGTGTCGACAGAACGTGCTGGCAGGCCTCCTGGAAGCGCGCCACGGGAAACACTTCGGGAGCGGGCAGCCCGCCGCCAAAGGAGATGACTTCGGGACGTTGCGTGAGCTTCAGCAGCTCACGGATGATGGAACTCTTGACTGTTTTGGTGCGCTGCGCATAACGATGGGCCCAGGGCGCGGCCATACCACACCTCCTCAGTTACACCCCAAGCTAACGCAGTTGGCAGGCCTTGTCTGTGACGGCGGACACGTAGGGCGGGGTCGGCAATGCGAGTTACTTGGCGACATTCCGGCGCAGGAATGTGCCTTCCCGAAGTTCCTCAAACGCCCGCTGGAGTTGCTCTAGAGTGTTCATGACGATAGGACCGTACCACGCGACGGGTTCCTCCAGGGGCTTTCCTGAAACCAACAGAAAGCGGACTCCATCATCACCGGCCTGCACCTCCAGTTCGTCCCCGCGGTCGAAGAGGACGAGCGAGCGGTTCTCGGCTGCCGAAGGCGGCGCAGTATCGGCCCAACCGACGCTTTCGGTCGGCACGGCAAGCGGCCCCGATGCGTTGCAGAATTTCCCCGAGCCGGCGAAGACATACGCAAAGGCATGGCGTGATGTTTCTACAGGAAGCCTTTTTCTCCTGCCCGAAGGCACCGACACATCGAGGTAGATCGGATCAGCAGCGACTCCATCCACTGGACCTTTCGTTCCCCAGAAGCTTCCGCAGACCACGCGCACGTGGGTGCCGTCGTCATCTGTGATCTCCGGGATGTCGGCGGCTTTCACTTCCTGGTACCGCGGCTCGGTCATTTTGAGCGACGAAGGCAGGTTCGCCCAGAGCTGAAAGCCGTGCATGCGGCCAGTCTGGTCGCCCTTTGGCATCTCCTGGTGGATAATCCCGCTGCCGGCAGTCATCCACTGGACATCACCCGCGGCGATGGCGCCGCTGTTCCCCATGCTGTCACCATGCTCCACGGTACCGGCAAGGACGTAGGTGATCGTCTCGATGCCACGGTGAGGATGCCACGGAAAGCCCGCCAGATAATCCTCAGGAACGTCATTGCGGAAGTCATCGAGGAGGAGGAAAGGATCGAAATCCGAGGTATTCCCAAAGCCGAAGGCGCGGCGCAGATGCACGCCCGCACCTTCAAGTGTGGGCTTGGACTTGATGAGTCGTTTGACCGGTCGCAGCGACATGATGAACTCCCGCTCGGCGCACTGTCTTAGAACGGTGCGGCAAGCCATGACGCCGTGTCAAATGCCAGCGGATTGCTGATCCTACGGTATGACCCTTACCTGTTGGCCGTTCTTGATCATGGTGGTCCCGCTGGTGACGACGCGCTGTCCCGGTCCCAGACCGCTGAGCACGGCAATATTGTTTCCGTAGGTGTTGCCCAGCGTGACGTCCTGGGCGCGCACCGTGACGGTGTCACCAGCGCCCTCGGTAAGGTAGACAGCGAAGCCATTGGGATTGCCCGGACTGCGCATCACCGCGGTCAAAGGAACGACCATTACACGGCCGATGGGCTGTCCGGCGCCGATGGTGATGGAGGCAATCATGCCCGCCTTCAGCAGGTTCTTGGGATTGTCGATGCGGACTTCGACTGTGTAGACGCGGCTCTTGGGATCGGCGGCCGCCGAAATCGAGGTCACGTGGCCGGAGAAGCCCCCGGGCAGCGCTTCGGTGGTGACCGTCTGCGCGCTCCCCAACTTGACCTTGTCAATGTACGTATCAGGCACGCCGAACGCGGCCTTGACCGAGCGCGTGTCGGCGAGTGTGAAGCCGACGGTTGCCGCACTGACCAGAGTGCCGACATCGACATTGCGCTTCAGTACCCATGAGTCGAACGGCGCCTTCAACTGGCAATACCCGAGAGCGATCTGGGCTTCGGCGATCGAGGCGTTTGCGTTGTCCACCGCAGCTTGCGTGCTCTGTACCTGCGCGTTGGTGTCGTCGTAATCCGGCTGGGTGGCGGCGCCAACTTTGTACAGCGCCGAGACACGTCCGAACGACAACGTCGCACGTTCGTGTTCGGCCTGCGCCTTGGCGAGCTGTGCCTTGGCCTGGTCAAGCTTCTGCTGGTAGTCGTCCGTCTGCACAGTGGCGAGCACTGTTCCTTTGGTCACGTAGTCGCCTTGGTCGATGTTGCGAATGTGGCCATCGGCGTCTCGCACCTGACGGATGCTCCCCAGATATCCGTTCGACTTGAACGCCAGGTCAACCTGCTGGTAGGGCTGAATGTTCGCAGAGTAGGTGTTGCCGACACCGGTGTCGATGGTCTGCACTTCCGCGGTGCGCACGGGGGTCAGGATGGGCTGGGGCGACGCCTCTTTGCGACAGCCTGCCAGCAAGGCTGCGGCGAGCGCAGGTGAGCAGATCAGGATGAGCTTGGCCTGTCGCGTTTTGTGCATGAGCTTCACTCCTCCCCGATCGCTTTCTGGAAGTTCGCCTTCGCCGTCCAGAATTTCGCCATCGCTTCGTTGTAATCGGCGTTGGAGCCTTCCACCGCCGATTGCTGTTGCAAAACGTCGCGCAGCAGCACCGTCTTCTGGCGGAACTTTTCCGTCACCTCGCGCAGCTTCTCGGTCGAGGCCTCTTTCTTCGCCGTCGCCACGGTTACGGCCATACGCGCCTCGTGCAGCGAGCGGAACTGCGCGTCCACGTTGACGAGAATCTGTGCCTTGGTGTCATCAAGGCTCAGCTTGCTCTGTTCCACCTGAATGACCTTCTCGTTGACCTCGTGTTTGCGCCGGTTCCAGTCGAACGGCTCCCAGTTGAACTCCAGGCCCATGGCCATGACGTTCTGCGGCACGAAAGTTTACGCCGAAAGGAGAAAGATAGTGGAATGACACGCCGAGGTCAGGCATATATTGCGCCTTGGCTTGCCGCCTGGCGTTATCGGCTTGTTGGACAGTGATCTCGGCTTCCTTCACCTTAGGATGCTGCGCCAGCGCCAGGGCTTGCGCTGCCGGTAGGTTCTCTTCGACCGGTGACAGTTCGGTCGGATTGAGAGCGGTGAACTGCGTGTTGATGTCGCGGCCGAGCAGGTTGTTCAAGGTTTCCTTTGCAGTGGCCAGCTTGTCCTGCGCTTGAAGTAGCTTGTACTGCTCGTCGGCTAGTTTGGCTTTCACCTCAAGCGTCTCCGATTTGAGCACAACCTGTTCCGCCAGGTACTGGGTGGAGATGCGGTCCATCTCCTCGTACTGCTTGATGCTGGCCTCGGTCGCCTCGATGGCGTTCTGGATTTCGACGATGGAGTAGTAGGCCTGGCGAACGTCGTCAACGATGGAGATTCGCTCTTCGCGAATTTTTTGTGCCGCCTGCTCGACCGACAACTCCTGCCCGTGAATGTGGATGTTGATTTTGTAGAGCGTCAGCAGCGGCTGGGACGCGGTGCCAAAAATATACGCCGTGAACTGGGCCGGTGTGGTGATGTTCGTGTTCGTGGCAGGGATGGGACCGATGCCGGGATAAGTGCCGAACTGGCCCGCTTGCACCGTGAAGCTGAAAGGTTCGAGGACCTGCGAGCCGAAGACGTAGGTGTTGAACGAGGGCAGGCGCCGCGTCTTCTCGGCGGCCAGCTTTTCCTTGGAGCTGTCGAGGCCGAGAGAGACAATCTTCAGATTGCGGTTATTCGCCAGTGCGATCTGGACTGCCTGATCGACGGTAAGCGCTTCGGGCGGTGCGGCTGGCTCCTCGGCGGCGGCAGCAACTGCGAGGAATGTGGCTGCCGAGAACAGGAAGCCTGCGAGAGACAACATTGCGTGTTGCATCGGCTTCCGAAACACTCCGCCGGGGCACGACAAGGCGGCAGGTCGAATCGGTTCACAAGCGACACAGTACGGGGGCATCTTGGGCGAGGTGACAGACAAATGTTTTGGGAATGCCGCAACACTCTAACATGAACCTTACGATTTTGGTGCCATGATTTTGGCGCTCGATGGTGCAGCCGGCACTGCTCCGAGACCCGTGTTTCGTGGGCCGCAATCATCTATTCTTGTGTTCTTGCCACGAGGGGCTGGAGGCCATGAAGATCATTCCTGCGAGCGACTCGTCGTTGCTGGTTGTCTTCGGGAATCTGATCTCGCCCCAACTGCACCAAAGAGTGATGGGGCTATTCCACGCGCTGCAGCAGAGCAGCGATCGTCGCATCCGCAACCTGCATCCTGGATACGCGTCGCTGCTGATCGATTTCGATCCGCTGCGGCTGACGCACGAGGAACTGACAGGCGTGGTTGAGCAGGCTGCGACTGCCGGCGATTTTGCCGCCGACGGAAGCGCAGCCGTCGTCACCATTCCGGTCTGCTATGACATCGAGTTCGGTTCCGATCTGACCGATGTCACGCAGCACGCCGGGCTTTCTGTGGAAGAAGTGGTCCGGTTGCATTCGTCGCCAACGTATCTCGTGTACTTCCTCGGATTCTCGCCTGGCTTCATTTATCTCGGTGGTTTGCCTGAGGTTTTGCACACGCCCAGACTGCCGACTCCGCGAGCGTCCATCGCAGGAGGGAGCGTCGGCATTGCGGGCAGCCAAACGGGAATCTATCCTCTCGACTCCTCCGGTGGATGGAGGCTGATTGGTCGAACGCCGCTGCGCATGTTCGATCCCGAAGCCGAGCTGCCGACCCGACTGCGGCCGGGCGACAGGATGAAGTTTGCGCCTATTGATCGAGCCAAGTTCGAGAAGTTATGCTGAGCCTTAAGTATAAGATTATGTGTAAGTTATAGATTATAAACATATTACTTACTCGCTAAGCGATGAACGGTAAGATTTTGAACTGGACCGAAAATGACGATTCGAGTTGCCAAGCCGGGATTCTTCACCACGATTCAGGATCTAGGACGCTACGGATATGCTCACTTAGGCATTTCACCCGCCGGAGCGGCCGACGCGTTGTCATTCCGGATTGCCAATCTTCTCGTCGGCAACGAGGAGAACGCGCCTGCGCTCGAAATGACCCTGCTTGGGGCGACCCTGGAGTTCGAGCACAGTGTGGTTGTCGCCGTCACCGGAGCGGATTGCGAATGTAAGGTCGGCCCGGGGGGAGTTCCACTCAGCACCGGAATCGAGTTGCCTGCCGGGGAAGTCTTACACTGTGGGAGTATGCGGACCGGCGCTCGATCCTACCTCGCTGTTCGGGGCGGATTCAACGTCCCGTTGGTCATGGGCAGCGCGTCAACGTTCATTCCCGCCCGCTTCGGAGGTCTTGAGGGACGCCGCTTGCAGGCCGGGGACATGCTGCGAATATGCAGGCCGGACAGCTCACACGCGCGTTCGGTGCGCCCGGGGCCGGTTGTATCGCCGTCCGTTCAGGGCCCTCTGCGCGTCACGAGAGGCGCCCAGCAGGACTGGTTCGGGCGGGAAGCGTTTCAGAAGTTGTTCTCCAGCACCTACCTCGTCACCGAGCAGTCAGGACGCACCGGCCTGCGGCTTAAGGGAGAGGCGGTACGGCCGCAGGAGCAAGGGGAGTTGTTGACCGACGGTATTCCGTTAGGGGCCATCCAGGTGCCTCAAGACGGGCAGCCGATCATTTTGTTTGTGGATCAGCAAACCACCGGCGGATATCCCAAGATTGCGAACGTCATTGCTGCCGACATGCATCGCATTGGCCAGTTGCGACCGGACGACGAGGTCCGCTTTGCCGAAGTGTCAATTGCGGAAGCAGTTCAGGCTCTACGGGAGCAGGAGGAGTGGTTGAGGGATATATTCCGATGAATGAATTCTCTATTGACATCAACGCGGATCTGGGCGAGTCCGAAGAGTCGTTGGCCAATGGCTCTGACTTTGAGCTGATGCGCTATATCACCTCCGCCAACGTGGCCTGCGGCGGACACGCCGGCGATGAGCACACGATGCGCGAGACGCTGGCCGTAGCCAAAAAGCTAAAAGTCGCGGTGGGAGCACACCCCAGCTATCCCGACCGCACGAATTTCGGGCGCTACCAGCTACAGCTTTCGCCGGCGGAAATCGAAGTCTCGGTGCGCGATCAGATCGCCGCATTAAGGCAGATCGCTGGGTCTCTGGATATGAGCATCGTGCATGTCAAGCCCCATGGCGCGCTATATCACGCCGCTAACAAGAGCCGCGAAGTGGCGGAAGCGATCGGCCGTGCTGCCAAGTCCATTAACCCGCAGATCATCATGGTCGGTCAGGCCGGCTCTTCCATTCTAGAGGTGTGGCGTGAAATGGGATTGCGCACCGCCGCCGAAGCCTTTGCCGATCGCGCTTATGAGCCGGACGGCACCTTGCGCAAGCGTGGTCTTGCCGGAGCGCTAATTGAGGATCCGGCGCGCGCCGCGCAGCAGGCGCTGGGCATTGCTCTTCGCCACAACGTCGTTGCTACGGATGGCCGTGCTCTGGCTGTTGACGCCGACACGATCTGCATCCACTCTGACACGCCGGGCAGTGTGGCCATTGCGCGTGAGATCAATCAGCGGCTCAAGGCGGCAGGAGTTCTCGTGCGGGCACTGGCCTAGCTCATTCGTACACTCGCAGCTCTTTACCCTTCGTCTCGGGTAGCAACAGAACGGCGACAATCATAACCACGTAGGCGGCTACGGCAAACGTTGAGATGGCGTAGCCCAGGTTAACGCGCGCACTGAGGTATCCGACCAACGTAGGGAACAAGGCGCCAACGCCGCGGCCGAAGTTATACGAGAATCCCTGACCGGAGCCGCGCAGGCGGCTGGGAAAAAGTTCGGTAAAGAAAGCGCCGATCGGGCTGAAGGAGCCTGAGGCAAAGAAGCCCAGCGGAAAGCCCAACACCAGCATCTGGGAGTTGGTGATGGACTGATGGGTGTAGTCCCACACTGTCAGAGATGAGCCGACGGCAAAGAGTATCAATGTCCACTTACGGCCCATACCATCGGCCAGCCAGGCACTGATCAGATAGCCTACGAATGAGCCCAGGATGACTACGCACAGGTAGCCTCCGGTGTTCAGCACCGACAGGCCGCGCGTTGTCTTTAGAAACGTGGGCAGCCAGGTGGTGATGGCGTAGTACCCGCCCTGCACGCCGATCGACATCAGAGCGGTCAAGAAGGTGATCTTCAACAGGGCAGGTCTGAAGATTTCCAGAAAGTGCGTGCCTTCGCCGGACTTGATCTCTCTCTCGCGTCTCCCTGAACACTTCCGGCTCGGGAACGTTGCGCCGGATGTAGAAGACTAGCAGCGCGGGAAGGATGCCGATCCAGAACAAAGCGCGCCACGCCAGGCTCGC
This sequence comes from uncultured Acidobacteriaceae bacterium, assembly GCA_963703645.1. Lineage (GTDB taxonomy): Bacteria > Acidobacteriota > Terriglobia > Terriglobales > Acidobacteriaceae > Bog-257. The sequence goes on from CAVPFD010000028.1 coordinate 46,930, forward strand.
GGGCAAGACCGAGAACAGCACGGTATAGCTGATGGCCGTCACGCCCCAGCCGATGGCCCATCCGCTTTGCACGGTGCCGACTGCTTCGCCGCGATGCTCGGCGCGGATGGCTTCGCCCATCAGCACTGAACCGACGGCCCATTCGCCGCCAAAGCCCAAGCCCTGCAGGCCACGAGTGACGAGCAATTGCCCGAAAGAAGAGGTGAATCCGCTGAGGAAGGTGAAGACGGCGAACCACAGGATGGTGATTTGCAGGATGCGCACGCGCCCGAAGCGATCGGCAAGCATTCCGGCCAGCCATCCGCCGATTGCCGAAATCAGGAGCGTGACGGTGCTCAGCAGCCCGGCCTGGCCTTTGCTGATGCTCCAGGCGGCGATCAGAGTAGGAATTACGAAGCTGTAGACCATTACGTCCATGCCGTCCAACGCCCAGCCGCCGAAGGTTGCGACCAGCGTGCTGCGCTCTGGCGGCGTGAGCTCGAAGATCCAGGCCCGCTTTCGGGTTTGCGAGGTGGCGGCTGGTGGTGTCGTGGTCATAATCGTCGCCGTGGGCGGACGTGCATCATCGCGCCAGTAAGCGAATGGCGCTCATTGTAGCCTAAGGAAGCAGCGAAGTGACGTGCCCGCAAAATAAGATATGCTTCCAACGCGTGCTTTTATGCAGGTGCGGAAGGCCATCGAAGTCTCCGGGATCGTCCAGGGCGTCGGTTTTCGTCCGTATGTTTATCGCCTCGCCGGCGAGCGGCAACTGGCTGGCAGCGTTTGCAACACCGCCGGTGGAGTCAGCATTGAAGTCCAGGGTCCGCAGAGCGCAGTAGACGACTTCCTCGCGCGCCTGCCCGCGGACGCGCCGCCGTTGGCGCGCATTACCGAAATCACGGTCCGCGCGATGGCCTGCAACGGCGACCGTGAGTTCAAAATTGTCACCACGCATCGCGGTGAGCCGGTACAGACGCTCATCTCGCCCGACGTGGCCGTTTGCGCTGACTGCCTGCGCGAGATGTTCGACGGCGGCGACCGGCGCTACCGGTATCCCTTCATCAACTGCACCAACTGCGGCCCACGCTTCACCATCGTCCGCAACATTCCCTACGACCGCCCATTCACCTCGATGGCCGGGTTCGCGATGTGCCCAGCCTGTCAGGCCGAATATGACGACCCACTCAATCGGCGCTTCCACGCTCAACCCAACTCTTGCTGGCAATGCGGGCCGCAGGTGGAGCTGTGGGACGTAGAAGGGAAGCGAATCGAGGTGGCTGACCCGATCGCCGAAGCAGTTGCGCGCCTGCAGCGCGGAGGTGTCGTCGCTATCAAGGGTCTAGGCGGATTCCATCTTGCGTGCGATGCCACAAACGCCGATGCGGTGCGAACGCTGCGCGACCGCAAGAGGCGCGTGGAGAAGCCCTTTGCTGCCATGGTCCCCGACGTCGACGCTGCCCAGCGCTTCTGCAAAGTAGACCATGCCGCGCGCCAGTTACTGCTTAGCTCGCAGCGGCCCATCGTTTTATTGCGGCGGCGGGAAGGCACTCCCATCGCCGATGAGGTAGCGCCGTTCAACCGCTACCTGGGCGTGTTTCTGCCCTACACGCCGCTGCATCACCTTCTGTTCACCGATGGCGGTTTTGCGGCACTGGTGATGACCAGCGCCAATCTGAGTGAAGAGCCGATTTGCATCGCCGACGACGAAGCGGTGCGACGGCTACACCGGCTTGCCGACTGCTTTCTGGTGCACAACCGCGACATCCTAGTGCGTTGCGATGATTCCGTCACCCGCGTTGCCGGCGGGCGTTCGCGGCAACTGCGGCGCTCGCGCGGGTTTGTGCCCGTGCCGGTGTTTCTGCGGGAGGATGTGCCGCCGGTGGTGGCCGTCGGCGGTGAGCTGAAGAACACCGTCTGCCTGACCAAAGGCCGGCACGCGTTTCTATCGCAGCACATCGGCGACCTGGAGAACACCGAGAGCTATGCCTTCTTTGAGGAGGCCATCGAACATCTGCAGCGCATTCTGGAGATCACACCCGTCGCCATCGCTTACGATCTGCATCCCAACTACTTCTCGACGCGCTGGGCCCTGGCGCAATCAGAGTTGCCGCAGATCGGCGTGCAGCACCATCACGCGCACATCGCAAGTTGCATGGCGGAGAACCATCTGGAAGGCCGCGTCATCGGCCTCGCCCTTGACGGCACTGGCTACGGCACCGATGGCCGCATCTGGGGAGGAGAGGTATTGCTCGCCGATTACGACGGCTTCGAGCGAGCGGCGCACCTGGCGTACGTTCCGCTGCCGGGCGGCGAGGCGGCCATCCGCGAACCGTGGCGCATGGCGCTGTCATATCTGGTGCGCCATTTCGGGTGCGATTTCGTACGCAAGCTGCCGGTCGTAGCGGGCGTTCCCGAGAAGAATCTCAACGTGTTTTTTGGCATGATGGAGCAGGGCATCAACTCCCCGCTGACCTCAAGTTGCGGCCGGCTCTTCGATGCGGTCGCAGCGATGGCAGGAATCCGGCGCCAGGTGAACTACGAAGCGCAGGCGGCAATCGAGCTGGAGATGGCGAGCGGCAATTCGCGCGATGAAAGCGGTTATCCGTTCGATCTGATCGCCGATGGCGAGGGTTGGATCATCGACACGCGGAGCTTGTTTGAAGCCTTGCTGCGCGACATAGACCAACGAGTTGCCATCGCCGACATCAGCCGGCGCTTTCATAACGGCCTGGTTGAGGTGCTGGCCGAAGTGAGCTGCCGATTACGTGAACGTTCGGGATTACAGCGCGTTTGCCTGAGCGGGGGGACCTTTCAGAACGTGTACTTGTTCGAAGGTCTCTGTAAGCGGATGCGAGCGGCCGGATTTCAAGTGTTTACTCACAGTGAGGTTCCGGCGGGAGACGGAGGCTTGAGCCTGGGACAGGCGCTGGTAGCGGCGCGAACTCTCGATCATCCTCTCGTTAGCGGGTAACCTTTTTCTCTCCACCCGCGGATGCCGCCGTCCATGGAAAGGACGTTGGTATATCCCATACGCCCCAGGCTATCGGCCGCAAGGGCGGAACGAAAGCCGCCGCCGCAGTAAACGACAATGGGCGCATTGAGGTCGGGCACTCGCTGCTCGATGTCCCGTTCAATTATTCCTTTGCCGAGATGAACGGCGCGCGGAAGATGGTCCTTTTCCCATTCATTGTCTTCACGAACATCAACGAGCAGGAACTCTTCATTGCGGTCGAACTTGCCCTTCACATCTTCGACCGTGACTTCGCGGATGCGCTTCTTAGCGTCGCCCACAATCTGCAGGAATCGGGATGAATGCTGGTGTGTCATACGCCCATGATAACGCGGGGCGGAAGTGGCGCGGGTTTGGACGTGACGCTTTTGTGGATTACACCAAAGACGTATCGGCCCTACATCTCACGTGCGATGTGCGAGACGCAGCTTCGCGCTAACTTGTGCGTATTAACTCTGACGCGCCAGGCAAAGAACTAAGAGCGCCAAGAGATGTGGGAAGTGAAAAATGCCGACAACCAATTCTTCGACCTGGTATCACAGCAACGCATACAGCGCCGATGCAGCCTGCGAACATTGCGCAGGTATCATTCGTCACGAACCCTGGTGCATCACCCGCAGCGACGTAGTTTCCTACGCCTACGAGGCGATTCTGGAGGCCGATAAGCTGAGCCTGGGGGACCAACTTATCCTGCACGCGCTCGGAGTCGCGTGGCAAGGCGGAGCCTGCGAGGGACGTTGCCAAAGTCTGGCTGCAGCCACCTCTATGTGAATACAGCGTTTGCCTGACAAGCGTTTCGTTCGTCGGCCCCTGAGTGCAAGCATCGATTCCTGTTTTCGGTCGCGACCAGCTGAACAGCCCCGCCAAAACATCCTCGCTGCCTGTCCGGATACAATAGATTCGGACCCTCATGATCGGCCACATCGTCTCTCACTATCGCATCGTGGACCGCCTGGGCAAAGGCGGCATGGGTGTGGTGTATAAGGCCGAGGACCTGAACCTCCCTCGCACGGTCGCCATCAAGTTTCTGCCGGAAGCCATCGCCAACGATCCGGTTGCGGTGGAGCGCTTCGATCGCGAGGCCCGCGCGGCGTCTGCTCTCAACCATCCCAACATCGTGACCGTGCATGAGATCGGGAAAGATGCGTCCGGGTCGTTCATCGTCATGGAATGGATCCAGGGAGAGACGCTGCGCAGCCGCATAAAAGGCAGTATGGATCTGGCGGCGGTGATTGATTGCGGGATCCAGGTGGCTCGCGCGCTGAAGACCGCACATCAGGCCGGCATCGTCCATCGTGACATCAAACCCGACAACATCATGGTTCGCTCGGACGGGTACGTGAAGCTGGTGGACTTCGGGCTGGCGCGGGTCGGCATCACTCCGGATGATGAGACCGTGTCGATGGGCATCACCAAAGAAGGCAGTTGGATGGGCACCATCGAATACTTTTCTCCCGAACAGGCGCGCGCCGAGCCGCTGGAGTGGGGCACGGACATTTTCTCGCTGGGCATTGTGCTGTACCAGGCTTCGACTGGAGTACATCCGTTCCAGACTGGTTCGCCCTTTAGCACGGCAACGGCAATTACGTCGCAGGAACCCATTCCGCCGACGCGAGTTAACCCTGGAGTCCCGGCGGCGCTGGAACGGCTGCTGCTCTCGATGTTGCAGAAGGATGCCCGGCTTCGTCCCACCGCGGAGGAAGTCGAGCAGGTGCTCGACAGTCTGCGCAAGCCGGCCTCGGACATCGACGCTATCTTCTTGAAGACCACCGAGCGGCACACGGTTGGTCGCGGACAGCAATTGAAGGAGTTGCATGCGGCGGTAAGCCTGGCCGAGGCAGGACGCGGTTCGTTAGTATGCGTATCGGGTGAAGCCGGCATCGGCAAGAGCACACTGGTCGAGGAGTTCCTGGCCTCACTGAAGATCAGTGGACATTCTTGCAATGTTGCCCGTGGCCGATGTTCGGAACGTCTGGCCGACGGCGAAGCCTATTTACCCATCCTGGAAGCCTTGGACACCTTGCTGCACTCCGCCAGCGGTGATTCCGCCAGCCGGATCATGAGGACATTGGCTCCGAGCTGGTTCCTGGAACTGGCGCCCGCCCAGAGGCAGGACTCTTCCATGATTCGGCTTGCCGACTCCAAAGCGACTTCGCAGGAACGTTTGAAGCGTGAATTTTTTGCGTTTCTGCAGGAACTGTGCCGCCATCGCCCCTTGCTTCTCGCTTTGGAAGATGTCCACTGGATCGACACCTCGACCGTCGACCTGCTTGCCTACGTCACCAGCCGCTTTGAATCACTGCCCCTGCTGGTGGTGGTCACGTACCGGCCGGGCGAGATGCTCGAGCGCATGCATCCCCTGCAGCAGCTCAGGCTGGACTTGGAAGCGCGCGGATTCGCGCGTGAACTGGACCTGAATTGCCTCGGCAGGGCCGATGTGGAGAGCTATCTGGCGTTGGAGTTTCCCGAACACCGCTGGTCTCCGTCCTTTGCCGAATTGTTGTGGAGGCGCACAGAAGGCAATCCGTTGTTCATGGTGGACCTGGTGCGCGACCTGCGCGACCGGAAGATCATCGTTCAGGAGCAGGGGCGGTGGGTGCTTTCGCAACCCGTGGAAGAAATTGGCAGCGACGTGCCGGCATCGGTACGCAGCATGATTCAACGCAAGATTGACAGCCTGAGCGAGCCGGACCGGCGGCTGCTGCAGGCGGCCAGTGTCGAAGGGGCCGAGTTTCATTCGGTGGTATTGGCGGCCGCCATCTCCGCCGATGCGGCCGAAGTGGAAGAACAGTTGGAAAAGATCGAGCGCATCCATTTCTTCGTGCAGAGAATTGGGGAGAAAGAGTTTCCCGATGGTACCCTTACCCTGCATCTCCGCTTCGTACACGTTCTGTATCAGAATGCGCTGTATAGCTCCCTCAGCCCAACGCGCCGGGTCGGCCTGAGTTCGGCCACGGCAAAAACGCTGCTGCAGATCCATCCCGGCTCCCAGGCCAATGTGGCGCACCAGGTGGCGCTGCTGTTCGAATCAGCTCGTGAATTCTCCCGGGCGGCAGAATTTTTCCAAATGGCTGCCGAACGCGCGGCTGGAGTCTTTGCCAACCAGGAAGCCGCGACCCTGGCTCGAAAGGGACTCGAGATGCTCACCAGGCTGCCGCCATCGCCCGAGAAAACGCAGAAAGAGCTTGCCCTCCAAATCACCCTGGGACCAGCTCTGGTCTCCACCAAGGGTTTTGCCAACCCGGAGGTCGAAAAGGCGTATAAGCGCGCGCGGCAGTTGTCTGCCGAGTTGGGTCAGAGTCCACATTTGTTTCCGGCGCTCTGGGGACTGTGGAATTTCTACGAGGTCAAGGGGCAGGTGGACACGGCCTTGCAACTGGCGCAACAGATGCTTCAACTGGCTGAGGAGTCGAAGGACACGGCCCTGTTGCTGGAGGCGAATTACGCCTTGGGCGACACTTTGTTCTGGGCAGGAGACTTCGAGCGGTCGCTGCATCATCTCGAGGAAGCGCTGAAGCTCTACGACCGTCCCAAGCACCATTCCCTGGCATTCGTGTATGGAGGTTATGACCCGGCCGTGGCCAGCCTCGCCTTCTCGGCATGGGATCTTTGGATGCTCGGGTCTCCGGAACAGGCGGTCGAGCGCAGCGAGAAGAGCGTGGCGTTGGCCAATGCGCTGCACCAACCCTTCAGCCAGGCGGTGGCGCTGGCATTTGCCGCGATGTTGCATTACGCACGGCACGACCCTGCGGTGACGCGACAGTACGCGGAGCAGACGGTTGCCCTTTGCACCGAGCATGGCATAGCCATCTTCCTCGAGATGGGAAAAATCATGCTGGGCTGGGTCAACAATCAAGAGAGCGAAGGCGGGGAGGGAATCGAGCTGATCCGGGAGGCGATCGCGGACTGGCGAGCTTCGGGCGCCGAGTTGGTAATCCCCCAGCTTCAGCAGGTACTGGCGGCGGCTCTGGCGCAGTGCGGGTCTTATGAGGAAGCGCTGGCGGCGATCGAAGAGGCGTTGTCGGTGATTTCGAACACAGGAGACCGGTCCTTCGAGGCTGATTGCTGGCGCTGGAAAGGCGAACTGCTATGGCGCAGTATGGAAGGAAACGATTCGGACCACCCCGAAGCGGAAGCCTGTCTGCATAAGGCGATTGCAATTGCGCGCCAGCAGAAGGCGATCTCGCTGGAACTGCGCGCGCACACCCGGCTAGGTCCCTTGCTGGCACGAAAAGGCGAAGTAAAGACAGCACACGAGGCGCTGGCCGAGGTCCATGGCAAGTTTCAAGAGGGCTTTGATACCCATGATCTCAAGCACGCCCGGCAGATTCTCGACGAACTGCGGGAGCACGTGCAGGCGACCGGGAAAAATTCCGGATGAGCCGAATGCAAGTTCTGGTCTGTGGGAGCAACTACGGCCGGGCCTACATCAGGGCGCTCGCCCGCGAACCGCGCAAATTTCAATTGGCTGGGATCCTGGCGCGAGGCAGCCTACGTTCTCACCAGGTGGCTGCGCTCAGGGGCGTTTCACTGTACCAATCGGCGGATGAGCTTCCTGACAACATCAATCTGGCGTGTACGGCCATGAGTTCGGATGCGCTCCCAGTGGTTCTGCAGCTCATTGAACGAGGGATTCACGTGCTCTGTGAGCATCCTTATCCGCCCAGCGCGCTGAAACGGTTGATGGCCCTTGCCCGGAAACGTGGCGTGCAGTTTCAAGTGAACGGTCACTTCGTCAATCTGCCGGCGCCCGGAGCTTTCATTCGCGACTGCCAGCGAGCTGTCAGGCTGGCTCGTCCAGAGTTTGTCGAGGTGATGGCCACGGAGCGATCGCTATATGGGGCGCTGGATATCCTGACAACGGCCATTGGCACCCTACGGCCGTTTCGGGTCAACGTCTTGAGCCGCAAGACAAAGTTTGTGCTGTTGGAAGGAACTCTGGGTAGGATCCCAGCTCGTTTTTCTGTGCAGGTTTCGGGCAAGAAGAGAAGAGGCAGGTTGGCGGACGGAAGTCCCGGTTATCTGCTCGACCAACGCCTCACCGTGGCATTCCCTGCAGGATTACTTACGATGCTCTCGGTGGCTGGCCCGGTCGTTTGGAGCAGCACTCCGGCGCATAAACCGGAAAAACAGGATCCGCTCTGGACCGTGTCGTGTGAGCAAGATACCCGGACTTCGGCCGATCTAGAGGAGCAGAGGGTCCGGGCAAACGTCCTGGCGCTGAACCTGATTCGGTGCTCCATCCTGGGAGGTGTCGCTGCGGAGAACCATCAGCCTGAGCATATCCTACAGGTCAGCCGGGCGTGGGAAGCCATCGGGAGGCAGCTATATTAGCAATTAACAGTCAGCCGTTAGCTCCTGGCAAACGATGGTCAAGCCGCCCTGAAAGTTTGGAAATACTGAGCGAAAGCCACGCGCTAAGTACTAAGCGCCAAGCGCTATTTCCGCGCTGCGCCACTCGCAAGGCGTTTCTGCAGTCGCTCCACCACGCTATTGAGATCGGGATAGCCGGCGCCGAAGCTCCGTGTGAGCCAGTTCCCGCCGCGCTCGGCAATCCGCTCGCCGTCAGCGATCACTGTGAACTGACCGGTATTGCCAGGAACAGTGACGGCTTCAATGTCGAGGCGCGTCTTGATGAGGGTCACGAGACTCGTGACCTTGGCCTGGTTGTTTTGTCACGTTGGGCAGTAAACGATCTCGATCTTCATTCTGATCCCCAACCCGCTTCGCGCAGCGACCTAGTCTTCCGCTCGACCCGGCTTCACTTGCAGCGCCTCCAGCAGTGCCTTTCCACGCGGCGTCCCCAGCCCGACCTCAGGTGCCCAGGCGCCTCCAGTAGAACCAACCGGCTCTAGACCAGCCCGAAATCGTTTGTCATACAGCAAGGGGTTGATATGTCCGACGCTAGTTCCCAGCTTTTCGTTGAGCAACGCGGCGAGACTGGCCCACAACGGAGCAGCAGCGCTGGTACCGCAACCCGGAATACGCTGGCCGCCGACGACCAGCTCGTAGCCGAACTGAAAATCGGCCTTGGCTGCGACGTCCGGAACCACCCTGCCGCCGTGGTGGCTGGAGGAAGCGGCTAGCGCTTGCCAACTCTGTGCTTTGAACACCGAGCTCTCGCCGAATCCGCTCTCTTCAGTTCGACCAGCGATGACCTCTCGCCATACGGTCTCATCCAGTTTCTCGCCGCTCGTGTGCTGGAGTATCGTGCCGCCGCAAGCCAGGACGTGGGGGCTCGAGGCAGGGAAGTAGGCTTGGGCCGTTCCAGCAGGTTTGGAACCGTCTCCGTTGTCGCCCGACGAGCAGACGATGGTAACGCCCATCAAAGCTGCCTCTTGGAACATCAGGTCCATCTCTTCTTCCAGTACGGGCGAGAGCAACTTCTCTGGCGCGCCCCAACTGCAGGAGATCACGGTCGGCTTGTAAGTCGTATCGTGAAGGGCGGCATTGAAGGCGTCATATTTTCCGCGCGCGTCATTGTGAGTGAAATACACGACGATGTGCGCACCATTGGCCCATGTGCCGATCAGTTCCACATCCATCGTGGTTTCCATCGTCCAGTCGATGTTCTTATCTGAGTTTCGGCGCACATTCGGATCAGCGTGAGACTGGCCTTTGGCGTGACGAAGCCTCCCACCACTATTCTTGACGATAAAATCGCGAATCGCCTCAGTATCGGCCGGATTGTTCTCCTGCCCGTCGATCTTAACTACCGTGATCTTCGGTTTGGGCATTCCCAAACGATGGAAGTAGGCATCGAGGTCCGATTCATGGAAGCCGCCGCTCAAAACGATGATGCCGATGGTCTGGCCGTGTCCCGTACCATCAGGAAACTGGTACGCTTCGGCGACTCTTCGTGGATCGACCAGGTGCCAGGCAGCTGGCTTCGAGGACATGGCTGGAACCTCGTAATGGGCGCGAGCACAGAAGCCCATCACCGCCTGAACTATCGGTTTCAGTTCAGCCGGAACATGGATTGGTTCCACGTGTGATCGGTACACGCCATGGTCTGGATCGTTAAGATGAACGAACTTCACATGGAAAGCACTCGCGAGGTCGCCCAATTTACCCTTCAATACCAGGCGGCGTCTGGCATGGCTGACTTCAGCCACCTCTAGACTGTGTTTGCCCGCGAATGCCGCCGTCACCCAAAGGTCCTCCTCCGTCGGCTCCGTACTGATGAGCGAACTCCTCGCGAGTGAAGTAATGCCGCTGATGCGGTAAACAGAGGGCCATGCGATCGAGGTGTTTGCCCATAGTGTGATGCGGAGTACGCGGCCGTAATACCAGGGTCACGCGCGCCTCCTGCTCGGGGTCGATGGGCAGGTCGATTACCTTGCCACCTGCGAAGTGATCGATTTCGCGCACCGGGATGTAACGTGGCCGGGCCATCAGAGCACCTGTGACTTCCTTAGTCTCCATAGCCGGTAGGAATAGTCGCCTGTCGCCAGACCCGCACGGAGTGCTTTCACTCCTCCGGTTATGCGTCTAATCAATGGTCCATTTCTTGCATCCGTAAGCGCATCGAGTTGCTCGGAAATACTTCCCGGCAGTCCCATGGCCTGAAATACCGGCTCACTGATGTTTTCTTCCGCGATGATTTCCAGGGCAGATCTCAGCGCCTGCTCTCTGGCCGGCCAATCCAGTTCCATGACGTCCACATTCCACAAATCGGCGAAGCAGAAAAGCCCGGAGGTCTTCAACACTCGCGTCACCTCCGAAACAAACTGGTCAAAATGACCGTAGCAATGCGAGGACTCGAGGTTCAGGACAACGTCGAAACTTGCGTTGGCGAAAGGCAACCTTTGTGCGTCGCCAGCGATGAATTGGGCCCGATCCAGGCGAGGGTCCTCGCGGGCCAGATTCAGGTTAGGCGCGCAGAGGTCGACTCCCACAATTCGTGCGGCTTTGGAGTATTGCGAGAGGTAATAACAATTTCCTCCACGCCCACAACCGATTTCCAGGACATCTTTGCCGCACAGGTCAACCCCTGCCAGCGCATGCGTGACCAGGTGGAGATGATGACGGTATCGAACATCCGAGGGAGCTATCCATGAATCGTCGAGACCAGGCTGCCAGAAACCGTAATTGAAAAATAAGAGTTCAGGTTGCGGGATGTTTTCCGCAACCGATTCGTAGATTCCCTTCGGGGATGCCGTTGGCTGAGTCACCGGCAAAAAACTTAAAAGGCAGGGACTTCCGAGAAGCCATTCGCAGCTTCGTCGGCTTCGTTGCCCTTCCACCGTTTCTTGAGTTCGCTTCCGATCTCTTCGCGTGTGACGTCATATCCGTGGTCTTTCGCCACCTTCACGATATGGTCGGCGGCATCCTGGACCTTCTTACGCAGGACCGGGTCCTTTTGAATATGCTCAATGAACTTTTCGGCGTGCTCTTGCGACATACGTCTCCTATCCGACAGTAATATTGTTTATGGGGGGTCCGTCAGTAGCCTACACGGCACGCGCGCCGAAGACAAGTTGCCGCGGCCACGCAGTGCTGATCATCGAGTCAGCCTCAGATTCTCTTCGCCACGCGGGCGAACTTCCGGAACGTTCAGAAACCCGGTACTTCTGAAAATGGAAAGAGGCAGTCTGTGCCGTCGTCGTCTTTGCTCATGTTTTCCACAAAATGCTCCTGAAGGGCGGCACTGACCTCGTCACGGGTAACGTTCAATTTCTTTTTCTTGGCCAATTCGATGACCTTGTCGCCGGCATCCTGTACCGCCTTGCGAAGTGCAGCATCAGTATGCAGGAGTTCGATGAACTTTCTAGCATGCGCTTTCGACATGGTTCTCCCCTCGTCCGACGAGAATTGGCCACAGAGAATTCACCGGTAAGCTATACGGGCACCGGGAGAACAAGTCAAGAAGATTTCTTTTCCCGCCTTTCGGCTCGATTCCAGCTTCGCGTCGGCAAGCTATGACCCAGACGACCTCAAAAGCCAGGTGCTTCAGAAAAACCATGGTTAAGGGGATCGATTTTTTCTTCCCCATCTTCCGCCACTTCGAACCAGTGTTTCTTGAGTGCGTCAGCAATCTCTGCACGGGTAACCTTGAATCCGGCCTTGTGGGCCACCTTCACGATATCTTCTGAGGCCTCGTTCACCTTCTTGCGGAGGGCAGCGTTCTCGACGAGAGCTTCGATAAACTCCTGGGCACGCTTCTTCGACATGGTTCTCTTCTCCTGGCGGGGTTATTAGGCAAAGAATTCGCCGGCAAGCCTATACCCGGGGGTAATCGGAAAGCAAGCTGTTAAAGGCGCGGCAGGCTAGGGAAACAAGGTGAGGTCAAAGAATAAGGTGGTCCGGATTTAGCTGAGCCTCTTTCTTTGGTTCCGCCAGCCACCCAAGCTCGACGGGCAGCGTGTACAGCCGGCCGGGCGCAAATCGCGCCCACCAACTGCGCATCCCGGGCACGACGACCTTGGCGACCGGCACGCCTACGTCTTCTCGCGTCTGGTTCAACACTAGCATCTCCAGGTCCCAGCACTTCGCCAACTCGACGCAGGACAACACGTCTTGCTGCGGTGCGCATGCGATGGGGGAAGGGAAGTTAGAGCAGCGGGTTGCCACCGTGTGCTCATCTGGCATGAGGAACGACATGTCAGTTGCCCCGCTCTCAGCGCGCAGAAAACACCCTGGATCGCGGCCCGACAGAACAGGTGGGAGAAGCTGGGTCATTTCCGTTACCGCTCGGGTGAGCGCAATCCGAGCATCGAAATGCGCGCCGAAACCGAGGGCATAATGGTCGCGGGGCGTCTCTTCCGAGCAAGACACAGCGACGAAGGCCGGCACATTTCGGTCGGTGGTAATGTCTAGCGCTTCCATGGAGCGGCCCATCATCCGATGGAAGTCGCGAACGGCGACGAGGTCAGGCGAGCCGAAGCTGTCAATGTCCACTCCCGGACGTCGAACCCGGTTGTACCACCAGACGGAAACACACTCCCGCTCCACCAATTCCAGAAAACCGTGAACAATCGCTTCATCCAGACTCCTTCCAGCGGCGTTCCCGTTCGAGTCTGGGCGACAGAAATCGTGCTTCGGGTCGAAGGGATATCCGAAATAACAATATGCAGTTGGCAGATATTTCGTTGTCTTCTGGGTGAGTGACCACGCCGACGACCAGTCAATTCTCCGCTCAGCATCAAATCGCTCCGGCACCCAATTATGGCGGCTCTCGCGCCGGTTCCAATCATCCCGACAGTTGTATTGAGACTCGCTGAACTGCGTCAGGTCATTGGGATGAATTGCTTCGCCGGCAATCTCCGAGTATCGCGTCGCTCGCCGCTTTTCGTCGCCCCGAAAGACTCCCGAGTACCTCTCCAGAGCTTCGTAAAGACAGCTCACTCTGGCCTGAACGGTGCTCGCTCCTGCGCCTGAAACCCTCCCGGAAATTGCCGGCCGCGCACTCTGCGTGGAGTGGCAGAACTGCGGCTTGAGCTTCCCAGCGCAAATATGGATAGGGCTTTCCCATGGAAGCTCGTAGTCGCGAAGAGACGCGAAGATACCTGAGGGCTCTTCCAGAAACCTGCTGAACGTTCCAATGGCCTCTTGCAGCCCAGGTTGTGAATGCGCCTCATTGGCGTTCTTCATAACGCTATAAGCTATCGCAAGAATCGGTTTCCGGCGTCAAACAAGAGTAAAATTCCGATTCTGATGAACCCTCAGTCATCAAAATCCGATTTGGACGCTTTTCTTGCTGCACGCGACTTTCTGCTGCAACACCGCAACGACTACACACTCTCCTATCGTGAGTTCCGGTGGCCAGGACTGACACAGTTCAACTGGGCGCTGGATTACTTCGACGCCTACGCACGTGGGAACCAAAAGCCCGCGTTGTGGATTGTGGACGAGAACGGCTCAGAGCTGAAGTTGAGCTACGACGAAATATCGCGCCGTTCGAACCAGGTGGCCAATTTTCTGCGCCAGCATGGTGTTCGTCGGGGAGATCGCATCATCGTCATGCTGCCCAACGTGGTCGCGATGTGGGAGGTCATGCTGGCTTCCATGAAGCTGGGCTCAGTGGTCATTCCGGCAGCAACGCTGCTCACGCCGGACGATCTCAGAGATCGCCTCACACGAGGACAGGCGCGCCATGTGGTCACCAATGCAGCCTTCACCGGCAGGTTCGCCGAGCTGGCAGGCGACTATTCGCGCATCGTCGTGGACGAGCCAGTCAACGGATGGGTGTCCTATTCGGACGCATATCGAGAAGCGGAAACTTATGAACCTGATACCGCGACGAACGCCACCGATCCCATGCTGCTCTATTTCACGTCGGGCACCACGGCCCAACCGAAACTCGTGTTGCACACTCATCAGAGCTATCCCGTCGGCCACCTCGCGACCATGTACTGGATCGGCCTGCGGCCTGATGATGTCCACCTCAACATCAGCTCGCCGGGATGGGCCAAGCATGCGTGGAGCAGCTTCTTCGCCCCATGGAACGCCGGCGCAACAATCTTCGTGCATAACTACACGCGGTTCGAGGCCAGGAAGACACTCGAAGTGATTTCCCGCTGCGAGGTTACCACGCTCTGCGCACCGCCAACCGTGTGGCGCCTGCTGGTGCTCGAAAACCTGCGCGCGTATCCCGTCAAGTTAAAAGAACTGGTGGGAGCGGGCGAACCGCTCAACCCCGAGATCATTGAGAAGGTCCGTCAGGCGTGGGGCTTGACCATTCGCGACGGCTTTGGCCAGACCGAGATCGTGCTTGTCATCGGCAACTTTCCGCAACAAGCCGTCAAGCCGGGAGCGGCTGGCGTAGCGGCTCCCGGGCACGACATCGTTTTGATTGACGCCGATGGCAAAGAATCGGCCGATGGCGAGATCTGCGTCCGGCTGAATCCTGCGCCCATCAGCCTGATGGCCGGTTATGTCGATGATCCGGCGCGGACCGCCAGCGTCATGGAAGGCGGGTATTACCACACCGGCGACATTGCCAGTCGCGATGCCGACGGGTACTACACCTATGTCGGCCGCACCGACGATGTGTTCAAGTCCTCGGATTATCGCCTCAGTCCGTTCGAACTGGAGAGCGCTCTTATCGAGCACCCGTCAATCGCCGAGGCCGCTGTTGTACCTGCTCCGGACGCCATTCGCTGGAACGTGCCCAAGGCATACATCACCCTGAAGCCCGGAATGTATCCGTCGAAGGAGGTAGCGCAGGAGATTTTCGTTTTCATCCGGAAGCGCCTCGGCCCTTATAAGCGAATTCGCCGCATCGAATTCGGAGAATTGCCCAAGACCATCTCCGGCAAAATCCGTCGCATTCAACTGCGATCGGTCGAGAAAGCCGATCGGCCAGTCGATGCTCGGCGCGAGTTCGAGTACTGGGAAGAAGACTTCGAGGACTTGAAGTAGAGCGGCGCTCAAACCGTTAACAATCTAATAGAGATTTCGATGATTCCTACCCACCATTGTGCCGAATCCCGCAACTAAATTGAGACAAATATATTTTGGCTGCTCTCGTGGTGGTCATCATTTATGATGTGTGTACCCTGACGAACATTTAATGATGTGGGAATCCCGGCTTAAGGAATAATGTCGCTACGGATGAGAGTCCTCCCCGGTACTGGCCGACGACTGGCTCCCCTGGCAGTAATCTTTTGCTCTGTGCTGA
Source organism: uncultured Acidobacteriaceae bacterium (assembly GCA_963703645.1). GTDB lineage: Bacteria > Acidobacteriota > Terriglobia > Terriglobales > Acidobacteriaceae > Bog-257. Next base: position 62,541 of record CAVPFD010000028.1, read on the forward strand.
CGTTTGCCTGCGATGGAGTTTCCACCGGGCAAACGTTGTGGATTCGCCTCGGCGCCCCCGTTTCTTCTTACACCTCGAAGGCCGGTGACACTGTCCATGCTGTCTTGACTGAGGCCGTCGTATGCGGGAACGAGGTAATCTTTCCCGTCGGCACCAGTATCGATGGAGTCGTCCACTCGGTCCGCAAAGTGGGTTGGGGCTTCGTCCACGAGACGGCCGCGTTGGACATTCATTTCGATCGCGCCATCGTAATGCAGGATGCCCCGGTATCCATCTCGACTTCAATAGTGGAGGTTGAGAACGCTCGCGAGCAGGTGACGACGAAGGGCGTTATCCAGGGCATCCGCAGCAGCGACACGCCCCAAGGCCGGATCAACAGCCGCCTTATACACCTGCCCACCTACAACCCTTATTCGGACTTGGGGCTGATTGTGTACAAGGCGACCTTCCCCATCTTCCCGGAGCCCGAGATTTACTACCCCGCCGGAACCGACCTGCGGCTTAAGCTGACGGACACTGTCCATTCGCTTCCTGTGATGTCCGCCACGCCGATTGAAGCTGCGCCCGAAACCAGTGAGGAGTTGGACGTTCGAGGGAATGGCCCCGTCGCTTCCGTCGCGCACAACCACGCCTAAGCTGGCGGATGCCGATGTGGTGAATCTTGCCTTTATCGGTTCGCGCGAGCAGGTCCAAGCTGCGTTCCAACAAGCCGGCTGGACCACGGGCGATGCCTTCACCAGGCACTCGTTTGTGCGCACCTTCTACGCTTTCCTCAACGACAGCACTTACGACCAGGCTCCGATGAAAGCGCAGCTGCTCGAAGGCAAGCCTGCCGACATGAATTGGCAGAAGAGCCTTAACAGCTACAACCGCCGTGACCATTTGCGTGTGTGGCAGTGGTCCGAAACCTCGGATTCTGAGATTGTTTGGCTGAGTTCCTCAACCCATGACACGCGAGCGACGCTCTCCGTCAAGCACCACGAATTTGTCCATCACATTGCGCCCGATATCGATGACGAACGCAGCATGGTGATTCGTGATCTCGAACTGGCAGGTTGCGTGCAGTCGGTGCACCTCGTGTCCCGGCGCAGTGTGTCGAACCTCACTCAGAACGCCAATGGAGACCCGGTCCGCACGGATGGAGATTTGGCCATCGTGCAGCTAAAGCAATGCCAGCCGCTCGTGCCCGGCCTGGCATCGTCTACAGCGGGGACGAACTTCAAGGCCGGGAACCACGTCTTCCGTTACTTCCGGCGCCAGATCCTAACCTTCCGCAGCGACATCTGGCGTGCCAACATCATTTATGGTGCCTATGACCTGGCGCGCATGACGATCGAGACCTTCCGGCATCACCCCACACCGACACCTACGCGGCAGGCGCAGGCCGACGCAAAAGCTCTTCAGATGGGTGGATCGGAATAGCGACGATCACTTCGTTGCAGAGCCAAACCTGGGCTGCTAGCGGTGGTTGACTTCAGCATTCATGTAGGCGCGGAGGATTGCGTTAATGCGGGTCTGGTAGCCCGCGTTACGGCGAAACCACTCCAGAAGGTCGGCATCGAGCCGCATCGTCACTGTCTTCTTGGTGCGGGGCATTACGACCTTAGCCTTGCTCCAGAAGGCTTCGTCCGTCGGATGGATGTCCGCGTCATTTCGAAGCCCCGCTCGGATCTGCGCACCGGTTAGGGAACGAAGACGCTTCCAGTTCGTGCGGGGTTCAGTCGCTTTCTTCTGCGAGGCTTTGCCAGTAGTAGCGGCGCTCATGCGGTTCTGATTTCCAAGCCGATATCAGGTGCCGATTTTCCCCATCGCGGTCTGTATAGATGACTGTAATCTCGATGCCATTCACTACACCGATCGCATACACGCGCGTCTCGCCATAGTCAAAGCGGTCATCAACCCTCTCGACAGTAGGTCCTTCGAAAATCCGCGCTGCGTCCTGGAATGCTATCCCATGCCGCCGTACGTTAATGCGGTTCTTCTCGGCACTCCAAGTGAATCGCATCTGTATATTTACATAGTGTATTTACGTCCGTCAAGAGACACTCCTGGTCCATCAGTCCGGCAGCACCTTCCCCAGCGTTTCTTCTCCGAACGGAATCACCAGCAGCCCGATCGCAAACGCAATGGCGGTGTACGCCACCGGCTTGCCAATGGTCCCCATATCGCGGACCATACCGGCGATCACGAGATTGACGCCCGCCGCGGCGAAGCGACCGAACGAAGTCGTGAATGCGAAGGCAGTGGCGCGAACGGCGGTCCCGTACTGTTCCGGCAGCCACAGACTGAAGACCGCGAAGTTGCCGCCAAAGAAGCCCAGGAAGAACAATACCGCGATAAACGGATGCAGCCCCTGCGGCAGGTAGAACGCCCAGCCGAAACTAAGCACGATACAGATCAACATGCCGAGGAAGTAGAAGGCCAGCGTGCGCTTGCGACCAATGCGTTCCGCCAGCAGCGGAACCGCAAGGCAACCCAGGATGGTCCCAACCGACAGGAGGCCCATGCCGAACGAAGCCGTGTGCGTCACCTCAGATGGCGCCATGCCCGCGCGCTTGGCCAGGTTAATGATGGCGGTCGGGGCATAAACCGCGCCGGCCCAGAGGCCGCAGATGGCCGCGGCCAGAAGCACGGTGTTCACCAGCGTACGGCGCGTATAAGGGGCCCCGAAGATCCTGCCCAGGGAAGACAACCCACCGGCCTTCTTCTTGTGCTGCCAGCGTTCCGGCTCCTTGACGCGGAACAGGATCAGGGCCGCCACGATGACCGGCGTCAGACCGCACCAGAACATATAGCGCCAGCCCAAGCGCGCTCCCACCGTGTAGTTAAGGGCGGAAGCCAGGAAGAAGCCCAGCGTAATATCCCGTTTGCAGGTACCCGGCACCCATCTTACGACGGTCTTCCGGCCAGGCTTCGGCAACATAGGTGCCGGCCAGCGCCCATTCCCCCCCAATGCCGATGCCCGCCAGCAAGCGGAACAATCCCAGTTGCCACACCGACTGCGACATCGCAGCCGCGCCGGTGAAGATTGCGTAAACAAAGATGGTGGCAGCCAGCACGCGACTACGGCCAAACTTGTCGGCGATCGGGCCCCATATAAATGACAGTCCCCATCCCACGAGGAAGAGTGCGAACAACCTCGAGCCCCAGAGACCCACGTTTGCCGGCGTGGCTGGTATTCCTGACTTTGGAAGCAGCTCGGTGAGCGAGGGACTGAGCACGAGCGCATAGATGACCGAGTCCATGCCGTCGAGCGTCCAGCCAGTCCATGCGCCCCAGAATCCGGTAATTTGATTGCGGTTGAGTTTGGTGTGAGTTGCTGTTCGCGGAAGGGCCACTGCTTCGTTGGCCATGGTGTCCTCCTTAACCGCAAGTGCTTACGCCACAAGATGCGCGCAGATTTGTCGAGCGAGGGCAGCATAGCATGGCATGTCAAGGACGCCGCCAGGTAACGAGTGACATGGCGATTTGTCGCTAGCTACAGAAGGAAGATTCAGCGGAGCGATCTGCCAGCTGCTCCCATGACCATAGGGCCGGGGTACTCGGCTACGCAATCATGGCGTGAGTTCCCACACCGTGCCGCAGCCGCTGTCACCCTCCCCGAGACAGTGACTCATATCTCCGGCCGTCTCGGTGGTGCCATACAGATTTCCGTTCGCGTCGATCACCACAGGACCATTAGGAGTCCGCCCGTCGGCGCCGCCGGTGAACTCGTACAGGTCGATGAAGACATAACCGTTGTCGGTAGGAGTGACCTTGTAGATGCAGCCGTAGCCATTGGCGCAGCCGGAGGCGGCGCCATAGAGATTCCCGGCAGCATCCATCGTTAGGCGGCTGGCGGTGTAACCCTGGCCGCGCTGGAACGTGTACAGAAGGTCGAGGCTCCAGTTATTCGAGGCATTTAGCCTGTCGACGGTGCCAGTACCGTAAAAGCCGGAGCCCCCTGTCGCAAATACGATGTTGCCGGAGGGATCAAAGCTCAAGGCGTCGGGATCGCAGCCGTCCAGGCCGCCGACGCACTGGAAGGTGTGCAGAGCATTGGCCGTCCAGCCCGACTGTCCGTGAACCAGCTGATACACGGTACTATCCGGGTTTTCGAAGTTGTAGTCCGTAGTCCCGTAGAGATTCCCCGCCTGGTCCATGATGAGGCCGCTGGAGGGATTGGCAATATTCTGCTGCGAAGGGTCGAAGCTATAGAAGACACTCTCCGTCCACCCGGACTGCGAATGTTTGATCTGATACGCAGCGCCGTAACCGGAGGCTCCCCCCACTGTGGTCGTGCCGTAAAGAGTTCCCGCAGCATCGAAGATTAGATCGCCGCTAGCCGGAACCGCTCCATCCCCATTCGTACCGGTGAACATATGCAGCACGGTTTCGCTCCAGGGGCAGAGCGGCGTGGCGCAAAATGTTGGCGGAGGCTGCAACCGGAAAGCGATCCCACAGCCGTTAAAAAAGTCTGTACATTGTTGGCTATCAGTGACTCCCCCGCCATAGGTTGTGCCGTACAGCGTGCCATCGGGGCCAATGTCGGCGACGAGCGGAAAGTTCCCGTCGGGGGCAGCCTGAAACTGGTAGAGCAGCGAGTACACCCAACTGGACCCATGCTTGGCCAGCTTGAATACCGTGCCGCATCCACCGTTGTCGTTAATCGTGAAGCAAGCCTGGCCGACGTCTCCGTTTATTCCGCCGTCGAACGTCGTGCCGTAGAAATTACCGGCCCGATCCATCACCAGGCCGTTCATCGGATGAGCTCCGTCGTGACCATCGCGTTCGCCGGTGAACGTGTGTAGCACAGTCAAGGTTTGCGCCTGCGCCGATTGGCTCGTGATCGCCGCCAGCATGCAAAGCAGCGTTATGGCAAATGTCCCCAAGATCGACGCGGAAATTCGAACCGAGGATGTCATGATGGTTACTCCCCTGAACCAGAGGCTTCCGTTCGCCGGTCACACTGTACACCGCACTGATATGGGATTTCCAGAGGGCAGACGTGGTCGTTAGACATAAACGGGCCTCAACAGAGAAACCCGTGCTGGACTCTGTGCGGCGTCGATCCTGTCACGCGAGCGCGGTGTGGTGTGGGAGATCACGCCGTAAGCTTCCGGGTCATTGCACGATGACTTCCGTGAACAGGCCATATCACACGTAATTCCAAAACAGCGATCCAGGCCGGATTAGTCGCTTGTATCCGCACTCCGAAACATCGCCACCACCGCCGGCTTCATGACCTTGCCCATGGCGTTTCGTGGGAGTGCGTCCAGAACCAGGAGTCGTGACGGCAGCTTGTGCGACGACAGCGACTCCTTCGCCCATTCACGCAGGGACGCCAGCTCAAGCGTCTCGCCATCGTTCAGGACTACGGCCGCAGCGACCCGCTCGCCCCACTCCAGATCGGGCACGCCCACGACGGCGCACTCGGCAATTGCCGGATGTTCGCGCAGCGCTTCCTCAATCTCCAGCGCCGACACCTTGTGCCCGCCCGTCTTAATGATGTCGATGTTCGTCCGTCCCAGAATGCGATAGACGCCGTTCTCCACTACCGCCGTATCACCGGTGCGAAACCAGCCATCGCGAAAAGCGTTCTGCGTCGCCTCCGGCTTGCCCCAGTATTCCTTGAAGACGCTGGGGCCTCGCACTTCAATCTCGCCGGCCACTCCCGGCGTCACCGGCTCACCACTTTCGCCGACCAGTTGTACCTCCACGCTCGGCAGTGGCGTGCCGACGCTGCCGGGCACACGCACGCCCCGGTACGGATTCGATAGCGCCATGCCAATCTCGGTCATGCCGTAGCGCTCCAGCAAGGTATGGCCGCTGATCTCCTTCCAGCGCTCCAGCGTACTGACCGGCAGCGCCGCCGAGCCGGAAACCATCAGCCGTAGCTTTGAGCACGCTTCGCAGAGCATGGCCCGTTGCTCGGGCGGAGCCGCTTCCCAGGCCGCGATCAGCCTTACATACACCGTGGGCACCGCCATGAACAACGTTAGGCTGCCACTCGCGATGCGCTCCCACACCCTATTCGCATCAAAGCGCGGAAGCATCTCGCAGGTGGCGCCCGACCACAGCGCGCACGACACCACGTTGATGATCCCGTGCACGTGATGGAGCGGCAGGCACAATACGATACGGTCGTCAGCCGACCACTCCCACGCCTCCACCAGGCTGGCAATCTGCGCCGTGATGTTGTCGTGCGTCGTAACCACGCCCTTCGGGCGGCTGGTGGTGCCGCTGGTGTAGAGGATCATGGCGCGCCGCTCACCCGCGACCTCGGGCAATCGTGAAGTCGCGTGCGCGACCGCGTCCTCGCAACACAACCCGCGAATGCCACGGGCTGCCGCGATCGGCGCGAGCAACGCCTCCGCGGGCGCGTCGAACACCAGTACCGACGCCTGGGTGTCGTCGATGAAGTACTCCAGCTCCGACCGGGTGGAGTTCATCGGCAGCGGAACGGCAACGCCGCCAGCCCGCCAGATGCCCCACAGCACAGCGACCCACGGAAAGCCCGGCGTCACCAGAAAAGCTACACGCTCTTCCGCGAGATCGTCGCGGCCATCGAGCAGCGCTGCCGCCATGCGCGACGATGCATCAAGCAGTTCGTGGTAGGTGAATCCCCCGTGGGAATCGACAATCGCCGTGCGGTCACCGCATTGTCCGGCGCGAGCTATGAGTGGGAGAGTGGACACAGCCAGCATACGGCAGCAATGTACGTCGTCTGTGCCCCGTTGTCCACCAGGCCGGCTTCCGGCCGAGGGTCTATTTCCCCTTCGCCGACGATGCGAGCCAATGGCCCTTTATTTTCAATTATGTGCAATTTTGCTCAGTCTCCTTTTTCGCGGGTTGGTAAAATTCACCGCTTGCGAACCTGTACGGACTCGTTCGCCTGTGTTCCGACTGTCGGGCGAACGTGAGAGCAGGGACAGATAGCTAATGCTGGCTTTGACAACAAAGTTCCGCGCCGAAGTCGCCATACTGGTACCGAAAGGTCGGAATCCATGCGCGTTCACCTCGTAAATCCCAGTGACAATTCTTTCGGAACCGCTGTCATTACGCCACGATGGTTGTTTGTTCTTGCAGCGGCGACACCTCAAGCAGCGGGCGATCCCATTCTTGTGGACGAGTCGCTGGAGCCGATTGTGCCGGAAAGCATTGTGCCGGGAGATATCGTCGGCATCAGTGTGCATACGGGCAATGCTTTGCGCGGATATCAGGTTGGCCGAATGGCGCGCGGACGCGGCGCGTGGGTAATCTACGGGGGCATTCACGCCACGCTGTATCCCGAGGAGGCCCTGGAACACGGCGACGCCCATGCCGTGGTGAAGGGAGATGGTGAGATTGCGTGGGGCAAGGTGGTGACCGATTGCCTCGCTGGCAAGCCAGGCAGGATCTATGAAGGCGGACGGATAGAAGGCGCCCAGTTCATGGCCGCGCGATGGGACTTGATGCCGCGCAACAAGTACATGTGGGCTTCGGTGCAGACGATTCGCGGATGCCCAAAGCATTGCTCCTTCTGCAGCGTGTGGCGAACCGATGGACAAAAGCCACGCCAACGGCAGTATCAGAGCGTTATCGACGAAATCGTTGAACTGCGCCGCCTCGGCTTCCGGTTTATTGCCCTCGCCGACGACAATTTTTATCCCGTGACGTTGACCGATCTGCGGCTCGCCCGGGAGCAGAACAATATCGCCAAACTTGAGGAGTTGACGCAGATCCGTACGGAGCGTTTCCTGCTCATGGAAGAGCTGGCAAGACTGCCTAAAGACATGGTGTTCTTCACCCAGATCACAATGGAGGCAGGGGAGGACACCGATTATCTGGACGCTATGCGGAGGGCCAATATCAAGGGTGCGCTGGTGGGGGTCGAAGCGGTAACTCCGGAGGGACTCAAAGCGGTCTTCAAAGACTTCAACCAGTCTGGCGAGGCTCTGGCGAAGCAACTGCTTACCTTCGAGGACCACGGCGTCCACGTCCTTGGTTCGTTCATCTTCGGTCTGCCCACAGATAAGCCAACGACGTTCGATGCGACGGTTGAGATGGCTCTGAAGGCTGGCGTAACCTTTGCCCAGTTCCTCATGATGACGCCGTTTCCAGGGACTGTCGATTTTGCACGCTGGGAAAAAGAGCAGGCCAAAAAGCCGACGCTGGTGGGAAATGTGCCGATTACCCGGTACTGGCTGATTCCGACGGAGGTTCGGCCGAAGATGTTTACGCCGCATCCCTCGATGAGCTCGGAGGAGATTGCGGAACGCACACAGAAGGTTTGGGACCGGTTTTATAACTGGAGCGCTATCTGGCAAAGGTCGGCCTGCGCTCCACGTTTGCAGTCCAGGATCGCTTTCGTGTTACTTTCGAAGCTTTACCGCCAGATGTATGCGGGGACTGGAATTTCTACCGATAGCGCCCGCAGAAAGAAGTCTCGAAGGTGGGCCCGATGGACGGCGAAGCAATGCAGGAAGCTATTCCACGCAAAGCCAATGCCGGAGCTTCGGTCGCCAGCGTGGGAGCCTGCGTTTGCATCCTCCCAGCCATGTCGTTCCGACTTTAGGCAGGACGAGCGCGATAACGAGACGGGCCCCTTCATGGTCATTCCGAACAGCTGAAGCCGATTGCTGGGCTGAGGATTCGCAACATAGACCACTGACGATCCTGCCGGGTTCTATAAAAGGGGATGTCAGAGAATTACTGTTCCTCCAGTAGGGGGAGGAGTGTTTTCTCTTGACATCCCCTTTTATAGAACCCGGCAGTGAAGCACGGGCGAGTCTTCACTTCCGACTTATTTCAAGCCAAGCTCGCCATTAAACTGTTGGACAATCCCATAGCACTCGCAGGCTGAGTCTTCAAGTCTCTTGCGGTTCACAATCTTCACTGCACCACGGGTGTACTCGATGAGCTTCTTGCTCTGCAAAATACCCGCTGCCAAGCTCACGCTAGGTCTGTCTGTCCCTAGCATCGTCGCGAGAAAATCATGAGTGATGGGCAGCGACCCTGAATCCACTCTATCCTGAGTCATCAGCAACCACCGCGCAAGGCGCTGCTCAACAGCGTGCAGGCGATTGCACGCGGCTGTTTGTGCAACCTGCATACCCTGAATTGCGGCATAGCGGCTCAACATCAATTGAAGGCGTGGAGCGGATTTGAAAGTGTTTTGCAAAGCCCCGACCTCTACTCGAAACCCGTCCCCCGTGATTTGTACCACCGCTTGAAGCGGGCTCCTGCTCAGGCCGACTGCCGCCATTGTTCCTGTAAAACCTTCATTTCCAACTATGCCAGCTTCGGCCGTTTTTCCATCTTTCATTACGACTACAAGCGAAATCAACCCTTGATTCGGGAAATACGTAAATTCCAGCGTTCCACCCGCCTCGTGAAGGACTAGATGGTTTGGCAAGCTTACATATTCGAGATGAGGGCGAAGCGAGGTGTAGTCGCTATCGGAGATCGATAGAAGTATTATGTTGCCGACTGGTTTCCCGTCGGTATTCGTGCGCTCGCCGGACTGCACGACTTGGGGGTCTTTGCGCGCCATAAACCAGAACCGAAAACCATCCAAGATGCGGGGGTGAACTAGCCCCCGTGGTCTGCGAAACAGGAAGCCTGTTCATTCGCTCCACTCGGAAAATTATATAGTGTCCCCCCAAACTAAAGTGTTTCTGTAGAGTATCCTGCGTTGGCTTCGCCGATGGTACGCGCAAAGGAGGCGCCAAAGCCGGCGCGCGATCGAACAAGAATCTTCTGTGTATGTTCGATGTCCTACAGACCATCAAAATGGCACGTGATATTACTGTGCCTCGTTGTCGTCCTTGCGCTACTACTTCCACCGGCAACGTTCTGGTTTTTGGATATTGGAAGAAGGCAGAGGGTGCATATGAAAGCACTGTGCGTTTGCCTGCTGGTTCTGCCACTGTTGGCAATCAACGCCTATGCCGGATCCATTGATCTTGGAACGGCAGCTAGTTTTGCCGTTCTGGGCGCCTCGACCGTGACCAATACCGGTCCAAGCGTGATCAACGGAGATCTCGGTCTTTACCCCGGGACTTCGATCACTGGCTTTCCTCCGGGCATCGTCAACGGAACGATTCACGATACTGATGCAGTCGCAATGCAGGCCCAGTCGGATGCGCTGACTGCGTACAATGTTCTCGCAGGTCTGGCGTCCAATGGGAACCTCACGGGTATGAATCTGGGCGGCCTCACGCTTACGCCCGGGGTTTATACATTCAATTCGTCAGCCTTGTTGACTGGGATGCTGACCCTGAATTTTCAGGGGCTGAGTAATCAGAATATCGTCTTCCAGATTGGTAGCACGTTAACCACCGGAAGCGCCTCGTCGGTCCTTGTGATCAATCCCGGCCACAATGACAACGTCTATTGGCAAGTTGGCAGCTCGGCGACTCTCGGTACAACTACTGCGTTTTATGGAACTATTATCGCGCTCACGAGTGACACGCTGAACACCGGCGCCACCATTGACTGTGGCAGAGTAATAGCCCTGAATGCTGCTGTCACCCTGGATACCAATACCGTCAGCATCGACAATTGCGTCTCTAGTCCTAGTGTTCCTGAGCCGGCCACCATCGGCCTGCTTGCCCCAGGTCTGGTGGGAGTGGGTATCGCGGCGGTTGAGCCCTCGAGTTTCGCTGCCCTGGGCTTGTTCGGTGCAATCGCCGCGTTCCGCAGAAAGCGGAAGCAGTAAGGGTTGGGAAGTGAGATGTGCGGCGGCTGCGTATGTGTGATGCCCTACAGACCATCAAAAATTGGCATGTGATATTAGTGCAACGGGGGAATTAATGGGTCCCCGTGGTTGTCGCTCGTCATGATGACCACGGGAATCCCATTCTGTTTCAGCGCCTCTAAGAAGTCTAATCTCGAAGTGTAAGCGCTGCCCCTTCGGAGGTATGAAGTGAGCGCCAGGGGCATTCCAACCCGCAGCCAGGGTCCTCCAGCCAAGCGATCTCCGTCGGTTGCTTCAGCGCGATCCGCAAAATCCGCCACAGCCGAACTTGAAAAGCCTTCTCGACCTCAAATGCCCAAGCCGCAACGAAGAAATGGAGGGACGGTTTTCGATCCCGTGGCCTTTCTCACGCAAACCGGCCTGGGCAGGACGGTTCTTAGTCTGAAAAAGAATGAATCGGCCTTCGCCCAAGGGGACCTCGCCGATGCAGTCTTTTACATACAAAAGGGCCAGGTCAGAGTAACCGTTACTTCCGAGAGCGGAAAAGAAGCCACGATCGCCCTGGTGGGCGATGGAGAATTCATAGGGGAGGACAGTATTGCGTCTGCCCACCCTCTTCGTCTCGCGACTGCTACCGCAATGACGGCGTGTACTTTGCTCAGGATTAGCAAAGCAGAAATGGCCCGCGTACTTCACCAAGAACACGCGCTGTCGGATGTGTTCGTCTCCTTTCTTCTTGCCCGCAACGCTCGCATCCAGGCTGATCTGGTCGATCAGCTTTTCAATTCAAGCGAAAAGCGGCTGGCGAGGATTCTGTTACTGCTCGCGCAGTTCGGCAAGGAAAGCAAACCGGAGACGGTGGTTCCCAAGATCAGCCAGGAGCTATTGGCTGAGATGATTGGCACAACCAGATCCCGAGTGAGTTTTTTTATGAATCGGTTCAGAAAACTGGGCTTCGTCGAATATAACGGCGAGATTCGGGTTCACAACTCCCTCCTCAACATCTTTCTGCAGGAATAAGGGCGCTGCGGTTTTTTTTGGGCCTCCATGTGGAAGACCGCTGCTTTTAGAAGCCTCTAGTTTCGGCGGCCGGGAAACGTTTCAGCACATTTTCGAGCGCGCTATCTTCAACTTGGTGCTCCCCGTAAGCCTTTGAAATCCCGGTTTGTGCAAAATTGACCAGACATCCGAACTTATGGCGGAATATCGTCACAATGAACCCTCTTCTTAGGGGATGATTTAAGTAGCACAGAAGCCGCCCCTGACTGAGTTCTGGGTGGCTTCTCTCTTTCGCAGAAGCCTACGCCGGAGCGCCTTGGCGATTGTCCCCGAGAAACGAGCTACTCGGAGACCGACTTGTTACTCCTTCCCAACACGATGAATTTTCTTGCTGCGTGGGAACGCTCGGGGCGTTAACGGCGCAGTCACCTGCATCTGTGACACGCTTCACTGACAACGGCGCGCGCATCGGTACACTGGCTCCTAGAGGCTTAGTGTCTCTACCCCCGAAGGGCGGGATCGGTCTTTGAAAATCAGTCGTGAGTGGCCAGTACTTAGTAGCAGATTGGTTACTGGTCGGTTAGCTTCCCTCTCCGCTAGGGTTCCAAAGCTGGAAGAATCTCTCCGCCAAACCCCGAATTCTAGCCGATAACTCCTTTAGAATCTATTATGTTGTATGTAACTCATTTGGATTCTATTATGTGCGAGACATTGTTTTTTCTGTCCCTTTGTTTTCAAGATTTTAAGATGACACAGGGGGAGGGGGGAATCATAGAGTACATATAGTGCATTCCCACTTTTACCGTAAATGGGGAAAGTCAGGAAACGGCAAGATCAGTTGTTAAAGTAGGTAACAGTAGCAATGGGCCAATTGCCGTGCAAGAGCGCTACTGTTCAAAGAAAGGCAGGTTCCTGGCGGACTGGAAGTCCGCCCGAGAGTCACTCTGCCTTCGATTGGACGCTACGCGACTGGATGTACTCGTCGATGACGCGCTGCAGCGTACCCTGTTCGCGCAGGACGTACTCGATGGCATCGCGCACCGCACCGTGACCGCCTTCGTGTGGCGTGACGTAATGCGACTCTCGCAGCACTTCCGGGCGCGAGTTCTTCACCGCGATTGCCAACCCGCACAGCCGCATTACCGGCAGGTCAATGACGTCGTCGCCCACGTAGCAGACCTGTTCCGGCGTCAAGTTTTCTTTCTGCAATATTTCACGGAAGGCCGCGACCTTGTCCTGCTGTCCCTGATAGACGTGTTCCAGTTTCAGGTCGCGCGCGCGCAAAGCAACGGTTTCGGAGATGCGCTTGGTGATGATGCCCGTCTTCAGTCCGCCCAATCGCGCCAGCGAAAACGCGGTGCCATCGTGCGCGTTAAACCCCTTGGCCTCGATGACGACGCTGCTGGCAATGCCGAAGCCGCCCTTGTCGGCCATCTTTTCACGATGCTCGTGCGTGCCCTGTCCCGCGCTGCTGCCAGGTGCAGGAAAAAAGAAGATGGTGCCATCGGTCATCACACCATCTACGTCGAACAACATCAGCTTGATCTTGTTGGCGCGCTCACACGACATGCGGCCCATCTTAGCAGGTGCGGCCGCATCCTCATTGCGCTCGCACAGCCACAAAGCCGATCCGGTAGGCAACTGCAGTGAAAGAAGATATAGCGGGGCTAAGTCACAGCTACAAAGGGCGAGTGTTCAAATCTGAAGACCCGGTTCAGAATCGGACAGAGCTGCGGAATTACTTAAGACTGAAATTCCAGCAGCGCGAGGCGATGTCGCTGATCTCGGCCTCTTCAAATACGTTGTGAGCGCCCGCTTTACCCGTGATATCGACCTCGTGCCCAACGTCGTCCCGGAGCAAGTGATTGTCGCCGGTCACTTTGTGCGCCTTATTTTGGTGATCAACGAGTGTGTAATTATCCTTTGAGCCGCTCAGGCATCCACGGAGATCATTGTCCGGGGAGGCCGAGGATTGACTTGCCGTTGCCGAATTCTGATTACTGGAAGGAGACGCGAAATTCGAATGAGGAGCCGCTTGCGCCGCAACTTGGATCGCCGCAAACGACACTAACGATAGCAACAGAACCGAAGTCTTCATTTTCTCAACTCCTCGCCGGAGCTAAGATGTCACGGCTGCTCCACACAGCCGGCGGAACGGCTCCGGCTTCGCATTCACTTAGACTCCATGACAAGCCTCGAGTTTGCCTGCGTTATAAATCAGTCCCCGCTTTACGACAGCGCGACGTGGGACCCGTAGGTGCAAGGTATGAGGCATTCCTGCATGCTGACATCGGTCCGTTTATGAGATCGGCACGGAAGACCGCAACGAAACTTAAGTGTTATCAATACTTGGCGGGACCCGAAAAAAGTTCTGTCGACTTTGTCGATCTCGCCGTAGGTCGTTCGACGTGTAATTAAGAGCGCGGATTTAGCCGAAACGGCGGCAAAACCCGGCTCCGCAACCGAAATCCACAAGGAGACGCGAACCAAGTGCGATACATGATCATTGTTAAAGCCAACAAAGATTCGGAAGCCGGTGTCATGCCTCCGGAGGAGATCTTCTCTGCCATGGCGAAGTTCCACGAGGAATTGGCCAAAGCGGGCGTTTTACTCGATGCCTCGGGATTGCAACCAACCTCCAAGGGCTGGCGCATCAAGTACTCTGGCGGCAAACGTACAGTCACCGACGGGCCCTTCATTGAGTCGAAAGAACTCATCGCCGGATATACGCTGATTCGGGTGAAGTCCTGTGAAGAGGCACTGGAATGGAGCAAGCGCTTTCCGGCCCCATTTGGAGAGGGTGAAGGCGAAATCGAAGTTCGCCGGTTGTTCGAACTGGAGGACTTTGCTCCCAGCCCCGGAGTCGAACATTTCCGCGAAATCATGTCCGCCACGAACTGGAAGGAGTGAGCCTCGCCCGACTAGACGAGCGGGCATTGTGCCGAGGCGCGAAACCGGTGCCGGCTTGGGAGCGCACTTGCGTTGGGAGCGAACTTGCGACGGGGAAGGAGCCTCGGGAACACGCACCGGATTCCCTCGGGGTTGACACAGATTACCGCTCCTGCAACTCTTGAAACCTTGAGGTCAACTAGTGAATGTGCAGGAACATCAAAACCCTGTTTAACTTCGAACCGCCTGTAACCGCAGAAGAGGTCCGTGCTGCGTCGCTACAGTTTGTGCGCAAGATCACCGGCTTTAACAAACCGTCGAAGGCGAACGAAGCCTCTTTTCTGGCTGCAGTGGATGAGATAGCCAATATCTCGAACAGTCTTCTCCGCTCCCTCGAAACCAACGCGCCGCCCCGGAATCGGGAAGAAGAGGCCGCGAAAGCACGGGCTCGCGCAGTGCAAAGGTTCGGCGCCTGATCGCTAGAACCGCGGGACGATGCCGCCTGTCGTCCGGTGGTATTCGTCATACTCTGCGCCGAACGTCGCCTTCATAAAGCGCTCCTCGATTCTGCTCTTTATGGTGAATCCGATCCAGAGCAGGATGACGGCGATAGCGCCGCGAAGCTGGCCGCGATTGATCGCCGTGCCAATCAGGGCCAGAATCATCCCCGAATAAATGGGATGACGCACCCAGCGATATGGCCCAGTGCGAATGAGCTGATGCCCAACCTTAACGGCCACCGCCCCGCTCCAGTTGCGGCCGAGATAGGCCCTTGCCCAGATGGCGAACAGCAAACCGGCTGCTGTAACCGCGATTCCCAGGTTCGCGATCCAGGCATCGCGCGGCAGAATGCGCAGCCGCATCCAGCCGAACGCCACTTCATGGCTGAACATGGCGTAAAAGGCGGCGATGGTGAAGATGAGGTACGGAATTCGGGATCGGAAGCCTTCCCTGGCCTGCGTGCGCTTGGTACTGATCGCCCACAGCAGCCAGATCACGAAAAATGCCGTCCAGAGATATCCGCAAATGGTCATTCCACTCATCGCCACTGCCTCACCCGGAATACGTTACCGCAACAGGATCGGTCGTGAAGAAGAGATTGAGCAAGCTTCTAGACGGCGGAAATGAGGTTGGAGTATCGTTACGAAGCGAGGGGCGATCGCAGTCCGTAATCCTGAGCCCACATCAACCAACGGAGCCACAGCATGAAGCGAATCTTTGCACTTGTAGTGTTAGGTCTTATGCTTTCATCCGCAGCCGTCGCACAGAAGACGAACGTCGATTGGGACCGACAGGCGAATTTCTCGCAGTATCACACCTACATGTGGCAGCCGAGCCCGCATCCGGCGAAGGGTTTCTGGGACGAGCGCATTACGGCAGCCGTTGACCAACAATTGCAGGCCAAGGGACTGACCAAGGTCGATTCCAATCCCGATATGTGGGTCGTGTATAGCAACAGCATTCACGATCAGAAGGAAGTGGTCGGAACTGGATACAACATGGGGCCGTATTGGGGCTGGGGCGGATGGGGAGGTCCAACCACTACAACTTACAACACCTGGGTGACGAAGGTGGGGACCCTGGTTGTCGAGCTTTCGGACGCCAAGCAGCATGAATTACTGTGGCGCGGTTCTGCGACCGATACCATCAGTGACAATTCCAACAAGAACATCAAGACCCTTAATAATGCAGTGAACAAGCTGTTCAAGAGCTATCCGCCAAAAGAGAAGAAGTGAGCAGGCAGTTACCGGCGGACGTTTGTCGGTCCTCAGCTCGTTAGGTGAAGCTGAGGGTCGATGGTGACGGCTAACATTTATCATGCGGCTGGGCGATTACATTGACGATCACTGCTCGCGCTGTAAGCGCACCACCGATCACTCAGTGGTGGCGTTGGCGGGCGATGAGGTGCTGAAGGTGCTTTGCCGCACTTGCAACTTCGAGCACAAGTACCGGCACAACAAAAGCGGCAAGAAAGAGATGACGAAGGAAGAAGCCTTCCAGAAGGTGCTGGCCAGCGTGACCGGACAGTTGGGTGGACCGTCAACGGAAGGTTCGAAGAAGAAGTCGAGGTAACAGCACTGTTGCTGCGATTAGTCTTCGGCTACTCCTTCGAACAAGTCAGTTTCGAACTTTGCTTCGCGCGGATCGCGTGTCACGACCAGGTGATACATCTCGAGGGTACCGGGCCGTTGGCCGAGGTTCTTCTTGACTCGCTCGAAGAGTGGCGATTGGGTCTTGTGCAACTGGAACGCCTCAGCCTTCTTGTCGAAGCGTTCCTTACCCACCTCGATGCGGGCGGTGACGGTCGGCTGCGCGATTGGTTGCCGGTCGGGCAGCGCGAAGTCGGCGGTGACGTAATAGAGCTTTTGCCCGCGGTGCGGTTGCAGCCCCTGCTCGATCTGCTCGGGAAAGCGATCAGGTCGTCCCGCCCACTCGAACGCCACGCTCGCAAACATGCCAGCCATCGCGTGATCGACGTGTCCCGTGAGCCCACCATCCATGCCAAAGGTAAGCACCACGTGCGGACGGATTTTACGCATCCGTTGCACCAGGGCTTCGACCACATGATAGAAGTTCGTGCGGTCCAGCTTGCTATCGGGAAAGTCGAGCACCTCAGCGTGGCTGACGCCGAGCAACTTGCACGACGCTGCAAACTCGGCGCGGCGTAACGTTGCAAGCTCCTCGTCGGTTTGTGCTGCGCCACGGTTGCGGGCTGCAGTTCCGGCGGTCAAGCAAACGACCGAGGTTTCGACGTCGCGCTCGTGATAGAGAAGCAGCGTGCCTCCGAAACCGCCAGCTTCGTCATCAGGATGCGCGGTTATGCAAAGTAATTTGAGCATGATGTTCGGACGCTGTCCTTTAAGCTTCGACTACAGAGTACATCACAGGCCGCGTTTGAACCCTTGCCAAACCAAGCCAAATCCGCAATAATGAATGGGTTGTTGCCTCCAGGTATGTGAGGTCCAGTGAGCGCTACGCTGCGCTCGTTGGGGTGTGGTAGCGACACGTGGTTGATCGCTGGAACACCCATTCTCGCCTGAGGGAAAGCTGCGCCGACCGGTGCATTCCGATCCGAGCCATCGGGCTCCAATGGGTTTGAACGCATACTCTCGTGGGCGCTGATCAGCAGGAAAGGAAACAGCTTCTGTGTTAATGATTCGTCTATCGCGCCGCGGTGCGCGCAAGCAGCCTCACTACCGCATTGTCGTAATCGAGAAGGACCGCGCGCGCGATGGCCGCTCGGTGGAAGTGGTTGGTACATATAATCCGCGGACCAACCCCGCCAGCATCGAACTGAAGCGCGACCGCATTGACTACTGGACGTCCAAAGGCGCGCAGTTGTCCGACCGCGTGAAAAAGCTGGTGGAGAAAGCTCCAGCCGCGAGTGCGCCAGAGCCGACGGCTGCCGCTTAGCCGTGCCTATCCGGAATATGAACAGGAACCTCGCATGACGACTAGCGCTGTGAACATGGTCGGCCTGTTGGAACACATCGCAAGAGCGCTGGTTGATGCGCCTGACGAAGTTGAGGTCGAAGCCTTCGACGAAGGTGGCCAGACGGTGCTGGAATTGTTTGTTGCGGAGGATGACTTGGGAAGAATTATCGGCCGTGGGGGACGCATGGCGCGCAGCCTGCGCACCATCGTGAACGCGGCTTCGGTGCGCACGCGCAAGCGTTATCAGTTGGAGATTGTGGAATAGCCGCCGAGCTCATCACCATCGCGCGCGTACTGCGTCCGCAAGGGCGGCGCGGCGAAGTTCTGGCGGAGTTGCACACCGATTTTCCGGAGCGGTTTAAAGAGCGCCGCCAATTGTCGGGTCTGGCAGCGGACGGCAGCCGCCGGGAACTGCAGCTCGAAGAACACTGGTTCCACAAGGGCGGGGTGGTGCTGAAGTTCGCCGGTGTGGACAGCATCAGCGACGCCGAACGGCTCAAGGGATTGGAATTGCAGGTCCCGCACGAGGACCGGACAGAGTTGGAAGCGGGAGCAGCCTACGTCAGCGAGATCGTCGGCTGTGAGGTTTGGCTGAATCGTATCGGTCAGCCGCAACTTTTGGGCACGGTCGCGGAAGTACGGTTCGGCGCAGGTGAAGCTCCGCTGCTGGTGGTTCGCGAAAGCGGCGCGCGAGAGTTCCTCATTCCGTACGCTGAAGAGTTTGTGAAGGCTGCGGATTTCCCGCGGCGACGGATCGAGATGGAATTGCCTGAAGGGCTGCTGGAGTTGGAAGCTCCGTTGAGCTCGCAAGAGAAGCAGCAGCAGAAGTCCGAAGCCGACGAAACGCGTGCCCAAGACGCTCGGGGCATGCGGCGGAAGTAGAGCCGGCCTCTATAGAGATGAAGTACGAGATTCTGACGATTTTTCCGGATTTCTTTCACGGGCCACTGGATTACGGCATCGTGCGTCGGGCGCGCGAGGCCGGGCTCATCGAGATTGGCATTCACGATTTGCGGGCGTTCGCGCACGACCGTCATCGCACTGTAGACGACAGGCCTTTCGGCGGCGGTGAAGGCATGGTCCTCAAGCCGGAGCCGATCTTCGAATGCGTAGAATCTCTCAGAGTGCAGTCGCGTGAGGAACGGACGCGCCAAGGCTCAAACGAGACGGTGGTGCTTTTGTCGCCGCAAGGCGCGCTGTTCACGCAGGCGGTTGCGCAGGAGTTGATGGGCCGCGAGCGCGTCGTGCTTATCTGTGGACGGTATGAAGGTGTGGACGAGCGCGTGAGCGAATATCTTGCCGATCGCGAGATATCGGTCGGCGACTTTGTGTTAAGTGGCGGCGAATTGGCGGCAGCCATTGTGGTTGATGTCATGTCGCGGCTGGTTCCAGGGGCTTTGGGAAACGCGGCCTCGGCAGAGCAGGAATCGTTCACTGCTTCCGCTGTGCGGGAAAGAGAACAGGCTCCGGGTGAGCCGCCAAGCTCGACCTGCGGCTCGGGTGGATTGTTGGATTATCCGCACTACACGCGGCCGGCAGAGTTTCTTGGTATGCAGGTTCCTGAAGTGCTAGTGAATGGGAACCACGAGGAAATCCGCAAGTGGCGCCGCCGCTGCGCGCTGCAAAAGACGCTCCGCAATCGTCCCGACCTGTTGCTTGGAGCGGAGTTGAGTCGGGAAGATCGCAAGTTGGTCGCCGAGATCGGGGCCGCAGAAGCGTATGAGTGAACCCTCCCGGAGTCGGGCTGTACTTGGAGTGGATGGATTGACGGCGGATGTCATTCTGAAGCGCTTCGAAGATCCTGACGAGACGCGCCTCTTCGAGAAGGGCAAGTTCGAGGTGGTTCACATCGGCGGCATGACCATCGGACGCGCCACCTACGAGCCCGGCTGGAAGTGGTCCGAGCACGTCGGCAAGGCAACGGGCGCCGCTCGGTGTTACGCGGAGCATGTTGGACTCGTAGTTGCAGGCTGCGCCACGGCCGCGATGGATGACAGGCGTGTGATCGAGATGCACGCTGGAGACCTATTTTACATTCCGCCCGGGCATGACAGTTGGGTTGTTGGTAACGAACCGTATGTTTCGCTGCACTTCATGGGAGCCGGCGCGTACGCTCGCGAACACAGGAAGTGAAGTCCAATTCGGGTAGAACGGGCCTAAAGGCCCGCGTCCGCTTGCGACAAAGAGTTCCGCTTCCGCCGCTGAGGTCACCAGACCTCAGCGGCGGAAAGCAAAAACAGCATCGGGATCCTGAATGTGGGCCTAAAGACCCGCTCTACCCGATTCCGCAAGAGCCAGGAAATATTCTGAAACTATCTCGGCCGCCTCGAGGCGTGCGACACGGAAGGATACGAAAATGTCGAACTCACCAATTATTGACCGGCTTCTCGCCAAGACACGGCGCACTGATATCCCCGACTTCAAACCTGGCGACACCGTCCGAGTACACGTAAAGATCAAGGAAGGCGACAAGGAACGCCTGCAGGCGTTCGAGGGCGTCGTCATTTCCAAGAACGCCGGCAATCAGCCCAGCTTTACTGTGCGCAAGATGAGCTTCGGCCAGGGGGTAGAGCGTATTTTCCCCACCAACTCCAAGGTAATCGACAAGATTGAGGTGCTGCGGTCGGCACATGTCCGCCGCGCCAAACTGTATTACCTGCGCGGACTGCGTGGAAAGGCCGCTCGCCTGCGCGAGGTGGACACTACGCGCTCGTAGCGGTTTGTCATCCGGAGGCCGAGCTGCTGTCGCGCGGCCGAGTCGAAGGACCCCTATAACCGAAGGTTTGTCCTCAGAATTTCCGTCGCTGCTATCGCTTTGCTTTCGGCCGGACGAACTTCAACGCGGTGTGCGTCTCCGAAAACCTTACGACCTTCACATCGACCAATCCAGCGGCCCGGCCGGCTTCGAGCACCTGGAGCTCTGTGATTTCCTGTTTGCCCTTCGGGTAAACGATCCACAGCGCGCCGGCGCTCGCTAGAGACGGCAGGAGTTTCTGAACGCGCGATAATTCCGCCCGCTGGTTTGCCCCAAAAAAAACCAAGTCCGAGTTCTTCAGCGCTTTGGACTCCGAAAACGACTTTCCTTGCTGTCGAAGGTCCCGCACGAAGTTGTCGTCGCCCATCGCGATTGCGGAAATCACCAGTCCCGGCTTGATTCCCAGTTTCTCTGTCGGTGCTCTTAGGATGAAGGATCTTGTGCGCCCACTTCTCGGCCCGCTCGCCAAGCTCGAGCACGGCCGAGCCCTCGGGCCAGCGCAGGTGTAACTCCCCATCACGAGCGACGACCGATGTTAGCGAGGCAAACGGAACCTTCAGCCGAAGGTCGCCGCGAAAGATGATCTCGCTGGTTTCAAGCAGCGCCCTGGCGGCCGTGGTCCTTCCGCCAGAACGTACCGTGCAGCGACGTTCGTCCCCCACTCTTCCCTCCAGAGAGGAAGCATCATTCAAATCCCGTCCGCCGTCAACCTCGCTGGAAACACGAGACCCCGCTTGGGGAAGCGGGGTCTCGTCATGCGCGACCCGCGGGTACGCGCGTGCAGTCAGCCTTGAGTTTTTAGCTGGCCTTTGTCGCCAGTTCCAGTATCCCGAACGCCGTGGCAATAAAGAGCGCAAGGGCCACCACGTTAAGGGTGACGCGGACGGCACCGTTGTCAATCAACCAGTTATATTTCGCGTCCATAACAATCTCCTTTAGAAGCGGTTGCGCCCGGCGTGCCTCGTGGCGTTCACCGGATCAACTTCTGTAGCTATATACGGACGAGATGCGAAAACGTTCCGTTAAAGATTTGTGAATACTGGCCGGGTGCAGCATTTGCGGTGCGAGTTGCTTATTGCTGGATGCGAAGGAAAATCAAGAACTTGGAGGTCTCTCGCGCAGTGCCGATCGCGCCTACGAAATTGGTCTTTACGAAAAACTTACGAACTTCTTAGCCGACACTTACGGGCAGGATGCTCCAATTAACTACCGGAAGCATGCAGGAATACGTGTGTGGAAGGATCCTATGAATACTCTGTTTCTCATGATCTGCACTGTCAGTGTGTTGTTCTTTTTTGTGGCGATTCTGTGGGAGTGTTCACGTCCCCTAGCTGAGGGGAAGAAACCATCGGTCATCCGGAGATCGACGGAAGCCGCAGTCGTTGATTCAGCCACCGGACGCCGACTTTTCGCGCACCTCGAACAGCAGATGGCGGAGTTTCTAGCTGTCCATCATCGCACGGTGACGCTGTTGCTCGTTGCCGTAGCGTTGTTTGTCATGGTGATGCCTGCGCACGCGCAAAGAACGCAACCGACTCCTCCACCACCGAGCGAGACCGAGCCGGCGATACCGCCTGCCGTGCAGAAGCAGCTTGATGCCATGCAGAAGCGCATCGACCAGCTCGAAGCAGAACTGGCCGCCCGCCCGACGCCGGAGGTTCCGTCTCACATGGTAGCGGAACAGACCGCCGGGGCACAGGCGCCGGCCGCAGAGGGGGCGATGCAAATGGCGGCTAAGCCGGGAAAGCCGGCGAAACCCGAACCATTTTCGTTTGCCGACTTCACCTGGCTGAATGGCAACTCGCGCATCAAGGAAGTGCCGTTCCAGAACGCATTCTTCACCCCGGAGATCAGGGCCGACGTTAATTACATCTATGATTTCGCCCATCCGCAGGACGACACCATTGGCGGATCGAGCGAGATTTTCCGTCCAACGAATTCCAGGTGACTCAGCTGGGGGTGGCGGCGACTTTCACTGGGACAACGTCCAGGCGCGGTTAATGACGCAGTTCGGCATGTACTCCCAGACCACGCCGCGCAATGATGCCAGCCCGCCCGCGGCCAATGGCAGCTCGCCGATGCCTACCGTTACGTTTCCGAGGCGTATGGCGGGTATCACTTCGACGTGTTGGATGGCATCAACGTGCAGGCCGGCATCTTCATGTCTTACATCGGCCTGTTCAGTTACTACAACTTCGACAACTGGGCCTACCAGCCGTCGTACGTGTCTTCCAATACGCCATGGTTCTTCAACGGCATGCGAGTACAGATTTTTCCCAACGAGCACCTGAAGATTGAGCCGTGGCTCATCAACGGATGGCAGTCGTATGGCCGATTCAACAATCGTCCCGGCATTGGAGCGCAGATCTTGTGGCGGCCGAATGGGTCGTTTGAGGTCTTGGGCAACGAATACGTTTTGGGCGAAGACACGTTCGGCGTTCCTGGCCGGGTTCGCTATCACACGGACGACAGCATTCAGTGGAAGTATTACGACCGAACCTGACCGTGCCCTGGACAAGATGGCCTTTTCGCTGACCGGCGACATGGGCTGCGAGCACGGCGGCGGCGTGAGTTGCGCCGGCAATTCCGCCAAAGGTCCCAAGCAGAGCTTTCCTCGGTTACATGTTCTATAACCGCTTCTGGTTCCACAAGGACCTCTACGCTGTGACGCTCGGAGGCGGCCAGATCAACAATCCGGGCCGCTACCTGGTATTGCTGCCGCCAATCAATGGCGCGACGGCCATCTCGGGAACGCCGTACTTCACGGAAAACCCTGGGAGTCCATTCAAGGCATGGGATATCTCGGCCACCTTTGACTACATGCCCAGTCCAGTACATCACGTTCCGCTTCGAGTATGACCATCGGGCGGCGAACGTTCCGTACTTCTCCGGGCCGGGCGGTATTACGCCGCCGGGTGGCAATACCGGCGCACCGGGATCCGTTGTCCCAGGCTTTACCCCGGACCTTCGCAAGACGGAGAACCGCTTAGACATGGCGTTGATGGTGATGTTCTAGAAGAGGCCTCGGCAGCAGGAATCCCGTCACAGGTTTCCCGCCGCTCCTGGATGTACAGTGTACGGAGTTACGGCAGTAAGCGCGAGGTGACGAGATGTTCGAAGCGATTGGAAGACGCATTCGAGGAGCGGCATTGGCGATGGGATAATGATGGCATGCATGCAACCAATACATGCACAACAGCCGGAGACAGCGGTGCAACCGGCTGGAACGGTAACCGTATCGGCGCAAACCATGGAACGATTGCAACAACATCTCGCGGAACTGGAGGCCGAAGTGGCGGAGCTGAAGACGCGAGATGAAGGAGATGCGATCTACAGCTTTGTCTGGGGCGATGGCATCCGCCGGCTACAGTGCTGCGCCTGGCGCATGACACTGGCGGATGGTTCGGCCGATAGCGCCCGCTCCGGCAGCTGCAGGAGAACGCCGAGCTCTCGGCCGACGACCGCAGCATCCTCAATTACCTGAAGGGAACGACCATCAATGTGTCGCTCGACGGGTACTACGAGTACAACTTCAACGACCCGATCGGACGGGTGAATCTGCTTCGCGCCTATGATGTGAGCAGCAACGCTTTCAGCCTGAATCAGGCGGCGATGATTTTCGAGCGCGCTCCCGATGTGGACGCTGGGCGTCGCTACGGCGCCCGTCTCGATCTGCAATTTGGACAGGCGACGGCCACGCTGCAAGGCAATCCCGTCAACGAGCCGCGGCCGGCGATCTATCGCAATATCTTCCAGGCGTACGGAACTTACGTCGTTCCCGTAGGCAGCGGTCTGACTGTGAACTTCGGCAAATGGGCCAGTTCGCTCGGCATCGAGGGTAACTACACGCAGTTCCAGATCAACTATTCCCGTTCCTACTGGTTCGACTTCCTGCCGTTCTATCACATGGGAATTCAGGCGCAGTACAGCGTCAACAAGAAGCTGGCGCTGAACTACTGGGTTATCAACGGCAATAATCAGACGGAGCCGACCAATAGCTACAAGGATGAACTGTTCGGATTCGTCCTGACCCCGAACAAGAACATTAGTTGGACGGTGAATTATTACCTCGGCCAGGACCACCCTGATGCCACGCCGGTTTCAAGTTGCGGGCCGGTTCCGGTGCAGCCGGGCCTGTGCTTCGAGAAGATCAGTCCCGCGCCCGACGGCAAGACTGCACATCTTTGACAGCTATGTAGGTTGGCAAGACCACCCAGAAGCTGCTGCTTCAGTTGGAGGGAGACTATGTGATCGAGAGGCTTTGGGCCAACGCCGCGCCGGGCCATTCATCCGCTCCGTCGCACGCAACAGGCGGCGCCGCTTACGTCAAGTATCAATTGACGCCGAGGACGTATCTTGCCGGACGCGCCGAGTACCTTTCCGATCGCGGTGGCCTGTTCAGCGGAGTTACCGAAGCGCTGAAGGAAGTTACCGCCACCTATGACGTTACGGTGGCGAATGGATTTGAGATGAAGTACGAGTATCGCCGCGATTGGTCCAATGTGCCGATCTTCCTTACCGGCACACAAAACGTTTTCTCCAAGGACCAGAACACAGCCACCGCCGGAGTGATCTGGTGGTTCGGCCGCAAACAAGGACCGTGGTAATCGGCACGAGCGATAGGAGTTGAACATGCAAGACCTGATATTTGTCGCAATCACGATCGCTTTCTTCGCCCTGTCGCTGGGGTACGTTCACTTCTGCGACCGGGTTAAGTGAGAGGGACTATGCACATCGAATCAACCATCATGATCGTCATCTGCGCGTTGATGATGATTTACCTCTTCTACGCGCTGTTGCGACCGGAGAAGTTCTGACATGACCGCCAATGGATGGCTGCAGATCATTGTTTTTCTCGCTCTGATCCTGGCCGTGACCAAGCCCATGGGTGTCTTCCTGACGCGCGTCTTCAATCGCGAGCGGACGTTCATGGATCCGGTGCTGCGGCCGTCGAGCGCTTGCTGTATCGCGTGACCGGCGTCGATGAAAACCACGAGATGCGCTGGACGGAGTATGCCTTCTCCATGCTGTTGTTCAGCGTGGTCTCGATGCTGCTGCTGTACCTGATTCAGCGCGTGCAGGGATTTCTGCCGTTTAATCCGCAGAAGTTTGGCGCAGTAAGTCCGCCTCACCTGGCTTTCAACACCGCGGCTTCGTTCACCACCAATACCAACTGGCAGGCCTACTCGGGCGAAACCACGATGAGCTATTTCACCCAGATGGCTGGCCTGGCGTATCACAACTTCATTTCCGCTGCGACCGGTATTGCGCTGGCCATTGCCTTCATCCGCGGCATCGCGCGCCGTCAGATGAAGACCATCGGCAACTTCTGGGTCGACATGGTCCGCTCATGCCTGTGGGTGCTGCTGCCGTTCTGCATCGTCGGCGCGCTGGTTCTGGTTTCGCAGGGCGTGGTGCAGAACCTCAAGCCCTACGACTCAGTAAAGCTGGTCGAACCGCAGCAGGTTCAGCATGTGGATGCCGACGGCAAGCCGGCCGTCGATGCCGGCGGCAAGCCGGTGATGGACACGGTCACGACGCAGACCATCGCGCAGGGACCGGTCGCTTCGCAGGAGATCATCAAGGAATGGGGCACCAACGGCGGCGGCTTCTTCAACGCCAACAGTTCCCATCCGTTTGAGAATCCCACTCCGCTGTCCAACCTGATCGAGCTGTTCTGCATTTTCGCCATCTCCGCCGGACTCACCTACACGCTGGGACGCATGACGGGCTCGCAGAGCCACGGCTGGGCAGTGTGGGCTGCGATGGCGATCTTGTTTCTGGCGGGCGTCACGACGGCGTACTGGGCTGAGGCTCGCGGCAATCCGCTTCTCGCCGGTGCCGATCAGCATGTGACCGCTCTGCAGCCGGGCGGCAACATGGAAGGCAAGGAGGTCCGCTTCGGCATCACCAACTCCGCACTGTTTGCCACCGTGACCACGGACGCCAGTTGCGGCGCCATCAACGGCTGGCACGATTCGTTCACGCCGCTCGGCGGCATGGTGCCGCTGGTCAACATCATGCTGAGCGAGGTGATCTTCGGCGGCGTCGGCGCGGGCATGTACGGCATTCTGATTTACGTCGTGCTCGCGGTGTTCATCGCCGGACTGATGGTGGGCCGCACGCCGGAATATCTCGGCAAGAAGATCGAAGCCTACGACGTGAAGATGGCGATGCTGGTGGCGCTGGTCTTCCCGCTGGTGATTCTGGTGTTCACCGGAATTTCCTCGGTCCAGGGTTTCGGGACCTTCCAGCATCAGCAATCCTGGGCCGCACGGCTTCACGCAGATTCTGTACGCCTTCACCTCGGGCGCCGGCAACAACGGTTCTGCCTTCGGCGGGACTGAACGCCAACACGCTCTGGTACAACATCACGATCGGGTTCGACCATGCTGATCGGCCGCTTCTTCATGATCATCCCCATGCTGGCGATCGCCGGAAATCTGGCGGAGCAAGAAGTATGTTCCGCCGTCGCTGGGAACGTTTCCGGTGACCACGCCGCTGTTCAGCGCGCTGCTGATCGGCGTGATCCTCATCGTCGGCGCGCTGACATTTTTCCCGGCGCTCAGCCTGGGACCAATTCTTGAGCACCTGCTGATGGAAGCAGGAAAGATTTTCTGAGGGTACAACATGGCAAGCAAGAGTTCGAAAAAGAAAGTTTGGGACGGGAAGATCGTGCGCGCGCGATCCTGGATTCGTTCGTCAAACTGGATCCGCGCCACATGATGGGCAATCCCGTCATGTTCGTGGTGGAGATCGGCAGCGTGATCACCACGGTGCTGCTGTTCCGCGGCGGCACAGCTTTCGGGTTCAATCTGCAGATCACGCTGTGGCTGTGGTTCACGGTGCTGTTCGCCAACTTCGCCGAAGCCATGGCCGAAGGCCGCGGCAAGGCCCAGGCCGACACCCTGCGCAAGGCGCGCTCGGAAACCATTGCCAACCGCATCGTTGACGATGGCCAGATCGAGCAAGATTCCCAGTTCGAAGCTGCGCGCCGGCGACATGGTCGTAGTCGTCGGCCGGAGAATTCGTCCCGTCGGATGGCGAAATCATCGAAGGTGTCGCGTCGGTGGACGAGTCGGCGATCACCGGCGAATCTGCGCCCGTGATTCGCGAGGCCGGCGGCGATCGTTCGGCCGTGACCGGCGGCACACGCGTGCTCTCCGACCAGATCAAGGTAAAGGTCACGTCGAATCCCGGCGAGACCTTCCTCGATCGCATGATCGCCCTGGTCGAAGGCGCAGAGCGGCAGAAGACGCCCAACGAAATCGCGCTGAACATTCTGCTCGCCGGCCTGACGATCATCTTCCTGCTGGCGGTGGTGACGCTGCAGCCGTTCGCGATCTACTCCGGCTCTCCGCAGACGGTGTTCGTGCTGGTTTCGCTGCTGGTCTGCCTGATTCCGACGACCATCGGCGGCCTGCTCTCCGCCATCGGCATTGCCGGCATGGACCGCCTGATTCAGCACAACGTGCTGGCCATGTCCGGACGCGCGGTCGAAGCCGCCGGCGACGTGGATACTCTGCTGCTCGACAAGACCGGCACCATCACGCTGGGCAATCGGCAGGCGGCGGAGTTCATTCCGGCTCCCGGCGTGAGCGAAGGCGAGATGGCCGACGCCGCGCAGCTTTCGTCGCTGGCGGACGAAACGCCCGAAGGCCGCTCGATCGTCGTGCTGGCGAAGGAGAAGTACGGCCTGCGCGGCCGCGAACTGTCGTCGCACGAGATGGAGTTCGTTCCCTTCACCGCGCAGACGCGCATGTCGGGCGTGAACATGAATGGCAACGAGATTCGCAAAGGCGCGGCCGATGCCATCACGAGCTATCTCGCGGCGAACGGCAGCGAGATGCCCACGGAAGTGCAGGCCGAGCGTCGAACAGATTGCGCGCTCCGGCGGCACGCCTCTGGTGGTGGCCGAAAAGCGGCCGCGCGCTGGGCGTGATTCACCTGAAGGACATCGTCAAGGGCGGCATGCGGGAGCGCTTCGATCAGCTGCGCGCCATGGGCATCAAGACGGTGATGATCACCGGCGACAATCCGCTGACCGCCGCGGCGATTGCGCGCGAGGCCGGCGTGGACGACTTTCTCGCCGAGGCCACGCCCAAAGACAAGATGGACCTGATCCGGCGCGAGCAGGCGCAAGGCAAGCTGGTGGCCATGACCGGCGACGGCACCAACGACGCTCCCGCGCTGGCGCAGGCCGACGTTGGCGTGGCCATGAACACCGGCACGCAGGCGGCCAAGGAAGCCGGCAACATGGTCGATCTCGATTCCAATCCGACCAAGCTGATCGAGGTGGTCGCCATCGGCAAGCAGTTGCTGATGACGCGCGGCTCGCTGACGACGTTCTCCATCGCCAACGATGTGGCCAAGTATTTCGCCATCATCCCGGCGATGTTCGCGGGAACGTTTCCGGTGCTGAATGCGCTGAACATCATGCACCTGCGAACACCGCAGTCGGCCATTCTCTCGGCGGTGATCTTCAACGCGATCATCATCATCGCCCTGATTCCGCTGGCGCTGCGCGGCGTGAAGTACCGGCCGATGGGTGCGGCTGCGCTGTTGCGCCGCAATCTCTGGATTTACGGCGTGGGCGGAATCATCGTGCCCTTCATCGGGATCAAGCTGATTGACATGGTCATCACGCGTGTGGGACTGGCGTAGAGGCAGGAAACTATGAAGCAGAATCTCAAGATTGCAATTCTCATGACCATGGTCACCACGGTGCTGCTGGGCGTCATTTATCCGTTGGTGGTCACCGGGCTGGCGCAACTGCTTTTCCGCGACAAGGCCAATGGACAGCTTATCGTCCGCAACGGCCAGATTGTCGGATCGCGAATCATCGGACAGGCATTCACCGGCCCAGGCTATCTGCACTCGCGACCGTCGGCAGCGGGGAATGGTTATGACGCCGCCAACTCCGGCGGAACGAATCTGGGCCCGACAAATCACTAGCTCATTGATCGTGTGAAAAGTGACGTCGCACGCCTTCAGGCTGAGAATCCCGGGCAGCCGGTTCCCATCGATTTGGTAACGACTTCTGCCTCTGGACTGGATCCCGACATCACGCCTGCAGCGGCTGAATTCCAGGTTCCGCGCCTGGCTCGCGAACGCGGCCTCAGCGAAGATCAAGTGCGAGAGCTCATTCGGCAGTACACCCAAGGCAGGCAGCTTGGCTTTCTCGGCGAGCCGCGCGTGAATGTGCTGGAGGTGAATCTCGCCCTCGACCAGATGAAGCCAGCGACGGCGCGGTAAATCAGGCAAATTCACACTCCTTTCACACAAGGCGCGCATTGCCGATTGTCCCCGATTGCTGAAAGCCCATAGACTAGGAGCGCCGAAGCACAGGAGACGATTTTGTCCGACGCGATCATTGAAGCGCACGCCGTCGAGAAGTATTACCCGCAACCCGACGGCAACAAGATCGAGGTAATTGCGCCGACCGATCTCGAAGTCTCGCCGGGAAAGATCGTCTGCCTGCTCGGTCCATCCGGCTCGGGAAAATCCACGCTGCTGCGCATGTTGACCGGGCTTGTCGAAGCCGTCGTCCGGGCGAGGTGTTGTGGCATGGCAAGCCGATGGACGGCCAGATTCCTAACGTCTCCATCGTCTTCCAGAGCTTCGCGCTGTTTCCCTGGCTCACAGTGCTGGAGAACGTCGAGGCGCCGCTGGTAGCGCGGGGCATGGGCGCGATCGAGCGCCACAAGCGCGCTTTGAAGATGATCGACACCGTCGGTCTCGACGGCTTCGAGACGGCATATCCGAAGGAACTCTCTGGCGGAATGAAGCAGCGCGTCGGGTTTGCGCGCGCTCTCGTCGTTGAGCCCGAAGTGCTCTTCATGGACGAGCCTTTCTCGGCGCTCGATGTCCTCACCGCGGAAAACCTCCGTTCCGAACTGCTGGAGCTATGGCTCAGCAAGAAGATGCCGACGACGGCCATCTTCGTCGTGACCCACAACATCGAGGAGGCTGTGCTGCTGGCCGACCGCGTCATCGTGCTGGGCCGCAATCCGGGGCGCATTCGCTCCGACTTCGAGATTGACATTCCGCAATATCGCGATCGCAAGGCGCCACGCTTTCTGGCGTACGTCGATTACATCTACAAGACGCTGACGCGTCCGGATGAACAGGCTGTAGTTCCCGGCAAGCCGGCGCAGCCGGGCGACGGCCAACCGCGCGAGCGCACCAAGTTCCAGATGCTGCCGCATGCGCGTCCGGGTGGAATCGCCGGCTTCATGGAGTTGCTCGCCGACCGCGGCGGCCGCGACGATCTCTACAAGCTGGCCGACGAGCTTGCCATGGACGTGGACGACCTGCTGCCCATCGTGGACGCTTCGGTGATGCTCGGCTTCGCGGTGCTGCACGAGGGCGACGTCGAAATCACGCCGGAAGGCCGCCGCTTCGGTGAAGCCGACATCCAGACGCAGAAAGCAATCTTCCGCGACGCCGCGCTCAAGCACGTTGCCATCCTGCGGCTCATCGAGAACACCTTGCACGCCAAGCGCGACCACGCCATCGGCGAGGAATTCTTCCGCGACATTCTCGACGAGCACTTCAGCACCGACGAAGTCGAGCGCCAGTTCGAGACCGCGCTGAACTGGGGACGCTACGCCGAAATCTTCGACTACGACTCCGAGACCAACCGCCTGTTCCACCGCGAAGAAGCCGACGCAGATTCGGTGTCGATTCTGGGCGAGGCCTGATGGCGCGCAGCACGTGGCAACCCATCCGCATTCTGGGTAAGGGACCGTGGTCGCTGCTTCCGGCACAAACCTGGTCGGTGCTCACCGACTTCGTCATCTTTGCCGCCGGCCTTTCGATCTTCTATGTCGTGCTGGTGCTGGCGCGGAGCTGGTTCGGGCCATTCAATCCTCACATCGAGATTTCGCGCGATCCCACGAAGCTTCCGGTTTACGCGGCGTATTCGCTGCTGCGCATCACGGTTGCGTACGTTCTCTCGCTCGCCTTCACGCTGGTTTATGGCTACGTTGCCGCCTACAACCCGCGCGCTGAGCGCATCATGATTCCGCTGCTCGACATTCTGCAATCGATTCCTGTGCTCAGCTTTCTGCCCGGCGTAATGCTGGCAATGGTCGCGCTGTTTCCACGCCACCAGATCGGCGTCGAGATGGGCGCAATCCTGCTCATCTTCACCGGACAAGTCTGGAACATGGCATTCAGTTTCTACTCGTCGCTGAAGAGCATTCCACGCGACATGCGCGAGGCTGCCAAGATCTACCGCTTCAACTGGTATCAGCGCTTCACGCAGTTCGAGTTGCCCTACGCTGCCATCGGCTTGGTCTGGAACTCCATGATGTCGGTCGCAGGCGGCTGGTTTTTCCTGATGGCGTGCGAGATGTTCGTCCTCGGCGACCGCGATTTTCGCCTGCCGGGACTCGGTTCGTATCTGCAAACCGCGGCCAGTGCAGGCGACACCGAAGCGATTTTGTGGGGCGTTGGAACCATGATCGCGGTCATCGTGCTGCTCGACCAGATTATTTGGCGGCCAGTAATCGCATGGGCGGAAAAATTCAAAATGGAACAGGTCGAGAGCGCCGACGCGCCGCGCTCGTGGTTCCTCAATGTCCTTGAAGCCTCGCGTGGACTGCGGCGGCTGCGCAAGAAGACCATCCGGCCGTTGCAGGAGCGCGTTGCGCTTCACTTCGCGCGCCTTTATCACGGCGCTGAGGACGACACTCCGCCAGCTCCCTGGAAGGTCTGGACTGGCCGCGCGATCGCTCTGGTGGCCGTACTCGCCGTGCTGTACGCCGTGACGCGGGCCATCGCCATGCTCACCGGCTTGAACGGCGGCGACTATCGCGAACTGCTGACCGGCGCTGGCGCGACCTTCCTGCGTGTGCTGCTGGCACTCGCCATCGGCGCAGCCTGGACAATTCCCGCAGGCGTCGCCATCGGATTCAATCCCAAGCTGTCGCGCATCGCGCAACCGCTGGCGCAGATTGCGGCTTCGGTGCCGGCAACCGCGCTGTTTCCCATCGTCATGCTGGTGCTCATCCGAATTGGCGGCGGCTTAGGGCTCGGTTCCATCCTGCTTCTCCTGCTGGGAACGCAGTGGTACATCCTCTTCAACGTCATCGCCGGCGCAATGGCGATTCCGACCGACCTGAAAGAAGTATCGTCGATATGCAAGTTCACCCGCGGAGAACGCTGGCGCAAACTAATCCTGCCCGGCATCTTTCCTTACCTCGTCACTGGACTGGTCACCGCTTCCGGCGGCGCCTGGAACGCCAGCATCGTCGCCGAGTATCAACACCTCAAGGACCAGACCTACACCACCGTCGGCCTGGGCGCGACCATCTCGCGCGCCACCGACTCCGGCAACTTCGATCTGCTGCTCGCCTCGACCATCGTCATGGCCCTCGTCGTCGTGACCATCAACCGCCTGGTCTGGCGCCGCATGTACCGTCTGGCCGCCACGCGCTATACGCTGGAAACCTGAAAAGCAGGGAATAGGGGTTAGTGAATAGCGGTCAGGCGGATGCGAGTCACGGCGAGTCAGCCCGCAGGGCGGCATTTGTTTTAGCTTAGGGCCCTTCGGCTGCGCTCAGGGCAGGCTATGAGCCCTGGGTAGAGTTGGTCAAGAACCCGAACCCCTGCAGGGGTGGCACAGGTTTCGCGCGTTGTTGGACGAATTGTGCCGTCCCCGGGGGACTCGGGTTGATGAGATTCGCCAACCCAGGAGTTACCTCCTGGGCCACGATTGTGCCGCCCTGCGGGCTGGCAATAGAACGGGTCCGGCCTCAGGCCATGCCCCTTCAAAACATCGCATGCAAGCGCGACCCATCCACTTACGAGAAGCCGGCGCAGGGCCACCGATGTGCTAGGACGATCTTGATTGTGTGTTCGGTGGCCGCACCCGAAGCAGTTGTCAAGTAGTCAGTAGCCAGTTGTCAGATCGGGGACATGCTTGCATGCCTAGGAAACTAGCTTTCTAGGTGTTCTATGTCCTAACGTCGCCGTTATTTGACAGCTAAGTCCTTGCCCAACAATACACTACCTACAAGTCATTGCGGCTCAAATGCTTGCGAGCATTCATGCCTAAGTTATTGATTCTAAGTACGGCCGGATCAAGGAGCTTGCGCTGTCAGCGACGCTGATTTACAGGCGCGAAGTGCCGAAAAGCAGGTCGCTCGACTCCTCGGTCGAGGCTGCGACCTCGTCGCGCGGACGATCTTGACGACTGAAATCCTCGCTCGGGATGAGATCCGCGCTCAGCGGTCGAGGTGCCCGAAGTAAATCTTGGTGTCGTACTGCAGGACGACTTGGCCATCGGCGGCGTGAGAAGAGAACAGTCGCGGCAGTTCGTGCGACATGGCCTCGTAGCTCTCGCCGGACTTGGGAATGTAGGACGACGAAAGCAGGCGGCCGCGCAGTCCGTCGAAGTCGAGCCCCTGCTGGTTGTGCTGCTGGATCAGGTTCATCTTGTTGGGCGAGAAAAAGCGCTCCAGCGCCGCGTAGCTGGCCAGATACTTGTGGGTGACATGTTCGTAGTCGATGGAATGGCGCAGGATAAAGGCTTCGTAGGCGCGCAGGAACGGCGTCAAGTCAACGTTGCGATCGTGCCAGACGAGAACCGCCCAGCCTTTCGGCTTGAGAACGCGCGCGAACTCGGTCCGCGTCTCGTCGGGACGAAACCAATGGAAGGCCTGACCGGCGACGATGAAGTCTACGCTTGCGTCGGGCAAGCTTGTTGCTTCGGCACTGCCGTCAACCATGCTGAAGTTTGGATAGGCGGCGAGATAATCGTCGCCGGCGAGGCGCATCTCGCGATTGGGTTCGACGCCCATGACGCGGTTGCCATTGTCGAGGAAGATCTCGGCCAGAAGACCTGTCCCGCAGCCGACGTTGGCGATGACGTGCCCAGGCCGCAGGCCGCAAGCTTGCTGCAAAGCGTGAACAACGTCGGGTGAGTAATGCGGGCGATACTTGGCGTAGTCCTGCGCGCGGTCGGAGAAGCGCGCTTCGGGGTCGCGGCTGGTCTCGGGCATAATGCTATCTTAACGTGACCAATGACACCGCAAGCAAAGCGCGAGCCGCCGCTACAACTCCGCCGCGCGCACGGCCTGGGCGTCGCGGGAAGCTCGCCGATGGTTGCGGCGATCAGCAAAGCCATTCGCCGGATACCGCGTGGGCGCGTCAGCAGCTATGGCGCCGTTGCGACGGCTGCGGGATATCCGCGATGCGCGCGTCATGTTGCGCGCGTCCTCAAGCAGGTGGACGGTCTACCGTGGCAGCGCGTGTTAGGCTCTGGCGGGCGAATTTCCCTGCGGGGCGAGCTGGGGATGGAACAGCGCTTCCTGCTGGAATCGGAAGGCATTCGCTTTCGCGGGAGGCGAGTTGACATGAAGGCCTTTGAGCACCGGTTCGGGCGAGCTAGCGCTAAGGTGCCAGACAAGGCCGCGAAACGGCGGCTACCGCGAAAGTAGCAAGCCCGGCTGTAACTTTCTATTGGTCAGAAAGGCGGCATGTCGTAAAATCGTGGCAGTTCCACGATTCTTCCCAGGTATGCGTAGCTCCGGCTCAGTTCGACTGCTCGTCGTAACCGCGATTTTGTTCTTCGCGGTCTCGCTGCCTGCACAGCGGTATTACGGGCGCGATCATCATGTGTACCATCCGCCTGCGCCGGCGAAACACCAGACTTCGCAGCAGCCCACAGCGCGAGCGCATCCGGCTTCCACAACGACGGCGAACACCACCGCGCACAACGCGAGCGCGACTGTTCCTTATCACGTTCCTGCTGCTGCGAACTCGAAGCCCGATAACATGACGCCGCCGAATGTGGGCGAGCGACAGCCTCAGTAACGTACTCCGCCAACTCGTCAGCCGCCGTTCAAGTACGAAAGTCGCCGTAACCAAAAATTAACCTTGCGTCGCAAACGGCGTTGTAAGATAAAACACTTATGCAGGAAAAGCCCTTAGAGATAGAGAAAGTTGACGATCCCAGCGGCAGCGTGGTGCTTCGTCTCCACGGTCCGCTTTTGCTGGGGAACTTCTTTCCCTTGCAGACAATGGTCCGGGCGGACACTTCCAATCTCCTGATTCTGGATGTAGCCGACATGCCGTACATCGACTCGGCCGGCATCGGATGCCTGGTGGGTGCGCAAATTTCGCGCCAGGGTTCGGGCCGGAAGCTGGTGCTGGTGGGCGCCAACGATCGCTTGCTGACCTCGTTGAAGGTAACGAAGGTTGAGCAGATCTTCTCTTTTGCTCCCAGCGTCGAGCAGGCCCGCGCGCAAGCCAGCGGCGGGTAGAGTTCCCCACGTCCGATCAGCTTGCGCTCGCTGCCTGCGCAGCGGATGTGCTTTGCGATAGCACTTCGATCACGCGACGAACGTCCTTGACCTCGGCCTGCTGAATAATCCGCAAACCTTCACGGCCGGCAAGCGGGTGGAGAATCACCTGGCCTTTGATGGCAACCGCAAGGTCGAGCGCATCAATGGTGACATCGTGCAAGAAGGAAGGTTCGCCGGCCAGGCGCTGGGCGGTGAACCAGGCGGTGTCGCGCGCGGCCTGGATACTGAAGTTGGTGACGGAGGTTTCGTCGCGCAGGCCGATCTTTTCCAGATCGCCGATCAGGGGAGAAACGGCGGCTATCTCGGTTTGGACGGTGCCGACCAGGTCCGCCAGAGACGTTATTGATCTCGTCGAAGTCAGGCTTTAATTGCGGAAGTTGATCGCCCGGACAGGTTTGCGCGGCGGCAATACCTAGGTCGAGGTTGATGTGCGCATTCATGCCCGACAACAGTTGTTGCAGGATGAGCAGGTTGGCATCGTCGCAGCCGCGAAAGGCGAGCATCCAGCTTCGAGTCGCCGCTTTGCCAGCCTGGAATGTGGCGAGCGCATCGAGGTAGCGCGACGCGAAGACCACGTCAAGCTGCTCCATCAGCGGTCCGTTGGAGAAGCGGCCGCTGCTTAGACCGTCACGCACGGCGCACGTTACCCGGCGATAGAGTGCGGCGAAGTAGCCGAGACGGCTGGCATTGTCATAGGACTGCTGAACAATGGTGTCGAGCGCCGAGATGACGTCGGCGATGGTTTGCGCAGCCATGCAGCGCTGATGGTAACAGACTGAACGCGATGAGCGGATGTGGGCCGCCTGCTCGGTTTTTACACGCATGGCCTGCCGGCTTCTGATAAACTTCTGCGCCAGGGCCGCGCGACGACGTTCCGCAGCGAGTGCCTAATCGCAAAGCAGGTCTCATCGTTCCTATAGCGTGTTTCGTAATTCGATTCGTATCAGGGCACGGCTTCAGCCGTGCCGAAGAACGTGCTTCTCCGCCGGGGCTTTAGCCCCTGTTCACAGCCGCTGAAGCCGTTATCTTGATCTTGAGACGGTCAGCAGATGGTCAGCGGTACGACTGAAGTCCCGCCCTGTTACAGATCTGGTTTTGAAACGAGCTCTGGAGTTCAAAATTCAAAATAGCGAAAACTGCAAGATGGAGGTCCAACATGGCTACTGCAGTAGCACCACAGATGCATAGCGCGGTACAGGCGTTCGTCGGCAAGCCGCGCAAGATGTTCATTGATGGAAAGTGGGTGGAAGCGGCTTCCGGCAAGACGTTTCCTTCGTATAACCCGGCGACGGGTGAAGTGATGGCCAAGATTGCCGAAGGCGATCGCGAAGACATCAATCGCGCAGTGAAAGCGGCCCGCAAAGCTTTTGATAGCGGTCCGTGGCCGACGATGAGTGCGTCGGAGCGAGGACGGCTCATCTGGAAGCTGGGCGACCTGATCGAGAAGCACCTTGAGGAGTTCGCACAGATCGAGAGTCTTGACAACGGCAAGCCGCTGGCGATTGCGCGCGTTGCCGATGTGCCGCTGGCGGTTGACCTTTTCCACTACATGGCGGGATGGGCAACCAAGATCGAAGGCAACACCATTCCTTTCTCGCCCAAGTACTTCGCCTACACGCGGCGCGAGCCGGTTGGCGTGGTTGGGCAGATTATTCCCTGGAACTTCCCGCTGCTGATGGCGGCGTGGAAACTCGGTCCGGCGCTGGCTACCGGTTGTACGGTGGTGCTGAAGCCGGCAGAGCAGACCCCGCTCAGCGCGCTGTTGCTGGCTGAGTTGATCGCCGAGGCTGGTTTCCCGGACGGCGTGGTCAACGTCGTTCCCGGATACGGAGAGACGGCGGGTGCCGCGCTGGCGGCGCATCCTGATGTTGACAAGATCGCGTTTACCGGCTCGACCGAAGTCGGCAAGCTCATCGTGCAGGCCGCGGCGGGTAATCTGAAGAAGGTTTCGCTTGAGCTGGGCGGCAAGTCACCGAATATCGTCTTTGACGATGCCGACATGGAATCGACGATTCCCGGCGCTGCAAGCGCTATCTTCTTTAATCACGGCCAGTGCTGCTGTGCGGGCTCGCGCCTGTACATCGAGAAGAGCATGTTCGATAACGTGGTCAGCGGCGTGGCCGACGAGGCCAAGAAGATCAAGGTCGGACCCGGATTTGATCCCGAAACCGATATGGGCCCGCTGGTCTCGGAAGAACAGTTGAATCGCGTCACCAGCTACCTGGAGAGCGGATTCAAGGAGGGCGCTGAGGCGGTGGTCGGTGGACACAAAAAGCCAGGCGGCGGGTACTTTGTCGAGCCGACGGTGATGGTGAAGACCAATCCCAACATGAAGGTCATCCGCGAGGAGATCTTCGGGCCGGTGGTTTGCGCCATGCCGTTCAGCGATGAGGACAAGCTGGTGGCCGAAGCTAACCAGAGCGAGTACGGGCTGGCGGCGGCGGTGTGGACGCGGGACATCAAGAAGGCGCACCGGATCGCCAACAAGCTCCGCGCCGGCACGGTGTGGATCAACTGCTACAACGTCTTCGACGCGGCGCTGCCCTTCGGCGGATACAAGCAATCGGGCTGGGGCCGCGAGATGGGCCACGAAGTATTGGAGATGTACACCGAAGTGAAGGCGGTATGCGCGGCGCTGTAAGGGAAGTTTGTTGTAGAGCGGGCCTTCCAAAGCCCGCGTCAAGAAATGCTTTTTGACAATATAGGGCTTCAGCCCGTGCTGAAGCCCGGTTCTTTTTAGTCGGCGGCACGGGACAACCGCAGATCCCTCCGCTCCGACTAAAGTCCTCGGTCGGGATGACAATTCTGGGGTTGTCCAGGCTGCAGGTAGCTGATTTTTATGAATTGGAGCCGGCTTCAGCCGGCGGCACAAAGCTCCTCTACTCACTCGCGGGACGTTGGTGTTCCCACTTTGGAACGGCTTCACAATTCTTAACCTCACCCCCGTGCAATTTCCTTGCCCCGTGCCTCCAACCTGTACTAGCGTGAAGCTGGCGGGACAGGCAATGCCTTGACGGACCAAGGTCTGGCCACAGAAGTGGTGCAGGGGTGCGATATCTCCCGGGGGGACGATGTGACTGAAGGGATCTTTGACATTCGGGTTGCATAAAGGAGGCTCGCTGCTAAGTCTTTCCGAATGAAGATTATGCAATAAGTATCGAGGAATCAAGATTTTGCACGCGAAATCTGCGCAAGATGTTGATTTAAAATAATTAATGACAGATGGGGGAGGGGCAAGTCGAGCCAAGAAGTCCCAGATCAGCCAGTGTAAGTCCTTGCGAATCAAGATTATGTGATAAGTCTATGGGGCTCAATATTTTGCATGGAAAATCCGCGCAATCGACTGATTGCAAAGAATAATGGTAGAGGGGGAGGGGGGCGACACAACGCGGATGCTGGCTCCCGAAATAGGAAATTTCGATGATGGAGGTCACTCATCCACGTGGAAACTGCAACCCCTAACGCACGCAAGCTGAGCTACTCGTGCGGGGCAGCAACTGTCCCGCTGCTCGGCAAATGCATCGGCGAAGGGCTCGATGACACTGCCGCTGCGCATCCAGATAACGATGCGCTGGTAGTCCGGCATCAGCGGAAACGCTACAGCTACTCCGAATTGCGCGACGAAGTGGAACGCGCCGCCCGCGGCCTTCTGGCACTGGGAATACAGCGGGGCGACCGCGTTGGTATCTGGGCGACCAACTGCGCAGAGTGGGTCGTGACCCAGTTCGCCGCCGCCAAAGTCGGAGCCATTCTGGTCAATATCAATCCTGCGAACCGCTCCGTAGAGTTGGAATATGCGCTGCACCAGTCGCAATGCCAGACGCTGGTGCTGATCCAGGGGTTTCGCGACAACGACTATGTGCAGGTTGTGCGCGAGGTTTGTCCGGAAAGCGAGAGTTCAGGATTCGGCGAACTTCGTTCCGCAAGGTTGCCGGAGTTACGCCGCATTATCTTTATAGGCACGAACTCGCCTGATCCCGCCGAACAGCCACCCGTTGAGGTCCCAACGGGAATGCTCGACTGGAACGAGGTGCTGGGGATGGGAGACGACATTCCCATCGAGCAACTGCGCGAGCGCGAAGCCAGCCTCGATTTCGATGATCCCGCCAATATTCAGTACACATCAGGCACAACCGGCCTGCCGAGGGGCGTCACGCTTACTCATCACAATATCGTGAACAATGCGATGCTGGTCGCCGATGCCATGCGCTTCACACCCCGCGACCGGCTGTGCATTCCGGTGCCGTTCTATCACTGCTTCGGCACCGTGATGTCGAACGTGGCATGTGTGGTGACGGGCGCAACCATGGTTGTGCCCGCTCCGTATTTCGATGCCGAGGCCACCTTGCAGGCGGTGGCGGAGGAGCGCTGCACCGCGCTGCATGGCGTCCCGACCATGTTCATCGCCGAGCTGGAGCATCCGGAATTCTCGAAGTTTGATCTGAGTTCGCTGCGCACCGGAATCATGGCGGGCTCGCCGTGCCCTATCGAAATCATGAAACGCGTGGTGACGCAGATGCACTGCGGCGAGATGACCATCGCCTACGGACTGACGGAAGCTTCCCCGGTGATCACCCAGACCACGACCGATGACCCTATCGAGCTGCGCGTGACCACCATCGGCAAGGTGCTGCCGCATACCGAAGTGAAGATCGTCAATCCACTGGACGGGAAGACCGTGGCCGTTGGCGAACCGGGCGAGCTATGCACGCGCGGCTACCACGTCATGAAGGGCTACTACAACAATCATTCGGCGACCAAAGCGGTCATCGACGCCGCTGGCTGGCTGCACACGGGCGACCTGGCGGTGATGGATGTCAGCGGGTACTTCAAAATCACCGGCCGCGCTAAGGACGTCATCCTCCGCGGCGGAGAAAACATTTCACCGCGTGAGATAGAAGAATTCCTTTACACCTGCCCGGGAATCAGCGCAGCGCAGGTGATTGGGGTGCCTGATCGCAAGTATGGCGAGCAGGTGGCGGCGTGGATCAAGCTGGAGCGCGGCGCGACCCTTACCGGCGACGACGTTCGCCAGTTCTGCGAAGGCAAAATCGCGCGTTTCAAGATCCCGCGCTACATCAAATTCGTCGAGGAGTTTCCGCTCACCGTCACCGGCAAGATGCAGAAGTTCCGCATGCGGGAGATGGCGATCAAGGAACTTGGTCTGGAAGACGAGGCCAAGATTGAGACCGCGTAGTTATGCTTCCACCCAATTCCGCCGATCCACAAATGTCTTCGGCTCGTAGGTCTTGCCTTTGGCGAGGCGCTTGTCTTCGCGCTTTGAGGCCCAGAGCAGCACCGGGCCGATGAGGGTTCGCAGCAGGCGTGTGGCAGCGCCGAACTCGTGTTCGATATCGCGGCGCAGCTCGCGAATCCTGGCGGACACGGTTGCGTTTGTGCCCTTGAGTCGTTTTTCCATGACCCAGAGAGCGGCGTCGTAGGTGGTGCGCAGCTTGGCGGCTTCGTTGGCGATGCGCTCGCGCACGCGCAGGTCAGGATGGTCGTGGTATCGCTTCCACCCCTGAAAGGTAGTCTCGCAAATCCGAAACAGGCTGGGCCCGTTGCGCTCTAGATCGAAGCGGAAGGCCCAATCGAGAAGCCGCTTGGAGTCGTCGCGCGAAATGGCGGCGTGCTCAAAGTTGAATTTGAACTGGCCGTGAATGTCGGCGAGGTCGATGCCGTCGAGCATGCGGCCTTCGTCCTGCATCTGCTGGAACAGCGGCGTGCCTGGCACCGGCGTGTAGAGCATGAACTGATGGAAGTCGGTACAGTGCGAGACTGCGTATTCGATCTCCTGCTGAATGTTCTCCGGCGTGTGGTGCTCCAGGCCGACGATGGTCGAGCCCAGCAGCTTGATGCCGTGCTGCCGCAACTCGGCAGCGAGCGACTGAGTGTCAGCGTTGTGCAGCTTCGCGTAGCTTGAGTTCGGCGATTCGAGGCCGAGCCAGATCCACGAAATGCCGAGCTGCACCAGTTCTTCCATGGTGTACTTGCGGATGGCGTTCACCGAGGAGAAAACGTACAGCGACCAGCTCTTGCCGAACTTTTTCATGCGCTCCAGCAGTTGCATGGCACGCGGCCGGTTGAGCAGGAAATTTTCGTCCATCATGAAGAACGACCGGACGTTCATTGCGTGCTCCATGTGCTCCATGACTTCAAAGAGCTGGTCTCCGGATTCGTAAAAGTGCACGCTCTTGCCTTTGCCGCCGAAGAAGGCTGACGTGGTGCAGAAGTTGCATCCCATGGGACATCCGACCGACGGAATGATGGTGGCTGCGGTATCGCGCGTGCTGTCGGGCAGGCGCATGCCGAGCACGCGGGCAGCCGAAGCCGGAGAGAATTTCGGGATGCTCAATCGGGGCGCAGGGATCTTCGCCGAGATAGCGCCGCATCCATGCGATGCCCTCGCCGCGCACGATGTGGTCGGCGTCAATCAACTTGTCGAGTCCCGGAATGGCGGCAACGTGCCCACCGACGATGATGGTGGACTTGGGCGAGAGCTGGCGCACGCGACGGCACATTTCGCGCACCTTTCCGAAATTCGGGATGATGCCGGAGATGCCGACGATGTCGTATTCGGTTGAGGTCAGTTCGCGCTCGAAGCGCTCGAGGGTAGGGAAGTCGAGCAGCGTGCTGGGAGCGGAAATGTTGCGCTGGATCATCATCAGGCCCCAGGAGCGATGGAACATGCGCAGCGAAAAGCTGCCCTGCGCGCGCGTGACCTGGTTGTGATACAGCTCCATGGGATTGATGGAGCGGCTGCCGAATTCGTCGTCGCGCGCGTAGGGACCGAACACCGAGCTCAACAAAACGCACGCGCGAGTGCCTTTGGGATGCAGAGGAACCGAATCAGAGTTTGCTGTTGTAACCATGACTGCATCGTAGGAGTAAGCGCGCGAAATTTCCGTGACGTGGGACGTGTTCCGTGCGAAATGACAGAACTATTACATGCAGTCTGATTTGGGAAACGCTGAGTAGTTTTCAGTTTTGAGTGCTGAAGAAGCGGAGGGGCGGCCCTTGAGGGACCGCCCTTGGAGCGCACGACGATGAACGTGCGGTGTTATTGTGCCGGAGTTTCGGCTCCCGATTGCGACAACTTCTGCAGCCGCTCATTGATGCGCGTGATCTGCTTCTGGCGCATCTGGTCGGCGGTGGCGCGCTGCTCGGGCGTCAGCACCTGGTTGTAGATCTGGCTGTGGATGGATTGCTTTTGGACCGAGAGTTGGGCCGTCAACTGCGCCTGCTGGTTGGCCAGCGTGGTCACCTGCGCCTGATTAAATGCGCCGCCGGAAGTGGCCGTCAGCATCGCCAGACGGTTCTGCTCCAATTGCTGCATCAGCGGACGAGTGCTGGCGCGGTTGGCCTGAATAATGGACTTGACCTGTGCCTTCTGGGCGTCGGTCAGGTTCAATGCCTTGACCATGTACCCCATGTGGTCGCCATGGCGATGGCCCGCCCAAGCAGGGTTGGGACCGGTGTTGTCCGTCTGCTGCGCGTAGCTGATCATCAATGTGCCGCACAAGACCACGGCCACAAGCGCCACAGCAAACTTCCAAGAACTGCTCTTCATTTTAATTCCTCCTCGACAGTTTGTCTGTCGTTGGTTGAAACCCCGATTGCGCTCTTTCGACCGTTAAGTCTGGTAAAGCGATGTAAAGTTTTGTCAAATGCTGCGCCACGCCCGCGCAAACTTAGGTCCGCAACGTTTGGCTGCTTATCAATTATTTCCCGGCGAGGCCAAGAAGGTTCCCTTATTTTCCATTGCAGACATCTGCGATCCGGATCGGATTCGCCATTGACCGCCCCCGCCCAGGCACTCGCAAGGACAAACGCCACGGCCAAAGCCGTGGCGTCGATTGCAGTGCGTGTTTGCCAGAGGCTCTATACGGTCACCGCTAAGAAACCAGTACCGTTGTCGGGTTCAGGAGCCGCTTCAGTCGTCTTGACAGCCCGTTTCTTTTCTCCGACTTCGTCGAGGTGAAGGTCCTTGGTTTCAGGCGAGAACAACAGGCTGCCAAACGTCATGACAGCGCCGACGGTCAGAATCACTGCAGGCGAGAGCCACATGTCCTGTTTCTCGATATTAGCGATAAACGGGATCTTGTGGGCCCACCATACGTAAACGCTGAACCATGCTCCCAGCAGAGCGCCCGAGGAGTAGCCGAAACCGACTCCGGCAGCGCGCCGCCCGGTAGGGAATCGCTCGCAGAGATACGCGGGAACCACGCCCCAGGCAAGCTTAAGCATGGCCGCCATCACCGTGCCGGCCACTGCCATCCAGAGATTGCGTTCGATAGCAGCGTGGTACAGCACGTAGAAAACGGGAACGCCAAACACGACCAGGAAGACGCAATACCACTGAGT
The DNA here is from genome assembly GCA_963703645.1 of uncultured Acidobacteriaceae bacterium. Taxonomy (GTDB): domain Bacteria; phylum Acidobacteriota; class Terriglobia; order Terriglobales; family Acidobacteriaceae; genus Bog-257. Next base: position 106,957 of record CAVPFD010000028.1, read on the forward strand.
GAGGATCTTTCTTCCCGTCCTGTCTGACAGCCAGCCGTAGAAGTTGTAGCCAACGAACGCCATGAAGAGAGCGAAGCCATAGATCAGGCTGTAGGTGGTGGTATCGAAGCCGCGGCCCTTCAAGGTAAGAATGTTGGGCAGAAATCCATACACTGAGTAATCAGTGAGGAACAAGCCGGTCATGAAGAAGAAGACCTGCAGAAAGTCCCACAATTGTGGACGCTTGAAAAGGTTTAGGAAAGGCGACTTCTCGATAGTGCCTTTGGCCTTGGCTTTTTCAAATTCCGGCGACTCGTGGAGGTTCTTCCGGATATAAAGCGCCAGGAAGACGGGAACTACACCGGTCATGAATGCGATGCGCCAGCCGTAGGCGGCCATGGCTTCCTTGGTGGTCAGGAAGGAAATCAGCGCAAAGACCAGGGAGGCGAAGACGTAACCCAGCGGGAAGCCGGATTGAATGAAGCCCCCGATCGCACCGCGCCTCTTCTGGGGAGCGTATTCAATCGCGAAGGTGTGGCCAACCGCATATTCGCCGCCGAAGAAAATCCCCATAAACAAGCGAAGCACGCAAAAGATCACATACGCCCAGACGCCGATCTGTGCGTAGGTGGGCAGAAAGCCCCCGAGAAGCGACATCACGCCCACGCCGCCGATGGTCAGCACCAGCAGGAAGCGTCTGCCGATTTTGTCGGCGAAGCGTCCGAAGATCGCGGAACCGATCGGCCGGGCAGCCATGGTGATGGAATACGTGAAGACGATCACGATGTATTGCCAGGCCGCACTGCCTTTGGGGGATACGAAAACTTTGACTAGGATTGGCGCCATGACAAGCACGAGCGCCATGTCGTAAGCGTCGAGCATGAAGCCCAGAAACTGGGACATCATGGCCATCTTGGTTTGTTTGGATAATTGCTGCTCCGCCATAGTTAGCTCCTGCGAGGAAATGGGCCCTGTTTCAACAGGTGTAGCAGATCGGCGGGCCGGTCCCGGCGATGCGGGTCACACTTGATTGTGACGGCCATCACTATGGGCCAGGGCTTTGTTGGATGCCCGAAGGAAGCCAGCCAACAAGGATTAAGACAGATGCAGCGGCAGCGCATGGTATCCTTGCGCGCATATCAATTCAATGAGCGGTGTAGAACCATGAAGACCTTCTATTTCGCTGTTGTTCTCCTCCTTTCTGCACTCGCCGCAGGCCAGGCACAACAAAACATTACCATCGGCCTTACCGTGTCCAAGACAGGCGCGTTGAACGTGGACTCGACCGAGCAATACCGCGGATTCGAACTGTGGCGCGATCAGGTAAACGCCGCTGGCGGCATCAAGGCGGGTGGCAAGAACTACAAGGTACAGTTCGTCAGCTACGATGACGAGTCGAATGGCAAGCGGGTGCAGCAACTGTATTCGCGGATGATCCTGCAAGACAACGCAGACTTTCTGTTCAGTCCCTATTCCTCCGGCCTGACCGCGACCGCGTCAATCATCACTGAGCAATACGGCAAGATCATGCTCACTACGGGCGCGGCGGAAGGCAAAACCTACACGCTGGGCAACCATTACCTCTTCCAGATGTTCACCCCAGGAGCGGAATACCTGAAGGGAGCGCTGGACGCCTTGAAGTCCAGGGATCCAAAGGCGACCGTCGCGTTCGTTTATGAGGATGCCTCTTTCTCGAATTCTGTCTTGGATCCCGCGACGGCCTACGCGCAACAGATCGGAATGAATGTGGTTTTCAGCGAGAGGTACGCTCCCAACACGACGGATTTCAGCGCCATCATCGACAAAGTGATCGCCTCGAAGGCCACGGTGCTGATGGGGGGCGGACACTATGCCGATGGCTCGACCCTGGCCAAGCAACTTTACGAACACAAGGTTCCAGTCAAGATGATCGCCTTGCTGGTGGCGCCCGACAGTCCGAAGTGGCCCGAACTGGGCGATGCGGCGGTCGGTGTGATCGTGCCGTCGCAGTGGGAGCCGCAAGTGACGTTCAAAGTGCAGTACGGGCCCAGCGGCGCGGACTTCGCCAAAGCGTACACCGCAAAATACAATGACGCGCCCAGCTACGAATCGGCCGGTGGTTACGCTTCCGGACTGATTCTGCAACGCGCCATCGAGCAGGCTGGCGGCACTGATACGGCCAAGGTAGCGGACGCTCTGAACAAGACCGACATCACGACGTTTTACGGGCGGACGAAGTTTTCGACGGCAGCCAACGAACATGGTCTGCAGGTAGGACACGCCATGGTCCTGGCCCAGTGGCAAAAGGACAAGTCGGGCAAGCCGGTCAAGCAAGTGGTTTGGCCGCTGGCGGCGAAGAGCGCCAGCCTGGTTTATCCGATTCACTAAAAGGCACTGCAAGAAAACACTTCAAGCTGTGTGCGCGTGTGGCGCGTGGGGAGAGAAATGTCCGGCATTCTGGCTTCCATGATTGACGGCGTGCTCATCGGGGCGGTTTACGGCTTGGCCGCAATGGGCTTAAGTCTGATCTGGGGAGTGATGGATGTCATCAATCTTACCCACGGCGCAGTCATAGCGCTGGGCATGTTTGGCATGTATCTGCTGTTCGCCGCCTTCCCAATCAACGCCTACCTCCTGCTGCTGCCCATCATTGCAGCGGGGCTGGTCCTGGGCCTGATCATTTACTGGACGTCCGTGCACTGGGTCATCGATCGGCCGGAGTTGGCGAGCCTGTTGTCGACCTTCGCCGTCAACATGATCATTATTGGGATCGGTACCGCAATCTGGAGCACCAGTCCCTACAACGTCAACTTCACTCTGCGGGGCATCACCGTCGGCGCGTACACATTCACCGGAAACCACATGGCCGCGGCGGCCGCGGCCGTAGTGATCGCGCTGGCGCTGGAACTTTTCCTGTATCGCACCCGGGCGGGCAAGGCCATCCGGGCCGTGGCGGACGATCGCGAAGCGGCCGAATTAATGGGCGTTTCCTCGACCATGGTGCTGGCCCTCGCCTTTGCAATTGGCATTGCGCTGGCGGCGTCTTCCGGCGCCCTGGTCTCGACCTTGTTCCCCTTTACCATTCTCTCCGGTGCAACTTACCAAATGAAGAGTTTCGTGGTCACCGTCCTGGCCGGACTGGGTAAGCCTCTCGGTGCGCTGGCCGCCGGGATTCTGCTCGGCTTGCTGGAGGGTGCGGTGACACCCTTCATCGCGGTCAGTTGGATCCCGCTGATTGAGTTCGGGTTGTTCGTGGTTGTGCTCGTGGCCTTCCCTCGCGGCATATTCGGGAGGAGGGCCACCGCATGATTTTCCGCCGCCCGGTGTTTTGGCTGACTCTGATCTTCGCCGGCCTGATGATTGCGGTTCCGCTGCATGGCAACAACGTTTCGATGCGCGAAGACCTCATCCTGGTGGCAGTGGCCGTCATTCTGGCCAGCAATCTGAACCTGATGATCGGCTACACCGGGTACGTCAACTTTGGACACATCGTCTTTTACGGGCTTGGGGGCTACATCGGACTCTACCTGGCGACCGTCCGAGGCTGGAACCTATTGCTGTCAGCGCTGCTTGCGGGGGTAGCCGTCAGCCTTTGCGCGCTGCTGTTCGGCCTCGGTATCCTGCGGTTGCGCGGCGCTTATTTTGCGCTGGCCACGATTGGAATTCTGGTCGCTGTTCAGTCGTTCGTCTCCAACTTCGACCCCTGGGGCAGGTCCACGGGCCTCTACGTTTCCTTCGACGCGTATCAGCCCCTGGGCGGCGCGCGTCGCGCTCTCTGGATCACTTATTTTCTGGTCATCGCGGTGATGGCCCTCTCCATGATCCTGAGTCTGTCCATCAAGATCTCGAAATTCGGCCTCGGCCTGTTCGCCATTCGCGAGGACGAGGATGCCGCCGTCGTCCTGGGCGTCAACGCGACTGTTTACAAGGCAATCATCTACAGCGTGTCAGCATTTCTGCCCGCGGTCGCCGGGACACTGATGTTCTACAAGAACGGCATGATCGATCCCTCCATCGCGTTTGAGTTCATGCTCTCGCTGGAGGGAATTGTGATGCTGATGCTCGGCGGCAAAGGTACGGTGATCGGCGCCGCGCTGGGCGGCGGCCTATACGAAAAACTGCGGTCGTACCTGTTGACATCTCCCAAGCTGTCCAACTTCCACCTGGTGATCGCAGGAGCTCTGTTGTTGCTGGTGGTGTTGTTTGCTCCGGGCGGCTTGATAGGCTGGCTCTACCGCCTAGTGCCGCGCTCCCAGAAGGCGATCGAATGAGCGCCTTGCTGGAAGTAAACGGAGTAACCAAGCGCTTCGGCGGGTTGGTGGCAGTGTCTGACGTGACCTTCACGCTCGCCGAAGGCGAAATCCTGGGGCTGATCGGTCCCAACGGCGCGGGCAAGACGACCCTCTTCAACATAGTCAACGGGGTTTACAGGCTGGACAAAGGAACGATTAGATTCGCAGGCAAAGACATCACCAATCGTCCGCCAAATGAAGTGGTGCATCTGGGGATTGCGCGTACTCACCAGATCGTAAAGCCGCTGTACGGAATGACGGTGTTGGAGAACGTGACCGTGGGCGCCTGTTTCGGCCGTGACTACCTGCCGCTCAAGCCGTCGCGCAAAGTGGCGCTCGAGGTATTGGAACGGGTGGGGCTGTCCGCCCGGGCTGATACCTCCGCGCGCTCGCTTACGATTGCGGGCAAGAAGCGCCTCGAGGTGGCTCGCGCCCTGGCGGCGCGTCCCAAGCTGTTGCTGCTGGACGAGGTGCTCGCCGGGCTGAATCCCACCGAAGTCGAGGTGATGATCGGAATCGTGCGCGACATCCGCGACAGTGGCATCTCCGTGCTCATGATCGAGCACTTGATGCAGGCCATCATGAGCCTTTCCGACCGCATCGTCGTACTCAATTTGGGCGCCAAGCTGGCCGAAGGCCGCCCACAGGAAGTGGTGCAGGATCCCAATGTGGTGGAAGCATATTTGGGCTTCCCAGATATCGTGGACAAGTTGAGGGGCGTGCAATGACGGACGGCGTCCTGCAATTGGAAGAGATCGAGTCCGGCTACGGCGAAGTGCAGGTCCTCTGGGGCATATCGTTGCAGGTGCGCCCGGGCAAAGTCACCACTGTCATTGGCGCCAATGGGGCAGGCAAGACAACCACTTTACGCACCATCATGGGCACGGTATCTCCCTGGGGCGGCCGCATCCTGATGAACGGGCAGGATGTGACCAGGCTTGCGCCGCACGCCAAAGCCAGCCAAGGACTGGTCCTGGTGCCGGAAGGCCGGCAACTTTTTCCCGACATGTCGGTGGAAGAAAACCTGGAGATGGGTGGCTATTCCCATCGGGCGCGTAAACGGGCGAAGGAAACCCTGGGACGTGTCTTTGAGTTGTTCCCTCGTTTGAAGGAACGCCGCACGCAGAAGGCAGTCACGCTTTCTGGTGGCGAGCAGCAAATGCTGGCGATGGGCCGCGGGCTCATGCAGCAGCCTGCGGTCCTGATGATTGATGAGCTTTCGCTCGGCCTTGCGCCGGTGCTGGCGCAGCAGCTGTTCCTCACCCTTAAGACCCTCAAGGAGCAGGGGATTACCATTATTCTTGTCGAGCAGAACGTACACCTCGCCTTGGCCATAAGCGACTACACTTATGTATTCGCCGAAGGGCGCATCCCCATCGAGGGCGAATCGGACCAGGTTGCCAGCATGGACGAAGTGCGGAAAGCTTATCTGGGGATGTAGCGTATGGCCACCATAGCTCTGCCACTCACGGAACTCTCCCCGGAACAAATCAAGTCTGCGCTGGCAGATAGGATTGCCGCCAACCGCGTCCTCATTCGGCCGATTGATCTCATTGCTTATGCCTCTGACGCGAGCTTCTATCGGCTCATTCCCAAGGCCGTCATCCAGGCGCAGAGTATCGAAGAAATCCAGGCGCTGTTTGCCTTCAGCCAACAGATGCAAATCCCCATGACCTTTCGCGCGGCGGGGACGAGCCTGTCAGGGCAATCGGTCTCCGATGGGTTACTGGTCGAAGTTGCGCGCCACTGGCGCGAGCTCCGGGTGGAGGAAGGCGGCAGAAAGATTCGCGTGCAGCCGGGAGTGATTGGCGCTCGCGCCAACCTGGCACTGGCTGCTTATGGCGCGAAGATCGGGCCTGATCCGGCATCCATCGCAACCTGCACCCTGGGCGGCATTCTCTCCAACAACTCCAGCGGGATGTGCTGCGGCGTCGAGCAGAACGCTTACCACACGCTTCAATCCATGAAGTTCATGCTGCCGTCGGGAACGGTGATTGACACATCGCTGGCCGACGCCGACCAACAATTTCATGCGCGCGAGCCGCTGCTGGCGCGCGGCGTGCTGGACCTGAAAGCTCATCTGGAGAGCAACGCGGCGCTGCGCGAGCGGGTACGCAGCAAGTACCGGATGAAGAACACCACCGGCTATTCGCTGAATGCGTTCCTCGATTTCGACAAGGCGGTGGATATTTTCCAGCACGTGATGATCGGCTCCGAGGGTACGCTGGCGTTCATTGCCGAAGCGGTGTTGAACACCGTTCCCGATCTGCCGGTCAAGTACACGGGACTGCTGTTGTTCCCCGATCTCTACGCCGCGGCAGCTTCCATCGTTCCGCTGCGGCAGGCTGGCGCGAAGGCGTTGGAGATCATGGATCGCGCCTCTTTGCGCTCGGTGGAAACTCAGAGCGGCATACCCGCGTCGATTCGTACGCTGCCGGCCGGTGCTGCGGGCTTGCTGGCGGAGTTCCAGTCGGCGCAGGAGAGCGAGCGCACGGAACTGGAAAAGGTCGCCGCGGAGGCGGTTGGCGGCCTTCATCTGTACGAGCCTGCCGAGTTCACGCACCACGCTGCCGAACAGGCGCTGCTGTGGAAGATTCGCTCGGGCATGTTCCCTTCGGTCGGCTCGGTGCGCAAGAGCGGCACCACCGTGATCATCGAAGACGTGGCGTTTCCGGTCGAACATCTGGCCGATGCGGCGCAAGACCTCACGGTTCTGTTTGGCAAGCACCAGTACGACGATGGCATCATCTTCGGTCACGCCAAGGACGGCAATCTCCACTTTGTCATCACCCAAAGCTTTAATAATCAGGCAGTAATTGATCAATACGCGCGCTTTATCGACGACGTAGTTAAACTCGTGGTCGAGCGCTATGACGGTGCTCTCAAGGCGGAGCACGGCACCGGTCGCAATATGGCGCCCTTCGTTGAGACCGAATGGGGCAGCGACGGGTACGAAATCATGCGCCGCCTGAAGGCGCTGGCCGATCCTCATAATCTGCTGAACCCCGGCGTCATCATCAATCCTGATCGCCAGGCGCATCTGGCGAACCTGAAGCAGCTACCGTCGGTCGAGCCCGAGATCGACAAGTGCATCGAGTGCGGCTATTGCGAGTCGAAATGCCCAAGCCGAGAACTGACGCTCACGCCGCGGCAGCGCATCGTGGTGCGGCGCGAGATGGCGCGGCTGCAGGAAGGGAACAATTCGGCTGCTCCACCCTTTTCCCCCGGTTTTGGGGAAAGGGTGGGAAACAAGGAACTCTACGACGCACTCGATCGCGAGTTCCCCTACATGGCGCTGGATACTTGCGCCACGGATGGAATGTGCGCGACCGCGTGTCCAGTGAGCATTGACACCGGCCAATTGGTGAAGCGCTTCCGCAACGTTCGCGCGTCGGCGGGCGCGCATGAGTGGGCAGCGCGCATCGCGAAGCATTTTGCCTTTACCGAACGCATGCTGCGCTGGAGCTTGCGGCTGGGGCACGCCACGGAGAAGCTGATCGGCGCTGAAGGCATGCGCGGGCTTACGCGGGCGATGAAGAGTGTCATGGGAGACAGCTTCAGCGAGTGGATGCCCGATACTCCATACGCCGCGGGGCCCGTTCCCAGGACGGAGCGAGCCGGCGCGCAGGCAGTGTACTTCCCGTCGTGCATCTCGCGCGTGATGGGCCGGCTGCCCGGCGAGCCCAAAGACGCTTCGCTCATGGAGGTCACGGTCGAGGTGGCCCGACGCGCGGGCGTTCCGGTGTTCATCCCGAGCGACGTCGTGGGCATTTGTTGCGGAACACCGTTCTCTTCGAAGGGCTTCAGCCGCGCTCATGCCATCGCCATTAACGCCGCCGTCGAGCGCTGCTGGCAATGGTCCGGGGAAGGGAAGGTACCCATCGTGATCGACACCAGCCCCTGTACCTACGGCTTCCGCACCGGGCGCGGCCAGCTGACGGAAGAAAACCAGCAACGCTTCGACAGCATGACGTTTCTTGACGCCATCGAGTTCGTGCATGACGAGCTGCTGCCGAGGTTGGCGGTGAAGACGAAGTCGCGTTCGGTCGCGCTGCATCCTGTGTGCTCGGTCACGAAGATGGGAATTGGAGCGAAGCTGGAAAACATTGCCCGCGCCTGTAGCGAGCAGACTACGGTGCCCGCCGATGCCGGATGCTGCGGCTTTGCCGGCGACCGCGGCTTCCTCTTTCCTGAGCTGACGCAGTCTGCGACCAGGCTTGAGGCGGCTGAGGTGAACGCCAAGGGGCCCGACGAGTGCTACTCCAGCAGCCGCACCTGCGAGATAGGCATGACCCGCGCGACCGGCCAGGTCTACCGCTCCTATATGTATCTGTTGGAGAAGGCGACGCGGTAACCTACCAAAGTAACCACCGAGACCACTTTACTCCGGACTTTGCCCACGGCTCAGTGCTGGGCCGGGATACTTGGCTTCACACCCGGGCTGGGTTTGGCACGGTCTGCGGTCGCCATTATTTCACCGAGCTTAGTGTGAGAACTCGATTTGTCTGTCGCGTCGCTGGGGCGTTTTTGCCGTTCTGGCGAACGCATGTTATCCTTGAAAACGTAACAACATACGATTAGAGAGTAGGAGCGCAACCGATTCAGTGTTAGCACGAGAGAGAAAAGCCGCCCTGATTGCCGAAAACCGGAGAGCCGATAACGATACCGGTTCGCCGGAAGTTCAAATTGCCATCCTGAGCACCCGGATTGGCGAATTGACGGAGCATTTCAAGACCCATAAGAAGGACCATGCCTCCCGGCGCGGCCTTCTCATGATGGTGAGCAAGCGTCGTAGCTTGCTCGATTACCTCCGGAAGTCGGATACCGAGCGCTACAAAGCCGTCATTCAGAAACTGGGCATCCGCAAGTAAGAACCGTTTGCCAGCCACTGAACTACCACGCTTCGAGCGTAACGCCAGTTCTCGACCAAGGTCCGCGGCGGACTGGTCGAGGAAGGGCATTTCGGGCAGCACGGGCCTTTTGGGGCGCGGGGCGCGCCCAGGGCAGGGTTCAACTTCTCTTGCTGATTCACTCCATCTCCCATCGTGGTTAGGTTTGGGCGTTCGAACCGCGGATCCCTCGACTCGGACTGAAGGCCTTGCTCGAGATGACAAAAGTGAAAGAGTAACGGCGCGTATCGGTTGTGCTTAAGAACGGAAGGAACTAGGAAATGAATGAAGAAATGACTGCAACATTGCACGGCGTCAACCAGCATGAAGTCAGTGTTCAGTTGCACGGCGGGAAATCCATCCACTTTGAAACCGGAAAGCTGGCCAAGCAGGCGCACGGCGCCTGTATCGTGCGCATAGGCGACAACGTCGTCCTGGCCACCGCCTGCGCCAATGCTGACCCGCGGGAGGGTATCGACTTTTTCCCGCTTACGGTTGACTACCGCGAGTACACCTATGCTGCCGGGCGTATTCCCGGCGGCTTTATCAAACGCGAAGGGCGGCCCAGCGAGCGCGAGATCCTCACCAGCCGCCAGATTGACCGGCCCATCCGGCCGCTGTTTCCCGAGGGCTTCCGCTGCGAGACGCAAGTCATCGCCATGGTGCTGTCGGCGGACACGGAAAACGATCCCGACGTAGCCGGCATTAACGGCGCTTCGGTAGCACTGAGCGTTTCTGACATCCCGTTCCACGGCCCGATTGGCGCGGTGCGTGTCGGCCAGGTGGACGGAAATTTCGTCATCAATCCCACTTATGCCGAGCGGCGCGACGGCAATCTGAATTTGATGGTCGTGGGAACAGCTGAAGGAATCGTGATGATCGAATCGGGCGCGCGGGAGGTCTCGGAAGAGACCGTGGTCCAGGCCATCGAGTTCGGTCATCAGGAGATCAAGAAGATTTGCGCCGCCATCAGCGATCTTGCCCAGAAGGTCGGCAAGCCGAAGCGCGTGGTCGAGCCAGTCGTGACCGATGAAGACTACCTGAAAGAGCTGCACTCCAAGCTGGGAGACCGTCTGCGCGATGCCGTCAACACCGAGAAGCATCCCAAGAACGAGAGCTACGCGCTCATCAAGCAACTGAAGGACGAACTGAAACAGGGGATTCCCGAGGAGGACGAAGACGGACGCAGGAAGGCCGGCAAGTACTTCGACCTGCTGCGCGAGCAACTCTTCCGAGAGCAGGTCATCAAGGAGCACCATCGTCCGGATGGACGTAAGTTCGACCAGATACGTGACATCTGGATTGAAGTCGGCGTTCTGCCACGCACGCACGGATCGGCCATCTTTACCCGCGGTGAGACGCAGGCTCTGGTGACGACGACACTCGGCACCGCCGAAGACATGCAGCGCCTGGAGGCCTTCGAGGGCGAAGCCAAGAAGCGCTTCATGCTGCACTACAACTTCCCGCCGTTCTCGGTTGGGGAAGTGGCTTTCTTGCGCGGCGCGGGCCGCCGGGAGATCGGGCACGGCGCGTTGGCCGAGCGCGCTCTCTCCTGGGTGTTGCCCTCTGAAGTCGACTGGCCCTACGCGATGCGCGTGGTGTCAGACATTCTGGAGTCCAACGGGTCGTCCTCGATGGCGACGGTATGCGGCGCTTCGCTCAGCATGATGGACGCTGGCGTTCCTTTGAAGGATGCCGTTGCCGGCGTCGCGATGGGTCTGGTGAAGGAAGACGACCAGTACGCCATCCTCACCGACATTGCGGGCGCGGAAGACCACTACGGCGATATGGACTTCAAGGTTGCCGGCACGCGCACTGGAATTACGGCGCTGCAGATGGACATCAAAGTAAGGGGCATAACGTCACAGATCATGCGCGAGGCGCTGGAGCAGGCCCACCGCGGGCGTCTCTACATCCTCGACAAGATGGCCGAGGTGATTGCGGAGCCGCGCACCCGGATCAGCGAATTCGCTCCTCGCTTCTACACCCTGCAGATTCCGACCGATAAGATCCGCGATCTCATCGGGCCCGGCGGCAAAATGATCCGCAGCATTGTCGAAGCCACTGGCGTCAAGATCGACGTAGAAGACAGCGGTAAGGTCAATGTCTCCTCGAGCGATCAGGCGGCTGCGGCCAAAGCGCTACAGATGATTGGTGACATCACCGCGACCGCTGAGGTAGGGAAGACCTATCTCGGGAAAGTCACGCGGCTGGCTGATTTCGGCGCATTTGTTGAGATTCTGCCTGGCACCGATGGGCTTTTGCACATCAGTGAAGTCGCTGAGCACCGCATCAACGATGTGCGCGACGAACTGAAGGAAGGTGACCAGGTGCTGGTGAAGGTGCTGGCAGTGGAAGGAAACCGCATCAAGCTTTCGCGCAAAGCGATCCTCCGGGAACAGCGCGCGAAGATGGGCGGCGGCGAAGCTCCAGCAGAAGCCACGGAAGGCGCGGTTACCTTCGAGGGCGGACACGAGAAGGCCGACGAACACAGTGCCGAAACCAACTACAATCGCAGTGGGGACCGCCGTGAACCCGCTGGCACCCGGCGAGACGGAGGTCACTACGGCGGCCGTGGTGGTCGCGGGGGCTCGGGCGGCGGACGAGGTGGAGATCGCGGTCCGCGTCGCGGCCCACGCCGGTAGGAAGGTTCCTGCTGGGATGTGTTGTTCAGGGAGAGCGCAAAGTTCTCCCTTTTTCGTCTCGCGGATTTTGGGAAGGGCCCCATTGCATGACCAAAGGTTGCGCCCGTTACAAATCTGTTCTTGAGCCCAAGCCCTAGTTATTGGCCTACCGAATGCCAAGTCTGCTCTACTGCGTGACCCTTGTGAACGAGAGTGTAAATATCGCTACCGGCGTTTGCGATTCGGATGTGCGATCACAGGAGGTTGGGAGTCTTCGGGTGTACTGGAGTGAGATCGGCGATCCGGAAGCGTGCTTGGGCGATGCCGAGTCGATGCGGAAGGCCAGGTCGCAGTTCCAGGAAGTGCTGCGGCAGGTATTGTCTGTAGAGACTCTGCTACCTTTTCCTTTTCCCACACTCCTGAAGAGCATCGATCAACTGGTGGAGTACGTGTCGGGGGAGCGAGAGACGTATTACGTTGGGCTGGAGAAAATTGGCGATGCGGTGCAGTACGAGATCGTCGCGTGCTGGCCGGCGGACGAGCAGCTAGATCTGGCAACGCCCGTAAAGGGAGGGGAATACGTGAAGCGGCGTCGGGAGTCTGCCCAACGTATCGCAGCGGTTGACAGTAAGTTGAGGAGCGTAACCGGCAATTCAGTGCGGGAATGGCGAGCGCGCCAGGAGCGCAGGACGCATCGATGGTATGCCCTGGTGCCCCGTAAGGACCGCGAGCGCTTCGTGGCCTCTTTACGAAGCGCCAGTCCGTCCGAAGGAGTTCGACTACGGTTGAGCGGGCCGTGGCCGCCCGTTGAATTCGCAAGTGCAAACGACGGTCAATAGGCTGCAGATCGAAGGCTGCACGAACTCAGGTCTTACATTGTGCTGATCTTGATGTAGCGCTTGATGTCGGGTGCTGCCGACCAGATGGCTCCTGCCAAGGCGAGAATAAATGCTGTCCAAGCTAGTTTCCTTTTCACAAAACCTCCCTTGCTCATTCGAGCAATCACCTAGCCCTTGGGGTTGTTCGACCTGCCCAGTACACAATTAGAAGGTATTGAAGAACTGCGGGTTGCCACGAGCAGGCAAGCAGGCTATAAGAGACTTTCGGGCCCATGGGTCAACTCGCGCAGGACTTTCACTACGGAGTGCGCATGCTGCGGAAGAGCCCAGGGTTCACCGCGATCGCGGTGATCACCCTGGCTCTGGCAATTGGCGCCAACACCGCGATCTTTTCTGTCGTTTACCCGGCGCTTCTGCGTCCCTTGCCCTACTCGCAGCCAGACAAGCTGGTAACCCTGGGCGAGAACCGGCGCCAGTCTGGCTGTTGTGCCTATGCCGCCTCCTATCCGGACTACCTCGATTGGAAGCGCACGGCGAAGAGCTTCACGTCACTGGCCGGCTTTTCTTCTGACGCCTTCACCTTGACCGGAACCGGCGACCCCAAGACGATTTTCGGTGCAGCGGCCACGTCGAATTTTTTCGCCACGCTGGGCGTAAGGCCCATGCTGGGCCGCGACTTTGTGGCTGAGGACGAATTGCCGGCCGGATTGGGCCCGGACGTTGCCATCCTCAGCTATGAGTTCTGGCGCAGCGACTTTTCGACTGATCCCAAGATCATCGGACGCACCATCCATTTGGACAGCAAGCGCGTCACCATCATCGGCGTACTACCTCGTAACTTTGAATTTGCCCCGGCGGTGTCGGCACCGGTCTGGGTGCCGCTGCACGGCGACGAGTATGCCCGCACGGCACGAAAGGCCCGCTGGCTGCAGGTGATCGGCCGGCTTAAGCCCGGTGTCAGCATGGAGCAAGCACAGGCGGAAATGCAGGGCATCATGGCGCAACTTGCGCAGGAGTATCCCAAGGAGGACGGTTCCATCTTCGTAAGTGTGGGGAAGCTGCGAGATGAGATCGTGGGCAACATCCGCCCGCAGTTGCTGATTTTGTTTGGGTGGGTAGGCGTTGTCCTGCTGATCGCCTGTGCCAACGTTGCCAACCTGTTGATGACGCGCGCCATCGACCGCCGGCGTGAATTCGCGATTCGAGCGGCATTGGGCGCCCTCCGCGTACATCTGCTGCTTCAGTTGTTGACGGAAAGCCTGCTGCTGGCCGCCATGGGTGCCGTTCTTGGGCTGCTGGGGGCGGCGCTTGGCGTGCGGCTTCTCATTCGCGCTCTGCCCGAGACGCAATTGCAAGCCATGCCCTTTTTGCAGAACGCCGGTATAAACCTTCCCGTGCTGGCTTTTGTCTCAGGAGTCACGCTTGTTACCGCCATCCTCTTTGGAGTTGGGCCCGGTTTTGCCGTTCCGCAAACCCCTATTACGGAAGTTTTGAAGGACGAATCGCGAGGCGGCACAAGTGGCACTCATAAGCTCCTCCGCAACATTGTTGTGGTCTTCGAAATCGCGCTCTGCACCGGACTGCTGCTGGGCGGCGGCCTGATGATGCAAAGCCTGCGCACTTTGCTGCAACAGAATCCGGGATTCGAGCCGCGACATCTTTTGACCTTCGACGTTAGTCTTCCGGCCTCTTCTTACCCGACGGCAACAGACTGGCCCTACGCGAATGCAAAAGGTCTGAGATTCGTGCAGGAATTCCTCGATCGCCTGCGCAGCGTGCCCGGAGTCCAGGGAGCCTCCGCTGTCAGAGGGCTTCCTGTCACGGAAAGTCTCAGCCGGAACCGTTTTGTCATCGAGGGACATCCCAGCGCCGACGGTCAGGACGAGGATTGCCTGACCCGTCGCGTTGACGCTGGCTACTTCGCGGTGATGAAGATTCCGTTCATCTCCGGCCGCTTCTTTAGCCCCACCGACAACCAGGACACTCCCCGAGTCGCAATCGTGAATCAGGCCTGGGTGAAGCGCTATCTCCCGCGTGGGGAAGAGCCCATCGGTAAACGCGTGCGGTTGACATTTTCCAGTAACGAAGCGTTTCGGCAAATCGTCGGCGTCGTGGGCGATGTGGCGGAGGACAATCTGGCTGCACTACCTCCGCCGGCCATGTATTTTCCCGTTGAGCAAAGCAGCGGATACAGCGTGTACCTCAGCTATGTGGTTCGCACTGTGGGCGAGCCGGCGGCGCTGATTGGTCCGGCTCGCAATGTGTTGCGCGACCTCGACCCGCAACTGGCCGCCAGTCAGCCGCAGTCCATGGAAATGGTCATCAATCGCTCGCCGGCAGTCTTTCTGCGACGTTATCCCCTGTACCTTATCGGCGGTTTCGCAGCGCTGGCCCTCATTCTGGCGATGATCGGCCTGTATGGATTGGTCTCGTACTCGGTCTTGCAGCGTAGCCGAGAGATTGGCATTCGTTTGTCTCTTGGAGCGCAGCGCCGCGACATTCTGCGACTCATTCTGCGGCAGGGGGTTGTTGCATCTCTTGTCGGCGTTGGAATCGGCCTGGCTTTTGGACTGGCGTTGATACGCGTGATGGCGAACCTGCTTTACGGAGTGAATTACAGTGCCTGGATGGTCTTCGCCTGTGTAGCTTTTCTTCTGACGCTGATAGCGACAACTGCCTCCTACGTGCCCGCCCGGCGGGCCACCAGGGTCGATCCGATGGTTGCGCTGCGCAACGAATAGGCGGTG
>CAVPFD010000029.1:0-286773 GCA_963703645.1 uncultured Acidobacteriaceae bacterium
GAGCCAGCGCGTAATTTCCCGCACTTGGAAGGCTGAGATTGACCTTGCCGGAACTGTCAGTCGCCAAGGTACCGAGGAACTCGCCGGAGCGGACTTCTACGGTGGCGTCCGGGATGGGTTGGTCGTTCTCGTCGATAACGGTAACAACGATTAAGAAGGCCTTGCCGCCATTCGGACTCGAGGCGAAGACACTCCCACCGAAGACGACGAAAGCTGCAAACAGTAGCAGCGACCACCGGGCGAACGTAGAGGTCTGTCGCACTGGAGTCCCATACCGCTCGTGGTCAAGGCTTCTGGCGTGAGGCGTAGCTGTTTCCTATCCTGCCGGTAGTTGCGACTGTGGCTTGAGTGTTGCTGGTCGCGACGGTGGTTGGTTTTGCTATTCGGTTTGCGGTGGTGGCTGTTGAATGCACAGCCTCCGTCATTTGTTGAAGAGACATCAGCAGGGTGTTCCTCGAGACTCTGCGCACAATCGGATCGACCATCCAGCGCAGCCCGACTGGGATGTCCCGGCTCAGGGCAATCGCCTCCAGCTCAACATAGACGCCACCATCTCTCTCCTCGAACCTGGCAAGGCTGTAAAGGCGCCAGATGTAGCCGCTGCCCTGGTTCGGTGGGAGTTCCTGCTGGTCTGAACGGCCGTAGTGCCGAATCTCCTGCACGCGCGTGGTGTGCGCGGTGCTGTACCAACGCAGCTCGTCGAGCTTGAGATAACAGGCCTGGTATTCGCTGTCGAGTGCAGTCTCGGCTACAGTCTCCTTGTTCACCACGCGCATCGAGTACTTGTCGCAGCCTCCCTCAGAGCCCAAGGGTTTGGCATCGACAACTGTAGGTTTGTAAAACTCTTTGTAATGACCGTAATCGCGAACCGTAGACAAAACGTCTTCAAGCCGGGCGTCAGGGATGAATGCCGCTCCTATCCAATCGTGGATCAATCCCGACGGCACAGGTTGGGGGTTTTTCTGCCCGACGGACGAGACCACAATCTGGCCCGCGCGAACGCGTTGGAGGCGGTCAGGCTCTTGGTCAACCCAAAGGAAGGAGCCCTGGAGGCGGTTGCGCATCTGTGAATTCACCGTCTGGATGTACGTGTCCCAGGTCTTCAGGGTCTCTTCCTTCAACTCAGCCCCAACAGATGCGGCGGGAGCGAGGAGAAGGTTGGCGCACATGAGGCCAATCAGAAACCGATGGGGCATACGGAACATGGAACTCTCACTTTCAACCGCTGGTGATGGCAAACCCTGGCCACCGGCTCAGAGTCGGTTGGCCCACCCCTACCTACTTGCAAGCGTCGTGCCGAGGAGGATGAGGCGCCTTGGATCGCAAGTACCTGAGCAGGTGGGACGTAGCCGACGGAATGCAACGCAATGATGCCGAACTGTGCCCGCATCGTGGCTGTTGCCAACACGTTGGCATCCAGCTCTAGGCGATGGCCCACTAAGTGTTATTTAGGACTTGGAGTCAAAGAGCAGAAAGACTTTGAGATGAAAACCGTCTCAGCCGTGGAGTAGTGTGGCAGCATATCAGCGAGATGGAAGCTGAGGCGAGCCGGAAACGAGTGCTGCTGTCATGGACTCGAGTGGCTGCACCTGTCGGCTCATGCTGCTCGCTCCTAAAACTTGTATCCAGTCCATAGAGCCCAGTAGTTCAGGTTGCGGCTTGGCTGACTTTCTTTCATAAACTTGCCCGCATAGAAAATCCCGTAGTCGGCTTGAAACCACAGGTGACGATTCGCTTGCCAGTGCACCTCCGCGCCTGGACGATGCCCGACGAAACGTGCATTGCTCTTTCCCGCGGGAATAATCAGAAATCCCGGGACGGAATACACTCCGTCTCGCAGACTCTCCCGCCATTGAAAGATCCAATCGAAGGAGGCAGTCACATCGTGCGGGAACGTCGTTTCAACATGAGGGTGTACGTCGATAAAATTGATTGGGCCAGGACCGGTAGTGGCGAGGACGCCAAAATAATTGCCCTTCGGAAACAAGGGATTGAAGGTAGCGAGAGTATTCGTCCTCGGATCATCGCCACTGGAGATGTCCGCCTTGATGCTGAATCGCGGTTTCCGCGGAACCGTCGGGAATGTGTAACCGGTCTCCGATGCCACAGTCCATGCGCGGATATTTGCGGATCCGAAGCTTCCGAATTGCCAAAGCGCTTCATAGTCGAAATCCCATCCAGGCTTCGTTTGAGCGATGGGACGAGAGAGACGCGCACCGATGCTGTGCCTCACTTCGTGGCCGGTTCCTCGGTCGAATGTGGCCGCTTTTCGATCGATGCCAAGGTAGTAAGTGTCCAACGTGATGTTCTTTTTCAGAGGCCGGACACCGTACACACCCCAAAATCCGACAGAATGATTCGGAACATTATCGAAGAAGCCCGGATTGTCCAAGTCCGGCCGCATGGCGAAGCCGTCAATCTGCCAACGACCGATGCCAGTCTTTACCTTGAATCCGTCAAAACTCAAGCGGACATTTGGGCCCTCCCGCACATCGATCAGGCGACCAGAGCCGTATTCCATTTCCTGTCTGCCGGCTCTTAACTTGATCCAGTTCCGATCATCTCCGGTTCCGACTTCGAAAAATGCGGCCTGGAAATCTAGCTTTTTTTCATCAATTGGCCGCGGGCCACCGAAGCGGTAAGAATTCAAACCGCTTTTTAGTTCTACGAATGTGCGAACGTGGCTGCCGAAATGAAAGTCGAAGTACCACATGTACCGTTCGTTAAAATAGCCGTTCATGAAAGGCTGTTGGCCCCAATTGTCGTTTCCGATCTGTTCCCAAACCTCGCGAACTTCGCCTCCCATGGACAGGAACCAGTCATTCCGGTCTTCTCGCAGAGGGATGTATTTGATTGGGTCCCAAAAATCCTGTCGCTGCGCCGGGTCGGCAAGGAAACTCCAGTCATCATCTTCGCGAAGCAAGTGATAGACCCGGGATGGCGCGGATGCTTCGGCAGGCTGAATTGACTGGCCACGCGAAATCAGCGGACTTGCCATTAACATCACAATCAAAATCGGAAAGGCGCGCATCGCATGGCATCTCATCTCTTCGTTTCATCCCGAGCGAGACCGCTTCTGGCGACTTCACAAGTCGGTTGCATTTCTATCTCTTTGCGGCGGAATGGATCTCGGCGATGTATCCTCCCCGGGAACCTGACAAACACCGCATCTCGTTCGTCAGTTTTGTACAGAGGGACAATGACATCCACACCAGTCGCTTTGGCCTTGGTGAGCGTGTCCGCCAGATTCGTCACCTCATATCCCGTCACCTCGCGTCCGTAGGGGTACGGCAGGTGACCGTCCGTAACAAGGGCAGTCAACTTGCCAAACTTCGATTCGATCCTTACTCGCCGGTAGGTTTCCCGAGGCCGGCCGATTTCAACGCCTGGCGCCCGTGCGTCATCGGCCACGACGCTCCCATGAGAGAAAGCAAGAAAGCTGCGCACGAACGCATCGACTCTGTCCGGCGACACATAGACCCGATTCTCCGGAATTGTTTGGAGCGCCGTATAGGACGGTGCCGTGGTATGCCAATACAATTGTGTGTTCACGCCGCCGGGCCATTGAATGATTGCGTCTTGACCGATCGGATCGTTGAAGGGGGCGACTATGACGTTTGCACCAGTTGCCTTCGCAGCACGGACCGCTTCGTCCATGTCAGTGATCAGATAGCCTGTGCGCTCCGAGCCAAACGGATATGGAATCGGTGTTTTGAAGCCGAACACCGACACCGTGCCTACAGGTGTCAAGACCAGTTGCGACATAGTGCTGCTCTGGGTCGGAGTTACTGTGAAAACTCCCTGCTTGGTCGTTGTGCCGCCAAATGTTGCAAGCAAGCTCGCGACGAAACGATCAAAATCTCCCGGGGCCACGTAGACATGTGTCGTGTCGTACTGCGGCCCTACAGCCACACTTACGGTTTCGGCTGTCTGCGCACTTTGGGCAAAAGCACTGACATGCGGTGATCTAACCGCGAGACCCAGCATCAGGACTAGCGCAACGCACGTTGCAACGGCACTTTTGTTGAAGCGCATTCGTCTTCTCCTAGATTGACAATTACTTAATTTGCTCGACCACCTCGGGCCCTGACACTGATAACGCGCTTCGGACGAATGCAGTGGAATCGTAGCGCTCGCCGACAAGGCAGACGGCCGCAGCACGAGGAACGTCGAGCTTCTTCGTTTGAATCCATATTCCCAACTGCTCACCAAGCACCATTCCTAAGAGGCCGAGTAAGGCGACGATGGGCGGTGCCGGACTCTTCACCCGGATAAGTCCGTAGAGGACACCCACTCCGAGACCAACGACGAAAGATAAAAACAATACCTTCATCTCCATCCCTCCACCATCGCGCGAGTTAGAATGCAAAGCAGTCGCAACCCAACCCCCAAACTCCGAGGTCGCCTATCACCTTGAGGTGCGATCCCGCTCGGTCGTGATCTGATGTATCAACATGGGAACAGGAAGAGGGGTGCGAGACGCTGCATACAGAACGGAAAAGTTCGAGACCTGGTTTGGCGCTATTGGCTCCGACCCTGTCTCGGGTTGACCATGGGGCGGCGAGCTACAGCCCGGGAACAGAGCCAGGCTCACGACTGCGGACGCACAGAGATATCGGAACCGGTTCATCGCCCCTTACCTCCGTCTTCGTGTCCTGAAATCGTTCCCGGAGCTTCGACTCCTGCGCGCAGCGCAAATGACGCATTTTCATGGGTAGGGATACTCGCCTGGCGCACGACGACAATGCCTGCGACGATTCCGAAGGCCACTTGCGATGCGACAAACCAAGTCCAATCAATGTGGCTTGCGAGCAATGGGTTCACCAGGGACAATATTGTGTAGATCAACGCCGACCACAGAACCGGCGCGATTAGGCCTCCAAGCAGGATGGGTCGGCGCGCGAACATGGGCAGCATTGCGCCATACAGCAATCCCACCAGCGCCGACACGAGGACATGCAGAACCAGAGCAATGGCGAAGCTGTCCGCATGGAATGAGTAGAGCTGTGCCGGTCCGAGCTTCAGCGATTGGGCGTACACTGCGGCTGCAAGAAGATTGATGGGATACCAGATGCTATGGGCCTTCAGCACACCATAGAGGCAGGCCAAGGCGGCCATGGCTGCGCTTCCTGCGATTCCGCCCTTGAGACCTGCAGAGACTGGGTATGTGCGTACAGGGAGCCAGGCCCGCAACTGATCGGCAGCAACCGGGAGCCGTTCGACTAAGGGTCGATCCGTGCGTACCTGTATATCTTCCGAAACAACCGGCACCTGCTCTTCGTGCTCATGCGGGAAGACTTCGCGAAACCAGCCGAGGCAGCCCGCCACAGACAGCACGGCGCCGATGGCGCTGACCGACCCGCTTGTAACCAGGCCCGCAGCTAGTAAGGTGCATCCAAAAGCAAGACAAAAGGCCACGCTGTCGGTGCGGGCACTTCAATCTCGCGCGGAGTCCGCGGGCTTTCGCTCATTTGCTCGGTTGCCAGCAGTGTTGCCATTTCTTCTCCTCAGCGCCCCAGAACGTAAACTACGGTGAAAACCACGACCCACACGGCATCCACAAAGTGCCAATACATCGAGAGCACTTCCACGCGGCGGGACTGCTCCACGCTCACGCGGCCGGCCAGAGCAAAGATAGCGACAATCAAGAGCATGACCAGGCCTGCCGTAACGTGAAAGGCGTGCAGGCCGACGAGCGAGTAATAGGTTGTCCCAAAGAGGTTTGTCGAGATTGTCAGGCCGTGTTCGTAGATCAGCCTGTGCCATTCCTTGCCGGTGCCGTACAAGAACAAGCCGCCGAGAGCGATGGTGAGCAGCCATAGACCGAGAAATGCGGCCACTCTATCCCGCTTAAGCGACTTTGCGGCGAAATGAATGGTCAAGCTACTCGATAGCAGGCAGATCGTGTAGAAGATCGGGACTTCAAGGACTTCCTGCGGAGTTGGGCCGGTGAGGCTCTTTCCCAGGTAGAAGAGGTAGGCGACAACAAAGATGGTGAAGATTGCCGACTCGGCAATAATCAGACCGGCCATTGCGACCTTACCGCGATCGGGAAGGCTCCAGGTTGCCGGCGCCTGTAGGACGGGAGTTGTTATCGCACTCATTGCTTGCTTCCTTTATTCATAGCGGCTATCCGGGTCTTCGGGATGCTTCAAGTCCCACAACGGGCGCCGGCTCGCCACCACAGGAATGGAAGCAAAGTTATAGGCCGGCGGCGGCGAGCTAATTGACCATTCGAGTGTCCAAGCATCCCAGGGATCGTTGCCCGCTTTGTCGCCCTTAAAGTAGGAAATTACGAGGTTCGCCACAAATACCAGGATCGCGATCGCCTGAATGAACGCACCTATCGTAATAATGAGGTTCAGGGTGTCCCACCCTCGGCCGGGCTCATAGGTGTAAATTCGGCGCGGCATCCCGAGCAGTCCGGGGATGTGCATGACATCAAATGTCAGATGGAAGCCGATGAGGAAAAGCCAGAAGTGCCATCGGCCGAGACTTTCGCTCAACATTCGGCCGGTCATCTTCGGGTACCAGTAGTAGACCGCAGCAAAGAGGGCGAACAGAATTCCTCCCACGATTACATAATGGAAGTGCGCCACAACGAAATACGACAAGCTAAGCTGCCAATCGAAGGGCGCTGCGGCTTGCATGATGCCGGTGAGACCGGCAATCAGGAATTGAAACAGAAATCCGATGCAGAACAGCATCGGCACCTTGAACTGAATTCTCCCACCCCACATCGTGCCGAGCCAGTTAAAGATCTTAATACCGGTCGGAACACCCACTGCCATCGTGGTGATCGCGAAAAAGCTGTTGGCATAAGAGTTCATTCCTACTGTGAACATGTGGTGGGCCCATACGCTCATGCTGATGAAGCCGATCGACACCGTGGCTCCGACCATGACCGGATAACCAAAGATCGGTTTCCGGGAAAATACAGGGATGATTTCTGACATAAAGGCAAAGGCAGGAATAACGAGCACGTAAACCTCTGGATGGCCGAATATCCAAAAGAAGTGCATCCACAGAACGGCTGACCCACCGGCTTGCGCATCGAAAAAATGCCCTCCTAAATATCGATCGATGAGCAGCATAATTTGGGCCGCGGTTAGCGGAGATATGGCGAGCAAAACCATTCCCGACATAACCAGGTAGAGCCAGGACAGCAGGGGCATACGGCTAAGCTTCATGCCTGGGCATCGCATGCACAAAACGGTCGCGATAATGTTGATCGCGGTTCCAATGCTTCCAAATCCCGAAACCAGCAGCGCCAGCGTCCAATAATCAGTACTGTGGCCCTGGGAAAAAGCCCGCGCCGTCAATGGTGCGTATGCCCACCATCCCACATCCGGCGGATTACCCGCTCCGTAGAGCCCGCTTCCTCCCAGAAAACTGAAGTAGAGAAGCAGTCCACCCAGCGCCGTTAGCCAGAAACTGAAGGCATTCAGCCGCGGAAACGCCATGTCCCGAGCGCCGATCATCAAGGGCACAAGATAGTTCGCAAAGCCAAACAGCACCGGCATAGTCACAAAGAAAATCATGGTTGTGCCGTGCATTGTGAACAGGCGGTTGAAGACTTCGGCCGAGACAAAGTTGTTGTGCGAATGCAGCAGCTGAATACGAATAGCGAGGGCCTCAAACCCGCCGAACACGACGAACAAGAGTGAGTAGAGCATGTAAAGAACGCCCAATCGCTTGTGATCGACGGTGGTCACCCACTCGTGGAGCCTGTCCACCCAAGGGCGACTTTGAATCTCCACGCCGGGAACCGTGATTGCATTCGCTGACATACTTATATTCAAATCTCCTATTGAAGCGTCTCCATGTAAGTCACGACCGCATCCAGGTCCGCAGCCCTCAACTGCATAGCAGGCATGAGCGAGCTGGGCTTGATCGCGTTCGGGTTCTGAATCCAAAGGCGCAGGTTTTGCGGCGTATTTTGGGCTGCACCGGAGGCAATCGTGGCGCGACTCATCAAGTGCGTCAGGTCCGGGCCAAAGCGTCCGTTGGCATTCGTTCCAGTAACCGTGTGACAGTTGACACAGGCGGTGGTTTCAAAAACGCGCCTGCCAGCAGCTACGCTTGCGTCCTGAACTGCCGGCTGTTGCTGCACGCGCACCCAAGCCGCAAAATCTTCAGGACTGTCCACCGCGACACGCAGCAACATCTTCGCGTGCTCCACGCCGCAATACTGAGCGCACTGACCAAGGAATATTCCGGTGCGGTGCGGATCCATCCACATCCGGTTTGGGTGATTCGGAATGAGGTCCGTTTTGCCGCCAAGCTCCGGCACCCAGAAACTGTGATCGGTATCGGCAGACAGCAAGGTCAAAAACGTGGGAGTCGGATTCGCAAGATCGCTGACCGGAATGTGCAGCTCATTCGCCGTAACGATGCCGAGCTTCGGGTAACGAAACTCCCACCAGTATTGGTGGCCGATAACGATGACGTTGACTGCGGTCGATGGTTCTGGCGCATCCTGAACCGCGTGGATCACCCGCGCGGTGGCCAGAAACAGGACTACGACAATAAGAATAGGAATGATCGTCCAGGCCAGTTCAATCTGCGTGCTCCCGTAGACCTGGGCTGGCTCCCGGCCGTCGCCGGTCGCCTTGCTTCTGAATTTGACGACCGCATATACCAGTAATCCGCTGACAACAACAAAGATGAGCCCCGTGATCGCCAGCACAAACATAGAAAGGCCAAAAATCGAATGGCCGGGCGTCGATGTTGGCGCAAAGATGTTTGTGGGACTCGAGAATGTCATAGCATGAGCCAGCGTAGTTCGCTTCGGCTGGTATAAGCCGGACTGACACCTGCCTTACCGGCACTTCGGTTGCCATCACCTACGCTGACTAAAAAATCCGCCAAACCTGCATCGCAATTGGGCCGACGAGGCTGCAGGTGCCAGCGCGGAGATAGCATTTGAGCACTCGCCAGAATGTTGGCGCTCACGCCTACACCAAAGGCCGGTCCGATGCTCACATACCTGTGAAATGCAAGAGCCTTAGCTGCAAATTTCGTGGAAGGGAAATTGCGCCTAGCAAGGACTGTGAAGAAGGAGCCGCCTGGATCAGCATGATCAAGTGCGCACAACAGGCACCCGTGATCAGAGTGGTGTCGACTCGCCTGCCTACGATCTTTGGAGTGTTCGATTTGATCGGCTTTGAACGCGCCAAGATTGGCACAACAGAGAGTGAGACTGCGTTTGTTATCACATGCGGCGATTTGCAAAGCGGAGTGCCTCTACTGCGCATGCATTCGCAGTGCTTCACCGGCGAAGTGCTCGGATCTCTCCGCTGTGATTGCCGAGGACAGCTGGAACTCGCAATGGCCAGCATTGCGGAGGAAGGATCGGGGCTGGTCATCTACGAACATCAGGAAGGCCGTGGCATAGGACTGATGGCAAAACTAAAAGCATACGCATTGCAGGACCGGGGACTGGATACCGTCGAAGCTAACCATGCTCTTGGTTTCGCTGCTGACTGCCGCGATTTCAGCCTTGCAGTCGCCATCCTGCCTGCACGACCTTAAGGTTCGGCGTGTCCGCCTACTATCCAACAACCCGCAAAAAGTGCAGGCGCTGAGCAACGGTGGAATTGAGGTCATCGAACGGATCGCCTGCGAAGCACCGCCGAATCCGTACGCGTTGCCGTACCTACGAACGAAGAAGGAAAAGATGGGGCATTCACTAACGGTTATGTGAGTGACCGAGCTGATTGACTATGGCCGGGCAGGAAACTTCGGCCGGTGGTCTGACAGGCGTCTGAATTTCAAGAAAAGGAGTGTTTTAAGTATGAGCAACAAGAGAGTAGCGGATCAATGGGCGCGGTGATGAAGTCGTCGATCTCGCCAAAGTCAACCTGTTCCGTTAATCAAAGTTAAGGAGCGCGATGACAACAGCGCCAATCACCACGGCTGCCGTCCCTGAAGCAGCCAGTACGTCGCGGACGCGAGCCTTCCAGATCGCCTGGGGGCTCGCGATGTGTTTCTATTTTCTCGAATATGCCTCGAGGTCCGCGCCGGCGGTCATGATCCCCGAGCTCACGCGGGCTTTTGGCACGACCGCGCTTGGAGTCAGCGCGATTCTCGGCACCTACTATTACACCTATTCCATAACCAGCCTCATCGCCGGCGCGGCGCTCGACCGACTCGGCGCCAAGAAAGCCGTGCCGGTTGGCATGTTCATCCTGGCAGTGGGTTGTTTACTGTTCAGCATTGGAACCATCAACGCTGGCTATGCCGGGAGACTGCTTCAGGGCGCGGGTTCGGCGTTTGCTTTCACCGGCGCAGTCTATCTCGCCGTGCACGGCTTTTCGGCGCGCTGGCTCGCCACTGCCATAGGTATTACCCAATGTGTCGGGATGCTGGGCGGGTCGGCAGGTCAATTTGTAGTGGGACCGTTGCTCGAAGGCGGCCTCGGATGGCAAACCGTCTGGCACTGGCTTGGCATTGCGAGCCTCGCAGTCGGTGTGTTGTTGTTTCTGATTGCTCCGTCTGAAGCTCGCTCGGAAGCGAGACGTTCCGGGCGGGCATCATTGCTTACTCCTTACAAGGTCGTATTTAGCAACCCGCAGTCCTACCTGTGCGGTGCCGTCGCAGGGCTCCTGTTTGTGCCGACGACCATCGGGGACATGACCTGGGGCGTTGCCTTCTTTCAGCGCGACAGGATGTTCAGTTTTCACGACGCGGTCGTCACAGGCTCGCTTGTTCCACTGGGCTGGGTGGTTGGTTGTCCTGTGCTCGGCTGGCTTGCCGATCGGGTCGGCCGTCGCAAGCCCGTCCTGATCGGAGGCGCCGTCGGAATGCTATTATCTGCTTTGATCAGTTTGACTAAGAGTCACGAGGCTGCAGTAGTGGGCTGCTTCCTTTTTGGAATATTCTCCGGCGCGGCGATGATTCCGTACACCATCATTAAAGAAGTGAATCCAGACGAGGTTAAGGGGAGCGCTACAGGCGGGATCAACTTCCTCACATTCGGCGTCACTGCACTGATCGGACCATTGTTTGCCGATGCGTTCGGCAAAGGCATCACCGCCACGCATAACCATGTCACTCATTTCCGTGACAGTGGACTGTTCTGGGTGGTCACCATCGTTCTCGCGATGCTGCTGAGTTTTTTCCTTCGTGAGACCGGGCACGTACGGAAGACGGCATAAGGCGGAGCTGCGTGAAGGCCGAGAACTTCCAGTGCCTCTTGAGTGCAGTTTTGTTAATTCCGCCCTCTGGATTGCATATCCCGGTGCTCTACCGCAACAGAAAAGGAGAAAAGCAATGCCATACGTTACAGTTGGAAAAGAAAATTCAGGCAACATCGAGCTTTACTACGAAGACCATGGCTCCGGCCAACCGGTCGTTCTCATCCACGGATACCCTTTGAGCGGTGCTTCGTGGGAGAAGCAAATACCCGTTCTCCTGGAAGCGGGTTACAGGGTCATTACCTACGACCGCAGAGGCTTCGGCAAGTCCAGCCAGCCCACCACAGGCTACAACTACGACACGTTCGCAGAGGACCTACACCAGTTGGTCACCCAGCTCAAGCTGCACGATTTCACATTAGTCGGCTTCTCCATGGGCGGAGGCGAGGTGGCACGCTACATCGGAAAATACGGCTCCAAGGGCGTAAGCAAAGCCGTGATTATCTCCGGTGTGCCACCGTACCTGCTCAAGACTGGCGACAATCCCGAAGGCGTGGATGCCAGTGTGTTTGCCGGCATCGAGAAGGCGGTGGCTGCCGACCGCTACGCGTTCTTCACTGGTTTCTTCCAGAATTTCTACAACACCGACCTGATGCTGGGTAAGCGCGTCAGCGAACAAGCCGTCCAAGCTAGCTGGAACGTGGCAGCCGGTGCCTCCCCCACCGCCAGCCTGGCGTGTGTCCCAACCTGGCACGAAGATTTCCGCAAGGACCTAGCTCGCATCGACGTGCCCACGCTGGTGATTCACGGCGACGCCGACCGCATCCTACCAATCACGGCTGCCGGAAAGCGCACCGCCAAGCTCATCAAAGGGGCGCGGCTGCTGGTCGTGAAAGACGGTCCACACTGCATCCCGTGGACACATGCGGAAGAAGTCAACGCCGAATTGCTGAGCTTCCTGGGCGGGAAGGCCGGCAAGTCGCAAACAGAGGCTGCCTAAGCAATCAACTGCCGACCGGATTCACATCGACGTAATGGATGATCACTTCGTGCCCAACATATCGATGGGAGCGCCAATCGTGCAGTCCGTACGGCGCGTAACTCGCCTCCCTTTGGAGACACACCTCATGATCTCAGATCCGGATTTCTTTCTCGAAGAATTGGTCGAGGCCGGATCGGATTCAGAGATCGCAGAGTAAGAATTTCTCCGCGCCAATGGTTGGACGATTTTCCCTTAGAACTCAAACTCATCTCATAAAGCATTACGCTTTGTGTCAGGCCACTACTCTAGCGTGCCAAACAGGCAGCAGAAGATCCGGCTTTAGCACTGGCACAAACAAGATTCTCAAACGCTGAAGCCAAGTCGTCGCTGATCCGATTGCGGCATGTCTAAAGACGTCCCGAAGCTCTCGTACTCTCACGACTGATGCTCGGCTGATCGCCGCCACCAATCGAGACCTCGGTGCCTACGTCCAGGAGCAGAAATTCCGTTCCGACCTTTTCTACCGGTTGAATGTCTTCCCGGTCCGAGTCCCCGCATTGCGCGAGCGCCGCGAGGACATCCCGCTACTGGTACAGCATTTTGTCCAGCGCTTCTCCAAGCGCATGAACCGAAACATCGACAGCATTCCCAAGCAAGGTATGGATGCTCTGATCAACTACAGTTGGCCAGGGAACGTCCGGGAACTGGAGAACGTGATCGAGCGCGCGGTAATTCTTAGCCCCGGTCCGGAGTTGAAAGTTCCGGTCGGGGAACTGTCTCGGCTGGCTCGTGTCGGGGATTCCTGGAAGCCGCAGACCCTGGAAGAGGCCGAACGGGCGCATATTCTGGCAACGTTGAAGAAAACGCGCTGGGTGTTGGCGGGACCGAACGGGGCAGCGATACGGCTGGGATTGAATCGCTCGACCCTGCAGTTCCGTATGAAAAAGCTCGGCATCGTGCGCCCCGGACTCGATTAGAAGCAGACTTGCTTTCACGCCGCAGGCCCAATGGCTGGGAGGATGAACGACGATCAACAAGGTGGAACCAAGGTGCAGCACCAGGCCTGCTGCAGTTTGGACTGCCGCTTGCTAGACAACTTGCATGATGGAAGATCTCATAGGCCGCCTCGTTTCGCTGCCTCTGGCAGTTAAGCTATTGGCGGCTGTCCTCGGCATTCTTGTTATTCACATCGGTTTTCGCCTGTTGGAGAAGAAACTGCCTCAGCACTTCAGCCCGGGCGACGCGCGATATCGTATGCGCAAGTTTGTTGTCCTTCTTGGATATGTAATCGGGATTCTCTTTATGGGCGTCCTTTTTGGGGACCGCCTGGGGCGATTGGGCTTCGCATTAGGGATTATCGGAGCCGGAGTTGCGGTTGCCTTGCAGGAGGTCATCGCAGGAATCGCGGGCTGGATCGCGATTGGAGTTGGGAAGCTCTACGCAGTGGGAGATCGAGTGCAGATTGGCGATACAAAGGGAGAGGTGATTGACATCTCGCCGTTGCGATCGACCCTGATGGAGACCGGAAACGGGGTGAGCGGCGACCTGTACAACGGTCGAATTGCCCGCATACCAAACGGCGCGGTTATAAAGGGGCTGACTTTTAACTACTCGCAAGGATTTCGCTTTGTTTGGGATGAAATCAAGCTCCGCTTTACGTTGGATAGCGATCACGTTTTTGCGCGGGAGATGCTTTTGCGGATAGCAAGGGATAGTGTCGGTGACTACGTGGAGAAGACCGAGCAATCCTGGGAACACGTTACTGATGATTTTCGCATTGCCAACTTGCGACGCGAACCTGCGGTGACCCTGGTGGTGGCTGACGGTGCATACCTCGAATTCACGGTGTGCTACGTGGTGGATTACCTGCAGCGCACTGTCATGAGGGATCAGTTATTTAGCAGAATCCTCGAAGAGGTCAGCGCCAACGAAAGCAAAGTTCACTGGGCATCATCCTCAGGCGCGGCAACCCCGCCTCATGCACCCGCATCCGCTTGCCAAGAAGGACTTGCCCACGCGCCTGCGACCGCAATGAGTGTCGCACGTTAGACTAGAGTTGCGAGTCGCTCGGACCAACACTTTATGGTTTTCGTCCACCAAGGCTGGGCAGCATTCGTTCTCATAACCCTCACCCTTGTATTGCAGAGCGCGGGGATGGCCGGCCTCATCCAGTGGATAAAAGCTCAGTTCCCCAAGGGCATAAGCCACCTCGGACTATTCCGCTCCGCTGTGCTCGTGGTGCGATTCACGAGTCTGCTCGTCTGCCTGCACATGTTGGAGATTCTGTTGTGGGCGTGGTTTTATCGCTGGAAATGTCTTCCAACCTGGGAAGCGGCTTTCTACTTTTCGGCGGCCAATTATTCGACGGTCGGCGCAGGAGACGTTTTTCTCAAAAGCATGTGGCGAACCATGGGCCCGGTAGAAAGCGTTACCGGCGTGCTGATGTGCGGACTGTCTGCGAGCTTCCTATTCGCCATTGTGAACCGGCTGGTTGAACACGAGGACCCGGAACTGGCGGCCCCTCCCGCTTCCCCAAAAGGCTGGTAACTGCCAATAAGTTGGCAGCCATCTTCGTGGTCACCATCACGCGCGTGGACTGCCGTTCGCCATAGCAGCCTATATGCCTTTTATTCAGTTGCTTAAAACTGAAGGGCAGCGGGATTCTTCCCGGCCCCGCGGTTTCTACGACTATCACCCCTGGGCTTCCGATCCAGGCGTTGAAGACATTTTTCTCCGCCTGAAAGGCAAACCAGGCGACATCGCAGCCTGTGTCAACTGTCAGGAGGAAATGCCCAAAAATCGCCATTTGTCAGCTTTTGGGCACCTCTCCGTAGGCACCTGCCACATCACCCCAGTACGCAGGCTATTGTAAGCACGACGTTTATGGTGAAAAAGCTTTCATTTTTGCTCGCCTAAAAACCTGGCCGTTGATGTGCTTCTTCCATGGCAAGGAGTTTTGCCTAATTCGGAGGACCAATGACATTCAGCGGTAGAAACACCCTACGTCACGCACTTTTATCCGTAGTTTGCATCTGCCTGCTTGCAGCAACGACGTCCGCTGCCGCGGCGGAAAAAAGCCAGATCAGCAATGGCCACAAAGTAACCGTGACGGGCACGATCATCTCCCGGGATGGCAACCTGGTCAAGCTCATGGACATGAAGAATCACTCGATCGACCTCGTCAAAATTACCGGCACTACCAGGATCGGACATCGGAAGGACCTCGGAGCGTTGTTCCGCCACACAGACCCGGGTGTCACGGCATTAGTGCCGGGCTTGACCGTTAAGGCAGAAGGCGTCGGGAATGCCGAAGGCGAGCTTGAGGCCAATAAGATCAAGTTCTGTCTTGATCTATTTGTGGTTACCGCCCAGGAACAGGTCCGTGACAACAAGGCAGCAATCGGCCGGGCCCAGACAACGGCTGATCAGGGAGTAGCTAACGCGGCCACGGCACAGCCTTCCGCAGATCAGGCCCGGCCTTCCGCCAACCAGGGAGTAGCGACGGCGCAGATGGCAAGTGTGGTAGCAGCCGCGAATCCTGTTGCCTTGCAGGCGGTCGACAAGCGGGTCTCGGATCTGGGCGACTACGCCACCGTGGACCAGACTGGAGTTTACCTTGCGGAGGGTCAACAAGGAAGTGCAGCAAGGTTCGCCGCGAGCAGGTTCGCTGCAGGTTCCTAGATCGTAGGTGTTCGGCTCGCAGGAACTTCGATGGTTCGGCCATCGTCCGATGCCTGTACTTCCTACTCAGGCGTCGGACTCTATGAGGCGATTTCATAGGCTTTATTACACGCAAAGGGTGGGCGCCGCTTCTATTTCGCGTGGCTTTTCGTAATAAAGGCGCCCACCTGCCAATTTCAGGTTGGCACTTTGGCAATTCAACGCGATAGCCAGCGATAGTAACGACCTGATAGTTGACTGCTTTCAGCCACTTGAACGTGCCCCGCCCTACTTAGTGTTTGGCAGTTCAGGTGCTCTTAACGAATACGAGTGCAAATGTTGACTGAAGCGAAGCATGCGGCGGTGGAACGCAACAGTTCGTTGCCTGAGCCGGGGGCTTCCGGCGATGGATCGCAGCCATCGTTACTGTTTACGAGCCGATTTACCGCCGCACTTTTTTGGGCCGGTGCGTCACGGCCATGGCCACTTCGCAAGTCTACTTTGTCTTGCTCAGATTCTGGCGTTGAAAACGCGGCGAAGCGTGCTTATAGATTACTTCATAATTAACAAGAAACTGAAGGACGAAATAATGACAAACGGCGCACGAAGTATCCTGACATCGTGTCTGCTCTTACTAGGTGGGTTCACTTCCCTCGGCCCCGCCCAACAGCCGCCGGCGCCGCCAGCCTCGATCGAGGCGGTACAAGTCATCGGGCTGACGGGCGTCAGGCAAAACACCAAGGGAAGCCTGAAGGTGGATAAGGGCTCCCTGACCTTCGCTTCCCCCAAGAACATCTGCGCAGTCCCTGCCGCTTCCATACAGGATGTCGTCACCGGAGCTGACAGCCAGAGGGTCATCGGGGGGACTGTGGGCACGCTCTCGAGGCTTGGCCCCTACGGAAGTGGAACGGCATTGAGCCTCCTGCGCAGCAAGGTGGACATTATTACGATTCAATACCGGGACCCGAACGGCGCCCTGCACGGCGCCATCTTTACCATGCCCTTTGGCAAGGCCGAATCGATCAAAGAGGCCCTGCTCGCGCAGGGTGCGCATACCAGCATTCCATCGCAAGCCAAGTCAACCGTGAACCCGCCTCTGCAATCTGAGGCAATGGAGCAGACAAATTGAGGACCATCAGGCGCGTCACAATTCTTTGCATATTTATCGCTCGATTAACGGCTGTCCCAGCGTTGTGCGAGCAGCCGCATCCACCCGCCGGCTCACCGGCGGCGATCGAAGTGGAGATGATCCAGGCCGGCGAGATAAGTTTGCCTGCCGAATTCCAGGTAGCCCTCTACGAGAACCTGGTCCAGGAACTGGAGAAGAAAGGCGGCTTCTCCCAGGTCTATCGTGACGGTGACCGGAATGCCGCCGCCGCTCCCGGCCTGGTTGTTCTTCACACCACCGTCATAGATTTCAAGCAAGGCAGCGAACTGAAGCGTGACGTCACCACCGTCGGCGGAGCCACCTCCATCACCATTCATTGTCAGTTCACGGATAAAGAGGGAAAAGTACTGCTGGAGCGTGACATCACCGGAAAAGTGCGGCTCATCGGCGACAACCTGAAAGCCACCGATGACTTCGCGAAGAAAGCTGCCACGGTTGCGCAAGAAACCCTCTCTTCCGCTTCCTCTTCTCCGAACTCCAAGAAGTCTGGTTACAAGGACGTAATTTAATGCAAGGCGAACTTGAGACTCTAGACTGACGAACCTGCCGTGCAGACCCACGGAGATCAGGAGCTTCGTTGGTATGCGATCAGGGTGTGGCATTGCCGTGCTGGCGAACTTACGTGCGATCGAGTCTACGTGCCTTACGAAAGTCGCGAGCTGCCCGAACCCCTTCAGTAGGGATGTCTAACCAGAATTCGAGCCCCGTCGGGACGACACAATGCGTTGATGGAACAAAATTTTGTGTCCTCTCGCGGATTCAAAGTGTCAATACACACGTCACCTCGATCGGCACAATCTTCCATCATTTCGGGGAAAACGGAGACACTATGAAACGTCTTACAGCAGATCATGCGAAACTCGGATTTATTGGCCTGGGCAACATGGGAAGCCGGATCGCAAAACGGCTGCTCGACCATGGATACCAACTCACGGTATACGATCTGGACACCGCTAAGGCGCAAGCCATTGCTGCACAAGGCGGCATCGTCGCGAAGAACATTCCTGAACTGGCACGGAGTGTTGATGTGGTTCTCTCGTGCCTGACTAACGATGAAGCAGTCCAGAGCGCTTATACCGGTTCTGAGGGAATCTTTGCCGGCGCCAAGCCAGGAACCGTGGTGCTCGAGATGAGCACGATCTCGCCAGAAAGCTCACGCGAACTGCACAAGCTCGGCGCCAGAGTTGGCATCGAAGTCATGGATGTTGCCATCTCCGGCAGCACTCCTGCGGCCGAGGAAGGCACCGTGACGCTGCTGGCAGGCGGCAACCGCGAACTCTTCCGCGCGGCTAAACCAATCTTCCTGGCCATTTCAAAGCAATCCTTTCTTATGGGGGATCCCGGCTCTGGAACAACCATGAAGTTGGTCGTCAATACCCTGCTGGGCGTTGGCATGCAAGCCATCGCTGAGGCCGTGGTCTTAGGGGAGAAAGCGGGTCTCGATCGCGACCGCTTGCTCGAAGTCCTGGCCAAGACCGCTGTGGTCGCCCCGGCTCATGTCGGAAAGCTGGCGAGGGTGGCGGCCCACGATTACAGTCCGCAATTTCCCCTGCGCCTGATGCACAAAGATTTTCAGCTGATTCTGGATGAAGCGGCACAGGAACAGCTCACCATGCCCGCTACAGAAGCTGCGTTTCGCGTCAATTCCGATGAGCTGGCGCATGCCGGCGAAGAAGACTTCTCCGCTGTCCTGCGGCGCATGGAAGAGGTTGCGGGTGCCGAAGCTGTGATATCCGCGAAGAAGTCTGCCACGGCTGCGCCAGACAGCTCTTCTTCCGATTCCACCTCCTCCACCTCCAAGAAGGTGGTTACGCGAACGTAATATGAGCAAGCGAATCGCACCCGTTCGTGGCTCCATGTGCCGACAACCGGCGCGATAGTCAACCTATCCGAACTTTCGACTAAGGAGACGTTATGAATAAATCGGCTAAAGCGACGCAAGAACTGGAACGCAGGCAGGAACTTCCACTGACCACCCCAACTGACCTTAAAGCTGATGCGACTCGGGACATCTCGGGAGCCATGAACGCTATCCTGGCGGACGTGTTCGCGCTTTACCTGAAGACCAAGAACTTCCACTGGCACATGAGCGGCCCGCACTTCCGCGATTACCACTTGCTGTTGGATGAACAGGGCGACCAACTCTTTGCCATGACCGATCCCATTGCGGAGCGCGTCCGCAAGCTGGGTGGGACCACCATCAGGTCCATCGGCCATATCGCCCGCTTACAGCGCGTAGCGGACAACGATGCTCCATACGTCGAGCCCGAGGACATGCTCGCTGAGTTGCGCGAAGACAACCAAACACTTGCCGCGCGCCTCCGCGAGGCCCACGGCGTCTGCGAAGAATACGAGGACGTTGCGACTGCCAGCCTCATCGAAGTTTGGATCGACGAGACCGAGCGGCGCACCTGGTTCCTGTTCGAGACAGGCCGCCGAAGCGATTCCACCGGGCACTGAAAAAGCGCCGCAGTGACGGCAGCGACGATTGTAAGGTCAGCCGATGTTATCGTTGAAGCACATTCTGGTCGCGACCGATTTCTCCCCTATCTCCATCGGCGCGCTCCGCCACGCTCTGGGCATCGCGCGCCGTTACCAGTCAAACGTGTCTTTGCTGCACGTCATTGACCCCTCCATTTACGGCTTAGCGGGACCGGATGGGATATCGGCTGACACCGAGACTGCCCAGCATGACGCCGAACGTATCGAGGCCGGCCTTCGGAGTGACGGCAGCCTGGAAGGGCTGAAGTTTGACGCTAAAGTAAGCGTGGGACCGGTCTGGGATACCATTGCGGAGGCGATCGAGGACAAGCGCTCTGCTGTACTTGTGCTCGGCACTCACGGCCGGACCGGGCTTCGCAAGCTGGCGCTGGGCTCCGTCGCGGAGTGCGCCTTCCGGGAAGCGCCCTGCCCGGTGATGACCGTCGGACCAAGGGTATTGCAGTCAAAATCTTGCGGCGCAGAAGCCAAACACTTCCTGGTGCCGACCGATCTCTCTCCCGAATCGCTGGAGGCCCTGCCCTATGGGACCTCGTTGGCGGAAGCCACCCAAGGGGACGTAAGCCTGCTCTACGTTCGCGATTCCCGATCGCGGAATAAGGACCGGGACGCGGAGTCGGTCGAAGCTGCGAATGCTCGCCTTCGGGAACTTCTCCAAGCACATCCGGACGCGCAAGCCATCACGCCGTTCATCGTGAAAACTGGTTCGCCCGCCGAAGTTGTCGTCGCGTTTGCCAAAGAGCACCAGATGGACTTGATTGTGATGGGCCGCCGCGCCTGGTCCGAAGACAGCCCGCCGATGTGGCGAACGGCCTACACTATCGTCACCCAAGCAGCCTGCCCTGTGCTGTCGATGAGGTCCGCTGGGGACTTGGAAGCAGAAGCATAAACAACCACTTAGATGCCATATAGAGTAAAATTACGTCTTAAGCCATAGTGGGACTAAACATGGCTAGATACCCATTGTTTATGATCAGGAACGAGATGATATCCGATAGCCCGCCATATAATTTGATGACGAGTGGTAAATTATATCGGAATCATAACTATACGAAAAGAGCACAAGGAAATCAGTTGCAAAGTAGTCTGACGTAGGTGCTACTTCTTGCAACCACCATTTTGCCATTCGATTGCTTACGTAAAGTGCCTCTATAATTCGCTAGGATTCACTAGGAACGACGCGAAGGCCTCGGATGGTAGTTCGGGCTGTCTAGCGAGCTAGAGTCGCTAGAATCGCCTGCCAGGGCCCCTAGCGTTGATTTCCCCATTTGGGAAAGTTTCCCGGCCCGCACTTGCCCTCGTCCTAGCCCCGATTGAGCGGCTTCCCCTGCGAAATTGTAAGTGTCGTCACCGCGACAAGACGGCCAGAAATCCAGAAAGTTCAACCAGATCATCTCTCTCAGGATGAGTGCCAACCGGTTGGCACTTGTCGACTGTTCCGGCAGAATGGCCCGGAGCCTTACTCCCCTCAAGCGGCTAAGGTCTTTGCATTTTATGCACTTGCAATCCACAGAGGTCTTGGCAGCTCTGGCATATTGCTTGCCCTTCTGAAAGGCAATGTGACGCGCACGCGAGGAGTTGGGATGCAGAAGCCACCAAGACAAGCCAGGTTGTCAGCCAGTTGGCGAAGATACCAGCGCCGACCGCTGGCCGGTGACGGCGGCTCGTCACCGGTCCTGGAGACTGAGATGGGACCGCGCTGCGTCTGTTCCTCGCCGGCGGTGATGTGGGAAGGCGAATACTTCCGCGTTGTCACAGGAGATCTTAGTGATAGGTGCTCTCTGCCAGTGCCAGCGCTCCTTCGCAACAATGAGGAATCCGAGTACAGCATTCAGCAATCGTAAGCAGCGATAAACGATGTCCACAGAATACAGGAGCCCTGGCATGTCACCTGCACCGCCTTCGCAGCCTGTTTGAACGCTCAGCTCACCAGCGCCTGGTCGGCCGCGAACTACTATCGCACTGAGCTGCTCATGGGCGTCGGCCAGGCTTTTGCTTTCATCGGGCTCGTGGGATGCATTGTTCTGCAGGGTATCTTCTCGGGCGGGTTGGCGAAACCTCAGTGGATCCTGACGTTTTCTGCGTTCTTTCACACCATTCGCTTATTTGGTGGAACTACAGGGGCCGTCTATATGGCCCACTTCCTCGCCCAGCGCGAGAAATTGCACTCCAATCTCCTGGGTCTGCACGTGAGCAGCGGAAGCTGGATTACAGACGGAAATATTCGGGCGTTAACAGCGGGACTCTACGCCAAATCATCCGGCCTGGCTGCGGCAGGCGGCCAAGCCGTTGATCTGATCGGCGCCCGGCTGGCTGCGGCAGGCGGCCAAGCCGTCGATCTGATCGGCGCCCGGCTGCGTCTTCAGGCGTACACCTTGAGCCTCATCGACGGATTCTTTCTGCTGGCATGGTCTTGCGTTGTGGGCCTGGTTTTGACCGCTCTGCTGCGCAAGTCACCACTGAACTACGGTGACCTTAGCACCATGCAGCCGGTTAAGGAGAGGAAATCATGAAACGGAAAATACCGCTCCTGCTTGTCGCTCTGGCGCTGTCCCAGGCGCTCGCCTTTGCCGGACAGCCAGGCGACAGCGCTCCCCCTCGCCACATCAGCTTGCACGAGGCCATCGAACTGGCGCTGAAGCACAATCACAACGTCCGCATCGCAGAGTATAAGGTGGAGGAGAAGCAGCACACCAAGGAAGTTGCGAAAAGCGCATATTTCCCCAGCATACGAAATGACAGCACCTTCGTATACCTGACCGACACGCAGCTGATCCAAATCTATCAGGGTAGTCTCGGCACGGTCGCAGGTAGCCCCATTCCTGCTGCGAATTCGATCATTAACCAGGGCGGGCGTAACTTGACGACCAGCGGTACCCAACTCACCCAGCCCCTGACCACAATGCTGAAAATCAAGCCCGCGAAT
The DNA here is from genome assembly GCA_963703645.1 of uncultured Acidobacteriaceae bacterium. Classification (GTDB taxonomy): domain Bacteria; phylum Acidobacteriota; class Terriglobia; order Terriglobales; family Acidobacteriaceae; genus Bog-257. The sequence goes on from CAVPFD010000029.1 coordinate 22,374, forward strand.
GATATGGCCCAGGCGGAATTGAAGGCATCGCGCGAGAGGGCGCTACAGACCGGGAACGATGTGGCGCTGCAGGTCCACATGCTCTATTACAAGGTCCTGATCGCGCAGGTCCACCGGATCGCAATGGAAGCCAGGATCAAGGCATCGCAGGACCTGCAAAAGGAACGCGTGGAGCAAGTGAAATACGGCAGCACGCTGGAAGAGCAGCTGATCGAAAGCCGCGCCCAACTGCTGGAGGCAAAACAGGAGTTGCTTACCACCGAACTACAGCTCTCCGACCTTAGATTGCAGCTCAACGATGCCATGGGGCTGCCACTTGCAACCGCACTGGAACTCGATCCCAACACGGTGGAGTCGATGGAATCCTGCCAGCGCGAAACCTGTGTGACTCAGGCCCTGGCGGCACATCCCGAGATCATCGAAGCGCGCGACGAGGTCGAGAAGGCGAAGGCCGCCGTCCACCTGGCGAAGGTCGACATCAGGGTGCCGGATACTGAGGCCTTCGCGCGCTACAGCTACCAGGACAACGTTCCCTTCCTGGCCCGCAATTTCGGCAGTTTCGGGATTCACTTTGGGTACGACCTCTGCGACTCGAGGGCGCAAGCGCGCCATCCTCCGCGAGCGCGAGGCCCAGCTTTCGCAGGCGCAAGAGAACCTTGCCCGGGTCACGGATGAGGTTTCCGTGGCAGTGCAGACGGCCTACAACAAGGTGGAACGGACCCAGGAAATGCTGAAGGTGTCCCAAGAACTGCTGGCTTTGCGCACCGAATCCGGCCGGGTTACGCAACAACAACTGGCGCAGGGAACGGCCCTGAGCTCACAAGCCGACCTGGCAACCGCGCAGGAGTATGACGCGAAGACGCTGCTCCTGCAGTCCCAGTTGGACTACACGCAGGCGAACGACGAGATCATTCATGCCATGGGCCGGACACCGGAATAGGGCTGGAGCGGAAGGGGCGCGCACCTGAATAGGGTCGGGCCGAAGGGGCGCGCCTTCAGGCGCGCCGATCTCGCCTCGCTTGAGGTCCGGCTTTAGCCGCTGGGAAAATCGAACTTTACTGGCGGGAAGCGGGCTAAACAGTTTGCTGACAAACTCGAAAACGCAGATCCCTCACCGACTAAAGTCGGTTCGGGATGGCCAGGGATATAGGGCTTGTAACGGCGCACCTGAAGGTGCGCCCCTTCAATTCGTCTTTCGGTTGGCACTTGTTTTTGCCCTCTTCGCCTGCTGCCCAGCCTGGAATCTGGTGAAGCCCCGTCCAATCAGTTTCTGGTCGTGTCCGACATTCACTTCAATCCGATGGCTGATCCTAGCCTGGTCGCCGATCTTGCCGCCGCCGACCCCACGCAGTGGGAGACGATTCTGGAGCGGTCGAAGCTCACACGCTTCAGCCAGTACGGCCAGGATACAAACTGGTGGCTGCTGCGCTCGGCGTTGGGCCAGATGCGCGCTACCCTGCCGCATCCAGCCTTCATCATGATGCCCGGCGATCTTTTGGCGCATGACTTCCCTGCTACTTTTACGACCGTCACTCACGACAACGATCGTGAGCACTATCGCGCTTTTGTGCTTAAGCCGCTGGATTTTCTGGCGCTGGAATTTCGCAAGCGATTGGGAGACGCAAAGATACTAGTTACACCACTGGTTGTTGCTTTCAAAGACTACAGACGCCACCGGGCGGTTCCTTGGCAGGTGTTGACCGACTGACACCGCGATGTCCTGTTCTTGGTGCGCAACGCTCCAACCGTTGTGGATGTGTCGTCGGCCAACCCGAGAGCGTGCATATTCGGAAAAAGAGCGACGACAAACCCCACCCCAGTTGCATCCAAATATCGGTTGCACTGCCACAAGGCGTGTGACGAGGTGCCTATGGAAGATGCAAGCCTCCCGGTTGACCGAGGGTCGGATGTGGATTCAACTCGCGGCTCGTTGCCCGTACCGGCCCGGCAGCCAGTGGACGAGAAATTACAGAAGCTGCTGGACAAAGCGCTGTATGGCGGAGGCCGGCCGTCGGCACAAAAGATCAGGAACTTCCTGAATGGCACGTGGCTCGGCGAACCTTTGCATGTCGTGCTCACTGATCTGCCGGTCGGGGCATGGACCGTTGCGATGGTATTTGATGCCCTGGACCTGGCCTTCGACCGCGATGAGTTCGCGCGGGCAGTGCGAAACATCAATCGCAATCGGGTTGATCGGGGCAGCAGGCGCGGCGGCAACCGGCATGACGGATTGGTCCGACGTTGATCCTCCGGCTCGTCGCCTTGGATTGATTCATGGTCTTCTCAACTTGAGTGGCACGGCATTATTTGCTAACGTCGCTGTTGCTGCGAAAAAAGAAATCTCGTGAGGCCGCTCGTATCGTTGGCGTTCTGGGCTATGCCGTCATGAGCTGTGCAGCCCATCTCGGCGGGAAATTGGTATATGAGCACAGAGTGGGCGTCGACCGTACGGATGGCCAGGTACTCCCAGAGCAATTTGTCGCCGTGTTACCCGAAGCGAGTTTGAAGGACGGCGAACTGACACGAGCGATGTATCAGGGCACGCCGATTCTCCTTGTCCGTCGCGGAGATCGTCTCTTTGCCATGGCGGAAACGTGCTCCCACTTCAGCGGACCGCTCTCGGAAGGCAAACTCGAAGGGAGATAGCGTGGTATGCCCATATCACTTCTCGCGGTTTGCCTTGGAGGATGGCCGAGTACTCGACGGCCCAGCTGTTCATCCACAGCCGTCCCTGAAAGTCCGCGTGCGGGATGGGCAGATAGAAGTACGTAACGAATCCGCTACGAAGTGAAATTTGTACAAGCCGAGGCCAGTCTGGAGCTGGGGCGGCGACTTTTCCCTCCCCAAGGCGTCCAATAGGTAGAGGCGTTTATATGAACCGATTTTGTTCCGTGGGGATGAGTTTGATTTTGCTGGCGGCGGTTTCCGCCTTCGCTGCGCCCAATCCGAGCGCCGCGAAAGCGCCCGCCTTTCCGGGCATTCTGGCCAATGCACGCTATGTCTACGTTGCCTCCTATAACGGAGATCAGTTCGATCCGAACCTGCTTCCCGAAGACCGGGATGCAATCAACGCCGTGCAGAACGCCATTCAGGACTGGGGCAAACTGATGATCGTGTACCGGCCTTCTGACGCCGACATTACCATTCTGGTGACGAGCCGGCCTTCCGAAGATCTGCTGGCGGTGTACGAGGGGGGACAGACCGGCAGTTTTCTCTGGCGCGTTATGGGACGCGGCGGTCTCCAGGCCGGCGAAACTCCGCTAGTTACGCAATTTGAACAGGGATTCGAGAGCGTGCAGAAGCACCACTAAGCCTGCAAGCGCCTGCCGCGAAGTCGACACGAGCGAACCGCGGACGGCAGAGTTTGGCCGGCGTGCGGTCTTCTCGTAACGTCACCTGAGGAAAACAGGTCAGCGTGGCCCCGCTACGTGCTTCGGACGCATTCGCTTGAGCAGTTCGAGCGCCGCCTCACTCAGCGGAAGGTGTTCCTCAAGCTCGTTTTGAAATCACCGGAATGTCGTATTGACAGCCAAGCGAGGTTGCCCATATCCTCGATTGCAAGATGACTTCGTTGACCCATCACCATCACCACCATCGTCACGTGGCGAACGTGTCAGCGGAGATCACCGGATAATTTCCCAATACCAAGATCTCATGACCCCGCTGACACGAGTCAGCGGGGTTTTTGGTTTTGCGCGAAGAGGAACACTATGGCAGTGGAAATCGACTTCAACAAAATGGGTGGCCTGACGCCGGCCATCGTACAGGATGCAGTGACCGGCGAGGTGCTGATGCTGGGCTTCATGAACCAGGCAGCCTACGAGAAAACGCTGCAGAGCGGATACGTTACCTTCTTCAGCCGCACCCGCAATCAGCTCTGGACCAAGGGGGACACCTCGGGCAACCGGCTCAAGGTCATCACGGCCACAGCGGATTGCGACCTCGACACGATCCTGTGCCGCGTTGAGGTGGAGGGAGAAGGCGTGGTTTGCCACACGGGCACGCGCACCTGCTTCAACACCGAGCTGCCGATTGCTGCGGTCGCTGGAGGCCGGCGATGAAGCTGCGTATCGGCATTCCCAAGGGAAGTCTGCAAGAGGCGACGCTGGCGCTGCTCGCGCGTGCCGGGCTGCAGGTCTATGTCAGCCCGCGGTCCTATTTTGCCGGCACCAACGACCCTGAGATTGAATGCATGTTGATTCGTGCGCAAGAGATGGCCCGTTACGTGGAGCACGGCGCGCTCGACACCGGGCTCACCGGCCTGGATTGGGTGCTGGAGAGCGGCCTTGACGTAGTTAGTGTGGCCGACCTGATCTACGCCAAACAGAGCCGCGGCAAAGTGCGATGGGTGCTGGCGGTGCCGGAAGATTCGCCGCGCAATGCGACCGGCGGATCTTCAAGGAGCGACCGTCGCCACCGAACTGGTTAGTGTCACTACGAGTTACTTTCGGCAGCGTGCGATCGAGGTGAAGGTCGAGTTCTCCTGGGGAGCGACGGAAGTAAAGCCGCCCACCTTGGCCGACGCCATCGTTGAAGTAACCGAGACCGGAAGCTCGCTGAAAGCCAATCGCTTGCGGATCATCGACACGGTGCTCGAATCGAACACCCAGATCATCGCCAACAGGAAAGCCTGGACTGAGCCGGACAAGCGGCAGAAGATCGAGAACCTGTCGCTCATGCTGCGCGGCGCCATGGAGGCGCAGGGCCGCGTCGGGTTAATGCTGAACGTCAAGGTCGAGGACCTGCCGGCCGTACTGGGCGTCCTGCCCGCGCTGAATAGCCCGACGATCTCCCAGCTGAGCGACAGCAACTGGGTCGCGGTCAATACCATCCTGGAAGAAGCGGCTTGCTGGGAGGTGATTCCGCGGCTCAAGGCCGCTCATGCGCAAGGCATCGTCGAATATCCGCTCAACAAGGTGGTAATGTGATGCGGATTCTGCAGACCAAAGCCGCCGAGAATGCGGTTGCGGCGCTGGCGAACCGCGGCTCGCGATTGCAGGAACTGGAGCCCCGCGTCCGCCCGATCATTCGGGCAGTCAGACACGGTGGAGACAAGGCCCTGGCCCGCTATGCCACATTGTGGGATGGCCTGCAAAAAGGACAAGCCATCAGGGTTCCGGATAGCGAGATCGCCGAGGCCTGGCGGTCGACTCCACGCGAGACGCAGAATGCCTTGCGGCGCGCGGCAGCCAGCATCCGCCGCTTCTGCCAATGGCAGATGCCGCGCGAGTGGCGCAAAAAGGTGCCGGGCGGTGAACTCGGGCAGATCGTGCGGCCGCTGGAATCGGTTGGTTGCTATGTACCCGGCGGACGCTATCCGCTTCCCTCCACCCTGCTGATGACTGTAATTCCCGCGCAGGTTGCTGGTGTGCCGCGCATTTGTGTGGTGTCTCCGCGTCCACAGCCGACAACGCTGGCCGCCGCAGCTCTGCTCGAGGTTAGCGAGGTGTACCGCTGTGGAGGCGCGCAGGCGGTCGCGGCGTTGGCTTATGGCACGGAGGCTATTACCCGGGTAGATAAAATCGTCGGCCCCGGGAACAGCTTTGTCACTACTGCCAAGAAACTGGTGAGCTTCGACTGTGCGATCGATATGCTCGCCGGTCCCACCGAAGCTGTGTTCTACAGCGACGAGGGGAATCCCAGGTTTCTTGCGGCCGATATGGTAGCACAAGCCGAACATGACCCTGATGCGGTGGTGGTTTTGATAACGACGAAGCTGACCTTGGCTGAGAGTGTGCGAGACGCGATCGCAGCCGCAAGCCGAGGCAATGTGGTTGCGCGGCAGGCGATCCGCCGAAACGGGCGCCTGCTGGTGGCAGATTCGCGACAACAAGCCGCGGCATGGATTAACCGCATTGCCCCCGAACATCTCACGGTTGATGAGGACGATCTGGCTGAGGTCCGATGCGCAGGCTCGATTTTTATCGGTGACTATTCGCCGCAATCGGCTGGAGACTACGCTTCCGGGCCCAACCATGTTCTGCCCACCGCGGGCGCGGCGCGCTTCCGCGGTGGATTGAGTGTGCACGATTTCCTGAAAATCATCACCGTGCAACGATTTGATGTGAACGGTCTGGGTAGAATTGCGCCTGTTATCACCGCTCTTGCTGAAGCCGAGGGCCTGCACGGTCACGCCGAATCGGTACGCGTGAGGTTCGCCCATGCTTAGCGCGAGGAAGGCGGTCGAGAACCTGCAGGAATATCATCCGCCGCTGGCGGGTCGGGATGGATTGCGGCTCGACTTTAACGAGAATACCGAGGGATGCTCACCCCGCGTAGTGGAGCGGCTAAAGAAGATCACGGCAGATGACCTCGCGCGCTATCCGGAGCGTGAGCCGGTAGAGGCGGCCGTCGCCGCACATTTGGGACTTACCCCCCAGCAAGTGCTGCTTACCAATGGAGTGGATGAGGGCATTCATCTGCTATGCGAGACCTATCTCGAACCATTGGATGAGGTGCTGGTGGTGACGCCGACGTTCAGTATGTACGAAATCTGTGCCGGCGCAACCGGTGCGCGTGTGATTCGAGTGCAGTGCGAGGCAGACTTCCGCTTTCCATTGGCAAAGCTATTCAGCGGCATCACTCCTGCGACCCGACTGATCGCGGTTGCCAGCCCGAATAATCCCACCGGGGCGGTTGCAGATCGCGAGGAGTTGCTGCAAATCGCCAAAGCTGCGCCTGATGCGGCGCTTCTGGTGGACGAGGCCTATTTTGAATTCCACGGCGAGACTGTCCTCCGCGATATCGCTCAGTTTGAGAATCTATTCGTGGCGCGGACCTTCTCGAAGGCCTACGGCCTGGCCGGACTCCGCGCTGGCGTACTGGCCGGCCCTTGCCGGCAGATGCCGCGGGTGCGTCGCGTTTCGTCCCCCTATAGTGTCAATGCTGTGGCGTTGGCAGTTTTGCCCACGGCACTCGCGGACGGCGATCATGTCAGTTGCTATGTTGCACAGGTAAAGAGTGGGCGCGAGCGGGTGTCGAGCCAGTTGAGTTCTCTTGGACTTTACAGTTGGCCTAGCCAGGCGAACTTTCTCCTGGTGCGCATTGGACGAAAGCATCGCGAGTTCGTATTGGCAATGCGGCAACGCGGCATCCTGGTCCGCGACCGCTCGGCCGATCCCGGTTGCGAAGGATGCGTGCGCATTACGATAGGAAACGGCGCGCAGACCGCCCTGCTGTTAACCGCGCTACAGGAAATCGTGTGCGAACTCGAACTGGGCAATAAGGCAACCGCATGAGACGCGCACGTATACATCGTAAGACCAACGAAACCGAGATCCGCGTGGCGCTCACTTTGGAGGGTCGTGGACGCGCCCGGATCGGCAGCGGCATCCGCTTCCTTGACCACATGCTGGAGCTGTTGGCGCGTCACGGCGCGTTTGATCTGGATCTCGAAGCCGGCGGCGATCTTGACGTCGATCAGCACCACACAGTGGAGGATGTGGGTATTGCTCTCGGCGAGGCGTTTGCGCAGGCGCTGGGCAGCAAGCGCGGCATCCTTCGGGCGGGATATTTCGTGATGCCCATGGACGAAACGCTGGGAGTCGTCGCGGTTGATTTCGGCGGACGCAGCGCCGCGGTGGTTGAGACCAAAGTGAGGACGCGACTGGTCGGAGACTTGCAATCCGAACTTGTGCCCGACTTCTTCGAAGGTTTCGCGCGGGGCGCCAAGGCCAACGTTCATGCCAAAGTCCTGTACGGGCGCTCAAATCACCACAAAATCGAAGCGCTGTTTAAGGCCTTCGCTCGAGCGTTGCGCGTCGCCTGCTCAAAAGACCGGCAACTCGCCCGCATGCTACCCAGCACGAAGGGCATCTTGTGATTGCCATCATCGATTACGGCGCCGGAAACCTGACCTCGGTGGTGAAGGCCATCAAGCACCTGGGACGAGAATGTGCGGTAACTCGCGACGCCGACTGCGTGCTTCGCGCGAACAAACTAATCGTTCCGGGTGTTGGCAATTTCCTGGCTACTCTGCCCTTGACCGACGGCCGGATGGGCGTGGCCCTGCGGGAAGCGATCGCCACGCAGAAGCCGGTACTCGGCATTTGCCTGGGCCTGCAATGGATGTTCGAGGGCAGCGAGGAAGCCACCGAGCTGCGCGGCTTGGGAGTATTCCCGGGCAAGTGCACCCGTTTCTCCGATCGGGTGAAATCGCCCCACGTGGGCTGGAACCGCATCGCGATTGAGCCGCGCTCGCGCTTGTTACAGGGTATTCCGCCGGGATCCTATGTGTATTTCACCCATTCGTACCGGGCTCCGCTGTGCCCGGATACGGTTGCTAGCTGCGTCTACGAAGCGCCGTTCACGGCTGCGGCTGAATCCGGCAACTTGTTCGGCCTTCAATTTCATCCCGAAAAGTCCGGCGATGTCGGGATGACAATCCTGGAGAGCTTCTGTGCCCTCTGAATCGCTGGCCAAACGCATCATCGCGTGCCTCGACGTCGACGCCGGGAGGGTCGTGAAGGGCATTCAGTTTGTGCAACTGCAAGACGCCGGCGATCCCGCTGAATTGGCGGTGGCGCACAGCCACGCCGGCGCAGACGAGATTGTGCTGCTCGATATCACCGCAACCGCAGAGTCGCGGAAGACACTGCTCGAAATCATCCGCCGTACGGCGAGTCAGCTCTTCATACCGTTCACGGTGGGCGGAGGCATTCGTTCGGTGGACGATGCCGCCGCCGTGCTGGATTGTGGTGCGGACAAAGTCGCGATCAACTCGGCCGCCGTCGCCGATCCCACGCTGATCACCGAGATCGCCAATCGCTACGGCTCACAGGCGGTAGTGGTAGCAATCGACGCTCGGCGGCGCGGCGATGCGTGGGAAGTGTATGTCTGGGGAGGACGAAGAGCGACCGGCCAAGGCGCGCTGTCGTGGGCGATGGAGGCCGAGCAGCTCGGCGCGGGAGAAATCATGCTGACCTCGATGGACCGCGATGGCACCAAGTCGGGTTTCGACTGCGAACTCACGCGAACCATCGCCACCAGAGTACGTATTCCGGTGATCGCTTCTGGTGGGGCGGGCGAGCCACGGCACTTTGTGGAAGTATTCCAGCAGGGCGCGGCCGACGCGGCGCTGGCGGCTTCCGTCTTTCATTTCGGATTGGAGTCGGTACGCGCCATTAAGCAGGAACTGTTGGCGGCCGGGGTCCCGGTGAGGCCGACATGCTGATCCCGTCGATCGACCTGATGGGCGGCAAGATCGTGCAGCTCGTCCAAGGTGAAAAGAAAGCTCTGGAGTTCGAGAACTTCGGCGAGTGGGTCGACCGTTTCTCGCGCTATCCAGTGATTCAATTAGTTGATCTGGACGCGGCGATGGGCACAGGATCGAATCGCAAGCTGGTCGCTGAATTTTGTGGCAAGCTGCCCTGCCAGGTGGGTGGCGGGATTCGCTCCGCCGGCGATGCACAAGCTGTGCTGGACTGCGGCGCGAAAAGGGTAATCGCCGGTTCCTCGCTGGTTAAAGTTCCAACTCAAGCAGACGGTCCTATGGACGCGGTCGATACGGCATTCGCCCGGAGCCTGTTTGAGTCATTCGGCGCCGAGCGGCTGGTGTTCGCTGTTGATGCCCGCGGCGGGCGAGTCGCCATTCACGGCTGGAAGACCATCACGGAAATCGAGCCGGCAGCGATGATGCAGCAGCTCGAGCCGTTCTGCTCCGCGTTCCTCTACACGCACATTGATACTGAGGGATTGCTGAAGGGAATCCCAATGGATGTCATTCGCAACTTACGGCAGAAAACGTCGCGCCGGCTAATCGCGGCGGGAGGGATTCACCGCAGCGAAGAGGTTGAAGAGCTGGACAAAATTGGCGTCGACGCGGTGGTGGGAATGGCCATTTACTCAGGCTTGCTGGCAGTGTAGCCCTGCCTCATGGTGACGGGCGGAATGCGCTTTTCGTTCTATTGCCGCAGCAACATGGCCACTCGCGGAAAGACGAAGTGCCCTGCCGCATCGTCGATGACATTGATCTGACAAGTGTAGAACCCCGGCTTCAACTCTGAGAGCGGCACATCCAACTGAAAGACGGCCGCATGGCGGTTGGGAACACTGATTTCCTGGACCTCGGTCAGCGAAGTCTCGTACGCCTTCACGTCGCCCCTGAAGAAGGAAACGTTACTTAGCAGCCGCACCGCGTTTTTCGCATCCGGGGTGGGACGTGTGTCAGCCGTTCCGTTGCGAGTACTCGCAGGGGCCGGCACGTTCCCGCTGTGCGCCGGATCATATACCTCGTAATAGAAGTAGAGGTGCTGCCCACTGGAGAACACGCGCGTCACACTCGGTACAATTTCCGAACCATTACGAATCAGAGGGTCATTCGGATCGTGCTTGCCGGCGGGCTGGACCTGGCTGGCCATTACGATCGAGCTCATCTTCAGCGGCGTGGACTTGAGATCGGGAACCGTGAAGTCCGTCTCAAATGCTCCCATGCGTCCGCTCTGGTTTTCGCGCACCACGATCTTCAGGTGATATTTCCCCGGCGACAGGACCAGGCCGTTGTCGTACTGCACGTTCTTGCGCTGCACTTCATTTGCAGTATTCACCGCGAGTTTCACGGTGTCGCGGATGGCCCCGACGGGGCGTTTCTTCTCATCCGTCACCAGTCCGAGCACATCCAGGGTTGCCTTATCCTGATCGCGATTCCGGCTGAAGGGAATCTCCGAGCCGGGAACGATGAGCGAAACCGGCACATAGTACCTGTTGTCGGCGAGCCGGAAGTATCCGGTCGCAAGATAGAGCGGTAGATCGGTACTGGGCAGGTCGGACGCCAGTTCCTCCTGAAGCTGGCGCTCGCGCTCATCCTTGTTTGAGTGCTTGAAATCGGCTGCGGCGTAGTAGCCCTTGCGATATTCCAACTTTGCGCCTGGCCGGTTGACCCTCACCGTGATGCGCCGGAATTTTCCATCACGTGCGGTATTGCTGCTGTGGTAGCCCAACAGGTAGTACATGGCCGTGTCCTGTTGCACACCCCGGAAGACGCGGCTGAAATCGTTGGAGTCGAGATAGGCGCGGCCGCCGGTATCGGCGGAAAGCGCGACCAGCGTCTCCTGGGTGGTGAAGTTGGAGTTCAGGGCGTTGAGCGTACGCCTGGCCGGAGTAGGGCGACTTTCCACGCAGGCTGGCGTTCTGCGCTTCACCGCCCGGCAGGCAGCGCCTGTAGACCGCGGATGTCCATGGTGTAGATCGCCATGTTCGCCAGCACGGCTGCATTGGTGGCCGCCCGCAGCTCTGACTCGTTCTCGATGCCGGTGCGGTCCATGCCGCTGGAGAAGTAGATGAGCGCCTTCTTTTGCGGAACGCTGGCCACCTGCTGCGCGATGGTACGCAGCGCCTGCAGTCGGCGATCGGTGTTGAAGATGTTGTACTCGGTGTCGTCCACGGTGAAGGAGTTAGCGTTGTCGGCGGTGCCCTCGGTCGTGCCCGTGCTGCCTTCCTCGAAGCCTGCGCCGGCGCCGAGGTTGAAAGCCTCGAGAACCTTCTTGAGCTGGTCGCGATCGGAGGTGAAATCCTGATTCACTGTGATGGTGTTGCCGAGCGACACCACCGACACCAGATCGGCAGGCTCCATCTGCTTGTCGAGGTAGTTCTGCGCCGCGTCGACAGAACGCTCAATCTCGTCGGGCTGCATGGCCGACAAATCGAAGAACAGAATGATGAGCCGGCGGTCCTTGATGGCCTGCTCTTCCGGCGAGGGTCCGGGATTCGGATTCTCAGCGGTGGCGCGCGCCTTCTTCGGCGGGGAACTCAACAGGTTCACTTGCTGGTTCGCCGGGGCGGGTGTGTTCTCCATGTTCTCAATGTCGAAGCTGGACACCTTCTGCGGTTTGTTGTCCTCCAGAATGGTGAAGTCTTCCGGCTTAAGGTCACGGACCAGGTTTCCATTTTTGTCGCGGACAGAAATATCCACCAGCACCAGTTCCGACTGCGCTTTGAAGGTGTACCCGGCCTGCTGAGCAAGCGCGAGATCAGGGCATAGCAATGCGCCGGCAACAACCAGTGCCGACAGCTTCTGCAGCAGGAGTTTGGGACTTTGCAACATAACGGTGCCTAAAACCTGAATCTAGCCGTCATCAGCACCGAGCGCATGGCGCCCACCGCCGTGACTCGTCCGAATGTAGGTGAGTTCACAACTGTGTCGATACTGGTGTAGACGGGATGGTTGAAAACATTCGTCGCCGACATACGCACTTCAAACATGCGCGACTCCTTCAACGGAAAAACCTTGGTCATTGCCATGTCAAAGATCACCTCACCTGGTCCTATGACGCTGTTGCGGCGGGCGTCACCGTATTGCCCCGCCGGCGGAGCGACAAATGCCGCGGTGTTGAACCACTCCGCGATGCTGGGATTTGGCAGGCTCACCGGCTCCCCGGTTACATTCGCGCGCAACGTCCCATTGACTCCGCTGTTCACATCGCTGAAGGACCCAAGGATGCGGGGCGTGAAGGGAAATCCCGAGGCAATGGTCCAGTCGCCGCTCCATTGCCAGTCACCAAGAAAATCGCGTGCGACGCCCGGGCTGGTCAGCCACCGCTTCTCGTGACCGAAGGGCAGTTCCCACAAGTAGTCGGCGGTGAATTTTTGCGCCTGGTTGAAGCTGGAGAGTCCGTATTCGGCCTTCAGGTTGAACGGGTTCTGCGCCACCACTGTCTGCCCGCTGATGGTACCGTTCGGGCTCACCAGGGCCGAACCCGCGCCGATGGTCGAGGCATTATCGAGCGATTTCGACCACGTATAGGTGCCGCCTAGAGATATGCCGTGAGCCAGCCGCTTGCGTAGCCGCACCGTGCCCGCGTTCGCGTTGGAGTCGGCAACCGAGTCTTCGTAGTAAAAAGCCGGCACGGTTGGATTGAGCAGCCCCGTGGGAGTCCGGTTGGGCGCATCCAGCAGATCGAGATGCGTTCCCTTGGTCCCGGTGTAATCCAGGTTCAGCACCAGGGTGGGCGTAATGGTCTGCTGGATGTCGAGGTTCCAGATCTGCACGTAACCCAGGCGGATAGTTCACATTGATCGCGTAATTGTTGGTGACGGTGTTCGGCGGCAGAGGCGGAAAGCCGTTTTGCAGCGTCAAGTGCGTGGTCTGCGACTCCACGTTGGTCTGGGTGACGGAAAATGGCGGCTGGAATGCCATGTCCTGCGCAATATTTGCATAAGCAGTGGTGTTGTAATTGATGCCATAACCGGCGCGCACAACGGTGTTCTTGAAGGCCTTCCACGCAATGCCCACACGCGGCGCAAAGTTGTTGTGGTCGGGATTCACCAGCGTAATCGGGTAAGGCGTTCCGGTCAGCGGGCCGACCTCGCCGGGCAACACCGGGGCCACCGCGGCCAGCCCCGGCGCAATATTAAGGTTGACCATCCTATTGTTGATCTCGCTGAAAGGCGATACGTATTCATATCGTAGACCGATGTTGAAGGTCAGATTGCTGCGGACACGCCACTCGTCCTGCGCGTACAGGTCCCAGGAATTACCGCGGAAGTGGTAGCCGTACACGCTCCCGCCGTACTGCACCGACGTTTGTTGCGGCAGACCCAGCAGGAAGTCGGCGAAGTCGAAGCCGGTTCCCGCGACAGGAGCGCCACCGATAAACTGCGAAGTGTTCAGTCCGGTAAAGACAAAGCTGCCGCGCGGATTGCTGGAGGTTTCCGTATTGATCTCGATGCGCCGGAAATCTCCGCCCCATCGCAGCGTGTGCTTCTTATGGGTGTAGATCATCTGGTCGGTGAAGGACAGGGTCTGATTGCGATCGGAAACGGGGTTGGTGTCCTGGAGACTTCCAAAGTGAGAGAAGGCAAGGTTTGGCAGGCCCCAATCGAACGGATTCTGCGAAACCCCGGTGATTCTCAGAAGGCCGGTAACGTCCGTGTTGAAGGCGTACAGGTTGTTGGTCTGTATGGTGCTGCGGTTGTAGTCGACGCGAAAAGTGTTGATGAGGCGACCAAAGCTGCGAACGTAGCCGACGGGCACGTCGTAGCCGTGGGTGATGGTCGTCCCACCGACGCTAGGATAAGGGTTGGTCAGCGTCTGGTCCGACTCGTGATAATGGAACCCGATGGTCAGATTGTTTTGTGGACCGCGATTGCGGCCGCGTCCCGGCCCGACCGACGAGCCGCCCAGCGCCTGATTTAGGCGAATGTTGAGGTCGTTGCTGTCACTTTTCGCGGCGGTGATGTAACGGAAGTTCTGGACCTGCCCCGGCAGGTTGGGCATGGGAATGTATGCCAGCAAGCCCTGGGCCGCGGAGTTGATCATGCTTTGCGGAATCGATGAGTTGGCAAACGGAAGCCCGGTGGCCGGATTAAATATCTGCACCGGCTGCCCGTTTACCAGGGTCTGCGAAAAATTGCCGCTGCGCTCCAGAAGGGTGGGCACGGTTGAGAAAAAGCTATATGGCGTGTCGCCCAGCGTGCCGTTGTAATGTACGAAGAAAAAGGTCTTGGCCGCGCCGTTGTAGATGTGAGGAATGATGAGCGGCCCGCCGACGGCCGCCCCAAACCGCTGCTGCAGGTAGGCTGGATTGGTTGTGGGCTCACCGGTCAGCGAGAACGGCGCGGCATTCAGCGCGGCGTCGTTGGCGGAATAGTAAACTGTGCCGTGCGGCTGGTTTATGTTGGAGCCGCGCCCTCCTATCCTCATAGAACCCCCGCCCCCGCCTCCGCCGCGGCCTCCACCGCCAAATCCGCCGCCCATTGGTCCTCCCGCCGCACTGGAGATGCCTCCGGGCTGGCCATCCTGCTGGAAGCGCGAGCGCAACTCATCTGCACTCATTCCGGCGAAACCAGGCGAGTTGGAACCAGAAACTGCGACCGATTCTGTCGCGATGGTGGGCGGCACACCAGGAACCGGCATGCCAGAAGGCGCTACGGATTCAGCGCCGTTCGCGCCCTGATCTCCTCCCTCGCCTTGCAATACTGACAAAGCCTGGAAGCCTCGGTTGCCCATTCCCCGGCCTGCTGTTCTTGCCTGCGCATTGCCCGGGCTGGATTGGGAGCGTGAGAGCAGAACGATCTCAAGATCAACACGAGGACTCTGGTTCGAGGGACCGATAGTGACCCGCGACACGGCCGTGGCGAACGCCGACATTTGCGCCCGCACTACATATTCGCCATCGCCGGGCAATGTGAGTTTGTAGCTGCCATTGGCCTGGGTCCAGCCCACGACCTTTTGCCCAGTGCCGTCATTGGTCGCGCTTACTGTGGCTCCAGGGACAGGAGTGTTGCCGGATTTCACCACACCTTGAACGGTTCGAACTTGAGCGGTCGGAGTTGGTGTCTGGCCCCAGGAGAAGCAGCAGCAAAACAAGATGACGGCCGCAGCCGAGAGACGAGCCGTCCTGGTGCTCAGGGCAGACTCCTCCCCCGCCGTGACCGAAATGACAAGGAGTCCCATGAGCGTTTATATCTTTGAGCGACGTGCTTCTACGGAAATAGTCCACCCCGGGTCAGCACCAATTTCCGCAGTTCTGGGCACCGCGCGACCTGACGCTAACTTTCTACTCAAAATATGTATTCACGGAAATCGCATGAGGGGTTCCGTAAGAAAAGTGGAGAAGTGCGAGACAGGAGCGACGCAATCCGTTGGGGCGGAGGGCTCGCATCAGCACCGGCGTTGCGAATGAAATGAGCGGGGTCGCTTCTGTACCCCCACATCAGAAAGATTCTTAAGATTCAATGGGACTGGATGCCCATCTCCTTCCCGAGATTGAGCTGGTCGGACTGAAATAGGGCAAGTGCTTTTTCCAGGTTCGCAGCAGAGCCTACCAGCCGACCCGAGTTAAGACTCCTCTGCTCCAGTTGCTTCGAGATAGTCTTGGCGTCCTTGGTGACAGCAGAGTCCGATTTGGTCAACTTCTTGGTCAGTTTCTTCAATCCGGCCTCCTGCGAATCCGAAAGTGATTGCCGAAAGGCTCGATTCTCGCGTTGAGCTTCTTCAACGGAATCCTGTAATCCGGTCGCCTTGGTGGTTAAACTCTCTGAGTTATTTGCGTTTGAGCCCAACTGCTGAAGGTCGCGTGCCTGCTGCCGCGCGGCTTCGGTGCTCTTCATCATCAGCCGAAACTGCCCGATCTGCTCCTCGTTGGCTTGCACAGCGATGGCATGCTTGAAGGTCGCCACGTCTGAATCTTCCGGTTGTGCAGTTGTCCCACCGCTGGTGCCGGTAGAGGCACCGTGCCGACCTCCATGCTGTCCCAGGACGGCAAGTGGAAACAACAAGAACAGCGTGATAATTGCAGGCACACGGGTGCGCATCCAGGTCTGCTCTCTTGCAGATTTACTCAGGAAAAGGAACTGACTTAGGTTGTAACCCGATTCGCGACAAGTTCACTCGCCAGCGCCGCAGGGGATCCGAGATCGAAGCCGCGCACGCAGCCGCCGGAGCCTTGCGCGCATCAGAAACATACTCTGCGCAAGCATCAAGCCGCTAAAGCCGGCAATGTTACCATGCAGATCTGGTTTCGCCAGCGATGGTTACAGCAGAAGGACAAACCGGTGGGCCTTAAGACCCAAGTTCTTGGTAAATTACCGCTTGAGTTTCGTGCTCATCGCACGCATGCAGCGCGTAATCACGGCGCAAATTCTTAACATGAGGCTCCTTTCCCGATCTTCCCCGCGCGTTCTGGCGCTCCTGGCCGCTCTGGCTATGCGTACCGCCGCGCAGGTTCCGCCCACCCACGATGCCCCGCCAATCGATCCTGGCCCGGCTTATGGCGCGCGTCTGGAGGGTTTCGCCTATCCGTGGCCGGTCGTGCTCTACAGCTTCCGTTCGCAGGGTCAAGCTCTCGAGATGGCCTACATGGACGTGAAACCAGGGCGGCCCAACGGGCGCGTTGCGGTGCTGCTACACGGCAAGAATTTCTGCGCTGCCACCTGGCAGGCGACGATCACTACGTTGGTGGAGGCGGGCTACCGCGTGATCGCGCCGGACCAGATCGGCTTCTGTAAATCGAGCAAGCCGGCCCAGTATCAGTTCAGCTTCCAGCAGCTTGCCGGCAATACCCATGCGCTGCTGAAATCACTCGGCGTGGGCCGCGTG
Source organism: uncultured Acidobacteriaceae bacterium (assembly GCA_963703645.1). Taxonomy (GTDB): domain Bacteria; phylum Acidobacteriota; class Terriglobia; order Terriglobales; family Acidobacteriaceae; genus Bog-257. Next base: position 39,409 of record CAVPFD010000029.1, read on the forward strand.
ACAGTCATCGGCCACTCCACCGGCGGGATGCTCGGGATACGCTACGCACTGATGTATCCGTCGGAGGTCGACCAGTTGGTCCTGGTGGACCCGATTGGGCTCGAGGATTGGAAGGCGCGCGGCGTACCCTGGCAAAGCGTGGATGCCTGGTATCAGAGGGAGTTGCAGACCACGGCGGAACGCATCCGCTCCTATGAGCGGGCAACTTATTACGCCGGCACCTGGGAGTCGAGTTACGAACCCTGGGTGCAAATGCTGGCTGGCATGTATCGCGGCGCAGGACGCGCCCAGGTCGCCTGGGACTCGGCGCTCCTGTACGACATGATCTATACGCAGCCGGTGGTCTATGAGCTCGGGGCGCTGCGCGTGCCAGTGCTGCTGATGATCGGCGACAAGGACACTACGGCGATCGGCAAGGACCTTGCGCCCCCGGAGCTGCGCGCCACGCTCGGCAATTATCCCGCGCTTGGCAAAGCGGCCGCTGCGCAGATCCCGCACGCAAAGCTGGTTGAGTTCCCCGATCTAGGACACGCACCGCAGATCCAGGCGCCCGAGCGTTTTCATAAGGCGCTGCTGGAGGGACTGCAAGCGCCCAGCGCGTACACACAATGACCGAATGGGATGCTACTGATTACGCCCGGATATCGGGACTCCAGCAGGCGATGGCCGAAGAGGTACTCGCCCTGCTCGATCTCAAGGGCTCCGAGCGGGTTCTCGACGTGGGATGCGGCAACGGAAGGATCACAGCAGAGATCGCTGGCCGGGTCCCGGAGGGGGCTGTACTGGGTGTGGATCCTTCGCGGGAGATGATCGATTTCGCATCGAGTCACTACGGTCCCGCGATACGGCCTAATCTTCGCTTCGAAATAGGTGACGCTTGCCGCCTGCCGTATCGGGAAGAGTTTGACCTCGTCGTCTCCTTTAATGCGCTGCACTGGATCCCGGAACAAGACGAGGCGCTGCGGTCGATAGGTGCTGCCATGAAGCCCGACGGGCGTGCACAGCTGCGCCTCGTCCCAAAAGGTGCGCGCAAGAGCCTGGAAAACGTGCTCGAAGACACGCGCTTATGCTCAAGATGGGCTCGTTACTTTCATGAGTTCCATGATCCTTATCTGCACCTCACGCCCGAGCAGTATGGCGAACTGGCCGGGCGTAATGGCCTGCACGTTATTCGTATTCACACGGAGTCGAAGGCCTGGGACTTCAAGTCTCGCTCCGCATTCTTCGCTTTCGGCTCGGTGACCTTCGTGGAATGGACGCGCTTCTTACCCGAAGATGAAAGGCCGATTTTCATAAGGGATGTGTTGGACCGCTACCGATTGGTCGCGGCCGATCGACCTGATGAGGAAAATACCTTCAAGTTTTATCAGATGGACATCACGCTTCGCCGCTGAAAGCAAAACGGCTGGACGTTTCAGCCCCGGCGGTTTATTTCGCGCGCGCGGACTTCGCGGTGGCCCAGGTCGTCCATAGCCGTCCGCCAGGTTTCCGAACTGGGGACAGCCAGACTCCGAAAAAGATTTAACGCCTACCCAGCATTATCCCGACGACGCAGACCCTCTACCGCTTACCGCTCTTGAACCGGCCGTGTTGTACGACACTACAGCGCGCCTATTGCCGCACCTGCTGAATCAACTGCATCAGCAGGGACGAATTGGCCGAGGTGACGCCGTCCGTGAAGTCGCCATAGTCGGCGGTCTCGCCGCCGCAGGCGTAACCGTAGGGATCGATACTGGCCGCACGGGTAGCACATACTCCGTCGTAGACGTTATCGCTGAAGGAGATGAAGCCCCAGTTGCGGTGCTCGCCGTCAATGTCGAGCAAGTCCCAGAGGTCCACACCCAAACCGTAATAGTCCAGGTTGGTTCCCTGTGCTCCGAACATATTCTGCGTGTCGATACCGTAGTGCTGGCCGCGAATCTGCTGTGTCGGATAGTCGGCCCCGCCCGCCCCATTGTGGGGATAGTTGCTCTCATCCGAGTCGGCTTGCGCGGTGCTGCCTTGATAGATCGTGACCGGCAAGCCGGTGATATCGTAAACCGCCTGGTTGTTGGCCAGCGACGAGGAGATGTCGCTGGAGTTCCATTGCAGCGTGATCACCTGGCAGCCAGCGTCGTGCAGCGCCTGGGCCACCTGCGGTCGCATGCCGCCGTCTTGTCCGCCGCCATAAAAGCCGCACAGCAGGAGGTGGTTGGTGTCATAGCCCCGCACCACACTGATTTGCGGGGCATAGAGCTGGATGGCCATGATGTAAAGATACGCATTGAGATCGGCCAGGAGGTTAGCGTTCATCCCCGTCTGGTTGTAGTAGTCATTGCCGAACCAAGCGGTGTGGCGTCCATCTTCGTCCAGCACGCCTGTGCCCGAGCCGAAGCCTCCGGCATCGCAGAACGAGGTGTAGTTGCTACCCCATGACGCATTCAGCGCTGCAATGTTGTTGTTGTACTTCTTCTCCAGGAACGACTGGCCGGGTGGAAAGTGCTGGGAGTCACCCGCAGCCGCATTACACGTCCAGGCGGCTTTGGAGTACAGGATGGGCCGCTGCCAGCTGCCGTTAACGGGCGGCAGATTGTAATTGAAGGCGCTGGTGGCCACCACCTGGGAGGGATGGGCGTACTGGACGGACCCATTCTGGCCCGAGCCGTTGCCCTTGAAGAGGACAAACTCGTCGGCGTCCCCCAGCGATATGGCTACTACCCAAGGCGTGGTGTTGAAGCCGTCCAAGAACCCTAGATCCGCTGGGTTGAGCAGCAGCGCCAGCTCACCCTGGTCGGCCACCAGCCAGTTGGGATCCATAATGTCCAGGTTGTAGATGTTGTAGGGAAGCTGATAGCCGTTGTTGTCCTGGCCAGCGATCAAGTTCTTGATTGCCTCCGGGATCCCCACCCCAATGGGGTTAAAGATAGCGTCCTGGTCGGCGGCGAAGAACAGCAGGAAGGGCACCTTGACCGAGGCCCCGCTACTGTTGCCGCCCTTGGGGATGGGCAGCACATAGTCGTTGTAGAAGATGTCGTTGGCGTTGAAGTCATAGGCGATCTCCCGCTGCAGCGTGTGTTTGGCCCACTTGGTTGGGTCACTGCCGTAGTGGCTCTGATAAATCGAGCTCAGGATGTTGTAGGAAGCAGCGTTAAAGACGGCCAACTGGTAGAAGGCGTTGCACTGCGGGTCGGCATAGACCCAGCGTGCGGGATTGTTGCCGTTCTTCGGTATCTTCACCAACTGGAAGTAGCCGGTGGGGGTGCAGCCCGGCACCGGAGCCGCGGTCAGGCCGTTGTACTCGTCCATCCCGATGACCACATTCAGGGTGTAGTTGCTGTTTTGCTTCTGCGGCGGCTGTGAGGAATCCGTCGCCTGGACCTGGAAGGGGAACTTGCCCACCACGGTCGCGGTGCCCGATATCATGCCCGAGGCGTTCATGCTCAGGCCCGACGGTAGAGAGCCGCCGATGATCTGGTAGCTGTACGGCGGTTGCCCGAACTGAGACTGCAGGTTGTGGGAGTAGGGCTCCAGGTAGTTGGCGCTGGTGGGGGGCGCACCTCCGGTTACGGTGAGGGTTACGGTAGCCTGCTGTTGCAACCCGCCTCCGTTGCCGGTCACGGTGAGCGGATACGTTCCCGTGGCCGTACTCTTGCCCACCGTGATGGTCAGTGCCGAGTTGCCGGAGCCGGGAGCTGGAATAGTGGCCGGGTTAAAGTTCAGTGTGGTGCCGGACGGGGCCCCGGAAGCGGAAAGATTGATGGAGTTGTTGAAGCCGCAGCATACGAAGGTGGTGACGGTGGTCACCCCCAGATTCCCTGGCGGCACCGTCAGCGACGAGGGCCAGCCTCCGATGGCGAAGCTGGGAACAGTCAGTGTGACCAGGACGTAGCGCTGAATTCCGCCGCCGGTACCCGCCACGGTCAAGGTGTAGGTGCCGGGATAGGTGGCCTTGGTAACCGCAACGGTCATGACCGAACTGCCGGAGCCCGGCGCGGGAATGATCTGCGGATTGAAAGTTATGGTTGTGCCCGTAGGCATACCCGAAGCCGACAGACTGATAGCGCTGTTAAAGCCACCGCTGATGGTGCTGGTGATGGTGGTGTTGCCCTGATTGCCCGGCGGAATGGAGATCGAAGAGGGCGAAGCTGAGAGCTGGAAATCCTGCGGCACCGTGACCGTAACCGTGACCGTCGTGCTTCGCTTGATGCCGCCGCCGTTGCCGGTGACCGTGATGGGATAGGTGCCCACCGGCGTCGTGCGGAACACGAAGATCGTCATGGTCGAGCTGCCATTACCCGGTGCGGGAATGGTCTGCGGACTGAAGCCGATGGAGATGCCCGGAGGCGCACCCGTCGCCGACAGCGAGATGGCGCTGTTGAAGCCTCCACTGATCGTGGTGGTGATGAGAGAGGTGCCCAGATTGCCGGCAGGAATGGAGAGCGCCGACGGCGAAGCCGAAATGCTGAAGTTCTGCCCGCCCTGCGCCACCACCGTCAACGTGACCGTGGTGCTTTGCTTGATCCCACCACCAGTACCGGTGACCGTGACGGGATAGGTCCCCGGCTTCGACAGTTGAAGTACCGTAATGGTCATGGTCGAGCTGCCCGCACCCGGCGCCGGGATCGGGTTGGGATTGAAGCTCACGCTCACACCCAGGGGCGCGCCAGAAGCCGACAAGCTGATTGCGCTGTTGAAGCTCCCGCTGATCGCCGTGGTAATGGTGGACGTTCCCTGCTGCCCTTGCTGGATGGTGAGCGAGGACGGCGAAGCCGAAATCGTGAAGGTCGGTGGTCCCGCCAGCGGACCCTGCGGGTTAGCCGTAACCTCCTGGCCGTACGCCAGGGTGACGGCGGCAACAACCAGTGCTGCAATGCAAACTGCTCGTTTCATGTCTCCCGGCTTCCTGGACAGTGCGCTTCCACAGTGGCCATTTCCCCTACCTAGTTCCTCTGGTCAGGCGGTAGGCTGTCCAGCTTCAATATGCGTTTGAGGGACGCTGCATCGCCGCAGCTTTTCCGTTTCTTGAGGAATAGTGGAAAGCTTATAGGGGAAAAACAAGAAAGTATAGCAGCATTACACCCTAATCTTTCAGGCGAAATCTGTCCCAGCGTCGTAGCGAGAAATGCACCGAAAATCCCGGACACGTTGCGGGCGTGAAACTCAACTCGCAAGCAGCTCGCATCTCGCAAAGCTCAGGGGGTTCAGCCCGCTTGAACGTCTGCTGGGATTCCATCAGCACCTGGGTTTTACACCTAGATATCACTAAAGTTTGTTTTTAGTTGCAATTTGGGACACAAATGTGCGAAAAATATGCCGCACGTTTTTCCGGTTCTGCCCTGCGTCGAGGGTATTCCAGTTCCCCGGGCCCAAAGCAGCAATACCCCGATGCAGGCAACTTCCTGGGTTCGCCAAATCAAGAACGCTTGCGGCTGGCTGTTAGCAGTCTGAGAATTTGCGAGGAATGTGATGCGCTCTGCTTTTGTGTTGAAGTTTGCCCTTATCCTGACAGTCCTGGTTATGGTCGCAGCGCCAGCGAGCGCACAGTGGGCCACGCCCACGATTGACGGTTTTATCGCCCCGGGCGAATACGGCAATAACAACTCGCTCGCCAATGCGGGCAACACCGGGCAGACCTGGTACATGACGTGGGACGCCAACAATCTCTATGTCGGCATCGTGAACGCGAACCTCGCCGAGGGCGCGGTCGTGTACGTCAGCCGGCAATCCGCAAAACCCGCCCACGTGTTGCAGCAACTCTGACGGCAATCTCACCGGCTTCAACTATGACGGAACCGACTTTTCGTCGCTGCCCTTCCGCGCAAAGTTCGTGACCTATGTCAAGGATGGATACCGTGAGTATCGCAATTCTGACGGCAACGGCGACTGGACGGTTCGCCAACGGCCAACTACGGCTCCTACGCGAGCAACGGCAGCAACACAAACACGCGCGAAGTGGCGATTCCCTGGAGCGCCATCACCGGCGGCGCAATTCCATCGTCCTTCGTATTCTTCGGCTACCTGACCTCGAGCGGCGGCTACATCTACGGCCAGGTTCCCACCGACAACAACATCAGCGGATTCGCCGGAACCAGCGCCACGCGCGACACAGTACTACTCAGTTACGAACACCGGCAACGGCACGCAGCACGCCGCCCTTCTCCAACGAGCAGCCCGCGGGCTTCAGCGGCGCCGATAAAGCCGGCTTCTACCACAACACGTTCGACCCGTTCTATCGCGACCAGGAAGGGGCGGTGCCGGAAAATACGCAAGTCACGCTGCGCTTCCGCACGTTACATTCCAGCGGCATCTGGGGCTTGACCGCGCGCGCCTACTTGTTCGATACCGGCATCGGGCACACTACTGGCCCAGTCGATACGCCGATGCCCTTCGACCAGAACATCACCATCAACGGCGTCGAGTATGACGTGTGGAAAGCGACGCTGACCATGCCGTCGCACCACGACGGTTTATTACTACAAGTTCAAGATCAACCGCGACACAGACGAATGGCTGGTACAGCGACGACTACGTGGACGACAACGACAACGTCCACAAAGACGGCACCGGCGCAGCCAGCGACGGCGAGCCGTTCCCGTCGTTCCAGATCACGGTTTACGATCCCAACTTCCAGACCCCGGCCTGGCTGCAGAACGCGAACGTGTATCACATCATGCCCGACCGCTTCCGCAACGGCGACCAGACCAACGACTACTGCCGCGCCGGGAGCGACGACCGGCTGTCCAATTTTCTACGGACCCGTCAACCAAGGAGGCCAGCAGGCGTTTACTTACAACCAGTGGAACACGCAGATCTGCGATCCGCGCAATCCCGCCTCGCCTTGCTACAACCAGTTCAGCAATCAGTTCTATGGCGGCGATCTGCTGGGCGTGCAGAACGAACTGGACTACATCCAGTCGCTCGGCTTCGACACGTATCTACATGAACCCGATCTTCTCGGCGCGCTCCTATCACCGCTACGACACGGACAACTATCTGCATATCGATCCGGCACTCGGCGGCGACGCGGCGTTCACGGCGCTGTCCACCGAGTTGCAACCGACGTGGCATGCAGGTGATTCTGGATGGCGTCTTTAATCATGCGTCGTCGGATGGCATGTACTTCGATCGCTACGACCGCCTAGGCGGCACGCCTCCGAACATCGGCGCTTGCCTGTCGCTGCAGTCGCAGTGGCGCACATGGTTCAACTTCACTGACAACAACGTGCCTTGCCAGATCGAGCGACTACGTCGGCTGGTTCGGACTCGACAGCCTGCCGACCTTCAACCACACCATCGATGCGGTGAAGGACTTCTTCTATCGCGCGCCCGGCAACGTTACCCAGTACTGGTACGGCCAGGGAGCATCGGGATGGCGTTTCGATGTGGCCGACGATGGCAACTTCCCGCACTGCCTGGTGGGTCGACTACCGCACCCATGCCAAGACCTATAACGGCAACGGTCCACTGATCGGGGAGATCTGGCCCAACGCCAGCCAGTGGCTGGCAGGAGATCAGATGGACGCGGTCATGAACTACCGCTTCCGCAAGAACATCACCGGATTCGTACGCAACGCCGAATGGCACGACGACAACAACAACGGCACGAATGATATTCCGGGCCTCACGCCGAGCCAGTTCGACAATGCCATACGCGCGGTGCGCGACGACTATCCGCCGCAGGCCACGGCAGCCATGCTGAACCTGCTCGACTCGCATGACGTTAATCGCGCGCTCTATGTGATGACCGAGCTGGGCGACAACGGCCTGGTGCAGGCCAAGCAGCGCCTGGAATTGGCGGCGCTCTTCCAGTTCACCTACGTCGGCGCGCCCATGGTCTATTACGGCGACGAGGTTGCCGTTAATTCGCCGTCGCTGTCCAGCAGCGGCAACGGGCCCATCGGCGATCCGTATACACCGGCCGCCGTATCCGTGGCTCGATCAGCCGGGCGATCCCACCATCTACGGGCCGCCTGATACCAGCGTCGAGAAGTACTACACGAACTCTGGCGCACCTGCGCAAGCAATATCCGGTGCTGCGCGATGGCATCGTTCGTCACTCTGCTGACGGGCGACACGCAGGAGACCAACACTGCGCCGAACACCTACGCTTACGCGCCGCGTGCTAAACGGCCGGAGCGGCAATCGTCGCTATGAACAATGGCTCGGCCAGCAACAGCGCGTCCATCCCGGTGAGCGGACTTGTTCACCGACGGCACGCAGCTGCAGGATGCGATCAGTGGAGCGAACTATTCCGTGAGCGGCGGCAACGTGTCCAGTCACGCTCGCGGCCCGCACTGGTGTCGTGCTGCTGCCGTCGCCGGTCAATGTGGATCTGGTGCCGCCGATCGCATCCATCACGACCAGCCCAGCCGGCAAACGGAAATGGCTGGATCAACGCCAGCCCGGTCACCGTCAACCTGAGCGCGACCGATTCCGGCAGCGGCGTCGAACAGCTTCGCTACTGGGTCAACAACGGTCCGGTGACGGCAGTTGCAGGCAGCAGTGCTTCGACGCAGATCAGCGGTCAGGGCACGAACTCCGTAGGCCTGCGTGCCTTCGACAACGCCGGCAACATCAGTTCGCTGGTGACCGCAGCAGTGAACATCGACCTGACGCCTCCAGCCGTGAGCGTTTCCGCCAATCCGTCGTCGCTCTGGCCGCCCAACGGCAAGATGGTTCCGGTGACCGTCTCCGGCGCCATCACGGATAGCTTGTCGGGAGTGGATCCCAGCACCGCGGCCTTCGCTGTGGTGGACGAGTATGGACAAATTCAACCGAGCGGACCAGTGAGCCTGGGAGCGGGGGGAAGCTACTCGTTTACCGTCTCGCTGCAGGCGTCGCGAAATGGAAACGATAAGAACGGGAGGCAATACACGATCACGGTCAGCGCCAAAGATCTCGCCGGTAACCTCGGTTCGGCGGCGACGGTCGTGACCGTGCCGCACGATCAGGGAAATTGAGGATCAAGCCGGCCGCAGCGTGAGTTGCTGTTGCGCGGGCTGGGCGTCGATCACCTGCGCCTGATTCTGGGCACGTCCATGGGATGCATGCACTCCTGGGTTTGGGGCGAGACCTATCCCGATTTCACGGAAGCCCTGATGCCTCTCGCCTGCCTGCCTGTACAAATCGCCGGACGCAATGGCGTCTGGCGCAAAATGGTGATCGATGGCATCCGTCAGGACCCCGATTGGAAGAACGGAGCAGCGCTGAGCCGTTCACGTTGATGACGCCAAAGTTGGTAGCGCTGATCATCTCGCCCAAGGTTCCATTAGCCAGTTGAATGTAGCCCTGGCCGCCCATGGGAGTCGGAGTGCCCACCACAAAGCGCGAGGTGCCGACTCATCACCTCTCGCAATGGCACGTTTAGGAAACTATTTCTCCCAATCCAACGGTAAAGTGCTGCGTGGCTTGCAAGGGGAAGGAACACAGTGCACTTAGGACCTTGTTCAATCCCGACTAACGCACCGTTAGTCGGGGCGTGGAACACAGCACGAGTGTGAGCGTTCAGCACTTCCACAAATTCATGCCTGCCGGGAATGCTAGAAGGAATGGGTTTCCGACATCAGGAATTCGGCTGCCGAAACCAAGCGACGAACTCGGCGATTCCCTCGTTGAACAACACCCTCGGCGAGTAGCCCAACAGCCGCTGAGCTTTCGAGATGTCGGCATAGGTAATTGGCACATCGCCGGGCTGGTTCGGCAGGCGTTGAATGGTGGCTTCCCTTCCCAGGCTCACTTCAAGGGTGCGAACGAGGGTTTTGAGGTCCACGGGGTGAGAGTTGCCGAGATTGAAGACGTCGAATTGGCAGTCGTAGTGGAGGGCGGCGACGACTCCGTCAACGACGTCAGAGTAGAAAGTGTAGTCGCGCCCGCTGGAGCCGTTTCCGAACACTGGAATCGGCTGGCCCTGGGTGATGAGCCGGGTGAACTTGTGAATAGCCAAGTCTGGCCGTTGCCGAGGTCCGTACACCGTGAACAGGCGCAGGCACACCACGCGAATGTTGTAAAGGTGCGCGTACGTGAAGCAAATCTTCTCGCCCGCGATCTTGGTGGCCGCATAAGGAGAAATGGGAAGATTGAGGGCGTCGTCCTCACGGAACGGCACCTTGTCGGCAACGCCGTAGATAGAACTCGAGGACGCGAAAACGAACTTAGGCACACCGACTTGCCTCGCCATTTCCAGCAGCACCACAGTTCCGCGCACGTTGGTGCGCTCATATAGCAGCGGGTCTTCGAGAGACGGACGCACACCCGCCCGAGCGGCCAGGTGAACGATGGCATCGGGCTTGAATTCGCGGCCGATGTTGAACATCTTCTCCTGGTCGCAGATATCCGCTTCGTGGAAGGTCACCCGCCCAGCACGATAGACTGCGTCCAAGTTGGCTCGCTTGACTGCAGGGGAGTAGAAATCGTTCAAGTCATCCACGATGGCAAGGGAGTGTCCGTCACTCAGGAGGCGTTCCCCCAAGTGCGAGCCGATGAAACCGGCGCCTCCGGTGACCAGAATTCGCATCTACGACACCTTTCCGTCGGCCACCGCTTCGCGTGGAATCGTTGCGGTTTCGTCAGCTATCTGCATCTGGGAGAACGCCTGACTCGGGCAGCGAGGGCGACAACGAACGCCACTCGCACGCTTCCAGATCATCTCACAGCTCCGGCAGACAATGGCCAACTACGGTGCGAAGTAACTGGAGATGTCCAGAATCAGTTGCGTGAGGTTGGACGCGTAGGCGTCGATCGAGCCGTTGTTGGTGGGCACGACTGCCATGTTCGAGGTAACGGCCCCGTCCACCGCGTTCAGCGTCGCGACCACCGGCTGCTGTGTTTTGTCCGGCCACAGTGTCAGGTAGCCCAGCGGGCCTGAGGGCACCACGGTGGCGTTAAAGACATAGGCTTGAGCCGTGCTGGGTGGCGAGCACACACTGCCCAACACGTTGACCGTCAGTTCGCCGACGAACGGCTGCCCCTTACCGACTTGTCGCGTATCCAGCACACGGCACGGCGCCGCCGGGTATAGCGATAGCGCGTTCGGTCCGCCAGGCGCAGCAAAGTAGCCATTGACATCAATCACCAGGTCTGTGTCGTTGCTGGGAAAAACTTCGATGTCTCCGCCGGTTCCTGCCTGCACGATCGCAGCATTGGCGGTGGTGGTGCCGGTCGGCGCATTCAGTGTCGAAACTGTGGGCTGCGACTGGCCCGCGGGCCACACTGTCAGGTAGCCCAGCGGAACATGCGGCACAGCCGTGAAATTGAACGAATACGCGGCCGGATTGAGACCAGCCGGAAAGCAGGTACTCTCTAGCACCGGGAACGTGCGCGCCGCACCGCCCTTAAGATACGGTCCTCCAAGGTCGCCCGGCGGGTTGCGACTGTCCACCACCCTGCAGGGCGGCAGGGTATAGAACGCGAGAGTAGATTGGCTGGGAGGCGCGAAATAGCCGTCAATGTCCAGCACAAGATCGGTCGTGTTACTGGCAAATACGCTGATAGCACCTTGGTATCCGGCAGGCACGATGGCGGCATTGGCTTTGACCCGGCCATCGAGCGAGTTCAGCGTGGAGACAATAGGTTGGTCTTCTCCGGTTGGCCAGATCGTCAAATACCCGAGCGGCCCCTGGGGCACCACAGCGGGATTCAGAGAATAGGCGGCAGCCGCGGAAAGATCAGGACAGCCTTGCTGTTCAGCTAACTGCGGAAGATCGAAGGTCTGGGAGGTCCCACCTTGAATCGGACTACCGCTTTGTCGCGTGTCCACCAGACGGCAGGGTGTAACAGCAACAAATTGCAGCGCCGGAGCACTTGCCCCGGCGATAACAGAAACGGTGTCATCCGGTGAGTTGGCTACATAGATCCTGTTGGTAGTGGTGTTGACCGCTTCAGCCACTGGAGCATTACCGACGCCGATGTACACAGGATAGTTGGTGAGCCCGTCGATCATCGTCACGTCCGCGCTGCCAACGTTCGTAACATAGATCTTGTTGGTCGCCGAATTCACCGCTACGGCCCAAGGTCCGGCGGCTACAGTTACGGTATCAGTGGAAAGTGTCGCTCCGTCGATCACCGTAACGGTGTTACCTCCTACAAAGCCCCCATTGCCGACATAGATGTTGTTGGTCACCGGGTCGACCGCAGCGAAATATGGCTTAGACCCCACCGTCACGTTCTTAGTGTTGTTGGTGGCCCCGTCGATAACGGTCACTGTGCCAGGGCCGTTGCAGAGCGGGTCATTGCCACAGGTGTTCACAACATAGATCTTATTGGTCAGCGAGTCGATCGTCTCTGAATATGGGCTAAACCCAACGGTTACGGCCACGGTATTGTTGGTCGCTCCGTCAATCACTGTCACAGTTTGGCCGGAATTGGTAACGTAGATCTGATTGGTTACCGAATTGACGGCCACGGCATTGGGACCCGGAGCGACGCCAACTGACGTAATGTTATTGGTAACTCCGTCGATGACCGATACCGTCCCAGAGCTGCCGCAGGTGGGATCACTGCCGCAGCGATTAGCTACGTAGATCTGGTTGGTCACGGAGTTGACCGCGACTCCCCGGGGTCCATATCCGACGTTTAGGGTCGTGGTGTCATTGATGGCTCCGTCGATGACTGTTACCGTCCCCAGGCTCTTGCAGCTAGGATCATTGCCACATCGGTTTGTGACATAGATCTGGTTGGTCACAGAGTTAACCGCGACTCCTTGGGGTTGGTAGCCAACGCTCACGGTCGTTGTGTTGTTGGTGGCTCCATCGATGACCGTTACCGTCCCAGGACTGCCGCAGGTGGGATCACTGCCGCAGCGATTCGTTACGTAGGTCTTGTTGGTAACGGGATCGATCGCTATCGCGGTCGGCGTCACTCCTACGGGTACCGTCGCGATCACGACCTGGGCGATTGAGGACTGCGATGCTCCGATAATGCTGAATACGAGGAGAATGAACTGGAAACGACGCACGTGCCGCATGCGCTTACCTCCGAAAAATCGTCGCTGGATTTCGAGTGGAGCCTGCTCAACGGACCTTGTCCACGCAGCCAGAATTGACAACCACGATAATGTATCTCTCGGAAGGTTGTCCATCATGAGCAGTGCTCTGTAGGTATCTAAGTTGATGCGGATCCTGACCTTTACCAGCCTGTTCCCGAACGCTCTGAACCCCAACTTCGGGATCTTCATCTGGCAGAGAACGGCACATCTCGCCCAGCGTGAAGGTATGTCAGTTGCAGTCGTTGCCCCCGTTCCGTATATGCCTAAGTTCCTCAAGGCAACCGCGTACGCGTCGGCCGCTTCGATTCCCTCTACAGAATCGATTGGCAGCCTCCCGGTCCATCATCCGCGCTATCCGCTGGTGCCCAAGCTGTCCATGCCCGCTCACGGCCTTCTCATGTACGCGGGATGCAAACGCTACGTAACCAATCTTCATCAGCAGTATCCCTTCGACTGCATCGATGCCCACTATGTATTCCCTGACGGGTTGGCTGCGGTGTTGCTGGGCAGGTCCCTCGGGATTCCGGTTGTGGTTTCAGCTCGCGGCTCAGACATCCACACCTTTCGAAGCCTTCACAACCATCCGCCCGCAAATCAGATGGGTACTTCGCCAAGCTGCGGAGGTCGTGGCCGTTTCCGATTCGTTGGCCCACATCATGCTCGAGCTGGAGCCAGCTCTGCAGGACGTCCAAGTCATCGGAAACGGGGTCGACAGTCAGCGATTTTTCCGGGAGGACCAGCGAATAGCACGAGAAAAGCTCGGCTTCAATCTTAGGGACAGAATTGTCGTTTCAGTGGCCGCTTTGAAGCCGGTGAAAGGGCCGGACCTGCTGGTGCGCGCTGCCGCAATGCTGAAAAAAAGTGTCCCGGATTGCAAGGTATTGTTCGTAGGAGATGGGCCTGACCTAAGGGCTCTTCAGCAACTGGCGAAACGGTTGGATTGTGCTGACACTTGCCACTTCGTTGGTCCTGTGCCGAATGAACAGCTTAGGACCTATTACAGCGCTGCAGATGTAAGTTGCGTGTCGAGTCGTGAAGAAGGGTGGCCAAACGTCATCCTCGAATCCTTGGCTTGCGGCACTCCGGTAGTTGCTACCCGCGTAGGAGCAGTGCCCCAGATCCTGGCCAATCCTCAATTGGGGATTATTGTGGACCCTAAACCGGAAGCGCTCTGTGCAGGATTGGCACAGGCTTTGCGACAGGCCTGGAACCCGCAGGAGATCTCCGCCTGCGCGCAAGGTTACACTTGGGAGAACGTCGCAGCCAAGGTGGAGGCCGTTCTGAAGCGGGCAGCGGGGATGCTACCGGTATCCTGATGCCGGGGTTTCCCCACCAAGACGTACTATTCGCCTGACCGTCGATTTATGATGGGTCGATGGCCAAGCGACATATATTCACGGGCGGAGTACTGTTTGACACCTAGGACCGAACCTGTCGTTCTTCGGGAAGCTGCCTGAATGCCAACTCCGTCGGTGTATTCCGCAGCGCCTAATTCCCTCACTCGCCGGCCCTCCGGAATTTTGCGTGCTTCTCAGGCCTGCTTATATGCGGCGGTTGGACTGCTCATCCTCACTACCATTCTGCGAGCGGCCGTATGCTGGCGGAACGATACTTGGGTGGACCATCCAGCCGGGGTCATCATCGCCATGGCTGCGGACCTGAAAGACGGCATATTCTATCGTCCGCTCTATGGCCCTGAAGGCTATGGTGGAACTCGCTATTTTCCCCTCTACTTTGTCCTGCAGGCGGCGTTGATTAAGGTGGGTTTTCCGGTATTGCCAAGTGCTTACCTGGTGTCAGCCGCCGGGGTTGTTCTGTTGTTGCTGGGAGGCTACCACTTACTCAGGCGCTTAGGCGTAGAGCCGTGGCTGGCTGCTTGCTCGTCGGGTGTGCTTTTGGCTGCCGCGTCTGCGCAACAGACCTTGTTAAATCCGCACGGCGACGGACTGGCAAGCGGTCTCAACGTCTGCGGCCTGGCCGTGATTGTCCGGCCGCGACTCACTCACCGGACGATCTTGTTGGCGTCAGTCCTGTTCACACTCGCGTGGTCGGCCAAGCTTAACATGGTGTTTGGCGTTGCCGCCGCTTTCATATGGTTGCTGGCAATGGGCTCGCGACGAATGGCTTTCGAGTTGGCCGCGGAAACCGGCGGTGGCTACCTGCTGGTAGCCGGGGCTATGATGCTTGCCAGCCACGGAAACATTTGGGAAGTCTTCAAGGCTTGCGCCTCGGGCGGCACGCACCGCGAACTCATGATGCTGGCTCCCCTGCATGCGTGGGCCATCGCGTATCGGGCGGACCGCGGCCTGATTCTATTTTTCTTGCTGGCGCTGTTCGCGTTAGCAGCTCAGCTATTCTCTGAGCGCGCGAGATTCCTGCAAGATCTGCCGGCCGTGCTCTTTATCACGACATTGGTGTTGATCATCCCGATCTTCGGTTCTCCCGGTGTCGTTACCAACCACTTGGTGGATGTGCAGATAGCTTCGGTGATTCTGATCGCTGGCTGGCTGGCGAAAAGAGCCAGCGTGCGTCAAAAGCAGGTTGGGATTTATGCGCTGGCGCTGGCCATAGTCTTGGCGGCAGTTCCGCTCTTGCACAAGCTGATGGTGTGGGACGTCAGGTTCCAACCGCACCGGTTCCAACGCGTCGTCGCCCGGATTGGGGACAGACAAAAGCCAATTCTGGCCGAAAACCCCATCATCCCCGTCCTTGCCGGCCAGCGCACATATGTTCTTGACGCCTGGATGCTGCGGATGCTACGCGATCGCATTCCCAACTTTGGAGACCCCCTTCTAGAGCGGTTACGTCACCGGGATTTCGGAGCCGTTGTGCTTTCGGTGGCGAATCCGAAGACGCCCCGGGCAAGAATGTGGTACACCTGGAGTGACTTTGGACCGGGATTCCTGCCGGCCCTCCTGGAAAACTATCAGGTTGCCGCAGTGGTTGAGGACCAACTGATCTATCTTCCGATCACGGACCGGGCACGGGAAGTTCAGCCTGAACACAAGATGCTCATCACCGGCCAACCGGTACCTCCCGCGGAGAACGCCACCGCCGAGAAGCCCTGAGAGCCGCTCGCTGCGACGTTTCCTTGCTCTCGCCTTCGCAATTCTCAGGATTTGATTCTCCAGCCCCTTCGTCGTGCGTAGGTCTGAGAACATCTGATAGGAACGTTTCAATTGTCTCGGCAATTTCTCGCCATCCCGGCGGATGCAACAAACGGTTCCCGTTTGGCGAGACAGTGGCACAGCAAACATTCACTAACCACTGATAGCGTGTTAGATTCTCTCTAAGCATATGTAATGTGGAGCAGGAGTTGCATGGAAAGCAGTGAAGTTTACAGCAAACTGAATGACCTGTTTCACAGCGTATTTGACAATGACGAGATTGTCGTCTCTCCGGAGCTGACTGCCAAAGACGTTGACGGCTGGGACAGCCTGCGTCACGTGCGTTTGATGCTAACGGTGGAGCGTGCATTCGGTATCAAGTTCTCCGCCTACGAAGTCAACAAGCTCAAGAACGTCGGCCAGTTGGCCAAACTGATACAAGACAAGCTGGGGGCCCAAACGTGAATACCGGCTCTGACCCGGCAGCCTCGCGTTTGTATCAATCGCTATCGTGGCTACCCCGTCCTCCCGCCGACTTCGTGCAACGCTGCCGCGGGGCCCTGGAATCCGGGGCAGAGTTAGGGAAACGGCTGCAGGCGCTGGCCTCCTATGCTCTCGACGAAAATGACCTGCACCGCGTAGCCAAGCTGATTAACAAGGCGCGAGATACTGGCCGTTCGTTGCACCCGCTGGTTCCCTTTCGGTTAGGAGTTTTGAGCAATTCCACCACGGACTTTATCGTTCCCACACTCATCGCAAGCGCGGCCCGCCACGGCATCGCACTGGAATGCATCCCTTCCGCCTACGGCCAGGTTGTGCAGGAGTCCCTCTCCCCCGCGTCTGAGATCAATCGCGAGAGACTGGATGCGGTGCTGATCGCCCTTGACTATCGCGGGTATCCTCTGGCCGCGTCGGTCGGGAACGCCAACGCGGCTGAGACAACCACAGAGTCGGCTCTTGGACGGCTCCAAACGATCAGGTCGGGCATCAGGGCCAACAGTGGGGCCATCTGTATCGTCCAAAATCTGGCGCCGCCAGTCGAAGGGCTATTCGGCAGCCTCGACAAATTGGTCCCCGGGACCTTGGCCGGCATGCTGGAGGAGCTTAACCGGGCCATTATTCACAGCCTCGCCGGCAGCCAGGATCTTTTGTTCGACGTCGCTGCTCTTGCCTCCACGGTCGGGCTTGCGGATTGGCATTCCCCCGCTCAATGGAACCTGGCCAAACTCCCTTTTTCCAGCACCTACCTTCCGCTCTATAGCGAGCATGTCGCGCGCATAGTCGCGGCGTTGCGTGGCAAGAGCCGGCGTTGCCTCATCACAGACTTGGACAACACATTATGGGGTGGTGTCATCGGCGACGACGGACTGGAAGGTATTCAGCTCGCGCAGGGCGATGCCACTGGCGAAGCTTATTTGAGTGTGCAGAAGTACCTGCTTGACCTCAGGCAACGCGGGATCGTGTTGGCCGTGTCGTCGAAGAACAACGACGAAACTGCACGATTACCATTCCGCAAACACCCGGAGATGCTGCTGCGGGAAGAACATTTCGCCGTCTTCCAGGCGAACTGGAACGACAAGGCAAGCAACATCAAGGCCATATCCGATGAACTCTCGCTGGGCCTGGATGCCATGGTTCTTCTGGACGACAATCCGGCTGAGCGTGGACTTGTGCGCAACCTTTTGCCGGCGGTGGGAGTGCCTGAATTGCCCGATGACCCAGCGCTCTACGTTCGCACTCTCAGCGCCGCCGGTTATTTTGAAGCGGTCGCCTTTTCAAACGAGGACTTTAAGCGCGCTGACTTCTATCAGGACAACGCGCGGCGCGTCACGCTCCAAAGCCAATTCGCTGACGTAGACGATTATCTGGCCTCGCTGAAGATGGTCATTGTCTTTCAGCCGTTTGATGAGACGGGGCGGCCACGAATAACGCAACTGATCAACAAATCAAACCAGTTCAATCTAACGACACGGCGTTACACCGAGGCGGAAGTCGCGGCCGCCGAGAACGATCCCGACTGCTTCACCTTACAGGTGCGCCTCGCCGACATTCTTGGCGATAGCGGGATGGTCAGCGTGGCGATCTGCCGGAAGCGCAGCACCAATGCATGGGAGATCGACACCTGGCTGATGAGTTGCCGGGTCATCGGCAGGCGGGTGGAAGACCTGGTGCTGCAAGAAATCGTTCACCATGCAAAGCGTGCGGGCATCCGCAAGCTGGTCGGCAAGTACATTCCTACCGAGCGCAACCAATTGGTGATAGAGCATTACGAGAAGCTCGGTTTTCAACGTATTGAGATCGACGCCAACGGCGCAACAACCTGGGAACTCGACGTCCAGTCGGCACAGGTCAAGAGTGCCCCGGCCGAGGTGCGACGCTCCGGATTCGACGTCGCTGAAGTTGCCAAAGCATAGCTCGGGTTAGCGGCCATTGGATGCTGACCCCGGGTTAGGTGGTTCTGTTACGCCGCGATCACTCTGTAGTGGTGCGAGAGATTAGAGTAGAATGGCCCGCGTGTCCGACAATGGGAAGACAGCGCATCGTAACGGCGGGCACGAAGTGCCGAACGCGCCCCGGTAAGCGGAGTCGAGCGCTGGAAGAGAGGTGCTCGCAAACGAAGATTCCAACGCATCGTGGCAAGGCGGGCAGGCTCATTCGCTGTGCAGAAGCGGGCAGCCCAATCTGGAGAATTGGGAGCAGGCAATGCAGCCTTTAGCGAAGGAAGTGTCGCGACACTCTGGCATTCTTCGCCAGCAGCCATCCGCCAGTCCCACTGGCACCTGGCCTTTCGTTGTGGCGGTTGGCCTGGCTGCCTTCTACTTCGCCACAAGTCTATATATCTCGTCCCATCGTCTGCTATGGGTCGACGAGGTATTGACGGTACTTAATACCCGGCTGCCTCATTGGACTGACATCTGGAAGACTTCCAAGCAAGGAGTCGATGGCCTACCTCCTATCTATTTCATGGTGGCTCGGATATTCGACAATCTATTCGGACGTACGGACCTCTCCATAAGACTACCTTCAGCTCTAGCAGTAACGGCCGGTTTACTTCTTACCTTCGATTGCGCCCGGCGCCTTACTGACGGTCTGTACGGACTAATCGCGGTTTCTACCTTGACCTGCTCGTTTCTGCCCTATTACGGTCACGAAGCCAGGTCTTACGGGCTCTATTTCATGTTCGCGTGCCTGGCTTTTTGGATTTGGGTCTACGATAAAGATGACAGTCGCCTCGGCGCCGTGTTCTTTGGAGCGACGTTCTTCCTGGCGGTTGCGATGCACTACTATGCGATTTTGTGTCTTGTTCCCTACGCCGCCTGGGAGGTCTGGAATTGGCGGCCATGGCGTCTGCCCTCGCGAAAGATGATTGCGGCGTTGTTGGGCGTGAGTTGCGCGGCAGCGGTCTTATGGGCTCCCATAGAGGCTGGCAGACGGCTGTTTCCCGCCGGTTTTTGGGCTAAACCGTCCCTCGACCTTCTCCGCCACACCCTTTCTGAGCTTTTTCCGGATGCTCTGCTGCTGCTAGCTGTGATTACGGTCTGGATTGCTTTGGCTGCGACCAAGGATGAGACCGTTGCATTGAATCCCATGCCGCGTGCCGAGCGAACCGGTTGGTTCTTCCTCCTGATCTTGCCAACGGGTTACCTTCTGGCCCAGGTAACGCATGTTTATCAGCTTCGTTATTTCATCTGTGTGCTCCCAGGTATTGCGGTCGCCTTTTCCTGCTGGTTGTGGCGCCACTTCCGCTGGTCGAGGCAGGTTTCCTTTGGAGTTCTTCTGGTCCTGGCAACATGGGGTATGGCGAAGCAGGTGGTCGAAACGAAAGAGCCAAACCGCTTTTACTATTCGCCAGTCCGCCAAATACTCAGCATGGAGAATGCGCTGCGCAGTGACGGAAAGCGCTTTTTTGTAGTTTGCAACCAAGGAAGGTATATCGAAGCTCGCCACTATTCAAAACATCCCGAAGAATATGCACTGCTGACTTCGCTGGATACCGGCAACCTGCATGAGATCACGGTCCTGGCACAGTATCATCCAATGCAGTTCTGGACGCTGGAAGATTTAAAGAAAAACGCCCGGGAAACTGCCTTGTTTCTCGCGCTTCCCAGCGACTTAGACACCTTGAGGGAGGCTGGATTCCAGCCTCACGTTCGCTTTTCCAAGCCGCTTACAGTCATTTACTTGGAGTGAAGCTACGTCGCAGTCTATCATGAAGCGGAATATATAAGGGATTCGAGGACAAGCATGGCGAAGATTCTGGTAACGGGTAGCAAGGGAACTCTAGGGAAGCCGCTGGTGCGGGAGCTTGAGAGCCGCGGACATGAGGTCTGGGGGGTAGATCTGCAGCACCAGGCTGACCAAAGATTTATTCGCGCCGATGTTGCCTCCTATCGGCAGTTGGAGCGAGTATTTGGGCAGGACTATGACTATGTTTATCACCTGGCTGCGGAATTCGGCCGGATCAATGGTGAGGAATATTACGATACTTTATGGGAAACGAATGTCATTGGCACGCGCAATGTCCTGGAGTGGCAGCGCAGGAAAGGCTTTAAGCTGGTCTTTGCCAGCTCGTCGGAGATTTACGGCGACAAGCACGCAGACATCCTGCGGGAAGACATTCCACTGCAACACTCCATCATTCAGCACAACGACTATGCTGTGACCAAGTGGGTGAACGAAGTACAGATCATGAACTTCGAAAAGCGGTACGGGAACCAGTGCGTGCGATTGCGTTTCTTCAACGCCTATGGTCCCGGTGAGTATTACCACAATTATCGCAGCGTGGTTTGCCTGTTTATTTACCGTGCGCTGCATGATTTGCCCTACCAGGTATATGAGGGTTACCATCGCGTCTTCATGTATATCGACGACTTCATCCCGACTCTGGCCAACGTGGTGGACCATTTCGCTCCCGGCGAGGTATACAACATCGGCGGGGAAGAATTCCGCAGCGTGCGGGAGTTGAGTAATCTGGTTCTTGGGCACATAGGAACTGACGACCGATACGTCACTTATCTGCCGGAAGACAAGCACAACATACAAAACAAGCGGCCGGATATTTCGCGCGCCAAAGGCGCCTTTGGGCACAATCCGCGAACGACACTGGAGGAGGGTGTCCCGAAGACCATCGAGTGGATGAGGCAGGTTTACTTCGAAAGCTCACACCACGACCGCGTGCCAAAGCTCTAATCTGGAACCTGGGATACCACTGATGCAAGCGAGCCGAGCCGAGGACCGTGGTGATCCTGTAGTTTCCTTCATCATTCCTGCGCTGAATGAACAAGATAATCTTGCTCCTCTCGTCGAGCGCCTGACGGCTCTAGACAGCAGCGCCCGGCCATGTGAAATCTTGATCCTAGATGACGCCAGCAGCGATGCCACCTACGAACGGGGATTACAACTTGCCGAGCAGAATCCGAGAGTAAGAATCCTTCGCAAAGACGAACCGCGTGGTCTCGGAAGAGCCATTCGACATGCCCTTCCCCACGTGCGGGGCAAACTCGCCGTGGTGGTCATGGCCGATGGTGTCGATCCTCTGGAAACCGCAGTACCGCAGTTCTGCGACAAGATACTCCTGGAAGGCTGCCAGCTCGTCCTGCTGTCTCGCTACACCACGCCCTCGGATTCTGACAGCATCCCGTTCACTTACAAATTTTTTCAGTCCGGATTCCGCCTGGTGACGCGATATGGCTTGGGCATTCGCTTCCCGGATACCACTTATGCCTTCCGTGCCTTCGACGCAGATTTCGTACGCAAACTGGGCCTCAAGTCCGAGGGTTTTGAGATTTCGCCGGAAGTTACGTTCAAGGTGATTCTTGCCGGAGGGAAAGTCGGTGAGGTCGGTGGCCGCCAAACCCGGCGGCTGCATGGCAAATCCAAGTTTCGATTCCTGAAAGCGTTCCGCGGGTACGGTCGGGTTGTCGTTGAATGCCTATATCTTCGGTGGAGAGGCCCTTCGGGTACTTCGCAATCGTGATGACGTAAATCAAGGAGAATTCTGCGCCGGCCACAACCCGTCCTTTTACTGGCCTTGCGCCCTGCTCCCCGCCAATAGAATGGCTTTTCCCGCGTCCCGAGTCGCTTCTGACTTAAGCATCACAGCGGCGATCCGTTCGGCCGCGTGGCCGTCCCACAGAGGAGGAACTTTCCCCCGCTTGGCCTTCCCTGCCAGTACATTTTCCAACTCGGTTCGCAAGCGCTGAATATTGCGTCCTACCAAAGTATTCGTTCCCGTGGTGACCGTCACCGGTCGTTCGGTATTTTCGCGGACAGTCAGGCAGGGGATGCCAAGAAATGTGGTTTCTTCCTGTATCCCGCCGGAATCGGTAATGACCACCCCAGCCCGGCTTTGCAAGCCCAGAAATTCGAGATAGGGGGTGGGATCAAGAAACTGGAGCCTGGCCTTGCCGTTGTCTAACTCAATCCCAGCTTCGGCCATCCTGCCTTTGGTGCGGGGGTGCACCGGAAATAGGATGGGCACTTCCCTGCTGACCTCGAGAAACATATCAATCAGCGACTTCAGCCAGCCAAGGTCATCGACGTTCGAGGGGCGGTGTAGCGTCACCAGCGCATAGCGCTCGGGAATGGCTTGGGGCGCCTGCTTGCTGGCGTAAGGCAAGAGCCGAATCAACGTGTCGATCATCACATTGCCGACGAGGTGGATTTTTTCTTCCGCAACACCTTCAGCCCGCAGATTGTAGTTCCCATCTTCCGAAGGCGTAAATAGCAGGTCGGCGATTTGATCCGTGAGCAGGCGGTTAATTTCCTCGGGCATTGTGCGATCGAACGACCGCAGTCCGGCCTCGACGTGGGCAATCGGAATCAGCAACTTGGCGCAAACGATAGCGGCGGCCACGGTGGAGTTGACATCGCCGTAGACGACCACCCAATCGGGCTTGGCCTCCTGCACAACCGTCTCAAATCGCGCAATGATTTGACTGGTCTGCTGAGCGTGACTGCCAGAGCCAACCTCCAGGTTCACGGCCGGCTCCGGCATGCCGAGCTGCTGAAAGAAGACGTCCGACATGTTGACGTCGTAATGCTGGCCGGTGTGAACTAGCGTTTGTCGTACACCGGCGTGTTTCCCTAGGGTTAGAACGACCGGGGCCGCCTTCATGAAATTCGGGCGTGCTCCGACGACGTGAAGTATGTGCATGTCCTTCGTTTCGGTCACCAAGGTGCCAAGTCTAGCAGCCTTAGAGGCGCAGGTCGGTTGCCAATCAAAGGCGGCATCGGTCGCTGAGAGCCGAGTCTTGTCTATGTTCTTGCCATAACAGCGCTTAGTGTGTAATATGCGATGGAATCGGACACGTGTGTGCTGCTTGCAAAGGCGATTGAAGAGGCTAGGAAACCGGCTACCGGGTGAGCGGAAGAGTGAAATCTTTTTCCCAAGCCTTCGGAATTTTCCTCCTGCACGTGTGTTGCAGGACGAATGCCTCGGGCGAGTCTGGGTCGTGCCTTGGCCGTCTGGGGAACATGGCATGCGCAAGCGGGCTGAAGCCCCCTCAGCCCTGCGCGTTCCTCATCGGAATCGCAAGAGCCATATATGCAATCGGTTTGAGTTCGTACGTGTAAGACTTATGTGCTACAAGGAGCCTGCTAGGAGTGCTGTGCGACCAACTCTGGCTATCTTCGTGCTGCTACCCTACCAAACTCCCAAAAGACACTGGGCGCATTTCGAAATGTGACTCAGAGGATATTTGTGTGACTACACAGGCCGCTTGGGGTGAACCGGTTATCGCCAGTCCGCACGGTCCGTTCAGCGGCCCAGGGGCGCAGTGGTATGCTCTTCACACCCGCCCGCAACATGAAAAGTCGGTCGCTAATCACCTGCAAAAACAGGGGATCACTACCTTCCTGCCCCTGGTTCGCGAGGTCCACCGGTGGAGTGACCGGAAAAAAGTCGTTCATTTGCCGCTATTTACGTGCTACACCTTTATTCACATGCGGTTGGAGCCGGAATCGTGGGCCAAAGTCATGGGGGCTACCGGGGTGATTCGGTTCGTCGGAGTGCGGGGTCAAGGCGTGCCGATTCCTGAGAGTCAAATTGATGCTGTGCAGACACTGCTGTCGAGCAGCCTTTCTTATCAGATTTGCCCGTTTCTGCAAGTGGGTCAACGAGTTAGAGTCAGAGGTGGAGCACTCGACAGGGTCGAGGGAATTCTCCTCGCGCGCAGC
Organism: uncultured Acidobacteriaceae bacterium; assembly: GCA_963703645.1. GTDB lineage: Bacteria > Acidobacteriota > Terriglobia > Terriglobales > Acidobacteriaceae > Bog-257. The sequence goes on from CAVPFD010000029.1 coordinate 63,655, forward strand.
GGCGAGCGCACGCTTGTAATCTCCGTCGAGCCTATACAGCGGTCCCTTTCGGTTCAGATCGGCGACTACCAGGTTGAAGCCATCTAGTGCCCATGCCCCAACCTCGAGGCAAGACCTAAGCCGAGAGAAACTCGCTGATATGGGTACGTCGAACCGGGGATGAGGTTGCGGATCCCTCTAAGATTCTCTCTTACTTTACTCTTCAGCGCGCTCCTGTTGGTTGGTTGTCACCGAGGTACGCCGACTGCCACCGAACCTTATCTTCTCGGGCCGCAAGTCACTGACGATGTCCCTCGTTACGGGTTGCTTGAGTTTTCGTTCCGCCACAACGGTGCTTACCGCAACCAGTTCCTCGACGTTGATCTGGAAGCCATCCTTACGTCGCCCTCGGGCATTCAGCGACGGCTCATTGGATTTTATTACGGTGAGGATTTATGGAAGATTCGATTTCGTCCCGATGAGACCGGAAGCTGGAACTATTCCTACACTTTCACCGGCGCGGGAGGATTTCGGAGACAAGGGACGGGAACTTTTCTTTGTTTGCCCAGCGACGCAGAAGGCCTGGTCCGCAGCAATCCGAGCAATCACTTTCGCTGGATTTTCGCGGATGGCAAGCCGTTCTTCCCTGTTGGATTGCAAGACTGTGTCCACATGAAGGGACACCAGCTTGAAGACTTTGCGGTTGATGGAGAAGATCGAAAGCATCCCGGCCGAAAAGTGTCCGCTGATGAGTACTTCTCTCTTTATGGCCGGGCAGGATTCAACTTACTCCGCTTCTCCCAAAAGAACTGCTCGTATCTGCTCATGGACGACCTGGACCACTATCGAGTAACGGAAAGCCTCGCGACCGACGACCTCCTTTCCACGGCTCGTAAGCATGGCTTCCGGGTCATGTTCGGCTTCTTTGGCTTTCACGGAAAACAGCAGAGCGACATTCGGGCGCTCAATGTCCTGGAGCGCGCGATGAATCGTGCCTTTGACAGGCCGACAGAGGCGATCGAAAACCCTGAAAACCGTGAACTGCTGGAAAAGGAAAAACGCTTCGTGGAATATTGTGTCGCTCGATGGGGCGTCTACGCGGACTTCTGGGAGCTGTTGAATGAACGACAGGCTTCGGACCAGTGGACGACGTTGATGGCCGATTATGTTCGCTCGGTGGATCCGGACCACAAACCCATCAGCACGAGTTGGGAGAAGGCCGACCTGCCTGCTATCGACATCAACGCTCCGCACTGGTATGAGAGCGAAAACGAGTTGAATTCGGACCTGCGCTGGCAGCAACTCGCCCGCAAATGGAAGCAGCCGGGAAAGCCGCGTCATCGTTGGCGAGCAGGGCAACACCGGGATGAATTGGGATCCCCGCTCGGCAGTTCGCATGCGCATTCGCGCCTGGACGGCCCTCTTTCAGGAGATCAGCATGATTTTCTGGAACACGAGTGACTCCAAGGCTGCGATGTTCGGGGGCCACTACACGCCTGGGAGCGGTGCCAACATCTACCTCGGCCCCGAGGAGCGAGGCTATATTCAAGTGTTGCAGGAATTCGCATCTCGTCTCGATGCAGGTGTCCGCATGGTCCCGGTCTCGCTTTCCTCGCCGTCGCTGGTTCGCGGCTACGGCCTGGTCTCAAGCAACGTAGCCGGACTATACCTGCAGCACGCTGCCAATCACACTGAGCCCGTCGAAAATGAAGAAGTTCGCTTCGACTTCTCTCCGTTGGGCAATGAGCAGTTGATCGGGGAATGGATTGATCCCTCCACCGGAGCGGTTGTTTCCCGCCTGCAAGTTCGGACCGGTCTCGCTGAATTGCGAGTACCTCCGTTCAAGGTTGACCTTGCATTGCTGGTTCGTCCAAGCGGGATCGCGATCCAGCAGGTTACCAAAGCGTCTTCTGGTCCCAAGCGAGACCAATGAACCCGAAGGTCGTGCTCCTGGCTGGGAGTTTTTTCCTGTTGGCCTTGTGGCCCTTCGCGCGCATGCTCACGGCGACCGAGGTAAACGCCGCTCCTGCTGACTATCGCAAACTTCTGCTCAGTCTTAAACCCGGCGACACGATGAACTTGGCGCCCGGAAAATACCGCCGGCTCGACATTACAGGTCTGAATGGCAGCCCTACCGCTTGGATTACCATCCGAGGTCCGGCCTCGGGTCCGCCTGCCGTGATTACCGGCGAGTCCGGTTACAACACGGTTGAAATCTTGAATTGCAGCTTTGTCGCGATCGAGAACCTGCGCATTGATAGCCAGGGCATTCCCGATGTATTCGGAATTAGCGCCAAGGGCGGCAAGCGGAACTTAACGCACGACATTCGCATTGAAGGCAACATCCTCGTTGGCCAGAATGCGAACCAGTTGACCGACGGCATTTCGACCAAGACGCCTACGTGGGGATGGGTCATACGCAACAACCAGGTTTTGGGCGCCGGGACCGGTCTCTATCTCGGTAACTCGGATGGAACGCAACCGTTCGTTGCCGGATTGATCGAGAACAATCTGATCACCGAGACGATTGGCTACAACATGGAGATTAAAGATCAAATCTTCATCCCGCCCATCCCGGGCATGCCCACCGAGCCCTACGTCGACGATCATCCGAAATAACGTCTTCATCAAGGGTGACAGATCGAGTCCGGAGGGAGACCAACCCAATTTGCTGGTTGGGGCCTTCCCGAACTCTGGCACCGGTTCTCTCAACCTCTATGAAATCTACGGTAACTTTTTCTTTCACAATCCTCGTGAGGCGCTCTTCCAGGGGTCTGGCCGGGTTTCGCTGCACGACAATATCTTTGTCGATGGGCCGCACTACTATCCAGCCGTGGTCTTGAGGCGCCATAACTTTCCGCTCAAGCTGGCGTATGTTTACAACAACACCGTATACACTACCGAGCGCGGAATCTATTTCGGAACCCGGGCCGAGCTGGGCAGATGCGGTGGTCGGCAATCTGGTTTTCGCATCGGCTCCGATCACCGGTCCGATTGCGCAGTCATCCGACAATCTCGTCCGCTCGCTGGCGAGCGCAAGGGATTACGTAAATTCGCCGTCTTTCGACCTCGGCAGCATGGACTTCTACCCTCGAGCTGGCAGGTGCCAAGGCGAAGCCATTGACCTGCACCTATTTCATACCGATGTAGACTTTGGAAGAGATTTCAATGGCGCACCGAAGACCCAGGCCAAGGGAGCGGTGGTCTTTAGAGGTGCCTACGCTGGCGAAGGGACAAATTCGGGTTGGCGCTTGCAAGCGGCTGTCAAGCCGTCGAATGCGCCCGTGCCAACGATGACCGGAGGCCAAAGACGAACTGGTCGCGTTCCCGTTCGAAGCAAGACGGGGTCCGACTTATTTTCCCCCATTGTTCCTCAGAGGTTAGATGACTCTAGAATCGGAAGCTCGACGAACTCGGCGGTTTCCGCGTGTCGTCGTAGCTGCGAGTTGGCTCCTGGGATGTGCGACTATTGCACTCGCCCTTCTGACGCTAACACCGCTGGCTTACTATTACGGCAGCCCGCTGCGAGAGCCGAGCCAGCCTCAACCTAGCGACGTAATTGTTCTTTTATCCCATGGCCAGGTAGATGACCAATGGCTCTCACCAGAGGGAGCCCAGCGGACATGGGCAGCTCTGAAGCTCTACAAGGAAGCTTTTGCACCCGTGATCATAAGCTCCGGCAGCAGCCACGGCGGCCTCGATCAGGCCGCCTTGCAGGCGAAGTGGCTGATGCTGGGTGGCGTGCCGAGCCAGGCAATCATAGTCGAAAGCCGATCCTCCCGGACGTACCAGTCGGGGCTTGAAGTTGCCGGAATTCTCAAAGCGAATGGGCGGCATAGCGCCGTGATCGTGACTTCAGAACTGGATGTTCCCAGAGTCCGCGGCGTCTTTCGTAAGCTCGGCTACTCGAACCTTTCTTTCCAGCAGGTACCTGAAGTCGCGCCACCCAGTGCGAGTCTTTTCTATCACTCCGGTTGGAGAGCGTTTTATCACGCTACTTATGAGTACGTCGGCCTGATGCTTTACAAATGGAGAGGCTGGATTTGATTAGCCGGATCAGCATGGGTGCTTAGCCCCTCGGCTGCTCCCGTTTACCTCGTGTAATGTCCACCGTAGCTGCACCATTACCGGCCGTTCAAGCGGAAGCCCCTGACCCGCGCGTCGAGCGCGCGACAACCGACGCGCGCCGCTTCGCCATGCTGCTCATACCGCTGGCGCTCTTGCTCCTCACGTTTAAGCTTTACAACCTGGAGCAACCTGCCTTCTTTGAGCTGGCCTGCATCGTCTTTGGCGGCTTTGTCATTTCTTACTGGCTTCCTTTCCGGTACAAAGAGCCGTTCCTGATTTTGCTTTCGCTCACCGGAGCCTATGTGCTGCTCAGTCCGCTGGTTGCCACTCTGCTGATCGCTGTTGGCTTCCTGCTATTTGCCATCGTGCGCAGTGGACTCCAGTTTCGCTGGCGGGTAGTGGCGCTCCTGGTCGTGCTATGCGCCTTTATCTTTGGCCGGGCCACCGGGAAATTTCATCTCCCGGGCGATTTTTGGCCCGTTTTGGGCGCGATGTTCATGTTCCGCATGATCATCTATCTCTACGATCTGAAACACCAGCCCGGCCCAGCCAACTTGAGGGAGTATCTCAGCTATTTCTTTCTCCTGCCCAATTACTATTTCCTGCTTTTTCCTGTCGTCGATTTTCAAGCTTTTCGAAGAGGTTATTTTCAGCGGGACATTCATTCCGTTGCTCAGCAGGGTGTCTGGTGGATCTTCCGCGGCACCACACATCTTTTGCTCTATCGACTGATCTATCAATTGCAAGGAAGGTTTTCGCCGCCAAACGTGGCTGTAAGTACGGCTGTAATAGTGAAGGTCATTGCCTGTTATCTTCTGTACTTGCGAGTTTCAGGCCAGTTCCACATTATCGCCGGCATGCTTTGCCTGTTTGGTTATGACATGCCGGAGACCAACCATCGCTACTTCCTGGCGCATAGCATCAACGATATGTGGCGGCGAATCAACATCTACTGGAAAGACTTCATGGTGAAGATTTTCTACCTTCCAGCCTATTTCAAGCTGCGGCGGAAGGGAGCGCTCCGGGCAGAGCTGTTGTCTACCCTGTTGGTGGTCGTCGCCACGTATGTGCTGCACGCATACCAATTCTTCTGGCTGAGAGGCAAGTTCCGAATGGGAGGGAACGACCTTCTTTTCTGGACTATCCTGGGCAGCGTAATGCTGGTGAACGTCTGGATCGAGTTCAAGAACCGGAACCGGCCTGCCCGCTCGGGATGGAGCGCACCTCTTCAAAATGCGGTCCAAATTGCCGCCACCTTTGCCTTTATGGCCTTGCTGTGGTCTATGTGGAGTGCCGATAGCCTCGACGAATGGTTCTACTTCCTGCGGAGCGGCAACATCTGATGGCACATCAATCCAGTGGAGCACACGGCGCATCCCTGGCCGGAAACCTGGGCGCGATGGGCGATAATTTCACTAAGAACTTCATCGTTACCTCGACCCTTCTCCTCGCCCTCCTGGGCTTCAACCTGCTTCCTTCTTTGATGGGGAATGTGCAGGACCGTTTGCGCGTGCAGAAAGTCCTGGCCGAGCTGAAAAATGGTGAGTTGAACCGCGAGGACTTCGACGCGCTGACCGCCGGCTACTACGAAGGGCTGCAAAAGAATGCCGGCCATCTTGGGATGCCCACCGAGAGGGACGACGTTCGCTTCAGTGATGACTTCCTGCTCTACGAGTTCAAGCCGAATGTCAAAAGGCAATATCAGGCCGGAATGAGAATCACCAACGGTCTCGGAATGCCCAACCCGGACTATGGCTACCAGAAGCCGCCCCACACGCGGCGCATCGCACTGCTCGGGGATTCGCTTTCCGTGGGGCCCTTCGGACATGATTACGTAGCGCTATTGGAAGAGCGTCTGAACCAGGCTAACCTTACGCCAGAGACGCAGCGATTTGAAATCCTGAATTTCTCGGTGTACGGCTATAACGTTTTGCAGATGATGGACGTCGCGCTCTACGTCGCTCCTAAGTTCCATCCGGATGTTTACGTGGTGGCGCTCACCCACATCCAGGCCGGAGGAAAGAAGGCCTCTACCGCCCTTCACCTGGCGAGGTTGCAACTGGAAGGGATTGATCCCAAATACGACTATCTCCGGCAGATCGACGCCCAGGCAAGGGTGCAGCCAAGCGATCATATGAACGCCCTGATGAGGAAATTGACGCCCTTCCACTTCCAAATGACGAAGTGGGCACTGGAACAGATCAGGGATAATGCCGCCGCGGAGGGAGCTCAAATGCTTATCCTCCTGGTCCCAGCTCCTATTTCCGCCGATGTAGAGGCGCAGGCCTTTGACGACATTCGCCCCACGGTTGACGGCATTGGTGTCCCCGTGATCGACCTTCGGGACACCTTCCGGTCGAAGAATGTGGCCAACCTCCAGGTCGAATACGGAGTGGACGTTCATCCCAACCAGCGCGGCCACCAGATCATATTCGAAAGTCTTTATCAGGCTATTCAGCAGGACCCAAAGTCCTCGGCCACTCTGTTCGGGCCGGCAGTATCTACAAAGACTCCATAAGGTGGAAAGCACAACAATGAACGAAATCAAACAGGAGATCCGGCAATTCCTTTCTCAGGTCCTGCCGGACGGGAAAATGGCAAGCGTGGGTGACGATACGCCATTGCGCAGCAGCGGAATCCTGGATTCGACTGCGCTATTGCAACTGGTTGGCATGGTCGAAGACAAATTCGGTATCGAGGTCTCAGCCTACGATGCCGGCATCGAGAACTTCGACCGCATCAACGATATCGCGGCCTTCGTCCAACGAAAACGGGCAGCCAAAGCGTGAACGTGGGAATGGCAGGCTCTCCGCAGCGCGACTACCAGTCACAGGTGCCGGAATATTGATCGTCGATTTTCATACCCACGTAGGACACCGGCGGTTCTGGAACCCGCTAATCATCGAGGAATTTACCAAGCTGAGTCCTTCGTTTGTGGAATCGATGGAAACCCTGATGACTCCGGAGAACCTCATTGCTTTCTTCAAGAGCCAGGGCATTGACCACGCGGTCTGCATCGCCGATAACTCTGCCGTGACAGGGTGCGTGCCCAACGACTTCGTGCTCGACTTTTGCAAGGGACACACTGAGTTAATTCCCTTCTGCTCAGTTAATCCGCACGATCCCGACATTACGGAGTTGATGGCTCCTTACGTCCAGGGCCATCGCATCGGCGGCTTCAAGTTTTTCCCGACTTACCAGTACTTCTATCCCAACGACCGCCAGCTCTATCCCTTTTACGAATTCCTTCAAAGCGCCGGGAAGGTGGTAATGTTCCACACCGGTACGTCCAACTTTCCCGGGGCAAAAACCCTGTACGGTGACCCGATTTACATCGAGGAGATCGCCGTGGACTTTCCGCAACTGAAGGTCGTAATGGCGCACAGCGGCCGGCCGTTCTGGTATGAGAAGGCGTTTTATCTGTCGAGGCTCCATGAGAACCTGTTTATGGACCTGGCAGGAGTTCCACCACAACACTTGATGAGCTATTTTCCCAAGCTCGAGACCAACGCCGACCGGATTCTCTTTGGCACCGACTTCCCCGCCCAGCCCAAACCGCTGCGGACACTGATTGAGATAATTGAGCGGCTGCCGCTGCGCCCCGAGTCCATCGAGAAGATCCTGGGGGAGAACGCCAGAAGGGTGCTGAATCTATGAAGAAGAGTTGCTCAGCGGTACGAGTGGGGTCGTCGTGCTGAACCGTATTGTCCAGGAAGCTTTCCGCGCGGGTAGCTCGGGAACGGCGCTCCTCTGTGGAAATGAACGCTGGTCTTTCGCGCAGTTGGAAGAGCAAGTGGCGCGGTGCGCTGCAGGCTTAAGGAAGTCGGGCGCGGAGCCTGAAAGAGGCGTTGCGCTGGTCCTGAAGACCAGCCCCGAATTCATCTTCACCTACCTTGCGGCGTCCCGGCTGGGGGTTCCAGCATTCCTTGTGGACTCAGGCTCCAGGGCCAGCGAACTCCGCCGGGTGTTTACCGAAAACCGTGTCGCGGTGGCGGTGGCCGAGCCCGAGCAGGTGTCGTCCATTGAGCAGATTCGGGATGAGACTGGACAGCGCTTCTCTGTTTACGCGCGTGGCGGCAACTTCGAACACCTGCTCGGCACTGCAACCGAGCCGCCCCCATCCCGAGTGTACGAGGATGAAATTGCCATCGTTCAGTACACTTCGGGCACTACAGGCATACCCAAATGCACGGCACGATCTCACCGTAACCTTGCTTGCGAGGCGGCAAACTTCAACGCGACCACGGGAGTTGCCGCTGACGATCACGTCCTATGCACAATTCCGCTCTATCACGCGCACGGATTTGCCAATGGTTTCCTGGCTGCTCTGTACGCTGGGGCCATGCTGGTGGTCATGGAAGAGTTCAATCGCTCTGCCGTGGTCGAGTTGTTTGCCCGTGAGCGCATCACAGTCTTCCCGGCTGTCCCGCTGATCTTTGATCTGCTGGCGCGGCGAGTGATGGGGCAGTCCCGCCCGGGCAATTCGCTGCGCCTGGTTTTTTCCGCTGGAGCGCCGTTGTCTTCCGGAGTAGCTCGCGAGTTCCGTGAGGCATTTGGCGTTTATGTTCGCCAGCTCTACGGCACGACCGAGGTCGGCTCCGCCGCCATCAATCTTGATCTCGACCTGCGAACCTCACTGGATTCCGTCGGCCTGCCAATGAAAAACGTCCGTATCGAGATCCTCCGGGAGGACGGAAGCGCTGTCCCGCAGGGCGAGGTCGGCGAGGTGGCGATTCAAAGTCCCAACATGCCTGACGGTTACTTCCGTCAGCCGGAATTGAGCCAGCAGCGGTTCCGGAATGGATACTTCTGGCCGGGCGATGTCGGGCGGAAGGACGAGCGGGGTTACCTTTACATTCAAGGGCGGGCGGCATGGCTGGTTTCCAGCGCGGGACGGAAAGTCGATCCGATGGAGGTCGAAGCGGTAATCGCCACTTTCCCCAAAGTACGCGAGGTGGTCGTGGTGGGCGTCCCCGGTTACCTCGGCGAGCATGTGGTCAAGGCCGTCATTGTGGCTCGCGAAGCCTGTCAGGAACAGGAGATTGTCGACTTCTGTCGTGACCGCCTGGCCGATTTCAAGATTCCGCGCCTGGTCGAGTTCGTGGATGAGATCCCACGCAACGCAGCCGGTAAAATCCTGCGCAAGAACCTGATTCCCTGATCACGCCCATACCCAAAAGACATGTCCGCTATCGACATTCTTGCCCGCCTGAACGGCTTCGACGTGAGTTCGCTGCAGCCCCTTCAGCGTGTACTGCTGGTCACGGACGGGACGCTGACCGAGATCCTGGAAGCGAACTTCCTGGAACGCATCCGGCTGGTCAAGATATCGCAAAGAGTTATCTCGGCCTCAGGATCCCACTCGCTGTTTGCTCCGGAAGAAGCCCTCATCGAAAGAAAGATACTTCTTCAGGGAGAGCAGTCTAATCGGAACTATGCCTACGCAGAATCTCTGATCGCGGTTGACCGGCTGGGACCGTCATTTCGCGATGCGCTCCTCAACTCCGACACTCCACTGGGAAGACTGTGGCTCGAACACAAGCTGGAGACATTCAAGGAATTGCAGGAGGTGCGCTCGCATCCAGCAGATGGCCTCTGTCACTACTTCGAATGTGCTGCTGCCGCGCCGTTACTGGTTCGTACCTACCACGTGTTCTCCGCGGCCAAACCCGTGATGGTCATCACTGAGTACTTTCCGACCGCCTATTCGCAACCTGGGGCGAACGGCGCAAAATAGCTCGCTTGTCATCACACGTGCCCGTCATCACTGAGAACCGGAGAACGTCTCACGCCGGCCTTTCCGAGGAACAAAAAGCAGTGTTGTGGCATCGGCCCGAGTCTGCCGCCCCAGCGCCAGTCGCGTGGATTTGGCTATCCGGTCTGGTCGTTGTTGCCACGATTCTTCGCCTGCTGGCGCTGAACCAGCAGTTGTGGTTCGACGAAATCGTTACTCTGCTCGATTCGGCGCGTCACCCAATCCTTCGGATCGTCACCTATTACGGCGGCCAGAACCAGCACATGCTTTACTCTGTTCTGGCGCATGGTTCGATCACCGTTTTTGGCGACCAGCCCTGGGCTCTGCGGCTGCCGGCGGTGTTCTTCGGTGTCGCGTCCATCCCTGCACTCTATTTTTTCGGACGTCTGGTTACCACGAACCGTGAAGCTTTATTCGCCTCCGCTCTGATGACCGTTAATTACCAGCATGTCTGGTTTTCGCAGAATGCGCGCGGCTATACCGGCATGGTTTTCTGGACTCTGCTGGCCAGCATTTGCTTCCTTCGATCTGCGAGCAGGGCGAACAGGCTGGATTGGGTGCTGTACGGGGTTACGGCAGCGTTGGGAATTTACACTCACCTGATGATGGGGTGCGTCGTGGTTGGCCACGTCTTGCTCTATCTCTGGATGCTGACATCAAAGGCAAGATCGGGCGGCCCATTCCCGCGCAGCTTCCTGGCTCCCGTCTATGGCTTCGTCCTGTGCGCCGTCCTGTCTCTCATCTTGTATGCGCCGGTAATTCCCCGCGTGTTAGCTCACACTGTCGGCGTGGCGCGCGACCCAGTACACTACGAGTGGGCAAGCCCGCTATGGGCCTTGGCGGAAATGGTCCGAGGCTTGCGCAGCGGCACCGCTGGAGGCCTGCTGGCAGTCACAATCGGCGGGGTCATTCTGCTGAGTGGATTGATCAGCTACTGGCAAGAGAACCGGTTTACCGTCGGCTTGATGGTCCTGCCCGGCTTGGTCACCGCAGCCGCGGTATTAGCGACGGGCCACAATTTTTGGCCGCGGTTTTTCTTCTTCGAGATCGGATTTGCGATGCTGCTTGTGGTACGCGGCGCGATGGGTTTGGGCAGGTTCGGGTCACGAGCGATTGGGCGCTCAGACAAGGTCGGACTTCAGGCAGGCACGGCCGTGGTGTTGCTGATGGTGCTTGCCTCGGTTGTTCCTCTGCGGGCGGAGTATTTGTATCCCAAGCAGGATTATCTTGGCGCAATGAAGTTCCTGGACGAACAACAGCAACCCGGCGACCTCGTTATGACCGCTGGCTCCCTGACCACACCCTATCAACGGTACTACCATCGGCCCTGGCCTCTGATTCAGAGCCACATGCAATTGGAGACGGCGTTACTCGGTGACCATGCAACCTGGCTCATCTATTCGATGCCCAACTCCATCCGCACCAGCCAACCCGAGGTATGGGCGATCATCGAGAACAGATTCACCGTGGTTCGTGCCTTCCCAGGGACCCTGGGCGGCGGCACCATCTTTGTAAGCAAATCGAAGGACCACGCGGAGGCGGATAGCCGTGCACAATAATCACTCGAGCACGAATTACGGTGCGTGACATGAGCGAGCACTCCCTTGCCATCGCGGATCAACTGACCGATTCCAGGGCTGAAGAGCCTGTGGGCGTGTCGGTGGTCATGCCCGCCTACAACGAAGCCGGGATGGTTGGCCAGCAGATCGAGAAGGTCCGCGAGGTGATGGACCGTACCAACTGCCCATACGAATTGATTGTGGTAAACGACGGCTCAACCGACGCGACCGCCGACGTCGTCCGCCAGCACGACGTGGTGCTGATCTCCAAAAAGTACAACCGTGGCTATGGGGCTGCGCTGAAAACCGGCATCGCTGCCGCCAGGTACGAATGGATCCTCATCATCGATGCCGACGGGACCTATCCTTCCGAGAGCATCCCGGATTTGCTGCGAGCGCTTCCGGAGTACGACATGGTTGTGGCGGCACGTACCGGCAAGAGCGTGCACATACCGCTGATACGCCGTCCCATGAAGTGGGTGTTGGGACGGCTGGCGAACTATCTGGCGGGACAGCCGATCCCGGATCTCAACTCCGGTTTGCGTGTCTTCCGAAAGTCCCTGGCCGAGCAGTTTCAACATCTCCTGCCCGCCGGCTTCTCGTTTACCTCGACCATCACCATGTCGATGCTGCTCAACGACTATCGCGTCCTGTATGTTCCCATCGACTACCACAAGCGGGTCGGCCTATCCAAGGTCCGGGCACTCCATGTTTACGATTTTCTGCTGGTCATCCTGCGGACGGCCATTTACTTCAACCCGCTGCGCTTCTTTCTTCCCTTTGGCGCCTTGTTCTTCGTCGTGGGGTTAGGAAAGCTGGGCTACGATTTCTGGCGCTGGAAGTTCTCGCCCAACGGCGGAATCCTGTTCCTGGCGGCATTCATTATCTGGGCGGTTGGCCTGCTCTCCGATCAGATTTCCCGCATCGCCCTGAGCTCAAGATCGAAATGACGGCGAAAATAGCGGCGACGTTACGCCATCCGTGGTTCCGCATTGCCGGTAGCCTGCTGTTCCTCGGAATCCTGCTGGCTTTTCTGCCGCTGCATAAGCTCGCCCTCGCCCTGCGCAGCATTCACCTCACACTTTGGTTATGGGTGCTGGCAGGCTTCCTCGCCATCCACCTCGTCGGAGTGGCCAAATGGCGTTTGACGCTTCACATCGCTAATGCGCGGCTCACCTTCGCGCAGGGGGTTCGCTGCTATTTCGCCGGGTTGTTCGGTACCGTGTTTCTGCCCTCGGTGGTCGGAGGTGATGTTGTGCGCATGGGCCTGGCGTTTCGCCTTCAACGTAACCGTGCAGGTGTTCTGCTGGGCAGCCTGGTTGACCGCCTTCTCGACACCATCTCGCTGGCCGCCGTCGCCGGAGTCGGCGTTCTCCTTCTTCCCGGAGCTTTGAACGAACGGCATCGCCGGGCGTTCATCATGCTCGCCGTCGTCTTCGCCCTGGCCTTTGCCGCGATTTTCGTAGCGCTGAAAGTGATTCCCTGGCGGCGTCTCCCCTTTAAGATACGACGGCTTCTCGTAAAGCTGCGCCGCGCCGGCCGCTCCATGGCCTCCCAGCCGCACTACGTGGCGGTCTCCCTGCTGCTTGGCGTCATCATTCAGACTGGCTTGCTGTTCCTTTCTGCTGCTATCGCCTCCGCCTGCGGGCTTCATGTTTCTTTCCGCGTCTGGCTCCTGGTGTGGCCGCTGGCCAAGCTTCTGGCCTTGGTACCTCTGACGCTGGGCGGCCTCGGCATTCGCGAGGCTGGGTTAGCGGCGCTGCTCGCCCCATTTGGCGTTCCTGCGGCGCTGTCGGTCGCTACCGGACTGGCTTGGGAATCCATCATCATCGCGGGTGGCCTGGTGGCAGGATTATTTTCCTTCCTGATTGGTGGAACCGCTTTCGCCCGCAGCGTTCTCGACGTTGACCAGTTGCGCTCCTCGGAAGAGCTGACGCCGGTCGGGTAGAAGGGGCGCGGCTTCAGCCGCGCCGGCAACAGATTTCCTCATGAATTGTCATCCCCAGCGAGCGCGAAGGAGCGGAGCGACCGAGCGCGAGTCGAGGGACCTGCTTGCCTTCCAGTTATGCCAATGACTGACGCCCACCTGCCCCACGTGGTTGTTCTCGGCGCCGGTCCTGCAGGCGTAGGCGCTGCTTATGAGCTCACGCGCGCCGGCCGGGCTCGCGTCACCGTCCTCGAACAGCGAGATACAGTGGGCGGCAATGCCGGCAGCTTTCAGCTCGACGGCGTTTGGGTGGACTACGGCAGTCACCGCCTCCATCCGGCTTGCGATCCCGCGATCCTGAGCAACTTGCGCACGCTGATGGGAAACGACTTGCTCGATCGGCCGCGTCACGGCCGCATCCGTCTCGAGAACCAATGGATCCACTTCCCCTTGAAGCCCGGCGATCTTCTCTTGCGCATGCCCAAGAAGTTTGCACTGGGCGTCGCGCTCGACATGGTGCGCAAGCAGCCATCCACCAACGGCCAGCCCGATTCTTTCGCGTCGGTCCTGGAGCACACCCTCGGCAGCACCATCTGCCACGGCTTCTACTTTCCTTACGCGCGCAAGCTCTGGGGATTGCCGCCGGAGGAATTAGCAGCGACGCAAGCTCGCCGTCGCGTGTCCGGCAACTCGATAGGCAAGATTATTCGCAAAGTCGCAAATGCGGTCCCCGGCCTGAAGAAGCCCGGCGCCGGACGCTTCTTTTATCCTCGCCGAGGATATGGCCAAATCACGCAGCGTCTGTGCGAAGCAGCCAAAACAGCGGGCGCACAATTCATCATGCAGGCGCGGGTCACGGCAGTAGAGCGTGACGGTAACACCGTCGCAGCCGTGATGTACGAAGTAGAGGGTCAGAACCACCGCATTCCCACGCAGAATGTGTGGTCCACGCTACCCATCAGCCTGCTGGTTCGCAGTATGAACCCCGAAGCGCCGCAGGAAATAGCGGACGCTTCAGCTCGCATCGCGTTTCGCGGAATGATCCTGATCTACCTGACGCTGGAGCAGGACCAATTCACCGAGTACGACGCGCACTATTTTCCCGAAGAGGCCATTCCCATCTCGCGCCTGTCGGAGCCGAAGAACTACAGTGCCTCGATCGAGCCGCGAGGCACAACGGTGCTGTGCGCGGAGTTGCCTGCCGATCCGGGCTCACGCGAGTGGGAGATGAGCGACGAACAGCTGGGCGACCTGCTCCGCGATTGCCTTGAGCGGGCAGGCCTGCCGGTTCGGGCCAAGGTTCGGCGAGCAATCACCCGCAAGCTCCGCCAGGCCTATCCGGTTTACATCCGCGGATACGAAAAGGATTTGGCGCTTGCCGACGAGTGGCTGGGACAGATCGAAGGACTGCTGACCTTTGGCCGTCAAGGACTCTTCGTCCACGACAATACTCATCATGCCTTGTACATGGCCAAAGCCGCTGCCGACTGCCTCCGCGCCGACGGCAGCTTCGACCACCAGCTCTGGGCGCACTACCGCGAGATATTCGAGACGCATGTCGTAGAAGATTAGATGACCCCATCCAACAATCCCGGCACAATCGAGCACGGAGTGGACGAGCGGAACGCATCCGCGCCAATCGCCTGGGGACCTGGCGCTCTTCGCGCCAGCCGCGAGGCGCGGCGGCAGCGCCAGGATGAGCACGCCGCCAATCGCGATCGATGGGTTCGCTCCAACCGTTACTTCTATGACCGTTTCAAGCGCCTCCTGCGGTTCATCGTCCAGCCCGCCAGTCGCGTACTGGAAATTCGCTGCCAGACCGGACACCTGCTGGCCTCAGTCGAGCCGTCCTACGGAGTGGGAGTCGAAATCAGCGAGCGCCTGGTCGAGGTAGCGCAGAAGAATTATCCCCAGCTCCATTTTCTGACCTCTGATCCGGAAGACCTGCAGCTCGACGAGACATTCGACTACGTCATCTTCAGCCACATCTTTGACACGGTGGACGTTCTTGCCGCGCTGCAAAGCGCGCGTCGCCTGTGCCATCGAAACACGCGCCTGATCGTGTGCAACTACAACCCGCTGTGGCAGCCGTTCCTCGAGTTGGCAAGCCGCTTGGGTCTGCGCGCGCCGTTCGAGGAGCCCAACTGGATGTCAGAGCGCGACGTGATCGGGTTCCTCGATCTGGCTGACTTCTCCGTCGTCCGCAAGTACCGCTTTCTGCTGTTCCCAAAATACGTGCCGCTGTTGTCCGCATTCTGCAATGAAGTGCTTGGGCGTCTGCCGGGGATTCGCCGTCTGTGTCTGATGCAGCTCATAGTGGCCAGGCCAAAGCCGCAGCCACGGAGCGAAAATGATGTATCGGTTTCGGTCATCATCCCTTGCCGCAACGAGCGCGACAACGTTGAGCCGGCGGTGCAGCGCATTCCGGAGATGGCCAACCATACCGAAATCCTTTTCTGCGACGACAAATCCACCGACGGCACCAGTGAAGAGGTGGAGCGGATGATTCGCGAATATCCGCATCGCGACATCCGGCTCATCCCCGGCCCGGGCATCTGCAAAGCAGAAAATGTATGGACAGGATTCCGCGCCGCCAAGGGCGACGTGCTCATGATTTTGGACGGCGATCTCGCGGTCATGCCGGAAGAGCTGCCTTATTTCCTGCAGACGCTGGTGTCAGGCGACGCCGAGTTCATCAACGGCAGCCGCCTGGTCTATCCCATACCGAAGCAGGCCATGAAGTTCTCCAACATGGTGGGCAATAAGCTGTTCGGCATGACGTTCTCCTACCTGCTCGACCAGCGGATCAAAGACACCCTCTGCGGCACCAAGGTCTTGTGGCGCAAAGACTGGCTGCGCATCGAAGGCAACCTGGGACAGTGGGGCATAAAGGACCTCTGGGGCGATTACGAACTGCTCTTCGGCGCGGGCAAGCTGCAACTGCAGATACAGGAAGTTCCGGTGCACTATCAGGAACGCATCTACGGCGTCACCAAGATGACCAAAGTGTTCTCCAACGGTCTGCGGATGCTGAAGATTTGCGCCGGCGCCTGGCGCAAGCTGATGGGGTAGCATGTAATTCGTGTGATAGCTGAATCATCGTCACGCTCACTTCAAATTGTCATCCGCTCAGCATGACAGGGTCAGAGGATGAACACTAAAAAAGCCCTGATCACCGGTTCCGGCGGCCTGATCGGCTCCGAGTGTGCCCGTCTGCTGCACGAAGAGGGCTGGCACGTCATCGGCGTGGACAACGACATGCGCCGTCAGTTTTTCGGCGAGCAAGGAACCACGCTGCCGGTGGTGCAGGAGTTGCGCTCCACACTGCCGCGATACCGGCATCTCGACCTCGACATCCGCGACCGCCAGAGAATTCGTGATCTCATGCAGGCCGAGCGGCCCGTCTTCATCATCCACACGGCGGCGCAGCCCTCGCACGACAAGGCCGCCGCGATTCCCTACGATGACTTCGACGTCAACGCCGGCGGCACCATGAATCTGCTGGTAGCGGCGCGCGATTACTGTCCTGAGTCGCCGTTCTGCTTCACCAGCACAAACAAGGTTTATGGCGACCGCCCCAACACGCTGCCGATGGTGGAGCACGAAAAGCGCTACGACTATGCGAATGGCCTCGACGGCATCGACGAATCGATGTCCATCGATAACTGCCTGCATTCAATTTTCGGCGCATCCAAAGTCGCTGCCGACATCATGTGCCAGGAATTTGGCCGCTACTTTCACATGCCGGTCGGAATCTTTCGTGGCGGGTGCCTGACCGGCCCGCAACATGCCGCGGTCGAGCTGCACGGCTACCTGACCTACATCGTTGTTTGCGCCGTTACCAGCCGCCCGTACACCGTCTGGGGATACAAAGGTAAACAGGTCCGCGACCAGATTCACAGTCGCGACGTGGCTCGCCTGTTCCTGGAGTTCTACAAGAATCCACGGTGCGGCGAGGTTTACAACCTGGGCGGCGGAAGGCACAACAGCATCTCGATTCTGGAAACTGTTGACCTGCTCGCCAACATGGGATTCCAGCTTAAGTATGACTACAACCCGGCAAACCGCGTCGGCGACCACGTTTGCTACATCTCTGACCTGACCAAACTGCACTCCCATTTCCCCCAATGGCAGCTTGAATACGATCTGCCGAAGATCGTGAATGAGATAGTTGACCGCCAGTTGCAACTGCAGCGGACGCAATCCAACACCGCTCTGGCGTAGAAGTTTGGCGCGTAACTCGAACCCCATGCTCACCAAAGGCACTCTCGCCAGCCACCCCTACTGGCTCATCGCGATCGTGGCGACTGTGGCTGTGCTACCGACCGCCTTTAACGGCAATCCCTGGGGGCATGACGTCAACCTTCACCTGCGCAGTTGGATGGACGCGGAGCGGCAATTTCACGAAGGCAACTTATTTCCCCGCTGGGCCGCGGGAGCTAACCAGGGCTATGGCGAGCCCTTCTTTATCTTCTACCCGCCGCTCTCCCGGCTCATTGGAGTAATGCTTGGCCTGCTCCTGCCGTGGAAGATAGTCTCGGGCGCTTATATCTGGCTCATGCTTCTATTGGCAGGCGCCGCCATGTGGGTCTGCGCCAGCGAATGGCTGGAGCCGCCGGACGCTCTGATTGCCAGCCTGCTCTTTGCCGTCAATCCTTATCTGCTCATCGTCGCCTACAAACGCGGCAACTACGCCGACCTGCTGGCCGGCGCTCTATTTCCCTTGCTGGTATGGGGCGGCATACGAATGGGCCACGCTCCCGCCAGCACCGCACTCCCGCTGTCGGCTGCCTTTGCGGCCATATGGCTCTCCGACCTTCCCGCAGGCGTGGTTGCCAGCTACACGTTGGCCGGGTTGCTGGTGCTCAATGCCATTCTTTACCGCTCCCTGCGGCCGCTTTTCTTTGGAGCGCTGTCCATTGTGTCGGCGTTTGGAGGCATCGCCTTCTTCCTGTTTCCGGCGGCCTGGGAGCGCAAGTGGGTAAGCATCGCCGAGGCCGTCCGTTTGGAATGGGCGCCAGAGCATAATTTCCTTTTCACCCACAACAATCTTCCGCAATATGTCGCTTTCAACCGGGCGCTGTCCTATATTGCCGTCCTTCTGATTTTGGCGACCGCTCTCGCGGCGCTGCTGGCTCGCAGATTGCGGCAGGACGACAGACCGCTCTGGTTGTCCCTCACTGCACTCGGAGCAGTCTCGACCTTCATGATGTTCTCTCCGAGCTTCATCCTGTATGAAACCCTGCCCCAGATGCGCTACGTGGAATTTCCCTGGCGCTGGCTCTCTGCCCTTTGCGTACCCACAGCCTTCCTCGCAGCAGGGGCCATCTCGCAAGCTCGCATGCGGTGGCTTTCCGTGGCGATGGCCGGTTTGGTCGTCACCGCCGTCGCTGTGGTCATCATTCACACTACCAACTGGGACACTCACCAGTATCTGGAAGGGCTTATCGCCGACTCGCGTTCCCCGAAGGGATATCCGATCCGCTTCGGTGACTGGAGCAGCCCGCTCGGCAGTCAACCGGCAAAGCTCGACAAGGACGCGCCTCTTATTGCTGCTGCCGGTTCTGGGCAAGCTACCGGAGTACAAATCGAGCAATGGCAAGGGCAGCGCAAAGTGTTCTCGGTAACGACCGGGCAGCCGCTGCAATTTCGTTTGCGACTGTTGGCTTATCCCGCCTGGCAGGCGACGCTGAATGGAGCTAGCCTCCCTCTCCACACGGATCCCGAACTCGGGCAGATGCTGGTGCCTGTGCCGGCCGGGTCGAACCGCGTCGAAATTCATTTCGGCCGGACTTGGGATCGCACCGTTGGAAACATAGTGTCCGTGATCACCATTCTCACCTGCGTTCCGCTGATGTTTTGGCTGCAACGGCGAGACATCCACGGTGGAGGCCGGGATGGCGCTGGTCGTTCGACGACTCCCTCGCTAACCGGTGTCGAACTATCCCCCCGAGGCTATGGGAAGAGCCTGGCACGATGAGAAGCGTGGATTCTACTGTCGACCAGCGCATCGTTCGCCCGGTAATGCCGGAGCTTGACACCATCCGTGGTATCGCCATTCTGCTGGTATTTTGGTTTCACAGCTTCATGTTGTTTACCCCGTCCGCCGGGGCCCCCCGTTGGGAACGGCTATTCCTGGCAGGTGCAAGTCATGGAGCGGCAGGTGTCAATCTTTTTTTCGTCCTTTCTGGTTTTTTGATCACCGGCATCCTGTTCGACAGCGTGAGCAAATCGCATTATTACTCGCGTTTTTATTACCGGCGTGCCTTACGCATTCTGCCCGCTTATTACCTCTTGTTGCTGGTCCTTTTTGGCTTGGGGTTCGTTCCGTTCGCACATCGCCACAACTCGCTGGCATTCCTGGGTCTCAGCTTCATCTACCTTTCCAATATGACTCCTCTGTTCGGAGTGCCCATGCAGTATGGTCCTCTGTGGTCTCTCGCGGTAGAGGAACACTTTTATCTGCTTTGGCCTGCTGCCGTGCGGACGCTGACCAGGCGCGCATTGATAATCTTTGCAGCCTCAATCTGTGTTCTGGAGCCATTCCTGCGAATCTATGCCGTGCATCGCATAGGTAACCTGTGGCCCTACACCTGGTTGGCCGCCGATGGATTGGCGTTCGGTGCGCTGCTGGCCGGCTTTGCCCGCTCCTCCCTCGCTACTCGCAATAACCTGCTCCTCATATCGGGCCTGGCCGCCGCCTTGGCATCCGGAATTTTGGCGCTCAGCGTTGCCGCTCCCTATGCCGTTGCCGTTGGCATCCGAATTACCTCCATCGACCTCTTTGCCTTATTTGCGGTTTCCGCAATTTTGTGGGTGGGAACCGGTCCATTTCGCGGCTGGGTTAACTTGCGCCTGCTGTCTTTTTATGGGTATATCAGTTACGGCCTGTATCTGATCCATGCGCTTTTTCTAGGCTTGTACGATAACCTCGTGAGGCTGGTGGCCCCTTCGCTCGTGGTTGGGACTAGTTTTGCGAAGGGTTGTTTTCGCTGGTTGTTCGTGCTGGCTCTTGCGACTGGAGTCGCCTACGTCTCACGAATCACCTTTGAAGAATTCTTCTTGCGGATGAAGAACAAGTCTCGCAAGGTGCCTGATCGCGCAAAGGCTATGGCAGCGACCGAGCCTGCGCTGCGGAGCTGACCGGCAGCCCCTTCATCTGCACCGGGCCTCGGCTTAAACGCGAAGTCCGTGAATTGTTTACTCCCCGTCCTTTAGTCCGGTCCTGCACCTATGGCTGCTGCCTCAATAAGTCCCCCTCCGGTTCAGCAGGAAGTTCGGGAGGCAAAACATGTCCCGGAGCTGGACGGAATTCGCGGTATCGCCATCCTGGTAGTTCTAGTCAGCCACTTCGGGAGCACCGCCACCAGCAACAACGCCAGCCTGGGACGCTTTCTCAACGAGGCTTTCAACCTCGGCTGGATCGGAGTTGACCTTTTCTTTGTTCTGTCGGGATTTCTGATCACAGGAATACTTCTGGACTCGAAGGGTTCGAGCCGCTACTTTTCCAGCTTCTACGCCCGGCGAACCCTCCGGATTTTCCCTCTGTACTTCCTGTATGTGTTTGTCTTCTTCCACGTGGCCATGCCGGTTGGCCGCCTCCTGCATCACGGCGAGTTCGTCGATACGTCCGGCGAAATCTGGTACTGGCTCTATCTGGCGAACTGGTGGAATGGCTCCGGACACAGCATCAAGTACCTGATCCACTTCTGGTCGCTATGCATCGAGGAGCAGTTTTATTTCACCTGGCCGCTCATCGTGATGTTGGCCAGCAAGAGAGTCTTGAAAGCGATCTGTGTCACCTTCGTCGTGCTGTCTCCTGCGCTGCGGTTCATCTTCTCCGCCCACGCCTCAACCCCGCCTCTCTATCTGTACAACTTCACTCCTTTTCGCCTGGAACCCATCGCCCTGGGCGCGCTGGTCGCACTCTTAGTGAGGGAAGACGCCATCCCGCCGCTGGTCGAGCGCGCGATGAAGTATCTCTGGATACCGGCATTGCTTGCATTTGCCGGGATGGCCGTCTACGCGGGGACGACGGGCCTGTCGTCGATCGTGATCAGCCGCTTCGGATATACCTGCGTGGACCTGATGTTCGCTTCCTTTGTCTTTTTTGTCGCGCAGAGCGTCCGCCGCAATCGCAAGGTCAACTTTCTCAGGAACCGCGCGTTACGCAGTTGCGGCAAGTACAGCTACGGAATGTATGTCTTGCACATGCCCATCGTGATTTTCCTCAGTGTTCCTCTCGCCTACGTGTTCAGCACGATTCGCCTGCACCGGCCGATCAGCCAGGTCGCGGTTGGAATCGCGGTGGGCACTGCGTTGACCTACGTCGCGGCGCTTATCTCCTGGAACGTGCTGGAAAATCCATTCCTGCGGTTGAAGAAAAGGTTCTCCGCAACAGTCGTCGCCCCGCAGGCGGCCGGTAGCACACAGCGATGAAAAGCTCCCCTGTGGAAACAAAGCCGCTCGCATCCGAAAGCTCTGGCGTGGCAGGCACGGAGACCGTGCCCGTGGCAGCGGGAGCGGGTGTCACCAATCCCGCGAAGCGGCCGGGCAGGATACGAACCTGGTACGTCAATATCGCAATTACTTTGCTCTCCACCGTCCTGCTTATCGTGTTCCTGAATGTTGTGGCCTGGGTGGTGATCGAGATCTCGCACGTGCTGAAGCCCGTCCGTGTCGCCGGACCGCTCGGGGCATACGGTGACACCGTCTACAAGGCTTACCCCGGATGGAGCCATGAGGACGTCAAAACCCTGCTCGACGAGAGCTGGGGCCGGGGCTATGAGTGGTTCGAATATGAGCCGTTCACCGGATACCGGGAAAAGCCGTTTCAAGGGAAGTTCATGCACAACGATCCGGCCGGCTTCCGGCTATCGAAAGATCAGGCGCCATGGCCGCCGCGTCCCGATGCATTCAACATCTTCGTCTTTGGCGGCTCGACCACCTACGGATACGGCCTCCCCGACTACCAAACCATCCCGTCGTACCTTGGCGAATGCGCTGCGGCAAACCATTCTCCTGCCCAGGTCGCGGTTTACAACTTCGGGCGCGGCTCCTATTTCAGCAGCCAGGAGTTGATCCTGTTTCAGCAACTGCTGAACGCCGGCTTCGTTCCCAGGGTGGCAATTTTCATCGACGGCCTCAATGAATTCGACCATCCGAACGGCGAGCCGCGCTTTACCGGCAATTTCAGGCGGTTCATGGCCGGCAAAGCCCCGCCGTCGGACGAGTTTGAGTGGATACCGATGGTCGCCGCCGCTCATTGGGTGAGCAAGCGCTGGCTGCAACCCGAAGAGGCGCAGCCAAAGAAAAAAGATTATGCCGATCGCACGATGCTCCAGGGTGTCATTGATCGCTGGCTGGCCAACAAGCGAATGATTGAGTCCATGGCCAATGGCTTCGGCGTGCGCACTATTTTCGTTTGGCAGCCGGTGCCGGTTTATAACTACGATCTGCGTTATCACTACTACCTGCACGCGGACAAGAACTTCGGCGTCTATGGCCGCAGCAAATACGGTTACGCCTTGATGCAGGAGTGGCGAGCGCGGGGCAAACTTGACGCGGATGTGCTGTGGCTAGGCGACATGCAGCAGGACAAGCATGAGAACCTCTACGTGGACGCCGTTCACTACAATGCTCCTTTTTCCCAAGAGATTGCCGAGCGCATCTGCGCTTTTGAACGACCGCAGCGGTAGGTCCCTCTCTTCCAGATGAAGGCAGGCACAAAATGGCTGGGCAAACTTGCTCTGGCCGTATGCGTCACGCTTCTGGTGTTGGCCATCCTCGAGGTGGCCGTGAGAATTTACGCTCATGTCACCTCGCAGGAGCGCCTCATCGTGCTTGACAACGTCACCGGATGGCGGCTTGCCCCCAACGTCCGCCGGCGGTACGACAAGGAAACGCGCCCGTATTTCGTAGCGACCAACTCCAAGGGACTGCGCGATGTCGAGCACACCTACGACAAACCTCCGGGAATTTTTCGCATCGTCGTGATCGGAGACTCCTTCGTCTTTGGCGCCGGTGGCGTCGAGCCCGCGAAGCGCTTCAGCGACATTCTGCAAGCGTCCACGAAGAACACCGAAGTCATTAACATGGGTGTTCCCGCCTACGGCGCCGATCAGGAATACCTCTACCTGGCCGACGAAGGCCTTAAGTATCACCCTGACCTTGTGCTTGTCTGCGCGTTTTACAACGACTTCAGCGAGAGCTTTTCCACGCTTAACCCTTCCAACGGCCGTCCCAAGGGATACCTCTCGCTCAATGACGACGGCCGACTGGTCTTCCACCCGCCATCGTTTTCAATTTATTACCGGCTGGCGCAGCATAGCTATCTGCTGGGACTGGCCGATATGGAGTTGAGCAAGATTTCGCGGGTGTACGACAAGGCCATGCGGCGCGGGCACGGGGTGTTGGATGACAAAGCCAGGCTGGCCACATTCAAACAGATCTATGCCGCCACAGCAGACCTCTGCCAGCAGCACGGGGCGGCCTTCGTCTTCGTTTACCTTCCCTTCAAAGGACAGTATTCCAAGTGGATCCTTCAACAAACCATGGATGAGCTGGCAGCCACGAAAGGCATCAAGACACTTGACTTGATGGACACCATCAGGCTGGCAAACCACTCCGCGCCCGCGTATTTCCAGCACGACATTCATTTCAACGAGTACGGCAATCAGGTCGTCGCCAAGGCTCTGCTGGATTACCTGGTGAACAACGGCCTGGTCGTTGCGGCGAATGCACAAGCTTCCAGGTGAATGCCGCGCCCTCGCCCTCGTATTCGACAGCGATCCTTGTACCATGTTGGATAGAGATCTTGCAGAACAGGGGCTGTAATGTCGTCCAAGGTCTATGACCGCAGGATGTTCCTGAAATTGGCCGGCGCCGCCGGAGCGGTTCCGCTTATCGGCACCGCCGTGGCCTCCACCCCCAATCAGCCGACCCGCGCCTCGTCAGTCAAAGGATCCGCCAAGTCCGTCGTCATACCGACCCACGAATGGACGGGCGATCTCGACGAGCGGCTGGATTTTCCGGGTGACTGGCACATCGAGGTCCTTGAGATGAAAGGCGCGAAGGCTCCGGTGCTGGGCGCTCAACAGATCAGCAAGCAACTGGACCAACCCATCGGCGCAAAGCCGCTGCGTACTGTCGCCAGCGGCAAGAAGCGCGTGGTCGTAACCTTCGACGACCTCAGCCGGCCCACCCCGACGTTCACCGTCATGCCCTGGCTGATGGGGGAGCTGCGGGCAGCTGGCATCAAGGACGAAAACGTTGTGCTCTTAGGGGCCTTTGGCTCGCACCGCGCCATGACTGTGGCCGAGGTGCAAACCAAGGTGGGCAAAGAGGCCGCCAGCCGGTTTGCCTGGCAGAACCACAATGTCTTTGAAAACACCAAGGACGTTGGGACCACCAGCTTCAAGAATCGGGTCAAACTCAACCAGACGTTTCTCGCGGCAGACTGCAAGGTGTGCATCAGCGGTGTAAAGGGACACGAGCAGGCCGGGCTCAGCGGCGGGGCCAAAGCCGTCCTGCCCGGCGTGGCTGCGATGGACACCATTGAGTACAACCACCATGTGCTTCTGCCGCGCACCAAGACCTCCGGCACATTCAAGGTGTTTCACAACGAGGTGCGGCTGGACATGAACGAAGCCGCCCGCATGGCCAATGTGAACTTCAGTGTGCAGATTGTGACCAACCAGAAGCGCCTGCCGGTGGGAGTCTTTGCCGGCGACATCGTGGGAGCGCACCAGGCGGCTGCGCGCATGGCGGTGCAGAACTACGCCACGCCGACCATGAAAGATGCCGACATCGTAATTGCGAACGCCTATCCGTCGTGCGCCCAGGCCTTCCGGTCGCGATGGTGGATTGACCGTTCGGTCCGTGACGGCGGCACAGGAGTGCTGATCATCCAGAACCCGCTGGGCATCGAGCCGGTGCATTGGCTCAACTCCCGGGTCATGGGCAAGGGAGGCTCCACGTATTTCGACATGCTGGAGTATCGCGCCAAGTCACGCCTTCCGCGGGGTACCGGGCTGGTTGTGTACTCGCAGTACGCCACCCGCGAGATGATCAACAACTATCCGCCGGCGACGCGCTTTGCCAGCAAATGGGACGACGTAATTCAGATCCTGCGCGAGCGGCACAAGGGTCAACCGCGGGTCGTCGTTTACCCCTATGCCGGTGTGCAGGAGCAGGAACTGTCGCTGGACGGGTAATTCTTCCGCGCTCCGCTTCAGAGTCTCGCTCACACCAACGTAGACCCCTGACGCTCTTGACGCATGCTTTCCCTACTGCGCATCTTCTTCACTCGCGGAGAAATTCTGCGCGACCTCATCTTTGCGGGTTGCCTGGTCGGCGCGTGGCTGGTGCCGCAATTCGCCGACGGCGGCTTCCGCGCGATCGAAAATTTCGGCTCGCGCCTGGCCGAGCGCAGGCTGGCGGCGCTTTTCTGGATCGCGGCTGCCACCATCGCCCTCCGCATCAGCCTGTTGTGGCTTTTTCCGGTGCCCTATCCTCAGCTTCACGACGAATTCAGTTACCTCCTCGCGGGCGACACCTTTGCTCACGGCCGGCTGGCCAATCCAACCCACCCGATGTGGATCTTCTTCGACACCATTCACGTCAACCAGCAGCCGGCGTACATGTCGAAGTATCCGCCCGCGCAGGGAGTAGTGCTCGCCGTGGGCCAGCTCCTCGGCAGCCCCTGGCTGGGCGTGCTGTTCAGCGGCGGCGCAATGTGCGCAGCCGTCCTGTGGATGCTGCAGGGTTGGCTGCCGCCGAAGTGGGCGCTGCTGGGCGCCGCGCTGGTCATGTTCAAGATTGCGATCTTCAGCTACTGGATGAACAGCTACTACGGAGGCTTCGTGGCCGCCATCGGCGGCGCGCTGGTGACCGGCGCACTGCCGCGAATACTTCATCACTGGGAGTGGAAGGATTCGCTCCTTCTCGGAATCGGCGCACTCATCCTCGCCAACAGCCGTCCCTTCGAGGGAGCATTCCTCTGTCTGCCGGTGTTCCTGGTTCTGCTGGTGCGGCTGTGCCGCCGAGGAAGCCCGTCATTGCGGGTCACTCTGCTGCGAGTTGCCGCGCCGCTATGCGTGGTTGCAATCCTCGGCGGCGCCTTCATGGCCTACTACAACTGGCGGGGCACAGGAAATCCACTTCTCTCGCCTTACGCCGTCAACGAGCGGACCTATCAGAGCGCGCCCACTTTTTCCTGGCAGAAGATGCGCCCTGCACTACCTCACGGCAACCCCCAACTCGAAGCGTTTTACAACGGCTACATGCGGAACTCCTGGCTGCAGAGCGGCGTCAACAGCCTGCCCAAAGCCGCCCGCAAGGCCGCCTACATCCTGGCTGTCTCGCTATTCTTCTTTCTCTGGCCGCCGCTCGCCGTCAGCCTGCTGGCGCTGTTCCCGGTATTGCGCGACCGCCGCGTGCGTCTGCTGGTGGTGCAATGCGCATTGGTGTTTGCCTCAATTCTGCTGGTCCGTGCCCGGTTCAATACCCACTACGTTGCGCCACTGGTGGCCGGCATCTTTGCTCTGGTGACGCAAGGCCTGCGCCACGTTCGCCGCTGGCAGTCCTCGGGCCGGCCAGTGGGAATCGGCATCACCCGCGTGGTAGTCGTATTCACCGCGCTGTTGGCGCCCTTCAACCTCGATGGCAAGACCCGTTTCGACGAGCCCGACCCCATCCAGTTTCGCGCCCAGTTCGCCCGGCAACTGGAGGCCCTGCCCGGCCAGCATCTGGTGATTGTGCATTACTCGCCGCATCACGTCGTCTTTCGCGAATGGGTGTACAACGGCGCCGACATCGACCGTTCCAAAGTTGTGTGGGCGCGCGAAATTCCCGGCGTCAGCCTGCAGCCGCTGCTGGACTATTTTCGCGGACGCCGGCTATGGCTGGCCGAACCCGACGCATCGCCGCCCCGCCTGAGTCAGTACGATTCCGGCGCTCAGCCGCAAGAAAGTCCCCCCATGAGAGGAACACCGTGAGCGCCAGACGGGCCTCCAGCCAGGCCGGAGACAAGTTCATCGGGTATGCCTGTGAACCCTAGCGCAACCAATCACGTTGAATCGCCCGCAGGCGCGAAGGAAGAGAGCCCAGCTTCGCAGCGGCCCAGCCAACAACGAACCGCCAAGCTGGCGTTGCTTCTGCTGTCCATCGTTTTCTGCGTGGCGGCATTCCTCATCTTCGATTGGTTCCGCAGCGCTGCCATTGTGCGCCACTTCAGGTCAACCTTCCGGGGGAATCCCTGCCGCGTCCACGACCCGGTTCGCCATCACGCCCTGAAGCCCAACTGCGTCGCAACCGACCAGTGGGGCGGAGATAACTATGACTTCATCACCAACAACCTCGGCTTTCGCGACGAGAAGGTCAGAGACGTTCCCCTCGCCGATGCTCGTACGCGAATTCTGATGCTCGGCGACTCCTTCACCGAAGCTCCGCTCGCGTGGCGTGACAGCTTTGCCGGCAGGATCGCGGCCGACCTGCCGCAGTACGACTTCCTGAACGGAGGGGTGGGCAGCTATTCGCCCTCGAACTATCTCAACGTGGCGCGGATGGTGCTGGCCAGGGGAGTCGAAATCGACGAGGTGATCGTCTTTATTGACATTTCCGACGTTCACGATGAGGCCGCCTTTTACCGCGATGTTGACGCTTCCGGCGCGGTGACCGGGCCGGAGCAGGAACGCTGGGTCACAGTTGGAGCCAACAAGTGGCGCGCCTTTATTACCGGCCGGTTGCTGCTCACCGATTACCTTCTCCGGTCCTTCGAGCGTTTCCTGGTCGGCCGTGGCCATTACTACCTGCCGACCGGCCCTCAGGGTGAGGTATTCGACCGGGAGCGATCGGCGTGGACCTACCGCAAGGTGAATGAAAAGGACCCCTACTACAACGGCTTTGGGCCGCTGGGGGTGAAGGGCGGCATCGCCAAAGAAGAGTCCAAGATGACCCTGCTTTGGCAGGAGCTGCAAGCGCGAAATATCCCCATCAGCGTGGTGGTTTATCCCTACCCGGCGCAACTGGTGCACGACTCGGTGGAATCGGTACAGGTGCGGATGTGGCGCGACTGGTGCGAAGGTAAGTGCAAGCGCTTCATCTCGCTGTTTCCGGCCTTCTTCGCCGTCAAGGACCAGTGTCCAAAGAGCCGGCCCGGCTGCTGGTATCTGACCCACTTCATCTTCGGAGACTTCCATTACAACGCCGCTGGCAACGCGGTGGTCGCCGATGTGGTCGTCAAAAGCTTGACAGACGACCCGCCGGCCAAGCGCCCGGAAACGCCGGCAAAAACGTCCATCCAGATGCCGTCGCCAACGCCTTGATAACAGCGTCTCCGTTCTTATGGGCACAGCGTGAGCACCAATCTGACGGAACTGGAAGAAGTAACTACTACGACAGGCCGCTCATCACGGTCAGGCCGGCTGAAGCTGACAATATTCCTGTTGTCTTTCGTCTTCAGCGTAGCTGTCTTCCTGGTCTTCGACTGGACATATACCGCGGCTATGCAGAGACGATCCCAGTCGGCAGCGCAGCCAAACCTATGCCGTCTCCATGACCCGGTACGTCATCATGGGCTGAAGCCTGGCTGTTCCTCTACCGTGCTATGGGGGCAAGACTCGTATCAGTTCGTTACCAACAGCCTGGGCTTCAGGGATGACAAGATTCGGGACGTACCCCTCGCCAGCAGCAAGCCCAGGATTCTCCTGCTGGGCGACTCCTTTGCTGAGGGTGAACTAGGATGGGCCGATAGCTTTGCCGGCAGGATTGCTTATGCCAGGCCACAATATGACTTCCTCAATGGCGGAGTCTCTGGCTACTCTCCCTCCAACTACCTCAATGTCACACGCCAGCTGCTCAACGATGGCTTCGACATTGACGAAGTCATCGTCTTTATTGATGCCACTGCCGCTCATTACGAAGCCGCCTACTATCACGATATTAACGACTCCGGCGCGGTCGGCGGACCCAAGGCAGAACGCCGTAACTCGTCCTGGTATGGACGATGGCGTGCCCGTATCTCCAGCCATCTCCTTGCTACCAGTGACATCCTCAACTTCGTCGATCAGCGTCTTGTCCCGGCAGGGTATTACCATCTTCCCATCTGGCTGACGGCCAGCAATCTCTTTGACGTAGAGTGGGCGGCATGGCCTTATCGTGGGGTAGATGAGACAGATCCCTTCCCTGCCGGCTATGCCCCGCTGGGACTAAAGACTGGACTGGCCAGGGAAACGGCAAAGATGACACAGCTTTGGCAGGAGCTGGAGAAGAGGAACATCCCCATCAGCGTCGTGGTTTATCCCTATCCCTCGCAGCTGGTCCACGACAATGTCAACTCCCAGCATGTACAGATATGGCAACAGTGGTGCCAGGACAAATGCAAACGCTTCGTCTCGCTGTACCCTGCCTTCTTCGCTGCCAAAGAGCAATGCCCACGCCTACAGCCTGGCTGCTGGTATGCCAAGCTGTTCATCTTTGGAGACATCCATTACAGCGACGCCGGCAACGCCCTGGTCGCGGACGCCGTGGTTAAGAGCTTGACAAACACTCCGCCGGCGAAACTCGCAGGCGCTCTGCCCGCAAACGTTAACTGAGGTTTTATGTCTAGTGAGGGTCTCGTAACTCCGCCGTCAATGCCAGGCACAGAAGCCTCAGCTTCGCCGCGTCCTCCGCGGCAATCACTCATGAAGACGATCGCGATGAAGCTTTTTCTGTACCTGGGCTATTTCGCCCTGTTCGCCGCGACGTTCCTTATTCTGGATGGCTTGTACACCATGGTAAAGCGCGGAAAGCAGATAGTGGGCGTTACGGAGGGAGCGTGTCGTACCCCTGACCCGATACTGCAACACGCCATCAAGCCTAACTGTGCCACGGTTGCCGGGTGGGGAGGCCGCCTGCATCAGTTCTTCAGTAACAGTCTCGGCTTCAGAGACGAGAAGATTAGAGAAGTTCCCCTGGCTGACCCGCGTCCGCGGCTCCTCATGCTGGGCGATTCGATGACCGAGGGGATGCTGGCGTGGAGCGACAGCTTTGTCGGCAAGATTGCCGCCCACTTTCCCCAATACGACGTGCTCAACGGAGGCGTCGTCAGCTACTCCCCTTCCAATTACCTCAACCGGACGCGGATTCTGCTTCGCAAAGGCTTCGCCATCGACGAGGTCGTCGTCTTCATTGACCCCTCCGACGTGAATGATGAGGCCGCCTTCTACCGGGACGTGGATGCCTCCGGGGCCGTGACCGGGCCCCAGCAACAGCGCTGGATCCATCCCTGGTATGAGAAGTGGTCGAAGCTGGTGGATCAGCACTTCCTGCTGACCAGCCATCTCATTCAGCTCGTCGAGCGGAGCCTTATCGCCGGAGGCCGTTATAAGGGGACATTCACACAACCCGTCAACATCTTCGACATGGAGAGGGCGGCATGGACCTATCGCCCCGTCAATGAAACCGACCCCTGGCCGGCCGGCTATGCCCCACTCGGCGTGGAGGGCGGTATCGCCAAAGAAAAAGCCAAGATGACCCTTCTCTGGCAGGACCTCAAAGCGCGAAACATACCGCTCAGCGTAGTTGTCTATCCTCATCCGGCGGAGGTCGTTCACGACACGGTGGACTCGCGGGAGGTCACCATCTGGCGGGACTGGTGCGAAGGCAAGTGCAAGCGCTTCATCACTCTGTTTCCGGAGTTCTTTGCGGTGAAGGACCAATGTCCCCCGCGGGAGCCCGGCTGCTGGTACCTGAACCTCTTCATCTTTGGAGACAATCACATGGGGCCCGGCGGAAACGCTCTGGTCGCAAACGTCGTTATCCAGAGCCTGACCGAGCAGCCGCCAGCCAAGGTCGCTGGCATTTCAGCATCTCGGGACGACTCCCCGTCAGGTAACCACCGGCAGCCCTAGATGGCGACTTTTGAGGATTTCCAGAAGCAGCACCCGTTATACAGCTCTGCCTTGAAAGAATTATCTGACAACAGCAGATTGCTGGAGCTCTCGGCGTCACTCGTCTATGAGAACCATGGAGAGGCGCTAGGGCCGGTCGCCGACCAGGTCCTGGGATTTGTTGAGCACACCTGCGGTCCTGACTACATTTCGAAGTACCTGGCGCGGGTGGATGCTCTGACCGAATTGCAGAAAAAATTTGATGCCAACCCTTCTCCCGCGACGCTTGGCGATCCTGATGCGGTTGTGGATAACGATGCGTATACCTTGAGCCTGTTGCTTTCGATTGTGTTCACCAATCATCGCTTCGAGCTCATGAGGGAGCTATCGCTTTTTCTAAACTGCCTTGGCGAACGCAAGCACAATGGCACTATGCTTTCCGTCGGATTCGGCACGGGATACGAGCTCAAGATGGCCGCAGAGGCCTTGACCGATTGGCAAATCGAAGCCTATGACACCGACCCCGAGGTTAGGGCAAGGGCCCGGCAACTTCTGGATTTCTTTGATATCTCGAAAGATATCCACCTGGGCGATTATTTTCCCTTGGCCCAATGCCGCAAGGAGCTGCGGGGTCACTACGATGCAATCGTGTTAAGCGAAGTGTTAGAACATCTGGAGGATCCGGCCCAGGCTTTGGTCACCTTGAGAGACTGCCTGAAAGATGATGGACGTATGTTCGTTACCATGGCGATCAATATCGCGCAGGAAGATCATCTCTTCCTGTATCCGAGTATCAACGCCTGCCGCGAACAGATACGTCAATCTGGTTTAGCGGTGAGAAAAGAGTGGATAGCTCCGCAGACTATCTTTGTGATCGAAGAACAAGATCGGGAGGAAGAGTTTAAGAAGGGGAACTATATCGCGGTAGTTGACAAACGTCGGTTTCCTGATTTGGGAAAGTTGTCGGGCTACCAAATTCAACTCGACTCGGACGGGGTTTTGAAGTGAGCCGCTCGTGCAAAATTCTATTGGCGCCGCTTTTTGTCCTGCTCCTGTGCTTTTTTCTGTTCATCGCCCGCCATCGTTTTGTTGACGCAGACGAAGGCTTCTACCTGTTGGCATCGCGACTGGTGCTGGAGCACAAAGTACCTTATCGGGATTTCTACTATAACCAGACTCCTCTGGTGCCTTACATATATGGCCTCTGGATGAAGCTGTTCGGAATATCGTGGTTCTCGGCCCGTAGCCTTTCCGCTCTCCTGACCACCATCCTAGGTTTGCTCGTTTACGCGCATGTCTGCCGTGAGACAGCAAGGTGGGTGTCTGGTTTGGCAGCAGTCATTTTGTACATTTCCAGCATGTTCATCTTCGGTTGGTTTCCAATTGTAAAGACGTCTTCTCTGGCGGCGCTATTTCTGTTCGGTGCTTATGTTCTTGTCGCCCGCGTCGCTCCTGCTTCCCCACCGTGGCTGGTCGCGATCGCAGGGCTGTTATTCGGACTGAGCGTGGACACCCGCGCGCTTGTTGTAGGGCTTGCACCAATTTTCCTCTGGTGGATATTTCGCCATTCTGAGGCCGGCAGCGGAATCGCTCGCATTCTCTGGTTCCTCGGGGGATTCACCGTCGGTATTGTGCCGACTCTTTGTTTTTTTCTTGCCTTCCCCGATTCGTTCCTGTTCAACAATCTGGGAACTCACGCCATACGCTCGAATGCGGGCCTGATAGGGAATTGGAAACAGAAAATCGGCATAGCTCGGACACTTCTGTTTGGCTATGAATTCAACGGCACTCAGTTCAGCATCCTGTGGGCCGTGTCTTTCATAACAATTCTCGTATTGCGGATACGTCAGGGGATCGCGCTGTTGGCTTTCTTGTTCGCATTCGTTCTCGCGCTTATCTCCATCCTTCCGACGCCCACGTTCGGCCAATATTTCTGCATGTGCGTGCCATACCTCATCGTGGCTGCCGTGTGCGGCGCGAACAACTACATTACTGGGTTGCCCGCGGCGCGGACAAAGCGGATCGGCATGCTTGCCTGTGCCGCGATGGTGGTTATATTCGTTACCTCATCAATTCGAAACTTTCAAAGGGTCCTCTTCACCGGCGACTACATGAGCAGTCTCTATGGTGCCGACGATGCTCAGAACTGGACTCTGGATGCGGTTACGGCGGTCTCAAAGGCCATCGACCAAGTGGCCGCTCCGCACGAAGAGATCGCCAGCTTTTGGCCTGGCTTCATCTTTGCATCCAAAGCAGACCCTTACCCGGGCTTTGAAAATAACGCCGTTACCCGCATACTCTCGGGGAGGCTCACGGCTCGACAGAAGGCGAAATATCACATCATTGGAGACTCTGAAATCGCGGCCGATTTTGCAGCTCATACCCCGCGAATTGCCGTTTTCGCAAACCGGGATCTCTGTTATGTCGCTTCCCGCGCTTCGGCTTGCGTAAAGATACTCACTTCCAATGGTTACACTGCCGTGCGCACCGTCGGTTACACCTCCGTATTCGTGTGCTGCTCCCGGACCAACCAATAAATCGCTGTGGTTGAAAAACAGAGATTAATGTGAGGGACTCTTCCGTGTCTCACTTGCACATAGTACGAGTGACCGCTACGGCTGTTGATCTCTCTGTTCTTCAGGGGGAGCGGGCGATCGTTGCCCGCTCGTTTTTGTACGCCCTGGCAATTCTGATCGCGCTGATGGTCTTTGCAGCGTCCAAGTCAGCCCGCATGCGGCAGGCGATTCTGCTTCTCCTCAGCTACTTGCTGCTCATATCCTGGGGGCCCTGGTTCGCGGTTGTGCTGCTGGCTTCAACGGTAGTGAACCTGATGCTGGGCCGATGGCTGCGACGAAGCCGCCGATCGTACATCTTGTGGACCGGCATCGGTTTGAATGTTGCCCTGCTTTCCACCTTCAAGTACCTGCCGGAGATGGCGAGGTCTGCGTCCTCGCCGGCGTTGCAGCAGTTTTCACACATCATTCTGCCGTTGGGTATCTCGTTCTGGACCTTCCAGGCGATGAGCTACCTGTTCGATGTGTACGGCGGATGCGATCTCGATCCGAGCCTGCTGGAGTTTGCGCTATACATGGCGTTCTTTCCGGTTACCATCTCGGGCCCCATCTGCCGGCTCCCCGAAATGCTGGAGCAGTTCCGCCTGCCAAAAGCGATTTCACGTGACGACCTGGGACGCGGTCTCTCCCGCATCGCAACCGGCATTCTGATGATGCTGATGGCGCAACTGCTTGACCAGGGCCTGCGGGCCAACGAAGGCATCCATTTCGGTTTCGATCAGGCCAGCCGATGGAGCGGGCTCGATGTCTGGTGCCTGGCCTCTGGGTTCGGACTGTATCTTTTCTTCGGCTTCGCCGGCT
This sequence comes from uncultured Acidobacteriaceae bacterium, assembly GCA_963703645.1. Classification (GTDB taxonomy): domain Bacteria; phylum Acidobacteriota; class Terriglobia; order Terriglobales; family Acidobacteriaceae; genus Bog-257. The sequence goes on from CAVPFD010000029.1 coordinate 98,190, forward strand.
ATTCGCATGTCGCTATAGGCGCCGCCAAGCTTCTGGGCTTGACCATCCCGGAAAACTTCAACCGGCCGTTCCTGTCCACCAACCCGTCGGTGTTTTGGACTCGTTGGCACATGTCCCTGTCGTTCTGGATCAAGGACTACGTATATTTCCCCATGGCGATGCTGCGGGAAGAGGAATGGTGGGGGAAGCTCTGCTTACTGATTGCGATGATTATTTTCGGCGTGTGGCACAAAGGCAGCGTCCTCTTCCTGTTGTGGGGCTGTTACCAGGGCCTGCTTCTGATTGGACATCGCCAAGTGCAGGAGTTGAAGAAGCGCTTCGGCTGGCGGCCTTCTCAGCCCGCCTGGTCCTTCATCTCATGGCTCACCACTGCGGCTCTCATGAGCTTAAGTTTTATCTTCGTCCGCGCCCATTCGCTGTCACAGGCCGGTCAGATGTTCCGGGCCGTGGTGTCGCCGGGCAGCTACTCCGGGCACTTTCTTCCTTCTACCCTGTATGTCCTGTTGGCGGTCATGGCCATCGGGTACGGAATTACATTACTGGTAACCACGGCTCTCGATCGCTCCCTCGCCCGGCCGGGCCTTCCGGACTCAGCATTCGTCAGGATGATGGCCCTCCAGCGTTGGGCCTGGATCGCGCCCATGTATTGCTACGCGATATTCGCCGTATCGCGCATGATCGTGCGCGTCGCCAGCGCTCCCAGCAGTCCGTTTGTCTACCGCTACTACTAACATCCGCGAGTCCAGGTTGACATCAACTGCATTAAGCACGAGTCCAGCGGATTCGAAAGCGGCAGGACGGGCGCTGAAGCAATCGGGGAAACGCAAGAATGGTCTCGTCTTGTTCCTGGCATCGTTCGTCTTAAGCACGGCAGCATTCTTTGCCCTCGATTGGATTTACACCGCCACCATGCCGCGCCCGGCGGCGGCTTCCCTTGGCGAGGCTAAGTTTTGCGGAGTCAAGGACCCTGTCCGGCATCACGCCTTCCAGCCCAATTGTGCCTCGGTGGGATACTGGGGTGGGGATTCCTATAAGTTCTTCAGCAATAGTCTTGGCTTTCGCGACGAGAAGATCAGAGAGGTTCCCCAGACCGATGCCCGTCCGCGGATCCTGATGCTGGGTAATTCCTATGTCGAGGGTAAACTGGCATGGCGCAACAGCCTTGTCGGCAGGATTGCAAACCACTTCCCGCAATACGATATTCTTAATGGCGGCGAGGACGGCTATTCACCTTCCAACTTCCTCAATACGGCCCGAATGGTACAGGCCAAAGGCATTGATATTGACGAGGTAATCGTCTTCCTCGACCCCTCGGCAGTACATGCCGAAGCCGGCTTCTACCGGGACGCCGACCCTTCCGGAGCCGTGATTGGGATCGATCGCGATCGGGAACACTCGGCTGAGTCCTGGTACGTGAGCTTTCGTAGTCTGGTCATCCGGCACTTCGCGCTTACGTCCGCCATGCTATCGCCATGGGAACGGCTGCAGATGCTTCTTGTCCGCCACGGTTACTATCACCTTCCGGCGACGGCATTTGGCGACCCATTTGACACGGAGATGTCGGCATGGACCTACCGACAGGTTAATGAGTCTGACTTATTTCCAGCCGGGTATGCGCCCCTGGGAGTTGCGGGCGGCCTTGCCAAGCAGGAAGCAAAGATGACCCTCCTCTGGCAGGAGCTGGCAAGGCACAATATTCCCATCAGCGTTGTTGTCTATCCCCAGCCGGCACAGCTGGTTCACGATACAGCGGAGTCAAAGCAGGTGCAGCTCCTTCGCCAGTGGTGTGAGGGTAAGTGCAAGCGCTTCGTCTCCGTGTTTCCAGCTTTCCTGGCAGTGAAAGCCCGCTGCCCCTGGAGCGATGTTGGCTGCTGGTATCCCAAGCTCTTCGTCATTCGCGACGTGCATTACACCGCGGCCGGCAATGCTTTGGTGGCTGATGCGGTTATCCAGAGCCTGACCCAGGAGCCAGCGGTCAAGCACTCTGCCGGTTCAGGAAGCCAGACGTTCGCGGCGAAACCGCAGGCCAGGCCCTCGATGTAATACTTATGTGCCATAAATATCAAGAACAGTAGACCACTAGATGGCTACCTTAGCAAACCACTATACGGCCAGTTCAATCATTTCTCAGAATGCCATTTGCGAGCCCGTAAATGGCCCTAGAATCGCGTTTGACGCCTTGGAGGTAGCCAGGGGTGCCACCGAAAGGCTAGAATCGCTCTAATGGACGCGCAGGGGCCTCCACAGCGGTTTACCGATTTGGGAAGGTTGCGGGGCTGCCAAATACAACTCGACTCGGACGGGATTTTGGAGACCGATTTCGGCCCGACTCCTCAGCTCCAGCACTCTGAATAACCCTCGCTATGTCAGCGGCCACGCAAAATCACGAAGACCCGGATTTCGGTCTGCTCGCGCGGAACAGCGAGATCGTGGTCTGCCCGGTGTGCGGCGCGGGGCTCAATCTCACGACTGACGCCATCCGCTGCTCCTCCTGCGGGCAGCAGTTTCCCGCCGCGGATGGGATTCCGCAGTTGTTCTGGCGCAACGATTGGCCGGCCGGCAAGGCGGACGTGACCGAGATCATCAAGTCGTTTTACGAGCAGACTCCGTTTCCCAACTACGACGAGCTGGACTCGGCTTCCAGCCTGCGGGAAAAGGCGGAGCGCGGCGTCTTTGCGCGGCTGCTGGACGAACAGATTCCCTTTGGAGCTAAGGTCCTGGAGGTGGGATGCGGCACCGGGCAGTTGAGCAATTTCCTGGGCACCACCTGGGGCCGGACCATCTTCGCCGCCGATGCCTGCCTGAACTCGCTGAAGCTGGCCGAGGGGTTTCGCCGGGCAAACCAGATCAAGCACGTCGCTTTTCTGCAGATGAACCTGTTCCGGCCCGTGTTCCGCCCGGAGAGCTTCGATTTCGTCGTCTGTAACGGGGTGCTGCATCACACCAGCGATCCCTTGCTCGGCTTTCAGACCATCGCCCGGCTGGTGAAGCCCGGCGGAGTCATTCTGATCGGGCTTTACAACAAGTACAGCCGGCTGGTCACCGATTTCGTGCGCTTTCTTCTGCGCGTATCCGGCGACCGCGTGCAATTTCTCGATCCGCGCCTGCGCGATAAGAAGGCCGACAAGCTGCGGCAGCACACGTGGTTCATGGACCGCTTTAAGAATCCACATGAATCCAAGCACAGCATTGGAGAAGTGCAAGGCTGGTTCGAGGGCTCCGGGTTCGAGTTCCTGAACAGCATTCCGAAAGCGACGGGGGAGAAGTTCGCCGCCGATGAGAAGCTTTTCGAGCCGCACCCCAGGGGCGGCAAGGTCGATCACTTTGCCGTCCAGTTCGGCGAACTGCTGGCAGGCGGGCGCGACGGCGGCCTGTTCGTGATGATCGGGCGCAAAGTGCAAGTCACCCCAGAGGCGCAGGGGACACAGAGAAATTCTGTTTGATTCGTTTCTTTTCAAGGTTACAATTACCGAGATGTATTTCGGAGTGCAACTCAGCACAAAGGCACAGAGTACAAAGAGAAATTCTTGTTGATTTGTTTTTCTCTGTGCTCTCTGTGGTGAATGCGCTTTTCCCGCGGAGATTTTTACGATGGGATTCTTCAAAACGACAGGCCGGCGGTTTGGCATCGCGGGCGAACTGTTTACCTTCTTCTTCCGCAATAAGCGGGGATGGCTGGCGCCCATCCTGATAAGTCTGTTCCTCTTCGCCGTGCTCCTGATTATCTCGGAGAGCTCGGCCATCGCGCCGTTCATCTACTCCATGTTCTAAGCGAAAGCTGCCTGAGGGTCTTCAGGATGCTTGGAAGGGGTGCCCCTTCGCATCTCAGCAAGGCCCAGAGTCTTCAGAAAGAAGCCTGTATCCCCAGGGAGCGGATGGTTTGAATTGAGTTCACAGCGCAGCCCTGGCAAAGGTTCCTCCAGGCAAAAGTGCTTCGCGGTCCTGATGTGCGACACCCTGATGCTGGCCTTCTGGATGTGGGCGATCGTCTTCTGGCTGGAGGGGCTGGATTCCGGCAAACAGCGCCTGCTGCTGGCTTCCGGCCTGCTGATGGCGGCCGCGGCCCTGAGCAAGTATTTCGGCATCTGCCTGGTTCCATTGCTGCTTGCCTGGTCGCTGGCGAAGCGGCGCCGGCTGGGCGCGTGGGCATGGTACTCGCTCCCGGTTGCTTTCCTTGGCGCCTACCAGATGTGGACGCACGCTCTATATGGGCGTGCGATGTTTTCCGAGGCGGTGCTCTTCGCCCCGCAACGGCTCGGACGCTGGCGCTGGATTCTGGTTGACGCGCTGGTGAGTGCCAGCTTCGTCGGAGGCTGCACGTTGTCGGCGCTCATCCTGGCGCCACTGGTATGGACGCGGAGGCACCTTCTCGTCGCCGTTCTCGCCGGGGTAGTTGTGGTCGCGGGTCCCTGGGTGGTTTCGGGCCGTACATCCGCGGCAGCCTGCCCGCCGCCTGGCGCATGCTTCGTGTCCCGGCGATGTCACCGATCTTTGCGGATACGCGAGCGGTCACCACTTCCATTGATTGCGTGCTGAGCGGCCAGGACCCGTACACTATAACCAGCTTTGATCCCTGGCATCGCGTCCTGGATTATCCGCCGATATGGTTGGAGCCGAGGCATGTGTGCGGTGTCGCGGACCTGACCGTATGCCGGCTCCTCTATTGTTGCATGGGAATAGTTTTGGCAATCAGGCTGTAACTGCCTTTCTTGTGCTTTTTGACGCGCAGGAGTTTATGCCGCGTCAGCAGGGATCGCCGTTAGGGTTGGGGCTGCTGGCGGTCACATCGTTCGGACCGCGGTCTTGCGCCGGTTTGTGCGCTCGAGGCGCGGTAACACCGAAATTGTGAATTTTGCGACTTGACCCTGCCTGGCTTTGTTCAGGGACTCTTCCCTGATCGTAGCGCCAGAAGGGCAAATGGGCAAGCCGCTTTTCACGGCATCCTGGTCGTGTTGCTGACGCCGTGCTCAGCGCAGGTGTATCCGCGAAACTAGCAACGGCCGCATTATTGTATCGAAATCGAAGAGGCTTGCTGAATGTTCGCTGCTGACCGCCGATTCTTGCGATGGCAGCTCTGGTGGTTACGAGCGGACGCCGCCTTCCTGTGTTGCGCAACGCCTGGCGAACAAATCCTCATCCTTTGTCACCGGCTCCTTCGGGGCGTACCCATTTTTCTTCGTGCTGGCCAGCCATATATCCCACTCCCTGGCGCGGAGGATTATGCGCCACAACATTATCGCGTCCGTTGGAGCGATGGTGTTGGCCGCGTTATCGGTGGTTGCCGGAGTAATCTATCGCGATAGACTCGATCAATTTCTTCCTCAACTTGACTTTGATCGAGCGAGGGGATGCATAGCAACGGCCGGTTTAGCGATCTTCTGTTTCGCCTTCCTGAGCGGCTCCAGTGTTGACTACCGGCTCATCTTCCTCCTGGGCGTGATTGCGTATCTGGTGGAAGACCTGAACCGGGGCAATTATCGGCGCTCCTTGCCGGCAACGGTCATTCTTCTGATGTTTCTTTGGATACCCTGGCGTTATCTGGCGCTGCGGCTCTGGAGGGCTGCTGCCAGCCGGGATATGCCAGCGATAGGCTGTCAGGGTTGAAAGAAGGCTGCTGGGCGCACGGCTTGGGCGGTTGTCTCACCACCACGATGAGGAAAAGGACGAGGTTCAGGATGAGCAGTATGAGAACACCGTCGAACACTGCAACGGCAACGCGCGTATGCCAATTTCTATAATTCATTTCCTGCAAGCGCCCTCGGCGTCGGGAACCGCTATCTTAGAAGGCGGTCTCGCTCATCATCAAGCCGAATTATCGTGACCCTTCCCTCAACCCAGCAACTAAGCGTCCGCGAAGAGAGTGCGCTGTCGCGGTCGAGCGCGGACATCGGCTCGCCTCGCGCCGGTCGCGCGGCGGGCACTGTGGAGCGTTGGAGCGTGATTGCTGCCGCGCTCCTGGCGGCCTTTTATCTCGCCAGCAGCCTTTACATCGCAGCCCATCGGCTGTTCTGGTACGACGAGATTTTCACCGTGTATGTGGCCCGGCTGCCTGACTGGCTACACGGTCTGGAAGGCCGCGGCGCACGGCGTGGACGGCATGTCTCCGGTCTATGACCTGTTGGTCAGAGCCTCAGAGAAGCTGTTCGGTCACCGGGAAATCGCCGCGCGGCTGCCTTCCGCGCTGGCTATGACGGCTGGCCTGCTTGTCATCTTCGATTGCACGCGCCGGGTCACGAGCGGCCTGTACGGGCTGATCGCGCTCTCGGTGTCCTGACCTGCTCGCTACTGCCCTACTACGGCTACGAGGCGCGCTCGTACGCCATTTACTTCATGCTGTCGGCGCTGTCGCTGTGGGTGTGGACCTGCACCCGGCGCGACAGCAAGCCTGCGGCGGTGGTCTTTGGCGGGGTGCTGTTCGTGGGCGTCACCATGCACTACTACGCATTCCTGTGCCTGGCGCCTTACGCGGTGTGGGAAATTTCCCGCTGGCGGCCGGGGCAGCGTCCGTCGCCGAAACTGGTGACCGGCGCCATAGGAGTGGTGTCGCCGATGGCGCTGCTGTTGCCGATGATTTCCGGGTTCAGGCCCCTGTTTTCCTCCAGCTTCTGGGCCGGGCCGACGCTTCCGTCAGGCTCGGCTCGAGCATCTTCTCCGAACTCTTTCCCGATGGCATGTTTCTGCTCGCCCTCATTGTGGTTTGGAGCGTGCTGGCGATGAGGAAGGACGAGAGCGTGGTCCTGCAGCCGATGGCAGAGAGTGAAGCGGTGGGATGGCTGTTTTTGTGCATACCAGTGGCTGGGTTTCATTCTGTCGAGGTGGACGCATCAGTTTCTGGTGCGCTATTTCGTGGCCGCACTGCCGGGCATTGCGCTGGGCCTGGTCGTGCTGGTTCTGGCGGAATTTCCGCAACGCGTACCGCGTCCCGGTTGGAGTGTTGTTGCTACTGGCGGGGTTCGGCGTGGCCCAGCAGGTGAAGGCAGCACGGCATCCCGAGCTGGTAAATCCGAATGCGCAGCAAAGCATAGCCAGAAGGTATCCGGGCCTGGAGAATGCCTTGCTGAAGGATGGCAAGCGATTCATCGTGTTTCGTGTGGGGATGCTCCACTGGAAGCGGAATACTACTCGCAGCGGCCGGCGAGTATCGTCCTGCTGCTTCCGCCCGAGGAGCAGCGCACCGCGCCCACACTGCATCAGGAGTTGAACTTTGCCGCTACCATCCCGTGCAGGTCTGGGAACCTCGAGGATCTCAAGCAACATGCTCGCGAAACGGCGCTGATTGCATCCGAAGCCGGACACGGTAGTAAAGGCCTTGAGGCAGTCCGGTTTCAAGGTTTCGAGCTCCGATTGCTCGGACCCATGGCAGTGTGGTCTATCTGCAATGAGCGAAGCCAGCACAGGCTCTTTCCCTTCGCGAAGCGTAGTCTGTGCCGGCATTCTTGGTGCGGCGACGCTGGTCATCGCTCCCTGGTTGTTGCGGGGCTACACCGCGGGACACGACACCACCTTCCATTTCAACTGGTGGCTGGAGTTTGCCAAGCACTTTCGCGAAGGGAGCTTTCCATCCCGAGATGGGCGGAGCTGGCGTACTCGCGGCTATGGCGAGCCGTCGTTCGTCTTCTATCCGCCGCTTTCGCTTTATCTGGGAGGGATGCTCACGCTGCTGCTGCCCTTCGCGCCTGGCGCTGGGCGCTTATGTGTGGCTGGTGATGGCGCTGGCGGGCTTCAGTTTCTATTATCTGTGCCGGCAGTTTTTCGATGGCCGCGCTTCGCTGCCGGGCGCGGTGGTTTACGTGCTGAATCCCATATCACCTGCTCGAGGTCCACGCTCGCTGTTCGATGTCGGAATTGCTGGTCAGCGCTTCCCTGCCGCTGCTGCTGGTCGCCATCTACGGTTGAGTGAGCGCGGGAGACAGCAGAATCGCGGTGGTAGCGCTGCTGTTCGCCATCGTTGCGCTCACCAACGTTCCGCTCGCTGTGGTGACGGCGTATGGCGCGTTGGCCTTCGTCGTGGCCTTGACGCTGGCGCGGAAGTCCGGAGTGGCGCCGATGGCAAGGTTCATGCCGTGGCGGCAGCTCTGGGCGCCGGTTGGCGGGATTTTTCCTGCTTCCGGCATGGTTCGAGAAGCGCTGGGTGCTCGCCTCGGTCCATGCCGTGGTGCCGCCTGAGGCGCAATTCGTGCGGCTGAACTCGCTACCCTACGACCACTGGGCGTGGGCGCTGGCGGGAGTCGAGGCCGGCGCTGATCGTTCTCGGCGTTGTGGCGTGGGCGCTGTGCGGAGAAGGCAAGCCCGCGGGATGCGGTGCTGGGCGTTTACCGCGCTGTTCGTCAGTTTCCATGTCTGATGGTGCTTGCCCATCTCGGCGGTGATATGGCGGATTGGCTCCCGCGCTGGTTTACGTTCAGTTTCCGTGGCGATGGCTCGGCATCATGGGGCTGGCGATGTCGTTCTTTGTCGCTGCGGCGGTGCAGCAATCGAGAAAAGGGCTGGCTGCTTGCGGCCGGCGTATGCCTCGTTGGCCTGTTACGCTTGCGGCTTTACCATGCTGATCAACACTAAGGCAGACGCGGTCATGGCGTCGCTGACAAGCGGTCGTTCACCGATGGCCGGGGCTATCTGGGATGGGCCGTATGTTCTGCCTCGCGACATAAAGACTGACGAGGCTGGGATTCCGATTCACTCGACACCTGGCGCCCCTGCCGTCGAGGAGGTCAGCCCGGAAGTCACGGGGGTGATGCTCCACTAAGACGACGCAGCGGCTGCAGGCAACGCCGGTCCGCGCATTGCGATCCGTCGCTGGTCAGCGGAGGCGAGAGAGATCGTGGTGGATGCACCGCAACCGGTGTGGATTCGGTTTCGCTTGTATCAATATCCGGGCTGGACGCGCGTACATTGACGGGAAGGCCAGCAACCCGGTTACCACCGATGACGCGCTGGGCGCCATCGTCCTGCTCGTCCCTGCCGGACACAGCCGTGTACAGTTGGTTTATCAGAGCACTCCCGATCAGAAATGGGGAATGCTCTTGAGTTTGTTCTGCTTATTCACGGTGCTGTGGATGTTCTACAGCGGAGGGGCACAGGCAACACCGGCTCACGCATGAGCGCTGTGCGTCAATCTGCGATCCCGTTGAAAGAGCCTCCCGCGGAGTTCTCTGGATTGGCGCGGCGCCCAGGGCAAGGCTGGGCGCTGCCGGCCCTGATCGTTCTGCTGGCTTTGGCGCTGAGGATCTTTCATCTCTTGCACGAGAGCGTTAGCGGCGATGAGGCCTTCTCCATTACCCTGACCCGCGATCCGTTGGGGGTGATGATGCATCGGCTGGTGGTGGACCTGGTCCATCCGCCGCTGCACTACCTGGCGCTTCGCGCCTGGCTCGAAGCTTTTGGATTCGGGTTGCTCCCGGCGCGGGCGCTGTCGGTGATCTTCGGCACGCTGGCAATCGTCTTCCTCTATCTGCTGGCGGAATATCTTTTCGATCGCCGGACGGCGCTGCTGGCCGCGCTGCTGATGGCGATGTCGCAACTTGCCATCATGTTTTCGCAGGAGGCCCGTCCCTACGCGCAGATGCATCTGCTTGCGCTGGCGTGCTCGTATCTGTTCCTGCGCGCCTGGCGGGAAGAGCGGGCGGTGTATTGGTGGGCGTTCGTCGGCACCAGCGTGGTGATGTTGTATACCGATTACTTCGGTTTGTTCCTGATTGCGGCGCTGCTGCTCCTGGCATGGGTTTACCGGCGGCGGTACCCGCTTCGGCTCGGGTGGGTGGCGGCTGGCGCGATCGTCGGTCTTGTGCTCTACACACCCTGGCTGACGAGCGGCATTGCGCGCCAGGCCCTCAAGCCGGGCAGCGTGGCCAGGCAATCGGCGGACTACTCGGCGGTACATTCCTGGACGATCTTTTCGATTGTGAATTCGTTCAACAATGGCAAACCGGCGGGGCTGCGGTCGGACTCACCCTGGTGGAGCTATGTTGTAGGAGGATTGCTGTTCAGCGCGCCGCTGCTGCTGTTGCTGAACCGGCTCATGGCCGGGGCCGAAGCCACAAAGGGGTGGAAGCGCCGGGCTTCAGCCCGGCGAATAGAAGAGGGAAAGAAAGGGGCTTTAAGCCCCGGGTTCCAGCCCGCCGGGGCTGAAGCCCGGGATTTGAAGCGCTCCGCAGTCACCGGGCTAAAGCCCGGTGCTTCCACCGATCGCGAAGGTATTGTAATTGCCGGCATCCTTTGTGCAATGCCCATCCTCCTGACGCTGCTATTGGGCAAAGCCTTCCATGTTCCCTATAACGTGCGTTACGTTTCGTTTTGTGCGGCGTTCTATTACGTTCTGGTGGCGCGGGCGATCTTCGAGTTGCCATTCAGCACGTTGCGCTGGGGCGTGGTGGCGTTGATTTTGCTGTACAGCGCCAATTCGCTGCGCGCGAATTACTTCCTGCGATGGAAGGAAAACTGGGATGCCGCCTACGCCTATGTTGCGAGCCATCGCCAGCCGGGCGATTGCGGCATGTTTCCTCCTGACTTGCCGCAACAGCAGCAGCCCTGGGAAGTGACCCAGGGGGAGGGCCCGCCGCTGTTGCGGATCGTTTCGCCGCAGAGCGTGGCTTCGGGATCCTCCGGATGTGAGAGGTTGTGGGAGATCGTGGCGGCGCCACGCGATGACTGGCGATATTGGAAGGATTACAAGAAAAACCGGGATCCCATACCAGCCACGTTCACGAAGCTCGATGAGCAACGGTTTTACGCGGTGCGGCTGGCGCTGTATTCGTTCCGTCCGCAGTGATTGACAGGAACGGTGTCGTCCCCGAGGGACTCCGGTTTTTTCCCACTGCACCCAGCGCTCCGCCTCTGGCTCCGTGCTGGGCTATCATGAGTCCGCGCCTGCGGCGCTCGTTCTTGCGGCTTTGTTCCACCGATGCAACAACGAGCCGAGTTTCGTAACAGCCTCGAAAGCGCCGCTCTTCCACCGGGCACCTCATGACTACGCAAGTACAAAGCGTCAGCATGTCATCCCCTTCCACCGTACGCGTGGGGACGGGGCCGCGCGCGCTCCTCATGGCCAGCGTAGTGCTTATCGTCATGATCGCGGCGGGACGGGCCTGGTACTGCTGGACGACCGACGCCTGGGTGAACCATCCTGCGGGCGTACTCATCGCCATGGCCGCGGACTTGAAGCACGGGGTGTTCTATCGCCCGCTGTTTGGGCCGGACGGCTACGGCGGCACGCGCTACTTTCCGCTGTACTTTGTCCTGCAGGCTGGGTTGATGAAGCTCGGGATTCCGGTGCTGCTCAGCGCTTATCTGCTTTCGGCGGCAGCAATGCTCTCGCTGCTGACCGGAGTCTTCTACCTTCTGCGTGGGTTGCGGGTCGAGCCGTGGCTGGCAGCGTGTGCGGCCGCGGCGGTGCTGGCTGTGATCTCGGCACAGTCGTCGCTGGTGAGTCCGCACGCCGACGGGTTGGCAAGCTCGCTCAACGTCTGGGGACTGGCGGTCAGCGTGCGGCCGCGACTAAGCCATGCACGGGTCCTGCTCGCTGCACTGCTGTTCACGCTGGCGTGGGCGACCAAGGTCACAAGCATCTTCGGATTTGCCGCTGTGTTCGTCTGGCTGATAAGCACGGGCGTGCGCACAACGGCTTGGGAACTTGCGGCTGAGACCTGCTCTTGGATATCTGGCAGTCGGCGCGGCGTTGGCTGTGGGCAGTCAGGGCCGCTTCGTGGAGATCTTCAAGGCTTGCGCTTTGGGGGGTAGCAGTCTGCTGGGCTTCACGGCCGGCCCATGGAATCTGCTGGTGCAAATTGCCCGCCTCGATCCTGCGGTGCTGGTGTTTGTCCTTCTGGCGGTGGTCGCACTTGCGCAGGTGGTGGTCAGCCGAACGTTCCTGCGGAACCTGCCCGCATTGTTTTTTGTCGCTGTTCTAGCGGTGACGGCCTTCATCTTCGGCTCGCCCGGATTGAATGAGAACCACTTTCTCGATGTGCAGGTAGCTTCGGTGGTTCTTATTGCTTCGTGGCTGGCTGGCGCGACGGTTCCGTTGTACAAGCAGTTGGGAGTTTACGCTCTAGCACTCGTGATCCTCCTGGCAGCGTTTCCGCTGCTGCGCAAGTTCAAGAACGGAGATAGGCGCTTTCACCCGCATCGCTTCCAGAAAGTTCTGGCTTCGATCGGAGTAACTGATAAGCCGATCCTGTCGGAAAATCCGGTCGTCCCCGTGCTTGCCGGGCAACAGGCATACGTGCTCGATCCCTGGATGTTGCGGCTGCTGCGAACGACCAGGCCGGACTTCGGTGAGCCGCTTCTGGCAAGACTGCGTCATCAGGATTTCGGCGCTGTGGTACTGTGCATGGCCGATCCCAACACCAACTTCGGACAGTGGTGGTACGAGACGGCGCACTTCGGCCCGGGATTTGTGTCTGCGCTGAACCAAAATTACCGGCTGGCGGCGACGTTTGATGATCAGCGGGTGTACCTGCCCAAGTAATACCTCAACCATGAACACGCCACCCGTCGTTTCCGTTGTCATTGCGTCGATTGTCGGACCGCCGTTCATCGATGACTGCCTGGCTTCGGTCTTCGCGCAGAAGAATGCGCCGCCGTTCGAGGTCATCGTGGTGGATTGTCGCGGGCCGGAGAATGTGGCCCGCCTGCGGCAACGCTTTCCCGATGCGCGCTTCGTGGAGTTGAATCGTCGCGAGACCGTTCCCCAACTCCGTCGCATTGGCGTGGAGAAGGCGCAGGGTGGGATCGTAGCCGTCATCGAAGAACATTGTGTCGCGGCTGACAACTGGCTGGCCACTCTGGTCTCGGCGTTTTCGCCCGAGTATGTCGCTGTGGGCGGGCCCATCGAGTTTCGCGGTGGCCGCCTGCGTGACTGGATTACCTACTTCATCGAATACAACTCGTATCTTCCGCCCTGGCCGGAGGGCGATGCGCCCAAGCTGGCGGATGCGAACGTGGGCTACCGAAAAGAGGTGCTCACCGCCAATCTCGAGCAGTTGAGCAGCGGCTACTGGGAGGCGACGCTGCATCACAAGCTGCTCAGTGAAGGAGCAAGATTCCGCAGCGTTCCAGGCTTGATCGTTTATCATCGCGGCCCGTTCGATTACGGTTACTATCTGCGACAACGTTACCTGTTCAGCCGGGCTTTTGCGGGAGCGCGACGAGGGAATGTCTCGGCTGCGAACCGTGCCGTTTATCTGCTCGCTGCTCCTGCCATCCCGTTCGTGCTGTTGGCGCGCACGGCGTCTCGGGTCTTCGCGAAGAAGTGCCACGTGGGCAAGTTCCTGCTGTGTTTGCCGCTGATCATTCCGGCCATGACGGTCTACGTGGTCGGCGAGTGGATGGGCTACGCGTTTGGTCCGGGGCGGGCTTTGATGGAGGTCGAGTAGCGCGCGATGGCGGCCGATCCCATGCTCTCGGTGGTGGTGACCGTGGTCAGCGACACCTCCGAGGAGGCCGGCACTGCCCACCTCGAGGGCTGCCTGGAGGCGCTGCGCGAGCAAGTCAATCCGCCGGCGACGGAAGTGCTGGTGACGTGCGACGCGCGGCTGGCCGGGATCAAGGACCTGGAACGAAGATTTCCCGAGGCCGAGTTCATAGCGGTGGAAAAGTTGCGCACGGCGCGCGCCGGGCCCAGCCGTGAGCATCACGATGAGCTGCGCGGCATCGGGATGCGGAAGGCGCGCGCTCCGCTCATTGCGTTGATCGAGGATGTGGGAAGGCCTGATGCGAACTGGGCCGCAGCGCTCGTCAAGGAGCATGCGCAAGGCTACGCAGCCGTCGGCGGCGCGATGGAGAATGGAGTTGACCGTCCCTTGAACTGGGCCATTTACTTTGGCGATTTCGGGCGCTACCAGAATCCCGTCCATCGCGGGCCAAGCGCTTACGTGAGCGACGCCAACGTCTGCTACAAGCGGGAGGCGCTGGAGCGGGTAGCCGATGTGTGGGCCGATACGTACAGCGAATCGCGGGTGCACGCCGCGTTCGCGGAGCGGGGCGAAGTGATCGCGCTCTCGCCCGACGTGATTGTCAACCAGCACCGGCTGAATCTGCACTTGGGCGCGGCGGTGGTGGAGCGCTACGTGTGGGGCCGTTCCTATGCGGCGATCCGAATTGAGAAGACACCGTTTGTCCGGCGGATGTTGTTTGCTGTGATGTGTCCGCTGCTGCCGTTCGTGTTGTTGCTACGACAGTGGGGGAATGTCACGCGCACGAAGAGAAATCGCGGGGCGTTCCTGAAGGCTTTGCCTTTGACCTTCGTGCTGGACGTCGCCTGGTCGTGTGGCGAGTGCGTCGGGTATGTGACGGGGCATCCGTGAGCACGGTCGGTTTACATCCACAGACTGAGGGCGCCGCGCGAGACACGGCTTCCCGGCTCGCCCCAGCGCGGCTGAGCGTGATCGTCCCCGTGCGCAACGGAAGCAACTGCCTGCCCAGGTGTCTGGAAGCGCTGGGCCGCTCCGACTACGCGCAGTTCGAAGTCATCGTGGTAGATGACTGCTCCACCGACAACACGCCACAGATTGCTGAGCGCTACGGCGCGAAGTGCGTTCGTACGGCCCAAACGCAGGGGCCGGGAGGCGCGCGGAATCTGGGCGCGCAACATGCGGGAGGCGAGATCCTGGTGTTCGTGGATGCGGATGTCGTCCTACCACCGGAAGGACTGCGGCTGATTGCGGAAGACTTTTGCGTCGATCCGCAGTTGGCTGCGGTGTTCGGCTCCTACGACGACGCCCCGGCCTGGCCCACCTTCATTTCGCAGTATAAGAACCTGATGCATCGCTACGTCCACCAAGCTTCCAGCGAGTCGGCGGCCACGTTCTGGGCGGGATGCGGCGCGATACGGAAAAACATCTTCGAGGAGTTGGGCGGATTTGACGCCACGACGTACGCCGTACCTTCGATCGAAGACATCGCGCTCGGGTTGGAGCTGGCACGCGCGGGACGCAGAATCCGGCTCGACAAGCGGCTTGCGGTCAAACACCTGAAGCGTTGGACGGTGCGCAATCTGCTGCGGGCCGACATCCTTCACCGTGCTATTCCGTGGACGAAGTTGATCCTGACCACGCGCCAGCTGCCACGCGACCTGAACCTGACCTATGCTTCACGGGCCAGTTCCCTGCTGGTTGGGCTGCTGGCTCTGGTCTATGTGCTGCTGCCTTTCAGCATCGGCGGCATGGTCCGGATCAGGCCAGGTCTTGTGCTCGGCGTGATCGCCTTCCTCAGCCTGTTGCTGTTGTGGCTGAATTGGGATGTGTATCGCTTCTTCGGGCGCAGGCTGGGCTGGTGGTTTGCCGCGAGGGCTGTGCTGGCTCATTGGGCCTATTACCTGTACAGCGGGATCACGTTTGCTCTCTGTGCTGTAATTCATTTCGTGGGCTTGCCGTTTTCCTCAGCGCGCAAGGCAAGCGTGGGCGGCGGCTGAGAACAGCTGAGGAATTCTTTTGACCGGCGGCGGAACAGCACTGCCACCGGCTGAACAGTTTGCTGAAAACTTGGAACTCAGATCCCTCGCGGGCTGAAGCCCGCTCGGGATAACAAGAAATAAACGACTTATCGGCACGACTAAAAGTCGTGCCCTGACACAAAACGTTTGCTAATGAAATCCTTCAGCAAACTGTGAAGCCGGCTCGCTAAATAAAAATCCCGGCGACGCGGCGCTTCAAGCGCCACTCTACCCGTAATCTGGCCTGAGCAATGAAAGTCGGGGTTGATGCAACGAGCTGGGGAAACCGTCGCGGCTATGGCCGCTTCACCCGCGCTTTGCTGACTGCCCTGCTCGATCTGGACCGGGAGAACCGTTACACATTTTTCGTTGACTCTGATTGCGAAGAATTTCCCTTGCCGCCGGGCGCAGAAGTTTGCCGCGTTGCAACCAAAGTACCCACAATGCAGGCGGCGGGCGCTGACAGCAGGCGATCGCTGCCAGATCTCTGGGCCGTGGGGCAGGCGATTCGGCGGGCAAAGGTGGATGTGATTTTCTTCCCCTCGGAATATTCCTACGTGCCAGTGATTACAAGTACACCCCAGATTGTGACCCTGCATGACGCGACCTCGGAAGTTGTTCCGGAGATGGTTTTTCCCAACCTGCGGGCACGGTTCTTTTTTGGCGCAAAGAAACGCATGGCGGTTCGGCTGGCAAAGCTTTTAGTGACGGTGTCGGAGTATTCGCGACGGCGTCTGCAGGAAAAACTCGGCATTCCACTGGAGCGGCTGCGTGTGGTGGGCGAAGCGGCCGATCCGGTTTTTCAACCGATGCAATCGTCCTGCGCCAGCGAAGCGCAGTCGCGCTGGGGCATCCCGCCAGAGGCCAAATGCCTGATCTACGTCGGAGGCTTCACACCTCACAAGAATTTGCTGATGCTGCTTGATGTCTTCGGTGAACTGGTGGGGCGTGGCAACTTTCCTGACATGCGTCTGGTGCACGTGGGCGATTACGCGACCGATCCATTTCATTCGTCGTATGGAGAGCTGGCGGAGCGCGTGCGGCAGGCGCACTTGGAGCAGCAGGTGATTTTCACCGGCCACCTGAGTGACCAGGACTTGGTGATTCTGTTGAACCGCTCCGACGCGCTGGTGCTGCCTTCGTTTTCGGAGGGCTTCGGCCTGCCCGGAGTGGAGGCTGCCGCCTGTGGCAAGCCGGTTCTGGCGACGACGGAAAGCCCCCTGCCGGAGCTTTTGGGCGAGGGCGCAATCGCAGTTGATCCCGGGGATCGGGCAGGATGGCTTTGCGCCATCGAGCGGGTGCTGGGCGACGCGGCCCTCCGTGAGCGCATGGGCAAAGCCGCTCTGGTTGCGGCGGGCCGGCTGTCATGGAAGAACTCAGCCGCCCAACTGCTTGCGGTTTTTCATGAGGTGCAGCGCAATGGCGCGTCCGCTTAGGTTCTGCTTTCTTTCGATCTTTTATCCGCCCTACAGCTTTGGCGGGGACGCCATCTTTGTCTGGCGGTTGGCGAATGCGCTGGCGGAGCGCGGGCATGAAGTGGACGTGATCCACTGCGTGGACAGCTACAAGGTGCTCGCAAAGAGCGAACCGGCGCAGCCCTTCGCCGATCACCCCAACGTGACGGTGCACAGCCTGCGGAGCCGCCTGGGATTTCTATCGCCCCTCGTGGCCCAGCAAGTCGGATGGACATGGCCCAAGACAG
Source organism: uncultured Acidobacteriaceae bacterium (assembly GCA_963703645.1). Classification (GTDB taxonomy): domain Bacteria; phylum Acidobacteriota; class Terriglobia; order Terriglobales; family Acidobacteriaceae; genus Bog-257. The sequence goes on from CAVPFD010000029.1 coordinate 115,322, forward strand.
ATGCGATTCGCGAAGTCTTTTACAGCAAGAAGTTCGACGTAATTCATTACCACAACACTTCGCTGTTCGGTCCCAAGGTCCTGCAACTGGAGCCGGACTACCGCGACTTCATCAAGCTCTACACCAGCCACGAACACTGGCTGGTCTGTCCCATGCACGTGCTGTGGAAGAACAACGAGCGCGTCTGCGAAAAGCCGGACTGTTTTCGCTGCACGCTGAAGTTTCGGCGGCCGCCACAGTGGTGGCGATATACGCGGCTTCTGGAAAAGTGCACAACGGCCGTCGATACGTTTGTTTCGCCCAGTATCTTTACGCAGCAAAAGCATAAGGAGCGTGGATTCGTTCCCTCCATGGAGGTCCTGCCATATTTCGTGCCGGCGCTCGATGAGGAGGTGACGGCGGGCGGGGCGTCGCCTCATCCGCGACCTTATTTCCTCTACGTTGGGCGGCTGGAGAAGATCAAGGGCGTGGAGACGATGTTCCCCGCCTTCCGCCGCTATCAGGACGCCGATCTGCTGATCGCGGGCACGGGCACGTGGGATGAACTTCTCCGGCAACAGGCGAGTGGCATGGCGAATGTGCGCTTTCTGGGCAAGCTCACGCAGGATGCTTTGCAGGATTACAGCCGTCACGCGATCGCCGTCATTGTGCCCTCGTTGTGCTATGAAGTCTTCCCGATCACTTTCCTGGAGGCATGCCGCGCGGGAACGCCGTCAATCGCCCGCGACATCGGTGGATTGACGGAGATGGTCGAGCAGAGCCAGGGGTGGGTTGCTGTATCACAATGATGACGAGTTGCTGGCGGCAATCCAACGCCTGCATTCGGATCCGGCGCTGCGGCGGGAGATGGGACAGCGTGCGTACCGGGCTTATATCGAACGATGGACCGAGAAGGTACACATGGAGGCCTATTTCCGCCTGCTCGAAGAAACCGCGCGGCGTAAACTGGGATTCGTTCCGTGGGAGCAGCCGGGGCGGCAGTTGTTGCAATTTCCGGCTGCGAGGGCGTCAGATGTTGCCGGTGGCTCTCTTTCGGTGTAGAGGTGCGACGGCAGCTTGTCCACGGCGGGACGGACCTCCGCCCGGCGTGACAGCCGGAAGGGTTATGCTGTGACGCATAATCCAAGTGAAGCGATGAAGGCAGGACAATGGTAGAAGGAACGGTCCAACCTAACGGAAGACCGCCGTCGTCCGCGAAGGACACGGCGGCTGAGAGCCCGTTTTTGCGCGCCTTCGCTCCTGTGCACCGGGTGGCCATGGGGGTGGCGTGGGGAGTGGTGTGCGGCGGCCTGCTTGCGATCGCAACTCTGGTCCCGGTCGTCAAAGGAAAGGACTTCCTTAGCTTCGGTTTGTTGGCGCAGTTCTTTTGGGGCTATTCGGTCTCGTGGAGCGGCGTTCTGGTTGGGCTGCTTTGGGGATTTGGGGTTGGCTTCGCGCTTGGTTTCGGATTTGCCCTGATCCGTAATGCGGCAGTGTGGCTGTGGCTGACGGTGATCCGGTCACGGGCGGAGATGGATCAGTACTCCGACCTGTTGGACCATCTATAGGGAGAACGTGTGGAACAGGAAGAAGAGCAGATAGAGCAGATCGAGCACGCCGTCATCCTGCTGAACGAGAAGCTCCTTGGAGTTGTGCTGGGCATCCTGTTCGGAACGGGTTTGTTTCTGCTAACCAACATCCTGGTGCTGAAAGGCGGCCCTCACGTCGGGGCGCATCTGGGCTTACTGTCCAACTTTTTTCCCGGCTATCGAGTGACGTTCTTCGGAAGCATCATTGGATTCTGCTACATGTTCCTGGTTGGGTTGATCGTGGGCGTGGTGCTCGGCGCGGTCTATAACAAGGTCGCGAAGGCGTGAGAGCCGCTATTCGCTTTTTCCGTTTGGCTTTTCGCCGGAAGGCCGATCCTGCCCCAGCAACTGGCGCTGTTCGGCAATGATGGAGCGCAGGATGTCATCCAAGGAAATGCGCGGCTCCCAGCCGAGCAAAGTGCTCACCTTGGTAATGTCAGGCACGCGGCGCAACATATCTTCAAAGCCCTCTTCATAAGCCTGCTCGTAAGGAATGCAAACAATGCGCGAATCAGACTTCGTCATTTCCTTGATTCGCCCGGCAAGATCGAGCATGGTGATCTCATGGCCGCTACCCACGTTGTACACCTCGCCCGTTGCGGCGGGATGCGAGGCAAGGCCCGCCAGCGCCTCCACGGCATCCCGGACGTCGGTGAAGCAACGGCGCTGCTGGCCGTCGCCGAAGACTGTGATGTCGCGGCCGGTGAGCGCCTGGCTGACAAAGTTAGGGACAACCATGCCGTAGCGGCCGGTTTGGCGCGGCCCAACGGTGTTAAATAGCCGCGCGATGACGATGGGAAGTCTCCTTTCCTTCCAATAAGCTACGGCCAAGAATTCATCGATTGCTTTAGAGCATGCGTAACTCCAGCGGCCCTTGTTGGTCGGACCCAGAATCAGGTCGTCGTCTTCGCGGAATGGAACCTGCTCGCGCTTGCCGTAGACCTCGGAGGTCGAAGTAATGAGGACGCGCTTGCTTTTCTTCGCGGCGAGGCTGAGGACAATCTCGGTCCCCCGGATGTTGGTTTCGATGGTACGCACCGGGCTTTCGACCACCAGCCTCACGCCTACAGCAGCCGCCAGATGGTAGATGAGATCGCAGAGGTCGACCAGTTCCGCCATGAGCACGGTGTTGGTGACGGTGTCAATGTGGTAGTGAAACCTGGGGTCGCTCTTGAGATGCTGGATGTTGGCGATAGAGCCGGTGGAAAGATCGTCAATAACGTGGACCTCGTCGCCGCGGCCAAGATGCCGTTCCGCAAGGTGCGAGCCGATGAATCCTGCTCCTCCGGTGATGAGGACCTTCATTCCGCCTCCCAAGTTGAACTGATTGAAGTGTTCGGAAAGACTGGCACACATTTGGCGGTCAGGTCAATGATGCGAGCTGACACGGTAAGGACAGTGAGACGAAGACGGACTCTATTCGTAAACCTCGCGACGGTGTGCAATTCGCGTCACATCAACGGTTCTGGCAGTGTCGTCTATCTCGTGGACAACGCGGTAATCGCCAACTCGAATCCGCCATTGCTTATCGCCGCCCTTGAGTTTCTTGCAGCCCGGGGGCCGAGGATCGGATACAAGGCGTTCAAGACGCGGCATAATGCGGGTGATCACTTGCTTGGACAACCGGTGCAGCTCCCGTTCCGCGCTTGCAGTTAAGGCGACTCGATAACTACTCACGAGGTAACTTACCGACCTTGATGAGTCGTTCTTTCACCTTGCTCAGTGGAATTCGTTTTTCGTGCCGGCGTGACCGGGACACAAGAACATCCTCGATGTCTTCCCAAAGCCCACGATGTTTCTTCAGGTCGATAAGCACGGCGACTTTGTGGCCGTCCTCGTCGATGACGTACTGGATTCCGGTCATAGCTTTATTTTCCTCGGTGATGGTCCGCTATTCATCTTACTTTATTTTTTATTGCCTCCTGCCGGCAAACTTAGCTGCTTAACGCCGGCCAACGCCTTCGACTCATCAATTTGAAACAACATGGATGCCACCCAGTTCCCCGTCATTCTGACCTACCACTCGATCTCGGAGGGGAACTCTTGCCTCCAGATCGCACCGGACCTATTCGCCGACCAGATGCAATGGTTGCATGACAAGGCGCACGTGGCGCCCCTGGCCGAGGTGGTCAGGGCGTTGACTGATCGCCTACCGCTTCCGCAGCGGACAGTGGTGCTCACCTTCGACGACGGCTTCTCCGACTTTTACGCCTCAGCCGCGCCGGTGTTGCTGCGGCTGAAGGTTCCGGCCACAGTCTTCGTGTTGCCGGGACTTTGGGGCAAAACCAACAACTGGGCGGGCCAGGACGCATCGTGGATCAATCGGCACTCGCTGCTCGATTGGCAGCAGGTGACTGAGCTCGGTGGGCAGGGATTCCAGTTCGGCGCGCACAGCATCAGCCACCCAATCCTGCCTAACCTCTCGCCAGACGACGCGAAACACGAGATTGCTGACAGCAAGGCGGAACTCCAACAATGCACCGGGCAGGCGGTTGAGTTCTTTGCGTACCCATTCGGACGATGGAATCCAGCGGTTCGCGCGGTGGTGCAGGAGCACTACCGGGGCGCCTGCTCAACCGGGGCAGGTGTGGTTCAGCCCGACTCCGATCCCTTCGCCCTGCCTCGCGTGGATGCTCACTATTTGCGCCATCCCGCCTGGTTCCGCAGGCTGTTTACTGCGTCCTTCTCTGACCTACGTGGCGGGCAGGCGTTTCATCCGCCGGATGCGGAGGCAGCCCGAAGGGGTCTACGCCCGGATCTAGGGTGCCGGCAATACGGCCGATCCACAAAGTATTGATTTCCCATGCCGCTTCAGCGTTGCTATTATCATTCGATAGCTTTGCCAGTCGATTAGACCTCGATTGTCTCCCATGCCACTCGTCGCCCCGGAGCAACGCAAGGTTGTGATCATCGGCGCCGGTCCGGCCGGTCTGACGGCGGCTTATGAGCTGTCGAAGCATGGCGTCCCGGCTGTGGTCCTGGAAGCCGACAACACCGTCGGCGGCATATCCCGAACGGTGAACTACAAGGGATATCTGTTCGACATCGGCGGCCACCGTTTCTTCACCAAGTGGGACGAAGTCAACCAGGTGTGGAACGAAATTCTGGGGGATAAGTTCCTCGCGCGGCCGCGCCTGTCGCGGATTTTCTATCGCAAGAAGTTCTTCTATTACCCGCTGCGGGCCAAGAACGCTCTGTTCGGCCTGGGACCGATTGAAACCGTCCGAATTGTCTTCAGTTATCTTCGATCACGGCTGGTCTATTACCACAACGAACAGAACCTGGAGCAGTGGGTCAGCAACCGGTTTGGCAAGCGTCTCTACGAGATCTTCTTCAAGACCTACACGGAAAAGGTGTGGGGCGTACCGTGCACGCAGATTCGGGCGGAATGGGCCGCGCAGCGGATCCAGGGACTCTCGCTGACTACGGCGATCCGCAACGCGCTCTTCAAACAGAAGACGACGTCCGTTAAGACACTCATCAACAGCTTCCATTATCCCGAGCGCGGCCCGGGACAAATGTGGGAGATGATGACCGATCACCTTCAGCAACAGGGCTACCCGGTTTTGTTACAACGGCCGGTTGCGCGGATCGTGCACACTGGCGAACCGGGTGACCTGCCTGGAGACGCGCGGCCGAATGGGCGTCGAACGGTTCGATGGCACAGACTTCATCAGCTCGATGCCGATACGCGAGCTGGTCAACGCGATTGATCCGCCGGCTCCGGAGGAGGTGCGCGAAAGCGGCCAATCGGCTGCGCTATCGCGACTTCCTGATTGTCAGCCTCATCCTCAATCGCAAGGATGTAATACCCGACAACTGGATCTACATTCATGAGCCGGGCGTGCGCGTGGGACGAATTCAGAACTTCAAGAACTGGTCGCCGGCCATGGTGCCCGACCCGAGCAAGACCTGCCTCGGCATGGAGTACTTCTGTCTTCGAAAACGACGATCTGTGGTCGAGCCCGGATGAGAAGCTGATCGAGATGGCGAAGCGGGAGATTGCAGAGCTCGGCCTGGCAAAGTCCGGGGAGATCGAGGACGGCGCAGTCGTCCGCATGCCCAAGGCATACCCGATGTATGACAACGACTCGGCGCGCCATATCGCGACCATCCGCCGCTATCTCGAAACCGCATTACCCAATTTGCAGCTTGTCGGCCGAAACGGGATGCACAAGTACAACAACCAGGACCATTCCATGATGACGGCCATGTGCGCGGCTCAAAACATCCTGGGGGCCAACCATGACCTTTGGGCCATCAACACCGAGGCTGAGTATCATGAGGAAAAACAGGAGAAGCCGGCTACTGTGGCGCATGCCGAACCCAATCGTCCAGCGTACGCGGAACCGCCGCTGGTGCCGGGATCATCTCGGCTGAAAGAGGCCCACGACGGCCAGGTTCCTGGTGAAACCAAGGCAGTAAAGGCATCAGCCGCCAGGGGTTTTTCAGCTCGGCGGTGAATCCCGACCCGGGCGTCAGGGTACTTCCTCAATGAATCAAGAAAAGTCAAATCGACCGCCGTTGTCGCGGGGGATCACGTCGCTGGTGACGGGAGGGGCCGGCTTTATCGGGAGCCACGTGGCTGACTCTTTGCTTGCCCTCGGGCATGAGGTGCTGGTGCTCGACGACCTCTCCGGTGGTTTCCGGGAGAACGTCAATCCTGCGGCGACCCTGATTGAGGGCTCGGTCACCGACGTCGGGCTGGTGGACAGTCTGTTCGCCGCTCATCAAATCGACTACGTCTATCACATCGCCGCTTACGCCGCCGAGGGGCTGAGTCACTTCATCCGCAATTACAACTACACGAACAACCTCATCGGCAGCATGAACCTCATTAACAATGCGGTCCGGAACCGCTGCCGGTGTTTCGTATTCACCTCCAGCATCGCCGTCTATGGGGCCGGGCAGACGCCTATGCTCGAGTCCATGGCGCCCCAGCCGGAAGATCCCTATGGCATTTCAAAATATGCTGTCGAACTCGACCTTGCAGCGGCCATGCACATGTTCGGCCTGGATTACATCATCTTCCGGCCGCACAATGTTTACGGCGAGCGGCAGAACATCGGAGATCCCTATCGCAACGTGATCGGGATTTTTATGAACCAGATCCTGCAGGGGTTGCCGTGCCCGGTTTTTGGAGACGGCACGCAGACTCGTGCGTTTACCCATATCGCCGATGTGGCGCCAGTCATCGCTGAGTCCGTAAATTATCCGGCGGCGTACAACCAGATATTCAACATCGGAGCTGATATTCCCTATTCGGTAAACGAGCTCGCACGCGAAGTGCAGATCGCCATGGGGAAAGAAACGGGGACCTTGCACCTGCCCGCGCGGAATGAGGTTTTGCAGGCCTTCAGCGACCACAATAAAGCCACGGAGGTGTTCGGTAAGGGCGCAAGCGTCACACTGGCGGAAGGACTGCGGAGAATGGCCGACTGGGTCAAGCAAGTGGGAGCACGCCGGGGCAAGACCTTCGACAAACTTGAGGTCGAGCGGGAGCTGCCCCCGTCCTGGAGAGAGCTATGTACAACGCCAGGACGGTGAGCGTGGTGATGCCCGCGTATAACGAGGCCACGGGCATTGCCTCGGTGGTGCGCTCATTCCTCAGCATTCCGGAAGTTGACCAGGTGATCGTCGCCGATAACAACAGCAGCGACAACACCGCCGGGCTGGCTGCGGCAGCGGGCGCGACCGTGGTTCACGAATCCCGCAAGGGGTACGGGTACGCCTCGCAAGCGGCGCTGCGGGCCGCTACCTCCGATTACGTCATCATCGTGGAATCGGACTGCACTTTTCGCGCCGAGGACGTGCGGAAGTTCCTGGCTTACGCAGGTGAGTTCGATGTGGTGCTGGGCACGCGTACCGCGAAGTCATGCATCTGGGAAGGCTCGAACATGGGGCCGTTCCTGCGGTACGGCAACGTTGCTGTCGCCAAGCTACTCGAGTACTTGCACAACGGTCCCTGCCTGACGGATGTGGGCTGCACCTACAAGCTGCTGCGCCGGGAGGCCCTGCAGCATCTGGTTCCGATGTTCACCGTGGGCAAGAGCCATTTCTCGCCGGAGCTGATGATGCTGGCGATTCGGACGAAGCTGAACTGCGTAGAGATTCCCGTCCATTACCAGCCGCGCACCGGAACATCGAAAATCACCGGCAGCACCTGGAAGGCCTTCAAACTTGGGCTGGTAATGATTGCGATGATCGTGCGCTATCGCTTCAAGCAGATTCCTCACATTCCACCGCTCGCGCAAGCGGAGCCGATAACGGCTGTGGCCGCGAGAGGTTCAGTGCAGGCCCAGTCTGCGGCCACAGTCGCCAGGAGTTCCGTCGACAAATAAGCGCAGAAGGATCTCGCAATATCGTTCTGCTTTGTATCAGGGCACGACTTTAGTCGTGCCGAAGCGACGCAGCAAAAGCTGGGGGCTTTAGCTCCTGTTCCCACAGAAGCCGCTCACTCAGCGGCTAAAGCCCGAGTCCTTTGAGGTCTCATTTGCGTCACGGCTGAAGCCGTGCCCTGATACAAGGCTGAGTTAATCGATGGGAAAACGTCGTCAGTTTACCGCGTGATCGTTTCCAATGCGCTCCTAATCCTTAGAAACGTGTAGATTTGGCTGACTACAATCGGGACAAAAACGGCGGCTACGAACTTCATGGAAAGGTCACGAGCTCCCAAGATGACCAGTGCTATCAGCGCCCACGACCAATGGGGCGAGAAGAGCAGGAGTTCGTCTCCCCAGATGTTGTGGAAGACGGCACTGAACAGCAGCCATCCCAGCGGCAACCATACGTAGACGCGCGTGGTTTCGTCGCTAAGAGCCCGGGCCAGGCAGCGAAAAAGCAGAACAAACCATGCAATCGCGCCGATGGCCTGAAGTCCGAAGTAGTAACTGAAGCGTAATACATCATGCGCCGGTTCATAGCTCACCATGTCCCATCCCGGCTCTCGCATGACGCGAGGCGTAGGCCCAACCGCCGGACTCAGGAAGGTATATACGCTGTAAACAACGGCGCGCAGTGGATCGTGCAGCAAGCGGAATGTCGAATAGTCGTTCACGAAGTGATGAATGGTGTAGCTCTTCATGTAAAGGAAGAGGCCCGCCGCCAATCCCACCGGAACCACCACAGCAAGAACGGCAAGACGCGTGCGCATGGACTTGAAGAAGTACTGCCAGAGAGCGGCAACGGGATACAAGGTGTTGGTGATGGTTGTGCCTCCGCAGAGAACAACCATGACTACCAGGAAGGCCGTTCGCATCGCGTCGCTGGCAAGAAAGATGGGAACGACGAAGGTAATAGAGAGCAGGCCGTTGGAGATACCGAAATGTTCCGGCAGGACGGCGGTGGCATTGGACGTGAACAACAGATACACAATGAACAGCAGAATGCACTGCGGAAGCTTGATGCCTAGCCGAAGCGCGAGGAACGCCAGGAACCCCACGCCCATTCCATGAATGAGTGCCACCACAAATCTGGCGGCGAGAATGCCGGCGTAATCGGCGGGCATAAAGATTTCCAGGAGATGCTGAACGGCTCTCACCGGTGGACGCCAGAAAACAATCTCCAGCGGATGAACCGCCGCTTCCGGCGAGCGAGCGTTGCCTACGATCCGATCAAGCCAGATATTGCTATCAGAGTTGAAAAGGACGTTCTGGCGCTTGGTGATGACTGAGCCGGGAGTCGCCTTCAGCCACCCGGATAAAAGCATGAACCAGATGACCGCAGCCAGACCGATTATGGTGGCCACAGTGCCCGGGCGCGCCAGCAGCGTTCGTCTCGCCGAATCCATGGTTAGGGTCTCGCGCATAAGCTACCATACTCGTTTATTTTGTGGTCGGAGATTTGCAGTCACGGGCGGGATGCGCAACTTGTGAAGAACCCTTGGGCAACTCAACGAGCCAAGGCGCAGCCGTCGCGAACGATGGGTGTGGACGTGGTGCCGCATAACGGGCCAAGCGTCAAGCGTTCCCCCCTTCTTGGCTACATCCAGATCGCGCGCATTGATCACTGGGTCAAGAATGTTTTTGTCCTGCCCGGTGTTGTTGTGGCCCTTTCGGTTGACCGCGCCAGGCTGGCCTCGTGGTCGTGGGGAACATTCGCGCTAGGCATGCTGGCTATTTGCCTGATTGCCTCAAGCAATTATGTGTTGAATGAGATCCTGGACGCGACGAGTGACCTGGCCCATCCTACGAAACGGAACCGTCCGGTGCCATCGGGCAGGGTGAACGTCGGCTGGGCCTACGTTGAGTGGATCGCACTGATGGTAGCTGGTCTTTCCCTTGGCCTGCATATCTCGAAGCTCTTTGCGCTGCCGCTGCTTGCGCTGTGGATCATGGGGTGCCTCTACAATGTTCCCCCCTCCGCACCAAGGATCTGCCCTACCTTGACGTGTTATCCGAGGCCATCAACAATCCACTGCGAATGCTGGCAGGATGGTATCTGAGTGGCTGCACTCTGATTCCGCCTGCATCGCTCCTGCTGAGTTATTGGATGGTTGGCTGCTACTTTATGGCGATCAAGCGCTTTGCGGAGTTTCGCGATATAGGTGACCATCACCAAAGCGCCAGCTACCGGAAGTCGTTCGTCTTTTACAACGACCAACGCCTTCTGGTCTCGATCATGTTCTACGGCTCGATTGCCATGCTCTTCTTCGGTGCATTTATCATGCGTTACCGGGTCGAATTGATTCTCGCCTTTCCGCTGGTTGCCCTGGTAATGGCCCAGTACCTGTCGCTTGCCTTCAAGCCCGACAGTGCTGTTCAGCGGCCCGAAGGACTATATCGGGAACCCGCTTTGATGATTGCCGTCATTGCTTGCACTATCGTGATGGTCGTTTTGCTGTTCGTAAATTTGCCCATCTTGCAGAGGATATTCAGTCCGACGATCCCCTGGGAAAGAGCGTGACCATAGGCTCCAAGACCACATGCTAGCCATCCTCAAACGACTTGCCGGCTCCCCGATCGCCGCAGCCATCGCTGCTGCCGTGTTAAGGCTAATCGGCTTATACGCGGCTTTCCGGTGGCGGCCTTGGGTGGTTGTTAATCCCGTGATGAGCGGGGAGAAGTAACCCAAATTGCCAAGTCTATTGTGCTGGGAAAGGGTTTCGGTAATCCGTTGGGCCTGGTCGATACTGGACCAACTGCATGGGTCTGTCCGGCGTACCCCTATATGGTCGCTGGCGTCTTCAGTATCGGAGGTATGTACACGGCGAAGGCTCGCCTGATGCTGTTGGCGCTTAACTGTCTTTTCGCCGGCCTTACGGTCTTTGCCATCTACGCCATCGCGAGACGTACCTTTGGAACTACGGCCGCAATCTGCGCGTCCTGGATATGGGTGGTGCTGCCCTCAGCATGGCAGATACCGGTAAGGTTAACCTGGGATTCGACCTTGAATGCACTGTCGTTCGCGGTCATCTTCTGGGCTACCCTTGCAGTCCGTCGCAGGCGCACTCTCATTACTTGGATCGGCTATGGTGCGTTGTGGGCTGCGGGTGTGCTGATTAATGCCTCCATTGTTTCCCTGGCCCCCTTCTTCTTCGGGTGGCTGCTGTGGGAATTGCGTAAGGAATCACTGCCGTGGTTGAAGCCGTTGGCTGTCGCGCTTCTAGTCTTTGGCCTCGGGGTTGCTCCGTGGACCCTCCGGAATTATCTCGCGTTCGGCAAGTTTGTTCCGCTGCGATCAAATTTCGGCTTGGTACTGTGGATGGCAAACCACTCAGAATCTCCTGGCTTCGATAGCTTCTCGTCCCCCTACGGGAATTTGCAGCAGGCAACGATTTATCAGCAAATGGGAGAAATCACTTACATGGCGACGAAGAAACATGAAGCTTACAGATTCATGAAGTCGCATGTGAGGAGGACTGCAGTCAATGTCACGCGAAACATTTGGTTGTTTTGGTTCGGCGTCACGGACCGCCAGGTTAATCCGTGGTACGGAGGTTCAACCTACGCAAGCGTAGACTTTATCGCCAATACAGCGGTCGTATTGCTGGCTATGGTGGGAACTATCCTGGCGTGGCAATCCAATAAATCGGCGGCGCTGCTTTACTCGGTCGTGCTTTTGTTTTTCCCCGTAGTCTACTACTTTACGCGTCCGGCGCTACGCTTTCGTTTTGCCATCGAGCCAATCCTCACGGTGCTCGCCGCATACGGCGCAGTATCCATTCTTACCTGGGTGACACGAAGACCGGCAATGCAAGATAGCCGGCAAATTGACGTCGGCAATTAGCGATCTGCTCACATTAATACGTGCCTGCCTCCACTCCCAGCTTCCATAATTCCCCTCTCTACTCCGGAGAGATCAGTGCGACGGCGGAAACCGTCTCGCAGACGACGCCGCGGGCAGGTGCCTCGAGGTTCCTGCTGATTAGTGTCACCCTGGCATGCCTGACATATCTCTTAGGTGTTGTGTACTACGCGCAGGTGCGCCCCCTCGATGGAGATGAGGGATACTATACAACTGCAGCGAGACTCGTCTGGGAAGGTAAGATTCCGTATAAGGACTTTGCCTACCAGCAGGGGATTCTACTGCCTTACATCTATAGCTGGGTGTGGGGCGTGCACCCGCGGTCGCTGATTTCGATGCGCTTTCTCTCCGCGGCCTGCGGCGCTGGCGCTACCCTTTTGTGGGGATTCTGGCTGATTTTTGCGAGGCGCTTTGCGCCGGCAGTGGTACTGGCGACCCTTGCCGTCATCCTTTGGAATCCATATTGGGTGTGGTGGAACGTCGCCGTAAAGACCTTCGCAGTAGCAAACCTTCTAGTTTCTCTGACGATGATTTGTCTCTATTTCGGCTTGCAGTCACAACGGGCCAGGTGGTACTTCGTCGCCGGCCTGGCCTTGGGAGCCTGCGCTTCCGCGCGCGCGCTTTACGCTCCGCTTGTGCCGTTTGTATTGGTTTGGCTGCTGCAGATGGAATGGCGCCTGTTGAAACGCCGTCTTGCGGGGACTCTCGCGTTTCTCGGAGGCGCTGCGTGCGGCGTACTACCCATGATTCTCAGTTTTATCAGCGACCCGAACGCCTTCATCTTTAATAATCTGAGATATCGTAACCTGCTGTCGCCTCATGAGAGCTTCCGGCATAGCGTTCATGTATATCTTAACAATCTCTTATCGCTCTGGCATCACACGTACTTCGTTCTCACGATCATACTCACACTTGTAGGGCTATTTAGCCTGATGAAGCACCGCGGGACGGAGCAGCTTCGAAATGACCGCCAGGACTATCTTTACCTTCAGTTAAGCTTTCTAATGCTCTGGGTTTATGTCGCGACGGCGTCGGTTCCCTTTCCAGTCTTTGACCAGTATTTCACCAGTCCGCTCCTACCATTCCTCGTGTTCTTTATTGCGGAGGGTCTACGCATTTGCCTGCGGCTTCGCAAAACCGCCATCGTTGTATTTGCTGTTCTGCTTCCAGTTCTATTCTTTCGTGGTCTCAAGGGCGAATCTGCGGAGTATGCCTCCACACCAAATCTGCAGCTTACGTCTTTCCGACGGGTAACGGAAGGGCTCGAGGCTAACAGTCGCGCGGACGATGTAGTGCTTTCAATCTGGCCCGGCTATGTTTTCGAAACAGGCAGACAGTACTTCTCAGGCTCTGAGAATCAGTTCAACTACGACGTAGCAACCAAGATCAGTCCTGAGGAGAGGGCCCGGTACCACGTTCTCTCGAAGGCAGAAGTAGTAAACGCAATTTCGTCGCGCGCCATGAACGTCTACATCTCGTCGGCGAGTAAGTATTATCTGGAAGCGTTTATGTCGCTCGCCGAGCGACAGGTCATGCTTGACGCTCTGAGCGCGAACTACGCTCTTGTGGGCAGCTATGATGGGGTCGAGATTTACCGGAGACGTTAAGGAACTATGTTGTCCTATGGGACGTTGTTTTCCTGATGAGATCTGGAAATCGGAAGATAAATCCGGTCTTTATCGATGACTGTAGCGAGTTTGTAATTCTCGGTGAGGGCCGATACGAACCCTGGCGTGAAGCACATGGTTTCGTACCACCACTGTCCGCCCTGTGTGGCCGGGTCTCCGCTGGACAGCACCACGGCACTAAACGATTGATTGCGCAGGTGCTCCAACAGCGGTATTTCAAATCCGGGAAACCGCTTTCGCAGAAGCTGCACCATCCAGGGATCCAGCGCATAAGGGTACTGTCCGGCGAGGGCGGGTACGACCGGGTTCTCAGCCAGGATGGGTTGTTCGGTAGGACCGACGACCTCCACAATTCTCTGGAATTGATGGGGATGATACCACCGGCTCCAAGTCGTAAGGTGGCGCACCATGGGTATAGCGGCGATGACCGTCAAGAGCGCGAGTGCGTGAACGCCGATTTGCTTTTGTACAGGCGTACCCGCCTTTGCAACCCAGGCAGCAAGCAAAATCACTGATGCGACTTGCACGTCGAGCAAGTGGTTCCCGGCGGTCCCGGGAGAACCGAAAATCACCACGGTGGTCGCCATGGTTGCAATCAGGAACAGGGCAGGCAGATTTCGCAGAAGTTTCGAGGAGAACACCAGGAAAACAAGCAGTAGCAAGGCAAGAACTGCGAACAGGACCAGCGCGGGATCGGTATAGACAGCCATCGATTCCATCCGCAAGGGACCACTGGCTATGAACTTCCAGTCCGTGCCACCGGAAGCGCACGCTTTGAAGATGTCCACCACTCGGCCGTGGCTGGCGACAATCATGGTAGCGGCCATGAGCAAGTAGCCGCCGCATGTGATGGCGGCCAGCAGCCAGGCCGCCCGCTTGTAACCGGTTGCGAGCAGCCAGATAACGGCAACCACCAAGCCGAACACCGTCGTGAGCTTTGCCGACCAAGCCAGCGTGAAAAGCAACGCTGCCAGAAGAATCCTCCGGCGGCCGAGGGGAGGCCGGGCGACCGCCGCCAAACCCCATATGTTGAGCGCGGCAGCCAAACCGTCCGCCTGGGGAGTCGACAGAGACATTTGTACCGATGTGGAGGCCAAAAGGATCATCGCCGCGCACGCAGCTAACCACTGTTCCACTCCGAGTGCTCGAAGCAGGCGCCAGGTCCCCAGCACCAACATGGCAACGGCGGCGCCAGAGAGCAGATAAGCACTTGCCAGCAGCGGCGCACCAGCTTTAAGAAGCAGGGCATGCAAGCAGAAATACAACGGAAAGTATCGCGTTCCGCCATATCCCCGCACGTCGTAGAGTGGCCGATAGAAGACTCCATTTCTCAAGTCCGTGGCCATGGTGATGATGACGCCTGAAGCAAAACTTATTCCGGCGTCATTCCGCCACCAAATCCAGGCGCGTGTTGCCGTTACGATGACGATGATCGCGACCGCTATCAACAAGCACACTCGCGCGCCAATGCCAAAGCCATCTCTCTGCGAGTGCGATGGGTCCGTCGTGGATGTGATCGTGGAACTCATCTTGTACTGGGGCGGACCCCTTCCGTCCGGAACGCGGAGTATACCGCGCAAGCGGTTCGATAGAAACCCGGTACGCCCGCGGACGCAACCAGGAGCCGCTAATCAGTGAAGGAGGACACGACCACTCTGCCGCAGACGAATGGCCAGGAAGCGGACTTCGGCGTCAACAACTCAGGTAGCCGGCGCCTGCAAAAGGTGCTTTGGCGCCTGTTTCAAGTTCTGCTCCTCTTGGCGCCGTTTCTTATCCTGGACTGGTTTCACAGCGCGTCAGTACGGCGGTCTTCCCCGCTGGCGGGACAACGGTTCAAGCAATGCGGAGTCCACGATCCTGTGCGCCATCATGCCTTTAAGCCCGACTGCACTTCCGTTTATGCCTGGGGCGGGAGCCGGTATGAGTTCTCCAGCAACAGTCTCGGCTTTCGCGATGAAAAGGTGCGGGAGGTGCCTCTCGCCGACCCTCGGCCGCGGATCCTCATCCTGGGCGATTCGATGACCGAGGGCATGCTCCCTTGGGGCGACAGTTATGTCGGCAGGATTGCCGCCCATTTCTCCCAATATGACTTCCTCAATGGAGCCGTGCGCAGCTACTCCCCATCCAACTACTTCAACGTGACGCGAATGGTGCTCAGCCGCGGATACGATATTGACGAAGTCATCGTCTTTATCGACATCTCCGATGTCCAGGACGAGGCGACTTTCTACCGGGACATTGACGCTTCGGGCGCCGTCACCGGGCCTGAGCGGGAGAGGTATGCCGTTTCCTGGTGGGCGAGAGCGCGCATATTCATCGCCGGCGCGCTTATTTCTCACCAACCATCTCCTCCGGTCCTTCGAGCGCTTCCTGGTTGGTCACGGCTTTTACCACCTCAGCACCGGAGCCTTGGGCGATGCCTTTGACATGGAGCGCGGTGCATGGACCTATCGGAAGGTGAACGAGACAAGTCCTTACTATGACGGCTATGCGCCGCTCGGCACCGAGGCCGGTATCGCCAAGGAGAAGGCCAAGATGACATTGCTTTGGCAGGAGCTGGCCCAGCGCAATATTCCGCTAAGCGTGATTGTCTATCCCCATCCCGCGCAAGTCGTGCACGATACAGTTGATTCCCGGCAGGTGCGCATCTGGCGCGACTGGTGCGAAGGCAAGTGCAAACGATTCGTCTCGCTGTTCCCTACTGTTCTGGCGTTAAAGGACCAATGCCCTCCCAGCCGTCCCGGCTGCTGGTACCTGAGCTACTTCATTTTCGGAGACATCCACTACAACGCTGCCGGTAATGCTCTAATCGCTGACGTGGTGATTAAGAAACTGGAAGAAACCCCTCCCGTGAAGCATCAACAGGCTGCCGGTTCGGATTCAGCCCAAAGGCCGCGTTGAATAGCGGATCTTCCAGCTTGCGCAGAACCATCGACCGGCAACGATCAAAGTGACATGCTGACCGCAAACCAGCAAGTTCTACAAGACACGAGTCCGCCGCAGCTCGCGTCAGCCACAAGGCACGGGAGCTTCTGGAGCCTCGGTCTGGCAATTGCCCTGGCTGCATTCTATTTCGCGACCAGCGTATACGTATCCGCTCACCGGCTGCTTTGGTTCGATGAGGTCATCACTGTACACATTGCCCGGCTGCCTGATTGGGCGACCATCATGGCGGCCCTCAGCCACGGAGCGGACTCTCTGCCTCCCTTGTACTATCTGGTCGTCAGAATGTTCGGCAAGGTTTTCGGACAAGGCGAAGTCGCTGTCAGGCTGCCGTCCACACTCGCGATGGTGGCTACTCTCCTCATAACCTTCGATTGCGCCCGGCGCCTCACCGACGGCCTGCATGGTTTGATCGCGCTTGCTCTCGCCTCCGGACCGCTGGCGGGCGAAGGGTTCGAGGCCCGGTCCTACGCAATTTATGTCATGTTTGCAGCCCTGGCCTTGTGGGTGTGGACGTACACGGGAGCCAGCGAAAAGCTGGCGGCGGCCTTGTTCGGAGCGGCGCTATTTCTGGGCGTCAGTTTTCATTATTATGCGGTCTTGTTGCTGGTGCCGTACGGGTTGTGGGAGCTTTCCCGCTGGAAACCGTGGCAGCCGCCCTCCCTGAAGCTTATTGCCGGAATAGTCGGAGTCTTCATCCCTGCGGCGCTTCTATCACATTTCATCCTGTCCTTTTCCCGCAAGTTCGCGCCGGGCTTTTGGAGCCGCCCTTCCCTGCGCGAACTCATGGAGATCTACTCTCACATATTTATAGGTGGTCTGTTTGTCCTCGTATTGACCATTATTTGGATCGTCTTGGCGAACAGGAAGCAAGAAAGTATCCTCTTGCAACCAATGTCAACGGGCGAAGCTGTTGGCTGGTTATTTCTCTGCATACCGCTGGCCGGGTTCATCGCTGCGGAGTTGAAGACCAATGCTTTTGCTGTTCGTTATTTCCTGCCGCTCGTACCGGGAGTCGCGGTGGCCTTCGCCTGTTGGACTTGGCGTCACTTCCGACAAGTCCCCCGCGTATCGTTGGGGATCTTCCTGCTCTTCGCCACGTGGGGAATGGCCCATCAACTCCAAATCGTACGTCACTGGAACTCTGTTGAGAGCCCGGGTACCAGGGATTATCTGGGGCTGGAAGGGACCCTGCGCAGAGAGGGCAAGCAATTCTTCGTGTTTTCTGATCCTTTTCTGTTTCTCGAGGCCCAGTATTATTCCCGGTACCCCGAAGAATGTATTCTGCTGTTACCGTCAGATTTCGACCAGGAAGGTGCCACTGGCCGCTCGTCTCCTGATCCTTACATGCACCAGCACGTTGAAGTCGTCCTGTCGCATTATTATCCGCTGCAGTTCTGGCGAACTGAGCAGATCAGGGAACATGCTCAGGAAACGGCTTTGATTCAGCCCAGCGCAGAAGTCCTGAACGCAGTGAAGCAGGCCGGCTTGGACGTTGCAGTCCGCTTTTCCCAGCCAATACGAGTGGCGTATTTACAATGACGACACCGCTTCCGTAGAATCGCTGCTCCAATGGGTCCACTTCCAGAATCCTCGATCGTGACGC
Organism: uncultured Acidobacteriaceae bacterium; assembly: GCA_963703645.1. Classification (GTDB taxonomy): domain Bacteria; phylum Acidobacteriota; class Terriglobia; order Terriglobales; family Acidobacteriaceae; genus Bog-257. Next base: position 133,312 of record CAVPFD010000029.1, read on the forward strand.
TTAGTCCTCCGGACAACCCGGAGAATATAGCTACGCCCGTTTCCTCTGCCAATTTGCCTGTACAAGACCGTCACAGGTGGCTGGATTCCATTTGGCTGCAACTGGCCATCTCTCTCGCAATAGGCTTTATCTTCGCCCTGCTGGTTATGGGTCGCGGGCCTCTTAACCCACGTAACATCGACTGGCTGGGCGAAGACGGCGCGCATCACTATATCGGCTGGGAGTTATTGCGGCAGGATCCACAGTGGCATTGGCCTCTCATGCATAGCGACCGGCTTGGATATCCGGTTGGCGAATCGGTAGCGCTGGTGGACGTTAATCCCTGGATGGCACTGCCTTTCAAGGCATTCTCCTGGTGGCTGCCGGAGCCTTTTCAGTACTTCGGCATCGAAGCTGCCTTGTGCTGCGCACTCCAGTTCTTCGTTGCACTAAGGCTGTTTCGCATTTTCCAGCCCGGGAATCATCTGGGAATGGTAATCGCCGGATTATTTTTCTTGATTGCGCCACCCCTGACCTTCCGGCTTAGGTTTCACTACTGTTTGTCCAACCATTGGCTGTTGATCGCCGCCTTGCTGGTATTTTTCCAGGCACAGCAGGAATCGCCCAACGTAGTCCGGCGATTTGTGGTTTCAGCGCTCCTTCTCTCCGGAGTGGCGGCGGCAACCAACCCCTACATCGCGTTTCAAGTGGTGCTGGCGCTAGTAGCCGCCGCCATCAGCCTCCTTTGGAAAGGCAAGCTGAGCCTGCCACGAACTGTGGGCCTACTGGCCGGTCTGGGCATGGCCTGTCTGGTCGTGTTTTACTCGCTTGGATTTATCATCCCTGGCGGCAAGGGATACGGCGGGGCGGGATACCGCATCTATTCCATGAACCTGCTCGCTCCCATCAATCCGAGCTGGTTCGGCTCGATTATTTTTCCGTCCCTCGTTCCGGACCTTTCAAAGGGCCAATATGAGGGCTATAGCTATCTCGGGGCTGGCGTAATCGCGCTGGCTCTAATCGTCGGGACATACGCATTTCTCCGCCGCGACAAGCTGAAGACGATCGACAAGCGATGGGTAGTTCCTTTGCTCTTGTGCTGCGTGTGTCTCACGCTGATGGCTTTGACCACCAAGGTCATGGCGGGTTCCAGAACCCTGGTCGATATAGATCCGCGGCAGGTGCTGTCCCGGTTTCTCGCCCCCTTGCGATCGAGCGGGCGTTTGTTCTGGCTCCCGTACTACGCCATCCTGACGGTACTGCTCGCCGCTCCTTACTTGTTTCTGCGCCGGTCTCGAGCCAATGCCTTGCTGGCATGCCTCCTGGTCGTGCAGTTTGCGGATACTGCTCCACTTCGCCGATGGGTGTATGCCGGAGTGCATCAGGTATTTCCGATGCCGCTCAAGTCGCCCGTCTGGCACCATCTCGGCTCCGTTTATCAAAACCTGATCGTCCTTCCGGCCTGGCAATGCGGCCCCGGGCGTTCTCCCGGTGGGGCATATGGCTACCGATACTTTGGTTACCTGGCGGCTGAACAAAATCTGGGGATCAATAGTTACTACACGGCCCGTTACACCGGAAACGCTTTGGAACTACACTGCAACCGCCTGGCCTTCGAGCTGCCAAGGCAACCTCTCTCGCCCGACACGGCATACGTTGTGACTCCCGCAATTGCTGATCTAATCGAGAAACAACCTACCGGCCAGGGGAAGTGCCACGATCTGGACGGTTTCATTTTGTGCTCCCCGAAGACGGACTTCGGACTGGATGCCAGATCGACCCAAGCTGCAGAATCTGTTAACTAAACAGGAAATTACCGAGGCTGCATGACCACCACCGCAACTGTGCAGAACTTGAAGAATTTGACTCCATCTGGAACCGGGCAATCACATGTCTATCGGGACCTGTTTTTAATCAGTTTTCTTATCCTATTCTTCGAGCTGGCTTGCATACGCTGGTTTGGAAGTACCGTTGTATATCTCACCTTTTTTACCAATATCGTCCTGCTGGCAACGTTTCTGGGAATGTCCGTGGGCTGCCTGGCTGCGTCAGGGCGGCGGGACTGGACTCGAGCCGTCATCCCTCTACTCTTACTGGCTGTCGTGATGGCCTGTGGCGTTTGGTATCTGTTTACTCATGTAGTGCCCTATCGGATTAATGTCGGTGGACAGGGATCGCCGCAGCAGGTGTACTTCGGCACGGAATACACCGGCAAGAACTTGTCGAAATTCTTCGTTCCCATTGAACTTTTGGCGGGGACCTTCTTTACATTGATCGCTCTGGTCTTTGTCGGTATGGGCCAGGTAATGGGACGTGCCTTCGACGACGCCCCTGATCGTTTAGTCGCTTATATCAGCAATATTGGCGGGAGCCTGACTGGCATCGCAGCCTTTGCCGTAGCTTCATACTTCGGAACGCGGCCCGTCCTATGGTTCGCTGTTGTCCTGATAGTGTGGTGGTATTTCCTGAAGCAACGAACTGTCGTACAAGGCACCAGTCTCGTAGCCATACTCCTTCTTGTTGGTTTCGTCAGCTACTACGTGTCCATTTCTGCGCCCCTGCAGACAAAATCATCGCAGGTTCTGACCTGGTCTCCTTATTACAAGATTCTGTACACGCCGAGGGCTGGCCTCATCGAGACCAACAACATCGGCTACCAGGCTATGGTATCGGTTACCGATACTGGACCCGCCTACGACCTGCTGCATTTGCTGAACCGCGATGCCGGCGGAGCTCCTTTTGAAGACGTGCTGATCATTGGCGCGGGCTCTGGCAATGACGTTGCGGCAGCCTTGCAAAATGGGGCTAAACACGTTGATGCCGTTGAAATCGATCCTGGGATACTCGCCATCGGCAAGGCTGATCATCCCAATCACCCCTATGCAGATCCGCGGGTCACGGTTCACATCGACGATGGACGCAGCTTCCTACGCAAGAACGTCGCACAAGTACGACCTGATTGTTTACGCTCTGGTAGATTCTCTTGTACTGCATTCCGGATATTCGAGTCTCCGGCTGGAAAGTTTCTTATTCACGCAACAAGCGTTCGACGATATTGCAGCGAGGCTCAAACCGAATGGCGTGTTCGCTACTTACAATTTCTTTCGCCAGGGATGGATCGTAGGCCGGATTGACAAGATGGTCGCGGAAGCTTTTGGGGTCAGGCCTCTTGTAATCTCTCTTCCCTATGTTCAGTCTATCCGTCCCGCCGACCCTCAGACCACTAACACCTTCCTTCTCGCCAGCCACAATGCACCGAGGATGGCGGCCATAGCCCATGAGTTCGCGCAGGGCCAGTCTTTCTGGATAAATCAGAGGCCTTCGGTAAACCAGCCGCTGAATGGTTTTGGTTCGCAGCCACCATCAGCGCCCAAATCCAATGGTACGGACTGGCGCCGCATTGCTCCCGCCACCGTTGAGACCCTGAGCATAACTCGTGTACCAACTGATGACTGGCCGTTTCTCTACTTGCGCGATGCGACGATACCTTCGCTCAACCTCCGCAGCATGGCTTTGATCGGAGGCCTTTCCTTAATAATCCTCTACGCGTTTTCGCCGGTGCGCCGGGTGCGGCCGAATGGGCAAATGTTCTTCCTGGGTGCGGGATTCATGCTCCTTGAGACCAAGGGTGTTGTGCATATGGCCCTGTTGTTCGGCTCCACCTGGCTGGTCAACTCGGTGGTGTTCTTCGCCATACTGGTAATGATTCTCGCCAGCAATCTCTTTGTGCTGGCCTTCAGGCCGAAAAAACTCTGGCCGTATTACGCGCTTCTGTCTGGCGCTCTGCTGGTCAACATTGTGGTGCCGATGAGCAAATTTCTGGCCCTCCCAGGATGGGGCAAGGTAGGCGTTTCCTGCGCCGTGATTTTCGTTCCTATCTTCTTTGCCGGAATCATCTTCGCCACTTCCTTCCGTGACAGCCTTCAACCCGATGTGGATTTCGGCTCTAACATCGCGGGCGCAATCCTCGGTGGCCTGGCCGAGAACCTGTCGCTGATGATCGGGTTCAATTACCTTCTGATCATCGCTCTGGCGTTCTACTTGCTCTCGGCGGTGCTAAGGCGGCCGGTCTTGATCCCCAAGCCGGTTGCGCCTTAAATCGGATAGCCCCGGATTAGGAATCAGTCTGTAAATGGAAGAGTCTTCGTCCGTGACGGCCAGGGCCTACAAACCCGCGCACGCTGACAACCGCATGCGTAGCGAGGGCGACGTGCTCAGCGCCCGGGCCGACTACGCGCAGCGCAAGAGTGGCAACCTTCGCTGGCTATTGCAGAGCCGCTTCGAATGGATGAACCGGTACACTGGGCCCGATTCTGTCGGCGTGGATGTCGGTTGCGGTGCCGGATTCAGCCGCGAATTCATTCGCTGCAGGAAGTTATTGCTCACCGATCTCACCGAGCACGACTACCTCGACATTGGCGGCGTGGACGCCCTCCATCTCCCGTTTCTTGGCGAATCTCTCGACTTCGTTATTGAGAGCAATGTGGTCCACCACGTACCTCACCCTGTTCGTTTTCTTGATGAAGCGCGCCGTGTGCTGCGCTGCGGTGGATTCCTGCTGATGCATGAAGTGCAAGCCAGCCTCCTTTTCTGCGCGGTGTTACGGGCGATGCGGCATGAGGGCTATTCGTTTGATGTGAACGTCTTCGACGAAAACTGCATCTGTACCGACCCCGACGACCCGTGGGCGGGAAACAATGCCATTCCGCGGCTCCTGTTCGACAATCACGACTCATTTTCGCGCTCTCAGCCCGGCTGGCGGATCGTGCGTGACGAGCCCTGTGAATGCCTGATATTCCTGAACTCCGGGGGCGTCACCGCCAAGACTGCGTACATACCCTTACCCGCACCGCTTTTAAGGGGAGTGCAGATGCTTGATAATATGCTGGCCAAAGCTGCTCCAAACGTTTTTGCTCTGGGTAGAAGGATCGCACTGCAGAAGATCTAGCAGTGCGGGGAGAGTGTCCGCATCATCTCGATCGTCATTCCGATCTATAACGAAGAACTCCTTCTGGAGCGCCTCAACGCGGACATCCACGGTGTGATGGACACCCTCCAGCAGCCGTGGGAGGTGATCTACGTCAACGATGGAAGCGAAGATCAGTCTCTAAGCCTGCTCGCAAGGATTCATGACTCGCATCCCAGCACCGTAGTGGTCGCAGACCTCTCCCGCAACTGGGGCCATCAGCAGGCCATTACCGCAGGACTCTCGCTGGCCCAGGGAGATGCCGTCATCATCATGGACGGCGACTTTCAGGACCCGCCTCAGTTGATTCCGGAAATGGTAACGGCTTGGAAGCAGGGTGCCGAGGTGGTGATCGCCCGCCGGACCAGCCGCGGAGAGCACGGCCTCAGGCGACTCCTCTTTCCGCTTTTTTACCGCACGTTGGGCTATATATCGGACTATCCGATCCCGCTCGGCGTCGGCGTCTTCGGACTGATGGACTGCAAAGTGTGCCGAGTGCTCACCGACCTGCAAGAAACCAATCGATTCATTCCTGGCCTGCGCTCCTGGGTCGGGTTCCGGACCGTCTTCGTCAACTTCGACCGCCCCGACCGGGTGAGCGGCAAGCCCAAACAAACCCTGCTGCATCTGTTCAAGTACGGCTTCGACGCTATTTTAGGATTCAGCTATAAACCCTTGCGCCTTGGACTGGCCTTCGGCCTCATCATGGCGGCCTTCGCCAGTCTTGCCGGCTTCACCCTGGCGGTAATGCGGATTTATCATCTGGGCATCTTTCGCGACAACGTTGTCACGGGCTACACCAGCCTGATGTGCGCCTTGCTCCTGATGGCGAGTATTCAACTGATCTGCACCGGAATTTTGGGTGAATACATCGGTCGGATTTATGACGAAGTGAAGAGGCGTCCACTGTTCGTCATCCGCTCGGTCCTGGAAAGGCAGCCGTGAATCTCTGTCGTTCGGCTGGGGCCGTTGTCTGGTTTCCAGAATCGAGGTTAGAATTGGGTCTCGGGATATTTTGGAAGCCAAATTGCCACTAATTTTTGTTAAGTCGATTCGCTCTCGAGAGTAGGAGTTCCGATGGGTTTCCTGAAGACCACTGGCCATCGCTTTGGAATTGCCGGAGAGCTGTTTTCCTTCTTCTGGAGCAACAAGCGTTGGTGGATGACACCAATCCTGATCACCTTGGGTCTTTTCGCCATATTGTTGATTCTGGCGCAGAGTTCCGCCATCGCTCCATTCATTTACTCATTTTTCTAGGGGCTCTTTTCTCGCAGTCCGTTGCTCGTCACTCGGCTGAGGTTGCGCCCGTGCTGGGATGCTGTGTGCCTGATGCCCGCAATCGAACCAGTTATTAACAAACCGATCGAGCCGGTTACGACTGGATCGAAACCGCTGGGCTGGCCGGTTAAGCTGGTCATCTCCATCGTCTGGCTTGCCGTGATACTCGAGATTGCCCCTCGGCTGTTTCTGGCGACCGACCTGATCTTGCATCAGAGCGTGCGCAAGGCGGTATTGGGCGGCGACAATTCGTCCTGGAGGCTCTTCTGGGTGGTGTTGCACCGGCGGCACGAGGAGTGGACGGGAAAGTACTCGGAGTATCACCCGACGCGTGGCTGGGCGCTGATGCCCAATGTGAAGAATATGACTCCGTTCGGCCCGGGCAAGTTCGTGAATAGCAATTCCAAGGGATTGCGCGGCACCACCGAGTACGAATACGCCCGCACGCCCGGAAAACAGAGAATCCTCGTCCTGGGCGACTCCTTCACCTTCGGGACCGATGTTTCCGACGACGAGACCTATTCGCACTATCTCGAGGCCGATCTTCCCCACACCGAAGTCTTGAATCTCGGCATTCAAGGCTACGGTCAGGATCAGATGCTTTTGTACCTGAAGGAAGAGGGAGTCAAGTACCACCCTGACGTGGTCCTTCTCGGCTTCGCGCACATGGATATCCACCGCAACCTCTGGAAGTTCTTCGCTTTTGCCAAGCCGAAGTTCGACCTGACGCCCGCTGGCCTGAAGCTGACGAATGTGCCGGTGCCGACCCCGGAGCAGGTGCTTGCTGAGGAACCCTATCGCTCCAAGGCCGTTGACACGGCGGTGATTCTGACCCAAAAGATTCGCTGGGCCTTGGGCATGAGCGAGCGCGAGGCGCGGGAACTGACAGTGCCGATCCTGGATGAAATTGTCGGCACCACGCGCAGCATCGGCGCCGTACCCGTCTTTGTGTACTTGCCGGCGTACGAAGAGGTTGATGACCTGAGCGATAGCATGTCGGACCAGGAGCTATATCTTGACGACTATTGCCGCGAGCGGAATGTAGCCTGCCTGTTTTTGCGGCCTCGGTTCGTGAAGGCGGCCAAAACCGGCGTCAAGCTGGAATCGCATTTTCACTGGACGGCTGACATGCATAAGATGGCGGCAGAGGAGATATCGCAGTTTCTTGTCGCACAAGGACTGGTTCAAGAAGTGCCTGCACACCCCGGTAACAGCAGCCTTCCGGACCCTATTCAGTAATTCGTAGTGAGCGTTTTCATAATTCGGTTTGTAACAGGGCGCGGCTTACGGGCTGCAAGCACCTCTGCTAGCGAACGTTTTGTATCAGGGCACAACTTCAGTCGTGCCGGAAGGCGTTTCTTCTCCACTGGGCTTTAGCCCCTGTTCACAGCGGCTAAAGCCGTTATCTCGTCCACATCTTGGCGGCACGGCTAAAGCCGTGTCCTGATACAACCCATCTGTAAGAATGAGTTTTCGGTAAATCGCAATGTCTCAGAGGAATGCACTTTGAATATCCTGGGAATTTCCTGCTATTACCACGATGCCGCCGCTGCGCTGTTGCGCGACGGCCAACTGGTTGCTGCCGCGGAAGAGGAACGCTTCACCCGCATCAAGCACGACTACGACTATCCGGAGAGCGCGATAAAGTTTTGCCTGGAAGCTGGTGGCATCAAAGGGTCTGACGTGGACTATGTCGCCTTCTTCGAGAAGCCCTTCCGCAAGTTCGATCGCATCCTGATGACGGTTCTGCAAACCTATCCACAGTCCTACAAAGTATTCCGTGAAGCGATGATTACCTGGATGGTGGACAAGCTGTGGGTAGGAGCGAAGATCTCCGCCGACTTGGGAATACCGAAAGATAAAGTGCTCTTTTGCGAGCATCACCTGTCTCATGCAGCCAGCGCTTTTCTGTGCTCACCCTTTGAAGAGGCTGCCATCATGACAGTGGATGGCGTAGGGGAATGGGTGACGGGCACCTGGGGAGTGGGACGCGGTAACCAGATCGAGATACGCAAGCAGATGATGTTCCCCCATTCGATAGGGTTGCTCTACAGCGCGTTCACCGCCTTCCTGGGCTTCGAGGTCAACGAAGGCGAATACAAGGTCATGGGGATGGCGCCCTATGGCCAGCCGCGCTATGTGGACAAGGTGTGGAAGCTGATCCGGCAGGAATCCGACGGCTCCTTCTCTCTCGACATGGATTATTTCTGCTTCCAACACTCCACCGAAAAGACATTCAACGGCCGCTTCGTGCAACTGTTCGGCGAGCCGCGCCCGCCCAAGATGCTCTTCTTCACGGCGGCGTCCGGTTTTCCCACCTACTTCGGCGCGCCACCCTCGAACTACGATGAACTCTGTAAACTGAACCAGCATTACGCAGACATTGCCTCCAGCATCCAGCAGGTGACCGAGGAGGTCTTGTTGGGCATGGCGCGAGGCCTCCATAAAGAAACTGGCATGAAGCGCCTGTGCATCGCCGGCGGCGTGGGCCTCAACAGCGTCGCCAACCAGCGCATCTTGCGCGAGACGCCTTTTGAGGAGCTGTTCATACAGCCATCGGCGGGAGACGGCGGCGGTGCATTAGGTGCCGCCCTTTGGGCGGACAACATGTTGCTGGGCAATCCCAGGCGATTTCGCATGGACCATGCCTACTGGGGCAAGGAGTATCAGCCATCAGAAGTGAAGGATTTTCTCGACACCAACAGGATCTCTTATCAGCACATCGAGGACGACGATCGGCTGATGGATGTTGTGGTCGATCGTTTGCAGCAGGGGAAGGTCATCGGCTGGTTTCAGGGACGTTTTGAGTGGGGGCCACGCGCTTTGGGTGCCCGCAGCATTCTGGCCGACCCGCGAAACGCCGGGATGAAGGACATCGTCAACACCAAGATCAAGTTTCGCGAGCCGTATCGCCCCTTCGCCCCGTCTGTGTTGGCCGAATGTGCGGAAACCTACTTTGAGCTGCCGAACGCCATGCAGCACTATCCGGCCCGTTACATGCTCTACGTCGTGCCGGTGAGGCCGAGCCGGCAGAACTCACTTCCCGCCATTACGCACGTGGACGGCACGGGCCGGTTGCAAACCGTGTTTCGCGATGCCAGTCCCCGGTACTATCAATTGATCGAAAGATTCGGTCAGGCAACCGGCATGCCGGCCCTGCTTAACACCTCCTTCAACCTTAAGGGCGAACCGATCGTGAACACCCCGGCCAACGCGTTCAATACATTTTCGAAGAGTGAAATGGATGCGCTGGTTCTGGGCAACTTTATCGTCGAAAAGCAGCCCTAGCCTGCTTCCAACTGCCGAAGGGCGCCTGCACCGCCAGGTACACCGCGAGGCTCAGAAGAAGCCGCCACGGCCAATCCAGCGATCGTGTGAACCACAGTACGGCGCACATCGCGCCACCGCCGAGCAGTGGTCCCACAAGGCGAGGAAATGCTCCGTCTGTCATGACCGCGCGCCGGAAATAGTAGTAGGACATGACGAACCAGACGAGATCAGCGAACACGGTGGCAGAAGCCGCGCCGATCATCCCAAAGCGCGGAATCAACATGAACGTTCAGCGCAACGTTGAGACTGGCAGACGTGATGGCGCAACGGAGATCGAGGGCCTGGTGACCGGTGGCTCGAAGCGAGTCCATGTACACCCAGCGCAATATCACCAAAGCCGCTGACCAGAGCAGAATCCTGAAGGGCGCCGCCGAATTGTCGTACGCAGCGCCGTATAAGAAGCGAATTACCGGTCCGGCGAGGAATGTTCCAGCAACCACTAGCGGCACAACGAAAGCCAGCCACAGCTCGGATGTGCGCTGCACCAGCAGGCGAAACTCTTCGCGGTTTGCAACGTAAAGGCGCGAAAGCGCGGGAAAGAGTCCCGCGAAGTATGTCAGCGCAACACTGAGGCCAACCAGCAGCAGCTTATAGGCGGCGTTGTACCAGCCGACAACGGTTGGCCCTCGCAGGAATCCCAACAGCACCGCGTCGAAGTTATAGTTCAGCAAACCCATGGCCAGCGAGAATCCGATGGTGAAAGCCGGCTTCAGAATGGCCTTCGCTCCGCGCAAGGTCAGGTTGAGCGCAAAACGTCCATGAACTCGGCCAAACCATCGCGCGAAGTACCCGGCGGTGACCAACTCGCCCAGCAGCTTGAACGCCGGCACCCAGACCAGCCCAACCGGGTTGTGGATAAACGCCACCACCAGCGCAGCGAAAACAATCTGACCGATCACCAGGCCGCGGGCCACTCCCGACATTTGCTGCTGTCCTAGGAACACCCACTTCAGGTTCACCGCCTGGGCAAAGACGGTCAGTCCGTAGATCACCAGTACCGCTCGCAGGCTTGGGTAGTGAGGAAAAAGCGGCAGGAAGAGCAGCAGAATCGCGAAGCTGACGCAGGCGAGCAGCAGACGAATCGGCACCACGCGCGCCGCCAGGCCGGGAATGTCTTTGCTGTTGGCGCCTTCGCGGATTCCCCACATTTCGAAGCCGAAGTCGGCGATCAGCAGCAGGTAGGCGAGCACGGAGCCCGCGAACTCAAGCACGCCGAAGTTCGCCACACCCAGGATTCGCGCCAGATAGACAAAAGCAAAGAAGCTGGTCGCCTTGGCGACCAGGTCACCGGTAGCCAGACGAATGATGTTCTTGAACGGGTTGGACAGCTTCGCGCGAGCCGGCGATTGAGAATCTGTCACTCCATCCCCGGTAACGTGATTTGACTAACTTTCATACTCAGTCAGGACAGCAAGTGCTATAGTAGTCGGAACCGCCTTACAACTATGGCGCCAACTCTTGCTCCGGCGCTTTTGCCACAGAGAGCCGATGAACACTATTGAACGTATCGTCAGGCACGGTAAGCTTACTTGGAAGAACCTTGCTTTTCCAAGCGTCGGGACGCCGCCATTTCTGATCCTGTTCATCAATTCCATTTGCAACCTGACCTGCGAGCACTGTTTCTACTGGCGAAACCTGAATCAGCGTGACGACCTGAAGGTGGAGGAGATTTTCGCGCTGGCGCGCGACCTGGGACGAATCGAGAACCTCAACCTTTCCGGCGGCGAGCCTTTCCTGCGGCCTGAGTTCGCGGAGATCTGCCGCTTCTTCATTCAGAACAATGGCGTCGAGCAGATTTACGTTCCCACGAATGGATACTTCACCGAGCGCACCATAAAGGCACTCAACAATATCTTCGAGGAAAAGAGCCTCGAACTATTCGTCTGCGAGCTTTCCATCGACGGCATGCCCGAGTATCACGACCGCTTCCGCGGTAACTCGAAGTCCTTTGCCAAGCTGCTGGAAACCTACGAGGCCCTCGCCGAGATGCAGATCACCGAACCTCGGCTGCGCATCCACTCCATCTCCACGGTCACATCCGAGAATCTTGACGAAATTAAGCGGCTGACGACTTACCTGTACGAGCGCTGCCCCGCCATGGACCATCACAACCTGGCGCTCATCCGCGGCGAACGCAAGAACAAGTCGCTGGTACTTCCCGACCTGAGGGCGTACGAAGAGCTATACCAATATGCACGGCGGCTCTGGGCGCCGCGCGAGGAAAAGCGCTACGGATCGCTGGTCGAACCCATGTTGCAGTGGGCCAAGGTGAAGACCGCGGAGCAGGAGACGCAAGTCGTTCCCTGCCGCGCGGGAGTGCTGAGCGGCGTGGTCTATGCCAATGGCGACGTCAGCTTCTGCGAGATGCACCCTCCCATCGGCAATCTGCGCCAGAAAAGCTTTCGCGAGATTTGGCACTCGCCCGAGGCGCAGGCGTTGCGCCGCAGCGTTCATGCCAAGGAATGCTGGTGTACCAACGAAGTCTTCCTGTGGCCAAGCATCACCTACCAGCCGGTACACCTTGCCAAAGCGCTGCTCGGTTCGCGGGCTTGGGCGAAGGCGGACGCCCTCGACGACGCCGAACGCATGGCCGTGTTTGCGGGTGACCCGGCGCAATCGCATCCGGAATTGAAGATCCTTCGGTAGTCGACCGTCCTTGATGACGATCAAAGCGAACAGATCTTTCTGGCCTACGATTGCTGGACTGGCCTTGCTGGTTATCGTTGGCGGCTTCCTCAGGCTCTACAATCTCGGCGAAAACAGCGTAACCCACGTCGAAATGTACGTTCCGGGCATCCGCTTGCCGCACGGAATTTCCTATCCGGAAGAGCGCCTGACGTTCACCAAAGTGCTGACCAGCACCCTGAACTCCGACACGCATCCGCCGGCCTTCTACCTGTTGATGTGGGGCTGGACGAAACTCTTCGGGACCAGCACCTGGTCGATGCGTCTGCCCTCTGCCCTGCTGGGAACGGCCTGCATCCCGCTCGTCTTCTGGCTGGGAGCGCTCACGCGCCAGTCCGCCGCGGGATGGATCGCTGCCGCCCTTGTAGCAGTGAACGGCCACCTCATTTTCTGGAGCCGTATAGCCCGCATGTTTACCCTCGCGTGCTGCCTCGGGCTACTGGCGACAATCCTGCTTATACTAATCGCCAGAGAGGGCCATGCATCGCGCGGTCTGCGATTTCTTTATGCCGCCGTTCTCCTGGTTGGACTCTGTACGCACATCTTCTTCTGGCTGATTCTGGCGGCTCACATGTTTTGGACCCTGGCGAGCGCCTGGAGCCAAAGACAGCCGCTGCCCAGCGCCGCCAGGCTTCAGTTCCTGGTTCTGATTCTGGGAAGCCCGCTCCTCGCCTCCTCGGCTTACCAGAACGGAAACACGCTCGCCGCACTAAGTAGCAACGCTCTTGTCTATGCCCGCGAATACTTGCAGTTCGGGTTCGTATTTCCCCTGATGGGATATTCCTCTGGAGTCTTCCCCGACCGCGGACCGATTCCTCTCAGCGACGACCCTCATCTTTCAGCTTTGCGCTGGTTGTTCTTTCTGCTCTCTTTAGCCTTGTTCGTCATTGGGGCATCCTCAGTGCGCGGAACCGAGGATCGGCTTCTCGCCGATACAACGGGACCATCTTCCAAGGGATGGCTTTTCGCGGCAGTATTGGCGGCACTGGCCATTCTGTTCTTCGTTTTCGTGGCAAGAACCTTGGCGAAACCGCCCAATCCAACCCTACGAACAACAGAGATGATGACCGTCCTGCCGTTTCTCCTTGCTTTTGCAGCAATCGTTATCCAGAGAAGTTGGAACTCGCTCGTCGCGTGGCGGCCTATAAGCGCCAACAGCCGCTTTCTGGCCGGCGATCAGGCGCTGGTATTGATCCTCGCGGTTGTTCCCTTTGCCGCCCTCGCGGTCATATCGCTTTTCAAACCCATTTTCAACGCCAGGGGAATGATTCTAATAGCGCCCTATCTTCTAATGGTTCTTGCCGCCGGCATCGTTCGCCTGGCCCAGTACCGCATTTTGGCCGCTGTGCTCTTCATAGCGATTGGCATCGCGCACTATTCAGGATTGCGGGAGTACACCCATGTGTCAGCCGGCAGGGCGGACTATAAATTGTTTGCCGCGGCGCTGGTCCCTCAGATCGAAAGCTCAGACCTCGTTTTTCTCACTCCTGAATTCTTTTCAACGCCGCTCTTCTATTACGTGACCTCCGATTGGAACCAAATTGTCGGCCGGAACTACGAGACGGCATGCCACGACCATCCTGGCGCCAGGGTTTGGGCGTTGCAGTTTTACAACTACGAGCCGCAGCTACAGCCATCCATGGCAAAAGCCCTGATGAGCTATCACGTCGTTCGCACCTTAGATGTGCCTGGTGGCCGAGGCCAGCCTCTATGTACCGAATAACTCGAATGAAAATTAGAATTGTCGTCCCGAGCGAGCGCCCGCCTGTCTTGCCCGACCCGCTTCAGGTCGGGCGGGCGCGAGTCGAGGGACCTGCTGTTTGCTTGTAAGCCCTCGTCCATGCTTTTCCGCAGAGTCAACGCAAAGGGTCGCGGTCTGACCCAAGACGCGCTTATGCCCAGCGAAGTACATAGCTTGCCAGTATCGGATGTACAGCTAAAGCGCGACGCCGCGCCCGCTCGGGATGCCCGGCAGAACTTGCTCGCATTGATTGCTCTTACCGCGCTTTGTGCGATCGGCGTCGCGCGCATCGTTTCCACCTATCACGTCTTTAGCCAGACAACAGACGAACCAGCCCATCTAGCCACCGGCCTGGAATGGCTGCAATGGGGAACCTATACGTTCGAGCCACTGCATCCGCCGCTGGCGCGCATTGCTGCGGCGCTAGGCCCTTACCTGTCCGGTCTAAGATTGCAGGACCACCGAAACCTCTGGATCGAAGGCAACGAACTTCTCTTTGCTAACGGCCGGTATCTTCACAATCTAGCTCTGGCGCGAGCAGGGGTGCTGCCGTTTTTCCTGTTCGCCACTTTCCTCGTCTGGTACTGGGCACGCTCGCGATATGGCAACTGGCCTGCACTTATAGCTACTTTTTTGTTTACCACTTCGCCGGTTGTACTGGCCCACTCTGGACTGGCAACTACAGACATGGCTGCCGCCGCCACTTTCACGGCGGCTCTCCTTGCCTACATCAACTTTCTTGAAAAACCAACCTATCGTTGGGCCGCCATCTTGGGTGGGGCTGCGGCACTGGCCGTTCTCTCTAAATTCAGCGCCCTGGTCTTTCTGCCAGCCTGCGGTTTCACTCTGCCGCTTACGCGATGGGTCCTGCCTCGCCACGCCAAGGAAAACGCTGTAGCGCCCCGCAGGAGTCTATGGGGGCGAGCCATTGCTCTTGCCGCTGTTGTCATGTTCCTGGTCGTATGGGCCGGGTACCGGTTCTCTTTCAGCTCCGCAACCGACGCAGCTGCGAGACCCCACTACACCATCGATCAACTGTTTGGCACAACCGGCAGGTTGCATAACGCAGCGTATTCCGTCGCAGAGTATCCTTTCATTCCAGCGCCTGCCTTTTTTCAGGGACTGGCCAAGGTCCGCTTTAAGGAGGCGACCGGCCACAAGAGCTATCTGCTCGGTCACATTCGGGAAACCGGCTGGTGGTACTTCTTCCCTGTCGCTCTGGCCGTCAAGTCAACAATTCCCTTCTTGATTGTGGTAGCTGTGGGAGGTTTTTATCTCGCGAAGTCGGCTTGGGCGGGCCAGGTAAATTGGATTGCCCTTGCGCCGCTGGTAGCAGCTCTGACTGTCCTTCTAGTCTGCATGCCGAGTCACATCAACATCGGCGTTCGTCATATTCTTCCAATTTATCCGCTGCTCGCCATTATCGCTGGTGTAGGCGCTTGCCGGTTTTGGAACAGCACAAAGCCGCCTTATGCCGGCCCTGTGATAATCCTTGCTCTGCTGGCCTGGCACCTCACTTCATCGATCCGGGCCCACCCCGACTACTTACCTTACTTCAACGAATTTGCCGGTCGGCATCCGGAAAAGATTCTCATCGACAGCGATTTGGACTGGGGCCAGGACTTGTTGCGCTTGTCCGATACCCTGAAGCAAAGACATGTGAGTCAAATATCGATTGCTTACGCAGGCAGCTCGAAACTGGATTTAAGCAAATTTGGCCTTCCGCCATTTCAGGTGCTCGCCCCGCATCAGCCAGTAAGTGGCTGGATAGCGATAAGTCTTCTACCGCTCAAAACCGGCGGATTCGGCCTTCCTGATGACGGGTTTTCGTGGCTCGCCGGCTACACACCCGTCGCTTTGGTCGGACACTCGATCTTGCTTTACTACATACAACCGCCACATTCAAACGCTCACGGTTGACACCACTGGTACGGATTGTGCAGGTTCGCAGCTCTAATGGGGACAGCCCTCACGGCTGATGGCGCGGAAGCGCAGGAGTTTTCTTTCCAGCAAGGAAGGCCGTCTCGCCAGATCGGGGTCCAACTCCGCCGCTTCTACTCGAGTAAGCTTCCCATTCCGGATGTAGGTAATCGAAATGTTCTTCTGGCCTTCCCTGGCAAGGCCGGAAACCCTTTTCTGCAGATCAAAGAAAGGCATCGGCCAACCTCGCTGCGCAGCGGCACTCAGGCCCGGGTCACTTGACTCGACGATCTGCACCAGGTCCTGCTGATAGTTTGCAAGAGCCAGCGGATGGCGCCAGATCAAGTGATTGGTTGTTCCGCCTTCGCTACGCAGGTTGCTATACATGGCAAATGCAGTATCGGTCTTCAATCCAAGGTAGGGATTGAGGCCGTCGAAGATTAGAAGGGCCGGTATGATCCAGAAGATCGCCGGAATGGGACGATAACTATGCGCCGCAGGCTGAAAACAAGCAGGCTGGCGGTACCAGAGCCAGATGAACAGTGCCAGCGGGAGAAGATAGACCAGTAACATCCAGTACCAAGCCCAGTATGCAACACTTTCCCAGACTATATTCAGTATTGGTCGAGCACCCGATAGTTGCCGCATCTCGGAAATGGACGGTCCAAAGGTAATCGCAGTCCACACTACTATGATGGCCAGCACTGCCAACAATCCGGTAATCAATATGGTCCTGGCCCAGGGTTTTCGGGCAATCCAGTATTCGGCGACAATGTCGCAAAAGTTTTCCGGAGTAAACAGGAACAGCAAGGAAATCATGGTTATGGAAAATGCATAGAACTCGCTCAGTCCCAGGCTGATATGGAAAATGACCGCGTAACAGATTGCGAAATTGCGCGTCCGGCGGATCGAAAGCAGCACTGGTAGTAGCATTTCCGTGGCGATAGTGCCAAGGATTAATGCCCAACGAATCGCATTTCCCCTCGCCTGCAGATTCCAAAACGGCGTTCTCTCATATAAGAAGACGGCGCAGCTGGATTGGGGATTTAGGAAATCAAAATTCAACTTATGCCAGGCGGCCAGTGCATACACGATCACCAACTGAAGGCGCAACAGCGGCTGGAACAGGTTCAGCCATGTTCCGGAGTCGAGCCTGCGGAAACCACGGCGAATCAAAGCATAGATTCCAGTGGATACTATGGTTACAAATACGAAGAATTGGAGTAGTCGGTTCGTATTCGTTGCGGGCAGTGCGATGACGATTGCCAATACTTCGACGGAAGCCAGCAATATGAATACGATTCTGGAGAATGGCCGAATCAGAACCACAAGCGCAAGAAGGAAACCCGCGGTTTGCCAGTCCATTTCAAACCGGGTTTTGGATTGTGCGTGCCAGGCGAGGACTGCAAGTGCCGCCAGAACGGAAAATGTGGCAAGACGTCGCGATTGTGAGGTATCGGCCTTTAACCGTGCCTCACTAGTCGCAGCCACCCCAACGGACATCGTCCCCCCTCGCCTCAGCCGAGGCTGGATACCTTATAGCTGAAGGCTGCGTAAAGTGTCCACCTGCAAATACTTGTGCAGCATAAAGACCTGGCTGGGGTGGATAGGGTGAAGATCGCCAAAGCTAGGATCCGAAACCGGCAAATGAATCCCAGGCTAAACACTCTGGCCATGGGGCACCCTTGCCGCGTCCCGGACCGGCGGTTCCGCCATGCCTACGAACCTAGTACGTTTAGGCAGACCGCACCACGATTGCGTTTACCTATGAGGACCTCGATATTTTGAGCGGCAAATATCAACGCTCGCAGCGCCAGATCGGGCTCATGTGGTTTCTGGTGTCCCTCGCCCTCAGCACGATAGCGTTCATCACTCTCGATTACTTCTACAGCGCTGCGATTCGACGGTCGGCCGCGTCACAAACGGTAAGGAATTGCGGCGTCCGTGATCCGGTTCAGCATCACGCCTTCAAACCCAATTGCGCCACCATTGAGCAGTGGGGGGGAGAAACGTATGACTTCCTCACCAACAGTCTCGGCCTTCGGGATGAGAGGATCAGGAACGTTCCTCGTGCCGATGGCGTCCCTCGAATCCTGATGTTGGGCAATTCAATGACGGCGGGCATGATCGCATGGCACCAGAGCTATGTCGGCGGAATCGCGGACCACTTCCCGCAATACGACTTCCTCAATGGAGGGGCCGCCGGCTACTCTCCTTCCAACTACCTGAATGTGGCGCGCATAGTGCTCGCGGCCGGAGTCGAGTTCGACGAAGTAATCGTCTTCCTCGACAGCTCAGGCGTCGCCCACGAGGCCGTCCTTGAGCGACACGATGATGCTTTCGGCGAGGGCGCTGCGCCCCCACCGGAACCCTTGCGTCCCAGATCTTGGTATAGGAAGGTGCGTAGTCATGTGGCTAGGGACCTCCTGCTCAGTGACGGCGTCTTCGAATTCTTCGAGCGGTTTGTTGTCAGTCACGGCTACTATCACTTCACGGAGGGGTATTTTGGCGACCCCTTTGACATGGAGATGACAGCATGGACCTATCGGAAGGTTAATGAAACAGACCCACACCGAGCCGGCTATGCGCCGCTCGGAGTGGAGGGCGGCATCGCCAGGGAGGAGGCGAAGATGAACCTCCTGTGGGAGGAACTCGAAAAGCGCAATATCCCCATTAGCATTGTCGTCTACCCTCATCTGCCACAGATCGTTCACGACACCGTAGATTCCAGGCAGGTCCGTATCTGGCGCGACTGGTGCCAAGGCAGGTGCAAACGCTTTGTCTCGGTGTTTCCAGCGTTCTTCGCCGCGAAGGCGGCATGCCCGCGCATCCAGCCTGGTTGCTGGTACCTGAACCTCTTCATCTTCGGAGACTATCATTACAACGCCGCCGGCCACGCTATGGTCGCCGATGCGGTTATTAAGAGTCTTGCAGAAGAGCCCCCGAGCAAACGCACGGCGAGTCCTCCGGAGCATAAGGCCGGGCGTCGCTTACTCGGAATGTATGGTTCGCCGCCGCGTCTAAGGTGAGAAATGAACAGTGCCAGCCAGCTTGCATGGGATGACAGCCATGTCGGCAAGCTCGCGGCAAGAACCGCGATCTTACCGTTGCAACCATCGCTGAAGTGCCCCGCAAATGGCCGGAAATGGCCCTAGAAACGCGATTGAGGTCCTCGGACGACTTCCAGGTCGTCCAAATCGAAATAGGCCCGTTAAACGAGAAATAAACGCGAAATTCATAATTTGGAATTGTGACCAGTGATCCGGAAAGTGCACGTATTTTAAGTCGCTCGCAGGAGCGACGGTATCATTAGTAGTGCTATTAGCTTTGTTAGTGTTTCGTCATTATTATTGTCAGTGATTTGCTATGACCGCTACTAGAGTCACGGCCACGGAGAACCCAGAAGCTTCCCCACATTATGGAGGAAGACTTGAGACGTTTCGGCGCGCGCGCGTCGCCAATACTTGGGCCTTTGCTGGCGCTATGGCATTGGCTTTCTTTTATCTTGCTACCAGTATCTACATCGCTTCGCATCGTCTCTATTGGTTCGACGAACTCTTCATCGTTCGTATCAGCCGGGTGCCCGATATAGCGACGATGTGGCAAGCTCTTGCCCATGCTTCCGATACGATGCCGCCCGGGTATCACCTGTTGATGAGGGCATGGGGGAAGATGTTCGGCTATAGCGAAGTCATTGCCAGGCTGCCATCAGCCATAGCCATGGTCGCAGGCTTACTTGTCACTTTCGATTGCGCCCGTCGTCTTACCGATAGTCTCAATGGGTTGGTTGCGCTATCGGTATTGACCTGTTCTCTCCTGCCCTACTACGGCTACGAAGCCCGGCCCTACGCGTTCTATTTCGTGCTGTCGGCAATAGCTTTCTGGATCTGGACCTGTACCCGTGACAATAGCAAATGGTCTGCTTTCTTTTTTGGCATTGTCCTTTGTTTGGCTGTCACCATGCACTACTATGCCGTTCTTAACATTGTTCCCTATGCTGTCTGGGAAGTCAGCCGCTGGCGACCGTGGAGGCGTCCCGCGCCCAAGCTCATCGCCGGACTGGTTGGAGTTGCCGTTCCCGCCGCAGTTCTGTCACCGCTGGCGATGGCCTTTTCGCGGCAGTTTGCTTCGAATTTTTGGGCGCATCCCTCGTTTTTCGAGCTGAAGGGAGTCTTCTCGGAGCTGTTTCCTGATGGCTTGTTCCTGCTGGCGCTGATCGCAATTTGGGTGTGCTTAACGAAGCTTGCCGGCAGAGAAAATACCATCGAGGAGATGCAGCCAGCCGAAGCTCTCGGCTGGTTATGTTTGTGCATCCCACTGGCGGGCTTTGTGGTGGCCGAACTGAAGACCGGTGCCTTCCTGGCACGCTATTTCATTGGCGCTCTGCCCGGTGTCGCGGTGGCGTTTTCCTGCTGGACGTGGCGTCACTTCCACAATAGCTACCGCATTGCAGCGGGAATATTTCTGCTTCTGGCAGCCTGGGGCGCCGCCAACCAATGGATGACGGTTCGACACCCCGAGTCGATTGACCCTTTCGGCCAGCAGACTGCCACCCGGCGGTATCTGGCGCTGGAAGCTGCCCTTGACAAGGATGGCAAGCGCTTCATTCTGTTCAATAATTCGATGCTTCACCTGGAGGCGGCCCACTACTCCCGCCATCCTGACGAAGTTATCCTGCTGCTTGCTCCAAAAGGAACGGCGGATATTCCCACGGCACGAATCCAGGTGAACTTGTCGGAGTATTCTCCGCTGCAATTCTGGAGGCTTGACGATCTAAAGAAGCATCTACAGGAAACCGCATTAGTCGACCCGACTCCCGAAACCCTGGAGGCGCTGAAGCAGGCTGGGATTCAGGTTGATGTCCGGTTCTCCAAGCCGCTGGAAGTGGTGTACATGCAATGAAAGGTCGAAAAACTCTCACCCAAATCGCGATTGGGTGGGGCGCCGGCAAAAGGGATGCGCTACCCGATAAAACGTCGCTCCCGCCGGACGGAGCTTGGGCGTGGTAGCGTTGAAGCTTTAGACTCCAGCCCGTTACGAAGATACTTAAATGAGCGGTGACACCCGGATTAGTCAAACAGAAGAACGCGAACCCACGGCAAGAGGCACGTCAACGTCCGTATCAGTGAAGGAGAACCCCATGACTCTGCCAAAATATTACACACCAATTTCGCGCAACAGCCTGCGGCGGACAAGCTTCGCGCTGATGCTGCTTTGCGCGCTGACGATCGTCGCACTGCCCGCGGCGCCGGCGCAGACCTTCAGCGTAATTCACACCTTCAGCGGCGGACAGGACGGAGCAGCTCCCTATGCCGGCTTGACGACGGATAAGGCAGGGAATTTCTACGGCACGACATTCGCTGGCGGTAGCAGAGCCCTGGGCACGGTTTATCGGCTGAAGCGCTCGGGATCCAACTGGGTCGCTGACGGTCTCTATAGCTTTCTGGGAGGCGTCAGCGATGGATCTGAACCACTGGCCAGAGTCATCTTCGGCCCGGATGGCAGCCTGTACGGAACGGCAAGCCTGGGAGGCCCGGGCCAATTTTGCGGCCTTGGTTGCGGCACGGTTTTCAATCTTCGCCCGCCTGCGACCTTCTGCCGCTCCGTATCCTGCCCGTGGACAGAAACCGTGTTGCATTTCTTCGAGGGCTCCCCCGACGGAGAGTTTCCCGCTGGAGAGCTGATTTTTGATGAAGCTGGCAATCTCTACGGCACGACGGTGCTGGGCGGCGGGTCGGGCACTGTTTACGAGCTGACTCCTTCCGGGAACGCCTGGACAGAAAATGTCCTTTATGACTTTTCGGGTGAGGGCGGGTATGAACCTTACGGCGGACTGATCTTTGACAATGCCGGCAACCTCTACGGCACAACCCAAGACGGTGGCTTGAATTATTCGGGCACGGTCTTTCGGCTCACCGACTCAGGATCCCGATGGACGGAGAGTCTGCCCCACATCTTTCAACTTGCTGACGGAGGATATCCCACCGCTGGCCTCGTGTTTGACCAATCGGGCAACCTATACGGCGCCACTACGTATGGAGGCTCGGATGGCGCCGGAGTCGTTTTCGAACTGTCGCCCTCAGGCGCGAGCTGGACCTACAGCGTGCTTTACAGCTTCACCGGACAGGATGGTTGTCCCGACAACGAGTACGTCGGGTCAGGCCCCTGGGCGGCTCTTACCCTGGATGCAGCGGGCAACCTATACGGCACCACCCGGTGCGACGGCGCCAATCGGATGGGCAACATTTTCAAATTGACGCCCTCAAGCGGCGGTTGGACATACACTTCACTGCACGATTTTAGCGGCGGCGACGATGGAGCATACCCGCTCAGCAATGTGCTCATGAACGCGAGCGGTAATCTCTACGGCACCGCCTCCGCCGGCGGCTCAAAGGGACACGGTGTTGTCTGGGAGATCACTCCGTAGCCTTGGTGCGTGGCCGAGCAGGCCTGATGCGGAGGGCATAGTTGGAACTTAACCCGGAAGGCTGTACACTTTGGCGATTAGCGTGCAAGTAAGTGTAGTGGGAGGATTTCCTTGCGAATCTCGATTCTAGGTTGCGGGTATGTCGGCCTGGTCACTGGTGCCTGCCTGGCCGAAATCGGCCATGACGTGCTGTGTACGGACAATGACGCGAGCAAGATTGAGACCCTCAATCGCGGCGCGTTGCCCATCTACGAGCCGGGCCTGGATGAAATTGTGGCCGGAAACCGGGCGTCTGGGCGGCTGGCATTCACGGCCGACCTGGGCGAAGCGGTCCGGTTCGGTGATGCCATCTTCATCTGCGTCGGCACACCGCCGATGAAAGATGGTGACGCCGACTTGAGTTCCATCGACAGTGCAGCGCGTCTTATTGCAGCCCAGGCGCGCGACCCGAAGCTGGTGATCGAGAAAAGTACCGTGCCCACGCAAACCGGGCAGAAGTTGAAGCGGGCGCTGGCCATTTACGCGCGCAACTCGGGCTGCAGCTTTTCGGTCGCCTCCAATCCTGAGTTTCTCCGCGAGGGCTCGGCTGTCGAGGATTTCCTCCATCCCGATCGTATCGTCATCGGCGTGGGCGACGAGCATACCGAGGCTCAGCTACGCGAAATCTATCGGCCGCTGGTGCAGCAGAACATCACCTGCCCGATCCACAAGGGAAACTGTCCTCCCAAAGCGCCACCGCTACTCTTGGTCACCAGCATCAACAGTGCCGAGTTAATCAAGCACGCGTGCAACTCCTTCCTGGCGGTCAAGATTTCCTACGCCAATCTGATCGCCGATATCTGCGAGAACATGGGCGCGGACGTGGACCAGGTGATGGAGGCGATGGGCCTGGATCCCCGCATCGGACCTCAATTCCTGCGCCCAGGCCTCGGCTTCGGAGGATTCTGCCTGCCCAAGGACGTACAGGCATTCATACGGCTGGGCGAAAAAGCAGGCGCCGACGTTTCTTTGTTGAAAGCAGCAGAGTGCATCAACAAGAAACGAATCGACATTTTTCTGGCCAAGGCCCGGCAGGCGCTCTGGGTGTTGAAGGACAAGCGCATCGGCGTTCTCGGGCTGGCGTTCAAGCCAGGAACCGACGATATCCGCTTCGCTCCTGCCATTGACCTGATCGGCAGGCTACTCCAGGAGCATGCCGAGGTACAAGCTTACGATCCGCAGGCGATGGAGAAGACCAAGCCATTATTCCCTTCCATTCATTACTGCGATGACCCCCATGAGGCTGCGGAGAATGCAGACGCTCTCATGATCGTGACCGAGTGGGAGGTCTTCAAGACGCTGGACTGGCATCGGGTCAAACACTCCATGGCTCGGCCCCTGATCCTGGATGGCCGCAATCTCCTCAGTGGAGGTGAAATGGTGGCGATAGGATTCGAGTATCAGGGCGTCGGGAAAGCGGTGGAAGAGACTCTGCACGCGAATTACGCAAAATCCAGCTAATCTGTTCTCTGTGAAGGACTTCAGCCGACATTTACCTCCGGAGTGCCGAGGTGCGAATCTGATGGGGCGTAGGGTGGGGTTATCAAGACTATCACATCCACAGCATGATTGGCTGTTGCTGCTAGGATTGGCGGTTTATTTTGTTGTAGGGTGGGGTTCGATGCGACACGCTAATGCTGCACGACCCGTGCGACAAGATTCAAACTGAGACACTACCCTATGTCATTCAAGATGCCATAAACTCCAGGCTCCGAGGTCAGGTTTTCTTTGGGTCCCGAACTGAATAGTCCAACCGGCGCTGCCACCGAAGCTGCGATGGCAGTTTCGGCGCCGCAGAAGGCAAAGCCCGCCGACCATACCATCGTCCGGGCTTTCGCGTGGACAGGTGCAGGCCGCTGGGCGACCCAACTTTTAACCTGGGTATCAACCATCGTGGTGGCGCGCATCCTTGCCCCTTCTGATTACGGGCTCATCGGCATGGCCACCATCTATCTCGGACTGGTGGCGTTGATCAGCGAATTCGGTCTGGGCCAGGCGGTCATTACCATGCGCGAAATGTCGGGAAGGCAGGTAGCGCAGCTCAACTCGCTTTCTATCGCGTCGGGCGGCCTATTGTTTGGGATCTCCTGCGTGGCAGCCGGTCCTCTGGGAAAGTTTTTTCACACTCCAAGGCTGGCGCCGGTTGTCGTCCTGATGAGCCTCAGCTTTCTGGCCTCTGGATTCCAGGTCGTGCCCGATGCCCTTTTGCAGGGAGATCTCCGTTTCAAGCTGCTGGCGTCATTCGACACTGCGCGAGCGTTGATTCAGGCCCTCACCACAATCACGCTGGCGTTGGCTGGGTTCGGTTATTGGAGCCTTGCGCTGGGCCCTCTTGCCGCTACGGTGGCCGCGGCCGCGATGGCGCTGGTGGCGCGTCCCCACGCGCTGGCATGGCCCAAATGGGAGGAGATCAAGCATGCCCTGCGGTTCAGCGGAGATGTTCTGGGTTCACGAGTGGCATGGTACGCCTATTCCAACTCGGACTTCCTCGTCGCCGGCCGCGTATTGGGACAGGCTCCCCTGGGAGCGTACACGCTGGCCTGGACCATCGCGTCCACCCCGGTTGAGAAGATTACCAACGTTATAACGCGCGTAACCCCGGCCTTCTTCTCGGCCGTGCAGGACGACAAGCCACACCTGCGCCGCTACCTGTTGGGAATCACCGAGGGGCTGGCACTGCTCACTTTCCCCGTGAGTCTCGGCATGGCGTTGGTGGCAGATCAATTCGTCCTGGTGGTTCTGGGACCGAAATGGGCGGCGGCCATCATTCCACTGCGACTGCTGGCAATCTATGCGGCGTTACGCTCCATTACGACCATCTTTCCCAACATGCTGTACGCCATGCGCCACTCGCGCTTCGTGCTGTGGAGCGCCATCGCCGCTGCGGTCGTTTTTCCTGCAGCGTTTTACTACAGCAGCCGATGGGGAACAGCCGGCATCGCCGCGACGTGGATCCTGCTCTATCCGCTTATTACCGCCCCGTACGTCTGGCGCACATTTTCGGCGACTGAGCTGCCTTTAGGCACATACCTCCGGGCGATGCTGCCTGCGCTGCGCGCATCTGTGGTCATGGTAATCATGGTTCTTGGCGCGCGCGCCCTCACGCCATCCAGTTGGCCCATGCTGTTGCGCTTCGCCATCTCAGTGCTCACGGGAGGCCTTTCCTACTTCGGAGTGTTACTGATTGCGGACCGGCAACGGATGCGCGACTTTTATGTGTTAGTGCGCGGCACGCAAGCCTAGAAGTCAGACGTAAAAGTACGCTTGCGATCGGCCCCGGGTCAGGACCTTATACTCGGGACAGATGGATAGCACCCTGGCGGGAATGAGAGTGGGATCGTCCTGCAAGTGATAAATGCATAGCGCCATCCTGGGCTTCCAGCGCGCGATACTGGTCTTCGCTCCAAGCACGGCCGCCCGCTCCGCGCCCTCAATGTCCATTTTGATGAAGTCCACTCGCGGCAGGTCCTGCGCAATTTCATCGATGGTCACGGACTTTACGGTGAGGCTTGCTGTAGATGGTGTCTCGGTGACCACGCCACCTGCGCTTTCGAATGGCGCAAACGAGACTTCGCCCGATTGGTCCATCAGAGCTGCTTCGACGAGGCGAACCTGCTTTGCCTGGATTTCGCGGGCGAAGGATTTCCGAATGAAACTGGCATTGATGGGATCCGGCTCAAAGACCACCACCGTACCTGCGCCCTTATTCAATGCGTACCGAGCGAATGTTCCGAGGTGGCCGCCACAGTCAAGCACAACGTCTCCTCGCTGAAGTCTTACCGGGCCCCGCTCGTAAGCTTTGAACACGAGGTCGTCGAGCGTTTCAAACGCGAGATGGCTGTCATCGTCGCTGCGGCCCCAAAATTCTCCAAGAGGTGTCTTCCAAAGTACAATGCCGTCCGTAGCGCTCTGCTTGACGAGCATGCCGGGCAGCTTGTTGGAAGACCGCCAGTCTGCTCGCTTCGTCCAGCTCAGCAGTTCGCTCCAGGATACATTCAGGTAGCGTTTCATGAGCAGCATGCGAAACTGATCGTGATACTCCTGCAACTTCCAGGGCAGGAGTTGTCTGGCAACTTCAGCCCAGGGCATTTCAGGCGCCTCACGGGATAGTTTGCGCGAAATCAGGGTCCGTCGATTCATAACTGCCATTGTCTCGTTTGCCGGCGAAAGGCCGGTAGCACCACGTAACAAGTATCTTCCCGGCCAGTCAGGTCTTAGTCTGACTGCTGGTAGCCTGCGGGGTCGCTAACGCGGCCCCGTTTTTCTTTGCCCACATCAAAGTCCTACGGTCTCTCCGGCAGAGTGGATGGATCTCCCCGTGGAACGGCGGCGACCCCGTCGACCAAAGATGGAAATGTTTCCGGCCTGCAAAGCGCAAAACGGAGAAACTTTCCCGTGGATTCCAGAACCTCACCGCGGTGGAGCGCATGGCGATAATGGAGCTCGGTCACGAGCTTCGCGGGCGAATGATAGTGCTGGCGAACCTGAACCTTCAGATAAGGGTCCTCCAAGTTGGTTTCTGTGTGTTTCTTGATGTGAACTGGTTTCTGCACTTTTGCACGTACTGATCTCTGCAGAGCATCGGGAAGTTTGTCGAAGGCGTCCCGCGCAACGGTATTCGTCCATCGAATCGCCGGCAGCATACTGACCGCATTGCGAAATTCTCCCGACAGCGCAATCCTGATATGCTCGCCCACTCCTTGCGCGGGCTTCCCAGGGCTCAGTCGTGCCAACACCGACTCGCGGGAGACATCAAAGAAATCGGGTTCGCAATCGATGCGGCTGGCCAAAGCAGTACAGTACTCGTACCAGCTTACGGGTTCGCTGTCATTCACAAAGTATCTCTGGCCGGCGCCCGTCTCACTGTCGATGGCGCAGAGGATCGCTTGCACGAGGTTATCAATGTGCACGATGTTCGTGGGATTGTGACCTCCCTCCACCAGCCCAAAGGGACCGCTCGCCAGCCTCCTTGCCAGAGCGACGACGTATTCGGAATATGGCCCTCCGATGTTTCCCGGGCAGAGCACGTAGCAGGGCAGGCCCGCCTTGTGGGCCTTGAATACCAGATCATCCTGGGCGAGCTTCAGCTTACCGTAAGGATTAAGCCACGGACCGCCAGTCCTTCCCTCTTCTGTTGCCGTGTCCGGTGCAGGGTTATCGCCGTAAATAGCAACGCTGCTCAGATGAATGAACTTGCGAACATGGGCCTTTTGGGCCACGCGCAGCATGGTTCGCAGTCCCTCCAGCATGACTTTGCCATCTCCGCGGGTGCAGTTCACCACTACGGAGCAATCCTGCATAGCGGCCCTCACGGCATCGCTATCGCAGATATCGACAACTTGCAGGGGGATCTGAAAACGGGTAAGCCTCCAGCAGTTGCCGGTGCCGCGGATGCAAGCCCGAAAGTCACGCCCGCCTTCATAGTGAAGGCGCTCGCACAAAGCCGAGCCTACAAAACCGGAGGCTCCAAAGACGACGATGCGGTCGGGAGCCATCAGTCAGCTCTCCCGCTCGCCAGCGCCCACGGCTCCGGCATGGCAACTCGTCGGCCGTAAAACTCCTCCACCAGCCTGACGCACAACGCGCCCGCTCTTCCATCCACCCTGGTCTGGCCCCCATGTCGCATGGCGTGGGCAAGGTCCTCAAGCTGCAAGCGAAACGGGTCGCCCCAATTTCGGCCGCCATACGAGAGTTCCTGCACAACATGAGGCAGGTCACGTCGGCGGAGCGTCAACGGCACATCATCCTGTTCCGGCAGGTGGCATTCATATTGTTCCGTCGTAATTGTCAGACGGTTGGTCAACGTGGTGGTCTTGGAAAGAGCGATGATACCCGTAAACCGCCCGAGTCCATTCGAAAAGGAAACTGTCACGCGGCAGTTTGCTTCTATGCCACCGTGGCTGTCGTCTTCGTATGCGAAGTGCTCGGGCCATCCGAATAGGGATAGCATGCGGTCCAGGAAGTGAGATCCGCTTACCACCAATACTCCGCCGCCTCTTTGTCCGGACGGTACGTTGTACCCGGACCTGGGAGCCCATCCTCCAGCAGTTCCAAACTGATAGGTAAAACTGCGCACTTGCCCCAAAACGCCCGCATCCAGCAATTCCTTGAGTAGAGTCACATTTTCCCGATAGCGGGTCACAAATCCGGTTGCGAGAACAGTGTGATTGAGTTCGGCCACCTCGCAGAGCTTGACTGCCTCGTCATACGTGTTCGTCAAGGGTTTCTCAACGAGTACTGCTTTATGCTCAGACAGAGCTTGCATCGCAAGCTGAAAGTGGGTGTGGTTGGGGGTTGCAATCAGGACGGCGTCGGCATCCTCAAGTACAGCATCCATAGAGTCGGCGATTCGAGGGTCCATGGCATACTTATTTGCCAGGTCATGGGCGCGGCCTACGAATGGATCAACAAGAGCAACAACCTCGATGGCCGAAGAGCTCAGTGCAGCAGGTAGATGGGCTGACTCGGTGATCAGTCCACAGCCTACAATTGCCAGCTTGATGGGGCCCTGGTCGTCTCGCATAGTAAGCTGAGATCGGCTGCTCTCCTAACGCACGCTTCGCGATATCGAATCGATGACCGACTAACGCTCTTCCTGATGAGGCTGTTCTTACGGCTTCGCCTGACCGACCTTCCCTTCGATAGCGATGCCCGACACCGGCAACTCCACTTTCAGGATGTTTTTCTCGTGCATAACAGGGCCGAGGTTTTCATATATCTCCAGTTGCGAGCCGCTGTGTTTACGCTTCTGCACATCGGAAATCGTAGTCTGTTGCGTAGTGAGAAGCTTGAACTGGTCTTGACGAAGGAGACCCATCAGCATCTGCATCGATTGTAAATCATTCCAGAAATCCGGCTCTGCCACAATGTAACGTATCCCAAACCGTCCAATCATCTCTCGCAGATGGGCCTCGCTGATCCCGAATTCCTGAACGCCGAATAGACGACGGTGCACTGCCACTTTCAGCAACAGCTTGTCAGCCCGGATCACGGTCAAGTTCTTGCATTCTGGCAAACTTCGCATGTTGAATATTAAAGACCCGTCCCGCTGCCCGGAAAACAGGATTACGCTGTCCGGCGGCGCAATCGAACATACATATCGCGCGGCCTCCCGGTAGCCCGACACATAAGGAACGTGAACCTTGACCAGCGTGTGGAAGAAGCCGAAGACCGCGAACGCCAAGGCAACATAAGGACCGATCCTTGCCGGCAAGCTTCGCACGATGGCGAGAATAGAGAAGACGACAAGCGGAAAGACAAGGAATATGGTGTAGCGATCCGAGGCTACCGCAACCAGAGTAAAGAAAGCATAGCCTGCAAGTACCCATGCCAGCAGGAAAAACAGGGCCGCGGTGGGCAACCGCCATTCTTTCCGGAAAATACACCCTACGCAATACACAACCGCAAGCGACAGTACAATCCAGCCTACCTGCCGCGGCCATTCATAGGAAGCAACGTACGACCAGGTCGCCGGACTGAGACGAGAGTGCTGCACCCACCCGCCGCCGGCCGCCTGCTGAATGTTCGTCCTGCCCCACAGCCAGGTGTAAATGCACAAGGGTATGATACCGGCCGCAAAAAGCGCTGCGGACCACCAGAGTTCCGCGCGCCGGAACAAGCGGTTTCCATAAACACAGTACAGTGTTATCAGATACGCCAGCACGATAAAGACTGCCGGCTGCTTGGTATAGGCCGCGGCCAGGACTAAAACTACGACCAGGTACAAATGGCGGGACTTGCCCGAGTCGAGATATGCAAAAAAGAAGTACGCACTCCATAGAAGGAAAGCAAATGTTGGAATCTCCAGCATCACCTGCCGACCCCAAAGTGCCATGATGGGAGTGCTGATGAACAAAAGCGCTACTGAAAAAGTGGGGATTCGACGCAGCCAGCGCCGAACGAGGAAATAAGCGCCCAGTACGGCGACCAGAAAGAAGACGCTAACGGTCAATTGTGCTGTACTGTGGGAGACTCCGAACAGGGCAAAAAATAAGGCCTCGACCAGAGCGAACACCGGCGGATAGGTTAGAACCGTGACCGCAGGATACTGAAGATAATAGTCGATGGCCCACTGCTTGAGGTGTGTCAGAGGCAAAGCACGGGCCATGTCGTAATAGAAGACGCCGTCCATCGCGTGCCGAGGGGCGTCGCTCCACCAGAAGTCGCCTTGCCTGGGAGAGGTCTGAAACAGCAGACAAATAGCAACTACTAGAAGCAGGAGACAGATTGCGTCCCCCCAATTCCAGTCGGGGGCCAGACGATTAGACGAGTGTGCCATATTTTTACCGCCAACTTACTTCAGAACCAACAAAGCCACCCCTCTTTCATGGTGATTACCCTACTATGCCTGCTCAATCCTCTTCGATGAGCTTGACGAAAAAAGCATGTCCAATCACGCTTGCTTGTACCCCGCGTTGCTGCGAATTCCATCATTTCCCCTGGCCTACCTTCCCTTCAACCGTAAGTCCAAAGGCCGGTAATTCAACCCGCAGCACATCTTTTTCTGCCGATACCGGAGCCAGATTTTCGTAAATCTCCAACTGTGACTCGTCATGTTCCCTGTTACTGACCACTGGAACCGTTGTAAGTAATCGGAATTGATCCTGGTGTAGGATCCGGACCAGCATTTGCATGGATTTCAGGTCCATCCAGAAGTTAGGCTCCAGAACTATGTAGCGCACGCCATAGCGCTGCAGCATGTCCCTGAACTGGCTCTCTGTGACTCCAAGTTCGGTGACTCCGAATAACCGTCGATCTTCCGGCACCCTGAGCAAAAGCTTGTCGGCGCGAATCACTGCCAAATTGTTGCATCGCATGCTCTTAACGTTAAATATGAATGACCCGTCGCGCAGGCCAGAAAATAATACTATGCTGTTGGGCGGGGCTACTGTGCAGACATATTGCGCGGCGTCACGATACCCGGATACATAAGGAACCGGGTCTGTTAATAATGTGTGAGCGAAGACTCCAATCGCCAGCGCAATTGCGATGTAAGGACCTATCCTGGAGGGAAGGCTCTTAACAATTGCAAGTACGGCCAGGAAGACAACCGAGAAGATCAAAAATATGACATAACGTCTGGATTTGATCGCAATGACACTGAAGAAAACATATCCCGTAATGAGCCATGCAGCGAGGAAAAACAGGACGGGCGCCGCGAGCCGCCATCCTTTCCAGACAACCGCGCCCACGCAGTACAGGGTTGCCAAGGCGACCACGATCCAGGTCATTTGATAGGGCCACTGGCGTGCCACATAAGCCCAGCCCGAGAGGGTGCTTCGAGAGTATTCGACCCAAGCACCTCCGTAGAATTGCTGCACATTTAGCCGGCCCCAGAACCATGTAAATAGCGCCAGGGGCACAATTCCGACGGTAAAAAGCGCAGCCGACCACCAGATTTCTCTGCGACGAAACAGGGTCGCGCGCTCAACAAACAGCAGCGTCAGCAAATAGGCGAAACTGATGAAGATAATTGTTTGTTTCGTATATACGCCCGCGAGGACAAGGAGCACCATCAAGTACAAGTCGAGTGGCTTTCTCGTTCGCAGATAGCGAAAAAGGAAATAAGCACTCCACATCACGAACGCAAACGCTGGAACCTCCAGCATCACCTGGCGTCCCCAGAGCGCCATGCCTGGTGTGCCAATGAACAGCAAGGCTGTGGCAAAGGCTGCGGTGCGGCTAACCCACTGCCGCGTCAAAAAATATGCACCGCAGGCCGTCGCCAAAAGGAAAGCACTGACGGTCAGCTGCGCGACGGCATTTGACACCCCGAACAGGCCGAAGAAGACAGCTTCGACCAACGGGAAAAGCGGCGGATAGAAGAGTACTGAAAGAGCGGGGTACTGAAGATAATAGTCCATCGCCCATTGCTTGGGGTGACTAAAAGGGAGGGCCCGAGCCAGATCATAATAAAAGACCCCATCCATTGCGTGCCGAGGCGCATCGCTCCACCAGAAATTCCCGGCCCGGGGAGAAGTGAGGAAAAGCAGCAGCACTGCCACCCCGAGAAGCAATAGGCAGACAGTATCTTCCCAGTTCCATTTGACCGCGCTGTCTTCGGAATAAGAACTCATATCGCCTTTGACCCGACCTTGGTATCTTGGCGGCCTCTACTGGGACGGTTGTGACGGAGAAACTGACAACCCGGAGTTGCGGGGTACCTGATTCGATTCCGCTGATTGCACAACAGCATCACCGTGCAGCACCTGCCGCAGTTCGGTACTCAAAGCCTCGGTAAATATCTTGGCCCCCAGAATATTAAGGTGAAACCGGTCTGTATAAAAGAGCTTGAGGGGCAATTGCTGTGGTTGGAAGGGTACGAGAACCGGTACGCCGCTATGGCTTCCGGCGCTTTGAACTGCGCCGGAACCGTCGTGAGCTGCAGTACTCGGCGGCACCACCATAATAAATTGGGCTCCGTATTGAGAACATAGACCTGCCAATTTCCTGAGACGTTCGGTGACCTCGTTGTCAATTTGGTCATCGCTTGCTAACGGGGCCGGAGGAGGCCGGAGCTTCGCAGCCAAGGCCGGGAAATCCGGCAAAACGCGCACCAGAAACCATTTATGGACCTCGCTGCGGAAACCGTAAAATCGGCTGAAGTTCGCAAACAGGAGGCCACTGGCAACTGTATTGTCAGTCGCGAGACTCTGTTTGACGCTCAGCAGGTCGTGCCGATCCATCAAGAGATGAGCGAAGATATCGCCGCGGACGTCCTGGGCCACGAGTTGTCGCGCACTCAGAACCAAAACCACCGCTTTCGGCCGAGCACCTTCGCGAAACAACCGGCTCAGACCATAGTACCAATCAAAATAGTCTGTGTCCTCGACCACGAATCGGGTTCCGGCGTACTCGGGCGCCAGCTTGTCATTGAGTAGCGGAAAACTGATGGCCTTTTGCATCAGTGAATTGCCGACAATCAGAATGGGGACGGGTTGGCCGGCCACTGGCCTGAGCTGACCAGCACGTCCAAGCTCGCGATCAAAGCGTGCATCAATTGACCTGATCCGAGGCAGCCAGTACCGCGCCGCGAGTTCCAGCCCGGCGGCGAACGCTACGCACAGGGTTAATAGGATCAGGCTGTAACGACGCAACGAGTGCCTCTCTAGAACTGGAAATAGATAAAGGTATTGGCCTGGTTGGCCGCAAAAAAAGCGATTGCAGCCAGCGTAGTAATCCCCACCCCTGTCCGCAGCAAGGGTGAAGCATTCTGGAATATATACTCTTCGCCGTGTTTCTCCATTCTCAAATCCATCAGAAACATCGGCAGCGAGAAGACCACCAGGAACTTGAACGCCGTAAGATACTCCGGCCGCCATTCCAGACGGGCCAGCCCGCCCAGAAAAACAAAGGCTTCGTGAATTGAGGTTGCGCGGAAGAACACCCAAGACAGGCAGACAAAGTTGAACAGTAAGATCCGCTTGCACCAGGTGACGGCCGCACTCGATTTTACCTCTTCCTCGCCGGGCAGTCCCAAAAGGCGCTGCAGGGCCAGTCCTGCTCCGTGAATGCCGCCCCAGATCACGAAGGTCCAGTTGGCCCCGTGCCAGAGGCCACCCAGCAGCATGGTAGTGAGAAGGTTTCCGTATGTCCTCCCCTCACTTTTGCGATTTCCACCCAGTGGAATGTACAGATAATCGCGCAGCCATGAACTCAAGCTGATGTGCCAGCGCCGCCAGAAGTCCTGAAGGGTAGTGGCCAGATACGGTTGCCGGAAATTAACCATGAAATGGAATCCCAGCAGTTGCGCGGCGCCACGGGCAATGTTGCTATAGCCGGCGAAATCGCCGTAGATCTGCCACGCGAACGCATAGGTGCCCAGCAACACAACGGGTACAGTGGTCGCACCAAAGTTGCCGTTGAATGCCGAGTTTGCAATATAAGCGCAATTGTCCGCGACCACGCACTTCTGGAAGAAGCCGAAGAGGACCAGCATCAAACCATCGAAGAACTTGTCCCAGTTCATGGTGCGCTCGCGCTGGACTTGCGGCAGCAGATGATTAGGACGCTGAATCGGGCCGGCGATCAGATGCGGGAAGAGACTGATGAATAACGCGTAATCGACCAGCGAATCAGCCGGCTCCAACTTCCCTTTGTACACATCCACGATATACGCGACTTCCTGGAAGGTATAGAACGATATTCCAGGCGGAAGCAGGATGCGCAACAGCGATGGGGAGACGTTATGAAAACCCAATTGAGACAGCAGAGCGGTGAACGATCCGGTGAAGAAGTTGAAGTACTTGAAGAAGCCCAGGAAGCTGAAATTGACAATCAGCGAGAAGATCAACAGGGCTCGCCGCTGCATTGGATTCTGTAAGGTGGCGAGCTTCCTGGCCACCACGTAATCGATGCAGGTGCTGGCTGCCATCAAAAGCATGAATCGCCAGTCCCACCACCCGTAGAAGAAATAGCTGGCCCCCAGCAGGAAGACATTCTGGGCCCGCCAGCTCAATCTCCAATACAGCACGACAACCAGGATGAGAAAAGCGACAAAGACTGGAGAATCAAACAGCATAGCTGCCTATTATCTTGAGCCCGATATCATAACAGTCCAAAAGTACACGGTTTTCGTCACCGGCGACAGGGGTTAAGTGTAAGGAAAAGTGCAATTATTCTGCCATAGCCCACACCTGCCGCACGGGCTGTTGCGGTTTGTTACTCTGCGGGAATTGGTTGTCGGAGGACTTTCCGGTCGCCTGGTGCGATAGTGCTACGTTCCGCATCCTAAAAGTGCTCTGCTGCAACGTATGGAAAGAGCTGGGACTCCTTAGGAGTCTGTACGGCGCTTATCCGCCGCACAAAAGCAAAAGGAAGGGCAAAGCCCTTCCTTTGTTCGTTGTATCGATTCGATTTTTCTTGTCGCCTATTGAGGCAAACGCGGCTCCCGCTAAGCGAGCAGTTTTCGGCGCAGTCCAGTTCCAAACGCGAACAACCCCACCCCGAGCACGGATAGAGTCGCCGGCTCCGGGACTGTAAACTGGTTAACGGACTGATTGATCGTTCCGGTGCAGACACCGCCGGTTCCGCAGGACGGACTGATGTTGAAACTCAAGTCATCAGCCATCCCGTTCAAGAAGTGATACGATCCCAGGGCCGCATTCAGAATGACGGTATTCGGGTTGATCGTGCCGGCATATGAACCTATCGCCCCGTTGCCTGCGAAACTCGCGCTCAGGAAGGACGCGCTCAACAACAGCGACGTAGAGTTAATCCCGAGGGAAGGAATCTTTCCCCAGATCTGCATGGTTCCGCCACTTCCGAAAAAGTAGGCAAAGGAACCACCTCCCCCGGACCCACTAGTCTCTGGACCAGACGACAGCGCCATGAAACCGCCAACAATGTGGCAATCCCCGCCGCAAACCGTGTTGAAGAAATCAGTAATAAGGGCACCGTTTCCGCCGCTCCCCAAGACGCCTATGGTCAGGGAGTCTCCAACACCAGGCGTGAAGCTCTCTGCGCCCTGCCCGACGTTTTGGAATGGTGCGTTGAAAATCAAGGTACCAGCCCATGCCGGACCCGCCGATGCCAAACACATCATTACCGTGGCGAAAAAGATAAGCCTGCGGACAGCCATTGCATTCCTCCCCAGTACCTAGCGCCGAGTTGGTTGTTGTCTAGCACAAAATGGCCGTACAGAAGGGCCGTCGGACTACACCCGTGTGCATCCTCTACACATGCAGTTGTGATGCCAAACCTGCATTGCTCACGTTGCCATGTATCTCATTGAATCTAACGTGTAATATTTCCAACGAATTGACCACCACGAGGAAGTGCGCAAACTCGTACCCATAAAAAGAGAATACAATTGCCAAACCAACGCGGGCAGCTCGTTCTTAGGCTTCTGTCTGGGTACTCGCATCGGGTCATTGCGCCACTTTTCCCCGCTCGCTGAACGACAAGCCCTGCACAAAGGTGCCAAGGTCACGTATAGCTTGTGCCGGTTCGTACCCCACTTTGGCTGAAACGGCGAACAATGATACGTCTTGGGGCTGGCCGGCCAGACGGGACTCCGCAGCCAACGTCTTGACTAGATAGTGGCTGGATGTTGGGTGACCACCAACCAAATACCACATCCACATCACTCGATGCTGTCCGCCCAGCACCATCTGGTATTCGGCAATCCTTACTCTCCTGCCGGCCATCGCCACATCATGGTAACCATTGTTCACAACCGTCCATTCGCCGGATCCCACTTCGTTAGAGGAAGTCACCAGTTCGACCCCGCGCTCCTTGACTGGGTAGGAAGCCACATACAGAGACACTTCACGCGTGCCGCTGGTGAAGGTCTGAGCGCTTTCTGACTCGACGTTTCCAAAGTGGGGAGCCCAATCGTGATCCGGGTCCGCAGTTGGAAGCCAGTCAGATGGTGCTGACCAGAGCTGCTCGATGGGCTGATTTGGAGGGGTACGTGACCACAAGAAGGATGCCGTAGAACTTGCCGATATGACGATAAAGACTGCGATGACCGTACTCCAAAGAAGACGCTTCTCGCGCCCTGCTGCAGGGGATTGCGAAGTTATGGTCGGAGCAGACCGGACTCTCGAAATTTCCGGCTCACGCCACCCTAACGCGATCCCGATCATCGCAGCGGTCACCAGCGAAAAGAAAAGCCAGCCGTATACGACGTGATCCACACCCGCAGCTATGCGATTATTGCTTAAATATGCCAAGACCAGAATTAAGTACGCCCTTATAGCATTAGCCAGAATGGGAACGATCGCCGAAATAACTACAAAGGCGATCCTTCTCTTCCAACTGCGAAATGCGACCCCCGCAAAGAGCACCCCAATGAGAATTGACGAAGTCAAGTATCGAATTCCGCTACAGGCTTCCGCAATCCTCCAGTCTCCCGAAGGGGTTGATATGACGAGCCCATCCTGCACCACTGGGATTCCGGAAAGGCGAACGGCGTTAACGGTAAACATCGCGGTCAGCCGTTGAAGAGGCCCAACCAGACTTTCGCCTGCGGGAACGGCGAAAAAGAGAAAAAGCAGCGGAAGTGCCAGCACGCGAGCCGCAGCCCTACCCAGGAACGCCCAGACCAATGCGTCAAGCAACCCAATAAAAGCAAACTGCTCAATCAACTGCACATCCGCGATATTGCCAACCATCCAAATCAGAGCGAACAGCAGTACCAGCGCCAAACCGAATACCGAAGTGGTGGGTTGCACAACTCTTAGCCGGTTCCTGCACCGCCAAACCAGAAACACAAAAATGGGAACAACAATGAATCCATAGGAATAAGTACTGCTGTCGTACCAGATCTTGACCATTGAGACAGGAGTAGAGCGAAGCACGATGACAGAGATGATTGCCGTCAGTGCGACGGCAGCCAGCGGCCGGAGCCATAAATCGGCAGCCTGGCGCTGTTCCCCGAAAGCGGGCTCGACCGTGCAGACGGATGGGGATGAGGTGGTAATGGACAATTAAATCCCTCGACGCCCAAGGTGGTACATCTATATGAAATTCACCCTATTGGTGCAATCCCGTGGACCTCCCTGCCTTCTTGACCAGAAACTGAAACCTGAGTCTCAACCTCTTAGGGAACCCTCTTCACGCGCACTCCATCGTACTTGGCTTTTTCTTGTGGGAAGCCAAAACCGATGCGCATTCTCTCATCATCAATCCCAAGCAGAGCAGCTTATAAATCGCGAGCTTCAGCACCTCGGACAGCACCAGCTTGCGCGAGTTTGAATCCAGCCACCAGCCTCCGCGTGAGAAGTGGCCGTCGTCAGGGGCAGCCAGGAAACTCAGCCTTACAGATTCAGGGGCATGCTGCCGGCAACACATACGAACCCGCCTGAGATGAAAGCCGCTGCTGACGACGGTCGCCGACCGTATGGACGGATGTTTCTGGAGCCAATCCGAGAAGGCCGCAATTTCGCTCCAGGTTCCGAATCGGCCAATGGCTATTTGCTGCGCCTCTGCGGTTTCGGCTCCAATCTTTACAAAATAGTGCCGGCACCGAGGCTCGGTGGCAGAGGCAATAGCGAGTAGGTCGATTGCCACCGGAAGCTCCAGCGTGGAGAAGCGGCGAATCTCAAAGCGGCCTACACTGAGCAGGAGTGCAGGCACCGAGTCTGCCTGCCACAATCGAAGAGCGAAGTGCTTGCGACACTCCCGCCCCGCAAGGACAAAAATCACGTCGGAGTCTTGACAGAGATCAGACACGACAAGCCAGTCGTAGAATCGGGCCAGAAGACCGTTCCTTGAGGTTGAGCGACTCAGATATTGCCTCCTGCTAACTGTTGCAATGCCCAGTGAGCGACTCCGGAACTAACTTTGCGGTGCGTCCCCGATGCTTCAAAACGAACTCATAGATACTCTGGTAGCGGTGAGCAAGCACGCTCCAGTCCTTCTCGCGCATTATCATTTCGCGACCGCGTTCACCAAGCTGTTCCCTGAGGCGCTGGTCGGAGATAAGACGCTCTGCCTGGCAACAGAAATCATCGATGTCCTCTGCTCGAAAGAGTAAACCGGTGTCATCATGCTTCACGAGCTCACGATGTCCCCCCACGTCACTTGCCAGGACTGCTTTCTCAAGCGACATCGCCTCCAGCGGCTTTAACGGCGTGACCATCTCCGTTAATCGAATGCTAAGTCGCGGAAACACCATGATGTCCACCACGGAGTAGTAGCGTCTTATCTGATCGTGCGGAACGCGACCGATGAGTCGGACGTATTCCACAGCGCCACACTCCCGAATCGCATTTCCGATCGCGCCTTCCTCTTCACCACTGCCAATAATCAGCAATTGGAACCGGTTGCCACGGGAGTATAGCTCAGCCGCAGCACGAATCAACCACGTTACCCCTTCGTAACGGTACAAAGAACCGAAAAAGCCGAACACGGGTGTACCGTCCAAACCCAGGTCTCCGGCCAATGGGGCATCGCGGCCGAGCGGCGTAAATTGGCTGGCGTCAACTCCGTTTGGCACATGAAACAGCTTGTCTGCCGCTACGCCCCGTTCCTGGAGGTCGTCCAACATTGGTTGCGCAATGGCTGCAACTGCGTCTGCTTTGCCGGCCACATAGCCTTCCAGTACACGGGTTAACCGGTACCGGATGGCATTGGTCCGAGTGCGCTTCTGGTCAACCGCCGCATCTTCCCAAAAGGCACGAATCTCGTAAACGAAGGGCAAGTTCTTCTTGCGCGCTGCCTGCAGTGCGGCCAGTCCACAGAGAGCAGGCGAATGAGCATACACGATGGACACCGGCTGATTATCAATCAGTTCCAGAAGGCGGTTACGAAGACATCGGACGACGGCCCATTCACGAAGAAGGGGCCACCGATGCCTGAGAGCTGGAGCGGCCAGAGCGCCAGTGATCGGTGTCCGTCTGTACTCAACTCCATCGACCACGATATCTGAAGCGCCAGGGTCATCGAGCTGATGCAGTGGTCCGGTGGTCACGACGATGGCCTGACCAAGCCGGTATTGGGACGTAATAAGGCTTCGGCTGCGTATGCTGTAACCGCTCAGGACTGGCCACGAGTGGTCCAGGACGTGAAGTACCGTCCCAGGATGAGCCGATGCCATCAAACTGTCTCCTCGACCGAGGAATCACTCAATTCTGCGGTTCCTTTTTTGCCGTTTGCGCGCCCGATGCAGGTCGGCCCGTCGCAATCTTGATGAATCCATCGTCCGGATCCGGATAGCTCACATACAAGACATCCTTCGGACTTATCGCTGCGTCAACATTGTCGTATTGCTGTATAGCGCCGGAAACGACTGTCTCGATTTGCCATTTCTTGCCGTCCCAAAACGCGTGTTTGATAGCGCCAAAATCGCCGTAGATAATATGCGGATTTCCTTTGCTGTCCAGAAGCAGAGTCGTGCTGCCACCGTAGTAGTCATATCCTGATACAACAGCGTCGACTTTCTCAATGATCCATTTTCCACGATCCTGATGCGCATACTTCAAGGTGCGCCCGTCAAAGTAGCTGATGTGCGCGGCACCGTCCGGAGACAGGACGAGGCTGTTGTCATAACCCCGATAGGTGCTGACATTCTCGGATGAGTCCACAGTCGATATGTTCCAGTTACTGCCATCCCACTCCGCATATTTCAAGTCGCCGCCATGAACGAATTGGCTATAGCTCGCATGGGGAAACCCTTTGGAATCGATCACCATGGAATTCCATTTGCCCGACACGCCGCCGTCGACCGAGCGCACCATCCAGATTCCGTTCTCGAGGTCGGCATGCCGGAAGTGGAGATAGTTCTTCCCGCCTGGAAGCTGCTCGTGATACCACGCCAGGTGGGGGGTACCGTCAGGACCGACCGCGACCGAGCAGTGGTAGGAAAGAGTCCCCGAACCCGGATCGATTTGTTGCTTCACCCAATGTCGATCACTCAAAGTGGCATATACCAGGGCGCCAAATGCGACGCACAAATGCGGTTGGTCCTTCTTGTCGACGACGACCCGGGGAAAGATGTTTATGTTGGCGTGGGTCGAGTCTATTAACACCATCGAGAACCACTTTGACGAACCCGCCGGCCGCAAGGCGTAGTACACCTTAGCTTCCCTGGTCAAATAAGTCAGGTGGAGATTCTGATCAGCGTCCAACGCAATTGAGGTGGTGGATCCTCTAGCTACCTTATCGGAGGTCCAAGTCCACGTCTGCGCGAAGGCGGATGTGCATACAAACATCATTGCACTCAAGCCCACCGCAGCAACTGCAAGATGTCGAATACCTTTCTTAGCCGAAGTCCCCATCCTCAGATATGCTCCATGAAATAAACTCATAACCATTTCAAATCGCCCCGCTCCACTCGTTACCAGCCCCGCTAAGCTGCAACGGCCTCCAGCGTTTTCACTGGCTCGAGTGAGTCAGACACTGCTGCTTGAAGGTCTCGAGCCGCCAGTACTTTCAGAATGATGACCATCGCGACGACCTGGTAAAAAAAGTCGAAGTAGGCTCTGCCCAGGGTCGCGCCACTAATCATATAAGCAAGCAGAGTCACCTCAAGCATATGCGTGTAGGGTTCGACCCATTCCAGCTGACTGTAGTCTCTCGCCCGCCTTCGAAGCCTGCGTAAACTCAGGTAACAAGACCCCAAAAGCGCGAGGAACAGTCCAAGGCCTACGAACCCCTGTTCACCAAGCATCTGGAAATAGATGCTATGTGAGCTGTGCAAGTGGCCAACCTTCCCATAGAGAGCGCCTCTTAAACCAGCAGGGACAAAGGAGGGAAATATTTGCTCGTCGGTATAAATGTCGAAGCCACCGCCGGTAATCGGATACTCCATGGCCAAGTTCCAACCGCCTCCCCACGCAACGAGCCGCGCGTAGGCCGACGCATCCAGGTTGCCCTCCAGGAACTTGCTCATCCTGTCTTTCCACGTCATAGTGGTGAAGGTCAGCAGACATAGGATAGCGATAGAAACCAGTATTAAGCTGACAATCTTTTGCCGGGACTTCGCGACAATAGCAATTGTTACAGCCGACAGACCAAGCAGGCCGCCCCGCGAGTACGTTCCGATCACGCAGATGACCACGCATACCATCAGTACCCGCAACAGGATACGCACCCATTGCCTTGATTCTGCGCGCGCCATGAAAAAGAACATGGGAATCGTCATGTTCAGTGCCAAGCCGAAGTCATTGTTATCGTACAGGAAGGAGTCTTCCGGGCCCCAGATCTGGTACTGACCCCCAGTCTGCAGATAAAATACGGCAGCGAACAATGCCTTGACTCCAAAACTGACCAGAATGACGAGTACCAGAATCCGGAACCTTTGCTTGGTGGTGACGAGCAAGATAGTGAGGAACGTCATTAACAATATCTTGCTTATCTCCTGCAAGTGCATATTGGCATCTTTAACGTGCCCAGCAAATTCAGGAGTAAGAGATACATAGAAAGTGGTAACCGCGAACCAGAGCCACATGGTACCGAGTAGAACGGTCTCGCGAATAAAAATCCGCTTATTCTTGGGTGCGAACAGAGCGCCTACCAATGTAGGAATTGCAATAATCAGAGCCGGTTGGAAGATATTGTGCCGAGCAATACCCCAGGCGTAGCGATGGGGATTGAAATAGGCAATCCACGTCCACATCATGATGCCAAAATAGGCATTGAAAAGGGCGACCGGCGCGGCTGCCAGGATGATCGTGATGACGATAGCGTCTCGGATCGACATGAATAAGAATACCGCGTGCGACTATACGCAGGCCGCGACTGGCGTAGCGTTAAACTCCTCGGCCACGAGGGGGCGAAAGATTAATCGTTGCAAGCGAAATACAAACATTGCGACGGAGAGCTCGTTACCTTGAACCGCCCTGCGTAGCCGGAACCTATCCATACCGCACTCATTGACCCCAACGATGGCTGTCATTGCGGTACGAAATCCAATAGCCCACAGCGGATCCGCTCCAACGTTCCCACAATCCTGAGCCTTGCCGAAGGGAAAGGCGAAGTCCTCCACCGCAGCATCCAGACGACTCTCAATCAATCGCTTTGAGTCGCCTACCTCCTTCATCAATGCGTCGGGGGCGAGACGGCTGATAACCGGATGAGTCATGGTGTGACATCCAAAAGAAATTCCCGCGTCGCGCATTTCGCGAATCTGCTCCCAGGTCATCATGGAGCCAGACAACTCGTCGCTTGTCACCGGGATGACGCTCGCGAAAGATTCGCACCACCGCTGACGCTCGTTATCGGGGATCGTACGTAAATAGCCTACAGTGGCCGCGGCAGCCTCCACTCGGCTTGCAAAATCGGTCAGCCGGAAGGTTTTTTCCGCCGCGAAAGTGAGCGTCACATCCGACGTGGCCCGCTGAAATCGTAGGAAAATTTGATCATACCATGCGAGCTCCCCAGTCTCGACCGAGCCGGCGGTCAAGTAAACCGTCGCCGGAATCTCATACTCTTTCAGGATCGGGAAGGCGTCAGTGTAAGTGCCCA
The DNA here is from genome assembly GCA_963703645.1 of uncultured Acidobacteriaceae bacterium. Taxonomy (GTDB): domain Bacteria; phylum Acidobacteriota; class Terriglobia; order Terriglobales; family Acidobacteriaceae; genus Bog-257. Next base: position 176,587 of record CAVPFD010000029.1, read on the forward strand.
AGTAACCGTCATCGAAGGTGACCACTACACTTTGCGGCTTTGGGTCACCCCCAGGATCCTGAAGCTCCTGCATCATCTGCCGCAACGAAATAACTCGATAATGTCGCCTGATGTAATTCATTTGTCCGGCAAAAACTTTCCTCGGCAGCCTGCAATACATGGGAAAATTATGCGCCCCCACGCTGTGGTATCCCAATACTACATGTTTCGATCGACGAACTCTGCGCAGTCGCTCTCCTTCTCCATTATCGGAAGCAAACTCACAGTAGCGCGAAACCGTCCCCATCGCTCGCAACAATCCTGATTGGTACAACCCGGCGGCAACCATATGGCGCCAATCAGTTCCTTCGGGACGCTCCTCGTGTTCAGTTTGCATTCTCCGCTCCAACTCCACAGGCTGCGTGTTCCCTCCCGGGCCAAGCTCGACTACGGCGATGCCACAGTTCCAACACGAGCGCCACCCACAGCACCTCGCCGTAGTATGCAGGATGGGTTCGGTTCAGTTCTTTGATTTGAGATAAAAATCCCGGCTGGAAATAACCGCGCTGGCGGGCTTGTGGTTCGTCGAGAACAGTAGCAAGAGACTTCATGCCCTCATCGCGAAGCATCCAGTATCCAACTGGAACCCCAAATCCATGTTTTTTCTTGTAGAGTATGCGATCTGGCAGAATTTTCTTCATCGCCTCTTTGAAGATGTAGCGTTTCTCAAAACCCTTCAGTTTGAGCTTTGATGGGATGGACGCAGAAAGCTCAGCCAGCCGGCGGTCCAACAAAGGAAATCGGACCCGGACCCCAGCTATCTCTGCAGTGCCTGCCACTTTCCTGAGGTCATTGTCGGCCAGCGTCATCTTAACGTCAAGGTATAAGAGGCGATTCAACTCGGAGCTGGCATTGGGCGCCGCGTCAAAGTGACTTTGAGCTATGTCAGTCGCCGTTTCGGGCCGCGCCTGGTCCATAAAGTCCTGCTCGAAGACCTCGCCGCCACCTTGGGTGAGAAAGAAGTTATACGACAGCATCCGTCGCGGATTTGTAATCTCAGCCCGTCGAATATAGCGGGCGGGATAGGAAAGCACACCGCTGTCAGGCAACAGTCCTGCCACGGGCTTGATCACCTTGGTACGTAACATTGCCGGGACTGAAGAGTAGAGCGCAAATTTCCTGTCGGTCGCGTAGCGCTCATTCCCGGCGAATAGTTCATCGCCGCCGTCTCCGGCCAGCAGGAGATCGACACCACTCTCCCGCGCCAACCGGGCGCAGTAATACGCACCGATCGCGGAGGAGTTTGCGAACGGCTCGTCATAATAGTCAACAATCTTGGGGATCGCTTGTGCCGCATCACCGGCCTGCAGGCATTTCTCGTAATGATGGGTATGGAAATGCTGTGCTGCCAACCGCGCAAAGCCAACCTCGTCGTACCGGGGGTTTTCGAAGTAGATAGAAAACGTATTGAAAGGCGACTGTATTTCGCTGGCAAATGCCGCCACACTGCTGCTGTCAGTTCCGCCGCTAAGGTAGCCCCCAGTCTTCTCAGGCGGACAATCAACCAAGTGTGAATGCACCGCTTGCCTTATATGGTCTCGCACCTCCTCCGACCACCTACTAACATCGCAGTCATGGGACTCCTCATAGTTCAAGTCCCAATAATGCTCCTTGCGAACCTGCTGTCGTTCGTACACCAGCAGGGTACCGGGCTCCAGCCGCTCGATGCCTTTGTATATCGTGAGGGGAGCGGGCACGACGCTATGAACCAGGAACTGCATAACTGCGGCCGGGTCTACTTCGGTATCCTTTTGAGCACAGGCGATGGCAGCTAGGCGGGAGGCAAACAAGATTCGCCGCCGGTCACGAAACCAGTGCAGTGTCCTGAAGCCAAATCGGTCAATAGCGAGCACCAGTCGCTGATCTTGCGGATCCCAAATCGCCAACGCGAACGCGCCTTCCAATCTTTCGATGAAATCCAAACCGTAGCGCGGATACAAAACCGCAACCAGATCTGCGACCGAACCTATAGCTTCACCATTCACGCTTCCATGTTCGGACAACAACGCACTATAGTTGGACAAATCAGCGTCCGCCGCAACCAAAACGCCGTGTCTTACACCAAGTGACGGGTCATCCAAACCATCAACTACACTTAGCAGCGCTCCCTTACCGCCTATCGGCTCTCGCCGGTGCCCATTTCCAGCCGCGAATGACATCGGCTGCAGCTCGTTAGGCTGCAGCTGGGTGCCAGGATCGCAGATGCCGTAAATGCCACTCATAGGTAATTGCTAAACGTGAAATACCTGCTGCCACTTGCGAAACATCAGCACAGTCCACAGGTAGGCCGACCGGTCAAACCGGCCAGCCTGGTGCTGCTTCCAAATCGCGGACAGATAGTTACGATCAAGGATGCCATCCTTATTGTTCGTTATAACCAGGTCGTAGGCGAGGTCCTTTAATTCCCCTCGAAACCAGCGATCGAGCGGAATCGCGAAGCCCTGCTTAGGACGGTATAGAATGTCGCGCGGAAGCAGCGGCTCCATCGCCTTCTTGAAGATGTATTTTCCGGTCCTGCCGCGCAGCTTCAAGTCGGATGGGATCGAGGCCACAAGCTCCATGAACTTGTGGTCAAGAATGGGAGCACGGAGCTCAAGCGACACCGCCATACTGGCGCGGTCCACCTTAGCCAGGATGTCATCCGGCAAATAGGTCTTGATATCGACGTACTGGATGCGCGATAGGGGGTCGGCTGTATCGGCATCATCGTAGTGCTTCCTCAGGACTTCCAGTGAATCGTAATCGGCCAGCTGCTGTTGGAAGTCTCGAGTAAACAGTTGGGCCTTTTCGTCGGGTCTAAAAACCGAGATGGAATTGAAGTAACCCTCCAGTGGCGACCTGGAGAGCGATTGCAGCGTTGCCTTGGCACGCAGCGGACGCGGCGCCCACGCTAAACCTGGATACCACCGGCCCAGTGGTCCAAAGACACTGCGGCGAACAGGTGCTGGCACGAGGCCGCGCATCCGGTTTTCCATCCGGTCAAAGACATACCGGCGATAACCGGCGAAGTTTTCATCCCCGCCGTCGCCTCCCAAGGCTACGGTTACGCGGCGGCGAGCCATCTTGGAGACGTAATACGTCGGCACCGCACTTGAGTCGGCGAAAGGCTCATCGTAGTGCCAGGCCAGTTTGTCGATAACATCCAGAGCCTCAACCTCAACCACATCTTCGTGATGATCGGAGTGAAATTGTGACGCGACTTGCCGCGCAAAGGCTGACTCGTCAAACTCCTGAGCGCTAAAGCCGATGGAACAGGTGGTCACGGGCCGATCCATTAATTGGCTCATCATGGCCACAATAGAAGAGGAATCCACGCCACCACTCAGGAATGCACCCAATGGCACTTCGCTCATTAAGCGTATCCGGGTCGCTTCATAAAGCTGCTCGCGAATGAGTTCGCACCATTCTTCTTCCCTACGGTCCTGGACTTTGGAGAAAGAGAGCCGCCAATATGGGACTTCCCGGATACCTTCGTTAGTTACTACAAGATAGTGAGCAGGCTGAAGCTTGCGCACATTCTTATAGACAGTCCTGGGAGCCGGTATATAGGACAACGAGAAGTAGTCGCACACTGCCAGGGAGTCGATGGTACGCGGCACGCCATCGGCAGCTAGAATTGCCTTTAGTTCGGAGCCGAAAATGAAACGACTCCGGTCCGCATAATAATATAGCGGCTTCTTGCCGATCCGGTCGCGTGCCAGCAGGAGGCGGCGCTTCCTGCTATCCCAAATTGCGATGGCAAACATGCCTCGCAGCTTCGCGAAGCACTCCTCCCCATATTCTTCGTATAAGTGAACAATAGCTTCCGTGTCTGACCGGGTAGTGAACCTGTGTCCCTGGGCCAGCAGATCGCGGGAGAGGTCAGGGTAATTGTAGATTTCGCCGTTCAGCAACACCCAAATCGTGCCGTCTTCGTTGCAGATCGGCTGATGGCCACCAGCAACGTCGATGATGCTCAGCCGCCGATGCCCGAGGCCAATCCCGAGGTCAACGAAGATGCCTTCATCATCGGGACCACGGTGGCGCAAAGACTCATTCATGCGATGCACCGCTTCGCGCTCCACGGTGCGGGCCTGATCGAATTCGAAGATTCCGCTAATTCCGCACATAGGTAGTTGCAGCGACGGCCACCGGTCGGTGCATGGCCAAGTTGATATATAGATCACGATAACGGCTGAGCATGCGTTCGAGACTGAAGTGTCGGAGCGCCCGCTCTCGTGCAGCTTTTCCCAGAGCGACCCGCAGTGGCGAATCCCTCAACAAAGTCCTCAACTGACTGACCAGTTCCGGCACATCTTGCGGCGCGAACAGGTATCCGCACTCTCCTTCCGCAATAACCTCCGGATTTCCTCCGACTCGAGTCGCCACGGCCGGAAGGCCGACCGCCAACGCTTCCAGCAGGGTGTTAGACATGCCCTCCATGCGTGAGGGCAGGACGAAAACGTCCATGGCGTTAAGCAGACCGGCTACTCGCTCGACGGTTCCCGGGAAAATGACTCGCCCCGCTAGCTTAGGCGAATTGGCGACATAGTTCTGTAACCTGGACAGTTCCGTGCCCGACCCGACCAACAACACGCGGAGATGCGGCGATTCGGGCGTCAGCGCTTCCGCAGCCTTCAATAAGGTCGTGAAGTCTTTGAGGGGCGTCATGCGTCCTACTGAACCAACGACCAATGCCTCCGGAGGAATTCCCAACTGGCTCCGAACCGCATCGCGTACTTGCGGTTGCGGGCTGAACTCCTGCCCATCCACGCCGTTATACAGAATGCTGATCGTAGCTGGATTCCACCACGCCTGTGCGGCGTGGTATGTCCGCAAATCCTCGGTGACCACCGCCACAGCTTTGGCCATTCGATACGCGCTATGACGCAACAGTCGCCGATGGAATGGCAGACCGGACGCCATTTCGAGTTCATAACCATGTTCGCTGTGCACGCTGACCGGGACACGAGCGAGCTTCGCGGCAACAACCGCCTCGATCCCACCCCAATTGCGCGAATGCACAATCGCAGGTCGAACCGTTCGCATCACCCGCACCAAGCGGGGAACATTAAACTGAGAAGCGGCCGCTTCACGGCCAGCATGCAGAACGGTCACACCGGATGCCCATTCGCCTGTGGCAGGAGTTCCGCGCAGAATGCAAATGGAGTGCTCGAATATTTCGGGATCAAGGCCTCGGACAAGCTTCATCACTGCCTTCTCCGTCCCGCCCACATCCAGGCGATCCAATACGTGCATGACGCGCAAGGGTCGCCTCAGACCATTCCGTTGGTCGTCCACGACGCCCATGCCAGGCGATGAAACATCCGCCGGAGCGCAGTCAATGGCTCGAGTTGAAGTGGAGATACCCGCCATCGTGTCAGAGTCCTACAACTAGCTCAGGTGAAGGGTTGATGGATTTGGCGGCTACTTGGTAGAGCAATTTTTCCAGCGGCTCCAAGCAATTATCCCAACTTAGCCGTTGCTGAACGAGAGGTGCTCTTTTGCGAAGCTCCCGTCGAAGGGCCGGGTCTTCCAGAACTGCACTAACCTTAGCGGCAAATTCCTGTGGGTTATCCGCGACGAAAAGCCCTTCGCGTTCCGTCAGACCGATTCCTGCCATGGCGCGGCTGGTGGTAATGACGGGCGTTCCGACAGCCAAAGATTCCGCGATCTTGTTATGGAAGCCCTGGGAAATCCTGAAAGGAGCGACCGACACCTCGGCATTTCTGAAATACTGAAAAGCATTCGGCACGGCCCCTGTAACCAGGACGCCAGGAATCTTAGTCAAATTTCGCACGCTCCGGTCGGGATCACGGCCAACGACCATAAATTTGAGGTCGGGATGATTTTGCCGAACGAGCGGAAGAATATCCTGCGCGAAGTGGGTCGCTGCATCGGAATTTGGCGGATAGTTCATTGTCCCTACAAACAGAGCAAACGGCTTCAGTTCATCAAAGTCAGGCTGTTGCTGAACTTCGGATGCATCTGGCACATGCACGCCGTTGGCCACTACCTCAACTCTGAACCCTTCTCGATCGTTTCCGACCAACTCCTTGGCGTCGTGCTCGGTAACGGCAAACGATAGTGCCGCGGTGTGACCCAGTGAATGTTCCGCAACAGCAACTACGTCGGCCTCGCGGGAATACAGCCACTTGCGAAAGCGGCCTGACCTGGCGGCGTATTGCCGAAACTTTTGAGAATCGGCGTCCACGAAATCGACCACCACAGGCGCAGGCGCAGGCTTCGGGATGGATTCTCCCATCGAAGAGCAGTACACAAAAATCACATCGTAGCTGCGTTGCTGCACCGCCTGTTGTACCTTTTCCTTCAACTTGCGCGAGTGGAAAAACCCAAACGAAATCGGCTTCCCGGCGAAAAAGTAGCGGACAGCCCGCAGGCATCTGATGGACTTCGGGGGAACTTCCACATACACGCTGCGACAAATGGCTTGTAGAAATGTCTGGTATTTAGCGGATTCCTGGGAGTCCGCGAAGCAAAAAAGATCAACTTCATGGCGGGCGCCCAAATACTGCAACTCGTGGAACGCACGAATCCTCTCACCCTTGTCGGGGGGGTATGGCATGCGGTGTGTAAGGAACAGAATCTGCATAGCGTGCGACAGCGAGACTTGCGACCACTAAGGGAACCAACGCACCACGCGAGGCCCCAGCCAAGTCGTCGCTTTCAGCGGCATGCGGCTCCACAGATTGGCGGCCAACGCAAACTTGGGGTTGGCAGGAGAAAAATCAGGAGGCGTGCTCCGCTTGATCATGCAGATCTGGTACTGAAGGGGCTCAATCTGCATGTTCCAGGTCGACTTGAATTGGTAGGCCCCCGTGTTTTTCTTGCTCCGGCCAAAGTCAAAGCGGCGGACCCCCTGGTTGATGGCGGTTTTCATCAGCTCCCAGTAGATGAAATTGTTTGCAGCCAAAGGATTGGCATCCGGCGCCGCACCGGAATAGTGCGGATATAAGGTATCGCGAAACAACAACGATAGAACGCCCGCCACAGGCCGTCCAGCGGCCGTCGCCATAGCCAGGATAGCGCTATCCCGAAATTCGTCGATCAGGGTTTCGAGCCATTGCCGTGAAAAGACGGGCGTGCCAAATCGGCGCCAATTCAGTGTAAACAACCCGTAAAACTCGGGCAGATATTCAAGACCAAAGCGGAATTCCAGCCCTGCTTTTTCTCCCTTGCGAATCATGTAACGCGTATCTTTGGGAAAGCTCTTCAATTGGACCTCTGGCGCGGTTGCCAGCTCTGTGGAGAAGGACACATAGAGGTCCTTCACGTAGAATCCCGCACGCGGCGGCGCAGTTCTGTGGCGCAGCTCAAGAAAATCAACCTTTTCAGCTTCGCCCATTTTCACAGCGTGGGCGACCAAGGCCTCAGCCGTCCCCTCATCCTCCGCACACACGCCGCCGTAATCTGCGAAGGGAGTGGAAATCAGACAGCGTCCGATGATCCAGTTGGAAACCAGGAACAGGGGCAGCACACCGGTGATTTTGCCCTCCCGCGTGGCGTAGAAGGACCGGTTCTCGTAATCAAAGGTCTTCTGCAAGGCCCGCATCCATGCAGTTAAGTGGAAAGGGGTGGCTTGCGGGTTCAAGGCAAGAAAATGGTCCCATTCGTCTGTGATCTCACAGCAGAAGTCTTTGATCATGGCCACGGATTCAGGCGCCGGGGCCACGACCGGACTCCTAACCGCCGCCATTTCTATCTCCACGCATGCCCGCAAAGATCGCCGACTGGGCGGTAGGAACGTTTTCATACCGCTCGAAGAGCCACGACTCATCGACGTTCAAATACCCGGCAAGCAGCTTCCTTTCGTCCGCAGAGGGCTCGCGGTATCCATGAATGATCTTGCTCAGCTGGCTCTCGCAGAACTTCAAGTCCTTGGCGATCTGGTTCTGCCGGATCCCTAACTTAAATATTTGCATCTTGAGATTCGGATACATGGTCACTTATCCTCACCCGCGCGGAAAACTCCCCCCGCCGCAGCGCTATATTCACCGTTACCGGCGTTATCGTTTCCCGCCGAGCTTTGAGTAATAGTAGCCATAGTGAGTTCTGTGGCGCTGACGCTCCTGACCGTTCAGGAGCATCCCGAGGAGCTTCTTACCTTGCAGTTTCGGACCAAGCGTGCCCAAGGTTTCGCGCTTTGTCCTTTGTGCGCGTATCACGACCAGTACGCCATCGCAAGCCGCGCTGACCACGTCGAAATCGGCCAGACCGATCATTGGCGGGCAGTCAACGATAATCATGCTAAATACTTCATTGCACCAGCCAATAAATTCTCTGAACTTAGGACCGGAAAAGAGATCTCCCGCCGGCCTGTCCGCTTCTCCCGCTCCAACGATGTAAAGATTTCTTACGTTGGTTGAGACTGGTGCAGCATCGAAGCTGGCTTCACCAGCAAGAACTTCAGCAAGGCCGGGTGTCTCCACCGCGCCTGTCAGAATGCTCAACCCCGAAGTTCGCAAGTCGGCATCGATAAGTAGAACCCGCTGGCTAGGAAGCTGCGACAGCGACAGAGCGAGGTTGAAGGCCGAGATTGTCTTGCCCTCCCCAGCTTCAGCGCTGGTTACAACCACCGACCGGACTCCTTCGGACGACTGAAACCGAACCAGCTTGGTTCGAAGCGCACGATAGGCTTCAAATGCACCGTGGGTTGTTCCCGTCTCATCATCGGCCGCTAGAATCGGCCGCTTCAGCGGAAGCAACTGCAGCTGACGGCAGCCTTGGAGTGCCGCATAGGTTGCCTCTCGGGCAGTCTCAGTCTCCACCCCCACCGACTCCAGGAGCTCTGCCAATGCCGGACTGGTAGCCGGCCGTTCCGCTGAGCGTCTCGCAGCGTCCTGCATGTCGTGGAAGAGTTTACTCACAGGTCCCCTCCGCCGGTGGCCTTAGCTGGCTGCAACGAATCGCCGAAGAGTCTAACGACATTCAGATCGCCGCCCCGTCGTGGCTTCAGGTCCTTCGCGGCATGGTCCCCCAAAGCTCCTGCACCCGCTACGAGTTCGTGGCGGGTCGCGGCTTCCTCCACGATGTCGTCTCCTATTTCCGCACGCTTGGTTTCGCAGCCAATAGCTAGGCAGGAGTCACAAACAATATTTATGAGACGGGGAACACCACCTGTGTACTCGTAAATTTTTTCGAATGACGATGACGTAAATGGGACGGACCGCTCGAACCCAGCGGTCCGAAGGCGCTCGCAAATGTACATCCGCATTTCGGCCTGGCTTAGGGCCCGCAACGCCGCTCTCTCTGCAACCCGTTGCCGTAAAGCCTTGGCGGAAGGATCGTTCAACAGCAACGTGAGCTCCGGTTGACCGCATAGAACTACCTGCAGAAGCTTCTCCCGATAGGAATCGGTATTCATCAAGAGCCGGATCTCCTCCAGGACATCCATCGACAAAAGATGCGCCTCATCAACAATCAGCAGGCAGGTGCCGCCACTTCTGAAGGCTCCGAACAGCAGTCCCTGAAGGGCCGCGAGCCGGGACGGACGGGATGTAGAGCCGCAAGGCACCTCGAGCTCGAACAGCAGGGTCTCAAGGAGCTCATCCGCACTGAGACGGGGGTTGACGATCAACGCAGTAGGTAGTTGTTTGGCGGGATAGCGACGCGCCAGCACGCTCAGGAGGCCATTGAGAACCGTGGTCTTGCCGGTACCAATCGGCCCGCTCAAAAGCATCAGGCCCTTGCGACCGATGACACCATGCGCCAGTCTCGTGAGAGCGTCCCGGTGCGGCTCGGGGAGCTGCAAGAACTTTGGGTCGGGCGTCAGGCGGAACGGCTCTTCCCTCAGGTGATAGAAAGATAGGTACATGTTAGAAGAACCGTTCAGTCAAATGTGCGAGTTGAACTCCAAACCCGGCTGCAACCAGGAGCGTCACTGCCGCAACACCCCCCATTTTCCATGTGTTGTGCCACAACTGCTGAACGGTAAGTATTTCCGGCACTCCACTGAGCACAGGTACGCCTAGGATTCGTTCGGCTTCGTGCTCGTTCCGTACCGAATCGTCGATCGCTTCCCTTCCCAAAGCCGCTCCGAAGCCAATCAGGACGCCCAGAACCACGCCACCTATGATCATGAGACGTCGATTGGGGGAATACGGCCGCTCCGGTATCTGTGCCGAGTCGAGGATCACGAACCGTTCGCTCTTTTCCCTGCTTTCCAATGAAGTGGCGGTTTCGGCGTTCATTTTCTTGTCCAGCAAGTTTCGATAACGGGCTTGCAGGGCATCGTAATCACGTTGGATTAATCCGATCTTCTCTTGATAGACCGGGATGCTTTGAAGGCTGGCGAGTTGCAGCTTAATCTGGGACTGCAGTTGACCAGCCAGCTCTTTTTGCTTATCGATATCCTGGTCCAGTAGTTCCAACTGCGCCTCAATCACAGGATTGTGAATCTTGCGCGCCGAGGGCGCCGCCACCTTTGCATCAGGCGTTTCACCTTGTTTCGCTTTTTCCTGGTCGATCTGGGCTTGTAATTTCCGTACATCCGGATGATTCGGTCCATACCGGCTTCGAAGGGCATTTAGTCTGGTCTGTAAGTCGTCGGTTTGTGATTCATTGGGTGACAGGCCGGCACCTAAGTCAGTGTCCACCGTAGGCGCAGTCGATGATTCCAGAGATTGCAGATCCAGTTTCTGCTGTTGGTCCTGGGCTATCTTCTGTTCCGCAGCACGTAACTGCTGTCGAAGAGCCTCTGCCTCTTGCAGATGGAATTGCCCCGATTCCGGCAAATCCTGGCCGTATTGGGCCCGCGTCTCGGCCAGTTCCTTCTCTTTCTCCTGAAACTGTTGCGCGGTCCTTTGTAACTCGCCCTCAAGAAAATCGGATGTGCCGTAGGACTGCTCCTCGCGCACTTTAAGGTTTTCTTCAATAAACATCGCGGTAATCTGGTTTGTCACCTGCGCGACCTGACCGGGATTCCTGCCCTTATAGGTAATCCGGAATGCGGCGGCCTGCAAACCCATTGCGCTGACTTGCTCCACGCTGATGGCCTTGGTCATCACCATCACGGCCGATTGCACACCTTCCTGCTTTCGAACGTCGGGGTATAGGCTCATCCCGTCGATCAAGCGCTTGAGCCGGGTTGGAGACACAACTTCCTGGTAAATCGTGGACATGCGCTGAGACATGTCGGTCGTCACAGTCGATGCGACGTAACTGGCGGGCACTTTCTGCGGCACAACCAGGATGATGGCCTCGCTGCGGTATATGTTAGGCAGGTTCCAAGCCATAACCGCTGTTGCAACCATTACCGCTAATGCCGGCAGGATGATCCAGAACTTTCGGCGCTTTACCAGGGAGATATAGTCCTGGAGATTCATCTCTCCCAGTCCCTGAACAGTGGCAGCGTTTGTTGTCATACCCATACGGACGATTTCCCAGTGTGCTTAAGATTATTCAGGAGCTATCTTACGCGCAATTTATGAAGCAGATTTAGTTCCAAACTTCTCCCGCCGGCAATCCGGAGAGTTAAGTTGCACAATTCATTTATTCACTTGGAGTTACAGAGAATACTTCTCCCCTTGCTCGAAACTCCGAAGCAACCCATTGCGAAGAACTCTGCGCTATAACCCTGATTGTGCTCCCAGCAGCCAAGTCAAGCCAAGACTGAGGGCGCTCGTGTTTCCCTGAAAGGGAAGAAAGCCGAATGTCCCCGCTCCGTTTTGGTGCGAGAAGCTATACCCGCCAGATAAGCTGAGACGGGGTGTCCATTTATAAGCGAGGGATCCGCCAGCCGTTTTCCCGTGCTGATCAATCCCGGCGTCGATCGTGCGGTATCCACCAACACCGACGTTGAAGCTAAGCCTCTGATTGATGACTTGGTTATACGCGAGATTTGCCTGGTCGTAGTAACCGTTCGAAACGAGAACATTACTCGCTTCCGAGCGGGTGTACGCTGCACTGAAGGTCGACCGTCGGAAGGACTTCGATAGCCTCAAACTACCCGTCGGCGTCACTGTCCAAACGTTGTTCTGGCGCTGGGCGCTGGCCGCCAAGGAGCCAGCCACCGACCACGACTGTTGGAAGCGGTATTGAAAGGTAACCCCTGCATTTTGCGTATTCCAACTGGGAGAGCCGGGAATACCCGAAGTTGTGGAGTGATAAAAACTATAAAAACCGCCCAGGCTTAAATTGGGAGTGAAATCCCGGGTCACTCCAATTGCGCCACCGAACTCGTGGGAGGAGGTCCACTGTCCATCCACATCGGAAAAAATGGCTCCCACGATGGGACTTAACGTAATGTGGGTCTGCCCATTCATTGCGTAAGTGAAGCCGATGTTATTGCTTTCATATATCGTGTATGCCTGTTGCGGCACGAACAGGGTTTGCTGGACGCCACCCTGGTAGGACAGCAGATATTGAATATTCGCCAGGATGGAATTCTGGAAATACGTAAACTGAGCGCCTGCATTGAACGCCCAGCGTTCACTTAACTGGTCATTGAAAGTGAGACTTTCTCCCTGGTTGATGAACGGATGCCACGAATTGGCGAGGGAAAGCTGCGCCCGCGCTTGCAGCGCGAGGATGCCGCTGCTGAACGTCTTAATACAAGAGAGATTACTTGAAATCGAATTCCCTGTAAAGCTTTGGCTGGGGACGCTTGGGGCGCTGTTCACCGCATAGAAGAAGGAATCCGAGACACTGGGGACGTAGCAAGGCCCAATCTTCAATCCCTCAGGCTGGAGCTGAAGCGGAAACGGGGTTCCAAGTTGTCGCACCGTGTTGTTGTCCGAAACCGTCGTGGGCCCACCGCTGGAGTTGTCGCTCTGGTTTCCGTTCGAAGCGTCACTCGGATTGCTGTCGGCCGATTCCGAAGATGATGTATCCGAAGGCGCTGGGGCCGTAACCGACTGAGGGCGGTTGTCCGTGCTGCCGACGTTCGGTGGCTGAGTAGGGCCTCCTCCCCAGCCAATAACGTTCTGCGAGGGAAACGGCGTCACTTGGCTCCAAGCCAATCCCGCGTTGAACAACAGTGTCAGCGTTCCCACCAAGAGTGCACGCCATATGAGACTCTTGCACATACATGCCTCCTAACGCGCGGTCACGGGACAACAATCACATCACCCACAACAAGTTCCAGGTCCGGCTCAGTACCCGCTAGAACTTTCTTGTAATTGAACTGAATCCGCTTTTGATGATCGTCAACTGTGCGCAGCACATACATCTTCTGCGGCTTGGCAAACTGCATCGGTCCACCGGCCTCTGCAAGTACCTGAAGCACCGTTTCATGCCCACCCAGCAAGATCGCACCCGGTCGTCCTACTTTACCCACCAGATAAACCTTGCGGCTCTTGATGTCGCGCACGATTACCGTTACCTGGGGCTCCGTCACTACTCCTTTTAACTTTTCCGTCAGAAGATCCTGCACTTGGGTAGTGGTCAGACCAACGACGTGGATATCTCCAACAACAGGAACCGTAATCATTCCGTCAGGACGTACCACCACCGGGCCGGAGAAGTCCGGCTCCTTCCATACATTAATAACCAGACTGTCGGCGATGCCCACCACATACGAATCATCGATTTTCGCCTTGGAAGGGGCCGGTGCTTTCGAATCCTGACGCAAGCTGCTGTCAGGATCCGCTGCAGCCGTACCTTTCTTGAGACTGGACGACGATCCCTCCGTGGACGACGTTCCGCCAACAGCCGATGCGGGAAGGCTCGATCCGACCGCCTTCGTCGTAGTTGTCTGTCCCTGCGCCGAAACCTCGCAAACCAAACCGCCTATCGTAGCAACCAACACCACGCTCAAGACGCCGGCTTCAAACCGAGCAGTCATGTAACCTCCGGACGGAAACGTCCTCTGGTTTGAAGGCAAGCAAGCTGCCAATCGACAGCCGTAAGGGCGAGACGAGAGTATACCGCCGATAGAGGGCCGGCACCAGCTTTTTTTGGGAAATTTATTTCCACGTGCCTCAGAAAACCCTTTCACAGCTCCGCGTGCCCGGTACCCCACTATTGGGCCATTCGACCTCGACAACGCCGAGGTGTTGACGAGTGCGACGGCGGCCGAGCCTCGCGGTCCTGAACACCAGACCATCACAGCTCCTCATACGCTTTACCTGTCTTGACTCATGAAATGCGGTTCCGTCAGCTTCATGCTATCGTTCCGTTGGCAATCTAAGTCGGCAATCTAAGAAGGAATTACCTTGCGATGAAGCCGCTAGTCGCTTTGCTGTCACTACTCGCACTCTTGTGCGTGACGCTTGTCCTGGCTCGCATCATGGCGCCGAATCGCATCAACGCACAAAGTTCCGGCGCAAGTTCTCCAGTCGTAATAGGCTTGGGAAAAACCACCGCTACCTGCATTGATAAAGATGCTGACGGTTACGGGCTGGGTCCGGGATGCCCGAACGGACCGGATGCGGATGACAATGATCCGAATGTGCGAACCGCAACTGATGTTCTTGCGAAGTATGGATCGATGAAAGCGTTCTTGAATCATCACATCCAGGGCACGCTGGAAAATCCCAACTACGCGGTGAAGAGTATTTGGTATCTTGACGCCGCAAAGGGCAACGATGGATCCGGAAAGACCAACGACGAGAACCGTCCTTACCGCTCCTTCAAAGCGATTGCCCATTCGCTCAAGGCGGGGGACGTCGTACTCTTCCGTGGCGGCACATATCCCCGCATGAGCCCGGGAGGAAGCGGTTCGTCAATTCCCATTGTTTATATGGCCTATCCGGGGGAAACCGTAAGAGTTAATAGCGAGTCTTACGAAGGCTTCTACATCCTGAACGTCAGCGGACTGGTTCTTGATGGTTTCACCATATTCAGTGATTACCCGCGGGGCAGCCAGCAGTGCGTGACCGGCGGAAGTTGGTGGAGCAACCCTGCAACCACCGGACCCCCAGCATTTCATGACGTCATCATCCAGAATATTGACTGCTCGCAGGCGCACTGGGGCTTGATCATTCAGAACGGGCTTTTGAATGTTGTCATCCAGGACAGCGTGATTCACGACATGGCTTACACCGGCGAGCACCCCATCTATCTTGGATCGAGAGGCGCCCCGAGCCGGAACGTCACGGTGCGCAGGAATCTATTATTCAATGCGGGAGTCTCAGGAAACGGATTTCAGTTTAACGGCCGGGTGACGAATCTCGTGCTGGACAGCAACATCATCTACAACAGCCAGGGAGCGGGAATCTCATTATTGCAGGGCGTTTCTGATTCGATCATAACCAATAACCTGATTTTTAATCATGCTAATGGCGGAATCAAGATCATGAACTACCCGGACGGCGACGCCTATCTTCGGCCATATGACCAGACAGGAAACGTTATCGAGAACAACACGATCTGGCAAGGTCTGAAGGACTGGCACGACGGCGAAGATGTCACGTCTTCGCCCGTATATATCCTGCATTCGGGTGGCCTGAAAGCCGGCAACCTCGGCAATAATACATTTCGCAACAATATCCTGATCACCGCACGCGGCTCTAGCCCTCCGGCAATCGACTTCCGGGATGCCAACCGGCCTGAGGAACTGCAAACCAGCACGTTCCAGAACAACATCGTGTGGTCTTCTGCAGGCACCAGTGTCGTTATGGTCAACGGCTCGAAAACGTACACCTGCCAACAGCTTGTCGCTGCCACCACAAATTCAAGCAACTGCATCAACTCCAACCCGCTGTTGGACGACGTCAGCGCGAAGTACTACAACCAGCCGCTGAAATTCAACTTTGCGCTTCGAGCAGACTCACCGGCAATCGGCGCTGGAACTCCAACCGGCGCGCCGAAGAAAGACCTGAAGGGGATGACGCGGCCAACTCCGCCCAGTATCGGTGCCTACGAATATGTAAAGTAGGCGCGAACTCATCCTAATGAATCCGCGCCACATCTGGGCCCTTCCGCTCACTGCATCGGCTCGATGCTCCATTGTGGTTCGTTGTGATAAACCAGACCGAGCTGCGTGGAGTCGCTGGTGGTAAAGAAGTTCCATGCGTTCTGTCCGCTGTAACCATTAACGGTGAACTTCGTCATGAAGCTCAAAGCACTGGCCGCCTCGGCGCCGTAGTCAACCTGACGAGTGCTCCAGCCAGTCGGCAGAACGAGATAGCCCGATTGAAAGGTATTCCAGTCTGCAATCCATATACACCCTGGATTCGCCGGATTGTTACATACCGGGCCGACTAGAGTGGTCGGGTATACATACTGTTCGATAAGGTAATGGTTGACCGCCGGATTCAGCAGGATATTGAAGTATCGCCACGCGTTGTGTTGCAGGATTGACGTAGTATCCACAACACCAAGCTGGTTGGTTAAGCCAAGCACAATATCAATGAAGCTTGACATAAAACTACTCTCCGCCGACTGCACAATTGCGGCGTTCACATTATTAGCGGCGCCGTTTCCATTCGCGACATAGCAGGTGGTCGTGCCGTCCTGGCAGTCTCCCATGCGCCAGAAATTGAGTGTCGACAGGTTGGCTGCCTGTGAAAACTGGAACTGAGTCTGACCCCAATTGTATGACCAGGTAGCATCGGCCCCGGTAACGGTTTGCGGCAAAGAGTGCTCGCCTTCGATCATGCCGATGTTGTTAATGACCTTGCTGGCGAAGTACGGGCCCTCAGGAGCCCCGTCAGGCGCAATGAATGCGGCATAAGCCATAGTTCGCAGCGCCCATGCCACTCCTCGCGTCTGGCTGTACAACATGCCATAGTGTCCCTGCCGGTCGTAGCCTTGTGCCGGGTAATAACATCCCGGACCATTGCCGGCAGCAAAGCCCGCCTGCAACATCTCGTGTTCGAGGTAATAGTATTTGCCAGTCAATGTATAGGGAACGTAACCGAAATCCGGCATGTGACTGGTGTCATAAGGAGAGTAGTACCACTGACTACCGTCGCCTGGCAGTCCGGTAGCGATGAGGTCAGCGCCATTGTTATTGCAGCTATAATCCCACAAGTTCGCGAGATTCAGGGTCGCATACTGCCGGGCGTTGATCGACACCACATGCCCATATGGATCGACACTTCCGGTACCAGGGGCATCGAAATAACGCCCTGTTCCGGCATTGTGGTCGGCCTCTCGGAAGAAGATCGGAAAGCGGCCCGAAAGGTCGGCATTGTCCATCATCATCTGCTGCATCCGGCTGTCACCGGTCATCAGATAATCGACATCCCACTGGGAATAGGGCCCGATCCATGGGTTATAACCGGCGCTATTAAGATTTTCGTCATAGTTGACAATTCCTCCGTCGCCGTACGGATCGTCGATTCCGGGAATGGTTAGGCGTCCCGCCGGCTCGTTCGTATAAACGGCGTACATATTCTCCAAGTCGCTCTCGTTGGGAGTGTAGGTTGGATTGAAGTGCGCGTATGCCGCAGTTGACGCAAGATATGGCCAGTTGTAATCAATCTGTATGGGCGCAGGAGTCGAGTCCATCCAGAAACTCCGGCGCCACCGGCTAAAAACTAAATGCGTGAACGAGCTTTGCGAAAGCCGGGTAGCTGGGCTGTTGAAACCAGTTGTCAGAGCCAAAGAATATGTCTGATTTCGAGCTGAGTTCGCGGCAGTGGATGATGCCCAGGAATTTTCGAGCGTGAATCCTACCTCAACCTGGTGAGTTTGCGGATAGAACCACGCTTCCACAATTGGATGTAACGGGTTGCCGCTTGCACCGTCGGTGTTGACGTCAAATGTGCGATTGTCTCGATCTTCGAGGATCACCGCCGTCACGATTGGCCCTTGCAGCCAATAGCGAAAGTTGCCCGCCTGCAGCATCGATCGGGCGCTGATGGAAGGGCTTCTTGCTCCTGTGAGCTGGATGGACCCGTCGAAATCATAAGCTGCATTCAACATGTCGGCCTGTGCAAGGTAGCCGGTATTGTTTCCGCTGGCTTGATCCTGAAAAGTGACTTGCGTTCCCGTGGTTGCCACATTGGGGACGATGAAACTGACGATGCCAAATTTCAGTGACCCGTCTGCCCAACGGTTCTTGACGTCGCATTGGGTCAGTATGCCTGTTCCTGCTACCGCCGCCTGAGCGAAGTGAGGAATGTCCCCCTGCTTGAAGAACCGTCCTATCGAAACGAAGCGGTTGGCCTGGGGCGATCCAGAGGTGGAATAGACAACGATCCCGTTTCCGCCGCCACCTCCGCCCGAGGGCGTCACCGTTAAGCTAACCGTAGCGTTCTGCTGGATGCCACCGCCGTTACCTGTGACAGTGATGGGATAGGTTCCCACCGGCGTGCTTAAGCCCACCGTGATCGTCATGGTCGAAGTGCCCGAGCCCGGCGCCGGGATCGGGTTCGGGTTGAAGCTCACCGTCGTCCCCGACGGCATTCCCGAAGCTGACAAAGTGATCGCGTTGTTGAAGCCGCCGCTGATCGTCGTCGTGACCGTCGAGGTGCCCTGATTGCCTTGTGGGATCGTCAGCGAGGAGGGCGAAGCCGCAATCGTGAAGCTCGGCTGGGATTGCGCCGTCACCGTCAACGTGACCGTGGTGTTCTGCTGGATGCCGCTGCCGTTACCGGTCACCGTGATGGGATACGTTCCCACCGGCGTACTCGCCCCCACCGTGATCGTCATCGTCGAGTTGCCCGACCCCGGCGCCGGTATCGTCTGCGGATTGAAACTCACCGTCGTGCCCGCCGGCATTCCCGCGGCCGACAACCCAATGGAGCTGTTGAACCCGCCACTGATCGTGGTCGTGATGGTCGAGTTACCTTGATTGCCTTGCGGGATCGTCAGCGATAATGGGGACGCTGAGATCGTGAAGTTCGGCGAACCGGAAGAGGCCTGTGCCACCCCAAGGAACGCGATCGGCGTGAGATCCCCCGTCGCCTTGCTCGTGCCCACCACCACCGTCAAGCGTGAACCCGCCAGGGTCACCTGCTGGCTCAGGTTACTGCCCGGCCATGCCGCCGCCGACCAGTTCTTCCCCTCGGCGTCGTAAAAGTACCCGGCGTTCGTCGTTCCCCCGCTCACCGTGGCCAGCACCGTGCTGCCGTCCAGGAACTGCACCTGGCACTGGGTGTAACATTCCGGATAACCTTCGTCCCCCATCGCCAGCGTCAGGTTGTAGCTACCGGCTGCCGGCAGGTCCACGTTGAACGTCGCGGGCGAGCCGTTATTCACGTAATTGATGCCTGCCAGCCGCGGATCCACCTTGGTGCTGCGATCCCGCGCCTGTACCAAAGAGGTCTTCACCCAGCCAAAGGTCACCCCGTTTCTTTGCGTGGGATAGGCGTTCGTAGATAGGACGTAGGTATCCCCCGAAGGGTCGCTTATGTAGGTCGAGGTGTTGCGGAAGTCAAAGCCCTGCTGCCAGCCGCCACTCGCAGCGCTCACCGTCAAGCTAACCGTAGCGTTCTGCTGGATGCCACCGCCGTTACCGGTCACCGTGATGGGATAGGTTCCCACCGGCGTACCTGAGCCCACGATGATGGTCATGGTCGAATTGCCCGAGCCCGGCGCCGGTATCGGGTTCGGATTGAAGCTCACTGTCGTCCCCGACGGCATTCCCGAAGCCGACAAAGTGATCGCGTTGTTGAAGCCGCCGCTGATCGTCGTCGTGACCGTCGAGGTGCCCTGATTGCCTTGTGGGATCGTCAGCGAGGAGGGCGAAGCCGCAATCGTGAAGCTCGGCTGGGATTGCGCCGTCACTGTCAACGTGACCGTGGTGTTCTGCTGGATGCCGCTGCCGTTACCAGTCACCGTGATGGGATACGTTCCCACCGGCGTACTCGCCCCCACCGTGATCGTCATCGTCGAGTTGCCCGACCCCGGCGCCGGTATCGTCTGCGGATTGAAACTCACCGTCGTGCCCGCCGGCATTCCCGCGGCCGACAACCCAATGGAGCTGTTGAACCCGCCACTGATCGTGGTCGTGATGGTCGAGTTACCTTGATTGCCTTGCGGGATCGTCAGCGATAATGGGGACGCTGAGATCGTGAAGTTCGGCGAACCGGAAGAGGCCTGTGCCACCCCAAGGAACGCGATCGGCGTGAGATCCCCCGTCGCCTTGCTCGTGCCCACCACCACCGTCAAGCGTGAACCCGCCAGGGTCACCTGCTGGCTCAGGTTACTGCCCGGCCATGCCGCCGCCGACCAGTTCTTCCCCTCGGCGTCGTAAAAGTACCCGCCGTTCGTCGTTCCCCCGCTCACCGTGGCCAGCACCGTGCTGCCGTCCAGGAACTGCACCTGGCACTGGGTGTAACATTCCGGATAACCTTCATCCCCCATCGCCAGCGTGAGGTTATACGTACCCGATGACGGGAGGTCCACGTTGAATGTGGCGGGCGAGCCGTTATTCACATAATTAATGCCTGCCAGCCGCGGGTCCACTGTGGTGCTGCGATCGCGCGCCTGTACCAAAGAGGTCTTCACCCAGCCAAAGGTCACCCCGTTTCTTTGCGTGGGATAGGCGTTCGTAGATAGGACGTAGGTATCCCCCGAAGGGTCGCTTATGTAGGTCGAGGTGTTGCGGAAGTCAAAGCCCTGCTGCCAGCCACCACTCGCAGCGCTCACCGTCAAGCTAACCGTAGCGTTCTGCTGGATGCCACCGCCGTTGCCGGTCACCGTGATGGGATAGGTTCCCACTGGCGTGCTTGAGCCGACCGTGATCGTCATGGTCGAATTGCCCGAGCCCGGCGCCGGGATCGGGTTGGGATTGAAACTCACCGTCGTCCCCGACGGCATTCCCGAAGCCGACAAAGTGATCGCGTTGTTGAAGCCGCCGCTGATCGTCGTGGCGACCGTCGAGGTGCCCTGATTGCCTTGTGGGATCGTCAGCGAGGAGGGCGAAGCCGCAATCGTGAAGCTCGGCTGGGATTGTCCCGTCACCGTCAACGTAACCGTGGTGTTTTGCTGGATACCGCCACCGTTACCGGTCACCGTGATGGGATACGTTCCCGTGGGCGTGCTACTGCCGACCACAACTACCATCCCGGAACTACCCGATCCCGGCGCCGGTATCGGATTGGGACTAAAACTGACCGTCGTCCCCGACGGTATTCCCGAAGCCGACAGACTAATAGCGCTGTTAAACCCGCCGCTGATGGTGGTGGTAATGACCGATGCCGTCTGTTGTCCTTGCGGAACGGTAAGCGAAGCTGGCGAGGCAGAAATGGTGTAGGTCTGCTGTTGCTCCATTAGGGCGACCACCGTCAGCGTCACCGTAGTGTTCTGCTCAGTGCCGCCGCCGTTGGCAGTAACGGTGATAGGATACGTTCCCACCGGTGTGCTCGCCCCCACCGTGATGGTCATCGTCGAGTTGGCCGACTCCAGCGCCGATGTTGGATTCGGATTGAAGCTCACGGTCGTACCTGATGGCACCCCCGAAGCCGACAACGCGATGGAACCATTAAATCCGCCATCGATGGTCGTTGTAATCGTTGACGTTCCCTGATTGCCCTGCTGGATTGTCACCAACGACGGCGAAGCCGCAATGGCGAAGCTCGGCGAACCGGAAGAGACTTGTGCCACCCCCAGGAAAGCGATCGGCGTGAGATCTCCCGTCGCCTTGCTCGTGCCCACTACTACCGTCAATCGTGTACCTGTTAGCGTCACCTGCTGGGTCAGGTTACTACCCGGCCATGCTGCCGCCGACCAGTTTCTTCCTTTCGCATCGTAAAAGTACCCCGTGTTCGTCAGCCCCTCAGAAACTGTCGCCAGCACCGTGCTGCCGTCCAGGAACTGCACTTGGCACTGGGTGTAACATTCCGGATAACCTTCGTCCCCCATCGCCAGCGTCAGGTTGTAGCTACCGGCCGCCGGCAGGTCCACGTTGAACGTCGCGGGCGAGCCGTTATTCACGTAGTTGATGCCTGCCAGCCGCGGATCCACTTTGGTGCTGCGATCCCGGGCCTGTACCAAAGAGGTTTTCACCCAGCCAAACGTAACCCCATTTCTCTTCGTCGGATAGGCCGTACTTGACAGTATGTAGGTATCGCCCGCAGGATCGGTTATATAAGTGGACGTATTGCGGAAGTCGAAACCCTGCTGCCAGCCGCCACTCGCAGCGCTCACCGTCAAGCTAACCGTAGCGTTCTGCTGGATGCCGCCGCCACTGCCGGTCACCGTGATGGGATAGGTTCCCGCCGGCGTGCTCGACCCTACTGTGACCGTCATCGTCGAATTGCCTGAGCCCGGCGCCGGTATCGGGTTGGGAGCGAAGCTCACCGTCGTCCCCGACGGCGCTCCAGAGGCTGACAAAGTGATCGCGTTGTTGAAGCCGCCGGAGACCGTGGTCGTGACCGTCGACGTGCCTTGATTGCCTTGCTGGATTGTCAGTGATGAGGGCGAAGCTGAAATCGCGAAATTCGCCTGTTGCTGCGCCGTCACCGTCAGTGTCACGGTGGTGTTTTGCTGGATACCGCCACCGTTACCTGTCATCGTGATGGGATAGGTTCCGACCGGTGTGCTCGACCCCACCGTGATGGTGATTGTCGAGTTGCCCGACCCCGGCGCCGGTATCGGATTGGGATTGAAACTCACTGTCGTCCCTGACGGCACTCCCGAAGCCGATAAGCTGATCGCGTTGTTGAACCCGCCGCTGATCGTGGTCGTGATCGTCGAAGCGCCTTGATTGCCCTGCTGGATCGTCAGCGATGAGGGTGAAGCTGCAATCGTAAAGTTCGGTTGGGATTGCGCCGTCACCTTCAATGTCACGGTAGCAGTTTGCTTGTAGCCACCGCCGCTCCCCGTGACTGTGATGGGGTAAGTCCCCGCCGGTGTACCGCTGCCAACACTGACAAACATCCCTGACGTTCCCGAGCCGGGGGCAGGGATGGGGTTTGGAGTGAAGCTCACCGTCGTCCCCGACGGCAAGCCCGAAGCCGACAGACTGATGGCACTGTTGAAACCGCTGCTGATGGTTGTCGTAATCACCGACGCACCCTGGTTCCCTTGTGCGACGGTGAGAGAAGTTGGCAATGCCGAGATTGTGAAGGGTCCGCCCGAGGTCACTGTCAGAGTGACGGTGGCGTTCTGCTGGATCCCGCCGCCATTGCCCGTCACCGTAAGGGGATAAGTCCCTACTGGGGTGCTCGAACCCACCGTGACCGTCATCGTCGCATTGCCAGAGCCCGGTGCCGGAATCGTTTGTGGGTTAAAGCTCACAGTGGTGCCCGTGGGCATGCCTGAGGCCGAGAGACTGATCGAATTATTGAATCCGCCACTGACGACGGTAGTAATCGTAGAAGTCCCCTGATTTCCCTGTGCGACGGTAAGCAAAGGAGGCAGAGCCGAAAGTGTGAATCCTGGTCCGCCGGGGATAACCGTCAAGGTGACTATGGTGTTCTGTTGAATGCCACCACCGTTGCCCGTCACTGTAATGGGATACGTCCCTACCGGCGTGTTGCTGGCTGTTATGACAATCATCCCCGAGCTGCCAGCCCCGGGAGCCGGAATGGTCTGGGGGTTGAAGCTTACGGTCGTTCCCGCAGGCATGCCTGAAGCCGACAGCGAAATCGAGCTATTGAACCCCCCACTGACGGTAGTAGTAATCACCGATGCGCCTTGGTTCCCTTGCTGAATCGTAAGCGTGGCGGGCGATGCGGAGATCGCAAAGTTGGGCTGACCGTTTGCGGTCACGGTCAGGCTAAGCGTCTCATTCGCCGTATCTCCGCCACCGGAGGCGCTCACTACGATGGGATACGTGCCTGTAGGAGTAGTGGCTGCCACCGTAATGGCGATGGTCGAGGTACCTGCGCCAGGGGCCGCTATGGTTGCGGGACTAAAGCTGACACTGACGCCTTGTGGCATACCAACCGCAGACAACGTAATGGTGTTGTTGAAACCGCCAGAGACCGCAGTTGAAATTGTGGACGTTCCCTGGCTCCCCTCGGGGATAGATATTGCCCCGGGGGAAATCGAAGCCGTGAATTTCGGACTAGAACCGCCTCCTGTCAATTGCACAGTCCAGGCATTCCTGGTTCGATCGTTCATCACCACGAAGGTATCAAGGGAAGGAAAATAGGCGAAACGACCAAATATGCCGAGGTTGTTGCCGTTATTCGAACCTTCAGGATCCTGCGGATAGTCAACACCTTTTACCGGCGAAGGGTTTAAGCTGATTGGCACATCGAGACATTTGTAGGAAGGCACGGTGCCAAAAGGAGTAACGATGGGCTGTGGTGAAGTATTGAGAAGATAAGCCTGGTTTCCGCCTCCGGGATAGCCGACCATCAATCCCAGAGCACCGTCCCATGCCAAGCCGCCATTGCGGTAAACCAAGTCGCAACTGGGATCCGACCAATTCATGAGTACGTACGGCGGCGTCAGCATAAATGCCTGAACGGTCTGGGTGGTCGGTAATGTGGGGTACCCCAAATTGTTGGTTGAGCCTTGCGCCCCGACGACCACAAACAGGTTGTTGATTGGGTCAACGGCCGCCGTTGTACCGTCATCGATGTGGTAATTACCAGTCAGAGTCGTCCAAAGGCCGGTGTGGGGATCAAAGTCCAGCAGGCTCCAGCTTTTGTCGTGCATCACAATATGGCCGTTGCTCGGGTTATAAGCGCCCGTCGGATACCAGGGCGCTAGCGAGAAGGGCGGACCGAGCATCGTCCACGCTGCGGTACCCATGTCCAGCGTCCAGGTTTCCTGTGAGAAAGAGCCCGCATTGGCCAGTGAGCCGCCAAAGGAGTACAGCTTGTTCTGGTAGGGAACGTACTGCACACCATTGTAGGTGTGACGCGAAGAAGGGCTCCCCCCAGGCTGATATTGACCTCCATCCTTAAGTCGAACGAAATATGGATTGAGCCCCTCCCAAGAGTTGCCGTCGTCTACGTACGGAACGGGTCTGGTCGGAGTTGTAAAAGCCTGCCATGAGGGCGTGCCGTTCAAATTCAGGACGGAAACCTCATTTCCTGCATAGTCGCTGTGTCCGCCACCCCAGACAATGAGCCTCTGGTTGTTGTCATCCGCCGCCCCGCCGCTCCAGGGAACAATCTGATTACAGTCGAAGTCGTAGTTGGTGGTAGTGGTCATGCTCGGGTCGGTGTACATGCCGTTCGGCACGTTACCCAGGCAAATCGACGTCATGACGGTGTTTGACAATTGGTGCCAGCCATATCCAGTCGGCAGACCTGTGGTAGACCCTTTTGCGCCCTGCGCCGCACCGAGAGTAGAGGGACTAGTAATCATCCTAAGATGCGACTGCGCCTCGTCAGAAAGGACCGCGCAGAAGAAGAAAATGAGGAGTGCAATGACACTCTTATAAGTTAAGAAAATACTGATCTTGTAGTGACGGCGAAGGCTTGGAAAGAATGCAGTCGTCATATCGTCAATGTAATCGGCAGATTTTGCCTACGCAATAGTTTTGGTGATTTTGCGGCATTACCTTAGTAACATTAGTGGGTGTTGTGTTGTATTACTTAAGTAATGAATCAGATCCTGCATGGCTCGCCAGGTGAAACTAGATGCCGTTTGCATAGCGACATTCATCATGCGAGGGCGTGCAACGGCGGAGCAGTTACTAGATTGTTCTTGGCAGTCAGTAACCAGAGGGCCGTTACCAGCGGCAAACGCAGCGGGCAGGAATAGACAAGATCAATGACGAATTCATTGCTGGTTCTGGGGTAGTGGGCGCCATGATCGAAATGATTGGGAGAACTCGGACTGCATGTGCCCCAGAACGAGGAGGCGCAACGACCATGAACGGAAATCTCTTTCCGGCATGGACTACAGGATGTTAGTGTGGTGGGACGTCAATCCCCTTTATTTCGGTGGCAATTCGGCCAGCATTCTCTTGGCGTCGGCAGCCTGGCTGAAATTGGGCATTTTGAGCGCCGCCTCGAGCTCCCTCTTCGCATCCGCCGTCCTGCCTAGTTTGTAGTATGCAGTTCCCAAATGGTACAAGCCACCCGGATCGTGCGGATTCCTGGCTACGGAAATCTTCAGGTTCGCAACTGCCGCTTCGTACGAGCCTTTCTTGACATATATCCAGCCCAGGGTGTCTGTGATTGACGGATCGTCCGGAGCCTTCTCTTTCGCTTCTTCAGCCAACCTCAATGCAATGTCGAGGTTGCCACCGTGCTCGGCATACACCCATGCCAAGTTATTCTTGGCGAGTACATTATCGGGATCTGCGGCCAGGGCCTTTTCATACGAAATGCGAGCGTTTTCGAAGTCGCCGGCGGCTTCGTAGATCTGGCCCAGTCGTGCCATGGCGTATGAGCGTCCGGAGTCTTGCTGTGCCGCCTTCTCAAACTGCTTCTTTGCCAGATCGGGCTGTTTGGTCGCCAAATACGTGTCACCCAGGCCTAATGCAGCTCCCGTAAGCTTGGGATCGATGCTTAATGCTTTACTGAAGGCCTCCAAGGCAAGCGAGGGCTGCCCCGCCTGCTGAGCTACTCGACCTAGTACCTCGAAACCTGGTGCCCAGTCGGACGTCTTCTGCAAACGCGCTTTAACCGCGTCGACAGCCTTCGCCGGCTGTTTCTGCTCGACATAACTCATCCCTAGAACATACAGGGCTGTTGGCAGTCGGGGTGAAGTGCCCAAAGCCGTATCCGCCAACTTGATTGCCTCGGGGTACTGCTTTTGGGCGAGCTTGATGGATGCCAAAGATTGCAGAACGACGCTCTTCTGCGTTGGAGATCCCAGATTGCCAAGAATACCCTGCAGGTGCGACTCCGCCGAACGGTAGTCTCCCTTCGCAGCATAGGCTTGCGAAAGCAAGAATGAGCGCTCGACCGAAGCCGGTTCTCGTAGCTCGTCCTCAGTGAGGTTTTGAAGTGCTTGATCGACGCGACCTCCTTCCAGGTTCAAGGCGGCAAGCAGGATCAAAGCTCCAGGGTACTTTGAATTTATCCTCATCAGCTCCTGCAAGGCCGACTGCGCATCCTTCAATTTCCCCTGCGAAACGTAGGCGCGAGCCAGATCGAAAGTTGGCTCCTGTGCTTCCGGGCGGAGTTTGCGGCTTTGCTGGAGCAAGGGGATGGCCTCCGCTGTTTGCCCTCGATCGAGGAGCACGCGACCTTTCAACGCGAAGCCTTCCCAGTCCTTGGGATTATCTTTAAGAACCTGATCTAATATGCCGATTGCCTCTTGCTGGCGTCCTTCAACGAGATAGACAACAGCCAATCCGTGCCAGCTCCGCCAATCTTTAGGGTCGGCCTGGACCAGACGTTTGTACTCTGCTTCCGCGTCAGTAAAGCGCGACGCGCTCAAATAGAATTGCGCCAGCACATCGTGATAAGGAGATTGGGGCTTGGCATCCGCCTGCATGCGTTTGTACAGGGGTTCTGCGTCCGAGTACCTCTTGTGGCGCATGTAGAAGCCTGCCAACAAGGACTGAACATAAATCTCGTTGGCATTTTGAAGCAGCCCCTGCTGGAGAACCGACTCCGCATTTTGCAAATCGCCTTGCCCCTCATAGGTGGCACTCAACAGCGCAATAGCGGACACAGATTTGGGATCCAATTGCCACGCTCGACGTAGAGTGGCTTCGGCTTTCGGAAAGTCCTTCTGCGCCAGCTGCAAAAGGGCTAGATCCTGCAGGGCCCGGACATTGGAAGGCTCCTCCGCTAACACCTCATTTACATAAGTCCAACCCTGTTTATAGTCTTGCAGGCCGATTTCACTTTCGGCGAGCAGGAGCGTTGCAGTCTTATCGTCGGGCCACCGGCTGAGAATACGCTGTGCTTGCATTCTTGCTTGCGTAAAGTTGTGCGCCCTTGCCAACAATTCCGCGACCATGATCTGGGCCTGGCGATCATCAGGATCGGTAAGCGAAGCCGCGTAAAACTCCTGGAAAGCCGTGAGTGTGGATCCGCGTTGGAGCTCAACCGCACCGAGGGCAAAATGCGCCTTCGACAGTTTTGGGTTCAGCTGCAAGGCCCTGCGCAGCTCGATCACCGCCGCGTCAGAATTGTTCTCCTTCAGGTATTTTTCCGCGCGCTGGTAGCTTTTCTCCGCCTTGACAGCCGGATCCCGGACGCATCCGCTCGTCGCCAGCAGACAAAATCCTGCCAGACAAAGAGTAACGCCCGATCTAACTAGCCGGTTGCTCTCGCGTCCTATGGTGGTTGAATTCGTGCTGCTCCCTGCTCTCATCGCCCGCTCATTTGGCGCCCCGCCCCGACAGCAAGACTTTTGCGGTTTCGAAGAGAATGGCCCAATCCAACATACCAGACAGATGCTTAATGTAAAAGAGATCGTGTTCGAGCTTCACGCGGGACTCGGAGACGGTCGCGCCGTATCCGCACTTGACTTGAGCCCAGCCAGTTATCCCGGGGCGTAACGAATGCCGCTGGTTGTAGTACGGGATCTCGTTTTCCAGCATCCGCGCTAGGTCGGGTTGCTCTGGGCGTGGGCCGACCAGGCTCATGTCACCAAGCAGTACATTGACCAATTGCGGGATCTCGTCCAATCGGAACTTGCGAATGAACCGACCGACCCGAGTTATGCGCTGATCCCCATCGGCGGTCCAGGTTTGGCTTGCTGGCGGCGTTGCTTGCTGCCGCATGGAACGAAACTTGATGATCTGGAAGGTGCGCCCATTGAGTCCAACGCGGGCCTGCTGAAACAAAAGTGGACGACCACTCTCGAGTACTATCGCGATCGCTACCAGCGCCGCAACCGGAGCCATCAAAAAGAGCAAGATGACCGAAATTAGAATGTCGCTGACACGCTTCATCGCCAGTAATGCCTTCGACTTTCGAAAACCTTCCGACAGGATCAGCCAACTGGGAGAAAGCTGATCCAGGAGAATTCGTCCTGCAACGCGTTCGTACATGCTGTGGGCTTCCTCAACCTGAATGCCGAGAAATTTCAGGTTTAGCAACTCCTTCAACGGGGTTTGTCCGCGGCGTTCCGACAGCGAAAGCACAATCAGATCGGCCTCTTTCTCAAGAGCGATGTGCTGTACGTCCGCGATCGTACCAACGACTGCCGGCGCTTCTTCACTGGAGCGCGGAAGCGACTCAAGAGCCGTTGCCACAGCGGTGGAACCCACCTCTGCCCCGGATAATCCCGCGAAACTAAACTGCCGAATGGCAGCATCTCGAATCGGAGCGGGTTTGTCTTCGACTCGGAATGCGTAAACGTTCCCTGTTTGTGGCTCTCTGCGGCCGTATTCTCTGCCAGATTCTGACGTCTCAGGCCGAAATGGACTGGCGGAGGAGCCTTCCTCGTGAAGAAAGCCGATGATTTCGGTGTTGAGCTCTGGCCTACTCATGACCTCTTGGGCCAGTACCCTTCCGGCAGCACCGCTGCCCACAATCAGCACCCTTTGGCTGCGACGCACGAAAGGAAGACCTGCATCAACCAGCAATCGCCAGCTGATGACAAAGGTGATAATGATAGGCGCAGCGATGACTGCAACTCCGCGGCCCAGACTCAGCTCTGGGTCAACGTAATAAAAAACCGCCAACACAAGGCAGGCAGCGCCCAATGCCTGGAGGAGCCTTGCAAACATGATGGGGCGCCTGCGCACGAGGCTGAGATCATAAAGATCGTAGTAATAAAGAGCCAGCTCGCAAGCCACTATGACCAGGCCGTATCGGACAAGTGCCCCCGGTTCTTTGAGCTGCTGTCGCACCGCATCAAGGCTGAGAAAACGCAGTGCGGTCGCAAACAGCAGGCCGCATCCGATCAGTGCCGCCTCTGATAAAACCAGCACCAGGGTCTTGCCCGGAATTCTTTGTCCGCCGATTTTCATGTAAGGAACGTGGTAGGCGGAGCAGGATTCGAACCTGCGACCTCCCCGGTGTAGTCGGGGCGCTCTCCAGCTGAGCTATCCGCCTATCAAGAAATACGGTCGCAAGTCACAGTCCAAAAGCGACCCGACACTTTAATACCACAGTAAACAAAGCCAAATAGGGAAACTTAGTCTGACACATTGTATTGCGTGCCCGGGCGGTCCCTGCCCGCCTCTCCAGTTTTCCTGGGCCCAACTCGGCAATTCCTGATGTCAGAAAATGAGAATATCTTTTCCGGAAATGCGGTAAAAAAATTGTATCAGTCCACCTACATGGACTAATTAACCGGCATTTAACTGTCACTTTTAGGCCATATGGCTGGCCTGTCGCAATGCCGTCACAGTCTAAGCTGGATAATCGATTGCATCAGAATCGCTCAACGGGGTTGCTGCCATGGCCGTTCACGTCCGAGAGGCAAGTCTGGTACACGACAGAGAGACCCTCACAAGCTTGGCTCAGAATTATCTCAACAGCCAAGCGGACGAGAATCGCTTTCGCTGGCTTTACCAGGAAAACCCACATGGTCCTGCGCGGGCTTGGATCGCTTGCGAAAATTCTGGCGAGGCGGTTGGCATGTCCGCGATTTTCCCTCGCCAGATGTATTGCGACGGCGCCGTTGTACAAGGATGCGTTTTGGGAGATCTTTGTGTCGCCACAAAATGCCGGAGCGTGGGGCCAGCCGTGCAATTGCAGCGCGCTTGCCTGGCGTTTGCCCGTTCAGGAGAGTTTGCCGTCGCTTACGATTTCCCGAGCGCTACGATGCTGCGCATTTATGAGCATCTGGGCATGAGTCCCGCCGGAGAACTCGGTTCGCTGGGTTAAGGCATTGCGGATCGATAAGAAGATTGAGCGTGCTTTTCCGATGCCGATTCTCTCGCGTCCCATAGCTGCCGCCGTAAACTTCGCTCTGGCTGTGAAAGATCGCAAGTCATCCGTTCGAAGTGGCCTCAACGTCCGCCTGGAAGACTCACCCTGCACTGCGGAATATTCTGCGCTGGCCGACCTGGTGGGTTCATCGTTAGGCACGTGCACGGTCAGAAGTGCAGAGTATTTAAACTGGCGATACTGGCGGCATCCGCGCCTCAAATATGAATTTCTGTCGGTACGCCGTCGCAAAGAACTGCTGGCGTACTGCACGTTCACGATTGCGGATGCAAATGCCACCATCGCAGAATTGTTTGGTAGCATGGATGATTACGCCTTAAGCAACCTGTTACAGAGACTGGTTGAATTGCTGCGGACCCGTGGCGTGGAGACCCTTAGCGTGCCCGTACTAAGCGATGATCGGCGCACCGGTTTGCTGCGCAAACTCGGATTCTGGGCTCGCGAGGCGGTCCCGGTTATGGGGTTCACTCGCGAGTCCAACCTCGCCGGCGCGAAGATGTTTCTCATGCATGGTGATCGTGAAAGTTAAGAATATGGGTGACTGAATTGGTGGCAAACAACGAGGCCGTCCTGCGGATTCGGCAATTTGTACTTGAGAAGTTTCCTCTCGCGCGCAAGCGAACCGTGGCGAACGGCGACAATCTGCTGGAAAGCGGAATCATTGATTCTCTTGGCGTTCTGGAACTGGTGGAGTTCATGCGGCAAGAGTTCTCGGTTGCGGTGGCGGATGAGGATCTTACGCCGGAGAACTTTCAGAACATCGAGTCCATGGCGCGGTTTGTTGAGCACAATCTCAAATTACACTCAGGATTTCCAGAATGACGCGCGCCTTCACGCCGGTTCGTCCCGACTCCGATCAAGAGACGTTGCCCGATGTGCCGAAACGGAACTTGAACGATATTTCCCAAACGGGCCTGCAGGTTCGCATCTATTCAACTTTGGAGGAGTTGCCGGCGTCTTGCATCCGCCTGTTTGAGGAAGCTGGCGAACGGAGCTTCTTTCTGACGCTCCCGTGGTTTAGAAATTTCGTCAAAACAGCGTTGGACGGAGCTGGTCCCCTGCGCGTCTATACCGTGGGATCGGAAAACGGACTTGGAGCGGTGGAGGGTATGTTGCTGGCCCGCGGTCTGTCTCCGTTTCAAAAGACCACATCTTTTCGAAAGCTTTCGGCTCTGACGAATTATTACAGTTGCTTTTTCATGCCTCACCTCGCCGATACCGCCGCGGTTCGCGTAGCTGAGGTCCTCCAGGCGCTGGCGCGGGCCATCGGTGCGGAAAACCCGCGATGGGATGCTGTTGAAATTCAGCCCCTCGATCAGAACTCCGAGAACTTCGCCATCTTAGTGGGGGCGTTCAAGGCAGCTGGCTTTGTTGTCCAAACCTTCTTTTGCTTCGGCAACTGGTATCTGAGAGTGGGCGGACGGAGCTTTGCAGAGTACGTTGAGACTCTTCCTTCTGCCGTAAGAAATACCTTGCAGCGAAAGCAGAGGAAGCTGGAGAAATCCGCCCGAGCGAAGTTGCAGATTGTAACGGGTGGGGAAGAGCTCGAGGCTGCGATTCAGGCGTACAAGCAGGTTTATTTCGCAAGCTGGAAGCAGCCGGAACCATATCCGGAATTCATTCCCGGACTGATTCGGGTGTGCTCAGAGCTGGGTGCTCTGCGTCTGGGATTGGTGCATGTTGATGGGCAACCAGCGGCCGCGCAATTGTGGATCGTCCACGGCGGTACAGCGTTTATTTATAAGCTCGCGTATGACGAGCAATTTGCTGATCTGTCAGTGGGGACAATCCTGACCGCCAAGCTCATGCAGCACGTGATCGACGTGGACAAGGTAGACGAAGTGGACTACCTGTCGGGCGATGACGCGTACAAGAAAGATTGGATGTCGCATCGCCGTGAGCGATGGGGAATCCTGGCCTTGAATCCCCGGACACCTCGCGGCGTCCTCGCCATCGGCCGGCACCTGGGTGGACGCACTGTCAAGCGTGGCGTTTCGGCGCTCTTTCGCGGCCAACGTCCAGAAAACGAGGCTGCGAAAACCGATCACGGTCCAAACTCAAAGTGATATACGGAAAGAAAGTGCGATGGATTTCCTGATCCACCATATGCTGCGCAGCAGTGTGGCGCTGCATCCCGAAAAGGAAGCTCTTGTCCATGGAGCCAGGCGCCTGAAGTATCGCGAAGTCGCCGCTCGCTGTGCCGCTTTGGCTACCGGACTTCGCAGTGCAGGTGTGCAGCGCGGTGACCGAGTCGGAATCTATCTCGATCCCTCCGTAGAACAGGTCCTCTCTATTTTTTCGGTCTCGCAGGCAGGCGGCGTATATGTGCCGATCAACTCCGTCTTGTTTCCTGAACAGGTCGCACATATTGCCCGCGACTGCCGAATGAAAGCGCTCATTACCACACCTGACAAGGTGGCGACGCTACGCTCCGCCCTGCATGACATATCCTCGCTCCAGTTCTTTGTGCGTCACAGGCCAGTCAAAAGGGGATGAAACTGCGGAGCTCGATTCCAGACCAGTACATAGCTTCGAGGAGATGTTGCGCTCGCCAAGTGGAGGCTGCTGGAGGGATTGGGGTATCTCGCAGGACTTGGCGGCTATCCTTTACACTTCCGGTTCAACCGGGAAGCCCAAAGGCGTGATGCTGAGCCATGCGAACGTGATGGCAGGCAGCACGATTGTGTCAACTTATCTCGAGATCGGCGAACGGGAGCGAATTTTGGCCGTTCTGCCGTTTAGTTTTGATGCCGGCATGAACCAGTTGATGACCGCGTTCCAGCAGGGCGCGACGATCGTGCTGATCAAGTTCGTGTTTGCCAAGGAGATCATCGACGCGCTGCTGTCAGAACGCATCACCGGACTTGCGGGTGTTCCTACCGTTTGGTCCTTGCTTTCCAACGGTGGAATACTGAAGCACAAGCTTCCGGATCTGCGGTACATCACCAACACGGGCGGCGCCATGCCCCAGGCGGTGCTCAAAGTCCTCCGGGAGGCATTGCCCACCACCAGGATTTTCCTGATGTATGGCCTTACCGAGGCATTCCGGTCAACGTATCTGCCCCCGGAAGAACTCGACCGCCGGCCGACGTCGATGGGCAAAGCCATTCCTGATACCGAGATACTTGTGCTGAACGAACAGGGAGGGCGGTGCCAGCCCGGAGAGGTTGGCGAACTGGTCCACCGCGGGCCGACGGTATCCATGGGATATTGGGGAAACCCTGAGGCCACCGATCGTGTGCTGAAGCCCAACCCACTTCTACCTGCGGAACTGGGAAATTGCGAGAAGGTCTGTTACTCAGGCGACCTGGTGAAGATGGACGACGATGGATTTCTCTACTACGTGGGCCGCCGCGACACCATGATCAAGTCCTCCGGATATCGAATCAGCCCCACCGAAGTAGAAGAGGTCCTGTTCCAGACCGGCAAGATTCGCCAAGCCGCCGTGATCGGGATTCCCGATGAGATGTTGGGCCAGACGATTAAAGCGTTTATTGTTGCCAAGGATGGGGACCAGCTCGACTGCGACGCCATTCAGGATTTTTGCGTAGAGAAAATGCCCCGCCACATGGTGCCTAAACAGTTTGAAGTTCTGACGGAGCTACCCAAGACCTCTAGTGGAAAGGTCGACTACCCGGCACTTCGCCGTCGTGAGGGCCTCTGATCCGTATGCAATTGGCGCCTGGCATCCAAGATTTTTTCCCCGCTTCCGATGGCGAGCTACGGATAGGCGGCATTCCCGTCAGCAAACTCGCCGAGGAGTTCCGCACTCCGTTGTTCGCTTACGACGAATCAATTATGCGGCGGAAATGGGACTTGCTGCGCTCGACATTCCCGCCACGATTCGAAATCTACTACTCGGTGAAGGCCAACCCCAACCTGAACATCCTGGCGTTCTTTTTGGCGCAAGGCGCTGGACTGGAGATCGCCTCGGCAGGTGAGCTTTATCAGGCGCGGGAGGCCGGTTGTGCTCCCGACCGCCTCCTGTTTGCCGGTCCAGGGAAGACACCCGCTGAACTTCATTTGGCGCTCTCCGAAGGTGTCGGGGAAATCCATGCGGAGTCGATGCTCGAGCTAAGACGGATTGCATACATTGCGACGAGTCTGCACCGGAAAGCTCCGGTTGCCATTCGGGTAAACCCTGAGAGCGACGCGCAGGGCGGCGCCATGCGGATGGGGGGCAAGCCTGCTCCTTTTGGCATCGACGAGGAGTTGCTGGACGCGGCGCTGGACTTTGTGGTGTCGCAACCATCGATAGAATTTCGCGGCATTCATATCTTCGCGGGCACACAGATTCTGGACGCCGAAGTCTTGCTCGCGCAATACCGCAAAGGCGTTCAGATTGGGCAGCGTGTTGCCGGACGCCTTCGCCAGCCCCTCCGCAGCCTCGATTTTGGCGGAGGCCTTGGCGTGCCATACTTTCAGCATGAGCAGCCGTTGGATATGGTGACACTCAAAGCCGGTCTCGCTGATCTGGAAAGCGAGATTGACGCCGAGCCGGGACTTGCCAGTACCAGACTCATAATTGAGCCCGGCCGGTTTTTAATTGCTGAGGCTGGGGTTTACCTCGCGGGAGTTCTCGATGTGAAAATATCGCGTGGCAAGAAGTTCGTGATCCTGGACGGCGGCATGAATCATCATCTGGCTGCTTCCGGCAATCTCGGACAAACTATTAAGCGAAATTTCCCCATCGCGGTTGCAACCAGGTGGGGCAGACCGGATGAGGAAACTGTCGAAATCAGCGGGCCGCTTTGCACTCCTTTGGACACGCTGGGCCGTGCGGTCGCACTGCCGCAC
The DNA here is from genome assembly GCA_963703645.1 of uncultured Acidobacteriaceae bacterium. Classification (GTDB taxonomy): domain Bacteria; phylum Acidobacteriota; class Terriglobia; order Terriglobales; family Acidobacteriaceae; genus Bog-257. The sequence continues at coordinate 211,968 of CAVPFD010000029.1, forward strand.
GTCGAGGTCGGCGATCTCATCGCGGTATTTCAGTCCGGTGCTTATGCGCGTGCTGCCAGTCCGCTCGGGTTTTTGAGCCATCCCCCGCCGCCAGAAGTGATGGCCCACGATGGCCAGGCACGGCTGATCCGCAGACGCGGAGAGTATTCTGACTATTTTCGCGATATCAACTTGGTTGGCGAATCACTCGTCGCGCGCCGGGACGGATGATTGAAGGCTGTGACCGCTTCTTCCAACCACTGGCCCCCCAAGCAGACCGCCGTGTCACCGAATGTGACCATCGACAGGCAGGCTGCCCAGAATTCGCCGCCCCCTGTCGTCCGCGGACGCGTACTGATTGTCGCTTATCATTTTCCTCCGCAGGCCGGCAGCAGTGGATTACTTCGGTCGCTTAAGTTCTGCCGATATCTTCCCGAATTCGGCTGGTTGCCCACCGTCCTCACAATTGATCCTCGGGCCTATGAGCGAACTGATAGCTCGCAGATGACCGAGGTCTCCGGACTTCGTGAATGTCATCAGGGCATTCGGCCTGGATTCGCAACGGCATCTTTCGCTGGGTGGACGCTATCTCCGCACGAGTGCGCTTCCCGATCGGTGGGTCACATGGCTGGCAGGAGCGATTCCCGCCGGACTGCACAGCATCAGGAAGACATAAGATCGACGTCATCTCTCACGACGTATCCGATTGCCACCGCTGTACTGATCGGATATTTCCTGCATGTCCTCAGCGGCAAACCTTGGATCGTGGATTTCCGCGATTCCATGACGGAAGAAGGTTACCCGCAGGATCCGCGAACCCGGCGCATCTACCGGTGGATTGAGCGCAAGGCAATCAACATGGATCGCGGTTCTTGTTTACTGCGTCCGCCACTATTCGCATGTATCTCGGGCGCTACCCACTCTTCCGTCCGGACCAGTGCTGTTCTTGCCGAATGGCTATGACGAATCAGATTTCGCAGGTATCGCCCCGAAAGCAGCGTCCACGACCGCGTACGATGCTACATTCCGGACTGATTTATCCGTGGGAGCGAGACCCGCGTCCGTTCTTCCGGGCGCTGGCAAGACTAAAGGCGGAAGGTCAGATCAGCTCAGAGACTCTTTCGATCGACCTCAGGGCGTGCGGATCTGAAGCTAAGTTTCAAAAGGAGGTTGAAGAGCTCGGAATCCAGGACCTGGTCCACTTCTTACCCCCGCTTCCCTACCGTGCTTCCTTGCAAGATGCAGCCGAAGCCGACTGCCTGCTCCTGCTGCAGGCCGCTTGCTGTGATCACCAGATTCCCGCGAAAGCATACGAATATCTTCGGCTGAACAAGCCGATTCTCGCGCTGACCATCGCGCACGGGTGACACGGCCGGTCTGCTCAACGAAGCCGGAGGCGCAACTATCGTGGACATAGCCGACGAGAATGCCATCTATTCAGCCCTTCCTGCATTGCTCAGACAAGTGCAAGAAGGAACCCACACCCTGCCAATGCCGGCGAATTACGGACGCTACAGCCGCCGAGCCCAAGCAGAAGCGTTGGCTAGTTGCATGTCCGGTTTGTTAGCTACGCGACCGCAGTCTTAGGCATACTCTTTGTCAGATTGAGCAAGCGCCTGGTAACCCCCTAATTGGCTTGCCCAAGAGGCGGCGGTGCTTCGTTACGCACATATACGCTGTAGGCTTTGTTCTCGAAGGTCAAATGATATTGCGTCAGTAGTGTATTGCGGGAAGACTTCCATGCACGACTTAGACGCGGCGAAAGCCACACTGGACCGTAATACTCATCTATGACAAACACGTCGGGCACCCTTCCGGAGAAAAAGCCCAAGTACCGGTCATCGACAAGCTGCGGACCGAAACCCAAGGCAAAACCTAATTCAGAGCCACCCATGACGAACCCGCCCGGAGGCACGGAACTTCGAATGGCCGCAACGGCAGGGTTGTACAACTTATGGTAGTCATCCTGGTGGATTTTGTATGCGACCCCACCAATATTCGCAGCCATGGAAATTGCCAGCAAACAGCATGGTAGGATGCGACTGCGCGTACCCTCTTGCCACCGGGCATAAAGCCAGAGGGCCCCACAGGCTGCAAAGGCCGGGACAGTGTAAACCATGTAATTGCCGAACTTCTGGTTGTCCGCAAGGGCAACACCAACGTAGGCAATAAATGCCAGGAGCAGGAGACGCTTCGCCACCAGTTGAGACCGAAGGTTTCGGTCTGCTAGCAAGCCCACTACTCCCGCAACCGGAAAGACCAGAGATGCCACTTTCAGCCTTGCGATGCCGGTATAGCCCCGGTAGTAGTAGTAGACGTAGCGCTTGTTGGCGTCATTCAACACGTTGCGCAGGATTGTTCCCAAGCCGGTAACTCGATATTCCGAAACTGCTTTGCTCTGCGCCAGGAAAACGTCGGGAGCTTGATGAATATAGTAGAGACAACCTGCTATGCCGATCAGATAAGGTAACGCGGCTACTACCAAAGTGCTCGCCTTAATCCGGCGCCAATCCCATAACACCATGGCTGCGATGGAAATATTCATGACTGCGCCCATGGGGTGACAAAACAATGAGGCGGCTCCGAAGCAAGCCGCGAGAAGCACTCCATAAGTCCAGTTTGAGTCTCTGAACCAGAAATAGCTTGCCAAGCCGGCCATGCCCAAACCGATGCACATCATATCCATCCGGCCCTCAGAAGCCTTCAGCAGCGTTGCGTAATCGAGGGCAACGACCGAAGCCACCAGCAGAGCCAGGGGTTCTTTGCGACTTAAGGATCTAACCATCACAAACCAGGAGACTACGAAGACGCAGCCCCATGCTACTGAGAACAGCCTCATCCAAACCACAGTCGCCGGAACAAGTCGAAACCAAGTACCCAGTGCAACAAAGTACAATGGCAACTGTGTGTAGGTGTATTGATGTACGGCAGGGAACTCCAGGTATCCATGAGGGTCGAGCACAGAACTACCCAGGTGGCCGAAGTTGCGAAAACTCATTGCAACATCGCCGTAACAGCCTTCATCCCACCAGGGAATCCGCGTCAGCGAATGTCCGATGCACAAAGCAAGAAAAACTATCATTGCGCCACTGGCTAACAACCAGTCACGGCGGGAAGCACGCACAACTGCCTCGGATTGGGCAGCTCGATAAATTTTCCCAGACACGCTCAATAGCTCTTAGGAGGAGGCAGTGAGGAAATCACCAGAACCGCTGTCATTGTAGCACCGACGCCGCTGCCTGAGATTGTGCGCCGCTTCGTCCTTCTTGGTCAGCCTCGACAACCATCTCCGACCGGGCCAGTTAAGATGCGTATCCGTACCTCGATAGATATACTCAGTTACGCCATTGGTAACGACGAAAGGTTTGATCCTGGTCTATGCAGTCCAAAATGGTGAAAGATACGGTACGAGGCGAGCGCGTTGCGGCGGATGACCTCCCGCCCATAACGGAAGGACGCGCGCCCTACGAACGCTTCGCCACGATTCGGAGTTTTGACAACACCGATGAGGTTCCAGCCGTTCTATCGCGGCCTGAACGATACAAGCAACTGTTCGCAGCTTTATCGGCCCCCAATGTCATCAGCCGCGGCGGAGGCCTGTCGTACTGTCTGGCGACTGCGGCCAATCAAGGCCGCAGTATTCTCGCAACCCAATTCAATCGTTTTCTCGCCTTTGACGAAGAAAGCGGGGTTGTTCGCCTCGAACCGGGAGTCACCTTAGGAGCCTTGTTCGAGTTTGCGATCGCCCGCAATCTGTTGCCGCCAGTCCTGCCAGGATATCCGCTGATCACGGTCGGGGGCGCTGTCGGCATGAATATCCACGGCAAGAACCAGTTTCAGGTTGGCAATTTCGGCGATCAGGTAAAAAGGATCGCCTTGTACCATCCCCGCTGGGGAGAAGTCAGTTGCAGTCCAACAGAGAATCCTGATCTTTTCCGGCTCACAATAGGCGGCTTTGGCTTGACCGGACACATCACGTCGGTCGATGTCGCGCTGAGGTCCTTGCCCGGCAAATGCCTGGTCGTGGAGCGCCACAACGTGTCTGACTTAGTCGAGGGCGGCTTTCTGATGGAAAAGCTCTCCGACACCTCGGACTATACATACTCGTGGCACAATCTGAACTTGCGCGGACGCCGATTCGGCTCAGGCACCGTGTATGAGGAACATCACACGGATGAGGGAGCAACTCCGACCAGGACTGGCGCTCCTATCACCATCAAGCCGCTGCCCTTTTCCCTTTACAATCGCCTGACCGTTCCGTTGCTGTGCAGTGCCTATCAGATGAAGGAAAGAGTCGCTTCCCGGACTATGAGGAGTGATCTTTACGGAGCTTCTTTTCCGTTAATCGGCAAGGAAATGTATTTTCGCATGTATGGTAAACGCGGCTTCCGTGAATACCAGGCGTTGTTTCCGCGAGAGCGTTGGGAGGAAGTCTGCAAGCGAGTCGCCAGGGCCATAGAGCAGGCGGGCACCCTGATTCTGCTGGCCTCGATCAAGACGTTCCGTGGTGAACGGAGCTTGCTCAATTTTTCCGGGAATGGCATTTGCCTATCGGTCGATACACCCAACACGCCGGCTGCAGGCTCACTCTTCGCGCGCCTGGACGAGATGACAATTGAGCTGGGCGGCATTGGCAACATTTCGAAAGACAGCCGTCTAAGCGCCAAAACCATTCACGCCATGTATGGCGCCCACTATGAAGAATTTCGTAGTGCATTGCGCAACTATGATCCTGAGCAGCATTTCCAGTCCGAGCTCCGACGGCGGATCGATGTCTAGCAGGAAAAAGGCCGTGCGATCATGCGTGGTAGTGGGAGGCAGCAGCGGCGTTGGACGCGCCATGGTGAATCTATTGTCCGCATCGGGAGACGCCGTACTAGCGGTTGCGCGCGACATTCGAGATCTGGAGGCGTTGCACAGCGACTGCGTGGTCCGTTCCCGAACCGATGTCCGAGTCCTGGCGGCTGACTTGGGGGCGTCTGATTTCGATCCCGGCGCGTTTGTCAAGCAATGTGTTGATGAGCTGGGCCACGTCACCCACCTGTTTATGCCGGTGGGTACGGTGCACAGTGAGGACCGCGGATTACCCTCGATCGAGGCTTTGGAGTCATTGGCGCTGGTGAATTATCTTCGTCCGGCTCAGTTGCTGAGCGCCTTCTGCGAGTACTTCTCGACCAGTGGCCAAGGTCACGTTATGGTTTTCACCAGCGTTGCCGCCGATGCACCGCGAGGAAACAACGCCGCATATGGCTCCGCCAAGAAAGGCCTGGAGTACTATTGCCGAGCTCTTCAGCACTATTTTGCGGACACCAACATTACGATACAAATCTGTGCGCTTGGTTATGTGGACACGAGTATGACTTTTGGCGCCAAGCTGTTGTTTCCCTCGGCTCCCCCGGCAGCGGTGGCGCGCTTTGCGTTGCGGATGTGCGAGAGCCGCAGACGCTTTTCGTATTTTCCGCGCTTTTGGTCGCCGGTTATTATGCTTCTCAAATCGCTCCCGTGGCCTGTTTACAAGAGACTTCGTTTTTAATCGCTTAGCGGGAACATTCGCAGGAAAAGGAGACGACCTCACGATGCTGACCGTACATGCACCTAAGGCTGGCCCAACGAAGAATCGCTTTTCGCGTGGCTTTCAACGAATGACTGCGGGTAGCGCTATGAACGTATCAGTGTCGATAGGCCGACCGAGCACAATATGTGAAATGGGTATGAATAAGAATGTATGAAGTGCGGGAGGGAACTCAATGAGTCGCGGTCTTGTCTGGAGAGCCCTTTTCCTGGTTTTCCTGCCGCTTGCTGCCCTCGGCCAGACGAAGATAGCGGCTGGGAGTAGCACGCCCGCGGTTACCCTCGGCGGTCTTCCTTCCGGCCCCGGCTGGCATCGCTTGGCCAATACTCGGATGATGTCAGTATGCCTCGGTGATGTTCCGAACGGCATGTATAGCGATTCGGCGATGAAAGCAACTACGGAATACAGATTCGATTGCAATCAAATTGTCCCCTGGAGCGGCGGGGCTGCGGATGATGCACATCAGCGATTGATCGTGTGGGGTGGCGGGCACTCCGACTACGCGGGGAATGAAGTTTCCGTGCTGAATTTAAACGGCACGCCCTCGTGGGAGGCCTTTACAAAGCCTACAATACCCATTCCGTATACTGCGGAAGGAAAAGCCTGGGAAGGTCTCAATCCTTACTTTGTCCGCTCGCGGAATGGTGGCGAATACAAGCCTGGTGCGAGTCCTTCTTCGCGTCACACCTACAATGGCCTTCAGTATGTGCCCTATCAAAACAAACTCTACTCATTCGGTGGCTCGGTGGCCAATACTGGGGATTTTTCACTGGAGGTCTGGGCCCTTGATATGTCCTCCAAGACCTGGACTCTCGTAGGTCCACCTTACTCGCTGTCGCCTTGGTACCCCACCAGCGCCTACAACCCGAGCAACGGTCATGTTGTAATGCATGATAAGAGCTGGACCTTATTCGACTACGATCCTCATACTAACCGCTGGAAGACCCTGTCTACGACATTCCACGTTGATGATGGCACATCAGCGGTAACAGACCCGGTAAACAATCTGTTTGTGGTAGTAGGTGCTGGCGGCACGCCCGGCAATACAGGATATCCGTCGGTGCCAAAGTATCACACTCTCCAGGTATTTCCCCTTTCAGCACCCTCTAAGATGGAAGTCTGGAAGGACTCGGGTTGTGATTTGAGTTACCGCAACGGTGGCTTGGCATGGGATTCAGCATTGGGGTTGATAGTTGGATACCCGGGCGGCGGAAATCAGGTTTACTTTCTAAACGCGGGACCCAAGGACATGGTTACGCCCTTTGGCACTGTACCGTCCCACAAGTGCCTCGAACGTCGCCATCAGCTCGAAGCCTTCGCCAGCGAAGGGTGTGGACTACCCTCAGGATCCAGAAGGTACGGGACGTGGTGCCAACCTCGGTGTTTACGGACGATTTGCTTATTTTCCGTCCCTAGATGTGTTTGTGTTGGTGAACGACAGGGGCCAAGATGCCTGGATTCTGCGACTGAGCAAGTGAAAGTGTTATTCCCGAACCCCGTCCAGTCAGCTTTGGCAGTTCGAGTGCGTGTGAAACCAATGATGGAATGCGCCAATGCAATTTCGGTCGACGTGGAGGATTACTTCCAAACCGAGGCCATGTCGGCCGTGGCGCCACGGTCCCTGTGGGACAAATTCCCCACCCATGTGGAGGCGAACACCCGCGCCCTGTTCGAGTTGTTTGCGCGGTATAACGTTCATGCCACGTTCTTTTTTCTGGGATGGTTGGCTGAGCGCTTTCCGCAGCTCGTAGTTGAGGCCCTTCAGCTGGGACATGAGGTTGGCTGCCATAGCTACTGGCATCATCCTGTGTTCCGGATGTCTCAAGAGGAATTTCGGGAGGACACCTACCGAGCCAAGAACGTGATAGAGGATGCGACGGGAACACCAGTAAGGGGCTACAGGGCTCCTAATTTCTCGATCAACCAGTCGGTGCCGTGGGCCTACCCAATCCTGGAAAAGCTGGGGTTCCAATACGACTCAAGTGTTTACCCAATTCGTCACGAGTTGTACGGGAATCACGGCGCGAGGCGGTTTCCCTACCTGGCAGGAACCAACTTGATGGAGCTGCCTGTCGCGACCTGGCGAGTGTGCCAACAGAATCTGCCGGTTGGCGGCGGCGCTTATCTTCGAATCCTTCCATATGTCCTTATGAAAAACGGCATCCTCTCGATCAACAAGAAAGAGAAAACTCCAGCCGTGCTCTACTTGCATCCGTGGGAGATCGACGATTCTCAACCTCGCCTGAGCGCGCCGTGGAAATCACGTATGCGCCAATACACAGGCCTCACCGGGATGAAGCGAAAGCTGGAACGCCTACTGCAGGACTTCACATTGGGGTCCATCTACGAGACGGTGTATCTTCCCTTGCGCAACTGATCTGACGCGCATGAACTGTCACCGATCAAAGGCCACCGGGAGCAGTTTGTAACCCTAACGGAGGCGAAGTGAAACCTCTCAGTCCGTTTGCTTTGGGGGACAGTATTCCCCTATACCTGCGCTACGGATCTTGTACAACAAAGCTCGGTAGCTGATGTTCAACATTCGGGCCGACTTACGGCGGTTCCAGTTGTTGAGGTGAAGAACCCGCAGGATGGTCTGCGTTTCTACCTCCCGTACAAGCTGCTGCGTGCGTGCCCTTAGGGGAAGGCCTCGATGGATGGGAAGCTCCAGCGGAGGAAATTCGAGGGGGCGCCGGGCGATGTCCTCCGCGATAGCCTCAGGACTCCCCAGAACGACATATCGGCGAAGCACATTTTCCAGCTCCCTGATATTCCCTGGCCAGCGGTATTGCTGAAGCCGCCGGCACATCGCCGGGGACAGTGGCCAGGTCCTTGTGTTGAATATCGCATTGAACATATCGACGAGGTAGTTCGCAATGGCCGGGATATCTTCGGCCCGTTCTCGCAGCTCCGGGACGCGCAAGGTGGCCCCATTGATGCGATGGAACAGATCGAGACGGAACCTGCCTTGCGTAATCTCATCTTGAAGATTCCGGTTGGTGATACAGATGACGCGAGTATCGATCTTTTGCTCCTCGCCGCCGATGCGGGAGAAGGTGCCATCCTGCAGCAACTGCAACAGCTTAGCCTGAGTTGTGAAGTCCAACTCGGCGATATGGTCCAAGAGCAGAGTTCCGCCATCCGCAAGCTCCGCCAGGCCAGGCTTGGTTGAGTAGGCGCCGGTGAACGCTCCCTGTTGGTAACCAAAAAGCTCAGCTTCCAAAAGCGAGGCGGGAATGGCTGCACAGCTTATCTTGATAAAAGGCCCGCTCTTGCGGGCCGAGCGGCGGTGTATGCAGCTGGCGAGCACTTCTTTGCCGGTGCCCGTTTCGCCATAGATGAGAACAGGAATCTGCACCCCGGCCGTCTGTTCGACGACCTGCCGCACTGCGCGCATCGCCTCCGAGTGACCGAAAATGACATCATCCGGGGGGATGGCCAAAAGACAGTGGTCTGAGTTCGCAGTATCAGTGGGACTCATAAGCAGCCAAAACTAAAGGCACTGGACCCCGGGAAACCTTGAAAGCACGAAGCAAACCAAAGTGCCGGGCAATCGCTTGATGAACCATTAACGCTGCATTTTTCGTCGTTTGGAGGCTGATGCGCGTGGACGTGAGCCTCGGGAAAATATTTCTTTCGGATAAATATGCTCACCCTTGGTTATTCACATTCCAGTTACACAGTGCGATCTCAAGGTCTTTTGACGAGTTACCAACCTAGGCCCTATAGAGGAATCCATCAGACAGTCTCTTTAGTGGTAACTAAATATACACGAAGATGTTGTCGGCTTTCCTGACGTGCTGACCTAACTTAGGAAGGCCACCTTGGAGACTGCCTGGCCCAACATGGGAAAATATTTGCTGACTCCCGCGTGCTGCACAATGATAACGAGCATCTTATTGGCCCCATTATGTGAGCTGAAAGGCTGATTTTATCCACTTATTAACGCACTGCGCGACCAGTCCGTGCTATATTGCCACCGATGTGAAGAGTTTTACTATTTTCTCCTTGACACCTGTTCGAAAATAGCTTATTACTCACACACACGTCGCCCCAGAGTTCCAGCCGCGCGCCGCGCTTGTCGTCAGAAATATGGATTGCCCATGCTGTTGGAACTCCATTGAACAATAGGGCGCCTGTTTTAAGGCTCAGGTCCGCTTTTGTGGAGGATGATGCCCATGGCCACATCGTCATTCAGGTCGAGTTCTCTTCCGCCCATTATCCTCGTGGTAAACCCTAAACCGTTAGTCCTGAGACACTTTACAGACACTCTCGACTTGGGTGGCTATCAGGTCGAGACTGCGGCATCTGCCCAGGATGCGCTGGAACGGCTGCAGCGCCCTCCCGTGCCGAACCTGGTCCTAATGGACGTCGGGGTGCCCGGCGGAGATGGGCTGGAAACCCTACAGCGCGCTCGCAAGATGCATCCGGATCTCAAAGTGGTGATGCTGGGAGCAGTGGACGATACACGCAGGGCTGCACAGGCGGTTCGCATGGGTGCCGTTGACTACCTGCCGGAACCGTTCCATGAGTCGGAGTTGCACTCCGTCGTCACGCAGCACCTCGAGTCCGCCGCAGGCGCGCCCAATCAAATCGATGACTCTGAAATCACGGTCGTCAACCTTCCGGAGAGCGCGACGTTTGTCTGTGGAAGCGCGTCGATGCGGCGAATTCACGCCCAAGCGTCCATAATCGCGAAGTTCGATATGCCTGTCTTGATGTTGGGCGAGAGCGGAACCGGCAAAGAAGTGGTGTCTCTACTCATTCATCAGCTCTCGCCCCGCGCAAACTATCCATTTCTCAAGGTCAACTGCGCGGCAGTTCCTGCAGACCTGCTGGAGAGCGAACTGTTCGGCTACGAAGCGGGTGCGTTCACCGGAGCGACAAAATCCAAGCCGGGTAAGTTCGAGCTCTGCGAACAAGGCACGATCCTGCTGGATGAAATTGGCGAAATGCCGCCTCCCCTGCAGGCCAAGTTGTTGCATTTCTTACAGGATCATCGCTTTTCGCGCTTGGGGAGCCGAACCACAACCCGGGCCGATGTCCGCATCCTGGCGGCCACCAACATCCGGGTAGAGGAGGCATTAGCCTCGAAGATGTTGCGTGAGGACCTTTATTACCGGCTGAGCGGGTTTACCATTCAGATACCTCCTCTTCGTGAACGGAAAAAAGAGATACCCCTGCTGCTCGACCATTTCATGCGGCGGAACGCTGCCCAATTTTCAAGCCCAGAGCGCAATTTCAGCCCCAGACTGATTCAAGCGTGTTTGAGCTACTCGTGGCCGGGTAATTTGCGACAACTTGAAAACTTCGTCAGGCGCTACCTTGTGCTTGGTGACGAAGAACTCGCGATGTCGGAACTTAGGATGACTCATCGGGCCAACGGGGAGGTGCGAGAGTCGGCAACTCCGCAACACGATTTGGCGGGTTTGAAGCCGCTGGCCCGTGCCGTGAAAAAGGAAGCCGAGGCAGCGGCGATCGCTCATGCTCTCGACCAGACCAACTGGCACCGACAGAAGGCGGCGGCTTTGCTCAAGATCAGCTACAAGGCACTGCTCTACAAAATCAAGCAATATGACCTGCACCCTCCCGACAGTGAATAACGCCGAGCTTTCGGCACCCGTAAAGTTCCCCAAGGGCCAAACACTCGCCAGCTAGACGGGTTGATAGGATTTTGTCCGTTGCGGAAGGGGGATTCTTGCCTCCAATACAACTATTTTGCAATAGTTTAGCTCTAGCGTAGATCGAAGGACACCGGTTTTTCCAGTTGGTTACCAAAGCCGATAATCCTAGCCAAATGATGGTTACCTGCCGATTACTTTAGTGCTGCCAGAGCGGCGCCTTTTATTGACATAGGGTCAGCGGACTCCATACCGTCGAAGTATGAGCCGCCCTGCTCTCCGCGATCTCTTTTGTTTTCTGCAAGGCAAACGCAATGGATTTTCAGCCGTTCGTTTTCTTGCTTTTGCAATAATATCCCTATCCCCCGGCCTTGCCTCCGCTCAGGCCTGGCAAGCGGGTTTTGACTTCCGCAATACGGCAACCTTCGTGACTGATCCTCCAGGGGACACCTATGTGCTATCGAGCACGACGTATCCGACGACGGTCAATGGCGTCACTTTTGGCTGGACGACGCCCAGCCTAGTCCAAGCCCGGGACCGCAGTACAGCAGTTGATCCACGGTTGGCTGGGATCAACTATGCCAACAACGGCTCTCCGGCCACGTTTTATGTAGATCTGCCGGCGCCAGGAACCTACAACTTGTCTCTAGCGATGGGGGATGAGGGCTACCCCGCATGCTATACCCAGTGCCAGGTGCAGTTCCTCGACGGCACTACGCTGCTGGCCACGGTGACCGAAGGAATGACAGGCGCCGGGTACTTTTACGATGCGACGGGGAGAAACTGGTCTGCCGCGACATGGCCGGGCAGCAACATCAACCGGCAGGTGACGCTGGCCGGCTCCCGCCTCACAGTGGTAGTAGGAGCCAGCAATAATAATGGGGACCTTACCCCGATTGCCTTTCTTGGCGTGACACAACAACTGCCAGGTTTCAACCTCTCAGCCTCACCCGCATCGTTGACGATCCAGCAGGGCAATCAAGGAACGTCAACCATCACGACGACGATTAGTGGCCAGTTCAACAGCGCCATCGCCCTGTCGGCTTCGGGAGTGCCCTCAGGAACGACGGTGAACTTCAATCCCAACCCGATACTGGCGCCGGGCTCAGGCAACTCGACCATGACCATCACGGTGGGGTCGGGTACAACGGTGGGGACGTATCCCATCACTGTCTCCGGCAACGGCGGCGGCTTCCAGCAGAACGCTATAGTTAACTTGACGGTGAGCGCTCCGGGTAGCTGGCAGGCCGGCTTCGACTTCCGCAACACGTCCACCTATGTAGCCGATCCCCCAGGCGATACCTATGTGCTTTCGACCACAGCCTACCCCACCAACGGTAACGGGGTTACCTATGGTTGGGTGAATACCTCGCTGGTACAGGCGCGCGATCGCAGCACCACAGTGGACCCGCGGCTGGCAGGCATCAATTATGTGAATAACGGCTCGCCCGCCACATTCAACGTGGACCTCCCGTCATCGGGTACGTATAACCTCACGCTGGCGATGGGGGATGAAGGTTATCCGGAATGTTACACCCAGTGCCAGGTGCAGTTCCTGGACGGCAGCACGGTGCTGGCCACAGTGAGCGGGGGAACGACGAACGGCGGGTACTTTTACGACGCCGAGGGGAAGAACTGGTCGGCGGCGGCATGGCCGGGCAGTAACCTGAGCCAGCAGGTGACCCTGGCGGGTTCACGCTTGACGGTGGTCGTGGGCACGAGCAAGTCGACGGGGGATCTCACGCCGATCGCATTCCTTGGGGTGGCACAAGCCTCTTCCGGTTCGCCGAACTTTGCGGTCTCGGCCTCGCCGTCATCGCTGACGGTTCAGCAAGGCAATCAGGGAACCTCGACGATTACCACGACCATCAGTGGCGGCTTCAACAACGCGATCACTTTGTCGGCTTCGGGAGCGCCGTCGGGGACGACGGTGAGCTTCAACCCGAACCCGATCCCGGCGCCGGGCTCGGGCAACTCGACCATGACCATCACCGTGGGCGTCAGTACGCCGGTGGGAACCTATCCCATCACGGTGACCGGTAACGGCGGTGGTATCCAGCAAAACACCACGGTCACGCTGACGGTGACCGCGCAGCAACAGGCGAACTTTACGATTTCAGCTTCACCCTCATCGCTGACGATCCAACAGGGCAATCAGGGAACGTCAACGATTACCACCACCATCAGCGGCGGCTTCAACAACGCGATCACTTTGTCGGCTTCGGGAACGCCATCCGGGACGACGGTGAGCTTCAATCCGAACCCGATACCGGCGCCGGGCTCGGGCAACTCGACGATGACCATTACGGTGGGGGCGAGTACGCCTACGGGAGCTTATCCGATCACGGTGACAGGTAACGGTGGCGGTATCCAGCAAAACACGACGGTAACGCTGACGGTGACGGGAGCGGCGAACTTCACAATTTCGGCGTCCCCCTCCTCGCTGACAATCCAGCAAGGCAATCAAGGAACGTCAACGATTACGACCACAATCAGTGGAGGATTCAACAGCGCGATCAGCTTGTCGGCTTCGGGAATGCCATCTGGGACGACGGTTAGCTTCAATCCTAACCCCATACCAGCTCCGGGCTCGGGTAGCTCCACGATGACTGTCACGGTTGGTGCCAGCACGCCTACGGGGAGCTATCCCATTACGGTGACTGGCAATGGCGGAGGGATCCAGCAGAACACCACTGTGACATTGACGGTGCTCTCGTCTTCAGCCTGGGCAATCGGATTCGATTTCCGCGCCAGCTCGAACTACGTAACCGACCCACCGGGCGATACTTACGTTTTGAACACCACAGCGTATCCCAGTAGCTTCAATGGGATAACCTATGGCTGGACAAACGTAACCCTCGTCCAGTCACGCAATCGGAGCACCACGGTTGATCCGCGACTGGCTGGCATAAACTACGCCATGAACGGCACGCCAGCGACATTCTATCTAGATTTGCCAGCGTCCGGCACTTACAGCTTGTCACTGGCAATGGGGGATGAAAGCTATCCTGAGTGTGGTACGCAATGCCAAATTCAGTTCCTGGATGGCAACACCGTAGTTGCAACGATTGCCAAAGGGTCGGACAATCTGGGTTACTTTTACGACGCGCAGGGAAACAATTGGTCTGCTGCTTTGTGGCCAACGAAAAACGTCAGTCAACAGGTTGCCATTTCCGGTAAGCGACTGACGATGGTAGTAGGAACAAACAAGAGTTCCGGCGATCTTACCCCGATTGCTTTCCTGGGAGTTACAGAAGTAACCTTGGCCCCGAACTTCCTCATCTCGGCCTCGCCAACGTCGCTTAGTGTTGTACAAGGGAACCAGGGAACATCAACCATCACGACTTACATCAGCGGCGGATTTAACGGCGCGATTAGTCTATCGGCTTCGGGCATGCCGTCGGGTACGACGGTGAGCTTCAACCCCAACCCAATCCCAGCCCCGGGCGCCGGTACCTCGACCATGACTGTCACAGTCGGCAACAGTACGCCGCCAGGTACGTATCCCATCACGGTAACCGCAAATGGCGACGGCGTCCAGCAGACCGCCACGGTTGCCGTGACTGTTATCGCTGCCATCCAACCGAACTATGTACTGGCTGTTGTGCCCCCGTCGGTGACGGTGGCGCAAGGTTCGGCGGGCCAAACAACCGCGAGCACCTCGCTGGTGGGCCGCTTCAACAGCGCAATCACTCTATCAGCCTCAGGTTTGCCTTCAGGCATCACCGTGACAGTTTAATCCGGTCACGATACCGGCGCCGGGCGCGGGCAGCCTCGACGATGACGATCACGGCGGCGGCAAACACGCCGCTCGGAAACTTATCCCATCACCGTGACCGGTAATGGCGGCGGCATACAGCATAACTTTCAGGTACACGCTGATGGTGATTTCGTCTGTATGGCAGCAGGGCTTTGATTTTCGGGGATCACCGTACTTTGTGAAACGACCCGCCGGGCGCGACCGACGTACTCTTCACGACGATCTTCCCGACTGAGGGTGATCTTACGACTTACGGGTGGTCTTACACGGCAAACTTCGTGGCTGCAGTCAATCGTAATCAACTCCGTTGACCCAAGACTGGCGGGCATCAACTCTGTGAACAATGGCATGCCCGCGCATTTTATGTGGACCTGCCGGCACCGGGTACCTATAGCTTATCGTTGGCGATGGGAGATGACGGATACGCGGCGTGCTCGGTGCAGTGCCAGATTCAGTTTCTGGATGGCAATACGGTGCTGGCAACGGTAACTGGTGGGCACGCCCAATGCGGGCTATTTCTACGATGCGCAGGGAAATGTCTGGTCGGCGGCGGATTGGCCGGGGAGGAATGTAAGCCAGCAAGTAACGCTAGTGGGGACCGAGTTGGCGGTAGCAGTGGGAACCAACCAGTTCACCGGAGACACCACTCCGGTCGCCTACTTCGGAGTGACCCAAGTGTCGGCCGGCCCGACATTCGCGCTGCAAGGACCGGACTCGATTAGTGTCGGCCAAGGGCCAGTATTCGACGGCGGACGTGTTCGCGATTCTCGTCGGGAGGATTCAACAGCGCCATCAACCTATCAGCCACGGGCGGGCCGGCAGGGACGACCCTGACTTTCAACCCCGGTACGATCCCTGCTCCGGGAGCGGGCACGTCAATCATGACGGTAAGCGTTCCCAACAATGCGCCCCTGGGAAATTATGTTTTGACTGTTACCGCCAAGGGCGGAGGAATTGTCCAGAATGCGACCGTTACGCTCACCGTTACGGCGGCCGATCCTCCGTCCTTCACCTTAGCCGTGCCTAGCGCTGTTAGCACGGCGCCAGGGGGCCAGGTGAGTGGAACGATCTTTACCAATGTTTCGGACGGGTTTAACAGCGCCATAAGTTTGTCGGCGAGCGGAGCCCCCAACGGCGCCACTGTTACCTTCAACCCGAGTACCATCCCGGCTCCGGGTTCTGGTAGCTCGACGATGACGATCAGCGTTCCGTCCGGTACTGCACTCGGAAGCTATGCCGTCACCGTGAAGGCAACCAGCGCGCAGGGTAACCAGTCGGCAATTACTACACTCACCGTTTCCGCTTCGGGCGACGTTAACCTTCCTTCCGGTACCGGGTGGGTGTCCCTTGGTGGTGGACTAAGTTTCTGTGATGTCAGTCCAGGGTATGCGTATTACAACCCTGATGTAGGCGCGGTGGATGCCTTCGATTTCCTGGGCAACTGCGAAGGCGGACAGTTGGTGGCGTACGGCGGCGGGGCGGCCGATACAACCAACGATCGATACTTCCTCTGGACGTTGGGTCATATAATTATCAGGGGAACGAGATGTATGTCCTGAACCTCCAAGGACCGAGTCCCTCCACGGCCCGTGTCACGGATCCGGCTTGGACGGTGGACAATACCAATGTCCCTCCCGACTGCGCTTGCCAAGGCACCAAAAACTGCGGCCAAGGGCTGTGGCATGACGGTGCGGGCAATCCCGTAAGCAACCCATACCTGGAATCGCCTTACAATGGTCCCTTATTTGAATCCGTTCCCGCTCCTGATGGTACCCACGGCCAGCCGTCCTGTGGTTACGGCGCTGGATTTACGCCCAACTCCCGTGAGATTTATGCCGGGATGGTGTATAACGGCGCGGCCAACAAGTTATTCACTTGGGGCGGAGAGGTAGCCGCCAATCCGACCGGAACGGTCTACAGTAATTGGACTCTGGATCTGAACCAGAATCCAGCCACCTGGACACGGCTCAAGGATGCCTCTGCCCCCTGGTATACGGCCGCCGTCTATGATTACACCAGCAACCATCAAACCAGTGGCGATGATCTGGTGTTTGATGAGACCCAAACTCTGTATGCCTACAATCCGTCGACGGACACTTACTCGGTATTGTCGAACACTCTGCCGTACATCGGATATAACGCTAATGTTGAACTGGATCCGCTCCACCACTATCTCGTGATGGAGAATGGTGATGCCTATGGCGGCTATCATTTGAAGCTGGTCAATATTGATACTTGCACCGGCAAGAAATGCACCGTAACCAGTCTGGATAGCACCGCGTCGTGCAAAGCTGCAATGGGTTACTGGGCCGGGCTTGCGTGGGACTCGAAGCGCGATGTGATGGCCATCTTCCCATCGTCAACGAATTGCAGTGGACCTGCCTGCACTCCGCCGTTCAACACTGTCTATCTATTGAACCCGGACCCGAGCAACCCCGTCACGATCACTTATCAAGGTCAGCCACAAACCATTCAACCGCAGCAATGCTTCGCGGCCAGCTATGGGCCAGTGCCCCCTCAGTCATCCGGACCCGGGGTCTACGGACGTTTCAAGTATTATCCGAATGAGGACATTTATCTCTATATCCCGATACCGACGAATCCTTGGATATTCCGCCTTGAGCACTAGCAGGCTGCTGAAAAATCTCTGATTTTTGCTGACTCTGTCTTGCTGGGTCGCCGAGTGAGAGGGGAGAGAGTTCGTTTTAGCTTATTTCCTTCACCTGCTGAAGCTTTTTTGCGTTCAGCAGACACACTTCGGCCCTGGCTTACGCCGCCTGCATTGAGAGGTTGCGCAGGCGGACCAGGTTATAGGCCGCGCAAGCGAAGGTGAATACCAACCCACGATGTCGTACCTTCCGCAGCAGAGCAATCGTCTTGAGCCAGCCGAAACATTCCTCGATCCGTTTCCGCTTCCTTTGGCTGATGCGGTAGCCGGCATGGCGCGTCGTCCGCTGGTCGATGGCACTGCCGCCGCGCCGACCGTCGTTCTGGGCGACATGAGGTGTGACCTGCATGTGGCGGCACTCGGCGATGAAGTCGGCTGTGTCGAAGCCTTTGTCGCCACCCGCCGTCACTCGCTTGGTGCCGGCAATCTGTTCCAGCATCAGCAGCGCCGTATCGCGCTCAGCGGTTCCGCTGGCTTCCCACGCCATGGCATTCACGATCAGCCCGTTGCGATTCTCCACCAGCAGATTGCCGCTATAGCTCAACTTCGCCTCCTTGCCCTCACCCTTGCGTGCCATCTTGGCCTCGGGATCGGTCTTCGACGCGTGCGTCCGGTTGGACCGCTTCTCACCGTGAAAGTTCACCGTGGGATTGCCGGCATCATCGTCTCCCGGCGGATTCTTGCCATCCTTCCGCTGAAAGCTCTTGGCTCCCGCCCAAGCTTCCAGCAAGGTGCCGTCCACCGTGAAGTGTTCATCCGAGGTCAAGCTCTGCGCCCGTGCCTGCTCCACCACCTGCGCCAGGAACCGCTTGGCTACCTCGGCCTCCAGCAGTCGGTCCCGATTTTTGGTGAAAGTGGTCGCGTCCCACACCTCCTCGTCCAGATTCAACCCGACAAACCAGCGGAACAACACGCTGTAATCGATCTCTTCCATCAGCAGACGCTCGCTGCGAATCGAGTACAGCATCTGCAGCAACTGCGCCCGCAGCAGCTTCTCGGGCGCAATCGAGGGTCGGCCCTCGCTGGCGTACATCCGGTCAAACTGCGGCGACAGTGCCCGCAGAACCTCGTCTACCATCGCCCGGATGACCCGTAGCGGATGATCCTTCCGTACCCGTGCTTCGGGCGACAAATAACTGAACATGTGGCTTTGTTGATGGTCCGTGCCTCGCATGCTGCTTTCTTAGCATACGTACCCTGTGGATTAGGAGTACTTTTTCAGCATCCTGCTAGGGGCAAGCCTCATGGCTTGGGAACTAGCAGTGATCGCAGCCTACAGTAGCTGTCAGGATTCTCCAGCTCTTCCGTGGGAGAGTTCACAAAGAAGCACCTAAAGTTTTCTGCGCTTCCTGCGAGTGCGGGTTTGGAGCGGGGATAGTCGTATAACGCCAGTCCACGATGTAAAGTGGCCGGGCCACAGCATTCTTGTAGGTACGCGCCAGATAAAGAGCCACAAAAGCGATCGAAAACACCAGGAATGCCATATTCAGCATCACTCCGAACAAAAACCACCTCGTTGGAGACGCCACAAAAGCGATGGCCACGAGCAATATTAAATCCAACAGGAGCAGCGGCCAGCAGACATAGGCCACTAGGCGCAGCGGAAAGGTAGATGAGCTCAGAATGCCAGCGATGGCGAATCTCGCCATGCCCCTGAAATTGTAATGGGTTTTGCCGCGCAATCGCGGCTGCCGCTGGTAAGCGATGCCTTTTCGCTGAAAGCCAACGAAGGCAGTCTCCGCCCGAAGAAAAGGATACGACGAGTTGTTGGCCAGCATGTGGTCCCTTACATGTGCCCCAACCAAAGCAAATTCCGCCATGTCCAGGATGATGTCGCTGTCGGCCACCGCCTTATTAATGCGATAAAACGCCTTGCGCATCAGGTGCACGCCATACCATTCCGACCGCTTCCATCGCAATCCGTATACGATGTCATAGCCTTTACGCCACTCTTCGATGAACTGGGGGATAAGTTCGGGAGGATCTTCGCAGTCCACATCGATCACCACGATGGCGTCTCCGGTCGCATAGCGTAGTCCTGAAGTAACCGAGGACTGATAACCAAAGTTTCGTGACAAAGTAATAACTTGAATTCTTGGGTCCTGCTCGCGTAGCGCCAAAATGACCTCTAAGGTCCTATCGGTGGAGCGATTGTTCGTAAATATCAACTCAAAGTCGATTTCCGCGTGCAATGGAACTATGGCCTTCTGCAGCCGTTCGTAAAACAGGGGAACCGACTCTTCTTCATTAAATACTGGACAGACAATCGAAACTCTCTTCTTCTGGTTCATAGGCCCGACTTCATAGTATCAACGAGGCTCGCTTGCAAGACGCCCCTGCCACCAAGCTACTGCAGCGCGCGCCCCTTCCTCAAGCGTGTACCCGGGAACAAATCCAAGTCCTCGCAGTATGGCGACATCGGCGACGAGGCTGGCCGGTTCTCCAGGGCGGTTTGGCAGCGCACCCAAACGCAACAACTCAGGACGGCCTATCACGCATGCCAGCGTCGAAACCACATCCGCAATCGGAACACCGACGCCAGTCCCAACATTAATAGGCCCTGTCACTTCGCGGTTGAGTAATAACGTGAAAGCGGCGGCCACGTCACGAACGAAGATAAAATCACGCTCCAGCTTACCATCGGTGCACAGTGCCGGTTCCGCTTTCAGCAGTGAGCAAATTACCGAGGGCACGAGCCGTTCGCGCGGCTCACCGGGCCCGTAAGGAAAAAAGATCCTCCCGCAGACCACGTTGATTCCGAGATCGTGCATCGCATGACCGGCAAGCATACCGACAGCCAGCTTGCTGGCTCCATACAGCGTGGCTGGAGTAACCGGCGTTTCTTGTTCACGACAGATGCCACCAGCACTCCAATCATACTCAGCACATGTTCCCGCCAGGACCGCGTGTCCGCCCCCAAAGCGCGCAAACTCAATTACCAGGTCCAGCGATGCCCGCACCCACCGAAGATTCTCCAATGAAGTCCAATACTTCCCGTGCTCCACAAACCACGCCAAGTGCATCAGATGTGAGGGTCGTACCCGATCCAGCAGCGACTGTACGCAGTCGCGGTCGAGGAGGTCAGCTCGGTGCCACAGGACGTCCTTGGGAACGTCCTCGGGAACGCGCCGCGATACCGCATGCACCTCGTATCCAGCCTCCAGCAAGGGCGTGAGGGTATGCCATCCTATGAAGCCCGAGGCTCCCGTGACCAGGACTTTACTCATGGATGGAAGTCCGGGTAGGTTGCGTCTCGTTCGGAGAGAAGGGGATCGGCAAACGGCCAGTCAATAGCGAACGCTGGATCATTCCAACGTACTCCGTCCGCTGCACCGGCATCATAAAACTCGCCCATGTGATAGAAAACCTCGGTGTTGTCCGCCAAGGTCTGGAAACCGTGAGCGCAACCGCCCGCGACATACAGGGCCAACCGGTTGCTGTCTGTAAGCTCAATACCGAACCATCGCAGGTAGGTTGCAGATTGTTTTCGCAAGTCCACCACCACGTCGTAAACTGCGCCCCTGGTGCAGCGGACGAGCTTCACCTCGACTTTCGGCTCGCGCTGGAAATGCATTCCACGCAGCGTTCCTCGCGTGCAGTTGAACGAAATATTGCATTGCGGGAACCGAGTGAGCAGGCCGTGCGATCCAAATTCCTGCTCGCAGAAACTGCGCGCGAAGAACCCACGATTGTCTTCCCTGCGCTCAAGACCGACAATCCATACCCCCGGGATCAAGGTTTGCTCGAAGGTCATCAGAATACCCGCAGGGAAGGAATTGCAACCACAAATCGTCCACCCCAGCCGCGCACACAAGCCATCTGTTGCATGATCTCTTCCTTGAGGTTCCAAGGCAAAATCAACACGTAGTCAGGCTTGCTGCTTGCGAGCGCCTCCGGCGCAAGGATAGGGATGTGCGTCCCCGGCAGATAGGTGCCCTGTTTGTGAGGGTTGCGGTCCACCGTAAAAGGCAGAAATTCGCGTCCTATACCGCAATAGTTCAACAGCGTATTGCCTTTGGCGGGAGCGCCATAGCCTAGAACCGTGGCGCCTTTCTTCCTCGTTCCGACAAGAAACTCCAGCAGGTCGCACTTGGCGTTCTTTACTTTCTCCGCAAAATTGCGGTACGTATCCAGGTTGTCCATTCCATAGGCTCGCTCTTTCTCAAGCACACGAGCGACCCGGCTCGTAACAGCATGGCGACCGCTTTCCCGATGTTTACCGTAAACCCGTAGCGAGCCTCCATGCGTCGGAAGCTCCTCGACATCAAACACACTCAGTCCATACCGCTCCAATACCTGCTCCACCACGAACAGAGAAAAATAAGAGAAATGCTCGTGATAGATGGTATCGAACTGGGTTTCCTCCATGAGATTCAAAAGGTGCGGGAACTCGAGTGTGATGACACCATCCGGCTTGAGCGCGACCTTCAAACCTGCAGTAAAGGAATGCAGGTTTGGGACGTGGGCGAAAACATTGTTTCCGATCAGCAAATCCGCCTGCAGACCTTCTTGTGCCATCTGTTGCGCTGTCTGCTCACCAAAGAAGATACAGCGAGTCGGAACCCCCTTCTCTTCCGCGGCCCGCGCCACGTTCTGCGCGGGCTCAATACCCAAAACTGGGATGCCGAGGGCCTTAAAATATTGCAGAAGATAACCATCATTGCTGGCGATCTCGATCACTTGAGATTGCGCGCCGAGGCCGAACCGGCTCACCATTTCATGCGCGTAACGTTGCGCGTGCTCCAGCCATGAACTGGAATACGAAGAAAAGTATGCGTAATCGGAAAACATGTCCGCTGGGGTCTCGAACTCCTCAAGTTGCACCAGCATGCACTGGCTGCATACGTACGCCCGCAGCGGATAAAAGGGCTCCATCCGGGATAAATTGTCCTCGGTAACATAGGAATTGGCGAGCGGGCTCATCCCCAGATCGGCGAGCACATCGGTGAGCGGGCTTTCACAGAAACGACAGCGGGCGTGGGTGGACATGTCTGTCAGGATCTATCCGGATCTTGGTGCCTTCAGCGGAGGCTGTGAAATTGTTGAACACGAGAGCTAATCTTAGTCCCATATCTTCCACGGAGCCGCGCCGCTTTCCCATAGCTCCTCCAACAGCCTTACGTCGCGTAGCGTATCCATCGACTGCCAAAAATCGTCGTGGCGATACGCAATCAGTTGCCCTTCTTTTGCGAGGCGCTCCAGAGGTTCGCGTTCGAGCACCGTTTCGTCGTCCTCAATGTAATCGAGGACTTGCGGCTCCATCACAAAAAACCCGCCATTCACCCAGCCCTCGCCGAGTTGCGGCTTTTCCGTGAACTCGGAAACCAAGTCGCCCGAGAACTGAAGACCGCCAAACCTCGCCGGGGGCCGGACCGCGGTCAGCGTCGCGAGCTTGCCGTGCGATCGGTGATACTCGACGAGCTTACGTATATCCAGGCGCGCTACACCGTCCCCGTAGGTCAGCATGAACGTCGAATTATCCAGCCATCGGGAAAGGCGTTTCACGCGACCGCCGGTCTGCGTCCTCGCTCCGGTATCGACCAAGTACAGGTTCCAGTCTTCTCGGTGGCTCTCGGAGGTGGTAATTCGCCCATTGCGCAGGCTGATAACGATATCATTGTTCAGATAGTAATAATTAAGAAAGTAATTTTTCAACGCTTCGCCCTTATAACCAAGGGCGACTACAAAGTCCTTGAAACCGCAAGCGGCATAGATGTTCATGATGTGCCAGAGGACTGGTTTCCCTCCGATCTCCACCATGGGCTTGGGCTTTGTCTGCGTCTCTTCCTGCAATCGTGTACCGAGCCCGCCTGCCAGAATGACCGTTTTCATCCGTGTCACACATACTCCTTGCACCGCCGCGATGCAAAAAGTCCTTTCATGCTAACAAGGTAAGGTGCCCTCGGCAAATGCTATGGATGAGACCCTTTCACAGGGCACGCCAGAGCCAACTCACAGCATTCCGCTTTTCAAGCAACTGAAGTTTCCCCAGGGTTTGCGCTCAATCAATGCCCAGAGTTACTTTGGAGGATACTATGCCACAGCGTTTTCGTGGTTTGGCCACAACTAATTCGTAAGTCCGATGAACTACGTACAGAAAGAAAGTCAATATGAAACCGGAATTTTGGCACAGCAAGAAAGTCTTTCTGACCGGTCACACCGGCTTCAAGGGCGGCTGGATGACCACCTGGCTCCAATCGTTAGGGGCTCACGTGGCAGGGCTTGGCCTGGTTCCTAACACAGTTCCGTCGTTTTTCGAGCTGTGTCGAATGAATGGCCGCATGGATTCGACAATTGGTGATATCCGAAGTCTGGACCTGCTCACGGGCGCCATAGCAAGTCAGCAGCCGGAAATCTTGTTCCACGTGGCCGCTCAGCCGCTAGTGCGACGCTCTTATAAGGAACCGGTTGACACCCTGAGTACCAACATTATGGGAACCGTTCATCTGTTGGAGGCGGCCCGGCACATACCAAGCATTCGGGCCGTGATTGTTGTCACCAGCGATAAGTGTTACCACAATCGCGGTTGGGTCTGGGGTTACCGCGAAAACGAGCCAATGGGCGGACGCGATCCCTACGGAGTCAGCAAGGGGTGTGCCGAGTTGGTCGTAGCTGCCTATCAGCATTCCTACTTTCGAACGGGCAGCGCAACCGTGGCTACGGTACGCGCTGGTAATGTCATCGGCGGAGGAGATTGGTCGGAAGATCGTATCGTACCGGACGCGATTCGTGCTTTCACGTGCGGCCAATCTCTGGCTGTCCGCAACCCGGCTGCTCTGCGCCCCTGGCAGCACGTTCTAGAGCCGATTTCCGGCTATCTGATGCTCGCTGAGAAGGTTTATTCGGAACAACGGAAGTGGGAAGGCGGCTGGAACTTTGGCCCTTACGACGCCGAGGCTATCCCAGTATCCGCTCTTTCCGATTTGCTGGTTCAGTCGTGGGGAAATGAAGCGGCCTGGCGTAGTGCGGCCGACCCTGGCGCCCCACACGAAGAGCCGTCCTTAAAGCTTGACTCCAGCAAGGCTCGCCACTCGCTCGGTTGGCGCCCCCGTTTGAGCATAAACGAGGCTGTTGAGTGGACGATTGCCTGGTACCAGCACGCCCTTAAGGCTGACCGGGGCGGCGACATGTACGAGTTTACTCAAGAGCAAATTCGCTGTTACGAAGCTCGCGCCCGAACGGCCGACCGCTAAAATCACGGGGGGACAAGCGGCGTGGGACGCAATTACGGGCTTGTCTCGCGCATCTCTCGCGGACTCGCGCGAGAGCCGTGCCGAGATCACGCCGCGTACTAACATTTGACTCGACGGATACCCCTATTGTGCAAAATTCGATTCTCTAAGATGATTCTGACAAGCAGGAGGTGTTGTGGTCTGTAGCGCTTGCGGTCAGGCATGTCCAACCGGCGATCGTTTTTGTGGAAGGTGCGGGACACCGCTTCCGCATCGCCCATTGAACACTCCGGGGGCGCAAGGCACCATGAACCTGGCACGAGGCCCTCTGGAAGGGTCTTCCTCGCATCTCCACCAATACACAGCGGCAATGTCTGACCGGTTTCGCGTTGGTTCCACTGCGTGCGCAATCGATGAACCAGGCGATGAAGCACCGCCCGCGGTTCCGGCCCTTTCACAAACCACTCCTGATCTTTCATCCAGCAACACCGAACAACCTTCTCTTTCCGACTTGCCTCCACGGCAAAATCCTCAATTCTCGAGTGACTTTGCTCCCACCGCGGAATCGGCTTCAGCGGCTCCGGTGCGCCTCGGCGAGACACTTGACCATCCAGTGCTCGACCATCTGGACGATGCGAACGCAACGCCGGAGTCGCCGGCAACGCAACCTAACGTATCGGATTTCCTTGATGCCCTCGTAGCCAGTCCTGCCGAGCCGTCTACGCACGAGGAGGCCCCGCACTTCTCGTGGATGGATGACGTGCTGGAGCAGATCGAACGGGAGGCAGCCAAGTCTTCGGAGGCACGGGAGGAGCCTCCGCGATTTCTCAATGAGTTGGGCGATCTCTCTTTGCCTCCGTTCAAACCGGATGATCCCCCGGCAATCGTCGCTTCCGAGTCCACGTCCGTAGCAGCCGATCCTGCGAAGACGATAGCGATCGCCGGGGCCGCGGAGGAGGCCAGGAAATCTCCCAGCACGAAGCGGCACTTATGGCAGGCGGTTGTTGCAGCGTTGGTACTGGTCGCTTTGGCAAGCGTGCAGTGGAGATCACAGATAATCCGCACCTTCCAACTGAGTTATGACAGGATTCAGGCACTAATCTCCGGTGATGAGCCGGACGCAAACGGCACTCCGATCGCTGATTCTGCTGATCCGAGCCCGCCCAGCCAGTCGGTCCAGAGCGGGGCGGAGGTCAAGACGCCCAATCAGAACGGAGCTCCGAACGCCAATCCTGAGGCAAGGGTCGCTGGTGAACCGCAGGCTTCTCCGAAGCCAGCGCCCACGAACCCGGCTCCGCAGGAGACAGGCCCGCCGCGAGAGAACCAGCAGGCAGCATCGGTGCAGAAGAAGGTTCCGGGCAGCCAAGAGGTAGCCAGAGCGGAGAATTCCAGGGCCACTTACTCCAAGAGCGTATGGCTATGGAAGGCGACCGCCAGAGGCAATCCTGACGCGCCTGTTCAACTAGCGGACTTGTACATCAAGGGCGATGGCGTGCCGCGCAGTTGCGAGCAGGCGCTTGTACTACTGAAGACTGCCGCACTTAAGGACAACGTCAGAGCTTGCAATCGGTTGGCTTTCTTGTACTCCGTCGGTATCTGCACGCGGCGCAGCCGCGTCCAAGCGTATCGCTGGCTCCATGCTGCCCTCACCGTCGAGCCCAACAATCAATGGGCGCAGCAAAATCGCGATCTCATCTTCCAGCAGATGACTCCAGAAGAAAAGACGCTGACACAACAATACAGGCAACCTGCTCCTCGCTAATGTGTTCCTTCGGCGGGTGGCAACGTGACGGGCTGCGAGTCGTCGAAGGCAATTCTGACCCGGGGCATTGTGTTCAATTCGGCAGCAGTCGGCGCCATCAATGACCACATCAACACCAGATTGTGATGCTCAACGGCAAATATCGCCTCCGACAAGCGGCGCGAAAGAACGTCGTTCGGTGAACGCCACCCGATTGTGCCAGAGAAAACCACGAAGCGACGGTCCGCTAAGGTTGCAATTGCATCCGACCTGATCTCGCCGAACTCCGAAAACAGTTGCAGGTTGGCAGCCATTTCGTCTGCCGCTCTTTTATCTTTGCCCGAAGCTGGCATTCGCAGCGACAGGCAACTCGGGTCCAAAGCTTGGAGAACGATCGTCATCTTGGGGTCCGGTTGATCGGTGTCACCTGACTTGCGTTCTGCTGCACGTAGCAATGTCCGCGTGCAGGCGCGCACCAATTCATATTCACGCAGTGCTCTTGCACCCTGTGGCGGGTCGCCGCCAACCTCGGTCTCAAGGACCTCCCATCCGCTTGGAAGTTCAACCTCCAAGCCCAAACCCGGGTTGCGATAGACGTCTTCGCTGACAGTGCCGGCAGGAATGCCGAGGACTGGCTTGTCCCTGATCGCAGCGTCAACGCGCCAGGTCGGGACTGTCGGCCCTTCATATGGTTCGCCCTTGGGCGCGACGACCTTGCCTTCGTCGGTGAGCGTGCCGCCTCGCGCGCAATAGAATTTTGCATCCATCAATGCGTGCTTGGATTTCTGCAAGAACTCCTGATCGTCGGAATCCACCGAAACCCGAATGATGTAGTCCCTGATTCGCGCCCAATAGTGATAAGCATAATTCCTGCCGCCGTGATGGACGTTGGCGTAGAACGCTCCATAGCGCAAGACGTGGCTCGGAATCGGGCGTCGCGATGGCGGAGTATAACCCACGACATCGTTGCAGTGTTCGTCTTGCACATCCTCATACCGTTCCAGTTCCTGAGGCGACTCCTCCGCGGTGATGGTCAACGTGCCGAAGTTCTTTCCATGCTCATATCCGATGGCCAGCAGCGCATGATGCTTTTCCGGCATCACCGGGATGGTGATCCAGTGTCCATCGCTGGCGATGGGCAGCTGAACGGAAAAGCCAAAGAACCGGTTGGTGTAGCTGTCGCTGGCGAGGTATCCGTCTTCCGGCATGACCTTGTTTTCGACCACCCCGCCACAACTCTTTGGCTCGGATACCATTCGCGCCAGTGAGCATTGTCCGTACATGGCACGAGCGGAACAAAAGAGCAGCATGGCCAACAGCACGAATCCGGCGCCAGGCAGCCGCTGATACCGTGCGGCCCCGCGCAGAACTGAGTCGGCGTCGCGCTCGTTTACCATCTGAGAGCTACCAGAACCGTCCGCGGTTTTTCCCATCTTGGGAAGGAGGCTCTATCGAGTTGATTATCCCCTCCCCCTCCCGCCATAACCTGGAATCAACCACTTAGACAAAAATTCCCCGCAAATAATAGATCCCCAATGGTTTATACGTTCATACTAGATTCCAAAGGACTTACGGGATCGCAAAGGGAAAGCCGCTGGCTCGCCATTGTAACAAGGACCGCAGCAATCCAAGCCCCAAAGAGCGTAGGGACGAGTTGACATGTCCGCTCGGCCGTCGCCTAAATGATTGTCAAAGAGCATACAAGGCCCGCACCTGGGTGCGCCCGCGGGAAGACACACGACAGCCTCGTCCTCAAGGTTAGTGATACCTTCGCACCCTTACTCCGCACAAGGACGCCGGTCACTCGCCTGAGTGACTACTTCGGATTAGGCATGCTCGGTCCGGCCGCACAGTATGTCACAACGTAGCCGCGGCTCACATTCACTGGACACGCCACCTGCTTGTCGTCGGTAGCGACCCTTCCCTTCGCGAAGCGATTCGCTGAAGGAGCAGCTCTGTGCATGGTGTCCTCTCTCGACAGCAACTTAGTTCTTCAAGCCTGAACCGTTGGCAGTGTAGTGCTGGCGGGAGGGTTTGCGAGGAGAAAATGGAATTCGCCGGATGTTGTCCATCTCGAGCGATGGTGTTAATCAAGGCATGTCATCCCGAGCGTGGAGGTTGCCGCGCGACCGAGAAGTCGAGGGAACTGCCTTCCTGCGGTTCCCGGAGGACTCGGATTCGTCACGACACGTCAACTGTGGGCGGCTTAGTTATACGGTGCCGCCGGCTGAAGGCCGATTCTGGCTTCTCATATTGAGCCTACCTAGAGCTCGCGCCCCTGGGTTAACTGCAGCGCCGCCCCCGCGGGGCTTGTCCTGCGCGATTCCTAGAGTTGTCGGGCAGGCTTTCCACCGCCTGCCATAAACCGAGGAACCCGAGCCCGTTTCAGTTCCGCTTTTACGGGCTCAGTCCCTTCGACTATCACTCTGATTTTGCTCAGTACTATTACTGCGGTTGAGGCGGGCTTTGGCCGGCCGGTGGGGGGCCACCCATGCCACCGTGTCCCTGATGGCTCATCATCTCCACGAATTTCTGTTGCTGGTCGCTGGTGAGCGTGGACTTGATCTGCTCGTTCGTGCCCTGCCGAATCTGCTTCATCTTACTCATGCGGTCTGCCTGTGAGAGCGATGTATCCTGGTGCAGGGCCTGCATCTGCTGGCTCTCGCTTTCCAGCATGGGCTTGATCTTCTCCTGCTGATCGGCGGTGAGGTTCAAGCGCTTGGTCAGCATTTGCAGCCGCTGATCAGCGCTCATTGGCCCGTGACCCATCTGGCCGCCTCCCTGCCCCGGAGCCATTTGTCCCTGGGCCCAGGCGGAGACGCCCATGAGCGCGATCGCTATGGCGAGGGTCGCCGGCAAAATCAACTTCTTCATCATTTCAAACTCCTTAACGTTGGTTGGGCGATCATGGCGTGGACCGCCGTTGTGGAACAGACGCGTACGGGTTGAAAGAGTCAACTTGGCGTTGCACCGGTTCGCTCCCCACGGACTCACTTGTCGCCATCCGAGCGTAATTACCCTTCGAGCAGTTGGAACCCTCGTTGTCCCGGGAAGTTGCCTGACTCGTAGCGTGAATAAATTTGGAACTTTCGACTTCGATCGCGGAACTCCTGGGAGTCATCCCCACCAGCTTCGTCTGGATGAAGCCTCGTCTGGATGAAAGCAGCACCTGATTGACCTCTGCATTCTTTCCCATCCAGGGTGGAACCGGGTTGTGCTGCCCATCCCAGCATGATTTACTAATGCGGTTTGTTCTCAGGAGGAGTTTTGATGCGCAAACTGATGTTGGTTCTCGCCGCGGCCATCTGGAGCGTGTCGGCTTTCGCGCAAACGCAGCCTGCCGACAAGGGCTGGATCGCGATCAGCAACGGCTACGCCAACATGCTGATCGAAGTCTTCTTCAAGCACCATCCTGAAGCCGGCACGCAACAGGGATTGAGCCAGTACGATGCCAAAGTTTCGCAGCCCACGCTGGCCGATGAAAACCAAGAGCGGAAAGAAACCGAAGCGGTACTGGCCAAGCTACAGGCTGCCGCTGCCGAGAAGCAGCAGCAGGACGTCGCTGAAGACCTGCAGATCATGATGCGCAGGGTCAACCTGAACTTCAAGCGACAGGACTTCCAGCGCGCCAACGAAGTTCCCTTCCTGAACGCGAGCCTGACCGTCTTCAGCGGGCTGCAGGTTTTGCTCGATGAGCAGACGCCCGCCGAGCGCCGGCCGGCCGCGGTAGTGCGCATCCGGGAGTACGCTGGGCTGGAGCCGGGTTACGTCGCGCTCACCGACATCCTGAAGCAGCGCGTCACCGAGCAGATGGCCAAGCCGGGGGTGATCTATCCAGCGCGAGTTGAGATTGAGACCGAGATGGCGCGCAACTCGAACTATATCGAGGGCATTGCCGCGCTCCTGCAGAAATACAAGCTGACCGGATGGGAGGAGCCGTACGGGAAGCTGAAGACGCAGCTTGCAGATTACGACGCGTGGGTGAAGGCCACGGTGCTGCCGAAGGCGCGCAACGATTTCCGCCTGCCACCGCAACGCTATGCAATCGACATGGAGCTATACGGCATCGACATTCCTCCCGATCAGCTCGCCACCATGGCGCACCAGGCTTTCACCGAGATCCAGGGCGAGATGAAGTCCATTGCGGCGCGGATTGCGCGACGCCGTAATCTGCCCTCGCTCGACTATCGCGAGGTGATACGCGACCTGAAGAAGCAGCAGTTGATCGGGGACGCGATCCTCCCGTTTTATCAGGAGCGCCTGAAGCAGATCGAGAAGATCATCGTGGAGCAGCAGATTGTGTCGTTGCCCGAACGTCCGGCGCGCATCCGCGTCGCGACCGCTGCGGAAACTTCGCAACAGCCTGCGCCGCACATGGTGCCGCCGCCGTTCATCCACAACACCGGGCAGAAGGGCGAATTCGTTCTGCCGCTGAACATTCCGGCCGGACCGGGCCAGACTGCGGCTGAGAAGTATGACGATTTCACCTACGACGCTGCCGCGTGGACGCTTACCGCGCACGAGGCGCGGCCGGGACACGAGCTGCAATTCGATTCCATGCTTGAGCACGGCGTGTCGCTGGCGCGCGTTCGCTACGCCTTCAACAGCACTAACGTCGAGGGCTGGGGACTGTATTCAGAATACCTCATCAAGCCATACATGCCGCTGGAGGGGCAGTTAGTCTCGCTGGATCTGAGGTTGCAGCGGGCTGCGCGCGCGTTCCTCGATCCCGAGTTGCAGGCTGGCAAGATCACTCCCGCGGATGCCTTTCGCGTGCTGGAGCAGGATGTTGTACTGTCGCACGCGTTTGCCGAGGAGGAGGTCGAGCGCTTTACCTATCGCGCGCCGGGCCAGGCCAACAGTTATTTCTACGGCTATACGAAGTTGATCGCGCTACGCGAGGAGACGGAAAAGGCGCTGGGAACCAAGTTCAACCAGAAGAAGTTTCACGACTTCATTCTGGCGCAGGGTTTGTTGCCGCCGGACCTTATGCGCAAAGCAGTGATGGAAAGTTTCGTGCCTGCACAGCAAAAACAAAGTGCGGCACAAATGGTCGGCGCGGCTGAAACAGTGGGACGGTGATGAGGTTGTCGCGCGATGGGCACGCCGCTACTTCCCTGCCGCAGGCTTCGCCTTTAGCTTGTCGAGCGCCTCGTGCGCTTTCTTCGCGTAGGGACCGTTGGGCAGGATCTTGAGATAGGCTCGGTAGTTCTCGATGGCGCCGGCGGTGTCGCCGGTTTTGACCAGCGCCTCGGCCAACTTGAACGTAGCCTCAGCGTCGTGCGGCTTGAACTCCAGCGCCTCGCGATAGCGGCTGACGGCCGCGTGATAGTTTTCCTTCTTGTAGTAGAAGTCGCCGACCTCGACTGCCTTCATCGCCTTCATCGGGTTCCACGGCGTGAACTCGTCAACGCCAGTGTCGCTCAGGTCAGCTCCAGGATGGCTCTTGATGTCGTCGGACGGCGGAGAAATATCAACCTCCGTCTCCTTGCTGGAGCTTTCATCGGAGCGCGGCGGAGCTTCGCGATTGTCTTTCGGCGCCGGAGCCGATTTGTCCACCGGAACCTGCTCGACCGGAGGCTCCTGCGCCCCGGCCGCACCCGCAAACCACAAACCAGCCAGCACGAGAATCAGGCAGCGTAGACGCACATCCATATTGTATTGAAACCCGTCGCTCTTGTTGAATACTCGATATGCTTGCTCGCATGAAACGCCGGTCTCCGCCCCGTCGCCCGGCTTATCTTGCCGTATTCATTTTGCTAGCGATGTGTGGTGTCTGCGCGGCGCAGCAAATGCAGATCACGCTCGATCCGGCGCAAACCCAAATCGCCTGGACGCTCGGCGCCACGATGCACAGTGTTCACGGCACCTTTAAGCTGAAGAGCGGCGTCGTCAAGTTCGATCCCAAGACCGGCGAAGCCTCGGGCGAGATCGTCGTGGACGCCACCAGCGGCGAGAGCGGCAACCATGATCGCGACGCCGACATGCATAACAAGGTCCTGCAAAGCGCGCAATATCCCGAAATCGCCTTCCTTCCCGGACGGGTCGTCGGCAGCCTCGCGGAGCAAGGGATGTCCAACCTGCAGGTGCACGGCAGGTTCAAAATCCACGGCGCCGGCCACGACCTCACGCTACCCATGAAGATTGAACGCAGCGGCAGCGAGATTACGGCTACCGCCAGCTTCATCGTGCCCTATCAGGACTGGGGCATGAAGAACCCCAGCAAGACGTTTTTGCACGTGGAGAGCAAGGTTGAGATCAGCATCTCGACGGTCGGCCATCTAGTCGAACAGATGCCTCCGGCGCACTAGCTTGTGGGTTACTGAATGCGCGCCAGTTCCTGGGCGTAGAGCTGATTGCCGGGAAATTCGCTGGCCAGGCCGGCGAGCAGCGTGCGTGCGGTCTGGCGGTCTTTATCGCGCAAGGCGGCAACGGCCAGCAGCAGCCGGGCGAAGGGCGCCAGGTAGCGTCCTTTGTCGGCGGTGAGACGCAGGCGCTGCACGCCTTCGTCCTTGTCGGTTTGCGCGCCTGTCATGCGCAGCACCCAGCGCACCGGCGCGGGACTGCTTCCCAGAAGATAGTTTTCGACGCCAATGGCGAGGTAGGCGTCATAGCACGTCGGGTCGATGGCCAGCAGCTTTTCGGCCAAGGCACGCGAGGTTTTCATGTAGCCGAGGCTGGCGAGGTTGCGCTTCTCGATCATGGCCGCGTAATCGCCGCGAAGCCCGTTAGCCAGTACCTGTGCGAACAGCGCGTTCTTGTCCTGCGAGTTCTGCGCCAGGATTTTGACAGCCAGGTCGTTGCTCTGGGACAGCTCGCTCTCGAACTCGGTCTTCACCCCCGGATCGGGCGTGAGCTTGCCGCGGTTGTCGAACTTGCGGTCGTCGGTGAACAGGTCCGATTCCAAAATGTGTAACCGGTTGAACTCCGAGAACAGATACGCGGCCGCGTTCGACACGTGACCCATGGGATCTTCGGGATGCGCCTGCTGATAGGCGAGGAACGTGGCGTGAGCGCCGCCGAAGTCGAGGTTGTACATCTGCTGGAAACCACGGTCCAGGTTGGAGGGCGAGACGGCATCTGTCGCGTGGCAGGCGACGCCCGCAGACAGAAGCGCCAGCAGTGTAACAGCCACCCTGGAGCGGGCCGAAATTTCTAGAAGCGACATCAACGTTAAGCCTGGTTCGCTCAAACCCATTGCAGCCGGTCAGGTTGCACCTTTTGTTTGGCCCGGCATCCTCTTCCTATGTTGATTCAGAAGCTGGACTGAAGTTGTAAACGTCTTGTCAACAAGCAGTCCCACCGAAATCGGCAATCTGCGCCGTGCGCCCATTTCCGGCGGTTCAGCGGCATCCGTCACAGATGCTTAGGTCATGCGTCACTGAACTCATGGTAACCCCAGCCTGATCATAAATTAAGAAGTGTCCTGCTTCTTATCCCAGGAGCCCTTATGACAGAGACCGTCGCAAGCCTCAGTGAAGAACGGATTGCTTATTTGGAGGGGCTGGTCAGTCAGGCCAAAACTGCCGCTGCCGTCTTTACACAATACACGCAAGAGGACGTTGATCGCATTGTCAAACCGATGGTCCTGGCGGGATTGGAACAAGCTCAATATCTGGCGCGACTGGCGGTTGAGGAAACCAGGCTCGGGGTCCTTGAGGACAAGGCCCTCAAGAATATGGTGGCCACGGAATTCGTCTACAACTACGCCAAGGACAAGCGCACGGTTGGCGTCATCCGCGAGTTTCCAGAGCGCAATCTGGTCGAGGTGGCGGAGCCGATCGGAGTGATCTTATCCCTCACGCCGATTACAAACCCCACTTCGACAGTGCTGTTCAAATGCATCATGGCCATCAAGACGCGGAATGCGGTCATTTTCAGTCCTCATCCCAGCGCCAGCCACTGTTGCTACGAGGCGGTACGGATCATGTACGAAGCGGCGGTGAAGCACGGCGCGCCCGAAGGCGTTTTCACCTGCCTGGAATCGCACGACCTGGAAGACAACGCCTACCTGATGCACCACAAAGATGTCGGTCTGATCGATGCCACCGGCGGGCCGGGCATGGTCAAGGCCGCCTATAGCTCAGGCAAACCGGCCCTCGGTGTAGGGCCGGGCAACACGCCAGTCTATTTGGAAAAAACGGCAGACCTGAACATGGCGGTGGTGGACATCATCACCTCGAAGACGTTCGATAACGGAACGATTTGCGCCTCAGAGCAGACGGTGGTGATCGATGACGAGATGTATGACCTGGTGCTGAAGAAGTTCGCGGACCTGGGCGCGCACATCTGCAACGAGAAGGAGACGGAGTTGCTGGCGCGCACGGTTATCGATCCCAAGACCGGATTCATGCAGCCCATGGCCGTCGGCCAGAAAGCCACCGATATCGCCCGCATGATCGGCCTTTCGGTCAAGCCGAACACCAAACTTTTGATTGCGCCGATTCATGGTGTAGGGCGCGAATATCCTCTGTCGGTCGAGAAGCTGTTCCCGGTGCTCGCGGTTTACCGGGCGAAGTCGGTCGATGAGGCGCTGAAGGTGTGCGTAGACGTAAACCATGCCGGCGGACTTGGACATACTGCGGTCGTTTTCTCGCGCAACGAAGAGGTCATCCGGAAGTTCGGTGAGGTGATCAACGCTGGACGGATCATTGTGAACTCGCCGGGATCCATCGGAGCGCTGGGTGGTGTTTACAACGACATGGTGCCCACCTTCTCCTTCGGCTGCGGGACTGGCGGCGGCAACAGCACGATGGACAACGTCAATGTTTACAACTATCTCAATATCAAACGTGTGGCGCGGAGGACACAAGCTCATATGTGGTTCCGCATTCCGGATCAAATCTACTTCAACATGAACGCGGTGGAGAACCTGGGCCATTTCCCCTCACGATCAAGCATCGTCTTTACCAATCCGGTTCTGGAGCAAAATGGCCATGTGGAGATCGTCCGGCGCTACATCCCGCCGCAAACTCTCGTCCATGTATCGGTCATTCCCGATGCGGAGCCCGATGTCAAGGTCGTGATGCAGGGAGTGGAGGCGCTCAATTTCTACGGAGCGGACCAAATCATTGCGCTGGGCGGCGGTTCGGTGATCGATGCGGCGAAGATCATGAAACTCAAGTACGAATCGCCGGAGGCTGACTTAGAGGAACTGGCCGCACCGTTCCTGGATCTCCGCAAGCGCGTGGTGCAGTACCCGACCGAAAAAACCAGCCGGGCACGCTTGATTGCCATCCCCACCACCAGCGGAACGGGCAGCGAAGTCACACCGTTCGCCGTCCTGTCCGACAAAGAGCGTGGGCGCAAGGTGACACTCGCCGACTATTCGCTGAGTCCGGATGTGGCCATCGTCGATCCGCAGTTCGTGATGTCAATGCCGAAAGGCCTGACCGCCGACACCGGCGTCGACTGTCTGACCCACGCCCTGGAGGCAGGAGTTTCGATTTACGCTTCACCTTACACCGACTCCAATGCCATGCAAGCGATTCGCATGGTGTTCAAGTACCTGCCCATCGCTTACGAGCACCCCCGGGATGAAGAGGCGCGCAGCATGATGCACAACGCTGCCTGCATTGCGGCGATTGCGTTCTCCAACGCGTCGGTAGGCGTCAACCACGCGCTCGCACATGCTTTCGGTGCGCGTTTTGGCGTGGCGCATGGGCGGGCCAACGCGCTCATGTTGCCGCATGTCATTGCGTACAATGCGTCGGTTCCCACCAAGTTCATGCCGTCGCCCAACCAGCGCGGATACATCGCGCACAAGAAATATGCCATGGTGTCCGACTTGCTGGGGTTGGGCGGTCATACGGTCGAAGAAAAGGTGCGGAACCTGGTGACGGCGACCGAACAGCTACTCGATCAATTGGAGATTCCGCGTTCGATTGCCGATCTGGGGATCTCGAAGGAGGAATTCGAGCGCGCGATGCCCGATCTGGTCAAGATTGCCTTTGACGATCCTTCGGGGCGGTCGAACCCTCGCATGCCACTGTTGAGCGAACTGGTCGAGCTGTTTTGGAGCGCCTATCAGGGGCGAGGTTTGGCAAAGGCCGGCAGTATATCTCAGCAACAAGCAGTTGATGAATGGTTGTGCGTATGACTATGACGACGTTTCCTGAAACCGCTGAAGACGCCGTGGTCCATGTCCTGCGAGAGGGCCGTGAAAAATTGGATACAGCCGGTGGCGATGTGTTCTTGAATTTCTCTTCCGTGCACCGGATCGATCCGTGTGCACTTAGAGAGATGAACGAGTTAGCCGGCACGGCTGACGATAAAGCCGTCAAGATCGTGTTGTGCGGCGTCAATGTGAATGTGTACAAAGTGCTCAAGCTGGCGAGGCTGGCAGCGCGATTTTCCTTCGTGGCATGAGGCGAGGCAGCTTGGAAGAGGCAACGATGACGAATGGACACCAGAATAATTCCTTCTCCTTTGGAGACGCACTCTTTCTGTATGTCGAGCGCGAGGGCCAGCCGCTTAACATCGCCGGGGTCAGCGTGTTTGAGGGCGACATCAAGCTCAAGGATTGCATTGCGTTCGTCGAATCCAAGCTGCCGCTGATTCCCCGCTATCGCCAGCGCGTCGTGTTTCCTGCCTTCGATCTTGGCCTTCCAAGTTGGGAGTTCGATCGCAAGTTCGACATCCGGAACCACGTCCGCCAGGTGAGGCTGAAGCACGGCACGGAGCAGGAACTCAAGGCGCTGGCCGGACAAATCGTGAGCGAACGGCTAAACCGTGAGCGGCCTCTCTGGGACTTTACTCTGGCGCGGCTGCAAGGTGGACGTACGGGCCTGATCGTCCGCATCCATCATTGCCTGGCAGACGGAATTGCGGGAGTGGGCGTAATAAACGTCATCATGGATACCTCTCCGAACCCCCGTCCGATCCACCGAAAAGAGCAGCCGGTCGAGGTATCAACCAGGTCCAAAGACGCAACCGCAGTCATTCTGGACGGGCTGGCCAAGTCGTACCTTTCGCTGGTCAGCGGCGCGCTGACGCTGCAGACGGGACTGCTTAACATGGCCCAGGAGGCGGTAGCGAATCCCACCGGTCCTCCGGCGGAATTGGTCCGCCTGCTATCCGAGCTGGCGACCCCCGCGGAGCGATTGCCCTTCAACACCGTGTGCAAAGGGCCGCAAAGGTTCGCCTGGACTGAGGTCCCGTTGCCCGACATCAAAGCCGTGAAAAACATCTGGGGCGGGACGGTGAACGATGTCGTGCTTACGACGGTAACACTGGCCTTTGGCCGCTACGTCGAGCAGCACGGTGTGGACTTGAAGGGACGCTCTTTACGCATCGTGATCCCAGTGAACGTGCGCGGCAATGGAGACGCAACAGAACTGGGAAATCAAATTTCCTTCGTGCCTGTGCCGGTCCCTCTGGACCTTCGCGATCCGCAGAAGCTGCTGGAGGTGGTGCGCGAACGGGTGGAGATCCTCAAGCGGGCCCATGCGGCCGACTTTGTCGGCTTGTTGGGTGGACTGATGTCGACTCTGCCGAGCGCGCTCTGGGCCCAGGTCGGGCCGGTCGCCAGCCAACTGCCGCTTAGCCTCTGCAACATCATTTGCACCAACGTACCCGGGCCGCAAGTGCCGCTCTACCTGATGGGCCACAAGATGCTGAAGTGGTATCCCTGGGTTCCGATTGGCGGACTGATGGGCATCAATTGCGCCATCCTCACCTATAACGGCACGGCGTTCTTCGGCTTTACTGGCGATGTACATGCAGCACCCGACTTGGAGCGGCTGGAGAAGTTCGTGGACCAGAGCTTCGCAGAGTTACGGGCTGGTGCCGCCGCAGAAGCTCTCACTGAAGCCAGGCCGCAGCGGAAGCGGCGTGCGCGACCGAATGGGAAGATTCCGGTGGCGCGGGCGCAGCGCAAGAAATTTTCTGCGCCAGTCGCGGCTCCCAACCCAGCAGAATCCGCTACAGCCCGCGAGCGCCCACCGCAACCAGAGAAGGCGCTACCAGTCGGAGCGTAAACCGGACTCGTTGCGATCGCTTGCTATTCGTCCGAACGAGGTTGGGCGAGGCGATTGGCGATGATGGCGTACGCCGACGAGTTGAACGCCAGCCCAATGTGAGTGCCCGGCACCTCGAAATCGTTGTTCGCGTCTCCGGTCAGGCAATACCGCCAATCGACCACGCCATCGTGCTTCGTGTAAATTGCGGTCTCCAACACTGAATCAGGGATCTTGCGGCGCAAAGAGTCGAGGAAGTTACATGTGCAATGGCCGGTGTAGCAGGTGGGGAGTACGCCCGGACCGTGCTCCGCCAGGATTTGCTTGCGAACGTGCTCAGCCGCGCGCAGCACGGTTTTATGCGCAACCGTCCCGCGGAACGGTGCAGCCAGCGTAATCACAGATGCGACATCATCAGGTCTCTGGTTGGCGACCGAGCGGGCGATGATTCCCCCCAGGCTGTGGCCGATGAGGTGGATCCTGCGCTCCGTTTCGAGGAGCGCTTTTTCAATGTTCTCGCTCAGGCGGCGCTGGATCAGGATGTTCGGGCAGTCGGCGTTGAGCCCGATGCCTGAAACGTACGCGCGATAGCCAATGCGCTCCAGCCAGGAGCGCATCTGTGACAGATACGAGTCGGTTCCTAGAAACCCCGGGACGAGAACTACACCGGAGCCGTCGCCCCGTGGTACGCCGAGGCCGTAGTAAACAGGAGAGGCGTGAAGCAAGAGGAGGTCAGCGCCAAAAAGAGCTTCCTTCCAGATTGTGATGTCAGCTTCTGCGTTTTCTTGTTGAAACTCATTGCGCAACGGGGCCATATTCGAGTGCGGAGCTCTCCCGATTCTTGTGAGTGTGACTTACGGCCCCTAGGCGATTAGCGAGCCGGGACGCAAACTCAACCTGCCCCCGGCCGGCGGCTGAGTTCTGTTCCGGCGCATTAGTGTAGCGGAGGTCGCCGCAAGTTTCCAGAGCTTTGTGTTCGCATTTCTGCCGAACCGATGTTCGTCCTGGTACGCGAACCCTCGGGGAGTCTACACCTCCAGCCCGAATCTGGGGAGGAAAAAGATGTGCCGCTGCACGCGCAGCGGCACGCCAGCGAGATGCAACCTACCACTCCCTGGTTCAGGATGTCGATAGTCGCATGCCGCCAATACTTCACGCCTTAGACAGCAGACATTTCGACCTTAATCGGCCGCCCCTGCCGTTTCCTGTGGGTCGCCACCTTTCCGACCTTTGTTTCGCCCCGGCGTTTGCTCACAGTATCAAGCAGCGCCTTCTCCGTATCGACGAACGTCTTCACCCCGGCGCGGGTCATTTCCGGCAGCGGGTTGACCACGGGAGCGACCATGTCCAGCATGCGGCCCGTAGCCTTGAGGCCCGTGTTGACCTGCCGGCCAGCCAAGTCCATCAGCTTCTTCTGCGCGTCAATGAAGGAGTCGGTTGCCTGCTGCGCCAACTCCGTAATCTCGGTTGTCTTCACTTTCTTGGCTCCGTTGCCGGCTGTCATTTTGGTTGTTTCTTCCGTGATCACATCCAGGAACTTCTTCTGGGTGCGGACAAACATGTCAAAGCTGTCTCGGGCGAGCTCGACCAGTCCCTCGGGATCATAGGTCTTGCCGGCCTTCACCGCGGCCAGCCAGGCGTGGGTCTGCTTGCTTGCGTTCTTCAGAAACTCCTGATGCATCTCGACAAAAGTATCGAGACTCTTCTCCACCAAATCGGTTACGGCGACGGCGGGAGTGAAACCGCTCACGCGCTCTTTGACGCCGTGAGCCATAATCTCGTACTCCTGCTTGGCCAAATTGAGAAGCAGTTTCTGTCCTTCAATGAAGTTGGACATACCCTCGCCCACGGCTTCGCTAACAGTCGCGGCTGGGCAATAGGCGGGATCGGCTACCCGCTCGCGCACGAAATTCACTACGCCGGTGTTCTGGCGCATGGCCAGATCCACCAGGATTCGCTGTGTAGCCAGGAAGTTCTCAATACCCTGCTGCACCCATCCTGACAGCAGAGACACAAAGGATGACTCCGGAACATGATTCTTAACGTGCCCGTTCTTTACTTCTCTCGGCATGATAACGACCTCCGTTTGCTGCATTGCAGCATCACCTAAAATCTAGTATTCAGTGGACAATTTGTCAATGGATACCTAAGATTATTCGCAGTGCACAACGAGGGACGATTTTGTGAACCCGCAGAAGATGGTCATCAAGAAGTATGCAAACCGCAGACTCTACGATACTTCCAGCAGTCGTTATATCAACCTGGAGGACATCGCTGCGCTGGTCCGAAATGGGAAAGACCTGCAAGTTGTGGACGCCAAGACGGGTGAGGACCTGACCCGCGTAACCTTGACCCAGATCATTGTGGAAGATGCCAGGGGCCAGCCGACCGGGCTGCCTCTGGAGCTCCTGCGTCAACTTATCGTCGCCTCCGACCGCGTGGGCCAGGAATTCATCATGTGGTATCTGAAGTCGGCGTTCGACGCTTATCAGAATGTGCAGAGCTCGGTCCGCAGCCGTTTAAGCGAAGTGCAATCAGCCGCGCTATCTCCATTGCATATGGTGAAGAACCTTGTGACAGGAGCACCGAAAGAAGCTCAGGCCGAGCCCACCGAAGAGCTGCGGGACCTGCAGACGCGCCTTGCCGCACTGGAGAGCCGCCTTCAGAAACCCAAAAAGCAAAAAAAACGTCCCGGAACAGCATAGGCGGGATTTTGCCGACAACGCTCGCTCACTGTTTTATTCGTCGGTTCATTTGACAACCAGTTTGGTCGCGCCCACGATTTGGTAATAGGCCGAGGTTATGGCACAAGCTGCCAACATCGTGCAGTTGAAGCCTCGCACGTTGCAGGCTTTCGAGGCGTACATTCGCGATGCCGAAGCGGCCATGGAGCCCACACTGCGTGGCGAGCGGCCCTTCCTGTGGTCCGACACCCGGTCCGACGTTGCGCACAAGATCAGCAAGGGGGAAATCGTTGCGGAATTCTGGTCAGGCAAGGAGCCGGTCGACGTGCCGAATGGCCTGATTCACGACTGGATTGGCGCAGTCTTCGTTCCGCGCACAAGCGTACAGGAAGCGCTGTCACTGGTCCAGGACTACGATAATCACAAGAACGTCTATAAGCCCGACGTGATGGATTCAAAGCTGATCAGCCGGGACGGGAATGATTTTCAGATCTTCCTGAGACTGCTCAAGAAGAAGATCATCACCGTCGTCCTCGATACCGATCACGATGTGCATTATTTGTCGGTGGACGGGGCGCGGTGGTTTTGCCGCTCCCGCACCACGCGCATTGCCGAGGTCGACGATCCCGGAACTCCTAAGGAAAAAGTGCTGCCGCCCGACTCCGGATATGGTTTTCTATGGCGGCTGTACTCCTACTGGCGTTTTCAAGAACGTGACGGCGGCGTTTACGTCGAGTGCCGGGCCATCTCGCTGACGCGCGACATCCCGCTCGGGCTGGGATGGATCATCGAACCCATCATCCGCAAACTGCCGCATGAGTCGCTCATCAATACACTGAGAGCCACGCGCGATGCGCTTGGGAGAGCTCCAGAACAGTCGTAGGTCAACATCACGGAGAGACGGTCGTCCAACAGTCAAATCGGCTTGCGCTGCCCAGACTCCATCTTGCCGGCATTCTTGGCCTTCGAAGGCGGCTCGCATCTGGCAGCATGTCCCTTCCAATTTGGCAAGTAGCGGCGTCACATGACTGTTGTGACGTGAGAAAAAGTTCCAAAACAGGAAAATACCCATAAATATTCCCACTTTGTTGCTGCAATAGAGCCTCCCATGTCCCAAACTGGAATAGAAGCACAGTTAGGCTCGACCATTGTGGCGGGTCATGTCACGTGACAATGTTCATGATTCGAGTCCAGCTGCAACTAATAACTGTCGAGTTGCCCCGATCAGGGCGAGTCGCAAGGAGATTTTATATGCGGCGCTCATTTGTCTGCGTCCTTGCTTTACTGCTGCTGTCAACTGCTCTTACCTGTTTTTCACAACAAACTGACATCCGCCAGTTCTCCAGTTTTGGCGCTTTTTCCTACCTCAGCACGCCATCGTTAAATCTTACCCAGCGCGGATTCGATGGCGACTTTGGCGTCAACATGCGCAGTTGGCTGACCTTGGGCGGCGATTTCAGCTACGCTGGCGGCCACAGTACGCTGCTGCCGAACGATCTTAATTCGGCAACACAGGCGAAATTAGCGCCATACATACCGCTCTTCAAAGAGTTGGGCATCCCATTGGCGGTACCTTACAACTCTTCAACCTATACGTATGAGGCCGGACCGCAATTCAATTACCGCAGACTGAAACACGTGACCTTCTTCGCGCGTCCGGCACTCGGGGCTCTGCACGCGGATTTCACGGCCAAGCCGAGCAACCCATACATCCAACAGATTGTCGGCGGCCTCCTGAACGGGAAAACGTCCAGCTCTGACACCGTAGTGTTTTACGGCTTCGGAGGCGGAGTCACCTGGGAGATCACCCCGAACTTTGGTCTTCGTGTGGCCTCCGATTTTGTTCACTATGATTTTTTCTCGAACATACTGAACGGCGGTCGTAACAGCGTTCGGGTCGTGGTGGGAACCAAGTTCTCGTTTGGCAAGAACATTTTGGGGAAGTAGCTGAAAGGATGGTGGACCGGCTGCCGCATTTTGTCTGAGCAGAGCGCGGATATTCGGAGCCGCGGCCAGCTCACGGGCCTCAAAACATAAGCACAATAATTGTTCCGCACGGACCGACGAGGCAGAGCGGACAGAGGTGAAAATGTGCCTGCACGATCGCGGCCTCTCCACTTCGGCGAAAGCCAAATACAAATGCGCGCGGGACGATGTACCGGTTGGCAGAATCAGTCATCTGTTCATTACGAAGCGAGAGTGAAAATGCGAAAGCTTGCAGCTGTCGAGGACGCCAGAGCGATTATGAAGGAAGGCATGGAATGGGGCGTCTGGAAGTGGCTGATGGAAAAAAAGCGCGTGCGGGCGATCGCCGACGAAGCGAGGGCCGCCTTCGATGACTTGGAGATGAAGGTCAAGGAGACTTGGGATAACGAATACAAGATCGCTTACAACCAACTCGTAACGGAGAACGATCGTCCGAGGCGCGGCCGGAAACAGGCAAAGGACAAAAAGAAGAACAACTCTCAGAATGCCGACCCGAAGATCCTGGCTGCGGTCAAGCGGATACAGGAAGCGGATGAAGAGGCTTACAACGCGCACGAGGACGCCGAAGACGCTTTTGCTGAAGCCGAGCGCAAGATGAGCACGAGCATGGCCCGTGAGGCCGCGCGCATGGCCCTGGTCGCCTACGACCGGCATGAGGAGGCCATCCGTAAAGCCGAAACGCTCGCACACTCCAAGTAATTTGCAGGGGCACAGCTCTCTCGCTACTGCACCCTATAGATCGCCACGCTGTTAGGCGCAAGTTGCAGATGCAACTGACGGCCCTGGAGCTGTGCCGGCAATGCGGCGAGGATTGGGGCGAGCGTCCTCGCATCAACGATGGACGTGGCATTCAGATCAAGTGTGATTTCCTCCGCTACATCACTGTTATGGAACACAACCAGTAATCGCTCACCATCACCCTCGCGGGTGAATACGTAGTACTTGTCCGCGATCGCTACATGCTTTTGTACTCCCCGGCGCAAAGCCGGGTGTTCCTGGCGGATCTTCAACAAAGATTGGACATGCGCGAAGATGTCCTGTTCGTCTGGCGTGCGTCCAGCCGGAGTGAAGGCGTTGTGCTGATCGCCCGCAAAGCCCCCGGGAAAGTCGTGGCGATTATCCGGGTCGTCGCCACCTGTCATGCCGATCTCATCGCCGTAATAAAGCTGAGGGATTCCACGCAGGGTAGCCAGTAACGAAAACGCCAGCTTCAGTTTTTCACGCGAGCCATTGGCATCGGTCAAGAACCGCTTCATGTCGTGGTTGCCGATGAAGGTCACCAGTAGCTCAGGATGGGGATAAAGCCGGTCCTGGCGAAGCACGTCCACGATCTTCTTAGCCGAAGCGCCGTGTGCCACCACTTCGCGAATGGCGGAATTCATCGGGAAATCGAATGGCGTGCTCAAGCGAGTGTCAATGCCGTCAAAACCGGTCTGACCACCCGCC
Source organism: uncultured Acidobacteriaceae bacterium (assembly GCA_963703645.1). Lineage (GTDB taxonomy): Bacteria > Acidobacteriota > Terriglobia > Terriglobales > Acidobacteriaceae > Bog-257. The sequence goes on from CAVPFD010000029.1 coordinate 256,554, forward strand.
CAATACGACGTCACTGGGGGATCGGAGTTGTAAATTTCCCCCACTGTAAAGAAATGCGGATACGACGAGAACAGGCCGTTGTGGTAATACGCCCAGAAAGGGCGCGGAACGTAGGGAAAGGTGTCGATGCGGAAGCCGTCAACGCCTCCGCTCTCCGTCCACCATAAAGCATTCTGGAGCAGATACTGGGCGACCAGAGGATTTTCCTGCGCCAGGTCGGGCAGAATGTTGGCGAACCAGCCTTCGAGCGCGCTTACGTAATTAGCCTTAACCGCATGGGGATCGGTGATCGGGAGCATAAACGTAATCGGTGTCGAGGTGATGCTCGACGGTGCCGTGCAGCCAGTTCGGCGCTGGCTGCGATGTCGCCCACGGATGCCTGGGGCCTACATGGTTGGGAACCATGTCCAGCAGCATCTTCAGCCCGAGTTGATGGGCCGCGGCGACCAGTTCCTGATAGTCCTTCATCGTGCCGAAGTGATCTTCAACGGCATATTCATCCACTGCGCCATAGCCGTGGTAATCCGAAGTGGAGTTGTCATTGTCATACAAGGGCGTGAGCCATAGGGCTGTAACGCCCAGGTCCTTCAGGTACGGCAGGTGCTCCTGCGACGCCCTTCAAGTCGCCACCGTGATAAGTCTTGGCCGCCGCTGCGATCATAGGTACCAGCAGCAGCGCCCGGCGGCATGTTGTTGGAAGGATCGCCGTCCGCAAAGCGGTCGGGCATGATGAGGTAAATGACGTCGTCGCGAGTGACGCCCTGAAATTTCCCTTGCGGGGATGACCGCAACAGCAGTGGCAGAATCGCCTGTGTTCCACCGGACACCGTTTTCACGCGAATGACCACGTCTCCCGGCCGCGTGGCGATTTCCGAGTGTTCAGCCAGACGAATGCATGTTTGCCATCGGGTTGAGTCTGCGACCTTGGCAACGGACACGCCGGGATAAGTCACCTTGATGTCGGCTCCAGTCAGGTTCTCGCCGTAGAGCAAAACCATCACACCCGGGTGAAAGCCGGTCCACCAGTTTGGGGGCTCAACTTTGAAATGTGCGGCGCGGCAGCAGGCTGCGCTGCAGACAAGAGCGCCAAAAGTACTGCCAGAGCGAGGCACCGAAAGCGAGGAGCGGACGAGGCCGCCGCGAATTGGACGCACGGTTGGCATGCGAGCTATCCTACGCTTCGTTTTGGTATTCGCAAGATTGCACTTTCGCACTAGTATTGGCAGCGGCACCTACCCAAGGAGCGGGACAAAACATGCAAAAGCCGCGCAAGAGCTTCTGGCAGATCTGGAACATGAGCTTCGGTTTTCTCGGCATCCAGTTTGGCTGGGGGCTGCAGATGGCCAATATGAGCGCCATCTATGAATACCTGGGAGCGCGCGCCGATCAGATTCCGATTCTGTGGCTGGCGGCTCCGCTTGACCGGCCTGATCGTTCAGCCCATCATCGGCAATGCCAGCGACACACGTGGACGCGTCTCGGCCGCCGCCGTCCTTACTTTCTGATGGGTGCGATCCTCAGCTCCTGCGCGCTCATTCTCATGCCGCGTTGTTCGGCCCTGTGGATGGCCGCGGGCCTGCTCTGGATTCTCGACACGTCCATCAACATCAGCATGGAACCGTTTCGGGCCTTCGTCGCCGACCTGCTGCCGGAAGAGCAGCGTACGCGCGGCTTCGCCATGCAGAGCCTGTTCATCGGACTCGGCGCGGTCGTCGCTTCGGCGCTCCCCTGGCTGCTCACCAATGTTTTTCACCTCGCCGCGGAGAGCTCGCCGGGCACGCGATTCCGCTCACGGTGCGGCTGTCTTTCTACATTGGGGCCGCAGCATTCTTCGGCGCAGTGTTGTGGACCATCGTAACCACAACGGAGTATCCGCCGGACGATCTTGCAGCGTTTCGCCGGCAGAAGGCCGAGCAGTCGCGGAATTGGCAGGCATGCTTCGGAGATTTTCACTGCGATTCGCGAGATGCCGCGACCATGCGCCAATTGGCGCCTGTGCAGTTGCTCACGTGGCTGGGTTGTTCTGCATGTGGCTGTACTTCCCGGTCGCGGTCGCGCGCAACGTGTTCGGCGCGGCTGACCAGAACTCGCCCATCTATACGCGTGGCGTCGAGTGGGGCAGGCATCTGTTTCGGGATGTATTCCGCCGTGTGTTTCTGTGTTTTCCTTCTTCCTGCCGACGCTGGCGAAGGCCGTCGGTCGCAAGCATGCGCACAGCCTGTGCCTGCTGTGTGGCGCGGTCGGATTGCTGTCGGTCGCGATCATTCACGACAAGAACCTGCTGCTGCTCTCGATGGTCGGGCGTTGGAATTGCCTGGGCAAGCACGCTGTCGATGCCGTACTCCGTGCTGGCGGGATCGCTTGCCGGCAGAGCAGACCGGCGTCTACATGGGCATCTTCAACTTCTTTATCGTGCTGCCGGAGATCATCGCGTCGCTCGGCGTTCGGCTGGATCATGAATCACCTGCTGCACAACAACCGGCTGGCGGCCGTGATTGCCGGAGGAGTGTTTATGGCGCATCGCGGCAGTGCTGATGCAGCGGGTTGTCGACCCCGGGGCCGAGGTCGTTGAAGAGGCGGTGCCCTTGCGGGACGCGATCGCGATTTAGTACTCTTCAGTCGCGCGACCAGTCGTGCTTGCGGTCGCTGGCTTACGGTATCGGATTCCCGACTGCAGGTCAGATGGCATGAGCTTTCCACGATCCAGCGGCATCCTGTTGCATCCCACTTCCCTTCCCGGCCCTTACGGTATTGGAGAACTGGGCGCCGAGGCGCATCGCTTTGCGGATTTTCTGCAAGATGCCGGCCAGCACATCTGGCAGGTGCTGCCGCTCGGGCCCACGGGATACGGCGATTCGCCCTACCAGTGCTTCTCGGCTTTTGCCGGAAATCCTATGCTGATCAGCCTCGAGACTCTGGTGAAACGCGGATACCTCGCGCCTGACGATCTTGGATGACACGGCCAAAGTTTCCACGCGACGAAGTCGATTTCGGCGCGGTCATCGCATGGAAGCTACCGCTGCTGCGCAAGGCAGTTCGGCGCGGTTCGCGGCGAAGCACGCCGATGCGGAGATCGCGATGCATTCGACGCGTTTTGTCAGCGTCATTCCGCCTGGCTCGACGAGTTTGCGCTGTTCATGGCGCTGAAAGAAGCCACGACTATGTGATGTGGACACTGTGGGAGCGCGGACCTGGCGATTGCGGGAGCCTGCGGCGCTGGCACGCGCGCGTCGCGAACTGCACGACACAGATCGAATGCAACAAGTTCATCCAGTTTGAGTTCGAGCGACAGTGGTTCGAGCTGAAGGCACATTGCGCGCGCAACGAAATTCGCATTATGGGCGACGTGCCGATCTATGTCGCGCTCGACAGCGCCGATGTATGGGCCGATCGGGAACTGTTCGACCTGGACGGCAAACGGTACGCCGCGAGTGTTGCCGGCGTACCGCCGGATTACTTCAGCGCCACGGGACAGTTGCTGGGGCAACCCGATCTATCGCTGGGACGTGCACGCTCAGACCGGATACGCAGTGGTGGATCGCCCGCTTCCGTCGCGCGCTTGAGATGCTCGACATGATTCGCCTCGACCACTTTCGCGGCTTCGAGGCCTACTACGAAATTCCTGGCAGGGAAGCGACGGCGGTCAACGGTAGCTGGGTAAAAGGTCCGGGAGCGCCACTGTTCGAGGCGCTGGAAGCGCGCTGGGGAAACTGCCCATCGTGGCCGAGAATCTCGGCGTCATCACTCCCGAGGTGGAAGCGCTGCGCAATCACTTTGGATTTCCCGGCATGGCGATCCTGCAGTTCGCGTTCGGCAACGATCCGCAGGCACCCGACTTCAAGCCGCACAATTACCTGCATCACCGGTCGCCTACACCGGCACGCACGATAACGATACGGTTGTCGGATGGTGGAACAGCAAGGGCGAGCCGACAGCACTCGCACTGCTCGCCGATGTCGAAAAGGAAATGGAGTACGCGCGCCGTTATCTCGAACACCGACGGCAGCGAGATCAACTGGGTGATGATTCGCACGCTGATGGCGTCGGTGGCCGACACGGTCTCGTTCCCGCTGCAGGATGTGCTCGGGAGTCGGCAGCGAGGGCCGGATGAATCTGCCCGGCACTTCGTCCGGCAACTGGCGCTGGCGCTTCAAGGGCGAGGAGCTGACGACCGGCCATCAGCTCGCGGCTGAGACAATTAGCGGAAACCTACGAGCGGTGACCATGGTCAACGCAAAAATCCGCATTGAATCGCCGCGGCAGGGCGGTATCATGTTCCCGCGCAGGAGAAAGACCATGTACTTCGAACAGTTCTATCTGGGATGTCTGGCCCACGCCTCTTACATGTTGGGATCGGAAGGCGAAGCTGTCGTCGTCGATCCACAGCGTGATGTTGAGATTTATCTGGAGGCGGCGCAAAAGCAGAATCTGCAGATCCGCCACATCTTCGAAACTCATCTGCACGCCGACTTCGTCTCCGGACACAAAGAGCTGGCGGCCCGCACTGGAGCGACTATCTACATCGGCAAGGCAGCCGGTGCAACTTTCCCTCACGTTGATGTCACGGACGGGTTCGAGCTCCGTGTCGGCAAGCTGCACATCAGCGGACTGGAGACACCCGGACACACTTCGGAAAGCATCTGCCTTGTAGTTACGGACGAGGAGCAGTCGCAGCAGCCGTGGGCAGTGCTGACCGGAGACACGCTGTTCATTGGCGACGTGGGCAGACCCGATCTGTCGAAGACGCACACGCCGCAGCAGCTCGCAGGGCTGATGTATGACTCGCTGCACAACAAGTTGCTGACGTTGCCCGATGACGTGTTGGTTTATCCTGCGCACGGGGCCGGTTCACTTTGCGGCCGCAACATGCGGGCTGAGCGCTCTTCGACCATCGGCACCGAGCGACTCACCAATTACGCTCTCCAGATAAAGAGCCGGGACGAATTCATCCGGCAGATGACGACGAACCTTCCTGCGCGGCCCGATTACTTCCTCGAGGACGCGGCAATCAATCGCGCCGGCGCAACTCCGCTTACAGAACTTGCCGGAGTTGCAGCCGATATCCGCCAGCAGAATTGAAAGCCATGCTGGAAGGTGGCGCAACCGCGCTCGACGTTCGGCCTGCCGATGAGTTTGCTGCCGGCCACGTGCCCGGCTCAGTCAACATAGCTCTGTCGGGGCAGTTCGCGTCGTGGGCAGGTGCAGTGTTAGGGCTCTCCTCCGCACCCGGTGCTGATCGCCGGCACTCCGGAACAATTGAGCGAGGCACGACTTCGTCTGGCGCGCGTGGGAATCGAAGACCTGGATGGGCATCTCGATGGAGGTGTGCGCGCGTGGGAGACGGCCGGCTTCGCCTTGCAGCAGTTGCCGCAGGTTACAGTTCAGGAGCTCAACTCTCGCTTGCAAAAGGGCGGTCTGCAAGTGCTCGACGTTCGTCGTGAGAGCGAATGGGAGGCCGGGCATATTGCGACTGCGGACTGGTATCCCCTGGACCGCTTCAAGGCCGCGCTGCCTCCGGTTGAGCAGAATGCACCCATCGCCGTGCACTGCAAAGGCGGATATCGCAGCATGATCGCCTGTAGCCTGCTGCAGCGTGCAGGGTACAACGTAATCAACGTGATCGGTGGCCTCGACGCCTGGCAGCAAGCGCAGTTGCCGACGACGGCCGAAGCTGCAGTTGGCGCGTGAGTTCTACTCAGTATCCGTGCCCGCCACCTTCTTCGAGCTTCACCTTGCCGCGGAACATGCGGTAGATGAAGACGAAGTACACGAGCGCGAGAATCATGCCCAGGGTCCACCACACGAATCCGACCGCTAATCCATGCGCCCCCGCCGCGGTGTTGTAGATGGTCAGGCTGTACTTCTCGCCGGTGCTTGCCGGCAGCACGTTGGGATAGAGCGCAAACGCGGCTCCCACCAGCATGCCGACAATGTAGGCGCACGAAGCCAGAAAGGCACCCTTCTCGTTCCGCCGGGAATGTGCGAAGTACAGATATGCCAGGCTGCCAATTACGATGACAGGCACCAGATACCCAATGGGCCACCTGTTGTAGTTGTCAAGCACATGCGGCACGACGTACACCGTAGCGATCAGGCTGAAGATGGTGACCAGCACCTGCACCGGCCACAACGTTGACGCGACCTTGCGCGCACGCCTGTTCAGTTCGTCTTCGGTCTTGGTAGCGAGGTAAAGCGAGCCGTGAATGACGAGCGTTACCAGTGCGACCACCCCGCAGATGACGGTATACCAATCGAGAATGCCATTCTGCTCGCCCACGCGCCAGTTGGTCCACAGCGGCTCGAAGAAGTAACCGTCGGCGTTGAGTGGAACGCCACGGACGACATTGCCCAAGGCCGCTCCAAAGAAGATGGCCAGCAGGATGCTCGACAGCCCGAAGATGGCGTCGAAGAAGCCTTTCCAGAGCTTGTCGTCGATGTGCGTGCGGAGCTCAATGCCCACGCCCCGCAGCATGAGGAGCCACAACACCATGGTCAGCGGCAGGTAAAAGCCGCTGAAGCTGGAGGCATAGAGTAACGGAAAAGCGAAATACAGCGTCCCACCTGCGGCGAGCAGCCAAACCTCGTTGCCGTCCCACACAGGACCGATGGCACGCAAGATGGTGCGGCGCTCCTCATCGTTCCTGGCGATGAAGAGATGGACCGCCCCAGCTCCCAGATCAAAGCCGTCCAGCAGAACATAAACCGCGACCATTACCGCAACGATCATGAACCATAACGTTGCCATGGTTATCGCACCTCCGCCGGGATGATCGGAACACCTTTAACGTTTTCTTGTGCGGGATCAGGACCGTGCTGGATCTCGCGCAGCACCAGGAGCAGGAAGAGCATGGAGAGGAGGGTGTACATTCCAAGAAAGCCCAGTAAGGTGAACCAGCCGTTACCGGCCGAGACCATTTTCGAGTAGCCATCCGCGGTGCGGAGCAGGCCGTATATCAGCCACGGTTGGCGGCCGAGTTCAGCGGTCATCCAGCCCGCTGTATTGGCAATATAGGGGAAGGGCGTCAGCAGTAGCAGGATCCACAGCATCCAGCGAGCGTTGTACAACTGATTACGCCAGAGTAGGAAAACCGCAACCGCGGAGATTGCGATGAAGATGGTGCCCAGTCCAACCATGATGTGGTAGGCGTAGTAAAGCAGCGGGATGTTGTCGGGCCAGTCTTCCTTAGGAACGTGATTCAGGCCCTGCACCTCTGCATTCCAACGGCGCCACGTCAGGAAGCTCAGCATCTTGGGAACGACCAGCGGATTATCCAGCTTTTGCTCGGTGACATTAGGCTGGCCGAGGATGACCAGCGGTGCCCCGGGTTGCGTCTCCCATAGCGCCTCCATCGCGGCCAGGGTGACCGGTTGCTTTCTGGCGACCATTCGGCCCGCCCAGTCACCGGTTGGGAAGAGCTGCAATACGCTGACAATCAAGGCGGCGATCACGCCGAGGCGAACGAAGATGCGGCCCTGCTGCACGTGTTTCTGGCTGAGCAGGTAGAAGGCTCCAACGGCAGCTCATGACGAACGCGCCGGTGATTACCGCGCCACTCATGTTGTGCGCGTACTGCAACCACGCCCACGGATTCAGCACCAATTGCCAGAAGCTGGTCAACTGAAACGACCCGTCAGCAGTACGCTCGTAGCCGACCGGGTTCTGCATCCAGGCATCGGTGGCGACGATGAAATAACCTGACAGCCATGATCCCAGACAGACCATCAGTGCAGCGAACCAGTGCATACCCCTGCTCAGCCGTTTTTCACCGTAGAGGAATAGCCCGAGAAAGGTCGACTCCAGGAAGAAAGCGAAACAGCCTTCCATGGCCAGCGTCTGTCCGATGACGCCACCAGCGAAGCGCGAGAAATGCGACCAGTTGGTGCCGAACTGGAATTCCATCGGGATTCCGGTCACGACGCCGATGACGAAGTTAATGCCGAAAATCTTCGCCCAGAAGCGGGCAGCCTTGTCGTAGCCCTCGTCGTTGGTCTTCAGCGCCAGCGTCTTCAGGATCACGATCAGCGGCGCTAGCCCCATGGTCAACTGCGGAAACAGGTAGTGATAAGTCACTGTGAACGCGAATTGCAGGCGGTGGATTAAGAGTGCGCTCTCCATAAGGAACTATTGTGCGCCAATCGGCGCACGTGCCACTGTGACTCGCGTCACAGCGGGAAGTGAAGAATTTGCAGAGGCCGGGAGCGAGGCGCCTTCCGGCGACAAGGGAGTCCCGCCGACTACTTTCGGGTCTAAACTGATAATGATGCGTCGTGTTTTAAACACATTAGTTGTCTGTCTGAGCTTGGCCACGGCAAGCGTTGTGCTGCCGCTTGCCACAAGTGTTCAGGCGCAGCAACAGACGAAGCGTCTCATCCTGAAAGACGGCTCCTACCAGTCGGTGGTGAAGTACGAGATCCAGGGTAGTCACGTCCATTACCTGAGCGCCGAACGCTATGAGTGGGAGGACATTCCCAGCTCGCTGATCGACTGGGATGCTACCAAGAAATACGAAGCCGACCTGAGCGGCGGGAAGTTCGTCACCAGGATCGAAGAAACACCGGAGGAGAAGGAAGAACGCGAGAAAGAGGAGGCCAACTCGCCCCAGATCGCGCCCGGTCTCAGTTTGCCGGGGAGCGGCGGCGTCTTTCTGTTCGATCAATACCAAGGCAAGCCGGAGCTGGCGGAAATTGTGCAGAATGGTAGTGAGACAAAGCAGAGTACTGGTAAGAACACCCTCCGCGCAGCACTCAATCCGCTGGCGGGAGCCAAGGAGTCGTTCGAACTCAAAGGTATGCACGCGCAGATCCAATCCCACGTGCCGCAGCCCACGATCTATGTTGACATCGACGAAGGCGCGGGAAACGACGTTGCCATGAGCGACCGCTTCCGCATCGTGCGCGCGGAGATGAAAAATGGAGCCCGTGTGGTTGGCAACCTCAAGATTTCGGTCACCGGAAAAACGAGCCAACAGAGTACCGTCATTCCCGCCAAGATTGAAAATGTGGGAACTGGTGAGTGGCTGAAGGTTACACCGGCCGCGAATCTTGCCCCCGGGGAATACGCTCTTGTCGAAATGCTTGGCCCGAATGAGATGAACCTGTACGTGTGGGACTTTGGCGTCAACCCCGGAGCGGCGGCGAATCCCAACACGTGGCGGCCGGCTGGGGCAAATGCACAGCCAACAACCAAGTGAGTATTCAGCAACCCGCCGCGCACAGACCTCGGCGCTGATTTGATTGCTAACCGCTGAGCGCTGAATCCCTACCGGCGCCCGCCGCCCTCCAACCCTACAACCCCGAGTCCGGCAACCGCGATATTGTCCCTCCCGGCCTGCTTCACCTGATACATCATCTCGTCGGCACGTTGCACGATGGCCTGCGCCGTCTTGGCATCCGCAGGATACGTTGCGACGCCCACGCTGGCCCGCAGCGAAACACCGGGTGCGCCATTGCCGAGCCAATGGCGGGCGTGAAAAGCCGCCATGAGACGTTCGGCGACAAGAATGGCGCCCTCTTTGGAAGTTTGGGGTAGCAAGATGGCAAACTCGTCCCCGCCATAGCGAAAGCCTGCGTCCACCAACCGCAGGTTTTCGCGCAACGACTGTCCGACCTGGCCCAGCAGCTGGCTGCCGATCAGGTGACCATGCTCATCATTGACTCGCTTGAAATGGTCGAGATCGAGGAACAGAAGGCTGAATTCGTAGCCGAAGCGTGCAGAGCGGTGGACCTCCTCCGCAAGAACCGTAAAAAGATGACGTGCGTTGTACAAGCCAGTGCAGTCGTCTGTGATGCTCAGCTCCTGGATGCGGCCGACAGCGCGGGCATTTTCGATGGCGATGGCTGCGTAATCCGCAAGCGTCCGCAGCAGCATCTCGTTGCGAGCATAAACCCGCATGTCGATGTTCATTAACTGAATGATCCCCAGCATTTTGGCGCGCGTCATGACGGGCATGCAGACCACGGAATATCCATCTGCGAAAAGATTGTCACGGCTGTCCTGCTGGATGCGCGGGTCCTTGTTCACGTCAGAAATGACAATCGCCTCTCCGTTCTCGATCACGCAACGCGCCAACGTTCGGCCGGTTTCCAGCGTTAGAGCATTGACCTTCTCGCAATCCCCTCCCACGGCCGCCGCATAATAAAACTCGTTACTGGTTTCATCGAGCATCAGCAACGACCACGCGGGCGGCTCAAAGTACGCGGTCATTTTGTCCATGATCGTCTGTAGGACGGTGTCGAGATCGAGCGAAGACGTCAGCGCCTTGGCGACGTCGTGGAAGATCCTCAACTCGTAGGATTGGCGGTCTTCTTCAGGTGCTGGGAATGACATACGCACGGATGTCATCGACTGCGAGAGAAAGCAAAACAGGGCCCGGTAACCCAGCTTCCTAACGCTCCCCGCTAGACAGGGTATTTCCGGGAGGTTGTCGATCCAACGGGACGGGTAATCACTCCTCGCGTCCGGTTGTATGCAATTCCGTTCCTTCGAGGATATCACCCTGAGTGGCCCGAGGAGGATTCCGAATTTGATACTCGCTCCCGGTTTGACACTGCCAACCAGACTTCATATGATTCGACAAAGAATCTGGCTAAGCCCAAGTGAGTAAATCATTTGAAGAGAGCGGGACGGGCGCAAGTGCGTTTGGAGAACGCCTGCGGCGAGAGCGCGAGATGCGAGGTGTCTCGCTCGACGAGATTGCTGCCTCTACCAAGATCGGCACTCGCCTGCTTCGCGCGCTGGAGGAAGAACAGTTCGATTTGCTTCCCGGCGGCATCTTCAACAAAGGTTACGTTCGGGCGTACGCCAGGCATCTCGGCATCGACGAAGAGCAGGCGGTCGCGGATTATTTGCGGGCAGCCCATGAAGCCCCACCCGATGTCCGGCTGATCGCTCATCAGAACTCTTCCATGCACAGTGATGCCAACCGCTATGACACTGGCAGGGCTGTCGTCCGCCGGAGTTTTCCCGTTATTCCGCTCCTCATCCTCGTGGTCGTCATCGTTGGTGCGGTTGGAGGCTGGCGCCTGTACCGGCAGCGGCAGCGTGAGCGCGCGCAGTCGAATCTTGCTGCAACGCAAACACTCGCGGCGAAGCAAACTACCGGCGCCGAGAACGCCGGTTCCACAGCAAGAACAACTGGCGCCCCGACATCGCCTGCTGAGAATCCTCGCGTCTCGCAATCGCCAACGAGTTCGTCAGACTCGGGTGTCATTCACACCGTCGAAGCTGCCGAGAGCGCGTCGCATTCGTCCGGTCCTAACGGCGCCACTGCGGAGTCCGCCCTGACCGGCAATGCGAATACACCGTTTGCCGTCACGGTCCGCGCCAAGGACCGGGCCCGAGTTGAGGTCAAGTCGGATGGCGAGGTCGTAGTGCGAGGAGTGATCGAGCCATCTGAGGTCAAGACATTCCACGCTTCAAGCCGGCTGGTGTTCTGGACCGCTAACGCCGGCCAAGTGGAAATCTCCTTTAATGGCAAGAGTGTTCCCATAAGCGGCGGCGAGAACGACGAACGAATACTGGTCTTCAATTCACGTGGGCTGGTTAGCCGGCCGGCGGCGCAATGACTCAGCCAGGCGGCAGATCGGCCGCACAATCCGCCATGAAGAACATCGGAGAAAGCGTGGTGCGCATTGAAGCCGACGCCCTGCGCGCGCTCGCCGACCGTCTTGCAGGGCCGATGGCGACTGATTTTGAGCGCGCGGTTGACTTGCTTCTCCGCTGCGATGGTCGCGTCATAGTCACCGGCATGGGCAAAAGCGGGCTCATCGCCCGCAAGGTCGCCGCCACGCTCACATCCACCGGAAGCCCCGCGATGTTCTTGCATCCCGCCGAGGCGCTGCACGGTGACCTCGGCATGGTGGTTCGCGGCGACGTTGTCGTCGCTCTTTCGGCCAGTGGAGAAACCGGCGAAATCCTGCAACTGCTGGCGACCGTGAAGCGGCTCGGTGTTCCGCTCATCACGCTAACTTGCGATGAGCTTCATTCCAATTCAGCAGACGCCCAGGGACGCTCAACCCTCGCTCAAGCTGCCGAGGTTGCTCTCGACTGCTCCGTCGCCCACGAAGCGTGTTCGCTCGGTTTGGCGCCGACGGCTTCCACCACGACCATGCTTGCACTTGGTGATGCGCTTGCCGTAGCTCTCTCTGAGCGTCGCGGATTCAAGGAAGAAGACTTCGCCAACCTGCATCCTGGCGGCAAGCTGGGCAAACGCTTCGCGCGTGCTTCCGCGCTCATGCATACCGGCGACGCCGTTCCGCGAGTGACTCCCTCGACCGGCATGACCGAGGTCATCTACGAGATGTCGCGCAAGAAGATGGGCATGACGACGGTAGTAGAAGGCGAAAAACTCGTCGGGCTCATCAGCGATGGTGATTTGCGCCGCCTGTTAGAACGTCACGGCAAACATGTGCTCGATCTCACCGCTGGGGAATGTATGACGCGCTCGCCCAAAGTCGTCGATCCGGATGTTTTTGCCATCGCGGCGCTCGACATCATGGAGCAGAAGAAAATCACTTCCCTTCCCGTGATCGACGAAGCCGGGCGCCTGCTGGGCGTGTTGCATCTGCATGATCTGTGGGGAACGCAGATGGTGTAGAGCAGAATCGACTTTTAGAATTTAAAGACCGTCCATCTCGCCCTGCGCTAAGTACTCTCCACGAATCCCAATACCACTTCCCTTTCTCGCGGGCCGTCAAGCTCGACCAGGATGACGCGCTGCCACGTGCCAAGCAGAAGCAGGCCGCCTTCAACCATCATGCTGATAGAGGTCCCAATCAGCGTTGACAAAATGTGATCTGGAACGTGCATTGGGTTGTGCGGGTGGCGGTAGGAAAGCTTGGGAACAATGTGCTCGAAGGCGTCGAGCATGTCGAGGTCGGTGCCGGGATCGAGATCGGCGGTGGCCAGAGCCGCGGTGGTATGCAGCAAGTTCAACTGTAAGACGCCGGTTTTCTCCGGATAATGCTTCCACAACAACTGCTCGAGTTGTTCGGTGATGTCCACAATCTCGCGCTTCTTATGAGTCTTGATGGCAAGGCGATGCATGGTCACCTACTTTCCCGGCGTGAACAGCTCCAACTGAACACGCCAGTAAACCGATTGCCCAGGCTGCAACAACACCATTCCGGTATCGGTGTTGCCCCAGTTCCTGTTGTACGGATCGGGAAGGTTGAACTGGGGTTCGATGGCGATGAAGTTCTTTTGCGGCGGAGCATAGACCTGAATGGACTTGATGTGAGGGGCGAGCGTGGTTAGTCGCAGGCCATAATTGGCCGCAGGGTCGATGATCTCTGAAACCGTGCTGCCTTCGGAACCGGTGATGAGATCGGAGAAGTTGTCGTCAAGATACTGCGTGCCCAGCGCGCGCCCGCCCGGCGCGGTGAAGTCATAGGGCGTGTTCTTGACGGGAACTCGCTTGCCGGTGGTGAACGAATCGTCGTAATTGTTCATGATGGCGCGCATCTGGCCTGGCAGGTGCAGGCGGGCCTGCTTGCGGTCGCCGCTGGGCAATACGAAATATGGATGCCAGCCAATGCCCATCGGCAGCGGCGATTGACCAACGTTCTTAGCGGTAACGGTCATCTCAAATGCGCCGTTCTTCAACACCGTGTCAACTTTCACATCGGTATCCGATAACCAGTGCCCACCGAAGTTGCCGGCGGGCAACGATGCACTCACAGTTGATTGCTGGGCGCCGTTATCGGAATGGACGCTCTCGAATTTCGAGTTCAGCATGAGGCCGTGAATGGCGTGCTTCTCCGCCCCGGGCTCGCTACCGCTCCAGTTCGCCGGAAGAGTGACGGTCTTACCCTCAACGGTCGCGGTGATGGTCTTCCCATCAGGCGAAAGCGTGCCACGAATGCGATTGGCAAACGGCAGGAGAATAGCGCCGCCAATCTTGAACACCTGGTTGCCGAATTCGTCGTCGCCCTTGTCGAGGAGTTGTTCGGCCTCCGGCAACGGAGGAGAGTTCAGCAGGTTGATCTCGCCCTTTCCTGGGAGGAAGGCCTTGATTTGCAACACAGCCATGCCGCGACCGGGAAGCACCGTGGCCTCGAGGAATTGCGGCTTGCCGGGATCACCCGAACGTGGCCGCCGCAGGACCACCACTGGCTCTCCCCCAATGTCGATAGCGGCAGGCTGCGCGGCTGCCTTGCTTTCGACGGGCTGTTGGGCGATCACTGCCGATGGCCAGCAGCACGCAATCATCAGGACAAAAATCAAGGTCGACCGACGCAATTGCGATTTCAAGATTGGCATGAGTCCTCTCTTTCGACACTGCGGGGACGGCAAGAGTACAGATACACAGCTCGGCGAACCATGATAATCGTTTGTGACGTAAGTTTGGAAACAGCGGCAGCGAACAAGAAAGGCCAACCGAGCGGCTGGCCTCGTCAGACGAAGAGAACTCAAACGGTTGCGAGTTGCCGGCGGCGTTCGGCCAGCGCCGACTGGATGAACGTTACCTCGCGTCCCAGCATGTCGGTGGCTTCGCGGCAAAGATCGGGCCGTTCGCGCATCAGTTCGAGAAAGCCCTGGCGCGGCACATATACCACTTCGGACTCAGCGAGGGTTATTGCTGTCAGGCTGTAAGCATGTCCAGTAAAGGTGGCTGGCAGACCCAGGAGCGAACCGGCATCGAAATCCCGATCCAGGGTGGGCATATCCCGCACGCTCATACGGACCTTGCCAGAGCGCACGAGGTAAACGCCCACGCTGTTCCCGTCCTCCCGAAACAACACGTAATCGGCTGGATATTGTTGACTGCTGCCTGCTGTGACCAGACTGGCCTTCAGTGTTTCCGACGCCTTGAGGATATTGCGCTTGGCACCCACACGTTTCATTCAGCTGTTATGCCAAAGTTGTACCTAATCTTCTGTGACGGGAATCACAGGTTGTTGTGAGGGAAAGCCGCCCCCGAGATTCTGGATCTCGGGGAGCGGTGTAAACCCAATTACCCTATCGGATTAGGAAGTGGGTGTCTGGGTGGATTCGGCGCCGGATGCCGTGGGGGATTCGGCATCGGTGGAATCGGCGGCATCCCAGCTACAAACGGCGTGGGCAAAGGGTGTTTGGGTGGATTCGGTCCCGGATGCCGCGGGGGATTCGGCATGGGCGGACTCGGTACTCCGGCTACCAACGGCGGGTTGGGTAACGGATGACGGGGTGGATTCGGTGCCGGATGCCGCGGGGGATTCGGCATGGGCGGACTCGGTACCCCTTGCACGTCCGCTGCAAGCGGCGGATTAGGCAACGGTCGAGGTGGATTGGGTCCAGGCTTAGGCACCGGGGGCCCCGGGGGCCGGGAGGCGCCGGTGGCTTAATCATCACCGACTGGTCGGTGCCCAACAATCGAAGGAGTTGTCGTAGCATATCCGGCTGTCACGAGGCACACCAGAACCAGTACGACTCCAAGGAGTAGTTTGCGGGTCATAGTTTGCTCCTTGCTAATCACGGAACGCCCCGCCTGTTTTCCTGGGCCGGCTCAATAGAGCCGGAGCTGCGCCTGAGGCGAGTCGGGCGCAAGGCTAAGACAAAGAATTGCGATTACCGGTGGTGCGAATCTGAGTGGCAGCACAGGCGTGCTGACTGTCAAGCGTAAAGCTGGTCGCCCCCGATTCTTTCGAACAACTACACCTATCGAAGGGGCCCCGGGAGAGGATTTTGGTCGCTGGGCAGAAACAACTTGCTAGATTATCCGCAAAGGAGGGGGGTCGGCTGCGAACGCCACGCTGTCGTCAGGTTCGGCTACCGGATTCACCCAGCAAGAACACGCTACTCTCCGCATGTTCTAAACTTACAGCCCAATCACGACACTAGTCAGTGACCCAAGGCACGGACAAACTGGGCGACGTGCGAAGACGGTTTGGTAGCAATTTGGTGGCAAATTGCGCTGTTTATGCCGGTTTTACCGGTTTATCCTGCCATTAACTGCTTTAGAATAAATGGCATGGCTACAATGGTGTTTCCATGGCATGGAAGCGTTTGGACCAAGGGCCATCATGCGGCTGACTCGGTTTGTGCCCCACGCCGCACATCGACTCACAAAGGGGCGCGATCATGCTCGACGGCCGCCACCAACGTCGCAGCGATGAGCGTTGCCTCTTCCACTACATCATTTTGGGAGTACCATCGCTAACGGTCGAGCATCCCGGATCTCCGTCGAGTTGCTCCACTACACTGCGGTCGTCATCCCCGACCAGGTGGGTGTAGCCCATCGTTGTCCTCGAGCTGACGTGTCCAAGGCGCTCCTGTCTTACTTTCAGCGGAGTGTGCAGTCGGTCCTGGGCGGTGGCGTTCCCATGCCGGAAGGCATGGAGTCCGCCCTCAAGCCCCAATTGCCTCAGCAACGGCTTGAGCTTCCGCTTACCAGGTTTTCGGGATGCAGCCGCATGCCCTCGGCTGAGAGAAATAGCGGCTCATCGGGATGGCGCCCACTCACAAATGAGCTAAGACGGTCTGCAAGTCGGGGAGAGATGCTCAATATCCTCGGCTTGCGACTCTTAGTGTCTGTGATGTGCCGGCCGTTACGGCTTCGCTTGACGACGATCACGCGATTGGTCAGGTCGACGTGGCCGACGTCCAGCCCGCAGACCTCTCCGCGCCGAATTCCGGTTTGCGCGACCAACCAATACACCGTGTCGGTAAGGCGGTTCTGCCGCAGCAATGATGCGCCTCATGCCCTCCGGCGACAACGCGGGTTGTTCGGGCGGATCCCACTCAGGCTACACTAGGCCGCCAAATGGATCGTGCCGTACATATCCCCAGGCTTTCGCCGAGTTCCACATGATGCGCAGCGTCCCGACTAGGTTTTTGACGGTCTTGGCGCTTAAGTCGCAATCGGAGATGAACGACTGCAACAGTTCGCCGGTGATGTCCTTCATAGCTACGTTGCCGAGTCGAGGAATAAGGTGCTTCCGCAACTGAGAACGTACTGGCGGCTGGGTTGATGGTTTGTGCTGGCTGAGAACGATCTCTTGCCAGCGCTTCGCAAATTCTGAGAACTGCGCTACCGGCCGCGGCCGATAGGAAAGGTTGTTGATGTCTCCAAGCAGGTCCTCAAGAGCGCGAAGTGCGAGCTTCCGAGTTGGATAGTCGGTTGTTGTTCCGAGGATCACCCATTTTTCGAGGCGCTGAATTTTGCCCTCTCGAATGATGTCCTCTCTATAACGTCCCACCCAAACCGGACTTCGCTTTCCGCGCAAGACCAACTGACCGCGTTGAAACCGTCTCCTGGCCATACGCTCAAAGTCTCCTTTGAGCGGGACCGCGGAGTTCGCCTCGGCCAAAACGATATCATGTTCGGTACCAGCAACTACAGCCTTGTTGTGTCCGAGGTCTTGCATCAGTCACCTGCTTGTCCTGCGCTCCGAAATCACCTGATTTTCGAACCACTTACGTATGTTCACCGACGCCCGCAGCACCGGCACTCAACGTCTCTCACCGCAGCAAGAAACGTCGTCCAATTGAACGGGTTTGTGCCCGGCCGACCGACGCTAAGTGCAGCGTTGCCTGCTGGCTGCTCTTGTTAACTTGAAATCTGAGGTTGGTCAAACGGCCTGACCGCGCCGGCGATGCCTATTTCAGCGTGTCGCTAGGTCGGATCCTCAGGAATTTTGAGCCTTCATAGAAGGGTCTTGCGCAAAGTGCTCTCAGAGCGGCCTTTTGTACCCGCTCTGTCAGGACTGGCGGCCTGAACCTAGCATCACGATCGTCAATAGCTTTATTTCCAATCACGCTTTGACTGGGCAAAG
This sequence comes from uncultured Acidobacteriaceae bacterium, assembly GCA_963703645.1. Classification (GTDB taxonomy): domain Bacteria; phylum Acidobacteriota; class Terriglobia; order Terriglobales; family Acidobacteriaceae; genus Bog-257. Next base: position 274,308 of record CAVPFD010000029.1, read on the forward strand.
CAGCAAGTACGCGAGCGAAGCCGGCCAGAAGGTCCTGCACGAGCTACCGTTGGAGGGCTGGGCGGCGCAGCGCAGGAAAGACCTACTGCAGTTGCTCAGCACGCTCAAGCCGCAGGTCAATGAACTCGATCAGGCAGTCGAACGCGCTGCATACGCCAACGAGCGGGCGCGTTTGCTGATGACGCAGCCTGGCGTTGGTCCGATTACCTCACTTGCGTTCGTGATCACGATGGGCGATGTGGCTCGGTTCGCCAATGGGAAGCAGGTATCCAGCTACCCGGGGTTGGTCCCGAGCGAACACAGCTCGAGCAACCATCGTCGATTGGGCTCAATCAGCAAGCAAGGCGGTCCGTTCCTGCGCATGCTGCTGGTGGAGAGCGTCCAGACGGTGTGTCGCCTGGGTGAGGGATTTCGCAAGCAGTACAAACATCGCTGCCATCGCATGAAGAAAGGCGTAGCGAAGGTGGCGGCGGCAAGGAAGTTAGCCGTGCGACTCTACAGGATGCTGCCTACCAACACAGCATATCCGGAGATCGCTCATATCGAGGGCAGCCCGCGAGTTGGTGTGGTCGGCAGATAAGCTAGACCGGGAAATTGATTGGGCGCTCTCGCATCCAGACGGACCCGTGCAGAAGACGGCGCTCGCGCGCCTTGGAAAACGAAACGGCGTTTTCCACTTCCGCACCGGCCGGGCGGCTGGATGTTCGCAAGCAACATCATGGTCGAGGTACGACCGCATAGATGGATGATGGAGCGATGCTCCATCGCAGGTGATTGAACAGCGTGATGCTCGGAGCTCTTGGTCCTCAACACCCAACTCTGGCCAACACGCGGTGGCAAAAGCACTGCTCAGGACATTTTCGTCTTGACACAGTCTTCGTCCTTATAGACGCCAACTCGTAAGTGACCCGGCCGAGGACGGTGATTGGATTGGTTACGGAATGGGCTGTTCAAGCTAGCTATCTTCGGAAAGCCAACTTCCGAATTGTGAGTCACTCGCCAGCTGACAGCGTTATTCGTGCTATCGGGATTTTTCGGCGGTTAATGGCGCTAGGAGAATTTAAGGAAGTTCATCGACCATCGAGGGCTAGTAGGACACTTCCCGTGGGGTGCTTTGGCTCGTATCGGACTCGCCCGTGCCTGTGCTTTGCAAGGTAACACTGCAAAAATTCCATGCTACCTATCGACACCTTTTTACTCTCTGGCAAAGACGCCGATCCCGACATTCCCATCTATAAGCAGGCCAAAGCTGAGTACGCGAAGCTGTGGAAGTGGCGTGTGATGAGCAAACCCGGAGGAATTCTAGATGCGCTGGCCCAGACGATGCCAGCCGCGGTGATTCTTAACGAGGTGGAACCTGGATCAAACATGCGGCGGCTTGTCCCCGGCAACTGTCCAGACAGCGGCTTAAAAAAGTTGGGGCGCACGGGATGAAGACAAGAAAAATCTCGTTACTTGTCCAACTTAGATGAAGCGCCTCAGCAGAGAAGGATTCCCGTACGGTCGCGCAAGTGGGGTTCGCTCATGCAGAGGTTAGAACTGCGGCTTATGCGAGCAAGTCTTCAATCCTCACCGGCAGTTCCCGCACACGGACCCCAGTTGCATGGTGCACCGCATGGGCAATCGCTGCGGCGATGCCCGCCAACCCGATCTCGCCAATGCCACGCGCTCTGACCTCGTTGATCTCCTTGTCGGGATGGTCGAGGAAGTGCACCTCGACTGAGGGTGCGTCGGCATTCACCGCAACGAGGTAGTCAGCCAGACTGCTGTTGATGGGTGCGCCGTTTTGGGGATCGTATTCCGTGCGCTCCTGCAGCGCCATGCCGACCCCCGTCACCACCGCGCCCTGAATCTGATTGCGGCCAGCCAATGTGTTGATGATCTTACCGGCATCGATCACGGTCACTACTCGATTGACGCGTAAACGCGCGATCTCCGGTTGCCAGGTGACCTCGACGAAGTGACACCCGAACGATTGAGTCGAGAACTTTGCCTCCGGGTTCCCGAACGTGGCCGCAGATTGGCCGTTGCCTGTAACCTGGCGGAGGTCGGCGCGTCGAAGCAGGTCGAAAAAAGGCACGCCCTTCGCCGGATCTTCCTGCTTAAGAAACAGTGCACCGTTATCGAAGCTCACATCCTCGGGCTTGTGATTCCAAAACGTCCCGTCTTCCAAACGCAGAATCCACTTCTTTGAATAACCGCGCGACATCTGCGGCCTTGGACACGTCGGCCCCGACCGCGATCGCTTCACCCCCGTTGTCGGTGATCGCCCGAGCGACGCGTTCGGCGCCTTCTCTGTCGGAGGAGTAGTTCACGGCCATGAGCGCGCCCGCAGCTCCCAAGGCCGTTGCAATCCCACCACCTAGGCCTTTGGACGCGCCCGTCACCATGGCCACTTTATTAGACAGTCTGCTGATGTTCACCATTCTTGCTGGTCCGACTTCCCGTACCCCGAACGTCCAACGCTGTGAATTGCGCCTCGCACGTATAAAAATCTCGATTCACTGCTTAGCGCACGAGGTCGTTACCGGGCACTCCTCGCAGCACACATCGCGGGATGGCGACGGTTTAATCTGGATGCCCGAGGAAGGCTTCAAAAATGCCTTCGCACAACATGCGACGGCAGAGCAAATCGCCGTCACGGCAGCAGTACAGAGGCCAATCTCGCTCAAGTGCATCCAAGAGCCGGTTGCGAGGCCGGCGTGGAGATACAAGCCTTCCTGGTTCCTGATTGCGGAAGATGATTAACCCCAAAACACAACACTTCATGGCGGATCGGATGAAAGCCACAATCCGGTCGCTCGCCGCGGATCATACGCCGCTGCTCACCGCGCCAGAGAAGGTTGTGGACATCATCCTAGAAGCGAAGCTTGCAGTGTCCTAGACACGCTTCGGAGTCTATTTTGTTTAGCCGAAGCTAACGGCGAAAAGAGACGTCGTGAATTCTGTCGCAATTATTACCGGAGCGAGCCAAGGTATCGGTCGATCTACCGCGATTCGATTGGCGAGTGATTTCTCGGCGATTGTGCTGGCTGCACGTGACACCGATGTACTGAAAGAGGTGGCGGAGGCCGTAAAGAATGCGGGAGCCGAGCCTCTTACTTGCGATCTTGACTTGAGCAAACCCGAATCTGTCCAGGCACTCGTCAAGATCGCGCTTGATCGTTTCGGCAGGATTGATGCGCTGCTAAACATCGCTGGTGCAGTGCCGCAAATTGATTTGTTCGAGATGACGGATGAGCAGTGGCGAGGAGGATGAGCGCATCCTTATGGTCGGCGTTCATTTGGAAGAAGCTGCATCATCATGGCACTGGCTGAAGAAAGCATGCAGCAACTACTCCGCGATAAGTCCTGTGCCGAATACCGCGTCTACTTGACCGGCCGCGAACCGGAAATAAGGATGTCCACCAGTCTCTTGGCGCTTTGCTGCCAGTCAGGGCTGGACGCTACGTGGGAGACGCCGATTAGGGCCCGAAGCAGATCGAATGGTTCAAGGTCCTTGCGCATGTCGCCGCTCTTGATGGCGCGCTTCACCAGACCATCGATCGCTCCCTGGATACGAGCGCGTGAGCCTTCATACAGCTTCGTGGGGCCTCCGACGAACGTATTCAGCACGGGCGCGATGATCTGCTTTGTCGCGATGTAATCAACGAACAACAACATCCAGGCACGCAGCGCTTCAATCGGTGGCATGGCCTCGGCGAACTTCCGTTCCGCTGCGGCCAGCTTTTCCACCTCAGTACGATAGACCGCCTCGATCAATGCGTCGCGCGTCGGGAAATGGCGATACAGAGTTCCCGCTCCCACACCTGCCTCCTTGGCGATGTCATCCAGGCTGGCGTTTGCGCCTCGCCGGGTAAACGCTTCCTTGGCGACTTCCAGAATGCGCTCGCGATTACGCTGCGCATCCGTGCGCGGCTTGCGCCGTTTCGATGGGGAACGTTTCGTCGCCATAACTTTCAAAATATTTGCAACCGGAGATAGTCTCCGGTTATCTTATCGAGTGTTTCGGAGACACTCTCCGTTTTACAGAAGGGTTGGCGGTTCGTCAAGAGCGGTGGCGCAAGACTCGAACCCACCAGTACGACCAGTACAAGGAGGAAAACAATGGTGGAAGTATTTGGAGCAACCTCGACCACGGAAGACGTTTTGTCCGGCGTGAATCTGCAAGGTAAGCGCGTCCTCGTTACAGGCGTTTCGGCCGGGCTAGGTGTGGAGACGGCGCGGTCTCTTGCCGCCCACGGGGCCCAAGTTGTGGGCGCGGCGCGGGACTTGACGAAGGCGAAAGCGGCTGCCGCACAGGTCCAAAAAGACGCTGCAGCCAAGGGCGGAAGCTTCGAACTGGTTCAGCTTGATCTTGCGAACCTCAAGAGTGTTCGTGCCTGCGCCGAACGCTTGCTCGCAAAAGGCCAACCGTTCGACGTGGTTATCGCCAATGCGGGAGTGATGGCCACTCCATTCGGCCACACCACCGACGGCTTCGAGACGCAGTTTGGCACCAATCACTTGGGCCACTTTGTGTTGGTGAACCGGATTGCGCCTCTGCTCCACGCAGGCGGACGCCTCATCAATTTGTCGTCCTCGGGGCACCGCTTCTCCAACGTCGACCTCGAGGATCCTAACTTTGAACGGACGCCCTATGACCCTTGGATTGCGTATGGCCGATCGAAGACGGCGAACATTCTGTTCTCTGTTGCTTTCGACCGACGCCACCGTGAGCGTGGCGTGCGTGCTGGGGCTGTACATCCGGGCGGCATACAAACCGAACTTGGTCGTCACCTGGACCCGGGTCAACTCGAGGGAATGGTCGATCAGATGAATAGGCAGCTTGCGGCGGAGGGCAAGGCGCCCTTCCAGTTCAAAACTATCCCGCAAGGAGCCGCAACTTCGGTGTGGGCTGCAGTCGTGGCTCCGGCAGACGAGATCGGTGGCCGGTATTGCGAGAACTGTCATGTCGGTCATTTGGTGCAGGACCACGTGACCATCAGCGCCATCAGCGAAGGAGTGCGCGGATATGCGCTCGACACAAATAGTGCCGAGGCGCTTTGGAAGAAAAGTGAAGAACTGGTCGGCGAGTCCTTCAGCCTGTAACGAACAACAACCCTTTGGGGATCGCGACGAAATATCAACAAGACTAGGAGAAAACGAAATGCTTCACCAAACCAGTCTCGCCGGCAGTTTCGCACTGCCTGGCACATCTATGACAGTGAGTCGTATGGGATATGGCGCCATGCAACTTGCTGGTGCGCAGGTGTGGGGACCGCCGCGTGATGTGGATGCCGCCATAGCTGTTTTGCGGGAGGCGGTAGATTCTGGAGTTGACCACATCGATACCAGCGACTACTACGGTCCGCATGTTACCAATCAAATCATCAAACGTGCACTGCATCCTTACCCGGATGGCCTGGTCATCGTGACCAAGCTGGGTGCGCGCCGGGGCGAAGACAAATCCTGGATTCCTGCACTTTCGCGACAGGAACTGATCGACGGAGTACATGACAACCTCCGAAATCTGGGACTCCACACCCTGGATGTCGTCAATCTGCGGGTGGGAGGGATGACGGAACCATCGGAGGGATCGATTGAGCAACCGCTGACGGTGCTTGCCGAACTCAAGCGTCAGGGACTGATTCGTCATATCGGGCTCAGCAACGTTACTCCCAAGCAGTGGGCCGAGGCTCAGACCATTCTCGAGATCGTTTGCGTGCAGAACTTCTACAACGTGGCGCACAGGAAAGATGATGGCTTCATCGAGGAGCTCGAGACCAAAGGTATCGCTTACGTTCCGTTCTTCCCGCTTGGGGGCTTCACCCCATTGCAGTCATCGGTACTCGACCAGACGGCAGCGTCACTCAACATTACGCCGATGCAGCTCGCCCTTGCGTGGCTCTTGCAGCGCTCGCGCAACATTCTGCTGATCCCCGGAACGTCGTCCGTCGACCATCTTCGCGAGAATCTTGAGGCCGCAAAGCTGCAGCTTTTCCCTGCTGTGCTTGACGATCTTGACTCGATCGGCCGAGGTCCGGAGACAGTGATCTCGGCCTCAGAACATCAAACGAAGGAGTGATCTATGAAAGTATTTGTCACAGGAGCAACAGGATTCATCGGTTCCGCCATTGTTGAGGAGCTAATTAACGCGGGACACCAGGTACTCGGCCTCGCTCGCTCAGATGCAGCTGCCGAGTCTCTCGCTGGGGCAGGAGCCGAAGTACATCGCGGTTCGCTCGACGATCTCGAGAGCTTGCGCAGCGGAGCGGCCGCTGCCGATGGCGTGATCCACGCTGCCTTCATCCACGACTTCACCAACTACGCCCCGTCTGCGGAGGCGGACCGTCGTGCCATCGAAACGCTCGGAGGCGCGCTAGCCGACGATGACCGATCTTTCGTCGTCACTTCCGGGACCTTGCTCGTTCAGCGCCAAGGCACCCTCGCAACGGAAAACGATCCGCCCGTTACAACCTTTCCTCGCAAGTCGGAAGAGACGGCGCTTGCGCTGGCGTCGCGCGGAGTCCGCGCGTCGGTGGTGCGCCTCCCGCCATCGGTCCATGGCGAAGGCGATCACGGCTTCGTTCCGCGCCTCATCGCCCTCGCGCGTGACAAGGGTGTGTCCGCGTATCCCGGTGACGGGCTTAACCGCTGGCCCGCGGTCCATCGGCTCGACGCCGCTCATCTTTACCGGCTCGCACTGGAGAAGGGTTCAGCGGGAGCCCGCTATCACGGAGTTGCGGACGAGGGAATACCGGTTAGAGACATCGCTGGCATAATCGGCCGCCGCCTGAACTTGCCGGTCGTCAGCAAGTCTCAAGACGAGACAGCCGACCATTTTGGTTGGATCGCGCAATTCTTTGGTATCGACTGTCCGGCTTCTAGCGCGCAAACGCAGGAACTGATGGGATGGCGCCCGGTTCACTCCGCGCTCATTCCCGATCTCGATCAGGCGCACTATTTCGCGACCGAAGTGGCAGCGTAATCGAGAGTTGTTGCAACGGCAAGCGAATCTCCGAAAGGTTATGCCAACAATCCGAATGACGGATTGAGGAGTCTAATGCATTATGCGTGTACCAAAAGACTTAATCGGTCTCATCGCAGCCGTTCAGTCAGTTCTTTTCTTGACCCATTATCTCCTCTATGAGACGTGGACCTTTTCGCCCGCAGGGAGCGAAACCCCCGGCGCGTTCTGGATCAAACTCGTCCTCGGGTCTTTGTCGGTGAGCTTTGTCGCCGCTTCGCTGCTGGCCTTTCGCTACACGAACGCTGCGGTGCGGGCGTTTTACAAGGTTGCTGCGGTTTGGATGGGTCTGGTCAGCTTTTTCTTTCTCGCGGCGGTTTCCTCCTGGGTTATTTTCGGGGTTGCCTGGCTGGCTGGGCTGGACATGAACTTTCATCGGTGCGTGGAGTTGTTGTTTGGGCTTGCCGTATTCGCTGGACTCTACGGGGTATTCAACGCAAGCTGGACGCGGATCACGCGAACGACGGTGCGGCTCGCGAACTTGCCGGCAGCGTGGCGCGGGCGAAGAGCGGCGCTGATCAGTGATGTGCACCTTGGGCACGTGCGAAACGGCAGTTTTCTTCGGCGGATGGTGGCGAAGATTGTGAAGGAGGACCCGGACGCGATTTTTATCGCGGGAGACTTGTATGACGGCACAGCCATCGATGCGGCACGCGCAGCCGAGCCATTGAGAAAACTCGCGGCGCCACACGGCGTCTACTTCGTGGCAGGAAATCACGAGCAGTTCGGGGACGACAGCAAATATCTGCATGCCATTGCGGCGTCCGGAGTGCGGGTGCTCAGCAATGAGAAGGTGGAAGTGGACGGTTTGCAGATTGTTGGCGTGCCCTTTCGGAACGCGACGCAGGATGGGCAGTTTGCGACGGTGCTGCGGGGCGGATCGGCATGGTGAACGATCACCTCGTCGACTGTTTTCGATATCGAGAGGTTCGGCGGCTGGGCTCTGTCACCTAGCCGGTCGGCGAACAGACGGCGCCGTGACCGGTGGGCTTGTCGTGCGTAGGTATGTTCGGGAGCAAGCCCCCGGACCCTACGAAGCAGAGTTCTTCAGGAGCTCTGTCACGGTCTTCAGGATTTCGCGCGAAAGCTGGTCGTCCGATACCGCGCGAGCCACACCGATGGCGCCGACAAGCGCGCAATACGTCAAGATTGCTTGCGATCTTGCGGCGCCCTTATCCCCCTCGTTCTCGTTACGAATTAAAGTTGCGAGCAACTCAATACTGTCTCGAATCTCCCGAGTGACCGCAGCGCGAGTTCGCTTGTCGCTGCGTGCGATATCGCCTGCCAAAGCGCCGACCGGACAGCCCGTGCCTGGGCGATTGCGATGTGATTCGGTCAAATAATCGTTGACCAGCGACTCGTATGTGATGGGGGGCCCGTCTGCGGCAGCAGCGTCGATCTTACGCTTCCAATGTCCTAATGCAGAGGCCACAGCTTCCGCCACTAAGTCATCACGCGATTTGAAGTGCTTGTAGAAGCCGCCCACAGTAAGACCGGCTTCCTTCATCAGGTCTGCGATTCCGATCCCGGCAAGCCCCTCTTCGCGGAACCTCTTCGAGGCGATTGCAACGATGCGCTTATGAGTCTTCGCCTTTTCCGCTTTGGAATGGCGCATTGTGCCCTCCTAAAAAACTTGTATCCAAGTCGAGACTCCGCGAATCAGAAACTTCGTAATGGATTATAACAATAATCCATACTGAACCGCCAGGAGATCAGAATGAGTCAGTCGAGTGAAGAAAAAAACAAAGCGCTGGTTCTTGAAGCCTTCGAGACATTGTTCAACAAACGTGACTACGCAGCCGCTGAGCGTTATTGGTCTCCCAACTACCTTCAACACAGCGCGCACATCCCGCCCGGTCGCGAGGGCCTCTTCAATTTGGTCAAACAAGCCCCGGCGACACTGAAATACGAAAACGGGTCGATCCTGGCAGAAGGAAACCTTCTGATCCTGCATGGCCGGTTTTCTGACGTCGGCCAGCCTGCGAACTGGATCGTAGCGGACATCGTTCGCATCAGGGACGGGGTTCTGGCCGAGCACTGGGATGTGATCCAGGACGAGGCGACACGTGAGCAGTCAAAGAGCGGCCTGCCGATGTTCGGCAACACATTTCCCAAGTGACCGCCGACAAAAGACCATCAGCAGCACCGCTATCAGTGCCAACGAATGCTCCGAATTGAAGCCGCGGGGCCAGTCCAATCGGTTTTCAAGGATGTGTTGGTGAACGTGCGGCGAAGAATTCGGATGCGAGAGGAGAAGAATCCGGTGACAAGACGAGAAAGGAATGGATCATGAAAGCAGTCGTGCTCACGACCTATGGCGATCCCGCTACGGGCCTCGAATATCGTGACGTGCCAGAGCCCGAAAAGCCCGGCATCGGCCAAGTGCTGGTCGGCGTCGAATTCGCGCCCATTAATTTCAGCGACATTCTTGTCGCGCGAGGACTCTACCCACTGCGCCCGGATCTCCCCTCAGTGATTGGCAACGAAGGCGTTGGACGCGTGCTCGAAATCGGCCAGCAGGTAGGAGATCTGAGCGTCGGTGCTCGGGTTGCGCTCCTGATCGGGCACTTCGCATGGCGGGAGCGCATGGTGTTTCCCGCCACAGACCTGATTGTCTTGCCGGAAGACGCCGATCCCCGCCAACTGGCGATGGTGAGCATCAACCCGCCCTCAGCGCTTTTATTGCTTGAAAAGTTCCTGGAATTGCAGCAAGGCGACTGGATTGCGATAAACGCTGCCAACTCGTCCATCGCACGATGGATTGTCGGCTTCGCCAAGCGAAAGGGCTTAAGAATCGTCGGATTGGCGCGCCGCGCTGGGGTCCTCGATGAGGTCCGTGCAGCAGGTTGCGATCTCTCGCTGCTCGACGAGGACACCGCACCAAGTAAGATGGCCGAGGCTTTGGGCAAGGTGCGGCCTCGCCTGGCGCTGGACGCCATTGGCGGCGATTCGAGCGGCCGACTAGCGAAGCTTCTCGGGCAAGGCGGCGCCTTGGTGTCATACGCCGCTCAGAGCTTCGCACCCATGGCGATCAGCCCCTTGGACGTGATCTTCAACGACCTCACTATCCGGGGCTTTTCCATGGGCAATCCCGCGTTTGCCGGTCAGATCCCGCATGCGATCCGCGCAGCGGCGCAGATGATCGCGACCGGAGAGGTGGCCGTGCCAATCACGGCGACCTATCCGCTGCACGAGATCAAGGCCGCCGTCGCCCACGCACTGCAAGGCGGTAAAGTTCTGTTGGAGGTAGAGTTCTCAGGCCGGGTTTAACCCTTTCTTTGGCAGACCTGCCAAAACAGCTATGACGAACGGCCTAAGATCGGGTCACCGACGATTGCGGCGCGCCGCTTGGTGCTACCGCAGACCCTTTGCAGCAGCCAACATCTCGTCGGCACGCGCTCGCACTCGAACGTCCTCCGTAAAATTGACCCAGCGCACCATCCCCGATGAGTCCACCAAGAACTCTGCTGGTCGGGCGATGTCATGCCCGTCCGGCCCGCCGCCCGCGTGCAGCAGATGGTAACGACGAATCACCTCCGCGTTCGGATCGGAAAGAACAGTGAACGTGTAACCTGCCTTCCTGCACAGATCGCGCGAGACCTCTGGCGGGTCCACGCTGATCGCCACCGGTCGAACGCCCGCCGCCTCGAATTCAGCCAATTGTTTCTCAATTCCTCGTAACTCGAGGTTGCAGAACGGTCACCAATATCCACGATAGAAGATCAGCAGCACCGATTTAGCCGGCATGACTCTCGAATCGTTGGCTGCTTGTGCCAAAAGTTGGGCTAACGAAACCGGCTGATCACTGGTGTCGGCCAGTGTGAAGTCAGGCGCCCTCTGTCCTATCTGCGGCGCACCCGCAGACGCTGGCATGGCCCGCGCGCTGAAGGATGCGAAGATCGCCACGCCCACTAGCAGCAGCGAGACCAAAGCGAGGACCGAGCTTAGAATTTTCCTTCTATAGACCACCGGTCGTCCGAAAGCGTGCTTCAGTCCCAAGCCCAGGAAAATCAGCGCGACGACCGACAGCAGCATGCTGAGCCATGCGATGGCCCACAGTCCCGGAAGATTGACGAAGAAAACCGCGTTGCACAGCACTGCCACTAGTGCCAGCAGAAACCCTACCCAGACAGCCCAATTTTCACGGTTCTTACTCTCGTCCGGCATGACAGGGGGAGTGTACCAGACACTTGGTGGCGCGATTCTCGCCGGTCGTTCCCGGATGGGCAACCCGGGAGTAGAGCCTCAATTGACGACAACAGGCCTTTGCGTGAGTTGAGGCGGCCGTAGGGACGGCCGCGGCTAGTCGCAAACCATCCCTTTGTAACGATAAGTCTTAGTGCTGTATCTGAAGCGCCCACCGCGGAACAGTCGGCAGTCGCATGATCCTTGGCCGGGCGCTTCGGATAGCCTGCCTGTGCTGCTCATTGCCTGCTCATGGGTACTCGCAACTATTCATGTTCTTAGGGAGATGCGGCTTGACTACTCCCCCCTTCATGCAGGTCTTGCCTACAAAACGACCGAGCAGTTGTGACACCGGCGGGCCCTATTGCGATGCATTGTGTGCAGCCATGATGACGCAGTTCTCGTACCTGCTGAGCGCTCGTTCCGGTTTGGTGTTCCGGAAATTGCGCGAAATTGTGCGCGCGCGAGTTGCACAACGTGGTGCGGCGGTACGCGCGGGTTGTGCGTACAGAAGTGGTTCGGTTTGGGCGATGAATGTACACGGCTATCGTTCGAGCGGAGCGGCGCTGTGTTGTGGACTGATCCACCAGCATCAATGTGGACATCCGTTGCCAATTGTTGTTCCTTCCGCGCTGGTTGTTGCCGAACCGTGTGCATGGGCGGTGTAAGACGAGTGGCAAGGTGCAACTCGTTTGAGATTGACTCTGCGTGGTCAGTCTGCACCGCAGTGGGCACAGTGTTGCGTAAGGATGCGCATTAAATGCACGCGGCTGTCGATTCCGGTTGCAACGAGAATGAACAGCTAATGTACGAACGTTCAAACCTACGGCTTGTACTGGTTGTAGTAGATGGACCCGCTCTTAGGTACTAATGCACCGCATGCAACACGGCGGAGGAGCACATATTCCGGTTTGACGGTTGCACGGGAGAAATCTCAGTAACTGTCGGCGGCAGATCTCCCACAACAGGACTTGGGGCCAACGCCCCAGTCCACATCTACAAGTAGGGCGTTTCCCGTCAAGTTGACACCGAACAGGCCAACTTCCGGGTCGCCCGTCATCCTTCATCTTGGCCATTGGCTTGGTAGGGCGCGGAACATGCCCTTTGAGAGCCCACCTCAGGCTTGCACGGCAAACGTGCGATTAAATCGTGCTCGGTAATTTTCCCAGCAGATAGCCGCATCTAACTCCACGAGTTCACGTTCAGAAAAATGTCTTCTGAGCTCTCCGTAAAGAGATCGGGAGGGCTACGATGGAATAACGAGGTAATACC
>CAVPFD010000030.1:0-28734 GCA_963703645.1 uncultured Acidobacteriaceae bacterium
CCCGTGGGGGCGGCACAGAATCCTCTTATGTCGCCGGCTGAAGCCGGCTCGGGGTTCATATGACCAGCCTACCCAGGACTTCGCCTTGGGGCGTAGCCTGCCCTGAGCGTAGTCGAAGAAAGCTGTGAAGGGGCGCGCCTTCAGGCGCGCCGCAGGAGCGGCATTCGTCCGGCTTTAGCTGCGGAGGGAACTCGTTCTTGCGCGTCGGGAAACGAGGTCCCCCAGTGGCTAAAGCCAAGGTCTAAAGAACCACTATCGGCGCGGCTGAAGCCGCGCCCCTTCCCTCGCTGCAGCGCTCTGCTGTCTCGGCTACCAGACTGATTTTGCTCCAAACACTCAGACGACCTGATTCAAACCGCCGCGATGTTTGTGCGTTTGACGGGGCGGGAAGGGTCGCATAGAGGGGTGGCAGTCTCCCCACCCTGTCCGCAAAGGCAGCGGACAAGGGAGGGACCTCGGCCCGGACAGCCTTGTATCAGGGCACGACCTTTAGTCGTGCCGACTAGGCAGCAACTAATTCCTTGGGCTTTAGCCCCTGCGGAAACATGACCTCAGAGGCTAAAGCCCGGGTACTTAGAAAGCGATCTGCGGCACGGCTGAAGCCGTGCCCTGATACAAAGCGATTCCCGAAAACCGTGGCTGGATCTGGGGCAATACCTCTGCGACGTTTGTGCGTTGACTGGGCGGGGAGGGTCGCATAGAGTGTGGCCTTCGAACCACCCCAACGAGCGCCCTTCGGCTTTGCTCACGGCAGGCTTTACCGGCGCTCGCTGGGGACCCCGATAAGATCATCCGTAGCATCCCGGAAAGCAAGCGAGGTCACGCGGCCATGGCGAACCCTGAACATGTCGAAATCCTCAAGCAAGGGGTCGAGCAGTGGAATAGGTGGAGGAGGGACATCTTGACGTGAGCGCCGGGGGGCGGACCTCTCATCGGCGGACCTCAGCGGGGCGAAACTGAGCAAGGCGCATCTCAAGGGGCGAACCTCAGGGTGGCGAACCTCCGCGCGGCGGACTTCGCGCGGCATCGGCTGGGCGGACTCGAGGGCGAACCTCAGCAAGGCGAATCTCACGGGGCGGACCTCGGCGTCCCGGTCGACACTCACCGTGGGCGGAAATCGAAGTGATGGAACAGACCGGGGCAGATTTCGCCGGCGGGGCCAACCTCAGTGATGTAGACCTCAGCGGGGCGCATCTCATCGGGGCGAACTTCTCCGGGCAGACATCAGCGGGGCCGATTTCACCGGGGCCCAGGTAGGGGCAACGGATTTCGCCGATGTCGATCTGAGCGTCGCCAAGGGCCTCGAGACCGTCAAACACAGCGGGCCCGTCGACCGTCGGCATTGACACCATCTACAAGTCCAGGCGGCAAGATTCCCGAGGTATTTCTGCGGGCTGGGGCGTGCCGGACGAATTCATCGACTACATCAGGTCGATGGCTGGGACGACCCATCGAGTTCTACTCCTGCTTCATCAGCTACTCGACCAAGGACCAGGAGTTTGCCGAGCGGCTCCATGCCGACCTGCAAGCCAAGGGTGTGCGCTGCTGGTTCGCGCCGGAGGACATGAAGGCCGGCCGCAAGCTGCACGAGCAGATTGACGAGGCCATTCGCCTGCATGACAAGCTGCTGCTCATCCTCTCCGAGCACAGCATGAGCAGTAAGTGGGTGAAGACCGAGATTGCCAACGCGCGGGCGCGCGAGGAGCAGGAAGACAAGCAGCTCCTGTTTCCCATCACGCTGGCGCCGTTTGAGGAGGTGAAGAAGTGGAAGCTGTTCGACGCCGAAATCGGCGATGACTCGGCACGCGAGATACGCGAGTATTTCATCCCCGACTTCAGCAACTGGAAGGACCACGATTCGTATCAGACGGCGTTTCAGCGGCTGGTGAAGGATTTGAAAGCCAGTAGTGTCGCCGGCTAAAGCCGGCTCAGGATTTATGTAACCAGCCTACCCCGGGCTTGCACCCGGGGCTAACTGCAATGCCGCGCCTCCCCCCACCCCATCACGCGCAAAAGCGGCGCGTAATGGGGACCCGGGCTGCGGCGCTCGGTCCTTCGCATTGCTACATTGATTCCCCTCCGAGACATTGCCGGTGGGCAATTCCTATCCGAACCCTAGCGATATTTGTGGGTTGACTGGGCGGGGACGGTCGCATAGAGTGTGGCTTCGAAAGATCCCAGTGCGAGGGCCCTTCGGCTTTGCTCAGGGCAGGCTTCACCAGCGCTCGTTGGGGGCCCCGGTAAGATCATCCGTAGCATCCGGAAGCATGCGTATCGCCTCGCGTTCGACAGGCTGGTGAAGGATTTGAAGCAGAGCGGATAGTGGATGGAAAAGCAGGTCCCTCGACTCGGACCGCGCAGCGCATCCCGCCAAAAGCAGGCCGGATGCGATTTTGGCGCGGCTCTCGCTCGGGATGACAGCATCAGCAAAGCAGGGTATCAACCCCCGCTGCTAACTGCTATTGCTGCCCGCTCGCGGTTCTCGCCTTAGCGAACTCGTCGCCCTGCTTCCACCCAATCAGCGTTGACTGGTCGCCAGCGAGCCATCCCAGCGCGATGCCAAAGCGCGCCATCACAGCATCACCACGAAAATCCATCTCCGGATAGTACTCGTCACTAGGCTGATGATAGCGCTTGGCGACGAAATCCTTGGCCTGCTGCAAGCCCCACTCGCGGTCGTGTCCCTGATATTTGACGCCCTCGTCGATGGAAAAAGCCGGTACCCCAGCGCGCGCAAAGCTGAAGTGATCGGAGCGGTAGTAGTGTCCCGCACCGGGCTGCGAGTCGGGGACGATTTTGAGTGCGAAATCCTTCGCCGTACTCTCCACTGTGGGATAGAACATGGTGCGCTCGGCGCCCGCGACGTTGACCTCTTCCGGCACACCGAGCGGCGGCACGTCATCGTAGTTCAAGTCGAGGGAAATTTCCCTGGCCGGAACCGGTGGATGCTTGCCCAGGAATTCCGAGCCGCGCAGACCCTGCTCCTCTGCCGTGACCGAGGCGAAGTAAATCGAGCGTTTGGGTTGCTGCCGGGCCGCAGCGAAGACTCGAGCAATCTCCAGCAGAATGCCGCAGCCAGTGGCGTTGTCCTGCGCGCCGTTGTAGATGTTGTCGCCGGGCATGCCCGGCACTATGCCAAGGTGGTCATAGTGTGCGCTGTAAACTACTGCTTCGTCCTTCAGTCTGGGGTCGGAGCCTGGCAGCTTGGCGATGACATTGTTCACGTCAAAGGGCCGTACCTTGCTGATCAGGTTTGCCTTCAACTTCGCCGGCAGCGGAACCGCCTTGAAACCGCGCTTTTGCGCCGCGGCCATCATTTGGTCGAGGTTCATGCCGCAGGCTTGAGCAAGTTTTTGGGCAACTTCGAACCGAATCCAGGATGCGACCTTCAGCTTGGGCGCCGGGTCGTCGCGGAGATAGGCGCGCTCGCCCGACCACGAATTGCGCACTACGTTCCAGCCGTAGCTGGCCATGTCAGTCTTGTGAATAAGGATGACTCCAACCGCGCCCTTGCGCGCTGCTTCTTCGAACTTGTAGGTCCAACGACCATAGTAGGTGAGCGTCTTGCCGTTGAAGAACTTCGGATCGTCCGAGGGTGGCTGGTTCACCATCATCAACAACACTTTGCCCTTCACGTCTGCGTCCTTGTAGTCGTTCCAGTTGAACTCGGGCGCATCAATGCCGTAGCCCATCCACACGATCGGAGCGTCTATGTCGTCCTGCGGGTTGGTGGTCTCGTCCATGGCGACGAAGTCTGCGCGGTTACGCAGGTTCATAGGCTCGCCTTTGGCCGGTACCAGCGTGAACGTAGACTCATCTTCCGTGGCGATGCCAACCATGGGCACTTTCTGCATGTAGCTGCCGTTGTCACCGGCGGGCTTCAGCCCGTAAAGCGCGAATTGCGTGGCGATGTATTCCGCTGCGATATCGCCTCCGCGAGCGCCGGTGCCGCGGCCTTCCAACAGGTCGCTGGCAAGAAACTTCACGTGTGCGCGGATTTTCTCCGGATCGACGGCAGCCATTGCCTGCTCGGCTGCCGGAGGCAAGCCAGCGACGTGTGGCGCTATATTTGCGGTTTTCCCTGGATTAGAATCAGCCGACTTGTTCCCTGCCTGTGCGAACAACAGACCAACGGCCAGAACGATTGACGGTGTAATAAGTGCGATCTTACGCATAAATGGAGTCTCCCGATGCTCATCAAACCCTCCATTCTACGCGAACAAAAACCGGGCCGGAGTTCGCTCTCCGGCCCGAACGAATTGCGTATCGCGACTTCCGTCACCTCACCTCGGCGATAACCGTCACCGACTGGCTCTTCTGGTTCTGCGCACTCATTGCGTGCCGGGATTCACTTCCGTTGAAGCTCACGCCCAGATCAGGGCCCTGCAACTCGCGCAGAGCATATACCTCATCCCCAGCCAGCTTGAAGATCAGCACGGTGCGGGAATCGCGGGCATCGTCGTCCGGCAAACCAAGAAGAAAGGACCGGCTCCCGGTTGCTTTCTGCCCGATGATGATGCTGTGATTCTCCATGTTGACCGAAATCGTGTACTCTCCGGCGGGAAGCAGTTGACTGCCTGCGTAGAACCGGAAGGGAATGTTGGCGCGGACGACATGCGCGTTGTCCTGCGCTAGTGCCGCGCCGGTCAGCGCCACCGCAAATAACGCCAGCGCCACGAGTTTTAGAAAGTACTTTTTCATGTCACGCTCCTTTTGCCACCATTGGGATCCCGACTTCTTGGCCTGTGCTCCTTGGGTCGTGGCGTTCTGCAACGATGGACTAAGTGTTAGATGGAGGCGCGCACAGTACAGCACTGTCGCTGCGCGGCAAGAGTGACGAGGGCTGTTAAATCAGGTGCAAAAGCACGTAGAATTTCGGCGGAATTTTCTGATGTTAAAGGCGTGTCAGGGCTACGTGTCGGAATCGTGACAGATCATCCGCGTGGACCTGTGGCGTGGATTTACGCGCAGCAAAACGCCCCGTCCGCGGACGGGGCGTTCGAACCAGGCAGAAGTCGAGAGGTTATCCGACCTTCGCAAAGATGATCACCAAGGTAAACAGCACCAGTGACTCGATGAAGGCGAGACCTAGAATCAGGGCCACCTGAATTGCAGGACGCGCGGCAGGGTTCCGGGCCATGGCTTCGCAGGCCGCGGCGCCGACCCGGCCCTGTCCCAAACCAGCTAAACCTGCGGCGATGGCGATGCCAAATCCGGCGGCAATCGGCACCAAGTTAGTCGGAGCAGCGCGGTTCCGCCGTCCGCGTACGCCGGCATGGTCATCATCAGGATGGCCAACACCGCTAAGATCACAATCATCAGTTTCCGCATTTTTCTTTCTCCTTATAAATTGCTGCCAGTGGGTGGTTGACGTTCACCGTGCTGACGCCCTCACGCTCGCAGCTCTTAGCATTTAGCAATTAGCTGTTAGCTTCAGCTTCCCGGCTTTGGCTAGGTGCTAAATGCTAACTGCTAATGCTCGTGTGCCACCGCTTCTCCAATGTAAACCGTAGCCAGCAACACAAAAATGTACGTCTGAATGAACGAGACGCCGATGTGCAGCAGCAGGAACACTACCGGAATTGCAATCGGAAATAGTGACAGGAATACCAGTGTCACCATGTCGCCCGCAAACATGTTGGCGAACAAACGTATGGTAAGCGACAGGATTCGTGCCAGGTGGCTGAAGATCTCAATCGGAAACAACAGCGGGGCAACGAATGGTTCCGGACCCAGGAAGTTCTTCACGTACCCGAAGCCGTTCCGGCGAATGCCCTGGTAGTGGTAGTAGAACCAGGTGACCAGCGCGCAACCGAGCGGCACCGATGGAACCGCTGTCGGCGATTCAAAGCCGGGAATTACACCGATTAGGCAACACATCAGGATGAAAATACCCAGGATCGTCAGGTAGCCGGTGTATTGCTCGTATCCGTGGCCAATTACTTCGTGGCCTTGTTTGCCCACAAAAGAGTCGATGCCCTCTATTACGTGCTGCAGCGGTCCTGGATTGTCCACCGAAAGGCGAGTGCGCACGATCACAAAGAGACACCACCAGCACGACAAAGACCAGGATCTGCATTGCCACGTAGTTGCTGATCGGCGCCTGCGGGTTCGGCGCGTGCAGATGGAAGACACCCAGGATCGCATTCGCCACGCCGGCGAAGTACTTGTTAAGAAGGGCCGTTATCCAGAGTTGCTCAGACATGAATGCTTGACTCGTAAGATTGGATCTAGATCTTGCACTTGCAAACTTTCGGCCGTTGGCCGAGGCGGGCGCCAAAAATGACTTGGAAAATCAGAATCCGCGCCGCAGGGTAACAAACAGTTCCACTGCGACTTCGCAGGCAATGGCTGCAATGGGAAGACAAACACCCCCGAGGAAGCCGTAAAGACCCGCGCGTGAAACATTAAATATAACATACGCGCCAACGCCCACGAAGACGTATCGCAGAACCGCGCGCACGATGATCCCTCTTCCCCGCTCGCGGCTTTGGCCGGTTGCGATACGCTCGCCGACCGCTTCGACAGCGCGTTCCAGCCAACGATGATTCACATACGAGACGACCGCGCCGGCGGCGAATCCTGCCGCGACGGGCCAGCGAAACAACGCCACGCACACGAGCAGGCCCAGCGTGGCAAGAGCCAGCATGAACTTGCGAATACGCTGCAGCGCTCGATCATAGAACTGGTCGGCTTGCGGATGAGATTGGCTCGGGCGTGGGCATTGCCGGAGAACACTCTAACGCAGCTGGCGAATTGCGGCTCGTTACTCGCTTCTTAAGTCTTTGTCGCGAAGAATCGTCCGAATGAGTTCAACGAAACCGGAGATCGCGCCGACGATGACCCCGGCGAGAAACAGCCAATGGGTATGAAACCAATAATCAAGGAGTTTGCCCACAAGTAAACCCACCACCACCGAAGCCGGGAGGATGAACGCCAGCTGAGAATAGCGCGCCCATAACACCGCAGCATTCTGCGGCTTTTCGTCCGGTTGCTTATTCCGCATGTGGAGAGGCTACCACTCCGTGCATGTTGACCGCACTCTTCATGAGCACCAGTCTTATCGCAGGATTATAACGTCTCCTCACTAGCAACTCTGCTAAAGGCACGCGACTGCGCCGCGAACCACGTTTGACCTGATGTTCATCAGCCGTTATCATCGAACTGCGGGGTGGAGCAGTCTGGTAGCTCGTTGGGCTCATAACCCAAAGGTCGGTGGTTCAAATCCACCCCCCGCAACCAAACAAGTTCCTGATTACAAACGCCTTCCGTCGCAGCCGGAAGGCGTTTCTGTTGTACTTGCTCACAATTTGCTCACAGAATTCCAGCCGCGAATTTCGCATCTACATGATCCTCCCCTCTGTTTGGCTTCATCGGCAAAGGACAAAACAAGTCGTCGAGTTGCTCCACTACCCTGCGGTCGTCATCCCCGACCAGGTGCGTGTAGCCCATCGTTGTCCTCGAGCTGACGTGTCCAAGGCGCTCCTGCCTTACTTTCATCGGAGTGTGCAGGCGGTCCTGCGCGGTGGCGTTCCCATGCCGGAAGGCATGGAGTCCGCCCTCAAGCCCCAATTGCCTCAGCAACGGCTTGAGCTTCCGCTTTACCAGGTTTTCGGGATGCAGCCGCATGCCCTCGGCTGAGAGAAATAGCGGCTCATCGGGATTGCGCCCACTCACAAATGAGCTAAGACGGTCTGCAAGTCGCGGAGAGATGCTGAATATCCTCGGCTTGCGACTCTTAGTGTCTGTGATGTGCCGGCCGTTACGGCTTCGCTTGACGACGATCACGCGATTGGTTAGGTCGACGTGGCCGACGTCCAGGCCGCAGACCTCTCCGCGCCGGATTCCGGTTTGCGCCACCAACCAATACACCGTATCGTAAGGCGGTTCAGCCGCAGCGATGATGCGCCTCATGTCCTCCGGCGAGAACGTGGGTTGTTCGGGCGGGTCCCACTCAGGCAACACTAGGCCGCCAAATGGATCGTGCCCTACATATCCCCAGGCTTTCGCCGAGTTCCACATGATGCGCAGCGTCCCGACTAGGTTCTTGACGGTCTTAGCGCTTAAGTCGCAATCGGAGATGAACGACTGCAACAGTTCGCCGGTGATGTCCTTCATAGCCACGTTGCCGAGTCGAGGAATAAGGTGCTTCCGCAACTGAGAACGTACTGGCGGCTGGGTTGATGGTTTGTGCTGGCTGAGAACAATCTCTTGCCAGCGCTTCGCAAAGTCTGAGAACTGCGCTACCGGCCGCGGCCGATAGGAAAGGTTGTTGATGTCTGCAAGCAGGTCCTCAAGCGCGCGAAGGGCGAGTTTCCGAGTTGGATAGTCGGTTTTTGTTCCGAGGATCACCCATTTTTCGAGGCGCTGAATCTTGCCGTCTCGAATGATGTCCTCTCTATAACGTCCCACCGAAACCGGACTTCGCTTTCCGCGCAAGACCAACTGACCGCGTTGAAACCGTCTCCTGGCCATACGCTCAAAGTCTCCTTTGAGCGGGACCGCGGAGTTCGCCTCGGCCAAAACGATATCATGTTCGGTACTAGCGACTACAGCCTTGTTGCGTCCGAGGTCTTGCATCAGTTACCTGCTCGTTCTGTGCTCCAAAATCACCTGAATCTCGAACCACTAACGCTACGTTTTCCGACGTACCCAGCACCGGCACTCAACGTCTCTCATCGCAGCAAAGAAGCGTCGTCCAATTGAACCGGTTTGTGCCCGGCCGACGGATGTGTAGGTGCAGCGTCACCTGCTAGCTGCTTTTGTTAACTTGAAATCAAAGGTCGGTCAAACGGCCTGCTCGCGCCAATGATGCGCGTTTCAGCGGGTCCCTAGATCGGAACCTCAGGAAATTTGGGGGCTTGATAGAAGTTATTGCACAAAGCATTCTCGCTGCAGATCCTTGTATTAGGCCTGCCAGGATCGGCGGGCTGGATCACGCATCACAATCGTCAATAGATTTATTTCACCAATCGCACTTTGACTGGACAAAGCAGCAGATGCGCAGGAGACCGCCGGCAAATTGAATGCCACAAAAGTGGGCGCACCAGCCCATGCTTCACTCCGCAACGGCCGCGGCGAAGTCGATTCCCTCTCCGATGCGCTGCCTTACTTCGTTGAGCCAAGCCCTGGGATTGGTCCCGTGGATTACCCGCCCCAGAAAGCCGAGCCGCTCGGCGGCGTTGTTGCGGTTTCGACGAATGTCGTCCTTCGTGGTCTTGGTATACAGAGCGAGAAAGCTATCCATGCTCCTGGGTTTGGCGAAAACGTAAGTCGCGTGGCCAAGCTTAGGGGTTTCGACGACAATCGCTTTTTCAACGTCGAATATATATTCGTCACGAAACAAATAAACCCGACGTGCCCGGCGTGAGAGCTGGCGATAGAAAAACGGATCGTAATCGGCACGCCAGCTGATCTGTGCCACATCAAAGTCACCAGAAATACGGAGCGTCGAGCACATTCGCTCCAACTCAGCCTTCTCGATGGCGTGGCACTCCAATCGAAGACGGATCTGCTCCAGGGCGCGCGAGTACTGGCCGAAGCGATGGTAGGTAGTTTTGGCCGTCTCCAATTGCTGTTGGAAATCGGCTGGGAGCTTGATCTCCAACCGGCTTGGCAATGCAGTTTCCCAGGTCACGAGATCCCACTGCTCACGACGTTTGCGGTATTTGCCGCTCTGCAGGAATGTGCCCTCGACCTCGATCTTGGTTCCCAGCAGATGCTTCCACTGATTCCACGTGCGGTCCCAGAGTGTATGCAGGGCGGCTGGATCGAGCCAGAACTTGGTTTGCGACGCGCGTCGCGGCACAGCGCCCGGTCGTCGTAGAAATCACATCTGCGGAGTGGCACATGGAACCGCCGGCGCCGGAGATATGGCGAAAAGGCGAGGATGCGGCGGGCAAAGAAAAGTTTGTCCGTCACGAGAAGGCTCACCAGCCACGAGAAGAGAGCCAAATCCACCATACGGAGATATGGCCGGTGCTTCGGGATCGGCTAGCAGCGCGTCATAGCAAGCGCGAGGCTCCGGCTGACCAACGATGTTGAATGCCCGCTCCAGAGCCACTCTCTCTGTGCGCCGCACGTCCGCCGTTCTTAGCTCCAGATCTCGCAGCTTGAAAGCCACGCGAAGTCGGAGGGCGAAGCGTGGCTGGGATGCGCAAGACCTCGTACAGGGTGGGATGATCGACTCTCTCGGTTGTATGCGGGAGGCGATAGAAGTACTCGCGCAGGGCCTCGCAAGGCAGAAAAATCGTATCGATGCCAAGGCTTCCACGGTGAACTTCGGCAGAAACGAAGTGCTGATGTCGTTTGTCCGGCTTGGGCTGGCTGACGTATCCGATTGGAGCCTGGTAGATATAACGGCTTGTTCCGGAGGCGGCATTCTTGATGATGAGGATTTCCGGACCCGCTGCATCTGGTGCTGGAATCGGAACGCGATTTCGTCTCCGAGGGCGACGTAAGGAACGAGACTGCGGGACAAAAGAAGTTTTGTTTGGTTCGCAAACATGCAGGCGGCGGATCCGATCCGCGTTGAATGCTCACCACGCGCTCGCGGCACACCGGAATGGACGGGCTGGAGGTGCAAAGGCCATGTTGTCGCCGGGCAGTATAGAACTGCTTTGCGGAAGTGCGAAACACCACTTCGGACATGGATTCAACCCTTCCGACGCATTAACTAGTTGAAGACGGTTGCCATGGTCTTGAGCGAGCCGGTCAACCGCGCTGTTTTCCTTCGAAAAGCTGCTTCGGAGAGCCGCAATATAAGCTCAAAGTTGCTCGTTTCGTGAGGAGTCTTGCAATTCCCCCTACAAGCCCGGAGTCTGACAACCCAATGGTGACTCACTGAAACCCCGTTCCGGAAAGTTCAATAAGGTCATCGAAATTCGATATAGTTGAGTTGCGGAGCCGCGAGTGGCGGTCCGTCGCAAGCGTGGGGCCCATGTCACGCTTCCACTCTTTTCGCCGGAACTTCCTGAAGACGGCCGGAGCAGCTGCGGGCGCTACTCTGCTATCACCGTCGAACCTCTTGAGTCAGTCGGCGCTGACTGACGAGAATCGAACCGCGTCGCAGAGCGAAGACCCAGCCGACTACACCCTCACCATCGCCACCAAGCCCCTCGAACTCGCCCCAAATCGCATCCTCTCGGTCACCACCTACAACGGGCAGTTTCCCGGACCGCTGCTTCGCCTGAAAGAAGGCGAGCAGGTCACCATCGATCTCCGCAACGAAACCGATACCCCCGAGCAAGTGCACTGGCATGGCCAGCTGGTCTTCGACCGACGTCGATGGAGCCGCCGAAGAGGGCACGCCGTTCATCCCGCCCCACGGCAGCCGCAGAATCTCCTTCGTGCCGAAGCCGTCGGGTTTCCGCTTCTACCACACCCACGTCCGCGCCGGAGCGAATCTTGCCGCTCGGCCAGTACAGCGGCCTAGTCGGACCGGTTTACATCGAACCGAAACAGCACGCCGGCAACTACGACCGCGAGGTCTTTCTCACACTCAAAGAATTCCAGCCCACGCTTCAGTCGCGGCGGCGATATGGCGCAGGACTTCCTCTCGCCCGCGCAGACGGTCCCCGAACTTAAGGATGCCGGCGAGAGCAAGATGAAAGCTTCGCTCGCCAAGGGTATGCCGCACGGATACGAGGTCGGCTACGATTCGTTCACCATCAACGGCCGCATGCTGGGTCATGGCGAGCCGGTTCGCGTGAAGCAAGGCGAGCGCGTCCTGTTTCACGTTCTGAACGGCAGTGCTACTGAGATTCGCAGCCTCGCCCTTCCGGGCCACACCTTCAGCGTGATTGCGATGGACGGCAATCCCTTGCCGAAACCGGTTCGTGTTCCTGTTCTGTGGCTTGGAACCGCGGAGCGGATTTCAGCTATCGTGGAAATGACCCATCCCGGCGTGTGGGTCATGGGAGACCTCGCCGATGACGACCGTCACCACGGCATGGGTATTGTTGTCGAGTATGCCGGTTATAAGGGCAAGCCGCAGTGGCTTCCACCGACGCCGTTCAAGTGGAACTACGCTCAGTTTGGCAATGCCAGCAGCCACATCCGAGCAGCCGGATGAAATCTTCGACATGACCTTCGAAAAGCAGAATGCCGCGCTCGACGGATTCAATCAGTGGACCATCAACGGCGTGGCCTATCCCCTGGAACAGATGATGGCCGAACCTGCCTTCCATCTGCACGAGGGCAAGCGGTACCGCATACGGATGCGCAACGCGAGCGACGACATCCACCCGATTCATCTGCATCGTCACAGCTTCGAACTGACACGGATAGCCGGACAGCCTACCTCAGGAGTGATCAAAGATGTCATGATGTTGGGCGGATACCAGGAAGCGGAGATAGATTTCGTCGCCAACAATCCCGGCCTGACGCTGTTTCATTGCCACCAGCAGTTGCATATGGATTTCGGCTTCATGACGTTGTTTGATTACGTGTAGCCTTTGCTTACTCACGGATTTCGGCGTCTTCTTGGCGCTCGATCTCGAGGCCCGCCGCGCCCCCGGCACCTTGCCGATTCGAGGATCCCTGGCGACGATGAGCTCGCAGGCGCGCAGCGCCGCTTCCTCGAAATCCGGCGCATCGGCCGGAAGAACCTGCCAGCCCGTCACCTTCTTCCCGAATACCTGAATGGATCGCATATTCGGGAACTCGCGGCGCAGGCTTTCGTGGTGCTCCTCGGTGGTGGCGAGCCACACTCCGTTGTCCGCAGTCTCGTCGCGCTTGTCGCGCAGTATGAGCACAATCTTCTCCTCAATGTAGACCGCGAGGCAGCCGAACATGGGGTGGGTCCGGGGCGACAGCGCGAGCGATCGCGTCGAGCACAAACTCATGCGGGACAGCCTTGCGCTGCTTGCCGGCGACTAGGGGGTCGTCCAGTCGGAGAGGAAGCGGTTATTTCGACTGACGCTTCGACATTGGGATTTTTATGATAGCGCCCAATTGTACGGTTCGGCCGACATACGACCGCAACAATCGATAACAGAGCGCCTAGCGGTAGATATCATCAAGTGGCTGATCGAACAAACCTATAGGAAGGTAGAGAACTGTCTGCCATCTCAGTAGGTTAGCTTGAGCACGGCAGTCAGTCTCTACCACGAAACTGTATGATTTTGCGGCGATCGCGTTTCGATGGTCTGCCATCCGGCGACGCTTCGAAAGGCTGCATCGCTTTCCGCTCTTCTGCCAACTTCTGGCGCAATTCGCGACTCGCCTCGGTCTCGCGGTAGAGCGTCTGCGCAACGGCGGCAGGACCGCGCATCTCGCTGAGGAGCAGGACCTCCACCTGAAAATCGCCGCTGTCGTTCGTCACTTGCAACAGGTCGCCAACCCGGACCTCGCGCGCAGCTTTGGCCGGCTGCCCGTTGGAACGAATCCTGCCGAGTTCACAGGCTCGTGCGGCCAATGAGCGCGTCTTGAAAAATCTGGCGGCCCAGAGCCACTTGTCCATTCGTACGCTGGTCATGATCCATTTTCCCGAAGGGTCAAGATTCTTGTTGGGAGTCCGCTCCGCCGCTCCTAATGCAATTTACCCGAAGGTCGGCTACCGAAGCGATTCCTCCAACTTTTCACCGTCGGCGTCTGATCCAGCAAGTCTTTCCCAGCGCTGGTAAAACTTACCGGCTTCCGGATGCGACGTACTTCGATAACCCTCGTGTTTTCAGCCTCCAGCTCTGGCATATCGCTTGCTCTCTCGAACCACCTCGACAAACCAGGCCCGGTATTCACTGATTGAGGATTCGTGTCCCAAAGAAGGCAATTGTCGTCGCGGCCTTGGTTCTGGCGGTCGTAATTCCATCCTCGCGCCACACGTACGTATGGCTTCGCAGAATATCTGCCAACAAGCGACTCAACTGGTTCGCTTGGACCATCCGGAGACTTCACCGCTGCCCGCGGAATCGAGCGGATGGTTGTCAATTGAGGTTTTGGCGCGAGCCGGTACTCTTCCTCGTTAAGGGGTATTGTCGGCCTCAGGATTTGGTGCTGCGACTTCTTCGGGATGGTTGGATAAGTTGTCGCCGCTGCAATTGGGACCCAATGGCTGAAAAGGCACATCCCAGACCAAGGCGGGGTTCGCGTTAATCCGGTAGACCGTCGTGGCCGGCCAATCAGCCCTGCTGTTCTCAACGCCGCCGAAGAGATCGGGCGACGTGCTTTACGCCATGCCGAAAGGCAACTCATCGATCCTGCTGTCGCAGCAAATCTGCTCGAAGAGGCGGCAGCGACGGTCTCGCGCGCCATGAGCGCAAAAGCAATGAGCCAGCATCCCATACGGGATCTCCATTCGTATCTCTTCCGCGCTTTCCTCCGGCGCGTTAACAAGAGACATAAGCGAGAGTTGTCTTTAGCGGAGTCGCTCCGGATCCATGCACGGGAGGTGCCTAACTCGATTGATCCTCGATCATCAATCGAAAATAAAATTCTGATCGACGAATTTCTGATGCAGTGTGATCCGACGACCCGTGACATGTTCTGGCGGCGAATCGTGGGCTTTTCGTGGAAAGAGATTGGCTGGTCATACAGAATATCGAGTCACGCCGCGGAGTCGAGGTTCAATCAAACATTCCAGAAGGCCAGGAGAAGGCTTGGACTGAGATGAGACGGGCGATGCCGCGCCTGTAAATGGCAGATGCGATGGTGAGAAGAAAACCACAGAACGTGAAGCCTTTCGGAAAGAAGAAGAGCTACTCGATTTTCGCCCGCTCCTATCTTTCTGATGCGTTTCCCAACCCGGAGCGCACCGGCTGCCCGCCCGATGACGCACTCAGGTTGATGGCGATTCGACCACTCGAAAGCGACGAATCCATAAGCGAGCATTTGACGTGCTGCTCGCCATGCTTCAACGCCTACATGGGCCATCTCGCTCAGGCAAAGGCGAAGATCCGCAGGACTAGATTGATCAGGCGTTCTGCAGCCGCCATCGGCATCGCAGCCATTCTGGTGATTGTTGCGTACGTGTTCCTTGCCAAGCACCGGAATGCCCCGATCATCGCCCCAGCGGATTCCAGCCGCCGATTACCACGCCTGGAAGGCCTGACCAGACTCAGACGGCCGCGATGTACGTTCCGGTTCTAATCGATCTCAGTAACGCATCTCCGACGCGCGGCTCAAAACAGAGCACCGCTCGCTCTGTTCCCCAGGTCATCCCTTCTGGCTCACCCGTGGCTCTGAGCCTGCGTTTGCCGCTTGGAAGCGAAGAGCGCCTCTACTTGATAACTCTGAGGTCCGGGCGAAACATCGTGTGGTCGGAGTCAACGCAAGCGCGGCGGGAAAATGGTGACACACTTTTACGGGTTCATGCGGACTTCAGGGACCTTGCCCACTGGGAGCTACAACCTGCAGGTTTCGTCAGGCGGCAGGCGGCTTAGCGCGCCAGTGTTGATAAAGAGCTGCTTTACCCGAAAGCACGAAACAAAAACCCTGAACGCACGGAGCATTTGTTGAAGGAATCGTGGGATCACCGAATTATGTCAAAGCGCAGAATTGTTGTCGTACTGATTTGCCTACTAGCCACAGCCATATCGCTGTTATCTGAGGAAACAGCAGAAGCCAATTTGCAGCGGGGACTTTATTTCTCAGACTTGTACAACTGGACTGCTGCTCGCCCCTACCTCATCAAGGCCAAGCAATTGTTTGAAAGCTAGCGGCGACAAAAGGAATGCTTTATATGCAGAGCTGGCTGCAATCAGGGCCGGCGCGGAGCCTGCTCCGTTGCCGGAACTTTCGTACAAGCTTGCGCAGGAACTAGCAGCGAACCCGATACTGCAATCCGATAAAGAGCTCCGGATGTTTTGCCTCGTCGTCAAAGGCGAGATCGATGGAGAGATTGACAGCGCCGCAATGCGACGCGATTGGACGGAGGTCAGCGCGCTGGCGCGAGAGCTCGGTAATGCAAAGTGGCAATACCGAGCATTAGGTCAATTAGGCTTCGCAGATTTTTATGACGGTGACCTTCCCGGTGCCCAGAAGAAAGTGGCAGAAGCTCTGATCGGAGCTACGACGATTAAGGACATCGGTGGCCAAATCTTTTTCCTATCGACGACGGCGACGGGGCTGGTCATGCAGGGCATGAATGACCAGGCCCTACTGTATGCCGATCGAGCTATTGCCCTCGCGAATGCAACTCCTGATGCAGGGTATCCCGTTATCGCTGAGGAAGCACGGCTTCTGGCAATGGTTAATATGGGGCGGACTGAGGCGGCACAGACAGAATTGAAGAAGGTCCTTGCCCGGTCTGACGTGCAAAGCAGCCACGGGAACATGGGAGATCTGAACTCAACAGCAGCAAAACTCGCCCGGATCCAGAACGACATTCCAGGCGCTATTGCATATATGACTGAAGCGCTCAACGAAGTGGTACTTATTGACAGCCAGGAAAGTTATTCCCGAGTTTCAGAGCGAGCTCTCGGATTTGTACAGGCTGAGCGGAAACCTGCCCAAAGCTGAAGCGCTTGCTAACGAAGCCGCCACATCGGCACAGAGCTTTGGCATCATCCCTCTGATCCCCAGATTCCTTAACGTGTTGGCCGAGATTCAGATCGACCAGCATAAGTACACTGAAGCTGACCGCACATACGACCGAGCCGCTGCGATTCAGGACGTCATGATAGGGAACGCCGACAGCGTGCTTGGGAAGACAGCCCTTATCAAAGGCGCAAGTGACCTGTATGCGAAGCATTTTGCCCTGATCGCCGAGCACAGCGGAAATGTGGCGAAAGCCTTCGCTATTCTCGAACAGGTTCGCGGGCGCGTCATGACAGATCTCTTGATGTCGGGGGCAAAGACATCACCCGAAGCTGTCGCCGCCGAGCACAAGATTGCAGAACTCCGCCTGAAGCTCATGGCTGCGCATTCGGACCAAGACATTGCACAGCTTCGCGACGCCATCTTCTTGGCCGAGCAATCAAGATCGATCACTCCCGAGATCAGCATACTGAAGGCAAAAGAGCACCAGACAGTCACACTCGCGCAACTTCAGAATAGCCTCTCCCCTTCAGAGGCTGTCCTCGAATACGTAGTTGATGATCCCGCGTCATACTGTTTGATCATCACTAGAAAAAACTACCGAATCGCGAAACTGGCTGGAAAAGGAACAATCTCGCCTGTTGTAGCTGCATATCTGACGGAGGTAAAGGCTAAGCACGCCGCGCACGCCGAGGCACGTAAGTTGTTTCAGTTGCTGCTGGAGCCAATACCCGAAGCTCAAAACAAAGAACAACTCGTCATAGTCCGCGACGGGCAGCTTCATCTTGTGCCGTTCGATGCCCTCATGAATCTCCATGACCACTATGTAGTCGAATCCCAAACTGTCGTTTACGCACCATCTGCAACCAGTTTTTTCTTGCTACGTACGAGGATCGGCCAAAGCATGCAAACCGTGGTCTTCTTGCGGTTGGAGGCGTTCCGTATGGCCACAGCAATTTGCAAGAAGCCGCCGTCACCCGCGGCTACGGTGACGCGGGTCTTTCTGATCTCCCAAGCTCTGAGGATGAGGCACGCGCTGCCGTCGCGGCTCTGCCCAACAGGCTCAATGCGCTGCTCGTTGGCAACAAGGCTACAGAAACCGCCTTCAAGAAGGCGACCAGTCACTCCATGTTCCACCTTGCGGTTCACGCCATTGCGAACGAGACCCGGCCGGATCGCGCAGCTCTTGTGCTGCTGAGCGATCCGATAAATGGAGAGGACGGGTTCCTCCAGACCTCCGAAATTGTGCAACTCCCGTTGAATGCAGACTTGGTCGTCCTTTCGGCCTGCGATACGGCCGTGGGACCAGTCCAAGGAGAAGAAGGAATTGAGACGCTTTCCCGAGCCTTTCTGCTAGCAGGTGCTCGCACTGTGGTATCGACTCTCTGGTCCATTGACGACGACACGACGCTCTACTTGATGAAGAGCTTTTACGCTGAACTGGCCCAAAAGAAACCGGTGCCATACGCACTGAGAATCGCAAAGAAGAAGATGCTGAGCACCTTCGGTCCGACCAAAGCACTGCCTTACTACTGGGCAGGATTCACCGTAGAGGGGTTTGCCCGGCCACCGATCGAAGAGTGAACTGCAATGCTTGATTCCACTGCCCGCCTCAAAATCATTTCGCGAATTGAGACCCTGGTGCTGAAGCACCACTTCAATATCGGAAACATCGATCTCAAAGAGTGGTGCAGGAAGGTCGATGAGCAGACCTCGGCGTTAGTCGAGGCAGAAAACGACAGCATTTTTGAGCAGGGCATCCACGATCTTTTGGCTAAGCTCAAATCGAGCCATACGGATTTTTACCGTTCCGACAGAAATCCGACCAAACCGGAGCACGCCATTGGCGCGACTCTCCGCTCAGTAACTGTTCTCGACACGCAAAGGTGGATGTTTCTGGACGTGTTCGAGGATGGTCCGGCGGCCCGCTCCGGCGTAACACCAGGTTATCTGCTCATAAGCGTAAACGGGATCCCTGCCGTTCCTCCTGAATATCCTGCCTTTCGCTTCGGAGAGGAACACCAGCTGACGATACAACTGCCAAACAACACGAAAACTCAAAACATCGTGGTGATGGTTCCTGAGAGGAAAGCTACGAGACCGAGGCTCCCCTTCGTCGAGCCAAAGAGCGTCAGCTACAGGATGCTGACAAAACAAGTGGGCATAGTGAAAATCGCGTACTTTTCGGGCATGTTTGGCATCCGCTTCTCAAAAGTGCTCGATGCAGCGATCGCGTCGCTGAAAGCACAGGGTTGTGATCGTCTGATCATTGATCTGCGGGGCTGCATCGGCGGGAGTCTAGGCTTCGCGCGGCTCGTCAGCTATATGTGCCCTGGCCGGATTCCCATCGGCTACGATATCACCAGAAAACGGCAGCAACGAGGATACGATGTCGCCCAGCTTCCCCGAGTACGGATGCCGGATACCAGAGTCGGAGTTCTATTCAGGCTGGCCCAGTTTTCAGTTCGAGACAAGTCACTAATGCTGCTTACGCAGGGATTGGGGAGACAGCCGTTCCATGGTCATATAGCGGTCCTGGTAAACGAAAAGACCAGCTCCGCCGGCGAAATGGCCGCTCAGTTTGCAAAAGACACGAAACTCGCAACTCTTGTCGGCCAAAAGACTGCGGGCTTGGTGCTGGGTGCGGACATGTTCGATGTAGGGTATGGCTATACGCTCTACCTGCCTGTGTTCGGCTGGTACAGTCCCAGTGGAAGCCACAACGAAGGATCAGGCGTGGTACCCGACGTGCCCGTAGACATTGATCCAGAGCGTTTGGCTGAGGGAAAAGACATCCAGCTTAACAAAGCACTCGAGGTGCTCCAGTAGTTGGCACTTTGGTTCTGTTGAGTACAGCCAGAATCCGCGATTGAAGTATTGAAGTCTCCAACCTCTTAATCTGAGGATCCTCCGGTCTTAATGCCGATTCAGCATTGAGCTTTTCCGCTTCTTCCGCCCTCTCAATGTATAGAGGACAGCCTAGTCTGCAGCGAGTCGAATTTCCCTCGATGACGAAGTCAACTGTCCTTTCGCCAGGCGAGAGTCAGCCGCTCCGTCGCTTGAACGCAAGAAGTGCGAGGATCAAGAGCAACTGTCCCACGCCAGGGACAACCGCCAACTTCGCTCTTTCCGGATTGCTTGTGTGTGATGTTCGCGATTTGTGCATAACGCAGTTGGGCGCGAACACACTCGATCGATGTCCGGCAGCAGTGAGGTCGCGCGATGCCCGATGCTTCGAGACGAAAAGCAAATCCGGACGGCAAGCGATTGGCAGCCATCGATCAACTGCTGATGGCCGGCATTAAACTCGGGCCTGCGAAGAAGCGGGAGGCAATTAACAAGGTGCTTGCGCTTGTTCCGGAGTGGACACGTCTTGACTGCTGGCAGCGTATCCGGCGTTTGCGCAGAATTTCCGAACTCGGTCCTCAGGAGCGTGACCGGTACAAGGCAAAGAAATCAGAGAAAACCGGCCCGATCCCAAGGTCGTCTAGGGCCCGATGGACACTGGCGGACGACGACAGATTGTTGAATTGGGCTGGATACGAACCAGTAAAGAAAATTGCTCAGCGGCTTGGACGTTCCGAACGCGCGGTCCGCTTCCGGCTTGGTGCACTCGGGATGAGTGCCAGGGTCACCGACGGTTGGTCGCTGCGGGCCTTGCGGAAGTTATTGCGCGTAAGTCCCGCTCGACTGAGATATCTCATCGGAAACGGCATGCTCAGGGTGCGCGATCCGCGCATATCTGCAAGCTCCCTGGAGGTACTGTGCGACAAGGCGCGTTTATCGTTGGACTCCTCCGCCATCGAAAGAATCGCCGCGGCTTTGGCAACTAGCGATGACGCATTCTCGTGGGACCGGGCAGCGAATCTTCTTGGCGTGCCCGTGGCCCAAGTACAAGCCTGGATTTCCGCCAGCCAACTTCGAGTCGTGGACACGTTTGTCACCGACAGGTCGTTTGAGGAGTTCTGCAAGAAGCACGGAGACGAGATCAATATGACGCTTATTGATCCGGCCACAGCAAAATGGTTGGTAAGGGAGTACGGCGTGACCGAGACCGCAAAGAGCCGTGGGACGGTCTCTCCCTCTCGAAAGCACGCGTTGGTGGTCAGAACATGCAAGTGCGGAAAGAAGATAGCTGGGAACCCATTCTTTCGGCACGTCCGCAGCGTGCCGATCCGCAGGTGCTGCGGCGCGCGGAGATCGATCCGATGTGCTGGAGTCCAGCGGTCGAACTATGACGAACGTTCAGTCGTCCAAGTCAACAAAAGCGTCAGCTTCTCTGCGCCAGTCCTCAAAAGGCGGGTAAGGCTCAGGCATGGCTGAACTCCAGACTTCATCGCAGTGGTCGGCATATTCCATCGTCCGAATCGCCCGCGGATGAATTCGCACCTGGACAAGAATGGCATCGAACCAGCCTTCAGTTTTTGCGTCCTGGAAATATTGGTCAGCGATCCAAGACATGAGACTGTGCCGGTCTTGCGCTGTACGGGCAAAATCTCGTTTCCCTGTGGCGCCGTTAGCTTTGATGAATCCAGGGCAACGTCGCTCGATCTCGCTCACTACTTCCGTGGGGAGCCCGGATTTCGATTCCAGCGCTGCACGAGCCCAACTCGCCAAGGCCTCCCAGTCGATCCACCGCGAAACCGCCGTGGCCAGGCGATCGGGGTGCGACCAGCTTTGCCGATGCTCTCGCCTTGCACTCATCGGGCAGAAGATGAGCGGTGTCGTCGCAATGCGCCGCGGCATCTTTCCACTCGTCAAATGATGGATACTGGGTCGGCTTGGCCTTTTTCCACCTCTCTACACATTCCGACCAGCAGACTTCAGCTCTTTGATAGCGCGGCTCTCGGATGGCGTAAAACGCGATGGCGTTAAACCAGCCTTCCTGTTTCGCAAAGCCGAAAATGTGCTCATCAATCCAATCTTCCAGGCGGATAGGCAGAGGCCTGTTCTTGGCTGCTTTGGGTGTGAGTTCTATGTCGGTTTGAAGAAATCCTGGGCAGCGCTCGTCAAGAACTTCGGCTAGCCAATCCGGAATCCGCCCTTCGACTTCGAGTATCGAGCGAGCCCATAGATTGAACTCCTGCCAGTCAACGTATTGATTGCGAGCGTCGTAAAGCCGCT
The DNA here is from genome assembly GCA_963703645.1 of uncultured Acidobacteriaceae bacterium. Taxonomy (GTDB): domain Bacteria; phylum Acidobacteriota; class Terriglobia; order Terriglobales; family Acidobacteriaceae; genus Bog-257. The sequence continues at coordinate 21,601 of CAVPFD010000030.1, forward strand.
GCCAAGGGATGTGGCGGGCCTGATCGTCTGCCCGCTCGCGGGCGGCTCGCTGAAGTTGGGTGGCCGAGTTGCTTTTGGGGTAGCTTTTCGTTTTCTGCAAGCCGCGGTACCTCAGGGGCACAGGACAGGGCGCCCTCTGGTGTTGTTTCGGAGCGAGCTGCCGAACTAGTTTAGTCCATTGCACTGCCGGTGTAAGGGACTCGTCACCAGGGATCCCGACTGGTTTAGGCTAATCTAGGCGAAACGTAATGCTCCCTGAAGAAGCCAAAGCAGTCGCGGAGCACCAGCGTCGCCGCTTCAACGAACTGGTGGATGTCTTTGATCGGCCACAGCCACCAGAGGTGATGGAACGGCTTCGGGAGATCGTTGCTTCAGCGGAACTGCGCCCGGGAGCGGTGATCCTGGATGTGGGAACGGGAACCGGTGTCTTGATCCCATTGATTCAGTCCTACGAGCCATCCACGGTGTTGGCTTGCGATGTGGCGGAAAAGATGTTGCAGCGTGTGCAGGACAAGTATCCTGGAGTCCGCACTTATCGCACCGACATCGCCTCGCTGGACTTGGCCTCGACCAGCGTGGACGCTATCTTCATGAATGGCATGTACGGCAACATCGCAGACAAGCCCGCTGCGTGCAGCAATGCGGCATGCATGCTTCGCTCGGGCGGACGGCTTGTGGTCAGCCATCCCGAAGGCAGGGCCTTCGTTGATCAACTGCGGGCCACCAGCGACCTGTTTATTGAATCACTTCCCACCAAAGAGGAGTTTGAGGCCCTCCTTGAGCCGCTGGGCTTGAAAGTGATCGCGTATCGGGACGAATCCAGGCTGTATCTGATGGTGGCGCGAAAAAGCTGACTTAGGCAAGGAGATGAGGCCATGCGATTCGAAGAATTCTCCTTTGGCTCCATTCGGATCGATGGGGTCAGCTACGACCACGACGTCGTGATCGATCGCGGCGAGGTACGCAAGCGAAAGAAGAAAGCTTCCAAGAAGTTCCGTGAAGCTTTCGGACACACGCCGCTCTCTTTGGAAGAGGAGATACCGTGGAAGTGCCGTCGGTTGGTGGTCGGCACGGGCACTGGAGCACTGCCAGTCATGGATGAGGTCAGAAGTGAGGCGCGCCGGCGCAAAGTCGAATTGATCATCCTCCCTACGGAAGAAGCCATGGAACTCTTGAATCAGCACGCAGACAACACCAACGCCATTCTCCATGTGACCTGCTAAGCGCTAGAATCCGCCAAACCGGCGCTGACGTGCGGTTACACGTGGAAGACCTTATCCGAACAAAGCTGAAGACCAGCAGTGACTCCGAAATGCCAGTTCCCCGCAGTCGTTGCGGGTTAAATCGAAGTTTCTGAAACCATATTCTGGGGACTGGCCGCAATCTTGAGAGCTTCCCGTTCGATGCCGGTTAGCATGCCCCTGAACACGATGGCGTGGAAGGGCAGCACGCTGTACCAGTAGGCCAAGCCGAACAAGCCTCGCGGCCGAAATAACGCCGACTGGCGCAAAATGCATTGGCGATCATCGAGCGCTTCAATCCGGAACTCAAGAAGCGCCTCACCCGGCAACTTCATCTCGGCGCGCAAGGCCAACCGGCAGTCGCGCTCGAAACCCACGACGCGCCAGAAGTCCAGCGCCTCTCCGTATCCGACCGTCTCTGAATCCCTCCGCCCGCGCCGCAGACCTGGGCCGCCAACTAACTGATCCAGCCATCCGCGGATCTTCCACAGGATGTCCGCGGCATACCACCCGTTGCCGCCGCCAACCCGACAGACAGCGCGAAAGACCGCCCACGCAGGTGCTTCCACGGTAATCTGGCGAACGTCACGGAAGACGGTTCCTCCTGCCCAGTCTGGGTCGCCTCGAATGGGACCAGCCATCGACCAACTGGTTTCCACGTTGTGTTCAGCCATCTTGTTGAGAGCCTCGTGTATCGCTCCGCGGACGCCGAGAAGTTCCTGGGGAATGAGACTGGCAATGCGACTGTCGCGACATACCACTGGATTCTTCAGTCCCTCCGCCAAAGGGCTGGCAATGGTGTTGCTCAAGGGTGTGATCAGCTGAATCCAGTAAGAGCTCAGGCGTGGCGTCAACACGGGTACAGGAATAATCAGACGGCGCCGCAGACCGAGTTCTTCCGCCATGATGCGCATGATGTCGCGGTAACAGAACACGTCCGGTCCGCCAATGTCGAATACGCCGCCCGCTGTTTCCGGTACTGCGAGGACTCCTACCAGGTATCCGATTACATTCCTGACCGCGATAGGCTGACATGGGGTGCTAACCCATTTGGGGGTGACCATGACGGGCAATCGTTCCACCAAGTAGCGCAGGATTTCAAAGGATGCCGAGCCTGATCCAATGATCATGGCCGCGCGCAGGACCGTGACAGGCACGCCAGTTGAGGCAAGCGCTTCCTCGACTTCTGCGGCGCGATGATAGATGTTCACTCAAATCCGGGCCGGTCTCACCCAGTCCACCAAGATAGATGATTCGCTTGACTCCGGCATTCTTAGAGGCACGCGCGAATGTCGACGCCAGTTGACGATCATGCTCGGCATAACCCGATCCCGCCGACATCATGGAATGAACGAGGTAGAACGCTGCCTCACATCCTTCCAAGTCGCGGGTCAGAGACGTTTCGTCGGCCAGTTCTGCTCGTCTGATTTGAACGTTTGGATCAGTGACCCACGAGCGATTCTGCAGTTTGGCTGGTGACCGCACCAGGCACCGGATTGCATAGCCGTGCTCGAGCAAACGAGGGGCAAGACGGCCACCAATGTACCCAGTTACCCCGGCTATCGCTACGCGTTCAGATACAGACACATAACTCCTTCGCAGCCGAAGGTCCTGAGTTGGCCCCTTGCAGTGCCCAATTGACGCCCAGCATCTCCTGCCCAGCAGGTAAACAAGCACAAACTTTCGAAGAACCTTGGTAGTGGCGAAGTCATTACGGTCCGCGACGACAAAAGCACTTACGCCTGCCCAGCGCTGGTGGGAGGAGAAACCGAGTGAAGTTAGCGAAAAGCTTGTGGGATTGGAGACAGGCAGAAATCCCATGAAAGTCGGGCGATTCTGAATACGAGCACCAGAAAAGGCCGCCCCTCCCCCAGAAGCGGCCCGCACCCGAGATCACACCCCGAAATGGCGCATGTGAGACAGGCAGGATAATTATCTCTCCGGTTACCGAAAAAGCAAATCGACGTATGTGAGACACATTGATCTATTCCAGGTCTCAGTGTGCCGTCTTCTTTTCGTGGGCTTTGGCGAGGTGACGCAAGAACTCGTCGGTCAGAATTGTTCCCTTTTCTTCGGGGGTGCTCCCTATTGTGGGTTCCAGAAATATCTCGCCGCACCCGGAGCACTTCCACGCCATGACGATGCCTCCGAGTTGGCTTAACGCAACGAGATGCTCCACGCCGACAGTCTACGCTGTTCGCCTTTGCCACAAGTCCGTAGAAATTGAAACAGCGACGAGGTGATTTACTCTTGACGGGCCTGCTTCACCATCTCGACAAACACTTCTCTGGTCTGCGTCGGATTCGTAACTTCTCGCAGGAAGGCGATGCGGGCTCCATGCACTCGATCCTGGGTTTTCAGGCGGACGTTAAAGCCGAGGCGATCGACCGAGGTCATCTCCGCCTCCTGTGCCTCAATGCCAGCAAACCGTTTGGCGAGCAGAATGAGCGCATCCTTGTGATCGGCATTCATGTGCTGCATGATGTCGGTCTTGTACTCAGCCAGCGGATCGGATTGCGCTTCAGAGTAATCTGAAGCCGGCACCCATCCCATTACTCCGAAGCCGCCCACGTAATAAACGTCCAATACATCCATTCGGTAAAAGAAGAAATCGTCAAAGTCGACCCAGTACTTGCTGTCTAGGTAACGCGTTAGATAGACCGTGCGGGCGGCTGCCAGGTCTGGCTCCGGTATTCTGACGACGTTCCCTATCAAGGTGACTCTGGATGAACCGAGCGGGTCGCCGGCGGCGTCAGGCTCTGTCACAAACAGGCTGGCGCGCGGGTCCGCTTGCAGATTCTGCGTGTGCATGGCCATCGTGCTGATAAGGAAAATAGGACGGCCCTGATCGTCCAGCGAATAGGGCATCAACGATCCGAAGGGGAAGCCGGGTTGTTTTCGCGACAGGGTCGAGAGACTACCAATGCGGCCCACGTCCATCAACGTGCGCGCTCGCTCGGCGAACGAAGGCTCGGGAACTGCAGACTGACTACTCGTCGCGCCGCCCGCGTGTTTTCCGAAGGACGAGGAAGACATTGCTGATTACTCCCTTGGAATGCTACGGATCATACGGGGCAATCTCCCAGCACTAGATCTCGGGTCTCGAACGGTTCCCTGTTAAACAAGGGAAGCGGAGACTAAACCAACCGCAGGACAACGACCTTCAGACTTTCGACTATGCTTTCGCCTTTTGCTTCGCAGCCCAGCGCGCCTTCATCAATGCCGACAACTTCTTCCTGGCAGCTGCACTCATTGGAGAACGGCTTTTGGCCTTCTTGGGAGCTGACTTTCCCTTCCACTTTACCCAACGCTGTTTCATCGCTTCTGAAATCCGCTTGCGGGCCGATGCACTCATACGGCGACGTCGAGGTGTAATTGTTGGGGTAGCTCTTGACTTTGGCGGACGGCCACGACGGGGACCGGGTGGGCCGGCGAGGCCTTCTAGTGCTGAGATAGCTTGGTCGATGCGAACGCGCTGTTCTTTAAGAGCTGCCACTACGTTTCCTATGTCCATGGCATCCTTTCGCAACCTTAATCCGCGGAAAGTGTAGCAGACCTGGTTGCAACGGCGAATCAGAGGGCAGGACCTGCCTCGTTACTTTATAAGGCGTACGTCCGCAAAGACAAAACCCTCGCGCTCGACCACCTCTCCGCTTTTGATCGGTATTGCCTCGCGAAATATTGGCCCGTCGTAGACGCAGGTATGGAATTCGCCGTTTTCGCCACACGGATCGATCCCTGGCGACAGCTCGCGCAGGAATACCTCATCCAGATCGCGACCGGCAAAATGCCCAGGCATCTTCTTTGGATCAACGCAGACGATGCGCGCCTTGACTCCAGAGGCAATCATTTCGCGAAGGAGACCGCGCGTCTCAAGTCCCCAGATCGGAAACAGTGGAGTGAGACCCGAGCCGCGCAGACGGTCTTCGCGGTATCTGCGGATATCCTCGAGAAAGAGATCACCGAAGGCAATCGCCTCGACACCGGAAGCAACTGCCGTGTCGCAGGCTCTCTGCATGGCCGCTTCATACTCTCGATTGGAGCACGGCCAGGGCAGCGGAATAACCTGTAACGGCAAGTCAGCGGCAGCGGCCTGAGCCCCCAGCACTTCGCGCCGGGTGCTGTGCATGGCGACCCGGTCGAAGACGCTGTTGAGTGTCGTAAGCAGCCCGACGACCTTATACTCCTCACTCTTTTGCAGCAGATGCAGCGCCCACGCACTGTCTTTTCCGCTACTCCACGAGACCAGCGTTGAAACCTGAGATTTCATGCCATCACACTAATATCAGCGAAACGGAATCGAATAAAAGCCATGCCGATACCAGACGCTGACTTCCTGCGTCCTTCGAAGGTCGAGATCCGGCAACCAATAGCCTGGGGACGCGTCCAATTACTATGCTCCTCTTGCGCCGACGAAGTATTGTGTTGCTCACGGCATGTGCGACGCTGGCCTTTGCTGGACGCTCAAACGCGCAGTTGCAGCCACAGCCGCACCTTAAAGTCGAGTTGATCTCCGAACAGGCCACGGCGCCGCCTGGCCAACCTCTGTGGGTCGGTCTGTTGTTCCGGCTGGAGCAGGGGTGGCACATCTATTGGCAAAACCCGGGGGATTCAGGTGAGCCGCCCAAGATCCGATGGGAGCTGCCCGCGGGATTTGTGGCGGGCTCGATCCGCTGGCCACAGCCAATACGTCTCGGGGAGTGGATCGGTTGTAGATTACGGCTACGAAGGACAGGTGCTGTTGATGGCCCCCATTCAGGCGTCGCCAATTCGCAACGCGACATTGCTTCCAAGCCTCTCCGCGGAAGTGAAATATATCGTTTGCCGCGACGTGTGCATCCCGGGGAAAGCCCATATCACGTTGTCTGGTCCTGCGGGCGGCGACTGGGCTCCTTGGCACGCACTTTTCGAGCAAACACGGGCGCAGCTTCCAAAGCCCGCGCCCGCCAATTGGAAAGTGACCGCAGTGTCGGCCAAGCAACAGTTCATATTGTCAGCGCAAGCGAGGCCGCAACCACCAGGCGCGAGTTTTCTCCCGCTCGAGCCGGGCCAGATCGAGAATTCAAGCCCGCAGGAGTTTGCTTTGAGTCGCAATGGATTTCGCCTTACGCTGAAGAAGTCGGACCAATTAACCAAGCCGATTACCGATCTGAGAGGCCTCATAGTCCTCGGGCCGGGCCGCGCCTTCGAGGTCTCGGCTCCCGTCGTTTCGCGATAGGCGAGAGCACCTGGGTGAACTTGGAAGAAACGATCGATGATGGCTGGGGTTAAGAGGAGGCGGGGAGGCCTGATGGAAATGAGAAAACGATTTGCTGCACCAACCCTAATCGGATTCGCTTTGACCGCATTCTCGCTCGGATGGGCGGCGCGAGTGGGTGATCCGGCGCCCGACTTCACAGCGACAGATACAAATGGCAAAGTCCATAAGCTTTCCGAATACCAGGGCAAATTTGTGGTCCTAGAATGGACAAACCGCGGCTGCCCTTACACTCAGAAGCACTACAACAGCGGCAACATGCAGCGGCTGCAGCGTGAATGGACCGGCCGGGGCGTGGTCTGGCTCACGGTAATTTCGTCTGCGCCGGGTAAGCAGGGGTACGTCACCGCATCCGAAGAAAACGCTTATCTTAAGCAGGCTAACGCCGCACCTACAGCCGTTTTGCTGGATCCTGCTGGCACCCTGGGTCACCTCTACGACGCAGAGACCACCCCCCATATCTTCATCATCAACCCCAAAGGAGCCCTGATCTACAACGGGGCGATTGACGACCGGCCCACCACCGACCTTGCGGACGTGAACGGCGCGAAGAACTTCGCGTCGATTGCGCTCGAAGAGGCCACATCGGGCAAGCCGGTTAGCAACCCGACATCACGTCCTTACGGGTGCTCGGTC
>CAVPFD010000031.1:0-115362 GCA_963703645.1 uncultured Acidobacteriaceae bacterium
GATTGCCGGGGCGCGGCGGGTGAAGGCGTGCAAATTGGCGGACAGGGCCGAAATTCCCGCCGTGGTGCGTCAGGTGTCGGACCAGCAGGCCATGCTGATGACGGTGGTGGAGAACCTGCTGCGCGAGGACCTCAGCATCCTGGACCAGGCGCGGGCCTATCAGCGGCTGTCGCAGGAGTTTGCATTGACGCAGGACGACATCGCACAGCGCACCGGCAAAGACCGCTCGACGGTGGCCAACTACCTTCGTCTGCTGAAGCTGCCGGAAAAGGTGCAGCGGCTGGTGGACGACGGTCGCCTGAGCTTCGGCCACGCCAAGGTGATCATGACGCTGCCCGCCAGCGCGGCGTCGATGATGGAGGACCTGGCATGGAAGATCAACGACCGGGGATGGACGGTGCGACAGACGGAAGAGTTCGTCGCCAACCTGATGGAGCAGCGACCCGCGGCACGCAAGGAGCGCATTGTGGACCCCAACGTCCGCGAGGCGGAGCAGACACTGCAGCGCGCTCTGGGAGTGCGGGTCATGATTAACGACCACAGGGGCAAAGGGAAGATCGTGCTGGAGTACAAGTCGCTGGAGGACTTCGATCGCATCGTGGAGGCGGTGACGGGGAAGTGAGGATATAATTCGGTCAACGAGGGCAAGATGATTTTTCATGTCTCACTGGAAACCGCCGAAGATGGCTGGATCGTGGCCACATGTCCGGCCCTCCGGGGGTGTGTCTCACAGGGTCGCGACGAGAAAGAGGCCCTGGAAAACATCAAGGAAGCCGTCACCGCCTGGCTGTGGGCGGAGGACCAGAAGGCCGTCCAGTCGATGTCCGCTGAGAAGACTCCTATCGTGGTAACCGTCTGAAGCCCTTACGTCAGTAATCATTATCATTTCGAAACACGTTACTTAGGTAATGTTCCGGGCACAACTGTGGCTTGCATACGTAGCTTTCCAATGACAGTCTGACGTTAGAGGACGCTAGAGATCCAAATGGGCAGGCTCCGCAATATCTCCGGCAAGGAAGCGGTCAAGGCATTCGGCCAAGACGGGTTGGCAAGTCATGGGCCAGGTGGGAAGCCACGTGGTCATGACAAAGGACGGAGAGCGGTCAAATCTTTCCATACCTCAACACAAAGAGCTTTCGGTGGGCACACTCCGCGCCTTGATCCGAGCGGCGGGCCTGTCAGTAGACGAGTTTCTGGAGCCCTGTAGTTGACATCGTGGAGGCGGTGACGGGGAAGTGAGGCGCTGATACACTCAGGCCGTACCCTGGGAGGGCCCCATGCCAGTGCTGAGCGAGAGAAGTGCCCCGTGGTTGCGCGCGATTGCCGCACTAGCTGCGACGGCGGTCTGCATTCTGCTCGCGGGCTGCGGGTCGAGCGGCACCACGCCCCAGCCGCCGCCTCCGCCGGTGCCCTTGGGCCACGCCTACGTCACCACGGCCAGCAACCTGTTCGGATTCTCAATCACGGCCAGCAATGGTGGCCTGACGACCGTCGCCACGCCCTCGGGCGCGCCCGGCGGGACGGCCATCGCCAGCAACGCGCAGAAGGACCTTCTTTATACCTTGACTTCTGCCGGGCAGATTTCCGGCTACTCCGTTAACACCAGCACGGGCAGCCTGACGGGCATCGCGGGCTCGCCGTTCGGAGGCGCGGGCGTCGGCGTCGCTTTCCTTACGGTGGATACGGCGGGCCAGTACCTGTTCGTCCCGGCGACACAGGACTTGAACGTCGTGCCGTACACCATCGGATCAGGCGGGGCGCTAAGCATCGGGCTGCAGGTGGGAACGCCTGCGGCGCCGCTGACGGCGACCATCGATCCGCAGGCGCACTTCCTCTATGTGCCGATGGGCAGCACCGGCACCGAGCTTTACCAGATCACCGGCGGCGCGCTGACCGATGTGGAGACCATTCCGCCGCTGGGTGCGACCAAGGCGCAGTACGTGGCGTTCACGCCATCCGGGGCCTTCGCCTATATCTCCGATGGTGTGACCGGCGTGGCGGGATACTCCGTCAACACCACCACCGGCGCGCTGACGGCGTTGCCTACCGCGCCCTACACCGCGGGCCCGGGGCCCTCCGCCATGGCCATGACGCCCAACGGCAAGTACCTCTACGTGGCTACCACGCCGGCGGTCGCGCAGTTCGCCATCAATTCCGATGGCTCGCTTACTTCCATCGGCACTCCCGCGGCCTTCACCACTCCGCCCATAGTCATGAGCATCGACACCACGGGCGCGTACCTGTACGTGCTCGCCGTCAATACTGGTACGGTGTCGATCTTCAAGATCGATTCAAGCACCGGAGTGCTGATAGCCCAGCCCCCAGCCAGCGTTCCCGGCACGGCCACGGGGATTGCGTTGACGCCGTAGGCTGGCTATCTTCTTTCGCTGCTTACGGCGCTACTTTTGCGTAGTGCTGCACCCTCAGTTTGCATTGTCACGACGATTAATTCGCCGCCCCGCCGCTTTACATCCGTCCAACTCTGCTTGAAAATAAGGTCAACCAGTTTTTCTGGCCTGCAGACCAAGGGCAGGCTTCGGTGAGGATTTCGTGAAGTTTCGAGGATGGCTGTTGATGTTGCTGTTTGTGCACGTGCTGCTGCACCCATTAGTGCATGCGGCCGGTGCGTCAGGAGCAAATCACCTCGCGGTTTCGACGAGTTCCACACAATCGGACGGCAGCCTGAACTCGGGCGATCAGTGCGAGCTGTGCCGGGTTGGGCATAACAGCATCGTCACCCCAAAATTACCCCAAAGCGACCTGCTGAATCCAAAATGGATTCGCACCACGCTGCAGGCCGTCAACTACGCTTCGCTGCAAGCCGGCCACAGACTACCTTCCCGCGCGCCTCCCAGCCTCTAATCCAATCGCCAGCAGAAGAACGTCATGTCTCCGCTCGTGACACGTTCATCCATTGATGGCTGTTTTCCCCTGCTCTTTCCTGTGTCGCTCGCAGATGTTTTGGCGAGCCCGTCATGGCGAGAGAGCCAGCAAGATTGGAGAAGAGATGATTTCGAATCAGCAGAAAATTGGGAAACATTCCCGGCACAAGGTAGTCGGTGCAGTTGTCGCAGCGATGTTCTATCTCGCGCTTGGCGTCATCAGTGCCGGCGCGCAGACGACGGGAAACTCGTCGCTAAGCGGTGTGGTTAGCGATCCGACCGGCGCGGTTGTGCCGGGTGCGACCGTCGAGATTCACAACCCCGTCAGCCAATTCGAGCGGTCAACCACCACCGACAGCGCGGGGCGATTCAGCTTCCTCAACATTCCCTTTAATCCTTATCACCTCAGTGTCACCATCACCGGGTTCGCTCCTTATTCACAGGACGTTGATGTTCACTCCGCGGTGCCGCTCGCCCTGAAAATCACGGTCCAGATAGCGGGGACTGCCGAAAGCGTCACGGTCGAGGGCGAGGCATCCGATTTGCTGGAAAACGATCCCACGTTCCATACCGACGTGGACCGGCAACTGTTCTCCAAGCTTCCGCTGGAAAGTTCCTCCTCAGAGTTGAGTTCGCTGATCACTCTGTCCTCGCCGGGAGTTGCAGCCGATTCCAACGGCCTCATGCACGGACTGGGCGATCACGCGGAAAACTCTTTTTCTCTGGATGGCCAGCCGATCACCGACCAGCAGAGCAAGGTCTTCTCCAACCAGATTCCACTGGACGCCGTGCAATCGATGACTGTCATCGGCGGCGCTCCGCCAGCCGAGTACGGTGACAAGACCAGCCTGGTGGTCGACGTGACCGCGCGTTCGGGCCAGGGTTCGACCACGCCACACGGTGCCCTTACGGCCAGTTACGGCAGCTTCGGAAGCTCAAACGTGGATTTCAATTTGTCCTACGGCGGCAAGAACTGGGGGGAATTCATTGCGGTGAACGGTCTCAACACAGGCCGCTTCCTCGATCCGCCGGAGTTTGCCGTAATCCACGACAAAGGCAATGAAGAAAATTTCTTTGACCGCGTTGACTACGTGCTTTCTCCAAAAGACGCGCTGCACTTCAATTTCCAGTTCACGCGCTCCTGGTTTCAAACGCCGAATTCGTTCGACCAGCAGTATCACGACTTCAACGGCATCTCCCGAATTCAACCCTGTGACCGGCGCTCCCTTAGGGCCGACCGATCAGCGTTCCAAGATCCAGACCTTCAACATCGCCCCCACGTGGACCCACACGATAAGCTCCAATGCTGTTCTCAACGTTACCGGCTATGTGCGCCGCGATGCCTACAACTACTACCCCAGCAACGACCCTTTCGACGATCTTGGCCCACCGAACCTCCAGAGGGAAACCGTCGCCCAGCAACGCACGCTTCTCAATGCCGGCGCAATCGCCAACGTTACCTATACCAAGGGCATTAACAACATTAAGGCCGGGGTCATGTATGAGCAGACATTCCTGCAGGAGAATGACCAGCTTGGGATCGTCGATCCAAGCCTCAACGCACCTTGCTTAAATGGAAACGCCGTCCCGGTCAACGGTTTTACCAATCCATCGCAGTGCGCGGGAGCGGGATTCCAGCCCAACGTTGCTTCGAACCCGAATGCACCCAACTCCGCTTACTACCCCTTGTTCAATCCTGTCCTGCTTCCCTACGACCTGACGCGCGGTGGGAGCCTTTTCCCGTTTGTCGGCCACACCGACGTGAAAGAGCTGGCGATGTATGTGCAGGACAGCATCACCCTGCGCAACTGGAGCTTCAATGTCGGAATCCGCGGTGACTTCTACAATGGACTGTCCACCGCTACGCAAGCGGAGCCCCGCGTGGGACTTTCCTACAATTTCCAGACCCTCAACATGATTCTTCGCGTCTCCTACGCCCGCACGCTGGAGACGCCGTTTAACGAGAACCTGGTGCTCTCCAGCACCGGATGCAGCTCGCCGGTTTTGAATCCTCTTCTAGGCTGCTCATCCAGCACGACGACGCCACTGGCTCCGGGCTTTCGCAATGAGTTTCACATTGGCCTGCAGCAGGCCTTCGGACGGTTCATGGTGGTGGACGCCGAGTACATCTGGAAGTACACACACAGCGCCTACGACTTCAGCGTGCTGGGTAACACGCCCATCACCTTCCCGATCGAATGGCATAACTCAAAGATTCCGGGCTTTGCGTTGCGCGCCAGCGTACCCGTCCAGCATGGCTTCAGCGCGCTGGTGGTGATGTCCAGCGTCGCTGCCCGCTTCTTCACTCCCCAGATCGCGGGAGCCGGAGCCACACCTACGGCGCCCTCGGGGGTGTTCCGCATCGACCACGACGAAGCCTATAACATGACCGCCCATCTGCAATACCAGACGCCCTGGAAGCGCGGGCCATGGTTCGGCTTTAACTGGCGCTACGACAGCGGACTGGTGGCCGGCGCGGTGCCGTGCTACGGAATCTTTGCCTATAACGATTGCCCGCAATCGACCACGCTCAACGGGCTGCCGGCCATCACCATGACCGATCCGTTGGGAATCCCGCTAACCGCCGATCAGGAGTTTCAGGCTGGATTCACCTGCAATGGCGTGCACGCAACTCCGACGGTTGCTCTGCCTTTTACGTGTCTGGCATCGCAGTTCGGCTCTACGCTCACGAAAGTACCGCCGCCGGGAACCGAGAATGACGACCACATGCCACCCCGTATCGCGTCGCGCAACCTGTTTGATTTGGCCATAGGCGATGACAACCTCTTCCTGGGGGACAGATATAAGTGGAGCTTGACCTTGACGGCGATCAACCTGACGAACCAGTATTCACTGTATAACTTCCTGTCAACGTTCAGCGGCACCCATTACGTGACGCCGCGGGCGCTGACGGTGCAGTTGGGGTTTCACTTCTAAGGCAGCGCTACAGTAGGTGCCTCTCAAGAATGGTTTTGAAGGGGCACGCCTTCAGGCATGCCGTAGAAAGACGTCTTGAACTTGGCTTTAGCCGCTGAGGGGCTGTCCCTCAGGGCCTAAAGGCCACGGGTTTCAAAGGGCTTACGGCACGGCTGAAGCCGCGTCCCTTCAAAAACTCGATACAACAACGTTGACACCGCTCTAGTACCCTAATTCGGCGGCGGCGCGGAAGCACTTCTGAGCTTCGGCCTCGTCGCCCAGCGCGCGATAAGCGTAGCCCATGTTCTGATAGGCGCGGGCCTTCAGGCTGGGATCGAGGCTGGCGGCGATGACCTTCTTGTAGGCCGCAATGGCCTCGGGTAAATTGTTTTGCGTCTGCGCGTAGCGGGCGATGTACATGTTGGCCAGCGGATCTTGCGGATCGATAGCCGTTGCGGCGCGAAAATGTTCCATGCCTCCCGTCACATCCCCGCGCTGAATGAGAGCTGCGCCCAAGTCCACCTCTCCGATGTAGTTGCCGCGTGTCACGGCGAGGGTGTGCGTCCAGAGAGTGACGCTGTCGTGCCAGTAGTCGAGCTGGCGGCGGGTCGCTACGGACAGCGCCAGCAGCACCGCGATGCCGGCGGCGGCTTGCGCCTTGGCGGGAATCTGCCGCTGGTCGGCCCAGTCGGCGATGCCCCAGACGAACATAAGGAACAATCCGATGAACGGCAGATAAGCATAGCGGTCGGCCATGCCTTGTGTGCCGACCTGGATGATGCCGATCATGGGCAGCAGCGTGATGAGGAACCAAAGCCAGCCGACGATGCCGCTTTTCGCTGTTTGCCGTTTGCTATTCGCTATTTCATCCGTGCCCGTCTGGCGAAAAGCGAAGAGCGAAAAGCGAAAGGCGAACGTCGTTATGCCTAATAGAAACACACCAGCGGCCACAACCTCCCACGTTGTCAGATGTACCACGGGATGGGGGTAGAAGAGCGCAAGGCCCGACGGCCAGACCGCCCGCTTTACGTAACGCGCGTAGGAGAGGACGGCATTGGCAATTCGCATGGAGAGCGGGAGCGAGCGGACAGCTTGTCCGGCACGATGCGCCGAGAGCGTGACTACCGCGCTGACGGCGGCCAGCGTGAGGAGAGGGAGCTTCTCCAGCAGGAGCCGAAGAAAATTGCCGGCGGCCATTCGTCGCAGAGGCCAGTAGTCCCACAGCAACAGGACAAACGGCAGGGTAATGATTTGCGGCTTGGCCATCAGACCGAGAGCGAAGAGGAGCATGACGACGAGATAGCGACCACTTTTCCCACCCTCCCACCTGCGGTGGGAAGGGTGGGGCACGCAAAGCGCGTACCAGCGATAGGCGCCCAGGGCGAGCAGGAAGAACATCATGCTCAGCAGGTTCTTGCGCTCGGCAACCCAGGCGACTGATTGCACGTTGATGGGATGCAGCGCAAACAGCGCGGCCACCATCGCGCTGCGGCCGGCAAGTCCGGTTGCGCGCCACAGCACCCAGAAGAGCAGCAGCACATTGAGCGTGTGCAGTAGAAGGTTGACAACGTGCGGCCCGGTGGGGTCCAGCCGGAAGAGTTGGAAGTCGAGGGCATGCGAGAGCCAGGTCAGCGGATGCCAATTCGAGGCATCGTGGGTGGTGAAGGCCCACTGTACCGTGTCCCATTCCAGCCCCGACTGGACGTGAACGTTCTCGGTTACGTAAAGGTTGTCATCGTAGTTGATGAAGGGGAGATGACGGACCGGGTAGTAGACGGCGAGCGTGGCAATGGCAAGCGCGAAAGCGAGGAGTCCCGGGTGGCTGGATGGCAGCGTCTTCCGGGGCGGGCTCGCAGCTGTCAATCACGCCTCCGATGATTACTGCGATTTCGAGCCTTGCCCGGACATATCCACGATACCGAGGTCATGATAAGCACGCTGCAGGCCTTCGGTGGCCTTGGTCCTCAGGACTTGCGGCGCTCGCGGTGAGCGGAGCACCTTCTGGTAATACTCAATGGCCTCGCGCGGCTTGCCCGCATACAGGTTCCAGTTCCCAACGTTGATGTTGCTGATGGGATCGTCGGGGTTGAGGTCGAGTGCGCGATAGTAATGCGCGAGGCTGCGGTCTGGTTTTCCCGCCTCCAGCATCACGCTGCCGAGCATGTCCTCGGCCATCCAATTGCCGCGAGTGACCTCGGCGGCGTGCTCCCACAGGGCGGCGCTGTTGCGCCAGTACCAGAGCTGCTGATGAGCGACCGCGGCGAGCGCCAGCAGCATCCCAAGACAGGCGATGGTCAGCCAGGTGGAAGAGGTGTGGCCTTCTTCCGTCCATTCGGAGCGGGCGGAACCGCCAGCCGGTTGGAATTCGGCCACGCCCCAGCAAATCATGATGAATAAGCCGATGAAGGGCAAATAAGCGTAGCGATCAGCCATGGCCTGCGCGCCCACTTGCACCAGGCCGATCATGGGTATCAGCGTGCCGAGAAACCAGAGCCACCCCACCAGAAAGTAGCGATGATGGCGGCCGGCAATGACTAGCGCAGTAATCATGAGGAGAACCACTGCGGCCGCGGCGACCTGCCACGGATCCAGTAAGGTTTCAGGGTGAGGATAGAAGACGGCAAGATGCGAGGGCCAAACCGCTTTGCCCATGTAGCGCACGTAAGCGACGATGGCGTTCTCCAGGCGGATGGAAAACGGATAGGAGGTGAAAATGCCGTTGAGCGCGCCCGTCATGGCTTGCGCCTTGATGGTGAGCACGGCGCTCGCGGCGGAGAGGACGAACAGTGGCAGCTTCTCCACGATCAGCCAGGTGAGGCTTTTTCCGGGGAGCCTCGTATCCGGCGCCTTTCCGGAAAGATCGTCGTTGGCCGCGAACATCCTCCGCAGCGGCCAGTAATCCCACAACAGCAGCACGAATGGGAAGGTGATGATTTGCGGCTTGGCCATCAGGCCAAGGGCGTACAGCAACACAACGACGAGATAGCGGCCGACATTCCCAACCTCCCGCCGGAGGCGAGAGGGCTGGGGCGCCCGAAGCTGGGACGCTCCTTGCGCATACCATCGGTAGGCTCCGAGGGCGAGCAGAAAGAAGAACATGCTCAGCACGTTCTTGCGCTCCGAGACCCAGGCAACGGACTCGACATTGATGGGATGCAGGGCAAAGAGCGCTGCCACCATGAAGCTGCGGCCGGCATAGCCTGTCGCCCGCCACAGCACCCAGAAGAGCAGGGCCGCGTTCAGGGCATGGAACAGAACGTTGGTGTCGTGATGTCCGGCGGGGTCCAGGTGGAAGAGCTGATAGTCAAGCGCGTGCGAGAGCCATGTGAGAGGGTGCCAGTTCGAAGAGTAGAAGGTGGTGAACGACCACTGCACCGTGTCCCAGTCGAGTCCGGATTGAATCTGGAAGTTGCGGATCACGTAGTCCCGGTCGTCCAGGTTGAAGAATGGATAATGCTTGACGGAGTGGTAAAGCGCGACCGTGGCGACGATGAGCAGGAGAGCAAGAACAAACCCCCATCGTTCCGGCGAGGCCTCAGCACGCGGTCTCGATGGCGTCTCTTGTGCAGCGCTTGAACTGGCGGACGTCAATAGGCTCCCTTCCTGCTTTCTATCTCCGTACTACTCGTACCATGTAGTAGCGCTCGTTGGGAACAGCGCCGAAGGCGAATGGCAGTGGCCCCCAAACAGAAGAGTAAAACCCTGCCCCCAACCCTGGGCTCATCGTCGCCACCCGGGCGGGCACTGCAACATCGACGATCTTCATCAGAGTTGTTTCTTCGGCGAGCTTGAACGGGTTCGTATTGTTCACCGGCACTACGATGATGTCTCCGGGATGAGACCCAGACTCGCCTTGTTCCAAGGGGCGGGCTCCGAACGCCTCCATGTAGTACTGGAACCCCCAGTGTCCCTGGAATTCCACGGCTCCGGACTCATCGCGGGTCTGTTGGTGAACGTACCCCGCAGCGACCCGTGCCGTGTTGGCCAATACCGCATCTCCATAGGCCACCCATAGGGCAACCACTCCCGCCACAATCAGGGGGGCACTCCATGCCAGCCAGCACCAGCGGGGAGACAACGACGGAATTCGGTCGAGCCGTCGTGCGATGAGAATGGACGCTGCCGGAATCAGGGGAAGCAGCGACCGGGAATTTATAGTCCAGTTCACAGCAATGGCAAAGAAGTAGGTGCCTGCAATCCAGAGGAGCAGGAGCGACGAAGGAGCATCCCGGTTCTTCCAGAAATCGGTGAGCGCCAGCGCCCAAATCGAAATTCCGCCGGCGAAGGCGAAGAGCAATTGGAGGTTGACCCATCCCCAGTGCTTTAAGACCCAATCGTGATCGAGGTAGGCCGCTCCGAGACTCGGCCATCCACGGTAGAGAGAAATTCCGAGCAGGGCACCCAGAACGGCAGCCACGAGAAGCTGCTTGCGGCGCCAGAGCAAGGGCGCGAATGTCAGAGCAGGCAATGTACAGCCGCCTGCAAAACTGAGGACTACAACAATACGGCCAAAGGCCGAAAGCGCCTCACGGTCCTTGCTATGCGATCCGCGGGCATAATAAAGCGCGTACGAAAGCAGTCCGTTTCCGTAAACTGCGCGGCTCCAAAGCTCGTAGCCTGCCAGAAGGAACACTGGTATCGCCAGGAACGCGATCCAGCTTCCCAGGCGACGCTTGCGCATGAGTGAGTACGCCAAAAGGAGCGGGATCAAGGACACTCCGAAGTACTTTGTCAGGGCGCACGCGGCAATTAAGACGCTGGAAATTGCCAGACTGAGGGGCTTGACGGGCTCGTCCAGACCCCCGATCCAGAACAGGACTGCCAGGATCCAAAGCGCCAGCATCATCACGTCGCACATCACGCCCGTGGCCGATACCAGAAATCCGGGCGCCAGCAGAGTTGCGGCCGCGGCCACAAACGGCTGTTGTGTCAACCGCAGCGCGAGGCGATATGTGCCGAGCACGACCGCCAGCGCCGGAAGCAGGAAGCTGAGGTGCAACCTCCTTTCGGACCATCCCGCAACGGAACCCGCCAATGCCATGTAATAGCTGGCCAGCGGAGGGTTCTGCGTGACCCTCGACATGGGCTTTGCATACTCATACCAGACCATCTGAAATCCGTAGGGGTCGAGGGGATGCAGCGTAATCTGCTGCGCTGCCCGGATAAATAGCGGGTCGTCGGCGTGAAAAGCTTTGCGTGAAAAAGGGAGCAGGCAGATTAGCGTCAGTAGAATCAGGGCCGTTTGCGGCCAGCGGGAAATCCAACCGAAGCTCGGAAGGGAAAACGTCATTCCGGTTGGCCCAGCCTGGCCGCGGCGGCAAAACACTCGTGCGCTCGCATGGGGTCACCGAGATCGGTGTAGGCGCGTCCCAGGCTCTTGAGTGCAGCAACCTTGAGCTTATTGTCATGCGAAGTGGTGATGGCAATCTTAAAGTGCGTGACGGCCTCGGGCAGGTTGCCGTGCTTCTGTTCGTACAGCGCAATGTTCATATTGCTGACGGGGTCGTTTGGATAAATGGCCACCGCGCGAAAGAAGTGCGCGACACCGGCTTCCTCCTGGCCTTCGCTCAGCAGTATTTTGCCAAGATTGTTCTCTGCCAGCCAGTTGGGACCCGTGACCTGCAAGGTGTGTGACCACAAGCTGGCGTTGTCGCTCCAGTAGGTGAGTTGGCGACGGGCAACAACTGCCAGTGCGAGCAGGACAGCCAGGCTCAGGCCAGCAAGCCAGGCGGGGCTTCTTGTTGCGGTGCGTTTGGACAGCAAGTCCGGTACGCCCCAGCAAATCATGATGAAGAGCCCAATGAACGGCAGATAAGCGTAGCGGTCGGCGATGCCCTGCATGCCCCTGTAGCCCACCGGCTGCAGACCGAGCATCGGCACCAGCGTGCCCACGAACCACAACCATCCCACGAGAAGATAGCGGCGATTGCGAGCTTCGACGGCCAGCGCCGTGATGGCAACGAGCAGGAATAGCGCTACGTAAGCGTGCCACGGCCGCAAGGAACTTCCGGGATGCGGATAAAACATCGCGAGGCGCGACGGCCAAACCGCCTTCTCCAGATACTGGACATACGAAACAATCGCCGCCTCGATACGAATGTGACGCGGATAGAGGATTTTCTCGGTGTCGGTACGAGTTGCGGCCATGGTGATGACGGCGCTGGCGGCGGAAAGCGCAAAGAGCGGGAGCTTCTCCAGCAGCAGCCAGGAAAAAGTTCTCGTGCGGATGGCGCCGTCCGATGGTCTTGCGGGTGTGTCGCCGGCAAAAGACATCCGCTGCAACGGCCAGTAATCCCACAGCAGCAGAACGAACGGGAAGGTGACCACTTGCGGCTTGGATAGCAATCCCAGAGTGAAGAGGGACGCGACGACAATGTATCGTCCAAGCCAAGGTCTCAGGACGTACCAGCGGTAAGCGCCCAGCGCGAGCAGAAAAAACAACATGCTGAGCAGGTTCTTACGCTCGGCAATCCAGGCCACCGACTCAACGTTGATGGGATGCAGGGCGAAAAGCGCAGCCACCATGGCGCTGCGGCCGGCGTATCCCGTGGCGGCGTGCAGCACCCAGAACAACAGGACGACGTTGAGCGTGTGCACGAGCAGGCTGGTGTCGTGGTGCAGGCCGGGATCGAGACCGAACCACTGGCAGTCGAGCGCGTGCGACAGCCACGTCAGCGGATGCCAGGTGCCGACATCAAACGTAGTGAAGGCGTACTTTACCGTGAGCCAGGTCAGGCCAGCCTGGACCTGGTCGTTCTCGGTGACATAGAGACCGTCGTCGTAGTTGAGGAAGGGATGGCCGTGCACGGGGTAATACAGTGCAATGGTCGTGAAAGCCAGGAGGAGGCCGAGCAGGATGGTGCGTCGGGACGACGAGGCAACCGGGCTGGGCCGAATCTGGCCAGGTGCGCTTACTACCGACGTCACTTCTCCTCCGGAAGGGTGGAGTATAGACGATTCATCTGCGGCTCCCTACCAGAACCACGCGCTCTGTGCTCAGTGGCACCGGAACCGGCTCCTGCCAAGTCCAGCTTGCGCCAAGGACCTTGCGTGCAGTTGGTACTTGCCCGGTGCCGATCAGCAGGTACAACCTGCCACCGTGTGCGACCAGCCCGGCCGCGACCGGCAATGCACGCTCGAATTGCTCGAGAGCCCGCAGCGTTACGAAGTCCGCGGTTTTCTCCCAGTGCTCGGCGCGACCGGAAAAGACTTCAGCGCGATCGAGATCGAGCGCCCGGACGACCTCACGCAGGAACGTGGCTTTCTTGTTGTGCGACTCGATCAGGGTGAGCTCTACTTCCGGCGCAAACAGCTTCATTGGAATTCCCGGAAAGCCTGCGCCGGAGCCGACATCGGCGAGGGTAGTGACCGGGCAGAGTAGGCCTTCAGGCCTGCGTACCGGCTGCCCACGAGACTGAAAGGAGGCTTTAGCCTCCGGCATAAGGCTTGGATTCTTCTCTGATGTCGGAAATAATATCTGCGCGGCGAATAACGACTCGCCGAAGTGGCGAGTGACAATCTGCTCCGGCTCGCGCACCGCGGTCAGATTAATGCGGGCGTTCCAGCGCAGCAGGAGATCGAGGTAGCGCTGCAACTGTTTGAGCATCTGGGGCGAATGCGGCGCCTCCGCGATGAACGGATGCAATAGTTCGGCGATGCGGGCGGTCTCCATGCGCCCATTCATTATGGACGACGGCACGGTCGCGGTGTCCCCCGGGGACGCGTAAATGGAATATCCTGCTGCTATAGGGGTCCCTCGACTCGGACTGAAGTCCTTGCTCGGATGACAGTCTTGATTATGAGCTTCTGGCATGACATCAGAAAAAATATTCTCCGGCGTTACCCTGCACGGCTTTCCCGTGCGGATTGAGTTGCAGTGGCCGTTCCATCGGTCTGAGGGAGGCAGCGACTGGTACGTGCTGCACGGTACGGTGCACTTGGCGGACGGCGGGCCGTTGCATGCCGACGTCGCACTCAACCTGGCGCAGACCATCAAAGAGGTGTTGCCTGCGCTGGACAGCGACCTGGCCTTCTGGGTTGCCATCAACACGGCACGCAAAGCGCTCGACGAGAAACAACTGGAGCTGCTGAAGTCGGGCAAGCGGCAGCCGGTGCCGGTGTCGAGCCGGAGTTACAGCATTCGCCATCAGCACTTTACGTTCTGGAATGCAACCCAGCAGCAGGTGGAGGAGTTCGTCGCGCGCAAGGTCTTCTGGCTCAGCGCCAGCGCACGTGAGCCGGTGATGATCAGCGATCCTTGCGACGCGCAGTATCTGGGCGCTGCGGATCCCAATCTTGTCGACAAACTGGTTGCCGCGGCGCAGGACCTGGCGGCGCGAGGGATGGTCGAGCTTGCCGGGGACTATGCACGGGCCACCGACGGCCTGCTGGCACAGGCGCACGAGTTCATTGCTGCGAAAGATCACGCGCTGGAAGAGTTGCACCTCAAGCACGCGTTTGAGCGGGCGTAGCTATCAAAGCGACTGCAGACAGCGCAGGTCCCCGCGGATGCGAACATCCCGAAGCGGAAGGCTGTGGCTTATTGGTCTTCCAGGTCGGCAAAGATCACCGAGAGGTCGACGGCAACGGGAGAATTCTCGATACGGAAGGACATGGTTTCGATCCAACTTCCTTCCGAGCAGTCATATCCGCGCCGCGTCTTTGGGTCCACCACCCAGATACACGCAATTCCCATCTGACGGTAATCCGCGAAGCGTTGCTGGTAGCGAGACACGCGGTCCTCAGGTGAGAGCACTTCGATTACGGCAATCGGAGGCCGCTGCAACACCTGCTCAGCGGGTTCACCACGTGAAATCAGGGCGAGATCAGCGACCCGGAACCGCGTCGGGGTAATCTGCATCCGAATCTCCGGCAAGGCCCGGATATTCCATTCTTTGCCGCGATCGCGAAACCATTGTATGAGCGGGCCCTGCACTTCGGCATGATCGAGTTCTCCCGAGTTTCTCTCCTGCAGTTCGCCATCAACGTAATCGCAATCCGGGCTGTAGCTGGTATGCAGATATTCGTGGACCGGCAGTTGCGTAGCGGTTGACATTGCATGCCTCGTCGATGGCGTTATTTTAGCTGCAATTCCGCGGTTTTGCTCTCCACGAAGTAAAAGACTGCAGAACCCCGCATGAGACAACCCGGTCACATCATCACCAACCTTGCTGGCGGGGATTTTGCGCTTTCGAAGTAGGCAGCCAGTAAGCCAACGCCTGGGCATTGACGCCGGACGATAGCCGATGATATTTTGCCCATACACTGGAAAGGAGGTCGATCCAAAGCCTATGAAAATTGATGGTCCATGTAGTATCCCAAGTGAGGTGGCTGAGGCTTAGGGCTTCTGCTCTAATTTCCTCGCAAGACTCCATAGCTGTGAAGTCTGCCGCTGGGGCCACATAGAGTGGACAGCCTCAGGCCAATCCCAACAGCTAACCGGAAGGACCCGCTGGCGCAAGACGCTGCGGGTCTTTTCTATTAGTGTTCGGTTAAAGCGAGGTGTTTCATGGACGGTTTGGCTCGTTCTCCCGTGGAGGTTCCTATTCTTGAAACCGAGCGCCTCAGGCTGCGCGGACATCGGCTTGCGGATTTCGCCGATTGTGCTGCGATGTGGGGAGATGCGATCGTCACGCGTTACATCGGCGGCAAGCCATTTTCGCGGGAGGAGGTCTGGACCAGGTTGCTGCGCTACGTTGGACACTGGGCCTGGCTCGGCTTCGGTTACTGGGCCATCGAAGAGAATGCCACTGGCGAGTTCGTCGGCGAGTTAGGATTCGCCGACTTCAAGCGGGACATCAAGCCATCGCTGGAAGGCACACCCGAACTGGGGTGGGTGCTGGCCTCGCGAGCCCACGGCAGGGGCTATGCGACGGAGGCAGTTCGTGCGGCGCTCACCTGGGGCGACCAACACTTTGGGCACGCGCGCACGGCTTGCATAATCCATCCAGAGAATCTTACGTCGCTTCGTGTCGCGGAGAAATGTGGCTATCGGGAGTTCCAACGCACCACGTACAAGGGCCACGAGACGATTCTGTTAGATCGCTAGCCGCTGTTCGAGTCCCGCAGACGATATCTGTAGCGGGTTAGATCTTCTGTGGTGGAAACGACTTCGAAAGCATAGGCAGTGCGGCGTCTCATCACTGCGGCGGTGTTTTGTTGGACGGCAGGCCGTGCGGTCCGACCGGGGCCTCCCCGGGCTTCAATTTGCGGCAGCAGCCGCTCACCATATCTCCTTGTGGCAGGTTGACCTGCGCCGACCAGGGAAAGGTTTCCTTGCGGACAGGATCGGTGCAGGACGCCTTGGTGATGGTTGCCGACAATCCATAACCGCTGACGGGAGCGAGATTGTTCTTCCGTTGCCATACCCAAACCTTCTGGTCCGGGACCCAGAAGAAGCCGCCGAGAAAGTCCTGGTCCGGCTGGTTGATGCCCAGGTACCGCGCTCCCCAGGAGACGAACTGAATGCTCCAGTTGGGGCCGCTGCCCCAGCAGACGATGTCTGGAGGCTTAGGAGGAGGGGCCTGACTGCCAGGGCTCGCCGGAGGCGGTGCCAGGGGGTTCTCGGTCGTTTGCTGAGCTACAGCCGAAACGAGTGCAGATAGAACGAAAACGAAGGCAATAGCGCCTATGAATCGATGGGTCATCAAAGTCTCCTGAAGAGGCAATCGTCTCCGCAAAAGCGGCGCGGCGTCAACTGGTAATTTGTCTCGTTCGGACAATTCCTTTTCTTACGACCTGCTGGATCGAGTCTCGCAGTCCTATTGCCGGCAGATCGCTTTCGCTGACCCATCTCACATCGCTGACGTCAGTTCCGGCTTTGGCTTCACCCGAGATTCTGCGACATAGGTAGTCGATCAGCACGTAGTGATACTGCGTGCGCCCTTCAGCGTCTGTAAAGATGCTGTCGAAGACGTCCAATACTTCGCCGGGCTCGACGACGAGCCCGGTTTCCTCCAGCACTTCGCGCTGCACGCCGTCACGGAGCTTCTCGCCCAACTCCAACATTCCGCCGGGGACAGACCATGCGCCCTTCAGCGGCTCAGTGGCGCGGCGCACCAGCAGCACTCGGCCACCTTGGACGATGACCGCGCCGACTCCGACGATGGGATGTTCTGGGTAGGAGCGGTTCATTGGGTGAAAAAGTCGGCGGGCTTGAAGCCGACCAGTTTCCAGCCCTTGCCTTCGAGTTTCATTTGGAACCGCATCTGGGTTGATCTCTGCACCGGGAACTTGGTGTCGTCGGCCGGCGTGGCAGCCATGTCAATGTCGGCAATGGCAAATGCCTGGTCTTTCTCGGAAGTGACCTGCAAAACCTTGTAGCGAAAGCGGACAGATTCGTATTGGGTCAGGAATGCTCTCATCTGGTCGCGAAGCTGGGCGTAGTCGGGCGTCTCCTGGGGATCGAAAACGGACAGGACCCGTGCGAGGCTATGCTCCTCAATGCCCCTTTGCAGCGGCTCCAGCACGTCCCGGATCACCTGCTCGGTCAGGGTCAGCGGCTCCTGGCTGGACCCGTTCGGCTCCTCTTGCTCGGGAGGTGGCTCCTGACGGGCTTGTGCGGCCACCTGGGACGCTCGACCCCAGAGGAGCGCTAAAAGGAGCAATGCAAGCGGGACGGCAAGCCAAAGGCGTTTTGGCACCGCATTATGGTACTGATTAGCTTGCATAGGGTTCATCGTGCATAATACTGGTTTAACCGGCTGCGTGCAGCAGATTGCCAAGTGCCAACCGAGGACCCAAAGTCTGACCCAGAGGTTCCTGATTCTTCCCAGGACGCAGCCCCCAACCGGGGCGGTCCGAGGCCGGCGCCGGGGTGGGGTGTTTCGACGCAACTTTCTGGTGCCAGAAGGGTTACTGGCGATGTGGGCAGTATTGCGTTAGATCGAGTCATGCTGGTGGGTGGCTCCGCCCGGGGAACGGCGGAACCGCCATTACGGGGCGCATTGGCTGATCCTGGTTTACTCGAAATGCTCAGCGACGCTGAGGTCATGCTGCGCGTGGCCGCAGGCGACGATGGCGCCTTCGATTATCTGGTGGAGAAATACCGCCGGCCGATGATCAGCTTCATGTATCGCATGACGCATAACCAGGCGGTATCGGAGGAATTGGCGCAGGAGGTGTTTCTGCGGGTGTACCGTTCGCGACAGAGTTATGCGGCGAGCGCCAAGTTCACCACATGGTTGTATCGCATCGCCACCAATCTGGCAGTGAACCACGCTCGCGATACCAAGCACGAACGCCCGGAAAACGTCGTCAACATCGACGAGCCGGATACAGAAACGGGCTTGACGATGGACGTTCCGGATGGCAGCTTGAACGCCGAGCAGACCATCCTGCGGCGGGAAAGACTGGCGGCCATTCGCCGCCAGGTTGAAGCATTGCCGGAGCGGCAGCGTATGGCCGTCATTATGCATAAGTACCAAGGCATGGATTACAAGCAGATCGCCGCGGTATTGAAGCTGAGTGAGTCGGCCACCAAGTCGTTGTTGTTCCGGGCGTATGAAACGCTGCGTGAAACATTGAAACAGTTCTTATAAGCAGGAAGCTGGGTGCATTATGAAGTGCGAGAACATTCGCGAAGAGTTGATGGAAGCGGTGCTGAGCGGGCCGGCCGGGGCCTCGCCCGAAGTGCAGGAGCACCTGCGGAATTGCGCCGCTTGTGCTGAGGAATTGGCTTCGTTCAGGCAGACCATGGCGCTGCTCGATGAGTGGCAAGCGCCGGAGCCTTCCCCCTATTTCAGCTCCCGTTTGCGGGCCGTGGTGCGTGAAGAAGCCGCAGTGCAGCCTGTCGGCTGGCTTGCTTGGCTGCGCCGGCCGATAGCGGCGGCCGCCGCCATGGTGTTGGTTGTGGTCGGCGTCAGCATGCTGGAAGTTGGCAATTTCCGGCACAATAGCACCATCGCCTCGAACGATACCGTCATACGGATGAGCAACGCTGATACGGCCGTCAGCGATTTGCAATATCTCGACAAGAACGCCGACTTGTTTACTGAGTTCGACGCTCTTGACGGGCAGTCTTCCACGGAGTAATTAGAAGTCGTGCGCGCCTCCAAGTCCATTCTGGCCCTTCTGGTGCTGGTGTTCAGCACGATGCCGGCGCTGGCACTTTGGTCGGGATGGCAAAAATCGGGATCAGCGCGATCGGCGGCACAGCCGCCGAGAAGCGCCGCGCCGTCAACCGGTTCGCAGAGTTCCACCAACAGTTACCCGTTCCAGCCCAAGGGTCCGGGACCTCATCGCGGCGATTGGCTGCGCAAGTACGGAAACCTTCCGCCCAGCCAACAGGAACAGCAACTGAAACAGGAGCCGGCTTTCCAAAAGCTTTCGCCGGAGAAGCAGAACCAGTTGCTCGACCGGCTGCGCAGCTTCAACAGCCAGCCTCCGCAGAAGAAGGCGCAGATACTCGACCGTATGGAAACCTTCGAGCATATGACGCCGCAGCAGCAGGCCAACGCGCGCAACCTGTTCGAGCGTTACCACAACCTGCCGGAAGACCAGAGGGCCAAGGTTTCGCAGGAGTACCGCCGCTTGCGTGGGATGCCGCCGGATGCACGCAATCAGGCGATGAATTCCGAGGAGTTCCGCAACAGCTACACGGACGAGCAACGGGAACTGCTGCGCGGAATGACCGACCTGAACCTCGGGCCCAGTCGCTGAACCCAAGACCACATCGAACGCCTGTCAAAGCGCAAGCGGCGCCCGCTAAAATCGTTTAACATCGAGGTTTCTACTGCCTTTATGACTGAATTGGTTCGAGACACATACCGCTATCGCGAATTGATCTGGGCGCTGGCCCTGAAAGAATTGAAAATCCGCTACAAGCGGTCAGTGCTGGGCTTTTTGTGGGCGCTGCTGAACCCGGCGTTGCTCATGCTGGTGCTGACGCTGGTCTTTTCCACGCTGCTGCGTTTTCCCATTCCGCACTATGCCATATTTCTGCTCAGCGTCTTACTGCCCTGGACGTTCTTCGCGCAATCCTTGTCCTATGCGGCCGAGTCCATCGTGGGTAACGGCGATTTGATCAAGAAAGTCAGGGTTGCCAAGCTGGTGTTTCCGATGGCAGCCATAGTTTCCAACCTCATCAACCTGGGGCTGTCAATGATTCCGCTGGCGCTGCTGGTTCTGCTGATGCGTCATCACTTTTACTGGACGTGGCTGTACCTGCCTGTGCCGGTCCTGGCGCTTGTGATTTTTACCATGGGCATGTCGTTTTTCTTCGCGGCCGCTAATGTCTATTACCGGGATGTGACCCACATTCTACAGGTCCTTCTCTCGGCCTGGTTTTATGTCACTCCCATCATCTACTCTCTCGACTTCATACCCGCTAAGCACCAATGGATTTTCAAGATGAATCCCATCATTTACGTGATCAACGGCTTCCGCTTGTCGGTGTACTACGGCATGTTGCCAAAGGCGCCGTCCATCATAGCTTCGTTTGTGTGTGCCTTCATCAGCCTGTTCGTCGGCTTTGCCATCTTTCGCAGGAATCAGGACACATTTGTGTTCTACGTCTGAGCCGAAAATGTCCACAAGTTCGATTCCAATCCGGTTGGAGAACGTAACCCAGCGTTTTCGGGTCATCCAGGAGCGGCCCGATACTTTGCGTGAACTCTTCTCCAAGTTCTTCCGGCACAAAGTGCACTATCATGATTTCGATGCTGTCAAGAACGCTTCGTTCGAAGTCCCGCATGGCCAGATGTTGGGGCTGATCGGACGCAACGGGTCAGGCAAGAGCACACTACTCAAGATCATTGCCGGCGTGTACCAACCTACTCAAGGAACAGTAGAAGTCAGGGGCTCGCTGGCCCCGCTGATCGAGCTGGGCGCCGGGTTCCACCATGACCTGACGGGACGGGAGAACATCCTGCTCAATGGCCTGCTGATGGGTTATTCCAAGCGTGAGATGCTGGAACGCGAAGAGCGTATTATCGACTTCGCCGAAATCGGGGATTTTATTGACGCGCCGGTCAAGCAATATTCGTCCGGTATGTATATGCGGCTGGCGTTCTCCGTGGCCACGGAGATCGATCCCGAGATTCTGCTGATTGACGAGATACTGGCGGTCGGGGATATGCCGTTTCAGCAGAAGTGTTTCGAGCGCATCCGTAGCTTTCGCCGGGCGGGCAAGACAATCATTTTTGTCAGTCATGCGTTGGACCAGGTTTTGCACCATTGCGATCGGACACTTCTCATCGATCGCGGCGCCATCATCGCCGACGGCCCTTCTGATGAGGTAATCGCGGTTTACAAGAGTTCGATGGCTCCGGAGGTCGTGAGCGCAACCGGCTAGCGCCGCGTACCGCAGAAAGCCGTTTCTGGGAGGCCACGGCGAATATGTTTGCTGGCGTAGCTAAGGTCGTCGCCGAGTTAGTCTCGTTGAGTAACATCGGAGTCCGCTGCCTCCCGTTCGGCAGATAGCCATGCCCTTTCGGACCGCCACAGTGTGGGCGCAACGGCAAGCAAGGCGAGCCCATCTTCTGGTTACAGCATTCAAGGGCGGAGTTGAAGAGCGCCTTTTCGTCAGGCGTGGCATTATCGGCCGTCTGCCTCTCCCCGCTGCTACCAAACAACGCCTGTGGCTATGGACTGTAAGCCGGACGTATCGCACTTCCAACCCGGTCAACGTGCCTGGCGGCCAGCATTCCTGGGACAAGGCCGGACGAAATCGGTTGCAGCAGCTCCTTAACAACGACGAGCGCATTGCGTTTCCCCAGGTGGCGCCCGCGGCGTTGTCGCTGATCCTGGTTTTGTACAACAAGGCCCACCTCTCCGTACTGAGCCTGGAATCAATTGCCGCTCGCGCGGACATTCCCTATGAAGTCGTGATTGTGGATAATGGTTCGGTGGATGAAACCACACATCTCCTGGAGCGGGTTGACGGCGCCAAAATTCTTCGTAACTCGACGAATGAAGGGTTTGCCAAGGCGTGCTTACAGGCCGTCGATCAGGCGCAGGGAGAATATCTTTGCTTTCTCAACAATGATGTTTTGCTCCAGCCCAATGCCCTCAGCGTCGCCATGGCAAATTTTGAGGACGCGGGCGTCGGCGGGGTTGGCGGGAAGATCCTTCTAGCCAATGGCGATCTACAGGAGGCGGGGAGCATCATCTGGGCGGACGGCACGGCGGTGGGCTACGGACGGGGTGATAATCCTGACCGGCCGCAATATGAGTTTCGACGACCTGTGGATTATTGCTCGGGCGTCTTTTTTTTCACACCGCGCCGGTTGTTTCGGGAACTCGGAGGCTTCGATTCTCTCTATTCCCCCGCCTACTACGAAGATGCGGACTACTGCATGAAGGTGTGGAGAGAAGGCCTGCGCGTCATCTACGAACCGCGCGCTGTTATTCGGCACTACGAGTCCGCCTCCTCCAACGGAAACGAAGCCGCGCAGGGATTGATGGCCATAAACCATCGGAAGTTCGCGGAAGAATGGAGAGACTCGCTTCCCAGACATTTGACGAATTCCGGCAGCAACATTCAGTCCGCGCGCATATCCGTGAACTCGCCGGGCGCCAGGGTGCTTTACATCGACGATCGAGTTCCGCACCGGCATCTTGGGGCTGGCTATCCGCGCAGCAATGACATATTGAATTGCCTCGCAAAGCAGGGGCACCATGTAACCTGTGCAGCATTGACCTACCCGCTGTCTGAGGATGAGTACTCGGACATACCACGAGATGTCGAATTGCTGGATGGTGTGTTTGACCGCGACCGGCTTTTCCGGGAATTACGTGCCGAACAGCGACTTGATCTGGATAAGTCGTCCTCACAACATGGAAGTTTTCCTCAAGCAGACTGCGGCTGACCGAATGCGGCGGAAGGCCCGGCTGATTTACGACGCTGAAGCGATTTTTGCGCAGCGAGAGCAGCTTCGGGCACAGATTGACGGCCACGAGATGTCGCCCGCAGAACTCACGCGCAGAATGGAACACGAGTTGAATCTGGCCAAGGCGGCAGATGTTGTGATTGCGGTCTCGGAGAAGGATCGCCAAGTCATGCTGGCGGGCGGAGTGAAGGATGTGCGCATCCTTAGCTATCGGCTCGATCCAGCACCGACGCCGTACGGATTCGACGAGCGCCGCACCTTCCTTTTCGTTGGAGCCATGCACGGCGCGGATAATCCCAACGCCGATGCCATGCGTTACTTCTGTACCGCAATCTGGCCCCTTGTGCGAGATGCTACGAACGCCGATCTTGTCATCGCAGGATATGGAAGCGATGCTGCACTCAGCGACTTGAAGGCAGACGGCGTGCGCCTCATTGGACCGCAGAAGGATTTGATTGAGTTTTACAATCAGGCGCGGATTTTCGTTGTCCCCACGCGCTACTCTGCCGGCATACCTTATAAGGCCCACGAGGCCGCTTCGTTTGGTGTTCCTCTGGTGGTGTCATCGCTGATCGCAGAGCAACTTGCCTGGAAAGATCAGGAAGAATGCCTCGTTGCCAACAGTCCCGCGGATTTTGCGGACGCGTGTAGCCGGCTTTATAACGACCCGGCTCTGTGGAGCAAGCTTCGCTCCAAGGCTTTGCAGCGAGTTAGCAACGAATTCAACGAGGCTGTATTCAGCGGCGCGATCTCATCTCTGCTTGCCGAAGCGGCACACCGTAATACAAATTCCTGAACGTCCGATTGGTCGCGGCGATTGACTATCGAGCGGGGTGAGCCGTGTGTACAATCTGCAGCAGAGCCGCGTGAAGACCGTCACCATTGCAATTCCCTCGCTGCATCGTCCTGATCTCACCGCACGCTGCCTCGAATTCATTCAGCGACAGACGCTGCCAGCCGCTGAGTGGGAAGTAGTCGTCATCGAAAATGAGGCACAGCCGGGCAGCGTCGTTCCCGATCCACTACCGCCCAACACGCAACGTATCGAGCTGCCTGCCAATGAAGGCACGACCGGCTCCATCAATCGCGCCGTTGCGGCGACCGCATCGCGATATGTTCTGCTGCTGAACAACGACGTTGAACTGCAGCCTGACTACCTTGAGAAACTGGTGCGGGTACTCGACGCGGACCCGAAGCTCGGCTTCGCTACCGGCAAGCTGTTGCGAGCGACGCAGCGGACTCATCTCGACGGCGCCGGGGATGCCATGCTGATGGCTGGCGCTGCATATCGTCTGGGCCATTTCGATCGGGACGACGGCCAGTACGACCAGCCGATGACGGTGCTGAGCGGCTGCGGAGCGGCCGTGCTTTACCGGCGCGAGGTCTTCGAACACTGCGGGCAGCTGGATGAAGATTTCTTTGCCTATCTCGACGACCTTGATCTTGCACTGCGGGCCCACCTGCTCGGGTACACCGGAATGTATTTGCCCGATGCGGTTGCGTATCACGTCGGCAGCGCCACGCTGGGCGATGTACTGCATCCCCGAATTGTCGAGTACCTCACGCGCAACCAGATTTATCTTTTGGCCAAGGATTATCCTCGCGCGGTGTTTTGGCGGCTGCTGCCGAGGATCGCCGTATACCAGGGACTTTGGCTGATCTATGCCACGCGTAAACACGCGTTCGGCGCCTGGCTACGCGGATGGTGGACCGGACTTCGTGGGATGAGCAGGATGAGACGCAAGCATCGCGAGCTGCTGGGGAAGCGCCGCATCAGCGATGATGATTTCCTCGCGCGATTGCGGGAGTCGGAGCGGCAAATCTATGAATGGCAACAGTCTGCGGCGAACCCTTCAGGTCTGCTGAAGTTCTATTTCGGTCTCTTTGGGAAACCGTGAATGCTCTATATGTCGGGTTCGCGTAGAGCGGGCCTTTAGGCCCACGTCCGCCCAGCAACAAAAAAGACCGCTTCCGTCGCTGAGGTCTGTGACCTCAGCGGCGGAAGCAAGACCATATCGCGATCCCGAACGCGGGCCTGAAGGCCCGCTCTACCCCGGCACGGCAGACGACGTCAGAAGCTCGTCTGCAGCCGAATCGCGTAGCTGCGCGGCGGGGCTATGGCATTGCCAGAGAACAGCCCTGCAAAATCGATGAGGTTGAGCCGATTGTTCAGGTTCTGCGCGTCAAACTGCAGGCGCATGGCAAGGTTGTCTTTCTTCCAGATGTCTGCCCCGACGGAAGCGTCCACGGACAGCGATTGCCGCACTCTATCACGGTAGAAGTTCACGCGATCGATAACCGCCTGGCCATATTCGGCGAGCGCCTCTTCGTAGGTGCCGTCAAAGTCCACCGGCAGGCCGCTGCCGTACTCCGCGCCGACGGCGCCCCAGAGCCGCGGCAGAAACTGGTACCGGAATCGTGTCCGCACCGTGTTTCGCTGGTCCTGGGAGACCCAGAAACGCCCGCTTAACTGCGTAAGGGCGTTCGTCGCCGACTGCCCCAGGAAGAGCCCTCCTGTGACAGGGAAGTACGCCGACCCCACCATGTAGGAATAGCTCACAAAGCCCGACAAGTTGCCCCAACGAGGAATGTTCACCTTGCCTTCGGTGCCGTAGATCCGGGCCTTGCGAAACGCGATTGGGAAGCTGACCGGCGTATTGAGAAGCAAATCGTCATCCGCGAAGTTGTTGACGTTGCGGAAGTACGAATTCACATCCAGGCTGAACTTGCCCATGAGGCCCTTGGTCATGCCAACTTCGAAATAGTTGCCGTGCGATGGCTCGACGGGCAGGCGCAGCACGTTGGGGTTCAGGACCACCACGTCGGGTGAGCTGGAAAGCAGAATGTTCTCAAACGATGGCGTCTGAAAGACCCGGTCATAGGCAAAGTGAACCAGCAGTTCACCCTTGGCGAAGTAGCGCGAAACTCCCAGGCGAGGACTGACCGCGTTTTGATTGACGATGAGCTGGTAGTGGTCCCAGCGAATTCCCGCGCTGACGGTCCAATTGCCCAGACGGATCAAATCCTGGACGAAAGCCGACTGCTCGAGATCCGGGCGATTACCAACGAAGCTGAACCTGCTCGGAGTCCCAGGATCGAACTGTGAGGGATCGGTGATCACGTCGGCGAACTTTTCGTGCAGAAAGATGTTGTCCGACTCAACGCCGATCTTCCACTCCTGCCGGCCGCTATGGATGGAGATCGCTCCTTTGAAGTAGGCCTCGTTAAAGTGGTTACGCTGGAAGGCAATGATGGGCGTGGACAAGAGGTTCGACGACAGCCCATTCGAGTTGTCCCGAAACATCGCTCCCAGATTACCCACTACGTTGGACGAAAAAAGATGCTGGTAGGAGACAATCCCCATGTTTTCCGAGACGCTGCCGTCCTGCCGCTGTCCAGCGCTTTGCTGAACCTGCTCGTTGGGTATGTCAAAGTTCGCCAGATCGTGGCGGAACATCATGCTGAGGCGGTCGTTGGGGCTGAAGTCCCGCTCATAAGTGCCAGAGAAATCTCCGGTGGTGCCGTTATTCGTATAGTTCTGGGTAACGGGGGGACTCAGGTAGCGGCTGGTCATCGCGCCATCGGCGCTGACCCCAAAGGTGTTCTTGCCGGAAAGATACTGCAGCATGGTGTAGGCGCCGGCAGTGTCGAAGCTGCCTCCCGACAGGACGATCTGACCGTGGAATCCATCGCGAGTGTCGCGCGCGGTGTTCACTTCGACGATGCCGCCCATCTTTCGTCCATACTCAGCCGGAATACCGGCCGTGTAGATACTCATCGACTGAACATTGTCCGCTTCGATCTCAGGGCCATAGCCCGGAGAACGGTTGTCGGTAAGCGGAATGCCATCGAGCACAAGCTGGGTCTGGTATTCCGAGCCGCGCGGATGGAGGACCGCGTTGCCTTCATACAGCCATCCCGGCTGTGAATTCACCAGGTCTTGCAACGAGCGTCCGGGCAGCGAGGTGGTGCGGTCGGCAATTGTCGCCGACCCGATTTGGTTAACCGTGCCGACTCGATACGGATCGACGAGGGTGTCGGTGGCTCCCACTTCTACTGTTGTCTGCACGGGAACCATGCCCAGCTTTACGACCTGATTGTTGGGAAGGGCGGAGCGAATCTCCACAGCTTGCGAGGCGAGAGCAAATGTTGCGTGCCGAACCTGCAAATTATAGAGACCAAAAGGAAGGCGCTTCACCACAAGATCACCCGCATCATCGGTGAGGAACGATTGGCGGTAGTGATTGGCCTCGCTGACCAGCTCGACTGAGCTCTTAATCCCAAGCCCGGCCGGGTCGGTGACCTTCAGGCGCAATTCACCCGTGTTGCTCTGCGCAAACAGGGGAGCGACCAAGAGAAGAAGGGCGAGGATTCGGTTCATTGCCGCTTGTGTCGGAGAGTATGCCGGTGGCACGTTAGGGCCACCTAATAGGGCTCGTTGACCTAATTGTACGGTAGAAGGCGCCGGGAGCCTGTAACCAGGCCTGTGCATGCAAAAGCAAAGGCGCGGACCTCTCCGCGGCCTTTGTTGCGATGATTGGTGGAAGTTACCCTACCGGAACTGTGCTCAGCACTTCTTCGCGAATCTCAGCGTCCTTCTTTACTTCATCGTGACTTGTCGGCAGAGCAATATCAAGCAACTCTTGGATGGTCTTAACGTAATGCATGTTGATCCCCGTGAGCTGCTCCGGCGTCAGATCTTCCTCTACGTTCTGCCGATTCTCGGCTGGCAGGATGATGTCCTTTACGCCAGCGCGCTTGGCAGCCAGCGTCTTCTCTTTGATGCCACCGATGGGCAGAACATTCCCGCTCAGCGTGATCTCGCCGGTCATCGCCGTCAGCGGACGCACCGGCCGCTCGGTGAGCAACGAAACCAGCGCCGTCACCATGGTCACGCCGGCCGACGGGCCGTCCTTCGGGATCGCTCCCGCTGGCACGTGAATGTGGATGTCATGGTCGGCGAAGAACCCTTCGTCAATGCCGAGTTCCTTCGCGTTCGACCGCACCCACGTCAGCGCCGCCTGCATGGACTCCTGCATCACCTGGCCGAGCTGACCGGTCATGGTGAATCCGCCCTTGCCCTTCATCTTGTTGGCCTCGACGAAGAGCACGTCACCGCCGGTCGGCGTCCACGCCAGTCCAACCGCGACGCCTGCACGCTTGGTGCGCTCGGCGATTTCACCTTCAGTGCGGATCTTCATGCCGCCCAGCATGTCGGTCTGCTGCACCAGCTCGGGCGTCACCACCAGCTTTTCGGTCTTGCCTTCAGCGATGCGCCGCGCCTGCTTGCGGCAGATGGTT
Organism: uncultured Acidobacteriaceae bacterium; assembly: GCA_963703645.1. Lineage (GTDB taxonomy): Bacteria > Acidobacteriota > Terriglobia > Terriglobales > Acidobacteriaceae > Bog-257. The sequence continues at coordinate 27,929 of CAVPFD010000031.1, forward strand.
CCGATGGTCCGCTCCAGGCTGCGCACGCCGGCTTCGCGCGTGTAGTGCCGGATGATGAAGCGGATCGTCTCCTCCGGAAACTCGATCTGCTCGGCGGTGACTCCATTCTCCTCAATCTGGCGCGGAACCAGGTACTGGAATGCAATATGTACCTTCTCTTCCTCGGTATAGCCTTGCAGCTCGATGATTTCCATGCGGTCGCGTAACGGCTCGGCGATGGGATCGAGCATGTTGGCCGTCGTAATGAACAGCACCTTCGACAGGTCGAATGGCACGTCCAGGTAGTTATCGCGGAAACTGAAGTTCTGCTCAGGATCGAGCGCTTCCAGCAGCGCCGACCCCGGATCGCCGCGGAAGTCGCGTCCCACCTTGTCAATCTCATCCAGCATGAAGACCGGATCATTGGTCTCCGCCCGGCGGATGCCCTGCATGATCTGCCCGGGCAGAGCGCCGATATAGGTGCGACGGTGTCCGCGGATCTCGGCTTCATCGTGTACGCCGCCCAGCGACAGGCGCACGAACTTGCGCCCTAGCGCGCGGGCAATCGACTTGCCCAGCGACGTCTTGCCCACGCCGGGAGGTCCGACGAAGCACAGGATCGGCCCTTTCATGCTCGGGCGCAGGCGCCGGACCGACAGGTAATCCAGAATTCGGTCTTTTACCTTCGTCAGATCGTAGTGGTCGGCGTCGAGGATCTCTTTCGCCTTCGGGATGTCGACTTCCACGCCAGACGACTTCTGCCACGGCAGTATGGCCAGCCACTCGATGTAGCTTCGCGTCATCGAGTAATCGGCAGCCATCGGTGACATGCGCGCCAGGCGGCCCAGTTCCTTCAAGGCCTCCTTCTTCACGTCCTCGGGCATGCCTGCCGATTCGATCTTCTGCCGCAAATCCTCGGTGTCGCGTGTGGTTTCATCCTGCTCGCCCAGTTCCTTCTGGATGGCCTTCATCTGCTCGCGGAGGTAGTACTCGCGCTGCGTTTGCTGCACCCGATCCTGCACTTCGCTCTGGATCTTGTTGCGCAACTGCTGGACTTCCAACTCCTTCGCCAGGTGCTGGTTGATCTTCTCCAGCCGAACGCGAACGTCGGGGGTTTCCAGAACGTCCTGCTTGTCGCGCGTGTTCAGCGAGGGCAGCGACGAAGCGATGAAATCAACCATGCGACCGGCATCGTCGATGTTGCCGGCCACAGTCGAGAGCTCGTCCGACAATGTGGGCGAGCCGGCAACGATTTGCTGGAACAGCGTCAGAACGTTGCGCTGTAGCGCCTCTATCTCAGCGCCCTTGGGAGCGGGGGTCTCAGGAATGGTTTCCACGGTGGCGAGCATGAACGGCGTCAACTGCGTGTACTCCGTCACCTTCACGCGTTCCAGGCCCTCAGCGAAGACGAACAGGCTCTGGTTGGGCATGCGCACGACTTTGTGCACTATCGCCAGACTTCCAACTGCGAACAGGTCCGTCGGTTGCGGCGAATCCACGCGCGCCTCGCGCTGCGCGACCACAACAATGGTCTTGTCCTCGCCCAGCGAATTGATCAACTGCACAGAGCTTTCCCGCCCAACGGTCAACGGGAGCACGGCGTGGGGGAACAAAACTGTGTCCCGTACGGGCAGAACAGGCAGCGTCCGAGCTTCTGTGGCGTCGTCGCGGAGCTCTGGTTCGACTGGCTGTAAATCTTTATGATTCTTAGGCATATGACTCCTTGAGTCTAATACACTCAAGATTTAGATGTGGCGCTTTGGCAAAGGATGCAGCGCCAGGAGCCCAAAATCTGGGTAGCAATGAGCGGTCCCAAATGGGTAGCAATGAGCGGTCCCAAAAATGCTCCCAGTTCGGTGACCTTCTACTCATGGGCAGCGTTGCGCGGTTCCCGCCTGAGACAATGGCTGAACCATCCATATCAGGGTCTTAATCGGGGTCTGACCATCAGATTCGCCTGCCAATCTTCAGGAGCACAGGATTGTATCAGGGAATGACCCGATTCAACTGCAATAATCCAGTCTCCGTTTCTCGATTCTCAAATACGAACTCGTGGGGCCGCTCGCCCACCTGACGAGTCAGGTCGAAGTTGGCCCCAGCCCGGGGATAAATCCCCAACACTTTGACGAACTCCGCGATCTCGGCCAGGTGCCGCAGCGCGTTGCGAGCTGCTTCGTCGTCGCCGCGCAGGATATCCACGAAGAAAACATACTCCCAGGGCCGGCCTCGCATGGGACGCGATTCGATCTTGCTGAGGTCGATATCACGCAGGGCGAAGACACTGAGCGCCTTGAAAAGAACGCCCGGCATGTTTTTCAGCGCAAAGACAATGGATGTTTTGTTCGCGCCCTTGCCGGTCTTCCGCGACCGGTTAATCAGCAGGAAACGAGTGTAGTTCCGCTGGTCGTCTTCGATTCCTGCCAGAAGCACGCAGCCCCCATACTGCTGCGCGGCTTGCGCGGGCGCAATCGCCGCCGCGTCGGGCAATCGCTCGGTTACGACGTGGCGAACGCTTCCCGCCGTGTCGTAGAAAGGCACTGCCTGGATCTTGGGATGCTTGCCGAAGAAATTCCGGCACTGGTCGAGCGCCACGGGATGTGAGAACACCCGGCGGACCTGGGCCAGCTTCACCCCGGGCGGAGCGATGAGATTATGGCGTATTCGGAGGGGGAATTCACGATGGATGAACACCTCGCGCGTGAGCAGCAGGTCGAAGTGCTCAGCCACTGACCCCGCCAAAGAGTTCTCGATAGGAATTACAGCGGCCTGTACGGAACCCTTCTCCACCCGCTCGAACACCTCGGCCGAGCGCGCACAGGGGACGATAACCGCGCGCGGCACCATGTTCCTAACTGCTTCATGACTGAACGAACCGAGCTCTCCCTGGATGGCAACTTTCATTCTGCGCAGAAGGATAGCAGAGCGCATGGTTGCTCTCTCGGGGGGTTGCCCGTGCCAAGGCGCACTTTTTTCAACGGCGTCACTACGGCAACTTACAACCAGAAGGCACCAGCCATGCGTCAAAACAAATTGTTCGTATACGGTTGAGTGAAAACGCCGAAGGGGTGAAATATGCTTTGGACACTTTTCGTGATCCTGCTGGTTTTGTGGCTGCTGGGAATCGTGACCAGCTATACGCTGGGAGGATTCATACACATCCTGCTGGTGTTGGCTGTGATCGCGCTGGTTTTCCAGCTGATTTCCGGCCGCAGAACAGTGGTCTGATGGTCGTAAGGGCGACCGTAATGGAAGTCAGGGCACTTGGGTGCAAACCAGTGCCCAAAACGCAATCTTCAAATCTTACGGAGGTGACGTATGGATAAGGACAGAGTGAAGGGCAAGTTGGACGATGCGGCAGGACGCGCCAAGCGCCAAGTGGGAGAGTGGACTGGTGACACCAAGTCTCAGGTAGAGGGTGCTGCCCAGCAAGTGAAGGGCAAAGCCGAAAATGCCTGGGGCAAGATGAAGGATGCGGCCCGTGACGCCAAAGATAACGCCAAGGGACCGCACGACAAGAGCGACGAAGAGGCGGAGCGCGAGAGTGAAGAGGTTGAGTATCAGCCCCGCAAACGTGACATCGCGTAGTGTCACTTTTCGCAAGGCTGTCGGGCGCCCGAACCGGGGCGCCTTGTTTTTTATTTAGAGAAGCTTCGTCATCTGAAAAGCGTCAAGGGCGTGGCTGGAGTAATACTCTGGCAGGGTGCGAACGATCCTGTAGCCGAGCTTGTGGTACAGCCGCTGGGCAGGTTCGTTATTTACAGGGGTTTCCAGATAAACCTGCGTACAGCCCGCGTTCCGCAGCCGATGTTCGCATTCCGTCATCAGCCGTGAAGCCAATCCAAAACGCCGCGCCTCGGGCACAATGTCGAGCGTCACGACGTGTCCAATCTGGCCGCGAATGGGCAGGGCCACGACGAAGCCGGCAATCCGCGTGAGATCTGCGATTCCGCCACTTGCCCCGGAATTTTCTTCTTGCCGCTCTGCCACCAGCGTAATGGCTTTCCGCGTCATGATGAAGCCGGTCAGCTCCATCTGGGTATAGGCGATTCCATCAGGGAAGCACCGCTGGTCGATCTGCCACAGACGATCGAAATCGGCAGACCGGTAATCGCGGATGAAAAACTGTGCGTCAGCGCTTTGAGACTTCATCTCCCGCTCAGTTGAGACATCAATATTTGGGCAGGTAATAGTTTACTCAAGATGAGACGGGCCCTCACGCGGAGGGCCCGTTCTGGAGATTGCTTCCTGTGTTGGTATGAGGAAGAAGCGGCTCACGCAGCTTTGCGTGCTTTCTGTCCGACCTCAACCAGCAGCTCAATCATGTTCTTATTGAACTGCGGCAGGTCTGCCGGCTGGCGGCTGCTCACCCAATTACGATCTCGGATGCAGGCCCCGTCAGTCCATTTGGCGCCGGCATTCTTCAAGTCGTCCTGGATGGTGAAGTAACTGGTCATGTGCCGGCCTCGCACCAGGCCAGAGGAAATCAACAACCACGGGCCGTGGCAAATAACAGCGACGGGCTTGCCGGCATGGTCCATTCGCTGCACGAATTCTTGCGCCCTTTTTTCCATGCGCAAGGCATCAGCGTTCATCGCGCCGCCGGGTAGGAGCACCGCGTCGAAATCTTCAGGCCGGGCCTGACCCAACGTCATGTCCACTTTTACTTTTTGGGTTTTGTCAAAGTGCCGTACCGCCTGGATCTCACCGGACTTCGGGGAGATCACAACCGTCTTGGCGCCCGCCTCCTGCAGTGCCTTCCGGGGATCCAGCAGTTCGGCTTCCTCGAATAGATCTGTGGCAATGATGGCGACGCGGTAACCGTTGAGCTTTCCGTCTGTCATTTTTTCCTCCATGGGGTTGGGATGAAGTTTGGTTCCAGTTTGGGGGTGGGAGGTTGTCTGCGAAACACTCAATTAGACGAGGCGGCGAAATAATCGGTAGGGGGCGCGTGTCGAAAAGCGATTCCAAAGTGAGCCTCTGCATTTTCGATCTTCTCGATCGCGATGATGGCTATCCACTCGTTATTGCGGTTCAAATACCGCACCACACGTCCGCCGAGAAGGGTTGCTACGTCCTGCGGCGCCATATCTTCGTGATAGTCGAAGAACAACTGCTGAAGTCTCTGCCCAAAAGGCAGCACCCGGAACAGTGGATGCGGAGGCTGCCATTTGGTGCTGAACAGCAGCGCGACATCAAACTGATCGGTGGCTTGTGCCGCACTGCGCCATGTCAAGAGGCGAGAAGTTCTCGACACGCACGATGGTCAGCGGCTGCTTAACATAGCCAAGGAAGGGACGCGTGAGTTCATCCGAAGCCGGCCAGGCCGTAAGTACGCGTGCTTGCGGATAACGCGCCGATAGCTCCTTCGCGGCGAGTTTGTGCAGAATGACGTAGTCGCGATACAGCAGGGTATCTTCAGGTGCAATGCGGTAGGGCGGGGGGATGAACAGTTGCGCCACAAACGCAGCACAGCTGAACCCAATCCACCAAACCCAATGACGAACCCGGCGATGCAGCGTGGAAACGCAGATCAGAATTACCAGCGGGACGACGGGAAGCATGTAGCGAGCGAGTACCGCGCCCCCGGCCACAGAGAGCGCGACGACATACGCGAAGATGACCACAGCGAATAGGAGCTGCGCGCTGACGGACGATTCGCGGGCGCAACAATCCATCAGGCTCTCGCAAAGGAGGCCGCCACATCGCTACCGCTGCGCCTGCCGTCAGCAGAAACAGGTTCAAGTATCCAAGAACCTGCCACAGCCGCAGCAGTATCGCCAGGACGATGCGCAGCGGATTGAGCGTCGCCCCCAGGTTGTAGCGCAGGTATTCAGGATTGCCGAGGTAGAAGCCTGTGCGATGGTGATGATAGACGAGCCATGCCGCCAGCGGAGCAACGCACAACAGCAGCGAAAATGTCCTCGCCGCGCTCCGGCGCTGGAAACACAACGACGCTTCTCGCGACGAAGCCAGCATCGGACAAACCAGCTCCCACGCGAACAGTGCCAGGGGCGCGACGATGGCCGTTTCCTTTGCCAGCGGCGCGAGCGCGAAGAACATGATCGTCGCCGCCGGCCTGCGCTCGACGTACATGGCCAAGCCCCACAGCGTCATTGCAGCGGCCATCATATCGAGATGGGCGAGGGAACTCTGCGCGAAGAACACCGGATAGAGCGCGGTGCACAAGACTGTGGCAACGGCCACCGCTTCGGTGGACACATCACGCGCCAGGCGCCACAACCCCAGCAGAGCAAAGGCCGCCACGAACAGCATGGCAGTCCGGGTCACGGCCGGAGTAAAGGCGCTGAACTTCCACCAGAAGGCCAGCCAGAGCATCACCAGCGGCGGATGCGCATTGGAGAGCGTGGTATACGGGATGAGCGAACCGGTGAGCAGCAGGTCGCGCGCGGCCGGGATGAAGTACCCGGCCTCGTCCCAAAAGTAAGGCAGGCGCAGCAGTGGCAGATGAGTCAGGAAGAGACCGGTGAAGATGAGCGCGTAGGTAAAGCGGTACTCACGCGTCTTTCTCCAGCTCAACATGGCAGCAAGAATTCATTCATCTTGCTAATGCACTGGACCGGCGCCCGGCGTCATGCGTGGATCGAGCTTGATGTCGCCGAAGGTATTCTCGTAGTTGACCAGGTTCTGCTGCAGGATGGTGTAGAGCGCCTTGGCCTGTTGCGGGCTGAGGTAGATACCCTGGAAGTTGCGCACTTCCACGCGGGTTTCGTCCTGCTGTTGCAGTGTGCCAAACACCAGGAAAAAGTCCCAGACGTTTACCCGCACCTGCACGCTGTTGGCATAACTCTCACGATAGTCGGGCGCGTTCGTTAACTGAATCGATGGCTGCGTAGGATTTTGCATAATGACCTCGGAAGGCAGTTGTCAGTAGTCAGTTACCAGCGCTGGCGGCCCGCAATGGTGACCGGCCACAACCAGTGGGTGCTGGATATCGCAGTGTAACAGAGAAACAGTGGCCCCTTAGTGCCCGGTTCAAGACCTGAGGCCGGCACCCTGGGCAAGGAGCGTCATTCGAATTCAACCTGAACCATCAACTGCGTGCCGCTGTCGAGCCGCACTTCTTTTCCGCCGGTGAGGACAACGGAATTCTCGCCGAGCTCGAGACCACGAATCCCGACCACCCCCTTCGACTGCCCAGTCAGCACCGGTACCGACGGCTGCGAGGCCGGACTCACGCTTCCCGTCGGGGGAGGCGTGGTCCCCGTCCCCGTTCCCTCATGTCCGGCCATCATACCCGGACCGATGGCGCCGCCCGACGCGGCGGCCTCGCTTGAGTGCAGACTCGGCCCGACCGCCTGGAGAACGCCTTTGACGGGCATTGTCTTTCCATCCGGAGTGGTGAGCTTGTCGAAGACAATTCCCAGCGCGGCTTGCGGGTCGCCCTTGGAGCGCGCCTTGGCCTCCGTCACATGACCAGTCAGCGTGCTGCCGCGCGGAATCGTTCCACCGTCCTTCGTATGCAACTCGGCCGTGATCTTCGCCGTCACCTGATCGCCCTCTTTGAGCTTCTTCGAGTCGAGCGACTTGGTCAGCTCCGCCGGCATGACGCCGTGCGGTTTGTCGCTGCCCGCGGGTGCGGCCGTGGGCGCCGGGGAAGTTTGGGTGGCGGCTTGACTCGCTGCAGCGAGGTTCGCACTCACTCCCAGACAAAACGATGCAGTCAGAACCGCCAGAAACAGAAGTCTTGCAAGTCGGGTCATATTGCCTCCCGTTGAAATCGGCAAATGTAATCCAGCCGGCTTCCTGGCCTCCCGCGCCTGTCTGCCCGCCGTTTGTTCCGCATCAGTGTACTACCATCCGTTAGCGTTGGAATCCAGCATTTTGTGCCATTGTCAAATCGTGCTTTCGCTAACGTTAGTGGCAACAAAAAAGGCGACCCCGGGAGGGGCCGCCGCAAGTGGAACAGAGTCAAACTGGCTAGAAGATGATCTTGCCGCCGAACTGGATGATTCGTCCCGACGGCAGTCCGGTGAAGAACGATCCGTAGGGGCCGGTTGGCGGCGCCGTTGTGGTTGTAATCTGCCCGAAGGTCCCATCCGCAAGATTGTTGTCCGGGTTGGTGAAGTTCGGGTGATTGAAGATGTTGTAGAAGTTGGTCGAGAAGTTGAAGGTAAACCGCTCCGTGATCTTGAAGTTCTTCCCGATGGTGAAATCGGAATCGAAGAAATGCGGGCCACGGTAGCCATTCCGGCGCTGACTCGGGAAGACCCCAGTCTGGTTCGTCGGTCCGAAGGAGGCTGGGTTCAGGCACTGGCTGTTGCCATTAATGCAGCTCTGTTGGCCGGTGAAATCAAGCACCGACGCGACCGTATTGGTCGGGCCGTAGTTCGTGATGGCGGTATTGCCATCGATGACCGTGAGTGGCAGACCGGAGCGCCAGAAGAAATTCTCCGATATCATCCAGCCGCCGAAGGCCGTATTGGCAAAGCCGTTGCTGAACTTGAACGGCATCGCCCACACATAGCTGCCGTTAAAGCTGTTGCGAATATCGTAATCGGCGTTGCCGTAGTTGTTGCACCTCAGGCACGTAGGATTGACCTGGTACTGCAGCGATCCGAATGTCTGAGTGTTGTTGTACGGAGTTGCGCCGATGCCGCCATTGGAAACGTCGTCCATGGTGTGGCTCCAGGTGTAGCTGAACTGGAAGCTCAACCCGTACGTCGCGCGCTGGCTTACAGACACCGTTGCACCGTTGTAGTTGGAGACGCCGGACGAGGAGTACTGTTCAAAAGTACCGAATATTGGCGTCGGGGGCGATAGCGGAAGTGGTGCCAGGCCGCCCGCGAAAGCAGCATTCAAGCCCTCGTTGTAAATCGGGATGTGGACCCCGTGGTTCCCCACATATCCCAGCGACAGCGAAGTCTTGTTTCCGATGGCCTGCTGGACCTGCAAGCTCCACTGCTCATAGTACGGAGTGTGGAACGTCCCTATCTGGTTGTGATAGGTCGGGGTCCGGAACTGGGCTCCCAATGCCGCTTTCAGCGAGTCATAGGATGCGCCCTGGCTGAATCCCGACATGATCGCTGCCGCGGAGTTAGCACCCTGAATGTATGGACTGTTAGGTGTCGTGGTGTCGCCCCATGGGGTGTCAGTGATACGGACTTCAACCAACCCAGGCAGGTTGGTCATGAATTGGTCGGCAGCCACCGCAGGGAAGGCATCCATGAAGATGCCGAAGCCGCCGCGAATGACCGTGTTCGGGCCCACAGGTGACCATGCAAACCCGAACCGCGGACCCCAGTTGATCGCGTCCGTGGCGTTGTAGAGCTGGTGGTTGTGGCCGTTAATGATCTGGTTGTACGGCGTGCTCGGACTCAGCAGGCCTGCATTCAGAAGGTTGTTAAACGTCCCGTTCAATAACGATCCGCAATTGGTCTGACAGACCGGGTTGGAGTTCTTTTCCGCCCGGAGAGCCAGAGTCAGGGTCAAGTTGGGCTTAACCTTCCACTCATCCTGCGCATAGAGGCCCAGCCCCCAAAGTGCGACCGGCTGCGAGACGCGGGAGGGAAAACGCTGACGGGTCTGGTACGCGACTCCGTTGTAAAAATCGGTCTGGCCGCCATCGCCGTTGCCGGTGACGTCAAGCCCGAGCACCTCAGGATTATTGAGAACGCCGAAGGCGAAGTCGCTGATGTCGTAACGGCGGAAGTTACCGCCGAACTTCAAGCTATGCTTGCCCTTGGTCCAGGAGTAATCGTCAATGAACTGGTACTGCGTGACGTTACGTCCCTGGGGGAAGTCAAACGTCAATCCTCCCACTTCCGTCAGGTTGAACCCGAGTTCGATGAACGCATACGGAAAAAGCTGAGGATTGATTTGGTCGAAGATGGCCTGATAGTGGCTGAGGTCCGCACTGAACTGGTTGGTAGCGTTAGGACCGAAGACGTGAGTCCAGCCGAACTGGCCATCGTAGGCCGGTTGATAGCTGGCCGCGCTGAAAGCGTTATTGATGGGATCAGCGTAAGTGGCCTGCGTACCATGGTCTATGCGGGTGCGGAAGTAAATCTGGTCCTTTGAAGTAAGGTTCCAATCGATCCTGAAGGGCAGGATCCATTCGGTGCCCGGCAGCGCAGGGGAAGCCTGGTACTGCGTGAAGCAGTTGTCCCCAGCGAGTGTGGGAGCGATGGTGTTCAGCACCCCGCCGCAGTTGCCCCCATTGTTGCTGGTATACGTCGCAATATTGGACGGGTTGCTTCCGGGATATCCTTTGGCACTGTTGTACAGATTGAACATCCTGGTGTAGAGCCCAACCTCGGCGGGAGCAGTGGCCGCCAGGTTGGCCAAGGTTGCCTGCTCAAAGGCCGGCGTCGGTGCATAGACCGGCTGGGTCGAAGGAACGATGTATTGAATAGCTTCGTAGTCCACGAAGAAGAACAGTTTGTCCTTCTTGATGGGCCCGCCGAAGTTCGCTCCCCACTCATTGTTGTTGGCAAAGGGCCTTCCTACGCCAAAGTGATTGTTAAACCAGTCATTGGCGTCCATCTCGCGGCCGGTCCACTCGTAGAAGACGTTGCCGTGGTACTGGTTCGTCCCAGACCTCGTAACGTAATTGACCTGTGCGCCCGCCTGCTGGCCGTACTGTCCAGAGTAGGCGTTGCTGATGACGGTCGCTTCCTGCACCTCGTTCTTGCCCAGCGTCAGGTTGGTGGCGCCGGAGTTGTTCAGGTTCAGGTACGGGTCCATGTCGTTCTCGCCATTCACCGTGAACAGGTTGGAAGTGGCGGGAAGACCGTTGGCGGTGAAGTTGCCATAACCCTGGCCGGTATTCATCGTAACGCCCGGCGCCGTTTGCGCCACGTAGGTGAGGTCGTTACCCCCGTTCGGCGAGTTCTGAATCATGCTCGAGTCAAAACTGGTGGACAGGTTGGCGTTGTCCGCCTGCACCAAAGGAGCAGCAGTTGTAACTTCCACGGTCTGCGTATTTGAACCGACCTGCAACTTAAGATCGATAACGGTTGCCTGGCCAAGGTTTACGCCTACCGTGCGCTCAGACTTGGTGAAGCCGGGCGCCTCCGCGGTGAGGACGTAATTGCCGGGAGACAGCAGCGAGAAGCGGTAAAACCCGCTCGCATTGGTCATGGCGGTCCGGACTTGTCCTTGGTCGCTCTTCAACTTCACCGTTACGTTGGGCGTGACGGCTCCGCTCTGGTCTGTGATCGTGCCGGTAAGGTCGCCTGTTGTCAGCGTCTGCCCAAAGGACGGAAGTGTCATCAGGCAAAGTGCCAGCAGCAATGTAATGGGCGCATACAATCTTTTCATGGAAACCATCTCTCCTGCTCCCTACTTGATTCGCCAAGGACCTTTATGAATGGCCGCTTTTGGCTAATTCTCAGCTTAGAAGTGCATGTGTGCTGCCACTCATGGGGACTCTCGAACCATATCTAAGTATATGAATATAAGTAATTTATTATGGACACAATATAGCTCATCCCACAAAAGTATTAGTTTTCACAGATTCTCGTCCCAGCAACTTCCCATTTTCGGAATAATCCTGGAAGCGCACCCAATAGGCGGCGGTGCGGCTTTTGCTTTGCGACTCATGAGGCAGCGATTTTGGCGGCTGCCATTTTGGGAATCCCTTGTTAAGTTTTGTTGCGCCGGTGTTTTTTTCCTTGGCTCCCGGGCAGTCGCCGGACTAGCCTGTTTCTATGGGCCCAGTGCCGATATGTCGGGGCCTGCAATAGACGCGGACCCGCGGAAACGATCTTTGAAAAGTCAGGGCAATGTCCGGCGTAAAAGCAAATCTGAAACTGTCGTACAGCGGCCTCCACTCAGCTACACGCCCTCGTGGCTCTGATTTTTGCGGGCGAAATCTGCCTAATCGACTGATTCCAAAGAACAATGATAAGGGAGGGGTGCTCTATCAGCATTGTTAGCTTTACGCACGCTTTGCTCTGTCCCGAAATCGCAGAAGGATCGGGAACTTCTCTCGTAAGTGCTTGCATCAAAAGAAGATGCTTGTAAGCCAAAGCGAATCAAGAACTTGCTGGGGGAAACTTCGTAATCTAATGATTCTGAAGAACCGGGTAGGGGAGGGTCACGGGTTGCTACTTAGCTGGCATCGTGTAGTAGCCGCTGCGGTGGCGCACCTGCAGATCGGCTGGACTGGGGTAATCCTTGGTGGTGGGGTCCACTTTGATCTCGATGCGGCGGTAGTCGGAATCGGCCAGGCGCGCACTAGGGTAATAAGCGATCAGGTACTGCGTACGCAGTTCGTCGCTGATTTTGCGGAAAGCAGCATCGAGCTGCTGCAAACCGCTGGCATAGAAGTATTTACCGCCGGTGTCGCGCGAGAGCTGAATGAGCGCGTGTTCGCCACCGATGTCGCGGCCAGCGCTGTTCTCGATGGGCACGATGATGACGCTATACAGAATGACTTCGGCCTGCTGGGCCTCGCGCACCGCTTCCTGGTAGGTCGTCTTGCTGACGGTATCGCCGCCATCGGTGATTATGACCATGACTTTGCGGCCGCGGCGGTCAAGCAACGCGTCCGAGCCGAGATAAAGCGTGTCGTAGAGCGCGGTCGCCGCTCCGGGCCGAACATGATTGATGGCGCGATCAATGACGCGCACGTCCGAGGTAAAAGGCGTGATCTGGTCCACGATCTCGCTGAACTGGAAGAGCGACAGGCCATCGATGGGTCGCAGGATGGCATGCGCAAAGCGGCGAGCTGACTCCAGTTCGAGCTTCTGGTCGCCGCGCGTGCTAAGGCTGGTGTCAATGGCGACGACAATCGAGAGCGGCAGCTCCGATTCGCGATGGAACACCGCGATCTTCTGCGGCTTACCATCCTCGAACACCTGGAAGTCTTCTTCCTTCAGCGAGGAAACCGGAGAACCGCCGCTGTCGGTTACGGTGGTAAACACGTTCACCAGTTTGACGTTGACCTTGATGGTCGAGTTCGGCTGTTCGTCCGGCCGGGCTTCGGCCGCCTGGTTCGACCGGTCCGGAGGATGTGGAACCGTGCCCGACGGCAGCGGCTTCAGCGTGTCCGGCGGACGCGGGACCGTGCTTTGCGATGTCTGTGCAGGAAGCATAGCGGTACAGCCGGCGAAGACGAACGCCAACGCGCATAGCCGGGCCACGGCGCCATCGAAGATCTTGCAGTTGTGGGACATTCGCTTAGATAGAACCCTGGATTGCCTACTTTGACGCGTCCCGGCCAGCGAGCTGAAGGTCAGGCGGAAACGGCTCGCCGTCAGCCCACACGGCGCCATCCTCAAAGTGTTCTTTTTTCCAGATTGGTACCGTCTTCTTTAATGTATCAATCAACCAGCGGCAGGCGTCAAAGGCGGCGGCGCGATGCGCGGAAGCAACTGCAATATAGACGCTGGTGTCGCCGATCTGTAACCGTCCCAGACGGTGCACGATCCGCACGTCGCGAATGGCGAAGTTGGCCAAGGCCTGCCGGGCGAGCTGCTCCATCTGGCGCAACGCCATCGTCTCGTACGCGGTGTAGCCGAGATGCAGCGTTCGGCGGCCGCGCGAGTTGTTGCGTACGACGCCATCGAAAGCAACCACTGCTCCGTCCTCGGGCTTCTTCAGCGCAACCAAAATGGGAGCTGATTTGATCGGCTCCCCTACGAGCCGGGCGTGCTCTGAGATCATCGGCAAAGGGTGTTCGTCGGTGGAATCCTCGTCTGTCGCACCACCACTAACCGGAGGAATCAAAGCGACCTCGTCTTTGTCGTGTAACTCAGCCGCCGCGTTGGCGTACTCCTGGTTGATTGCCAGTGCGAGGGAGTTGCGAAGTCCGCGCAGCTTCGGGAAGCGCTGCTCCAACTCAGCATAAAGATCGCCAAGGCGCGAGCCCTCCGCAACTTCGACGGCTTCACGTTCGTGACCCATGATGTCGCGGAGCATCCCCAGATAGAGCACACGAACCTGCATCAGATAAGGATAACGCAGGCTGGGCGGGACGACGCGGCGACCCGGGACGCCGCTTGCCCACGGGAGCCTGTCTGCGTGTTATAGTCCCCAAAAGCATGCTTCACACTCTTGCAGATTGGCTGCACAGGCACGCACTCCCGCTGGAAATCCTGTTGGTCCTCGCGAGTGCATTTGTCGCGATGTACGCGGACACCATCCGCCACTTCCTGTCCTTGCCGCCCCAGAGGTTGAACACTTGGGTCCTGAAGGCGAGGCTCCTGTCGGTCAACGCGAGGCTCTTCAACCTTTGTGAGTGCCAGAACAATGCCTTCGCCACATTGCTTTATATCTCGCGGACCTTCGTCCTTGTGTTGATCCTGGTCAGCCTTTTCCTCGGCGGAGTTTTTCTGGAGGTGGTTGCCCTGCGCTCGGCGGCCCGCGGTGACACGGAGTTCTACACTCAGTTTCACCAGAACCTTGACATATCGCTGGCCCTGGTGTTCATTGTGGTGGTTTGCTGCCGCCTGATGCTGCTGGGAGAGTTCCTCTACCGTCTGCGAAATTTCAAGGGCTACGACCAAAGCCTGATGGCCGAAATTGCACAGTTCGAGGAAAAACTCGGGATCGCCGACGACGAACCCGCGAACTCCCTATCGGAGTGAGCCGGTTTGAAGATCGTTTGAGCCCTAATGAGGTTTCGCCTTTGGCGGAGCGCCTTCGGCTTCCGGTTGTACTCCGCGACCACGCTGCTGCACTTCCCGATCAACCTGCCGACGCAGATCGCGGATCAACATCGTCCAGATCTGTGCGTTCGTCCGCAACAGAATCTGCAGGTTCTGGTCGCGGAGGAACTCGATTTCGCTGCTCATGTTGCCGAGCAGACTCTCCATCCGATCCAGGTCGATTCGCATTTGCGCCAGATCGTCGCTGGGCGTTACTGCCGGTTCCCGCGTCACGGAAGGGGGCGAAGTGCCGGTCTGAGGTTGTGCGTGGGGGTCAGCAGCATTCGGTGTGGTGGCGGATTGTGCCCCCAGCTGGCACGGAATCAGCAGAAATACCCCGAGAGTCACTGCTGATAAGGCCGAGCGCACGAAGCGGATAGAGGTTGACGGTCGGTTCATATGGTCTCCTTGAGCAATGCTGAGCGCTCGCTCCCCCGCCTGGCAAGCCGATCCGGTACTTGCTGCGCCGAATCTTTTGTGAAGCCTCACGAATCAAATCGCATGCAAAGACGGGAAGGTTGCGCTCGATGCGATTGCCGCGGTGGGCCGCTTTCCGGTAAAATTGAGCACTGCGATCAATAAGTTAGGAGTCTTATGAAGGCAGCCATCCATCCGGCTTACGACCAGGTGCGCGTGCATTGCGCGTGCGGTAACACATTTATGACCCGTTCCACCCACAAGGGCGACATCAACGTGGAAATCTGCTCCGCCTGCCACCCGTTCTTCACCGGCAAACAGAAGCTGGTGGATACCGCCGGGCGCGTCGAGCGCTTCCGCCGCAAGTATGCCAAATCCGACGCTGGTAAAGCAGAAGCGGCAAAAACTGAGGCGGCGAAAGTCGAAGCCGCGAAGAACTAACGAGCGAACCGAGTTTCACATCCAGAGCCTCCGCCGCGGCGGAGGCTTTCGCTTCTGTGAATTCGCGAAGTCCGCGTAGTCTGTGGCTCATGGGTTTGGTTACAATCGAGATAGGTTGTGTTGTCTTTTGCTGCATGGACGAAATTAGCGTAAGTGTCCATCATGATCGCGCATTGCAATTAGCGAATGCAATGGAGCTATGCCACGACGGTATGGCCGCTTACGCTTCGGCGGTGGCTCTTTTGGCAGTGCATAGTGCGATCTCGTATAACGATGCTGTTTTGATCAAATTGACCGGTCAGCGCTCACGAAGTCAGGATCACGGACGAGCAGTAATGGAGATTAAGAGGGCTTGTAAGAAAAGAAATATCCGGTCTGACGGCATCAGACATCTGGATAAACTGATGAGCGCGAAGACGGATGTTGCGTATGGCGATGGGGAAGTAGACACCCAGAAGATCGAGTTCCTATACGTGGCTGCGGAACGGTTCCAGACTTGGGCTGAACGGCTTCTGAAGAATTAGGGGATTGGGGGAAGCAGATGGCAATGACGGCCAAGAGCGAGGCTCGAAGTCTGACGCTTCGCCAGAAGAAAGGGCGCGCTGTAAACGCCGCGGCGGAACTGCTACGGAAAAGACTGTCAGTTCCCAACATTTACATCGAGCCGCCCTCTTCGCTTATTGCCGCGGACGTACTTGCGGTGGATAGGGCAGGCTCAGGGGATTTGCACGGGGTGGCTATCCACCTTCAGGATTCGTGGAGGACGACCGCCTTGTCGACCGACGATGCGAGGGCGCCCTGGGTGTTGCACCTGCAAAAGCAAAAGATGAAGGAAATCCGAAGTCAGCTCATGTCATTGCCAGCGCACTACAGGTACCTGGCAATACCGCAGGAAGCTTGGGATTCGTTTGGCAGCGAGTTGGGACCTCTCTTGTATTCTGCGGACGGAATCGGGAGGATCGGAATTATCTCAATCATAGAGCGGGGGGAAGAGCCTCCGGTGGCCGAGCTTTCGATTGCTCCCGAGCGGTTCCGGGTTGATCCAGCGAAGCTTCGCAGCATTGAGACCAAGCTACTTTCTAAGGTGCGTCCGGACATCGAAGTGCGGATTTGAATCCTGGAAGTTCAATGCACAAGTTTTTCGACAATCCGGCTGAAGCGCACCGCACCTGCAGAGGCGCGCGTGCCTGCGTCCGTCGTACTCGGCGGAGTCGAAATCCGTCCAGCGACGGTGCTGGCTCCTATGGCGGGCATCACCGACACGGTTTTCCGCCGCTTCATTCGCAACCTCGGAGGGTGTGGCTTGATGATGACCGAGTTCACCTCGGCCGACGGCATCATCCGCCACAAGGACAAAAAGGCCAAGCAGTATCTCACGTTCTACGGCAACGAGCACCCCATTTCGGCCCAACTATTCGGCAGCGACCCGGTGACGCTTGCCGAGGCGGCACGCGTCGTCGAGGATCTCGGCTTCGATCTCGTGGACCTCAACTTGGGCTGCCCGGCGAAGAAAGTCGTCAAGTGCAACGGAGGCTCCGGGCTGCTGCGCGATCTGCCGCTCATTCGCAGCATCTTCGAGTCGGTGCGCACGGCGGTGAAGATTCCCTTCACGGTCAAGTTCCGTGCGGGATGGAATGACAAGGAGATCGTTCACATCAGCCTGGCGAAGATGGCCGAAGACAGCGGCCTTGCTGCGGTCGCTCTGCACGCCCGCACTCGGGAGCAGGGCTACAGCGGCCAGGCGCAGTGGGAGTGGATTGCCGCGGCCAAAGATGCCGTCAGGATTCCTGTAATCGGCAACGGCGACGTGCGCTCGCCGGAGGACGCCGCTGCCATGGTGGCGCAGACCGGCTGCGATGCGGTGATGATCGGCCGCAGCGCGGCGTCGAACCCGTGGATCTTCCGCCAGATCGAACAGTACACCCGCCGCGGTTCGTACGAGCTGCCGAGCGACGCCGACCGCTACCAGATGATTCGTACATACTTCGCCATGCTGGTGGAGGAGAGCATGCCCGGCGCGGCCGGCAAGATGAAGCAGTTCGCGTCGTGGTTCACCCACGGCGTGCCTCACGGAGCACAGTTGCGCAAGTCGGTGTACGAAGCCAGGAGCGAGGCGGAGATTCTTGACGCCGTGGACTGCTTCTTCGGCACGCTGCTGAGCGCAGAAGCTGTGCACGAACAGCTCGTAGCCGCTCAGGTCTCGTGACCATGGACGCCATTGAGGCGGACCGAGACTCCGCATCGAGTGTCCCTTCTATTCTGTCCTATCTAGTACTGTTGGCCGGCCTAGCGACTATCGCCTTTTCCGCATACCTTGTGGTTGCCAGTTATTCAAGCCTTCCGTACTGGGACGGCTGGACACAGATCAGCCATGCCGCGAACACCGGGAATCCATCCACGCTGGCGTGGCTGTGGAAACAGCACAACGAACATCGGATGCCGATTCCGAAATTGTTTTTGCTCGCCGATCTTTACTGGTTCCGAGCCAGGCAGGTGTTTCTGCTGGCGAGCATATTTGTCATTCAATTGCTGCAGTTGCTGTTGCTGGCATGGAGCATCCGCGCCCTCGGCGGCTGGCGAGGGACGCTTTGGCGGACTGGCGTTGGGTTGCTGGCATTTTGCGTATTTTGTCCCTCGCAATGGATGAGCTTCCTACAGGGCTTTCAAATCTCTTCCCTGGTCCCGGGGGGATATGTTGGGAGTGTTTGGGAGTCAATTCCGGTTAACATCTATGCCATACTGCCTGACAGGCCTTCAACCGCGTGCTTGATCGCCACGGTAAGCGACCCGTTACATTCAGCCCAATAGCGCGCTGGGATTTCTCCGCGCGATGTGCAGTAGCTTAAGGGTGGCCTGGCGCGGCTCGCGGATACCCTGCTCCCAGCTTTCGACCGCGTTGGAGCTTACATTCAGCAGGCGCGCGAACAGGGTCTGGCTGGCGTTAAGACTCTCGCGCAAGCTGCGAATGTCCCCTGGCTTCAAGGGCTTAGGACGCGGCGGCATCTCGACCTTGCGCAGGTCGAGGGGCTTCGTGGCTGGCGAGCCGTCTCCATCCTTGTGCCTCTTCTTCTTGTCCTTCTTGCTCTTTTTGCCCATGCTTGACCTTTCTGAGTGCCACAATGTGGTATGCCCACATTGTAGGAGGAGCGTAGGCCCTTAGTAAATAGCTCTTATGTGCTCATCCAAGGCATGTTGGAGCACTCCTCTGTCAGCACTGGCTCGGCGTGGACCGAGCTTATCGAGACCTAACTCGCGTTTCACGCCAGCGTTACGGATCGACAATGAGGGCTCGTGCCCGGGAGATATAGAATGTTAGCTCCAGGGGTAAGTCCAGCCTCGCATTCGAATCGCGTAAAGGAAAGTCATGAGCATCAGAGTCGCGGTCATGCCCGCGTTAGCGGACGCTGTTTTGAGGCAAAGGGCAGAAGCCCTGGGTAACGTGGAAGGATTGAACCGAGTCCCGTAAGGAACGTCACAGAGTCTCTTGTCCCGTGAAACTTCGCATCGCATGGATCGGCCGCACCCGCAGTTCACCTATTCAGTCGCTGACTGCCGAATATCTGAAGCGACTCTCGCGCTATGCCGCCTGTGAGGCGCTGGAGCTGATGTCGGAGGCGGCCCTGCTGAAGCTGCTAGAGAAGAGCACCGCGCGCACCCAGCCGGTATTGGTGCTGCTCGATTCTCTTGGCCGCCAGCTCACCTCAGAAGAGATAGCCAACTTCCTCGAGTATCACCAATCGCACGGCACGCAGGAGCTGCTGTTCGCCGTCGGCCCAGCCGATGGCTGGAGCCCAACCACGCGCACCGCGGCAAACAACATTCTTTCCTTCGGCAAGATCACTCTGCCTCATGAACTCGCACGCGTGGTGCTGTTGGAGCAGCTTTACCGCGGATTCACCATCCTGAAAGGCCATCCGTACCACGGCGGACATTAGGCAGCTTCCGCTCGGCTATACTCGCCTATATGCTGTCGCCGTGGCGGTTTCTCAACCGCATTCTTGTATTCCTGCCGATCGTAACCGTTTGTTTCGCTCAGACATCCCCTTCGGCCTCAAACTCAACTTTTGCGCCGCTGCAGCAATGGAAGACCGCCATCATCAGCGGCAATGCTGCCGTGTTGAAGGCGCTGTACAGCACAAACCCTCCCACTCAAATAGGCACGCCCTCCGGTGCCACCACCGCCGACTCCGACATCGCGTTCTGGAGCGGCCTCAAAGTTCGCCGCATGAAGCTGGACATTCTGCAGTCCGAGTCGCCGCAGGCCGGACTCTATCAGGTAGTTTTCCAGGCCGAGGTGCTCTCCGGTGTCCCGGGGGGCGAACGCACCGTGTACATCACCGAGGGACAGCTATGGCAACAGCAGGGCAATGAGTGGCGACTGACAGCGGCCAAGCGGAGCGATCCCACGCGCCTTCAGCAGCCCACCTCGACCAGCAAAGTGATCTATGCCCCCGGGATTGATGCCCATGCAGAGGTCAAACAGGCTCTGGCGCAGGCCGCGAAAGACCACAAGCGTGTGCTCATCGTCTTCGGCGCGAACTGGTGTTATGACTGCCACGTGCTCGACCTGGCGTTTCATCGCGCGGATGTGGAAGCCGTTCTGCAAAAGAACTACGAGCTCGTGCACGTGGACGTCGGCGAAGGCAACAAGAACCAGGACATCATGCAGCAATACCAGGTGCCGATGAAGAAAGGCATTCCCGCGGTGGCCGTGCTTGACAGCAACGGCAAACTCCTCTACAGCCAGCAGGGCGGCGAATTCGAAAAGGCCCGCGCACTCGCGCCCGAAGACGTGCTTGCCTTTCTCAACAAGTGGAAGCCGGTGGCGCGTTAGACCGGCGTTGGAAGCAAGATGCCGGGTGCGGGCCCACGGGTTGGGATTCTACTTGCCGAAGCCCTTCCGCCGCTGTTGGCTGTAGCGGGCGAGAGCATCTTCGATTACGGGCAGTGCGTGGGACGAGGCTTGGATCTCATCCACTTCAACCGCCTTGCCCTCGAGTTGTTTGTAGTCGAGGAAGAAACGGCGCAGCATGCTGAGGCGATGCTCCGGCATCTCGCTGGCTTCCTTGTAGGAGTTGAACTCCGGATCATGAGTGGCAACGGCGATGATCTTGTGGTCCTTCTTACCCGAATCCATCATGGTCATCAGGCCGATGGCGCGCGCTTGCATCAGGGTCAACGGCACAACCGCTTCCTGGCATAGCACCAGCACATCGAGTGGATCGTCGTCTTCCGCCAGCGTCTGCGGAATGAAACCGTAATTCGCAGGATAGTACACCGCAGAATAGAGCACGCGATCAAGCTTGATGAGCCCGCTCTGCTTGTCCAGTTCGTACTTCACGCTGGAGCCGAAAGGGATTTCGATGACTGAGTAAAACTCCTGCGGCAGATTTTCGCCGGGGGAAATGTCGTGCCAGGCGTGAGTCATGGACGCTCCAGACAACAGCGTGAGCCATTGTAGCTGAGCGCGGTAGGGACGGGACTAAAACAAGGAAGCGCGGAAAAATCCGCAAGGACCTTCCGCGCTCCAAATCTTGACGCTGCCAGCCGCTCAGTAGCGGTGTGGCAATTCCTGCTCGGTCTCGACCGAACTGGTCAGCGAGCCTACCAGATAGCTGATCACGATCACGCTCAGAACAACAACCGTTACTACGTCCATGTGGCGCCTCACCCCGTTCCGGCCCGACAACCGCCGGAGCTTATGTTCGTCCCTTGTATTTCCTGCTCTGGGCCCCCACCTGATAGATGCAGCGTCGCACCGAAGGTGTGCAACTGTTGTAACACAGCTTTGCCCCAGGTAAAGCGAAAAAATTGCTCCATGCGGGTTACTTCGAGGGTGTTCCTTTCCCACGAACGATCACTCCCAAATCTGCACTGGTCCCTGCGAATGAGCGACCCGTGGCGCGATCGCAAGTGAGCAAACAAAATGCTGGAAGCCCAGCGTACAATACCGCTTCCCCGGCGCGATGCCACGCTCGCTCCGGCAAGCAAAGGAGGAGCTATGAATCGTGTCGTCCACTTCGAATTGGGAGCGGTTGATCCGGCGCGGGCCGTGGAGTTCTACAAGAGTGTATTCGGATGGGAAGCGCAGAAGTGGGGTCGCGGAGGAATACTGGCTGATGAAGACTGGCAGCTTCGCCGGACGCCGGCATCGACGGCGCCATTCTCCGTAATAAAGACTCGCAGCCGCGAACGGTAAATTCCATCTCGGTCAGTTCCGTGGATGAGTACGCGGCCAAGGTTGAACAGCATGGCGGGCAAGTGGTGGTTCCCAAGATGACGGTTCCCACAGTTGGCTATCTCGCCTATTGCAAGGACACCGAGGGAAACATCTTCGGAATTTTTCAGCCTGACCACTCAGCGCAATAAGCTCATGCCGTGGGCTGCGCCGCGGCCTCGGTGACAACGCGAACCAGCGCGTCGGGGCCGTCAGCGCCGACCACGTAGCGGTCGGCCTCGACCTCCGGCCATTCGCCGTAGATGTGGACCACGTAAACCACTTTGGCTTCGGCGTGGCTTTCGCGCAAGATCCGGATTGCCTTACGTGCAGTTGCGTCCGGCAGCCGATGGCAAATGAGGACCACGTCGAATTTGGCGGGAGCCGCGACTTGCTCCAGCGCTTCTCTCTCGCTGACGAGCGCCATCACGTCATGGCCGGCTGTTTCCAGCACTCGCTTACGAAACAGCGATAGTTCGGGGTCCGTGCTGAGGGACAGAATCTTCATCGTGAGCTTTCCCGCTTGGATTGGAATCCGCTTCTTGCGAAGGATATCAAGACGCCTCTGACCGCGACGACCTTGTGGATTTTACCCGTCCCAGGGACACAACAGCACGGAAAACACTAATCGAGAATTCTGGTGGCAGGGAAATCGGGAGCTCTGCTTTGGCTTTCACCAATTACACTGTGAATCATGCAAACTCTGATTCTTGCCGCGACCGTCATCATTGGCCTAAGCGTTCTTCCGGCACTGGCCGCCGGTACCGACTTTGGCCCCAACAATCCTTTCTTCGCTCCCAGCACCTTGCCGTTTCAGGCGCCTCCGTTCGACAAGATCAAGGATGAGGATTACCAGCCCGCGATCGAAGCCGGGATGGAAGAGCAACTTAAGGAGATTCAGGCGATCGCGGCCAATCCGGCGCCACCGACATTTGAAAACACTTTCATCGCCGATGGAAAAGAGCGGCCAGTTGTTGCGGCGGGCGCAGGGGGCTTTCTCCGCTGTCGTGGGTGCAAACTCGAATCCCACGCTACTGAAGATCAGGTCGATCGAGGCGCCGAAACTGGCGGCTCACCGCGACGCAATCTATCTTGACGCGAAGCTGTTTGAGCGCATTTCCACCATCTACAACCAACGCAACTCGCTGAAGCTCGATCCGGAATCGCTGCGCCTGGTGGAGTACACCTATGACCAGTTCGTCCATGCCGGAGCCAAACTCAGCGAGGCCGACAAGACCGAACTGAAGAAGCTCAACGAAGAGTTGGCCAGCCTCTCCAACGCCTTCAACACCAAGCTGCTCGCCGCCACCAAAGACGGCGCTTATGTGACGACGGACAAAGCCGCGCTGGCTGGCCTGAGCGACGCGCAAGTTGCCGCTGCCGCCGAGGCCGCGAAGGGCCGCAAGGTGGAAGGGTTCGTGCTCCCTCTGCAGAACACCACGCAGCAGCCCGATCTTGCCACCCTGAGCAATCGGACAACCCGTCAGTCGCTATTCGCGAACTCCTGGGACCGCGCCGAACGCGGCGATGCCAACGACACTCGCGACACCATCGCAAAGATTGCCCAGCTTCGCGCGCAAAAGGGCAAGCTGCTCGGCTATCCCAACTTCGCCGCCTGGAAGATCGAAGACCAGATGGCGAAGACTCCAGAAGCGGCGCTGAAGTTCATGGATGCGCTGGTGCCGGCAGCGACGGCACGGGCCGCCACCGAGGCGCAGGACATCCAGGCAGTGATTGACCAGCAGAAGGGCGGATTCAAGCTCCAGCCGTGGGACTGGGAGTTCTACTCCGAGCAGGTCCGCAAGGCCAAGTACGACCTCGACGAGGAGCAGGTCAAGCCATACTTCGAGCTGAACAATGTGCTCCTGAATGGCGTCTTTTACGCCGCCAACCAGCTCTATGGAATCACCTTCAAGGAGCGCAAGGATCTTCCGGTGTATGACCCGCAGCATGCGCGTGTTCGAGGTATTCAACGCCGACGGCAGTTCGCTGGCGCTGTTTTATTGCGACTACTTCAAGCGCGACAACAAGCAGGGCGGCGCGTGGATGAACAGCCTTGTCGACCAGTCCAAATTGTTGGGCACGAAGCCGGTGGTAGTGAACGTTGCGAATTTTGCCATGCCCGCTCCCGGCGAGCCCGCGCTGCTCACCTCGGATGACGTTCGCACCATGTTCCACGAATTCGGTCATGCCCTGCACGGCATGTTTGCCAACACCGAGTATCCCGACTCTTTCCGGCACCGCAACCGCGCGCGACTTCGTGGAGTTTCCTTCGCAGTTCAACGAACATTGGGCGACCTACCCTGCGGTCTTCCAGCATTACGCCAAGCACTACAAGACCGGCGCGCCCATGCCGGCGGAACTGGTGGAGAAGATCAAGAAAGCTGCCACCTTCAACAAGGGCTACGACACTCACCGAACTGCTGGCCGCCGCCGAACTTGACATGAAGTGGCACACCCTTCCGGCAAGCGCGCCGCTGCAGAAGCCGGACGCCTTCGAGACCGAAGCGTTGGAGCAAACCCATCTCTCGATCAGCTACGTGCCGCCGCGTTACCGTTCCAGCTACTTCAGCCACATCTGGGGCAGCGGATATGCGGCCGGCTACTACGCTTATCTTTGGACGCAGATGCTCGACGACGATGCCTATCAATGGTTCGAAGACCACGGCGGCCTGACCCGCGCCAACGGCGACCGCTTCCGCCAGATGGTGCTATCGCGGGGCAACACCGAGGACCTCGAGAAGATGTACGTGGCATGGCGCGGCGCGAAGCCCAGCATCGAACCCATGCTGAAGTACCGCGGTCTGGCGTCGGGCGGGGGTTCCAAGTAGATACGAGCACGTCTTGGATGACTACTACCGAGAGCTTGGTGGCGGCGGCTGGACTCGAACCAGCGACCTACGGATTATGAGACCGTCGCTCTAACCACCTGAGCTACACCGCCAAACGGCCCTATGCGGCGTTAATTACCGCAGAGTACACCCGCAGGGAACCTGCGGCGAAGAACGACAAGCGGAAGCCTGCGTTTATTCAGAAGAAAGGCCGGACACGACCTCGTCCAGCCCTTGGTTTAATTCTAGAAGTGGTGGTTGCAGGCTGTCAAACCAACCTTCCCAACGGCTTACACACGCGCGAAGAGAGGTCTCGGTGCGTCAGCCATGGCAGGCTCGCTATCTATTGGACTGAGTCGAGCGAAGAGTGAGAAGCAAGAACCGGCCTCTATGTTGTCCCCAGCCGCCGCAGCACATTCTCACGGAAGCCGCGGCTCAGCGTGAGCTTGGTTCCATCACGCAGCAGGATCGCATAGTCACCATACAGCGACGGCCGCAAGGTCTTGATGCGGTCCACATTCACCAGCGTGGAGCGATGCACACGCAGAAACTGCCGTGCGCCCAGACGGCCTTCCAGCGAGGTGATGGTCTCGCGCAGGATATGCGTGTTGCCGCCCACATGCAGGCAAACGTAGTTGCCCGCCGACTCCGCCCAGTCGATCTCCGCCGGTTTCAGGCAGACAATCTCGCCGTCAGCCTTGATTACGATGCGCTGCGGCGCCTGCTGGCGCGACTCCAGGTCACCCAGCAGATTGAGCACACGCCGCTGGAACATGCCCTCCGAAGGATGCTGTATCTGCTTGCGAGCATGGCCGAGGGCTTCCGAGAGCCGCTCTTTGCCCACCGGCTTCAGCAGATAGTCAAGCGCGTGTACCTCAAAGGCCTTCATGGCATAGCGGTCATAGGCGGTCACGAAGATGGTGAGCGGCATCTGCTCCTTCAGAGCTGTAACCACGCCGAAGCCATCCACCTCAGGCATCTGGACATCGAGGAAGACAAGGTCGGGCCTCTCTCGCTTGATGAGCGCAATCGCCGACTTCCCGTCGCCGCATTCGGCCACGACCTCGAGGTCGGATTCCTCTTCCAGCAGACGGCGCAGGCGCTCGCGCGCCAGGGCCTCATCGTCACTAAGCAACACTCGAATGGACATTGATGCTATTGACCTCCGGAGAACATTCGCGAAATGGTATGTGAATCTTGACGACGCAGCCGCCTCCGGGAGCATCCTCAAGCGTCAACTTGTGATCGTGGTTGTAGAGCTGTTGCAAGCGGGCGCGCGTGTTCTGCAGGCCGACACCCTCAGGCGGGACCGCGCCTCCGTAACTCAGTGAGTCCCAGGCCGTTGTCACTGATCTCAATCCACAACTCGTCGAAGACCTGACGCGTCGAGATGCGAATGAAGCCGGGAGCACGGCGCGGACCGATGCCGTGGCGGATGGCGTTTTCCACCAGCGGTTGGAGGAGCAGGTTCGGCACCAGCGACGACAAGCGTGTGGGGCTGGATGTCCATCTCCACTTGCAGCCGGTCCTGGAAGCGCGTCTGCTGAATGTCAATGTACTTCTGCAGGAAGGTCAGCTCGCGGCTGAGCGGCACTTCGTGGATGCCCACGGCATCCAGCGAGAAGCGCAACAGGTCTGCCAACTGCAATGTCATGTTCTCGGCCGCGAGCCCGTCGTTGCGGGCCAGAGCCGCGATCGAGTTCAGGGTGTTGAACAGGAAGTGCGGCTCAAGCTGGATCTTCAACACCTCAAGCTGGGCAAGCGCGAGTTGCGCCTCCAATTGCGACGATTGCAGTTCGCGCTCCTGATACTTGCTGTAGTACGCAATCGCCTGCGTAATCAACACGATGTACCAGTAGCGCTGAAAGTCCATGAACGCGCGCGATAGTGTATGTGCGATGAAGGGAACGTGTTTTTCCGGCGTCCAGGTGATCACTGGATCGAGCAGAACGATGACCGCAGCAGCGATGAAGGTCAGAACGACACAGGCGACCAGATGAATAGGTAGTGCCGTGGTCCAACTATTGCGGTCGAACGAAAACCGGCGCGCGAGTTCGTACACCAGCGGTGTCAGCAGGGACCAGATGAACGCGACCGCTACGCTCCAGGCCAGCACCTGTCCCCACCCCTCCGGGCTGCCTACGGAGGCCATGTAGAGATGTGCCCCCGTCGCGCTCAGCACCGCGAGCACGGTCCATACAACGAAGCCAATGGCCCAGACTCGGACCCACTGTTTCCACATGGTGAGCTACCTGTTCTGCGTTGAACCCCAGAAAACGAAGACGAGCCACACCGACACACACATAGACGAAGACCGACGATAAAGGTTCCGTAAAAAATGAAGGGAGCGAGGCATAGTTGCTGATTTGCAAACAAGCTGAAGTGTCCGATTCTGGTCAGTCACCGAACGCGCGCCAATGCCCGCCGTGCGACAATGGTCGCGCCGGTATGCACGAGCTGGGCATCGCAACCTCGATTCTGGAATGCGTTCAGGCGGAAGCGCAGCGCCATCCCGACGGCCGTATCACCAAGGTGGGCGTTAAGATTGGGGAGCTCTCAGGGGTGGACAGCGACGCCCTGCAGTTCGGCTTCGAAGTTCTGGTGAAGGACACCGAATGGGAGCCGTTGGTCCTGGAGCTGGAATATGTTCCGCGTATGCAGCGGTGCTTCAAGTGCGCTTACGAATTCCGTATGACCGACTTCGACCCACGTTGTCCGCTCTGCGGCGAGTTTGCGACGCAGTGCATCAGCGGGGAAGAACTAGACATCGCATATATGGAAGTGGATGCATGAACCGCATCGCCGTCGAAAAGAAGGTCCTGAACGAGAACCAAATACTTGCCGAACAGTTGCGCGAGCGTTACCGGCAACTGGGAATTCTGTGCGTCAACCTCATCAGCGCTCCCGGCTCAGGAAAAACCGCCCTGCTGGAGCGTACCCTGGAGCGCATGGACAAGAGCCGCCGCGTTGCTGTGCTGACCGGCGACCTGCAAACCGAAAATGACGCTAAGCGGCTGGCCAAGTTTGGATTTCCGGTTAAGCAGATTACCACCGGCGGTACGTGTCATCTCGACGCCAAGATGATCGGGAAACACTTGGAGGACTGGAGGCTGGAAGACTTGGATCTGCTGATCGTGGAGAATGTCGGCAACCTGGTCTGTCCGTCGAGCTACGACCTGGGTGAAGACGCGAAGATCGTGCTATTGAGCACCACCGAAGGCGAAGACAAACCGCTCAAGTATCCTTCCATTTTCTTCAAGTCGGAATTGATGTTGCTGACCAAGATTGACTTGCTGCCGTACGTCCCATTCAAGGCAGAACTCGCACGCGAGAACGCCCGCCGGGTCCATCCAGATATGGAGATCATAGATGTCTCCAGTACCACAGGCGAAGGTCTTGACCGCTGGATGAACTGGCTGGTGGCTCGCGAGGAAAAGGCGCGAGCCAAGCTGCAAAATGTCGGCACTTAGCCCAACTGCCTCCTCACAGATTCCTTGAGTCCAGCGGCATGCATGACCTAACATGAGCCACAGAGTCTTCATGCATAATTTGCACGCTCCATCCCTCGCAAAGGCCGCAGGGCAGGTAATGTTCAGCCAGTCGAGAAGCCTGTTCCTGGCACCACTGCTGTGCGTACTGGCGGTCATGGCAAGTGCTGTCCTTCTGACGGCACAGCAAACCACAGCACCGCCGCCTCCCGCCACTCAGGGCTACCCTGTCACCGTCGAGGGCCACGAAACCTTCCAGATATTTGAACCACTTGGTCCGATTTCGGCTCATGACCGGGCAGAGAGGGCCTCAGACCGCCTCGCAAAGCTGGTCTACACTCCCGGCGCCGACCTCGCGGCCATCGCCCCATCCGACTCCGATTACGGGACCCTGATTAAGTTGGGCGACGATGTGCTGACGATCGTCACCGACGACGACGCCAAGCGCATGCATGTTAACCGCGCCGCGCTGGCTAAGTACTATGCCACTCAAATCCAGAACACCGTCATGCAGGCGCGGCAGGAGCACGGCGCGAAATTTCTGGTTCGGGCGGCGATTTACGCCTTGGCCACCCTGCTCATTTACGTGTCGGTTGTGTGGCTCGTGGTCATCGGGTCGCGCTGGCTGCTGAGGCGTCTGCTCCAGCCTGAAGCCCCGCTGGTGAAAGGCATCAAGATCCAGCAGTCAGAGATCCTGGCAGGTCACCGCTTAGCCCGCATCCTCGCAGGGTTGGTGCGCCTGCTCCGTGCCGTCATCATCTTCATTCTTACCGTGGTGTTTCTCGGCACTGAGTTCAAGTTCTTCCCCTGGACCCGGGTGCACGGCAAGCAACTGCTGGAGTACGTTCTCACCCCTGTGCGATATGTGGGAACTGCGGTCCTGAATTACCTTCCCAAACTGTTCTACATCCTCGTCATTCTCGCCGTGATGTATTACGTGATGAAGTTCGTCCGCATCTTGGCGCGGGAGTTCGAGCGAGGCAATATCCGCATACGCGGCTTCTATCCGGAGTGGATACAGCCGACTTACAAGATAGTCCGCTTCCTGCTGATCGCATTCACAGCCGTGCTTGTCTATCCCTATCTGCCGGGTGAGAATTCGCCGGCTTTCAAAGGAGTGGGCCTCTTCCTCGGTGTCCTGCTGTCCTTGGGGTCAACCTCAGCGGTTGCCAACGTCGTGGCCGGCATCATGTTGACCTACACTCGTGGTTTTCGCGTGGGAGACTGGGTGAAGATCGGCGACAACATAGGGGAAATCGTATCCCAGAACATGCTGGCGACTCATTTGCAAACGTTTCAGAGGGAGGAAGTCATCATTCCCAACTCGGTGGTGCTCGCCAGCCATGTCATTAACTACAGCATGCTGGGGCAGACGGAGGGCGTAATTCTGCATACCTCGGCAACGATTGGCTACGACGTGCCTTGGCGTACCGTCCAAAGGTTGATGATCGAGGCTGCCCTGAAGACCCCTGACATTCTGGCCGATCCCGCACCTTTCGTTCTGCAAAAGGCGCTGGATGATTCCTACGTGCAGTATGAAATCAACGCCTATACCCGGAATCCTCACGCCATGTTCGTTATCTATTCGAAACTGCACGCGAACATACAGGACTGCTTCTACGCCGCAGGCGTCGAGATTATGTCGCCCGTTTACCATTCCCTTCGCGATGGAAACAAGACGGCTATCCCGGCGGAGTTCCTGCCCAAAGACTATCGTCCTCCAGGCTTTCGCATTACCAAAGCCGACGGGGGAGCAGCTGCGGCTGCAGGCAACGATAAGTAAGCTCCCACTTTAATGTCACAGAAATTTGACCTTCTGTCGCTTGACATTTACCGGCCACCGCTTATACTCGATGAATTACATGTCTTACGCGACCTACAACACGACAGCGGTCATGGCCATGTGCATGTGTACCCGTGTCGGTCTGTGGGTTGAGCGAGGAGCGGCAATCTTTAAAGCATAAGTAGCCGCAAAGGTTCTCAAACGGCCCACGGTTTCGATAATCGTGGGCCGTTTTGTTTTTGACGCCCCGGGTTCCCAGAAACATCAAAAAACGAGGAGAGTGACAGCAATGAGTACCAGCGACGGAAAACCAGATTTTCACTTCAACACACTTGCCATTCACGGCGGCCAGGACGTTGACGCTACCACCAAGTCGCGAGCCGTTCCGATTTACCAGACTACGTCTTACGTGTTCGACGATGCCGACCACGCCGCGCGCCTGTTTGCGCTGCAGGAGTTCGGCAACATCTACACCCGCATCATGAATCCGACCACCGACGTCTTCGAGAAGCGCATCGCGGCGCTCGAAGGCGGAGTGGCCGGCCTGGCGCTGGCCTCAGGACAGGCTGCCGAGACGCTCATCATCATCACACTGGCATCAGCCGGCGATGAAATCGTTTCCACGACTTCGCTCTACGGCGGTACCTACAACCTGTTTCACTACACGCTGCCCAAGCTGGGCATCACGGTGAAGTTCGTGGACGCCGACGACTTCGACGGCCTGCGGGCGGCCATCAACAAGAAGACGAAGGCCGTGTACACGGAGACTCTGGGCAACCCGAAGCTCGACATCGTCGACATCGAGCAGCTGGCGAAGATCGCGCACGAGAACGGCGTACCGCTGGTCATCGACAACACCAGCGCCACGCCCGCGCTCTGCCGGCCCATCGAGTGGGGCGCCGACATCGTCATCAACTCCGCCACCAAGTTTATCGGCGGCCACGGCAATTCCATCGGCGGCGTTATCGTCGATGGCGGTAAGTTCGACTGGGAGGCTTCGGGACGATTCCCTGACTTCGTCGAGCCCGACCCGTCGTATCACGGCGTCTCGTACACGAAGGCATTCGGCAATCTCGCCTTCATCATCAAGGCGCGAGTGCAGGGTTTGCGCGACACCGGAGGTTGCCTGTCGCCGTTCAATGCCTTCCTCCTGTTGCAAGGTGCGGAGACGCTGCATCTCCGCCTGGAGCGGCATTCCGAAAACGCGCTCAAGGTTGCCGAGTTCCTTTCGGGCCATCCTGATGTGGAGTGGGTGAACTATCCCGGCCTGCCCACGAGCCAGTACTACCAGCGGGCGAAGAAGTACCTGCCCAACGGCAGCAGCGCGCTGGTCACTTTCGGCATTCGCGGCGGCTTCGAGGCCGGTAAGCGCTTCATCAACTCACTGAAGCTCTTCAGCCTGCTGGCCAATATCGGCGATGCCAAGTCGCTGGTGATCCATCCCGCTTCGACCACTCATCAGCAGCTCAGCGAGTCCGAACAGCGCGACACCGGCGTGACGCCGGAGCTGGTTCGCCTGTCCGTCGGCATCGAAGACATTCGCGACATTATTGCCGACCTGGATCACGGCTTACGCGCGGCGACCGGCAAACTGCCGGCTTCGGAGAAAGCCAGCGAGCGGCCAGCGGCGCAGGTGGCCGGAGATTGACCATGAGCACGACCCTGCAACCAACTCGGGAGGGGGACGTGATACTGGCGCAGGATGCGCCGTTTCGCCTGGAGGCTGGCGGCGCGCTGCAGCCGGTCTCCATTCGCTACGCCGTCTACGGCGAGTTGAACGAGCGCCGCGACAACGCGGTGCTCGTCTGTCACGCGCTGTCGGGCTCGGCACGCGCCGCCGACTGGTGGCCGGAGATGTTCTCTGTTTCGTCGAGCACAAAAGCGGCACACGACGGGGGCCCGGGCAGCAGCGTCTTCGATTTGTCACGCGATTGCGTCATCTGCACCAACATTCTCGGGTCGTGTTACGGATCGACGGGACCGTCTTCCATCAATCTTGCGACCGGTCAGCCGTACGGCCCTGACTTCCCGTTGGTAACGGTGCGGGATATTGTCCGTGCGCAGGCGCGGGCGCTCGACCATCTGGGTGTGCAGCGATTGCGGATCGTGATCGGTGCGTCGATCGGGGGTATGCAGGCGCTGCAATGGGCGGTGGATTATCCCGAGCGGGTCGAGCACTGCATCGCTATCGGCACGGCGCCGCTTTCGGCGATGGGACTGGCGCTGAATCATCTGCAGCGACAGGCAATTCGCCTCGATCCGAAATTCAGTGGCGGAAAGTACGCCCCCGGTGAGCAGCCCAGGGGCGGGCTGGGATTGGCGCGTGCCATCGCGATGTGCTCATACAAATCGGCGGAACTGTTTGACGAGCGTTACGCCCGCAACCCCAACCGCAACGGCGAAGACCCGGTGCGTTCTTTCGAGCACCGCTACGACGTGGCTGGATATCTGGATTATCAGGGCGAGAAATTCGTGCAGCGCTTCGACGCCAACGCTTACCTGGTGATCTCGAAGGCGATGGATACCTTCGATCTCGCGCACGGCTACATGTCGGAAGCGGAGGCCTTGAAGCGTATTCAGGCACACATTTCGCTGGTGGGCATCACGTCGGACTGGCTGTTTCCGCCGGAGGATGTGCGCGCGCTGGCCGAGCGCATTGAGACCGCCGGAGCGCCCTGCGATTACACCGAGTTCGAATCGTCGCACGGCCACGACGGATTTCTGGCCGAGGTGGACGCCATTGCAGCCGTCGTTTCAGGCCGCTTTCACGCTCGCCGGCTCGCGGTAGTCAAGAACCAGGCGCGCGTGGTTTGCAGCTGAACGAGCTTGGGTAGAGCAGGCCTTCAGGCCTGCGTTACGAATTGCTTTAATGACAGGGCTTTTAGCCCCCGGGGGCATCGAAAATCTTGCTTACGAAAGGCGAGGAATAATATGACCGTCCTTACAGAACCAAGAACATGCAGTTTCCCACGCAGCCTTTTGCGCGACCGCATCGCCATCGTGACCGGTGGCTCCCGTGGCATCGGACGCGCTACCGTGCAGCGCCTGGCTGAGGCCGGAGCGCATGTTGTAGTTAATTACATCTACCAAACTCAGGAAGCCGGTGACGCGGTGGCTGAAGCGCGCGCACTTGGTGTGCAGGCCATCGCCTTCCAGGGCGATGTGAGCCAGAGCAGCGATGCCGCTGCCGTAGTGGAGAAGACGCTCAGCTCTTTTGGCAAGATCGACTTGGTCGTCGCCAATGCCGGCATCTGGGAAGGAGCGCCTGTCGAGCACATGAGCGACGACGTGTGGGACAAGGTCATTAACCATAACCTTCGCGGCACCTGGACCATCTGCCGCGCGACGGTGCCAGCACTGAAGCGGCAGGACAGCGGGGCGATCGTGATTGTCAGTTCGACCGCCGGTCAGCGCGGTGAGGCCGGCTACTCAAACTACGCCGCCTCGAAAGGTGGCCAAATCAGTTTCGCCAAATCGCTGGCGATTGAGCTGGCGCCCAGCATTCGTGTGAACTGCGTCGCTCCGGGCTGGGTTGACACTGAGCTGAACGACCCTGTCTTTGGTCCCGGCACCAACGGCTACAAGCACGAAGTCGAGCAGGCCATTCCCCTGCGCCGCATCGCCACTGCCGATGACGTAGCCAACGCCATCGTATTCCTCGGCTCTGATTGGGCGCGCCACATTACGGGCGAGGTCCTGAATGTGAATGGCGGTTCGGTGCTTTGCGGCTGAGCGAGAAGTAAATTCTGGAATAAGCTGAAAAGGGAGCCATTCCGGCTCCCTTTCTCGTTGAGCGTGCAGCTATCGCTTTGGCGGAGTCGGGTTCGCCGTGCTGTTCGGAGGTACCGTGCTCGGGTTCGTTCCTGGTACGGTGTTCGGATTCGTTCCCGGTACTGCGTTGGGGTTCGTCCCGGGGACCGCCTTCGGACTCGTGGACGGCGGCATGGTCGCATCAGGTGCTGTTCCGGGCGTGCTCTGCGGCGAGACCGGCGTTACATCTGGATTCGTGCCAGGGACCGTGCTTGGATTTGTGTTGGGCGTCAGGTTGGGATTGGTGCCGGGCGTTACATTCGGATTTGGCGCTGCTTCCGGGGCAACGCTGTCCGGCGGCATTGTGCTGCCGGGATTGGCGGTTGTGCTGTTGGGATTGGTTGAGGAGCCTGGAGTCGTGTTCTGCGTCCTGTTCTGAGTAGTCGGGCTCTGTGAGCCCATTGCGCCTGGGCTGCTGGTCGATTGCCCGGCGCTCTTTCCCACGCCGGACTGTGCAAGTATCCAGCAACTGCATAGAAGTAGCATGCTCACCAGAAGAAATAGTCGGTGCTTCATTTTCCTTCACCCCGCGGACAGAGATTGAAATGGCGGTCTTTAGTCTGATGGGAGGTGCAACGGATGGGATGCCCGACGCCGGGGCAAACCGGTAGGTCGCGGAGGGAGGAGGCCGGTCCGCGCCTTCCATTTACAATTGTTCTTCCTCGAGGTCGTCCAAATGTCTCTTGTGAGATACCTGATGCTGCTGTCGCTGGTGGTGTGGATTGGCGGCCTTATCTTCTTTTCCTTCGTGCTGGCACCCACGGTCTTTGCCGTGCTGCCCACGCGGCAGTTGGCGGGCAGCGTGGTAAGCCGCAGTCTCGGCATCCTGCATTGGATGGCGATTTCCTGCGGCGTTGTTTTCGCGATTACTTCCATGATCGACTCGCGCGTCGTGAATGGTGTCGCCGCACCGTTTGCGGTGCGCAACCTGCTCATCTACGCCATGATTATCCTGACCCTGGTGGGCATGTTCGGGATCGCGTCCCGCATGCTCGCCTTGCGCGAGCAAATGAACCCCATCGATGCGGTGCCTCATGACGATGCGCGCCGGGTGGAATTCAACCGCCTGCACCATTGGTCCACCCGAATTGAAAGTTCAGTGCTTGTCCTCGGTCTGGCGTTGCTCTATCTGATGGCGCGGCGGATGACGTGAGACTGTCAGCTGTCAGCCGCCGGCCGTCAGCTTTAGGTTCTACGTCATGTTTCGAAATACAGGTTGCGATGCAGGATCAGCTTGTAAATCGCGAAATCGTACCCTCTGTTTCCTTATTCCTAACTTTACCGTTGACATATGGAAGGGAGCAGCCAGCAGCAGGGCTCTAGCTGAGAGCTGACGGCTGAAGGCTGACAGCTAAATCATGAAAACCGGAATCATAGGCCTGCCACAGGTGGGCAAAACATCGTTATTTGTCATGCTGACCAAGCAGTCGGCCGCACAGCGCGCCCACGGCAATCCGCGCGAGGCGCACCTCGGCGTCACCAAGGTCCCCGACGACCGTCTCGATCGCCTGGCCGCTCTCTACAACCCGAAAAAGCTCGTGCACGCCAGCGTGGAGTACGCCGACGTCGCGGCGCTCAGCCAGGAGGCGCTCAACGAAACGGCGTTCGCCGCCAACCTGCGCAACGTGGACGCCATGGCGCATGTCGTCCGCGCTTTCGAGGATGATTCCAT
This sequence comes from uncultured Acidobacteriaceae bacterium, assembly GCA_963703645.1. Lineage (GTDB taxonomy): Bacteria > Acidobacteriota > Terriglobia > Terriglobales > Acidobacteriaceae > Bog-257. Next base: position 63,179 of record CAVPFD010000031.1, read on the forward strand.
TCCTCACGTCGGCCCCATCGATCCGCTGCGCGATATCAAGAACATTGACTTCGACCTCGTCATCAACGACCTCGGACAGGTGGAGAAGCGGCTGGAGCGCGTCGAGAAAGACTTGAAGAAGCTGAAATCCGCAGAGACCGAGCGCGAGCATGACCTGCTGAAGCGCGCCAAAGCGCACCTGGAAACCGAGCGCCCGCTGCGCGAAATGGAGATGACGCCCGAAGACAAGAAGCGCGTGCGCGGCTTCATGTTCCTGAGCGAGAAACCGATACTTTACGTGCTCAACATCGGTGAGAGCGCGACGCTGGGCAAGGACCTGGATGAAGGCGTCGCTAAGTACGGAGTTTCCGAAGTCGCCGCGCGCCCGAACACCGGAGCCCTCGCCGTCTGCGCCAAGGTCGAAGCCGAGCTAGCCGAGATGAGTGACGAGGATGCCGCCGAATTTCTCGCCAGTTACGGCCTGAAAGAGAGTGGGCTGGTGCGGCTCATTCGCAAGACATACGAACTGCTTGGCCTTATCTCATTCTTCACCGTCGGTGAAGACGAGTGCCGCGCCTGGACCATCGAGCGCGGAACGAAAGCCGTGAATGCCGCAGGCGTAATCCACACCGATCTCGAACACCACTTCATCCGCGCCGAAACCATTCACTGGGACCAATTACTCGAAGCCGGCTCCGAGGCCGAAGCCCGCGCCCGCGGCACGCTGCGCCTGGAAGGCAAAGAGTACGTGGTGAAGGATGGGGACGTGATGCACATCAGGCACAGCGGATAATCGCTACGGAACAAGGACGACTCTCCGCCCTCGGTGATCGCGTCGCCACGCTGCTTCAATGTCTGACAGGGGAACCCCCTCCGTTTCGATGGAGAGTTCTCCGTTAGCGGCGTGTAGCATCACCTTTTGCAGGGCTCCGACGAGGACCTCGCCAGGAGGGATCCCTGCTGTCCCCATGATTGTCAGCGGTGTACTGCGCAAGACGGCGGCGGGTAGCGCGACATTCGCGCCCGCGCTCTCACCAACCTGAACGTATCGTGTCTCCGTTGTGATGGCGGCAAACTCCTTGCGAGTGACGGCTGCAAAGAAGGCTTCGGCGACATGGCCCCACACGTAGTCAATTACCACCTGAAATCCAGCTTGACCGGCTTCACGGGTGAATGCCCCGGTCAATTCCTGCGCGGAAACGTCGAGTGGGACGATGGCGTCCGCTCCCTGACCCTTCAGAGCATCTAATATCTCGCGATTTCTGCCGGCCGCCACGACGCGCCCCGCACCCAGCAGCCTGGCTATTTTGATGGCGAGTCTGCCGGTGACTCCGGTTGCTCCCAGGATCAGAACGTTTTCGCCGGGTACGAGCTTGGCACGATGCTCGAGCGACAGCCAGGCGGAAACGCCGGGATTGGGGATTGCGGCCGCAGTGTAGTCATCCAAAGCGTCGGGCACCGGAAACACGAACGCCTTGCGGACCACGGTGCGTCCCGCCATTGCTCCATAAGGCGCACGCGCACCACCGAAAAAGACCCGCCGTCCGTCGGCCAAACGCCCAACTCCGTCGGTGCCGCAGATGACGGGCAGTGCTTGTGCACTTGCATAGTGCGAACCACTCGCCATCTGCCTGTCAACAGGTTTCAGTGACGCGGCGCAAACCTCGATAACGACCTCGCCATCCGCGGCTACCGGATCTGGGAATTCCTCGTACTGCGGCGCATCCCCAAAGGCTCGTAAAATTGCAGCTCGCATAACGCGACCTCTTTATCTTTCATCTGTTACAGGGCAGGTAGAGTACGAATTTACATGCGCAATACGGTATCACTTAATAGGTGCAGCGTTCGTAACTGGCGTTTGTTCACCTACACTTCCGCTCTGTTATCCTCACGCTGTCCATGAGCCCCATCCTCACCAGCATCCTGCTCGGCCTGACTGCGGCTGCAGCCAACGTCTTCGGCGGCGCGGTCATCGTGCAGAAGAGCTCGGCGAACATCACTCCCGTCCGCGCCGAAACCACCCGCTGCGACAGTTACTCGATGCCGGCTCCGAAGCCGCGGCCCGCGCCCGCGGCACGCTGCGATTGGAGGGCAAAGAGTACGTTGTGAAGGATGGGGATGTAATGCACATCAGGCATAGTGGATAGCGGGTCGGGTAGAGCGGCGCTTCAACGCCGCGTCCAGTGTGCAAATTGAATTGAGAGCCGGGCTTTAGCCCGGCGGCACGGAGTCTGTCGTCGGCTGAAGCCGACTCCGGCTCGGAGGGCTGCTTGGACGCGGGCCTGAAGGCCCGCTCTACCCATGCCTGTTCAGAGATTAGCCAACGGGCCGGCTCCGAAGCCGACGCCCGCGCTTGAGGTACGCTGCGTCTGGAAAGCAAGGAATATGTCGTTCAACTACGGCATGATCTCGAAAATCACACCGCTGCCGTTGCCGCCGAGGCTGGTCGTGCCGTAGATGTTTCCGTTAGCATCCAAAATCACGCTTCCGGTAGGCCAAGACCCGTCACTTCCGCTAAATGCGTGCAGGATGTTGAGCTGCCAGCCCCCATCCGAGGGAGTCACTTCCACCACGGTACCATTGCCGGGAGCACCTTTGCTAGTCAGATATACATTTCCTGCGGCGTCGAGGGTCGGAGCGTCCAAGGGTCCATAGTCAGCCGGGGGAAGGGTCGCGAGCAGCGCATAGTTCCACTGGCCATTGGACAGTGACAATTGGTAAGCGGTTCCCCCGTAAGGACCGTCCGAAATTGTGCTGCCGTAAAGATTGCCTTTTGCGTCCATGACCACGCCACCCGTGGCGCCCGTGCCTTGGTTCGCGCTGCCATCGAAGCTCCACAGGGTTGACTTCGTCCATCCCGATCCGGCAGGCGACAACTCGTACACGTTGCCGCGCGAATAGGCTCCGCCGTCTTGCGTCGTCCCATATAGGTTCCCGGCGCTATCAAAGATGACGCCGCTATAGGGGAGGAAGCCATCCTCAATACTGCTGAAGCTGTATAGTATGGTTTCCGTCCAGCTACCGTTCGAAGGGGTCAGCTCAAATACTGTACCAAAGCCATTGGCTCCGCCGCTGCTGGTGGTGCCGTACAGATTCCCGGCTTGATCGAAAATCAACTTGCCGTACCCCGGAAAGGCTCCGTCCGTACCGCTGCTCGACTGGAAAACGTGCACCACCGTCTTGGTCCATGGGCAACTGGCTGACCCGCAGAAATGAGCCGGTGGAGTGAGCTTATAGACAGTGCCGCAGCCTATGCTGCGGCATCCGGATCCGCCTTCGTAAGTTGTGCCATAGAGACTGCCGTCAGGGCCGACAGTCGGCGGCGCCTCCGGCTGTGCGCCGTCGTAGCCACCTTGAAAGGCATAAAGGGTGGTCAGGACCCAGCCCGACCCGACCTGCCGCAAGTTGAATACCGTGCCATTTTCTTCGTAACCCCCATAGGCGGCCGCGCCATAGAAACTTCCCGCTCCGGCCATGGTCAGGCCGGCGATCGGCTCACTGCCGTCGCCACCTCCGGTGAAGTAGTGAAGCACTGTATACGTTTGCGCCTGCGCCAAAACCGTCGTCGCGAAGACCGCCGCGCATAGGAGCCGGATGATCCTGGTTCGCCGGCTCGCGTCGAGAATCAAGGCTGCAAATCGCTGTTGACGTGTCATGGTTTAGCTCCCCACCTCAGCCGAACTTCTACTGCAATGCGACCTACTATTGCGCCACCATTAGGATAGTGTCAACTTAATTTCAGATTACGTTGCAACAGATTGAGGAAACAGGATTTATTGGTCGTAGCAGAATAGCTGGCGATCACAGCTTGTCACAAACGATTCCATTGAGGGCATCCACCGCTGACGCTTAAAGTCCAAGCTTTAACTCGAAACTTGAAACTGCTCTGATATCCTCTCGCTGTTCATGAATCCCATTCTCCTCAGCATTCTGCTTGGGCTCACTGCCGCCGCGGCCAATGTCTTCGGCGGCGCGGTCATCGTGCAGAAGAGCTGGGAGCGCGCGCTATCTGCGCTACTTCGTCGCGCTGGGTGCGGGATTCATGCTGGCTACCGCGCTGGTCGAGATGGTGCCGGAGAGCCTGGAACTCGCCGGGCGCAAGGGCGCGTTGCTGGTGCTCGGTCGGCTATCTGCTTGTCCACCTCTTCGAGCACACCATCACGCCGCACTTTCACTACGGAGAAGAAACCCACTCGGACGAATATGTGCATTCACACCGGCGCGTGTCGGTGCTCTTCGGCTTGATCATCCACACCTTCTTCGACGGCATCGCCATTACTGCCGGCTTCCTCATTTCGCCATGGCTGGGATGGGTCATCTTCCTGGCCGTTTTCCTGCACAAGATACCCGAAGGTTTCACCGTTACCTCGGTGATGCTGGCCAGCGGACTGAGCAAGGCCGAGTCATGGTTTGCGTCGGTGCTGCTGGGTCTCGCGACGCTCGCCGGTGTCTTCACTATGGCGATTGGTAGACATGCCGTGAGCTACGGATTGCCCATCGCCGCCGGCGTGACCATCTACGTCGCCGCCTCCGACCTCATCCCTGAGGTCAATCGCGAACCGGGCGTAAAGATGGCGCTCGTCGTCTTCATCGGCGTCGCCGCGCTGTTCATTCTCGATCACTTCGCACATTTGCACTGAAATAATTCCGACGGACGAATCCGCAGTTGGAGTACTATGAGCGCATCATGACAAAGAGATGGTTGTCTGCCTTCCTGCTGCTGGCCCTCGCCTGTTCGCTCACTGTGGTCTCGTTCGCGAAGCACAAAAAGCAGAGCCAGGATTCTTCACAAGCTCCCTTCGACTACTACCTGCTCACCCTCTCCTGGGCGCCGGAGTTTTGCGCCTCCAATCCGCAAGGGAAGTCCTCCGCCGAGTGCAATCCCAATAAACACATGGGGCTGGTGGTGCATGGACTATGGCCGCAATACAACAACGGCAAGTGGCCGCAGGATTGCGCCAGCACGCCGCCGGTCTCCTCCGATACCGTGAACCACATGTTGCCGATTATGCCGGGAAAACCGTTGATCCAGCATGAATGGGCCAAGCACGGCACCTGCAGCGGTCTTTCGGTGGATGACTATTTCGCCGCCATCGAGAAGCTCTATACCGGGCTGACCGTGCCAGACGACTTCAAGAGGCCTTCCAGCAGCTCGGAGGCCGGGCCTTCCGATATTGAACAGAAGTTCGCCAGCGCGAACCAGGCGGACGCCGCGGCTTTTCGCGTCTCATGCCCACAAAACAAGTTCTCGGCCGTGGAGGTCTGTTTGTCGAAGGACTTGAAGTATCAGGCGTGCCCCGACACGGTGAAAGAGTGCCGTGCATCCCAAGTCCAGATTCTGCCGGTGCCGTAGCTCGACGGTGATTGCAAGCAGATGGTAGGCCCGGCTGGAATCGAACCAGCAACCCTCAGCTTAGAAGGCTGATGCTCTATCCGATTGAGCTACGGGCCCACGTGGTAAGCGGCGGCTGACACGGGAACGCGCCGCCGCACTCATTATCGCAAATTCAGATGCCGATCGCTCCGTCCGCCCGTCAGTGAGGAGAGCTAATGTGCTGATGAGCCAGCGAGTAGAGCAGCCCGTCCGACTTGCAGCCCTTCAGGACAGTGGACAGGTTTTGTGCGCGGCGCGAAATTTCGGCAAACTGGTTGACCGTTTGCCCGCTGGGATCTCCCGGATCCTGCACCCAGGTTATGCACGGCGGGTTTTGGGTCAGGGTATTTTGCAGGTTGCAGGTATTCGTTGGGGGCTCAGGGCAAGGTCCAGTTTGATTGGTCAGTGGATTGTTTTGCGAGGACGTAGAACAGCCCACCAGAAACGCAGACAAAACTGAAGGCACCGACGTACTGGGCGGACCGGCCTGGCGATTTTCTACCTGCCGAAAGTTGACGAAGGTTTCCCTTCCGTGACAGCCATTACAGGTGTTCTCAGAGAAGATGCTCCTGGCCTGGTTGCTGTTGGGCGGAGGGTTACCCTGCCAGTACACCAATTGCTGGGTAGCTGGCCCGTTCAATGCTGAACCTCCCAGGAAGGGCGATGTCGGACCCGGGAAGTTTAGGAGAACCGTGTAATTGTTGTTAAGAATCTGTTGCTGGAAGGTATTGATGTAATTTGTGAGTACGCCCGCCATACAATTCGTGTTGGGCGTACAGGTCTGCTGATTGAAATCCGTCCGGCCGGCGGCGGTATCGCCGTTCGGAGTCTGTGGTACAGGCACCTCCTGCAGCGCGCCCGAACTGAGCATGAACTGCCGCTGCTCCCAGATACCCAGGTTGGAGGTAAAGTTTTCGTTCGTTCGTACCTGGTTCAGGTTTTTGCTGGCATTGGTCGTTACGACTTGGTCAGTAATGGCTTGCAGAGCCTGGTTGAACCTGGGCCCTGAGGCGTCCAGACTGTGCCATTGGGTAGCCCAACTACATTCCGCGACGGGAACGTGATATTCGATGATTGCGTTGAACGTCGTCGGCTGTCCTTCGCGCCCGCCACCGGGGCAGGGCGCGTACCCTAACACGAACCGGAGCTCGCCCGCGGGATTTGATGGCGAGGTCAGGTCGATGCGATTCACTATCGCGTTTAGCTGGAAGGGGGCTTGGCTGACGTCCACGTTCCCGTTCCTGTCCTGTGCAAACAGCCGCCAATTCCGTAGCACCCCCAACATGCCGATCCGGGCGGAAACCGGAAAGTGGTTGACGTTGAGCTGGATCGTCCACAAATCCAGCCAGTTCTGTACCAACTGGTCGGCCACCAGATGGGTAGAGGGGTCGTCGTTGGCGATAGCGGTCATCAGCGCACCGAAGGTCCAAGCTCCCATCTTCGTCCCAGTTCCGGTGCAGGGGTCCCAGGTGCGAGCAGGGTCCTCCACGATGCCAATGTTCGTGATCATCAGTTCGTGATCCGGGATTATGTTACTGGCGTCGCCCTGCAAGACCTGAGGCGTGAATCGAATCGACTGATGCGATTGCAGCGCCTCGTGAATTTGTTCCGCATCGACAAATTGCATCGGCTCCATCCGGAGAAGGCGGTGTCCCTCAAATACCGGAATCAACTTTCCGCTGCTGGCCGACTCCTGTCGTTGTTGCTGTTCCCGGGCGAAGGCGTCCCAGTCGAAATCGACAGCGGCGAAGTATATTGCGGGATCGTCAGTAGAGCGCTGCAGCACAACTCTCTGGTTCCCAAGCGTCATTGGCAGCGCCGCCGCCAGACGCTCAGCGGTCCCTGCGTCGAATCGCAGCGATAAGGTGGTCTTGCGTACGTCGAGGCCGGGGTTGGGCGGAGTCAAGATAATTTCTTCGACTGGCGGCAAGCTGACATCTGCTTCGGTCTCACTCGGCGGCTGGCTGGCTGCATCAAACACAACTGAGACTGGAACCACTGGCCGGGATAGGAAAGCCCCTAAGAGCGGGACGGCAGGCCGGATAATAGTTCCCGTTGCCTGCTTTGGACCATGCGTCAAGAGACGTCCGGCCTGCGCGACTGTCGGCCTCATCTTGAAGCCGACGACAATGGCCATTGTGGCCAAGAGGCAAACTGCAACTGTCCAGGAAGGCTTCAGAAGCGTCATCTTCTTCTCCTTGTTTCGCGAGCGGAGCTTAGTGTTCGGCGAGATGGCGTCAGAGAAGCCGAGGATCCGGATTGCGGAGTTGTACTTTTGCTCCGCAAGTTGGCCAGAGGTCACCAATTATGACCTTGGTCGAAGAGCAAAAGCAATCATTTCTTAACCGTTGCCGCCGCGGGATTTGCCGGGCTCCTCCGCTTTCGTGTTTCGTTTCGGGAACAATCCGTTAAGTTTTGTTACGACGCTCAGTTTTTGCTTTGCCAGTTCGGAGCAGCGAAGTAGCATCGGAGGTTGGGCTCAGGTCCACCCGTGGCGAAACGGGTTTGCGGACGCCACGGAACGATCTTTTAAAATGAGCGGATGAGCGGACGGATGAAGCGGAATGCCTGACGCATTTTCTAAGTCCTTTGGATGTAAGATTTTGCGATAAGTCCAATGATTGGAATATATTGCACGGTAAATCTGCGTAAGTTAATGATTCTAAAGAATGTCGGCTACGGGGGGAGGGGGTTACCCCAAGGAACCGGGATAATCCCCCACAACCGTACTAAGTGGTTTGGATGGAAGATTTTACGGTAAGTCCAATGGTTAGAATATATTGCACGGCAAATCTACGCAAGTTATTGATTCTAAATAGCAACCGCAAAGGGGGAGGAATCACGGGACCATTGATTCTTTCCTTCGTGGCGGACGCAGCAGAACGTGCAATTCCGGTAAGCGTTTTTCAGTCGGCGACGGCAAGAGGTTCCGCGGGCCAGTCGGCAACAGCGGCTTCATTGAGCGTGACTTCTTCGGCATAGCTCGGATCGCGAAGGATGCGGGACACGATCGCAGTGTGCATGGCGTGTCCAGCGCGATCCGCCTTCACGTAGCCCAGAATGCGCTTTCCGAACAAAGCTAGATCGCCGATCAGGTCCAGGACCTTGTGACGAACGAATTCATCGGGATAGCGCAGCGGCGGATTGTCAATGCCTTCGCGGGTGAGCACGATGCAGTTTTCCCGTGAGGCGCCGCGGATCAGGCCCATGTTCAGCATCTCGCGTTGCTGATGGAGGAAGCCGAAAGTCCGTGCCGAAGCGATCTCCCGCACGTAGCTGCCGTTCGACAACTCGACCTGGAAGCGTTCCTTGCCGATGAGCGGATGAGGGAAGTCGATGGCGTAGCTAACCGAGTAGCGCTCGCCGGGATAGACGCCAATGAACTTGTCGCCCTCGTGCATTTCGTAGGGACGCAGGATCTTCAGGTACACGCGTTTGCGACGCTGCTGGCGCAGACCGGCGCTGGTAATCATCTCGATGAATGGCTGCGCGCTGCCGTCCAGAATAGGCAGCTCCAGGTTGTCCAGTTCCACGATGGCGTTGTCTACGCCCATGCCGATGAAGGCCGACAGCAGGTGCTCGGTGGTGGAAATGAGCACGCCTTTCTTCATCAGGCTGGTGGCGTAGCTGACCTTGGCCACATTGCGGCAGACGGCTTCCACGTCGAAGTCATCGAGGTCGGTGCGGCGGAAGATGATGCCAGCGCCTGCCGGAGCTGGCAGGATTCGCAGATGAACTGGGGCTCCGCTATGGAGTCCGACGCCGCTGCATTCGGCGGGCTTGCGAATTGTTCGCTCGTAAATCAACAGGGAACTAACTGGCAGCGCAACATGTAGATTACAGTTTGGATCCTGCTTCTGCTGTTGTATTTTTGCAACAGCCGTCGTTGTTATGAGCACGTCGTTACTGGACAGGACCGACGTCGCATCACTAAAGTGCACAGGCAGAAAGGTTTAGACAGACACTTTTTGCAGGGTTACAACTTCGAAGCCAGTACCTTTCGCGATAACCGCGACGGGCTTGATAACCAGTTTGGTACTAACAGCAGGCCCTCGGCTTAAGAATGGACTTTCACCAAAGTCCGATTAGAATGCTGAGTTCCAGTGCGCGTATGGGTCGCGGCGTAAAGACTGACCAGTGCTTTAGTGAATAAGGACTGCACCGGTTAAGGAGGATTCATGATAGTTGGTGTTCCCCGAGAGATCTTTCCGGGAGAGCGGCGCGTAGCGCTGGTACCTGCAGTAATTCCCAATCTTGCGAAGGTGGGCCTCGAAGTAATCGTCCAAGCTGGTGCTGGCCTTGAGGCTGCATATCCTGATGAGGAGTACATCAATAAGGGCGGCAAAATCGTGCCCGACCGTGCCGAAGTCTTTCGTACTGCAGATATCGTGTTACAGGTTCTGTGCTACGGCTCCAACGACGAGACCGGCGCGGCCGATCTGCCCCTATTCCACAAGGGCCAGGCGCTGATCGGCTTCCTGCGGCCCCTCGGTGACGTTCATACCGTCGAGGCCATTGCAGCCGCCGGCGTTACCGCATTCTCCGTCGAGTTGATGCCTCGCATCACGCGCGCCCAGAACATGGACGCCCTCTCCTCTATGAGTACCATCGCCGGTTATAAAGCCGTAATCATAGCGGCCGATGCGCTCCCACGTATCTTCCCTATGCTGACCACGGCTGCCGGCACCATTACGCCTTCGCGAGTGCTAGTCATTGGTGCGGGCGTTGCGGGCTTGCAGGCCATAGCGACCGCTCGCAGATTGGGTGCAGTGGTTTCAGCTTACGATTTGCGCCCCGCTGTGAAAGAGCAGGTCCAGAGCCTGGGCGGGAGGTTCGTCGAGCTGGCGATCGAGGCTGCCGACGCACAAGACGCCGGAGGTTACGCCAAGGCGCAGGACGAGTCGTTCTACCAGAAGCAGCGCGAATTGCTTGGCCGCGTGGTAGCAGAGAGCGACGTGGTGATTACCACTGCAGTGGTTCCGGGCAAGAAGTCGCCGGTGCTGGTAACAAAAGAAATGGTGGCCGCTATGGCGCCGGGGTCGGTCATCGTTGACCTCGCGGCCGAGCGTGGAGGGAACTGCGAACTGACGCGGACCGGAGAAAGAACCGTCGAGCACGGAGTCACCATTTTCGGCGCCATCAACGTAGCCAGCAGCGTGCCTTATCACGCCAGCCAGATGTACAGCAAGAACCTCGCGAATTTCCTGTTGCACATGGTGAAGGACGGCAAGCTTCAGCTCAATCTGGAGGACGAAATCACGCGCAGTACCATTGTCACCAGGGGAGGAGAAATTGTGAACCCGCGGGTGCGCGAATTCTATAACCTGCCTGCGCTGGAATTGCAATCGAAGGAAGTGAGCTCATGAACAAGACAGATCTCATCAACAGTCTCTACGTTTTCATGCTGGCGGCATTCATCGGATTCGAAGTGATTCGCCGCGTTTCACCACTGCTGCACACGCCGCTGATGTCGCTGACTAACGCGCTCGACGCCATCGCGGTGGTCGGCGCCATCATCCTGGCCGGCGAGCACAAAAGCACGCTTGCGACTGTGCTTGGTACGGTCGCCATCGTCGCCGCTACCAGCAACGCCGTGGGCGGCTTCATTATCACCGATCGCATGCTCAAGATGTTCAAATCCAGCCGGACACAGAAACCATGATCCCCGGCTCGGAACACGTCATTGAGATCACCTACATCATCGCTGCCGCCCTATTTATCTTTTCGCTCAAGTGGCTGAGTTCGCCGGCGACCGCGCGGCACGGCGTTTGGGCGGGCGAAGTGGGCATGGTGCTGGCCGTTGCAGGCACGCTGCTCTACCACGGCATCGTGGACTACAAGTGGATCGCCGTCGCGCTGGTTCTGGGCACAATTATTGGTGTTCCGCTCGGTAATGTGGGGATGACTGCGGTTCCTCAGCGAACAGCCTTGAGCCACGCCTTCGGTGCGCTGTGCGTAACCCTCGTGGGTACGGCGGAATTCTATTTGCGCGCGCCCAACATCGCGCCGTTCATGATGTCGGTGCTCTCGCTGGAGGTGATTCTGGGCGGCCTGACGGTCACCGGTAGCTTGATGGCTGCTGGCAAGCTGCAAGAGATCCTGCCGCAGCGACCGATCACCTACAAAGGGCAGAACCTCGTCAACCTCGCCGTGTTGGCCATTGCCGTAGGCATTGCGGTCTATCTCGTGCACGATCCATCGGCCATGCACCTGTATCCCCTCATGGTCGGGATTGCGCTGGTGTTTGGCGTCATGCTGATCGTTCCCATCGGCGGCGCGGATATGCCGACGGTAATCTCGCTGTTGAACTCTTACGCCGGATTGTCCGCTGCGGCAATGGGATTCGTTCTCAACAACAAGCTCCTCATCGTGGCCGGCGCGCTCGATGGCGCTTCCGGTTTCATCCTGTCGGTCAACATGTCGAAGGCCATGAACCGGTCCTTCACCAACGTTCTGTTTGGCGCCTTTGGACAGGTGCAGGTATCGGCCGCCGGAGCTGAGATCGAGGCACGCAATGTGCGCAGCGCAACTCCCGAAGAAGCTGCTGCCATTCTGTCGGCCGCAAACAAAGTGGTAATTGTTCCCGGTTATGGCATGGCCGTGGCGCAAGCGCAGCACAAGGTGCGCGAGCTGTATGACGCTCTCACCAAAAAGGGAGTGGATGTCAAGTTTGGCATCCATCCCGTCGCCGGCCGCATGCCGGGACACATGAATGTCCTGCTGGCCGAGGCTGACATTCCTTACGACAAGCTGCTGGACATGGACGAGGTGAACGCCGATCTGCCGCAAACCGATGTAGCGCTGGTGATCGGGGCCAACGACGTCACCAACCCTGCGGCGCGCAGCGACGCCAGCAGCCCGATCTATGGCATGCCGATTCTCGACGTGGACAAGGCGCGCACCGTGATGGTGATCAAGCGCAGCATGAACCCGGGGTTTGCGGGAATCGATAATCCGCTCTATTACCTCGACAATACCCTGATGCTGTTCGGCGACGCCAAGGCGTTCGTGGGCTCGATTGTTCGCGAACTTACAGGAGCAGCGGCGCATGCATGACGGAACCGCAAGCCAGGATTTCTCGTATCATGATTTAGGAGATCTTTATGCTTACTTTTCTCCTGTGGTGCGTTCTGCTTTTTTTCTGCTGGCCGCTGGCGCTAGTTGTGCTGGTCCTCTATCCCATTGTGTGGCTGGTGCTGCTGCCCTTTCGGATTCTGGGATTTGCCGTTGAAGGCGTGCTGGAGTTGCTGAAGGCGATCATTCTGTTGCCAGCCCGGATTCTGCGTGGGCCAAGCCGCGCCTGGTGACGGTTTTCAAACCTGGCCTGATTCCATAAACAAATGAAAAGACCCGGAGCGTTCCCACTCCAGGTCTTTTCTTCGCGTCAGGTTGCAACTACTTCATCGCTATGACTACGAGTTCGGGTTCGTGAATGTCGCGGGCCCACTGAAGTTCCTTCTCGCGTTTCGATTCGGGGAATGCGATTCCGATGTTGCTCTGTCCGCCCCAAATCTCAGCCAAGAAGTACTGATCGCCGTACTTGCGGAACACCAGCTTCGCGTGCGGGATTCCGGCGGCCTGAGAAGCTTGCACGTTCATAGACTCGATCACCAGCCGAGCCTCTCTTGTGTCCAGGTTGCGCACGACAAGAACTTTGTAGCTCGTCGAACTGATCTCGTAAGCGCCTGCTGGCATCGGCTTCTGGTCCAGGCTGAAGCCGAAGGGCACACTTGCCCTCGCACGGGCCTGAGCTTGGGTCATGGGCACGCTAACGATCAGGGCCAACGCGATGATCATGAGGGCCCCGTAGACGTTGCACTTCATAACTCCCCCTTGGGGGCTCCTTATGCGGAACCCGGATTGAATTTGGTTGCTGCAAGTCTCCATTGGCATTTTTCTTGCTTCTGAAGTTTGCTGCCACGCCGAGTAACAGTGCAAGACGGGTGCCAACTGGCAACCGAAGAAGGGACAGCCATGATTTCCATGTATTTGCAACGGCATAGAGCGACGCCAATCGATTTCGGCCGGATCGCTGACTTACTTACGGAGGAAAAGGCTATCCGCACGGATACGGGCGGCTATCCGTTCGGGTGGCTGAAGAGGGGTTTGTGATTCTTGCCGCCCAAGCGGACTGAGTCGGCTACACTAACAGACGAAGCGTCCGGCTTTCCGATGTCTGCTCTCGTTGGCACTCATGGGATTAGCAGGGAGGGACAGGTGGATTCGAGAGTCGTTGTTATTTCTGGATCTTCGAAAGGCAGCATCGTACGGGTGACCGGTGGCCAACTATGCGTTGGCCGCGATCCGGCCAACACCCTCTGTTTGCCTGACCGCGCTGTTTCGCGCAAACACTTCTGCATTAGCGAGACTGACGCCGGTTTCCATCTGGTAGACCTCGAGAGCCACAACGGGACCTTTGTGAACGGAATACCCGTGCGGAGGAAGTTACTCGGGCATGGCGATACCATCCGGGTCGGGCAATGCGAGCTGGTCTTTCTGATCACGGAAGACGAGCTACTGGTTTCGCGGATCGTGCAATACACCGACGACGAGACCGTGTTCGACGGTGGCACCACGATCTCCAAGCACATGCCGCCGTCATGGACAGTGCTGGGAACGGATGTCGGACGGATGGCGCGCGACTTGAATGCGCTGTTCAAGATTGCCAACAGCATAACCTCGATTCGCAATCTCGAAGAGCTGGAGCTGAGACTGCTGCAACTGATCTGCGAAGTGGTCCCGGCCGACCGCTGGAATGATCCTGATCACTCGCTATCCGGAGGAGGATCCGAGCTCAGGCTGCAGTTGGAACAGGGAAACAGGTGAAACCGCGCAGTTGAATATACGGCGCGATATGGTGCAGCGCGCGTTGTGGGAGCGCGCCGTGATTCTTAACCGGCCGTCTCCCGAATCGAAAGACACTGAGAGTATTCTTTGCGTGCCCTTGGTCGCCGTCGAGAAGACGGTCGGCGTTCTGTACTTGGTCGCGCCCGGCTCGGCTGCCTTTGAGGAAGATCATGTGAACTTCATTGGCTCGGCCGCGCAGATCGCCGCGATTACTCTGGAGAATGTGCTGGCGCTGGAAGCGCTGCGCAGCGAAAACCGTCGCTTGCAGGCCGAACTGGACTTGAATGGCGCCATTGTTGGCGAAAGCAAAGGCATGCGCCAGGTCGAGGACTTCATCGCGCGCGTCGCGCACAGCGATTCCACGGTGATGATCCGCGGCGAGAGCGGAACTGGCAAGGAGTTGGTGGCTTACGCCATCCACCGCAACAGTCCAAAGGCTGACCGGCCGTTCGTGGCTATCAATTGCGCCGCGATCCCCGAGGCGCTTCTGGAAAGCGAATTGTTTGGCCATGAGAAAGGCTCGTTCACCGGCGCGATTGGAACCAAGAAAGGCAAGCTGGAAGTGGCCGAAGACGGGACGGTGTTTCTCGACGAGATTGGCGAACTCGCACCGCCGTTGCAGGCGAAGCTGCTGCGGGTATTGCAGCAGCGGGAGTTTGAACGGGTGGGAGGCACACGCGTCCTCAAGTTTAACGCTCGCGTGATCGCTGCCACCAACTGCAACCTGGAAGAGGCAATCAAGAGCGGGCAATTTCGGCAGGATTTGTACTACCGTTTGAATGTAGTATCCACGGTTGTGCCCCCATTGCGCGAACGGCCCGATGACATTCCCTTGCTGGCGATGTATTTCGCGGCGAAGTATTCAGAAAAGTGCAATCGCGCGGTGAAGGGTATCTCGTCGGAGGCGCGCTCGCTGCTGATGAACTATAACTGGCCGGGAAACGTTCGGGAGCTGGAGAATGCCATAGAGCATGCCGTGGTTCTCGGTCTTACCGACGAAATTGTGGTTGAAGATTTGCCAGAAGCCTTGCTGGAAACGCAATCCACCAAGCACGACAGCATCAAGTATCATGACCGGCTGAATCAACTCAAGAAGCAAATGATTGTGGATGCTGTGAACCAAAAGAAGGGTAATTACACCGAAGCTGCAAAAATGTTGGGTCTGCATCCCAACTATCTGCACCGGCTCATCCGCAACCTCGACTTGAAGCCCGAATTGAAGCGGGACGCCGGTGACGCGGCGGCCAACGCTGCCGAATAAGCTTGTCAGGCCTTCAAGAAGATCCGCTTGCGATACATCCACCACACCGGCAGGAAACACGCGCCGACGATCGCCAGGGAATAGAGCAGAGACCCAAAGGCAGGCGTGCCAACGTGTGCAAACACATGCTGGAAAGCGCGCTCCTTCCAACCAAAAGTCCCGCCCAACAGTTCTGAGATAACGTAAGCAGCGATGGCATTGCTGCCAAAGATGACGAAGGGCCGGGTCCACCAGCCACGATGTAGCTTGACATCAATCGCCCAGTAGCAGAACGCCAGGCACACCAGGGCAAATCCAGCGCTGAGTAGCACGTAAGAGCTGGTCCACAGGTTCTTGTTGATGGGAAACCAAATTCCCCAGAACTCCCCGGCGACAATGCCCACCATCCCAGCCCCGAGCATTCCGGTTGCCGTCTGCCGGGGGCTGCGCCGCAAGTGCAACCACTCTCCTGTCAGTACCCCGCATAGGACACTAGCGATTGCCGGCAACGTACTCAGCACTCCCTCCGGATCGCGCGTACCTTCCCATAGGTGTCCGAGCATTAACCTGCGGTCCAGATAGGCAGCCAGGTTCGCCGTCGGATGCAACAAAGAAATGTTCTGCGTTGGCATTCCGTACCCAGGCACGGGCACAAATCGCATTAGCACCCAATAGCTCAGCAAGAGCGTCACGACCCATGCGATGCGCCCGTTTGTCCGGGAGTAGAGCGTGATCAACGCTGCGGCGAGATACGCAACTGCGATGCGTTGCAGCACTCCAGGAATTCGCCATGTCGCCAGATGAAGGTAAGGTAGACCGTTTAGTAGCAGTCCGATCACGAACAGCGTCGCGCTGCGCCGGAAAGTATGCAGCACCAGCGCCCGTCTCGAATCTCCACGGCGCATTCGGGACTCGAACGAAAAGACCAGCGAGACTCCGAGGATAAAAAGAAAGAAGGGGAAGATCAGATCGGTAGGTGTCCATCCGTTCCAGCGGGCGTGCTTGAGCGGCCAGTAAGCAGAACCACTACCCGGGTTATTGACCAAGATCATCGCGGCGATGGTAGCGCCCCGAAAGACATCGAGTGAAATCAACCTCCCTTGTATGGCGGGGCGTTCGAGAACCGTCCGTGTGGTCGCCGGTTTGGGCTGCGCTAAAGTCGCCACTTACTCGAATTCTACAGATGTACATCGACCGACGAAATGTTTCACGCCTATTTGCACTAAAGCCTTACGTTGTCCGAAAATGGACACTGCATTCCATGCAGGGACAAGCAGGGTACGCCCCACGAAGTATAAAGCCAGGCTAAGTCGTTCCAGCAGCATGGGATAGGCGGCATGAAGATTGGGTCTCGAGTTGCACTACTCACAACGCAATGGATATCGCCCGCCCTGAAATCAAGCGTCAGAAGCGCCGCCGCCAGATCATCTGGATGAGCGTCGCACTGATTGTTCTAGTCGGCGTAACGGTCGGAGTTTCGCGTCTTAAGCCAGCCGCGCCGACAGTTGACCGCAGCACGATTTGGACCGACACCGTGAAGCGAGGCTCGATGCTTCGCCAGGTGCGCGGTCTGGGTTCCTTGATTCCCAGCCACGAAGATGTTCGCCAGATTCCAGCCGAGACCGAAGCGACGGTAATCCGTATCGTCAAGCTACCAGGTTCGCAGGTCGATGCCGATACGGTTCTGGTGGAGATGAGCAACCCCCAACTGGAGCAGGAGGCTCTCGACGCCCAGTTGCAAGTGAAAGCTGCCCAGGCGGAGTATCAGAGCCTGAGGGTAAAGCTTGACAGCGACCTGATGAACCAGCGTGCCGGCGCCGCCACGGTCAACGCCGAATATAGCGAGGCGCAGCGGCAGGCACAGACCGACAAAGCGCTGTACGATCTCGGCGTCATCTCCGGGCTAGCCGCCAAAGCATCCGAAGGCAAGGCCCAGGAGATGGTCACCCGCAATAAGATTGAAGATCAGCGTCTGGACATCAACGAGAAGGCCATTGCTTCGCAGCTTGCGGTCCAGCAGGCAAAGATCGAAGAGATGCGCGCGCTCGCCGAACTTAAACAGCAGCAACTGCAGCGGCTGAAGGTAAAGGCTGGAGTTGCAGGTGTGTTGGTCGACCTCCCGTTGCAGGTTGGACAGCATGTTCTGCCGGGCACCGAACTGGCGAAGATTGTTCAGCCCAATCATCTGATGGCGGAGCTGAAGATCCCCGAAACGCAGGCGCGTGACGTCCAGATCGGCGAGCCTGCCTCCATCGACACGCATAACGGTGTGATTGCGGGGGAGGTAAGCCGAGTCGATCCCGCCGTACAGAACGGAACGCGTCACGGTTGACGTAGCACTGACGGGCGAGCTGCCTCAAGGGCGCGCGTCCCGACTTGAGCGTGGATGGAACCATCGATCTTGAGAAGCTGGAGAACGTCCTTTATGTCGGCCGTCCGGCGTTCGGCCAGGAAAACAGCACCATCTCCATGTTCAGGCTTGATCCCGACGGCAAGGGCGCGACCCGGGTGCAGGTGAAGACCGGCAGCGCATCGGTGAACCTGATCCAGATCGATTCGGATTGAAAGAGGGCGACACCGTCATTCTTTCCGACATGTCGCGATGGGACAACACTGACCGGGTCCGGCTGGAGTAGGAGACTGGTCTGGGCGGCTCGTCTTTCAAAGGTATTGGCGAAAGCCGAAAAGCGAACCGCGAAAAGCGCACAAAGACTCGAGCACAACAGAAATTAAGGAACAGCGAAGCAATGAGCGAAACCAGGACCACGCTGATCGAAATCGAAAATCTCACCAAGGTCTTCTACACCGATGAAGTCGAGACGCATGCGCTTTCCGGCGTTCATCTGAAGGTTCGCAAGGGCGAGTAC
This sequence comes from uncultured Acidobacteriaceae bacterium, assembly GCA_963703645.1. GTDB lineage: Bacteria > Acidobacteriota > Terriglobia > Terriglobales > Acidobacteriaceae > Bog-257. The sequence goes on from CAVPFD010000031.1 coordinate 81,486, forward strand.
GTCGCGATGTCGGGCCCTTCAGGCTGCGGCAAGTCAACGCTGCTGTCGATTATCGGGCTGCTCGACACGCCGACGGACGGGCAACTACATGCTCAACGGGCACGCCGGTCGAGAACCTGAACTTCGCCGCAGCGCTCGCGGATTCGCAATCGGGAGATCGGCTTCATCTTCCAGAGCTTCAACCTGATCGGCGATCTCACGGTGTACGAGAATGTCGAGCTGCCGCTGACTTACCGCGACGGCATGTCGTCGACCGAGCGCAAACGGCGGGTGCTGGAGTCGCTGGAGCGCGTCGGCATGGCGCATCGCATGCGGCACTATCCTTCGCAGCTCTCCGGCGGTCAGCAGCAACGTGTCGCGGTGGCGCGCGCTCTCGCCGGCTCGCCGTCCATCCTGCTGGCTGACGAGCCTACCGGAAACCTCGACTCGCGCAATGGCGAAGCCGTCATGGAGTTGCTGCAAAAGCTGCATCGCGAAGGCGCGACCATCTGCATGGTGACGCACGATCCTCGTTTTGCCGCCCACGCGCAGCGCGAGGTGCATCTCTTCGACGGCAAGGTCGTCGCCGAGGAAGAACTGCGGAGGCTGATGCAGGAGGCGCAGTAGCGAGCATCAGCAGTCAGCAACTAGTACGTGGTTCAGCGCTGAGAGGTGCATCGAGTAAGCTCATGGGTCAGCCATGCGTTTCGCAGCGCGACTTCAATCGGGTCTGCAAACTGGCTGCTGATTGCTAGCTGCTAATTGCTACTATGATCCAACTAAAGAACGTCGAACGCAGTTACAAGACCGGAGCGGGGCAGACCTGGGTGTTGCGCCGCATTGACCTCACTATTCACGAGGGCGAGTTCCTCACCATCATGGGGCCCTCGGGAGCGGGCAAGTCGTCGCTGCTGAACGTGCTCGCGTTGCTCGACGATCAATGGACGGGCGAGTATTGGTTCGGAGAGCAGCCCGTCCACCCGATGAAGCGCAAAGGACCGCGCCGAGCTGGCCAAGCGCAAGGTCGGCATGGTCTTCCAGAGCTATCACCTGCTCGACGACCTCACGGTGCAGGAAAACATCGATCTTCCGCTCTCGTACAAGGACATCCCGCGCAGCCAGCGGCAGGGCATGGTGGCCGAAACGCTCGACCACTTTCAGATTGTCGCCAAGAAGGACCTCTATCCCAACCAGCTCTCCGGCGGACAGCAGCAGTTGGTCGGCATCGCACGCGCGGTCATCCACAAGCCGGCGCTGCTGCTGGCCGACGAGCCGACGGGCAATCTGCACTCCAGCCAGGCCAAGGAAATCATGGAGCTGTTCACGCAGTTGAACCGGGAGGGCACGACCATCGTGCAGGTCACGCACTCCGACGTTAATGCGTCGTATGGAACGCGCATTATTCAACTGCGCGATGGGTGGTTGGTCGGTGACGCGGCACCATCGGCCGTTGCGTCCAGCGGGGAGGCGGTTCGCTCATGACAGCGCGCTCAACGAAGTCACCAATTCTGGCGTTCCTGCTCTGCCTTCTGGTGGTCAACGCGGAAGCGCAAACTCAAACGCCCGCTCCCGAGCCGATGCCCAACGCGCCAACGCCCCAGCAGGCCGTCAGTACGCCGCAGCCAGCGCCGCTTTCGATCCACACTCCGGCAGCATTAGCGATTCCTCATTCGCACAATCCATTCGACGCGTACGCTCCAAGTTCGGTGCCGGAGCCTGAGTTGGCAAACTCAGCGCGTCTGCAACGTCTCATTCGAGATGGCAAGCTCTATATCTCGCTGCAGGACGCCATTGCGCTCGCGCTGGAGGACAGCCTCGATCTCGCTATCGCGCGCTACAACCTGCCCATTGCTGACACAGACATCGAGCGGACCAAGGCCGGCGGCACCTTCCGCGGCGTCAACACCGGCATTGTGCAGGGTACGCCCGGCGGAGGCGTCGGAGGTTTCGGCACCGGCGCGCCAGGAGCAGGAGCGGGCGGTACGACGGGTGGCGCAGGCGGAGCCGGAGCAGGCGCTGCCGGCCTCGTGCAATCTACGCTGGGCATTGGAACCCCAGTGCAGTCCTACGATCCTATCGTCACCACGACCAGTGGCCTGGAGCATCTGACCCAGCCACTGGCCAATCTCCAGATTTACGGCGTTCCGCAATTGCACCTGAACACGACGATAGTGAATGTGAATTATTCGCAGGCGTTCCCTACCGGAACCAGCTTCAGCTTTGAAGTTGACAACAACCGGCAAACAACCAACAGCATCTTCAGCACCCTCACTCCACAGTTGGGGACATACTATCGTGTGACCTTCACGCAGCAGCTGCTGGCCGGTTTTGGCACCACGCCCAACATACGCTACCTGCTTATCGCCAGGAACAACAAGAAGATTTCCGACATCGCCTTCAAGAGCCAAGTCATCGCCACCATTACGCAAATCGCAAATATTTACTGGGACCTGGTAAGCGCGTACGAAGGTGAGCGAGTAACCGAGCAGTCCTACGCGTTCGCGCAGCAGAGCCTGGAGAACGCGCAGGAAACAACTGCAACTTGAAGCCATCCCCGAAATGGATGTGATGCGCGCGGAAGCGGAGGTTTCCCGGCGGGATCAGGACCTCACGGTCGCCAAGACCAACCTGCAACTGCAGGAATCGCTGCTGAAGAATGCGCTCACCAAGAATCTTGACGATCCCGTGCTCGAGGCCATGCCGGTAGTTCCGACTGATCGGTTGGAGCCGACCGATACGTGCGCCTGCCAAACCGCTGGAAGATCTCATCGGCGGTGGCATTGCAGGATCGTCCGGAATTGTCTGAGTCGCAGATTGACCTGCAAAACCGTCAGATAACCCGCAAGGCTGCCAAGAATGCATTGCTGCCAAGCCTGGCGTTGGTGGGCTTTTACGGCGGCACTGGCCTGGCCGGAGAATTGAACCCAGCTTTTTCTGGGACTAATGCCAGCACTGTCCCAACAGATTTCGGGGGGGCCTTCAGCAATGCGTTCAACAATTCCTCGCCTGATTATTTTGTCGGTGCGAACCTGAATCTTCCTCTTCGCAACCGCGTCGCCAAGGCCGACCAGTACCGCTCGGAGCTGGAATATCGCCAGGCGGAGTTGCGCATGCAGCAGTTGCAGAAGCAGATTCGCATTGAAGTGCGTAACGCACAATATGCTTTGGAGCAAGGACGGGCCCGCGTGGCAGCGGCGAAGAAGGCGCGTGATCTGGCGGACAAGACATTTACCATCATGCAGAAGGAGCAGACGCTGGGAGCGGGATCGAGCTTCCAGACTTTGACCGCGCAGCGCGACCTCGCGGTGGCCGAGCTTGACCTGGTGAATGCAACTACGGCTTATCAGAAGTCGAAACTGGAATTGGAGCGCGCTACCGGGACTACCTTGGAAGATAATGGCATTCGACTTGAGGATGCGGTCAATGGCACCGCACCGTAACGGGTGAAAGGGCCGGGCTTCAGCCCGGCGAATTGGGCCGAGAAAGAAGCAAGGGCTTTAGCCCAGATTTGGATCATGCCGAAGCTGAGGCACTGATTGAGTGGCGGCGTATTCGCTGGGCTTATAGCCCAGGGCTTCCACCGAAGAACATGTCGAAGGAGTCAACATTGACGCGGACGCAACCCCAGCGGAGTGCCGTTGACGAGAAGCGCGAACGGCAACGTACGGGCCGCATTCTGGCAGCCGACGACCAGCCACACATTCTGGAAGCGATAGAGCTGCTGCTTCGTCCTGAGGGCTTCGAAGTTGACACAGCGAAATCCCCATCTGCCGTGCGCGAGGCTATCGCCAGCGAGTTCTACGACGCCGTTCTCATCGATCTGAACTACACCCGCGACACCACTTCGGGCCAGGAGGGTCTGGACCTGCTATCCGAAATCAGTGGCTCTCGACAGCAGCATGCCGGTCATCGTGATGACCGCATGGGGCAATGTCCGCCTCGCCGTCGAGGCCATGCGCCGCGGCGCTCGCGACTTCATCCAGAAGCCGTGGGAGAACGAACGCCTGCTGGCAATTCTTCGGACCCAGGTCGAACTGCATCGCGCCTTGCAGCGCACCCAGCATCTTGAAGCGGAAGCCAGACTGCTTGCGCGCCGAAGGGCGCCCTGAGTTCATCGCCGCCGCTCCTTCCATGCAGCCCGTCTTGCAGACCATCGCGCGCATCGGGCCGTCGGATGCCAACGTGCTTGGTTACCGGCGAACATGGCACAGGCAAGGAAGTCGTAGCGCAGACGTTGCACGCGTTGTCGTCGCGCGCCACCATGCCTCTGGTTGCAGTGAATACCGGCGCCCTGCCCGAAGGCACCTTCGAGAGCGAGCTTTTCGGCCACGTCAAGGGTGCATTTACCGACGCCCGCACCGATCGCATCGGCCGCTTCGAACTGGCCGACAACGGGACCATTTTTCTCGACGAGATCGGAAACGTCCCCATTCGCCAGCAGGCAAAATTACTGCGCGTGCTCGAGACCGGCGAGATGGAGCGCGTCGGCTCCTCGCGAACCAAACGCATCAACGTGCGCGTCATCTCGGCGACCAACACCGATCTGCAGGCGGCCATTGCCGCGGGCCAATTTCGCGAAGACCTGCTCTTCCGTCTGAATACCGTCGAGATCCACGTCCCCGCCCTGCGCGAGCGCCGTGAAGATATCCCGGCCTTGGCCGCCCACTTCCTGAAGCGTTACGCCACGCGCTATCGTAGTGCGGTCAATGGATTCGCAGCCGCAGCTCTGCAGGCCATGATGCAATACGGTTGGCCGGGTAACGTGCGCGAGTTGGAGCACACGCTGGAGCGGGCCGTGCTCATGTGCCATGCTGACGAGATACAAGTGTCCGATCTCGGCCTGAATGTGCAACGTCCGCAGGGCCAGAACCTCGAGGAGCTCAGCATCGAAGAGGTCGAGGGCATTCTCGTGCGCAAGGCGCTGCAGCGCTTTCATGGCAACGTGAGCCAGGCGGCGGAGGCGCTGGGGTTGAGCCGCGGCGCTCTGTATCGCCGGATGGAACGCTATGGCCTCTAGCTCGGGCGGCGACTCCAAGCCTGCAGCCCGACCTCTTCATGTAAAATTCCGCACCTCCAAGATCCTCTTCGAAAAACGTATCGCACTCTTTGCTATCCTTACGGCGCTGCCCGGCATCGGGTTCGGCACTACGCTGATCTGGACCAGCACGTGGGCCCGAGATGTCAAGATTGCGGTCAACGCCCTGGAATTCTTTCTCTGGCTTGTTTTCACTCTCGTGCTGCTCGACCAGATTGTGCGGCCGCTGCAGACGCTCTCGAACGTGGTGGGTGCTCTACGCGAAGAAGACTATTCCTTTCGCGCCCGCGGTGCCGCTCCCAACGATGCGCTCGGCGAATTGGCGATGGAGATCAACTCCCTTGCCGACATTCTGACTGAACAACGCATACAGACCATCGAAGCGACCGCGCTGCTTCGCCGGGTGGTGGATGAGATCGATGCACCAATTTTCACCTTCGACCCCGACCACGTCCTGCGGCTGGTAAACGCAGCCGGCGAGCGTCTGTTGCAGCAGGCGTCCGTACGGTTGCTTGGCCAAACCGCAGCCAAGTTGGAACTGAATGCCTGTTTTGAGGCCCGGAACGAGACGCTGGTCGCTCTTCCTTACTCAACACCCAACGCGCGCTGGATGGTGCGCAAGAGTTCCTTTCGCCAGAACGGCGTACCGCATACGCTCATCGTTCTCTCGGACGTGAGCCGCGCTTTGCGTGAGCAGGAGCGAAGCGCGTGGCAGCGGCTGATTCGCGTTCTCGGCCACGAGCTCAACAATTCGCTTGCGCCCATCATCTCGATCGCAGGCAGCCTGGCGTCACGCCTGCCGTTGCCGGAACTACCCGAGGCGCAAAATGCCGACTTTCAGCGCGGTCTGGACATCATCGAATCGCGCACCGCTGCCTTGCATCGCTTTCTGCAGTCTTACCGCCGCCTTGCGCAGATCCCTTCGCCCACACTTCAGCCGGTCGAGTTACGGCCGTTGCTGGAACGCGTAGCGGTGCTGGAAACCCGCCTCCATGTGGAGATCACGCCCGGCAAGGAATTGACGCTGATGCTCGATCCCGATCTCATCGAGCAGATGCTCATCAACCTGGTGCGCAATGCCGTGGACTCCGCGTTGGAGCAGGCGCAATCGCCGCAGGCTGGCGCCAAACCGGGAGCGCCTGAAGTCTCGATTCGCTGGGAGCAGTTCGACCGCAAGGTTGCATTGATGGTGGAAGACAACGGCATCGGCCTTCTCAATCCCAGCAACGCGTTCGTGCCCTTCTACACGACCAAACCCGGCGGCTCCGGCATAGGGCTGGTCTTGTCGCAACAGATCGTTGAGGCCCATGGCGGCACCATCGAGCTGGCCAATCGTCACAATGCACGCGGATGTATCGTGAGGGTTGTTCTCCCGGATCAACACGCGCCCGGGTAGTTCAGGGCTGCTTCGCTGTTGTTTCCGCGACCGGTGGCGCGCCGCCAGGGTTGTCCTTCTCAAGGTACTGCACCAGCATCGAGATTCTCCGGTTGGAAGCGTCCTCGGGGCTCTTCGGGTTGCGCAGTCGCTGGTCGGCAAACCCGCGGACTTCGACGATTTGGTCCTCGCGCAGGCCATTCTGCATCATCAGTCTTCGGCTCGCATTGGCGCGATCGGCAGAAAGCTCCCAGTTGCTGTAGTTCGCGCGGCCAGTAAAGGGGCGCGCGTCGGTATGGCCTTCCAAGGAGATCTTGTTAGGCAGCTTGCCGAGTTCATTGGCGATCGTCACCAGGACTTCCTTCCCGTAGGTGGTCGGCTCCAGGCTCCCGCTCTCAAAGAACGTCCCCTTCTCCGACTCCATCAGCTCAATGCGCAGCCCTTCCGCGGTGACCGTCATCTCGATGTGGTTCTTCAACTTGTCGAAGTCGGTGACGTGGCGAATGACGGTCTGCAATTGCTCCTTGATCTTCGCCATGTCGCCTTTCGAGATGGGAACATTCTGGCCGGAGCCCTGCTGGTTGGTGCCCACCATCTTGGACGTGCCGGTCGGATCCTTGAAGTATCCACCGACCGCTTCCTGGATTTGCTTGCTGGAGTTCATGAGCCATAGCACGATGAACAGCGCCATCATGGCGGTAACGAAGTCGGCGTAGGCCACCTTCCAGGCCCCTCCGTGGTGACCGCTGTGACCGCCGCTGCGCTTGACGACGATAGGCTGGGAAGTCGTGGCCATGTGATTTCGAGCCTGTCAGGATGCCGCGGCGGGTTGAGCGGCTGGCGCGTCGCCGGCTGGAGCGGTCTCAGAACTTGCGGCCGCTGCTACCGATCGCTTGCAGTTGGCCTCGAACTCCTGGAACGAAGGACGGACATGGCCGGGGATGGCTCGCCGTCCCATTTCAACTGCCAAAAGCGGCGACGTGCCTTTCATGAAGGCGATCATGGTAACCCGCAGCACATGCCAGTACTCGTGCTCCTCATGTGAAAGTTTTGCCAGGTTAGCGGCGAGCGGCCCGATGAATCCGTAGCAGAGCAGAATGCCAAGAAACGTACCGACGAGAGCCGCTGCGACCTTCCTCCCAATTTCCTCTGGAGGTCCGCCCAAAGCGCTCATGGTCATTACCACTCCAAGCACGGCGGCAACAATTCCGAGGCCCGGCAAAGAGTCCGCAACCGTGCTCAGTGCCGTCACCGGCAGGCTGGCCTCATGCGCATGGACCTCCATGTCGGCTTCGATCATCTGGTCAACGTCGAAGGGTTCGACCCCGCCCATGATCGCCATCCGCAAGGTGTCGCAAACGAAGTCGCGCGTCTCGTGGTCTTGCAGAAAGCTGGGATAGTTCGAAAAGAACTTGCTCTCCGCCGGAGTTTCTATGTCGTTCTCAATCGCTGTCGGGCCATCATGCCGTATCTTCCCGAAGAGGTCGTACATCATCTTCAGCGCATCAAGATATCGCTGCTTATTGAACTTTGAACCCCCGATGACCCGCATCACGCCGCTGGCGACACCCTTCAGCGTGTGCAGCGGGTTGGCGACCAGCAAGGTTCCGATGGCAGCGCCACCGATGATCACCAGCTCGGAGGGCTGCATCAGCACGCGGATGGGGCCGTGCTCCATAAGGAACCCGCCGATGACGGCCGCGAGCACCACCAGCATTCCGATAATCGCGAACATGTTTGCCGGCTTCCTGCAAGAGGCGGCCTGAACGGACGCAGCCTTCCACTTTTCCTATCGGCCATCCTAGGAAAATCTTGTGCGCACGGAGTACCGGACTAGAACAGTTCCGGCGTGGACAAGCGCGGGGAGGAGTTTGCTGGTTCAGTCTCTATCTGAGCCGGCAATTGCGCGATCAAGAGAGAGAGCACCCGCACCCTTGATGAGGACGACGATAGCCAGGACAATCGCCAGCAGATGATATTCGAAGCCTTCGCCCTTCTGCTGGCCGTTCCAGTTCATGAAGAACCCGTTGCCGGCGTGCACCTTGGCGATCGCCACCACCATGTTGGTAATGATGCCCAACGCAGCGATGCGGCTGAGCAGGCCAAAAATGAGGCCGAGACCGCCAAAGAATTCGGCGCAGATGGCGAGAAATGCAAACGGGGCCGGAATAGCCATCTGCTGGGTGAAAAATGTCATGGTGCCGTGGAAGCCGTAGCCGCCAAACCAGCCCAGCATCTTTTGCGCGCCGTGCATAAAGAACGTCACACCCAGCACCAGCCGAACAAGGGTCAGAGTCAAGTCGTTGGAGGTTGCCAGCAGCTTGTGGAGCATAACCATTCTCCTCAGCGGGGTTTAGGGCTTGTCGCCCGCCTTGAACTCCGCCCACGGATTACCTTTCATGTCCTTCAGGATCGGGCGCTGCCAATCGAACTCGGGATGTTCTTTGAGGAACTTGTCGGCGATAAAGTCTTCGCCGCACGGATGCCCGGCGCGCGCTTGCAGCGTCATGTTCCGCGTCATTGTGCTGTCGGCCGCCTGGGCCGTTACCGCGCCGGTCGGAGCGTACGGAGGCTCGGCCCATACCGGATCGCCGGTCGGAGAGGTATCCCCGTGACCGCACAGGCCCCGCAGATTGCGATCATCCTTGTTCTCATAGGTGTCCCAGTGATCGGCCAGGAATTTCTCGCCCAGCTCGACGTCGATCTGGCCTTTGTTCGGCGGCATGATCTCCTCCCAGCGCTTACGCCGCGCATTGGGAGAGCTGCTCATCTTAGTGGAATCAAAATTGGTTTCCTCTTTTGTGAATACGGGATCGCTGGGGAAGTTCGCGCCAACATAGTAGCCATCTTTGGTGCGCCATACGTGATGCATCTTCAATCCAAGCTCGAAGCGCGCGATCTCGCCGGTATTGTTGTCGGCCAGCAGCCAGTCGTTGGCATAGCCGCCGTTGTTGCCGTCGAGCATGATCTGCACATACTGATCGATAGAGTTGGCGTATTGCAGTGCTTTGCGCGCACGCACAAACTCAGGCTTGCCATTGGGATCGAACAAGGTGAAGCCGGTAATAGTGGTCTCGGTGACCATCAAGCCTGCCGAATTGATGCCAAAGTCGTCGTCGCTAACGATGATTCCGGGAAAGCCATCCATGAGCATGTGATAGCCATGCTGAGGCACGATGTCGAAAATAATGGTCCAGCGCTTACCGGTCGCGTAGTCAGTCCAGTTACTGTGGGCGATCACCGGTTTATGATCCTTTGTCCATGAACCTGTGGCGACGAATGCGCTACAGTTCCCCGGCGCTTTCAGATCGGGCGCGTGGGCGCGCTTTTCCTGCAGGTCGAGCCAGGGAACGTAGTAGTCGGGTATTTCCTCCATAGCATTTACGGCGACCACATCCCACAAGTCCATGGAGGAACCGTGCGCTTTCAACCCGTCAGCGATGCCCTGCAATTCCTGCTGATATTCAAGCTCAATGTGGGGCCACAGGATGTTCTGTGCCGTTTGGCGGTAAAAATCCCATTCCCGTTTGGTGCGATGAACGTCCTTCAGCTTGACCGTCCTGAATCCATCCTCGATTTCGGGCGCCAGCAGGTACCCGTGCTGGAAGCCGATGTCGGCCGGCGATCCTTCCAGATGAAGATAAGTCCAGCCGTCGCGCTGAAACCGATAGGCCGCCTTTAGCCGCGCCTCGTCGGACTTGTTCGCGTCCTGCTTGGCGGAAGCAAACACCGCAGGAATGATGAAGAATGCGGAAATGCCCAACACAAGCGAGAAAAGACCCCGATAACCAATGCGCATGACGATTAACCCCACGAGTCAAGCAGGAACACAGCCGGATAGCAGCTTAACGTCTCATGCGGAGAATAGCAAAGCAGTTCTACGCGTGTTGCGGCCACTCTTGGAGCGAAGTTGACCATCTGTGACCTCGCCTCCCCCTCCCTAGGCATTATTCTTTAGAATCAGCTGATTACGCAGATTTTGCGTGTAAGATCTTGAACCATAATAACTTATCGCATAATATTCATTCGCAAGGACTTATCATCAATGCCTCCTGCGTCCCTTCCCCCCGACCAGCCTATCCCCACCCCCTCCCCCTCTGTCGTTTTTCTTTGAAATCATTCATTTGCGCAGATTTCTCCCGCAAACTCCTGATTCACTGATACTTATCGTATAATCTTGAGCCACAATGACTTATGCAACCCAGCCCGGGACTCCTCCGACCCAATCCCAAGCCCCGCTCTAGTCGGAGACAGACCGCTAGATTGTCAAAGAGCGATCCACCACGCCCTAGGGCGGGTGAAGACACGTCTCACGACGGATCCTGACTCGCACTGTACACCGGCAGATTGACTTGTCAAGATTACGAAGGTACAGGTCGGGTAACTGTCCTTTCGTAACGTTTGGGCAGGAGGGTAACCAGCCCCGCTAGCGTGGGTACTTGGCTGCCAGAAGGAGTTTGTCGGGTCAGGAATAGAACCAGGCAAGCCCCTTATATTCCGACTAATGCACGCGGGTATTTGTGTCGTTGGGCATTTGGCCTCCGACAACTCTCTCATTCCAAACCAAATCCAGTTCTTGACATTGCAAATCGCAATGTTATAATTGCAATCCGTAATATGAAACTCGGCGAGAAAATCCGTTACCTGCGGCTGGTCGAAGGCACGCTTCGCGGCATGGGCCGCGAGATGACGCAGCAGGACCTGGTGGTCGCGCTGAAGAAGGAAATGGGCAGCGGGCTTAGCCAGTCGTACCTCTCGCAGATTGAGAGTGGAGCGAGGCCGCACCTGACCAATGCCTCGCGCATGTTGCTGGCGCGCTTCTTCAAGGTGCATCCCGGGTATCTGGTGGACGATCCCGAGGGTTACCACACCGGAGCTGACCAGCGACCTGCGGGCGATGGAAGACCGGCTGGACCTGTGGCTGATCAATGGCGCGGAGCAGTTTGCGCGCGATCCTGAGCTGAGCCAGGCGCTGCTGCAGGTGGCCAAATATAAGGACTCGCGCAAGTGTGTGGTGCTGCTGGGTGCGATTCTGGAGGCGCCGGAGTTGGTCGAGCGGCTGACGGAAGTGCTCAAGCCGAACCTGGGCGAGCCGCCGCTGCTTCATCGTAGCGGGCGGCGCAAGAAGTTGGCAGGAGCGAGCGTATGACGTGGGCGATGTTCTATCTGGTGTGCTTTGTGGTTGGCGTGACGCTGAGCGTGCTGTCGTTCCTGGGCGGAAGCTTTCACCTGCCGCATGTCCACGTCCATGTGCCGCACGGTGGGGCGCACGCCGGAGTGGGCGGACACGCTGCGGGCGGGAGCGGCGCGCAGATGCCGTTCCTGAACTTCGGAACGATCACGGCATTTCTTGCGTGGTTCGGCGGGACAGGTTATCTGCTGACGCGCTACTCCTCGCTACTGGTTGCGGGCGTATTGCTTCTGGCGGTCATTGCCGGACTGGCCGGCGCGAGCATCGTCTTCTGGTTCGTGGCCAAACTGTTGCTCAAGCATGATGTCGAACTCGATCCCGCCGACTACGAACGCGTGGGCGTGCTGGGCCGCATCAGCAGCCCGATTCGCGCGGGCGGTACAGGGGAGATCATCTTTTCGCAGGCGGGCACACGTCAGACGTGCGGCGCGCGCAGCGAAAACGGCGAAGCCCTGCGGCGCGGGACCGAGGTGATCGTCACACGCTACGAAAAAGGTATTGCGTACGTGCGACGCTGGGAAGAGATGGCGGAAGAAGAAGTAACTAGCAGTTAGCAGTTAGCAATTAGCAATTAGCAATTAGCAATTGGCATTCGAATGCGGGAGCTTTTGCAAATCTTGTTGGGCATGGCGGGCGTGGCCGCGCTGCTCTGGCTGTTCGTGAGGCTGGGGGTGTTTTTGGATGACCTCGGTCTCCCCCGCAGGAGACGAGTGCCGAAAGTCGAGATCCAGACGTTGTTCCACGGGAACACAAAAGATGAGGATCAAATCTGAATCGGCACATCGCTAGTTGCTAGTTGCTAGTTGCTAATTGCCAGTTGCTAATTGCCAGTTGCTAATTGCTAGCGGCTTATTGGAGGTTTTATGGGATTCCACATACCCACAGAAGTACTAATCATCGCCTGGACAGCGGTTGCGGCGGTAGTGCTGTTGACCGCCATCTTTGCCCGGCTCTACCGCAAGGCCGGGCCCAACGAGGTCCTGGTCGTGTACGGATTTCGCGGCACGCGCGTGGTAAAGGGACACGGCACGGTCATCTTCCCCATGGTGGAGACCTTCCGCGAGCTGTCGCTCGAGTTGATGTCCTTTGACGTGGCGCCGCAGCAGGACCTGTACACCAAGCAGGGCGTTGCCGTCACCGTCGAGGCGGTGGCGCAGATCAAGGTGAAGTCCGACCCGGAGTCGGTTTTGACCGCGTCCGAGCAGTTCCTCACCAAAGCGCCGCAAGACCGGGAAGCACTCATCCGGCTGGTGATGGAAGGGCACCTGCGCGGCATTATCGGGCAGCTCACGGTGGAAGAGATCGTGAAGCAGCCGGAGATGGTGGCCGACCGCATGCGCTCTACCTGTGCCGACGACATGAACAAGATGGGGCTGGAGGTCATCTCGTTCACCATCAAGGAAGTGCGCGACAAGAACGAATACATCTCCAACATGGGGCGACCGGACATCGCGCGCATCAAGCGCGATGCCGACGTCGCCACGGCTGAAGCGGAGCGCGACACCGCGATCCGTCGTGCGATCGCGCTGCGCGAATCCGCCATCGCCAAAGCGCAAGCCGACCAGGAGCGCGTAGCTGCCGAGACCGCCTCGCAGGCGCGACAAGCCGAAGCGCAACGCGACCTCGAGGTGAAGAGGGCGACCTACACAGAGATGGTGAAGCGCCAGCAGGCCCAGGCCGACAAGGCGTACGAGATCCAGACCAACGTCATGCAACAGCAGGTGACGGCGGAAGCGGTGAAGATCCAGCAGGTCGAGAAAGAACAGCAGGTCAAGGTGCAAGAGGCCGAGATCCTGCGCCGCGAGAAGGAGCTGATCGCCACCGTGCTGAAGGGGGCCGAGATCGAGCGCCAGCGCATTGAGACGCTGGCCGAAGCCGAACGGCAGCGGCTGACGGTGGAAGCCGAAGGCCATGCCAGCGCGATTCGCGCGCAAGGCGAGGCAGAAGCCGAGATCATCTTCAAGAAGGGCGACGCCGAAGCGCGGGCGATGAACGTGAAGGCCGAGGCCTACCAGGAGTACAACCAGGCTGCGGTGGTGGACAAGCTGTTCACCAATATGCCGGAAGTGGTGAAGGCGCTGGCCAGCCCACTGGCCAATGTCGATCGCATCACCGTGGTTTCCACCGGCGACGGCGAACTCGGCCGGCATGCACAAGATCACCGGGGACATCGCGCAGATGGCGGCGCAAGTACCGGCATTATTCGAGGCACTCTCGGGCATGAAGATGACTGACTTGCTGGGGAAGATTAAGACCATCGGCGACAAGCCGAATCGGCCGGACGAGTTGCCGCCTGGTGATGGCGACGGCAAGTCAAAGGCGGCGGGGATGGGGAAGTAAAGGACGCGTTTACCCACCCTGTCGCCAATACCGGGCGACAAGGGTGGGGCACCCACCGCTATGAGTGTGGAAACTCGAGCTTGAGTTATGAGGATGGATATGTACTCCGATAACGACGGCATGGACCTTGTGATGAACCTGGTATTGGTCGGCACGTTGCTGGGACTTCTGGCCAGTGTCATCACACATCGGGAAGCAGCGGTTCTCTTAGGAACTGTGGGGGGCTTGCTCGTCGCCTTCCTGTTGGCTGCGGTTCGCGGCGAGCAATTCTAGGCGCGCTCGCCGCAATGCGAGCAGGGGAGTTGGTTATGGCATTACTCGATCGTGTAGCAACGCTGGTGCGGGCCAACCTGAACGACCTGGTGGACCGCGCCGAGAATCCGGAGAAGATGTTGAAGCAGGTCATTCTCGACATGGAGAACCAGTTCATCCAGGTGAAGACGCAAGTGGCCATCGCCCTGGCCGACCTGCATCGTCCTGGAGAAGAAGAAGAAGGAGAACGCCGAGAAGCACTCCGAATGGATGCGCAAGGCCGAGCTCGCCGTGGACAAGAAGGATGACGAGCTGGCGCGGGCGGCGCTGGAGCGTGCCCTGAGCTTCCAGCAGCTTACCGAGAGCTTCGAACAGCAGATTGCAGACCAGGAGGTCCAGGTCGAGTCGCTGAAGTCAGCGCTGAAGAAGTTGGAGCTGAAGCTTTCCGAGGCCCGCGGCAAGGCCGACCTGCTGATCGCGCAGCATCGGCGCTCGCGGGCGGTGAGCCGCGCTGCCGATGCCCAAACCACCCCGACAGGCGAGAGCGGCACCTTCGAGCGCATGCGCTCGAAAGTGACCCGTGAGGAGGCTCTGGGACGAGCCAAAGGCGAGATACTGGGCGACGACATCGATGGCCGCCTCCATGCGCTAGAGCAGGAAGAGAAAATCAATACGCTGCTGGAGGAGATTAAGGGGAGAAAGCGGCTAAGCGCGTAGCTGAATGCTGACGGCTGGTCGCGGCCGATGTTCGGCGATAGTATGGTCACCACCATGATTGGCGACGTCACGCGCGCACAGGTTGCGACTTCCGCGACGACGGCTACGTTGCTGTATGACGACTGGTATCCGGCTCTACGTGCGTCGGCAATCAGCGGCAAGCGAATGGCAAAGGCCATGCTGCTGGGCATTCCGCTGGTGCTGGGACGGACGGCTGCCGGGAAGTACTTCGCCATGCGCGATGCATGTCCACATCGCGGCATTCCGCTCTCCTATGGATGGTTCGATGGCCAGCAGGTGACCTGCAAGTATCACGGCTGGGCGTTCGAGCCGGTGTCAGGCCAGTGCCGCGACATCCCGTCGCTCACCGGCCAGGATTCGTTCGACCCCTCAAAGATTTATGCTGCCGCATTTCCGTGCGAGGAGCGCGATGGCCATGTCTGGGTGTACGTCCCGCGCCCGGCCGCGGCAGGCTGAGGCCGGAGGCGGCAGAGTTGCCGGCCGTGCCCGAGGTCCCGAAGTTCAGTCAGCGCTATCGCACGGCGCACTTGTGGGCCGACCTGCCGTGCAACGTGGACCACGGCATCATCGGACTCATGGATCCGGCGCACGGGCCGTTTGTGCATAACGCATGGTGGTGGCGCGCGCGGCACAGCATCCACGAGAAGGCCAAGCAGTTCGAGCCCATCGAGAATGGCTTTCGCATGACCGCACATCAGCCGTCGGCCAACAGCGCGCCCTACAAGCTGCTGGGCGTCTATGGCCAGCCCATTACGACGACGATTGATTTCGTCTTGCCGAACCGACGTTACGAAATCATTCGTTGCGGCGACAAGTGGTTTGCCAGCTTGACGACGGTAACGCCAACGGCCGAAAACAACTGCCGCATCGATGTCTGCGGCGCGTGGAATATCTTCCTTTACGTGCCGTTCCTCACGCCGATCGCCAAGTTCTTCGGGCGGCGCTTCGTGCGCCAGGACCAGCTGACCATGATCCAGCAGGCCGAAGGACTGAAATACAATCCCAGCCTGATGCTGATTGATGACGCCGACCGGCCGGCGAAGTGGTATTTCGAGCTAAAGCAGGCGCGATTGGAGTCGCAGGCGACGGGCGCACCTATGCGGCATCCCATGAGCGGACCGTTAACCCTCCACTGGAGAAGCTAAGCGCCATGAACAACGCCGTTTCCTGGCGCATCAGGCAACAGCTTCGAACCCTCGCCGTCGCTGCCTTTCTCGGAGCGGCGGTAGGAATCTTCATCCTGTATCCCATCAACGAGTTTGTTTACTTCTACGAGCACCGGCCGCTAGTGGAATCTACACCCGGCGGGTTTGCGGTATCGCAATTGCAGTCTTCGCTGCGAGGCGGAACTCCAAGGAAGACGGCCTTCTACGTGATCGTTGGCGTCGTTCTCAGTATCTCGGGCGCAGCGTTTTATTCGGTGATGCACCGACGTGCGGAGCGCATCGAGCAGTTGAGCGCCGCGTTGGGCGATGACCTGCGCGCGCTAATCACCCGTGGGGAAAGCGCCAACCTGGAATTCAAGTCCTCGTTTCGGTGGGACCTGAAGGAGAACAAGCTTAATCGCGCGCTTGAGGCCGTGGTGCTGAAAACGCTCGCCGGCTACATGAACGGGAACGGCGGAACGTTGCTTATTGGTGTGGCTGACGATGGAAGCGTGACCGGACTGGAGAGAGATTACACCACACTTAAGAAGCCGGACCGGGATGGCTTCGAGCAAGTGCTGATGACGGCTATCGCCACCAAGCTCGGCGGCGACGCCTGTCACGTGGTGCAGATGGTGTTCAGCTCACTGGAGAACAAAGATGTGTGCCGGGTCATGGTCGCGCCGGCGCACCGGCCGGTCTACGTGAAGGATGGCGACAGTCCGAAGCTCTATGTGCGGACCGGCGTGAGCACGCGCGAGCTCAACGTACAGGAGGCAATCAACTACACCTCCGCTCGCTGGTCGAAGTGAAACGCGCCGCCGTGCTTACTGGCCGCCGGACGGCGCGCCGTTCGCACAGCTTGGCCCATTCGGCGAGTAGGGAGGGTTCGAGATATTCTGCGTGAAGCACCAGTCCACCCGCGGTTTTGTGAACTCTTTCACGACACTGTCCGGAACCCCAGGTTCTTTGACCTCCTTGAACTCGAAGGTCATGGTGCCATCGGACGCGACGGTGGCCAGCAGGTATCCGTACACGTTGGTCATGGCTACCGTGGAGACGGCGTGATCGGCCGGCAAGAGGTACCAGACTGCTCCTGCGCTACCCATAATCCAGCCGGTTAGAACCTCGTCTTTGGGGCGGCAAGCGGTTTCGTAAATGTTATTCAGGACAAAGTGCGAATGGCTGGCCAGCACGTAAACGTTCTTCTTTGTGCTGCGCCGAAAAGCCACCAGTTGCGAGTACACAATCCGGCCGCTGGTCTGCTCCTGCGGCGAATCGTTCATGCTGTGCCCCGCAGAAAGACCGTCAGGCAATGAGGCATGCATGCCAAGCAAGACCGTTCGAATGGAAGGATCTTTCGCGTCCTTGGCGAGCACGTTCTGGAACCAGGTCATCTGGTCTGCGTCGAACATATCGGCCGAGGCGTTGTCCATGGTGATGAAGTCAACGCCGCGCTCGATCCAGTGATAGTAGGTCTTGACCAGATGATTCTCTGGATTGTCGGCCAGGCGCTGTTGGCGGATGGCTGGCTGATCGAACCAGTCGGCGAATTGCTGGATAAACTGTGGCCGTGTCTTGGGCGCTACCAGCTCGTGGTTCCCTATCCCGAGAAAGACCGGAAGATCGCCGAACGGCTTCATCTGGTGCGCGATGAAGTCGGGCCAGGCGTTAGCGAGGTAATCATCGATGGTGGCGTTAGGGTAGATCTGGCGATAGTCCTCGTCGAAGTTGGACATCAGACGGTAGTCACCGAGGTGCCAATAAAAGGCCGCTCCCTCGCGACGCACCTGTTGCGCGATGGCGGGCATCACGATGTCGCCGCAGTTGCGAGAGTCGCCGGAGACGGCGAACTTCCAGCTTCCGCTCTCATTATGTTTCTTTTGCGCGTGCACGGTGAAAGCGGCACACGTCAGGAAGAGAACAAAGATCGCGAGACTTCGACTTGTGGTTTGTAGATTGCCCAGGAGCCCGAGCATATTTTTCCCTTGGAGTGCACCATGATATCGCTACTCTTGATGCTAGCTACAACTCATATGCGAATTCAGGTAGCCAAGTATCCGCCGGCTCCCATCTGAGCCTGGTTGAGTCAAAGGTGCGAAGCCGTTCCTGAAATAAAGAACCACCGCTGCCTAGTCGCTTGATCACGGCTACTGCCGACGGCTGACTGCTACGTCTTCAGCCTGCTGGCAAACTTCTCCCGAATCTTCTTTACCTTGGGCGACACCACGAACATGCAGTATGGCTGATACGGATGGTTGGCCAGATAATTCTGGTGGTATTCCTCGGCGGGATAAAACGTAGAGGCGGGCTCGACAGCCGTTACAATCGGGTCAGGAAACGCGCGTTCCTTCGTCAGCTCGGCAATCACCTTCTCCGCGGTCTTGTGCTGCTCCTCATCGCCGTAGAAGATCACCGACCGGTACTGCTCGCCGACGTTATTGCCCTGGCGGTTAAGCGTCGTCGGATCGTGCATGGTGAAGAACACCTCCAGCACGTCTTCGTAGCTGATGACGTTGGGGTCTAAGGTGATCTCCGCCACCTCGACGTGTCCGGTCTTGCCGCCGCAAACCTGCTCGTACGTCGGGTTCTGAACGCGCCCGCCCATGTACCCCGACACCACTCGCTGGATGCCTTGCAACTGGTTGAAAGCAGCTTCCACGCACCAGAAACATCCACCACCGAGGTACGCTGTTTGTGTCATGGTTTGTCCGCCTCAGGACACGATACAACAATAAGGGTGTCTCACGCGCAGCAGGATGTGGTTGGTTGCAGACTATTGTACCGGCACGGCCGTCTGCGACTTTTCAATCTTCGCTTCGCGCAAATATTTCGCAGCTTCCTCCGGCGGGGTTGGATTCTGATAGAAGCCGGTGCCCCATTCGAAACCTGCGATTTTTGTCAGCCGGGGCATGAACTCCACGTGCCAGTGATAATGCTCCATCGCCGGCTCCTGCACTGGCGCGGTATGGATGACCAGGTTGTAGGCTGGATAATCGAGCACCTTGTCGGCGCGGAGCAACAGGTTCTTCAGTGCCTTCGCCAGCCCTTCATAGACCTGCGAAGATGCGTTCTCGAACGCCGACTCATGCCGCTTGGGGATGATCCACGTCTCGAAGGGAAAGCGCGGCGCATAGGGAGCGACAGTAAGAAAGGCTTCGTTTTCTGCAACCACGCGTACTCCGGCCTCCGTCTCCTGGCGGATGATGTCGCAAAACACGCAGCGCTCCTTATAGATGTAATACTGTTTGGAGCCTTCCAATTCCTCGATCACGTGTTTGGGCACGATCGGCAGCGCGATGAGCTGTCCGTGCGCGTGCTCCAACGTGGCGCCGGCCAACGGTCCGTGGTTCTTGAAGATCAGGATGTACTTAAAGCGCCGGTCCTTCTTCAGGTCGACAATACGGTCGCGAAATGCCCAGAGCACGTCCTCGATTCTCTTTTCTGGCAGCGTGGCTAAGGTAGCATCGTGTTCCGGCGTCTCGATGATGACCTCGTGGGCACCGATGCCGTTCATCTTGTCGAACATGCCCTCCGCCTGCCGGTTCAGGCTACCCTCAATACCGAGCGCCGGAAACTTGTTCGGGACCACCCGTACCGTCCAGCCTTGCGAGTCGCTGGAAGCTCCATTGGGTCGATAAGCGAGAACCTCGTGCGGCGTTTTGCCTTCATTCCCGGGGCAGAACGGGCAGAAGCCACCCTTCATCTTTACGGGTTCACGACTGAAATCGCTGGGGCGCTTGGCCCGGTCCGTGGAAATAATGACCCACCGTCCGACAATAGGATCTTTGCGTAGCTCAGGCACGGCTCAACCTCGGTCAAACAACCTTTTATCTTACGCCAGAGCCAACGGAGGTCGGCTGGGCGCTGACAATATCATTTTTCGTTGTTCCAAAAAAAGAAAGCCCGGTCCGTTATGGCCCAGGCTCGCAAGCTGCCCTTTCGTAAGAAGCGCTTGTATGCGCCGTTATTTCCCTGTGGTTGCTGCCAAGGTGATGCACTCCTCCAGCACGTCCATGGCGATGTCCGCCTGCTCCGCGGTCACGATGAGCGGCGGTGCTATGCGAATACTGTTCGGGCCACACCCAAGCAAGAGCACACCACGCTCGAAAGCCATCTCGACAATGCGATCGCGTTCGGCGCCGCCCGGCGTCTTAGCTTTCTTGTCGGTTACGATCTCGACCCCGATCATCAGTCCACGTCCGCGGACATCGCCCACGAGAGCGAGGCGCTGCGGCCAGTCGGCAATGCGCTCCATGATGTGGTTTCCGACGACCTCGGCGTTATGAATCGCCTCGCGCTCCAGCACATCCAGGGTCGCCAGCGCCGCTGCGATACACACTGGATTGCCGCCGAACGTCGAGGCATGCGAACCGGGCACCCAGTCCATGATTTCGGCCTTCGCCATGGTGATGCCGAGCGGCATGCCGCTGGCAATTCCCTTGGCGATGCAGACGATGTCGGGCTCAACGCCGGTGTGCTCAATGGCCCACCATTTGCCGGTTCGGCCTGCGCCGGACTGCACTTCGTCAGCCACCAACAGGATGCCGTGACGGTTGCAAATACGCCGCAGCTCCTGCATGAAGACGGTGGGAGCGACCACATATCCGCCCTCACCCTGAATAGGCTCGACGAAGATGGCCGCCACTTCCTCGGGAGGCAGCGTCGTCTTGAACAGCTTCTCTTCGATGAAGCGTGCGCAGCCCAATGCGAACGCCTCCGCTTCCTGACCTCCGCCAACGCATCCGCGATAAACGTCGGGATAGCGGACGTGGGTTACGCCGGGTACGAGCGGCGCAAATCGCCGGCGCTGCTGCGGCTTCGAGGCGGTCAGCGAAAGAGCACCCATGGTGCGGCCGTGGAACGCTCCGTAGAACGCGATAACGTTCTGGCGTTTGGTGTGATAGCGCGCCATCTTCAGCGCCGCCTCGATCGCCTCGGCGCCGGAGTTGCCGTAATAGAACTTGTGCGGCCCCTTCATCGGCGCGACTTTGGACAGCCGCTCCGCAAGCGTCACCAGTTGCTCGTAATAAAAGTCGGTGCCCGACATGTGAATCAACTCGGCCGCCTGCTTCTGGATGGCGGCAACGACTTCGGGATGGCAGTGGCCGGTGGAGGTGACGGCGATGCCCGCCGAGAAATCGAAAAACTCGTTGCCGTCCACGTCCTCGACGATCACACCCCGGCCGCGCTTGGCGACCAACGGGTAAGAGCGAGTGTAGGACGGCGAAATATAGCGCTCATCGCCCTCGAGAATGCGGCGAGCGTTGGGGCCGGGCAGCGTGGTCTTGATGTCGGGACCAGCAACTTGAATGACAGTATTGGCGGTCATGTTCTTTCTCCTCTAGAGGCTTGCGCTACGAGTTGTGTAGCGGAGCTGCGTGGCGCCGCGCGTGCAATCTGGTTGGACTGAAGATCGCGGCTACAGAAAGGGAGAATGCAGGACTAGTCGCCGGAAAAAAGATTAGGACGCGCCATATACGGGGATAGCTTGGTCTGAGCGCGCGATGAGATTGGCTGCGACCAGGCGGCACGCACACTCCGACCCAGCACCGTATCCAATACGGCGCCAGCGAGGTGATGCGGATGACTGGTAACAGGCTTCACGACCATATCCTGTTTACAGTATAGCCAACTACTCTCCTGCCTGAAACCCCTAAAGAAGCCCCATTCCTAAGGGCCGACGAATCCGTCATCGGATGATGACTGCTCCCGGTCTGTTCTGTCAGCCATGCGCCCGGTTCGTACCCCCTTTGAACCCCCCTCCCCCTCCCCCCTGTTTTATATAAAGTATTGAAAACAAATGGTAAATCTCAGGAACTCAACGCAAGCTTTACAATCAAAAGGGGTTAGATTTAAGGTATTGATTCCACGACACTTAGAATCCGCGTTTCGGTCTATACAAGCAGAAACCCCAAGAGCATCGGTCTGCGACGGCCTTATGTTGTCAAAGAACCATGTACCGCGCGCCCTGGGGCGGGTGAGGGACACGTCGACTCGCAGGTCGCAGGCGCGGCCTCGAGAGCCAGAGTAGCACCGTGTCGCGGGCTGTCAAGATTACGAAGGTACAGGTTTGGTAACTGTCCTTTCGTAACATTTTGGGAGGAGGTAACCTACGGGTCTCGCGGAGGTTGTCCGCGCAGAACTACCTCGAACCCTCCAAGGCCTGCGCCATTTCGAGCAGCTTCGTGACCGTGTTCCAATTTCTGCCCGTGCAGGACTTCTTCAGCGCCTTCTCGATCGCCGGCCACACTTTCGAGCGTCCCATACCATCCGGGAAATAGATATAGACTTCTCGCCCGTCGATCCGCACCTCTTCTCCGCTGGTTTTGACTCCGTGGATCGCATCCCGGACCTTGGGGCTTGGAGTCATGTTCAGGAAGGTGACCAGGAGTTTGCTGGCCTCAACGTCGCGCCGCTTCGCGAACGGGTTCTTCGCCATCACCTCTCTAAGGTCGGAGGTGGTACGAAGTATCACGCCAGGCCGAAAGCCGAGCTTCTTCTCGATCGCCTCCTCGATCCGCTTTGCCAAGCCTGTCAGGTCCGCAGCGTCAGTCCGGAACACGACGTTCCCGCTCTGCACGTAGGTCTGCGGGTTGCGGAGTCCGAGCGACTCATAGAGGTCCCGCAACGCGTCCATCTTCATCTTGTTGTGGCCACCGACATTGACACCACGGAGCATGGAAATAACGACGGGCATGACAGATACCAGCATAGCCCGCACGGCTGCGGGTTTGCGATAGATTGAGTTGCCGTTATATCTGTGCGCGGGCGGTGGCTCAGTTTGAAATCTGTTTCTTGTAAGGCCCGCGCTTCGCTGGTTTCGGCATGTAACTGTCAGCCATCAAGATCATTTCTTCGACACTCCAGACATGATCGGACAATCCAGCTTCGACGGCGGGCGTGACGCGCAATGTACCGTGAATGCGCACGAAGTTGCAATACATGAAGTGCAACGCGACGGCATATCCGTGATTGTCCAACTTCTTGCTGAATCCATTTGTGAGGCGAGTGAAGCGCCGCATATGCATCCGCATGGTGAGGTTCTGGCGCTCCACGTAGGACGTACTCACATGCTTGGGGTCAGGATTGCCGCTCACAACTTTCATGTCACAGCCGATGCAAACAGCAGGAGAATACCGCTTCTCCGTCTCAAGAGATGCGCCGTAAATCTTCTGCAACTGAGCGTAATCAACGTCCATGCCGAAAGCGCTCTCGACAGCCTCAAGATAAGCCCGATGCCCGTCTGTGGTGACCTGGACGCGCCCTGTGATGCGGCTGGCGCAGTCTTGCATGAAGTCCATTGCCCAGTCAGCCCCGCGTCCGCCGACGAGATAGGAGACAACCAGCTTTGTGTCAGCGTCTATGCCGACCCACGTCCAAACGTCGCCCCATCCGATCTCTTTCTTGGCGGGTGTCACGTTTCGTGCCTTTGCGCCGACATATGCCCATATTTCATCACATTGGAGACGACGGACGCGCACGTTGCGCACGTTCTCATCGTGGTACTTCATACAGGCTGAGCCGAGATCGATGAGCAACTTCGTGACGGTATTACGAGCAACTCCCGTCATGCGCGAAGTGGAACGGATGCTGTTACCCTCAACCAAGGCCGCTAAAACTCGGATTCGCTCGGCGTTGCTCAGCGTGTTCATACTGAGCATTATGCTTGAGCAAACAGGTAGTGTCAAGCATTTTGTGCAATTTAATTATTGCGTTTGTGCCGAAAGATTGTTACCTTCGTAAGTGGGTTTGGTCATCTTCCTACCGCTTTGCGTCATACGTCACCGCGATCCTCTTGACACTTGGTGTAACATGCTTGGCCAAGGGCAAACATCAGGCTCGCCCTCTCGTCTAAACTGCATGGAGGTTGCATGGACATAAATGTGCGTGCCTTCCGCGTGGTACAAGCAGCTACTTCGGAACACAATGAATCACATACTACTACTGACGCACGGAAGGCGGCTGCACGCAAGGGTGGCTTAGTTGGTGGCCCATCACGTG
The DNA here is from genome assembly GCA_963703645.1 of uncultured Acidobacteriaceae bacterium. GTDB lineage: Bacteria > Acidobacteriota > Terriglobia > Terriglobales > Acidobacteriaceae > Bog-257. The sequence continues at coordinate 105,545 of CAVPFD010000031.1, forward strand.
CTAAGTCTGTTAGTGCCGAGCGGCGGCGTGAGATCGCCCGCACGGCCAGTCAAGCACGCTGGCGTAAAGCTGCAGGGAAAACTGTTCGAATAGGAGAAAGTAATAGGGACACTAATGAATAGCTCTCTAGCAACGACGTTGAGCCGTGAAAGGCCCGAAGGGGCACTGTCGTTTCTCGCGGCTCGCTCGAAGAGTTCTGCCCGGTCATTGGCACCCTCGATCAATGATGTGCTTATGAGTTGCTCCGAGATCGTCAGCAAACTCGTGAGCAGCGCCATAGAAATTCGCACCGCTGCGGAATTTGCCAAGTTCTGTGAGAGGGCGGTTCCTAAGTATGTCGCGCTTAACCTTGCCATGTCCCAGGTTGCAACCGCGCTGGTGGCGAGGCCGGTTCTTGAGCGCCTGACACGCGAGTCTATCTCCGAGATGGAGGCGGACTTCCGCGACAAGGCCGTGGATGTGTTTGGGGTTGCTGTTCGCGATCAGGCCCTATTCACCGTTTGGACGCTCCGCAAGATCAGTGAACTCGTTTCGCAGATCGTGGCCGCCGAGATCGACCCCAGCAAAAAAGCCGAGGACAACGAATATTGCACCAATTTCAACGTCGCTATATTCGTCGCTCATTTCGCGCTGGATTGCCTGCAAATGGCTATGGACACGAGCCGTCCGATTTATCCTGAGGTGCAGGAAAAGCTGACCGACCATCTCCGCGCGATGGTTAATGCGTATGCGTGGGCACGTCGCGGCTTGGCAGCCAGAATCTCTGTCGCAGAAGCAGTCGAAGCACCTCCTGCGCTTGACGACGAGGATCGCGCTCTTATGGACGCCTCGTTTGACGAGATGTCATTTATCCTAGACGGCGAGGAAGCATGAATGCCCCTCGCCGAAACCGACCCTATTGACCAAGGCGAAATCTATTGGTACACGCTGCCAGATCGTGGCGGTCGTGAACAGCACGGGCGGCGACCTTGCATCGTAATGTCGCGTGGCTTGGTCAATAGCGGGAACCCGGTTGTCGTGGTTCCAATGTCATCTAGGATGCACAAGGCAAACTCTTACAACATCGCTATTCCGGCCAATGAAATCGTGGCTGACATCGTGAGCAGGCCCGCTGTGGTTAGCAGCGTCGCTCTCTGCGGCCAAGTATTTATGATCGATAAGCGAAAGTTGGAAGAACGATTTGGAAAGCTCACATATAATGCCATCCTCGCCGTCCAGCTCGGCCTGAGTTACCTATTTGACATTCGATGATTTCAAACTGAGCCACTACGGCTTCCTTGACCCCCTTTCTCGCGGCCCCCTACAATCGAAGATTCTCCACCGCATCGCGAAAACTCTATGGCGCTTCAGCTCTTCAATACACTTTCCGGCAAAGTCGAGGAGTTCCAGCCTCTGGAAGACAACCTGGTCCGCATGTATGCCTGCGGGCCGACGGTTTACGACTACGGACACATCGGCAACTTCCGCACCTTCGTCGTGGTGGACACGCTGCGGCGTTTCCTCTTGCAGAGCGGCTACAAGCTGAAGCACGTCATGAACATAACCGATGTGGATGACAAGATCATCCGCAACGCCGCTCGCGACGGCGTTAGTGTTCAGCAATACACGGCGAAGTACAAGAAAGCCTTCCTGGAAGATGCCGATATGCAGAACATCGAGCGCCCCGAGCTTCTGGTCAGCGCCACTGACTACATTCAGGAGATGGCGCACTTCATCAAGGGGCTTGAGGAAAAAGGTTTCGCCTACCGCGCCGACGACGGCTCGTATTATTTCCGCATCGCGAAGTTTCCCGAGTACGGCAAGCTGTCGAAGAAAGACTTCGCCGGCATGACCGACGGCGCGCGCGTGGACGTCGACGAATACGACAAGGACAGCGCTCGCGACTTTGCGTTGTGGAAAGCTCCCAAGCCCGGCGAGGCGTTCTGGGAGACGGAGATCGGGCCGGGCCGTCCCGGCTGGCATATCGAGTGCTCCGTGATGTCCATGAAGTATCTGGGCGACAGCTTCGACATCCACCTCGGCGGCGAGGACCTCATCTTTCCGCACCACGAAAACGAAATCGCGCAGTCGGAGGCGATGACCGGCAAACCTTTCGCGCACTTCTGGGTGCATGCCCGCTTCCTGCTGGTTGAAGGCGAGAAGATGTCGAAGAGCGCCGGCAACTTCTTCACCCCGCGCGACCTCATCCTGATGGGGCACAAGCCATCGTCCATTCGCTTTCTGCTGATGTCGGTGCCCTATCGCAAGCAGCTCAACTTCACATTCGACGGGCTGACGCAAGCGGCCAACTCTGTCGAGCGGCTGCGCAACTTCAAGCGGCGGATCGAGACCTCGCAGTTCGCCGACGACAACAACGTGATTATTGCGGAGATCGCTGAGCGGACCTCGAACGAAATGCGCAGCCGGCCTGGACGACGACCTGAACACGGCGCGCGCTCTCGGCGCGGTTTTCGATATGGTGCGCGACGTGAACGCCGCCGCTGACGCCGGCGAAGTGCGGGCGGCCAACGTGCCGCGATTGCTGGAGGTGCTGAGGCAGTTCGACGAAATCTTCGCCGTGCTGAAGGACGACGATGCCGCCAAGGTGCGCGCGACCGTGGAGTGGGCGAAGCAGGAAGGCCTGGAGGACAAGATCAGTGCGGCAACTGCGGAACTGGCCAGGGCCGCCGCGCTTTCCGACGCGGACGTGGAACGGCTTGTCGCTGAACATTCGCACGCCCGCAAGGCCCGCGACTTCGCGCGCTCCGACGCCGAATCCGGGCAGAACTGGCCGCACAGGGCGTTCTGCTGGAGAACACCAAAGACGGTGTGCGCTGGAGGAGGAAGTAAGCGGTCAGCCGGCATTCCCCAAAAATCCAACGCTTGCAGCCTTCTGACGGTTGCATTGTTACTAAGGCTTGCGATGAACGATGCACAGGGCCAGAGCTGCTCGGGCGGCATGCAGCGCCGCAAGCCGCCCGATCTCTGCAGTCCAGAGAGCCAACTGATGCCGGTCCCTACTTGCCGGGCAGGTAACTCAAATCAGGGCGGAACTGAATAATCTCAGTCGTCTCGTTCATGACTGAGGCGTCGATCCGATCGACGATGGAATCCGCTTCTGCCTGCCCAAAAGCTTCCTTAATCATGTCGCGGAAGGGCTTCACGTCGGGTTTGTCTTCGAAGTCTGCCCAACTGGCGCGCGGCAGGACGAGCACATAGGTTCCCGTGCGAGCCACCGTTAGCCAGTGCGTACCATTCATAATTGACCGCCCACTTGGTCTTTACAGTCGCATCGTAAACTCTGGCAATGGCGCTCCGGAAGTCGGAATCCTTACCGTAGCGTACGTGAAACGTGATGATCTCAGCGAACTTCGAAGGCGTCGTGGCGCTGGTGGGGTTGCTGATTTTCGGCATGAACGAATAGTAGCGACCGATGACGGACTCAACGTAGCCACCAAGGTCCTTATTGAATTCCGCAACATCAGCTTCATCTGAAATGGGCGGCTTGTCGAAGTCGGCCCAGTGCTGACCCAGCCGGCCGACGATATAGGTCCCCGTGTTATCGCCGCTGAGGGTCTCCCACACAAACAACGGCTGAGGATCCTTCTGCTGCTTGTGCCACTCGGCCTTCTGCTTGCGTCCAGCCTCATACTGCGTTGCCATTCCGGCCTTAGGCTTCTGAAATTCCAGGGCCGCTATGGTTCCTGGCTGCTGAGCAACGACCGAGAATGCTGCGAACATCACGAGCCCCAAAACTAAGAACAGATTTCTGACTTTCACTGAGCCTCCGCGTTTTGAAAAGATTTGTTTTGAACTGAATGTGGTACCTGCGCCTTACAAAGTGTGGTCCGCAAACGGCGCGGGGTAGGGCCCTTATCCGCAAATCAGTGTACGGGAATACTCAAGAAGTGCAAGCCAAATCTCGTTAGGCGGGCCAGCATGCCGCTCCAGACTTCCGACTCGAACTCTGGCAATCCACTTACCGGCTACTCACTCGCTTGAATGGAGTATTGTGCCTATAAGTCTTTTGGATGGAATATTTTGCGGGCAATCTTTGGAGACTCTCGCTCTTTGTTTTCAATATTTTGCAGAGGTCAAATGGGAGGGGTTCCCGTTGATCTTCGAGTTGCAGGAACGATGCGTTGCTGACTTCGAGGGCTTTTTCCGATCGAGCGAACCCGCACGGATTACGCCTCCGACTCCACTTCGGGCAATGGGCCTAAAGGTTGGTCGCCCGATTCTCCGCTGTGGACTTTCGCGGTGGTGACCAGAGCGACGCCGGCAACGATCACGACGGTTCCAGCGAGCATGTAGCCATCGAAGCGCTCGCGCAGGATGAGCCATCCCAGAAACACCGCAACCAGCGGATTTACGTATGCGTAGGTCGCAACCTTTGGAGTCGGCACATGCTTCAACAACCAGATGTAGGCCGAGTAGCCAACCCATGAGCCGAACACGACGAGATAAAGCACCGCTATCAGGGCACGATTCGTGAGCACAATCCGGTGGTATTGGCCGGTCGCCGCCGCAACGATGGAATTGCCGACAGCGGCGAAGGTCATCTCCCATCCAGTTGCGGTGAACGGATCAACTTTCATCTGCCATTTGCGGGAGAGCACCGAGCCGATAGCCCAGCTCATCGAGAAGAACAGCAGCGCAGTCGATGCGATCAGTTGCATGATACCGAGCGTGCCGCGATGCTCAAATTTGGGCCAGAAAAGTACGACGATGCCCGTGATGCCCAGCGCCAGGCCGAGAAGCCCCCGCCGCGAAAGCCGGTCGCCGCGGAACACAAAAGTCTCAAGAATGAGAAACCAGATGGGCGTTACGGCCACGATGAGAGCGGCGTATCCGGTCGGAACGAACTGTTCGGCCCATGCCAGACCGCCGTTGCCGCCGACGAGCAGCAGGCATCCGATGGCCGCCAGCCGCAAGCCCTCATTCAACGTGATGCGGACGGCGCGACCCATGACAGCGCATGCCACGAGCATGAGCGGGCCGGCAATGAGGAATCGCATGGCACACATCACAGCCGGGGGAAGATGTTCATCGTCGGTAATGCCGATTGCGAGATAAGTCGAGCCCCAGAAGACATACACCAGCGCGAAGGCGACGATCACTTGCAGCCGGTGGTTGCGGTCGAAGGTCATGAAGTTCGAGAGTGGCTCAGTCGGTCGATTGCCCAGCTGGATTTGCCGACGCAGGATGCTCTCGCCGCAGACGATGGCCAGTCAACAGGATGTAGTGAATGCCTGATCCCAGCGTGAAGATGAAGGTTGCATACAGGAAGAACCGCTCCAGCCACAACACCGAGGGAACGGACATCACTTGCGACAATACAACGAAAAAAACCGCAGCAATCTGGCAAAGAGTGTTGATCTTGCCGAACAGGCTGGGGCGAAAGTCGCGAAACCCGACTGTCGCATACAGAACCACGGCGGTGGCGACAATGCATACATCGCGGCTAAACACCAGCACCGTGTACTTCCATGGGATTTTCTTTACCACTGAAAGCACAAGGAACAGCGAGCTGAGCAGCAGCTTGTCCGCGAGTGGATCGAGATATTGTCCGAGCAGGGTCTGCTGATGCAAGACGCGCGCCAACAGGCCGTCCAAGGCGTCACTCAGTCCTGCGGCGATTAACAGGCCGAGCGCCCACCCCCAGTTGCCGTCGAGAACCGTAATAATGACAAACGGGATGAAGATCAGGCGCAGAAGTGTGATCTGGTTCGGCGCCGTCAGAAGTTGGCTCTTCACCCACGTGCTCCGAGACGGCGGGCCCGCCACATTGTTTCAATTTGCTTATGGTCAGTTCGCAGCATCGCCCCACGTGATCGGTCGGAATTGCAAGCAATTCTCGCGGCCCGTCCCGGGATTGATTCTGACGGGTTTGTGACGTACTGGCAACCTGGCGACGGTCTGGATGCGACGCCCGCCCTCGCACTCTGACCCGTGACCGTCATCACATCCGTTCCTGCCATGAGAGATTTCTAGCTTGGGATCACGAACGCCCGTTCGCTTGCCTGTGATGTGGCTGACCAGGTTCGCGTTCGAAGTTTGGAGGTCGCTGGTGAACGTTTTCGATCGCCAAAACCAAAGCACCTGCGGACCGGCAAGCAGGGTGAAATTGAGGCGTATTTCCACCTGCGATCCCTCGGCTATAGGATTGTAGCGACTAATTTCCGCGTCCCCTATAACCGCGGCGAGATCGACCTGATCGGCTGGGATAGCGGTGTTCTTTGCTTCATCGAAGTCAAGACCAGGGCCAGCGCTGATTTCGCCCCGCCTTCGACTGCCGTCGACCGGGACAAGAAGAAACATATTCGCTCCGTCGCTCGGCAGTATCTTCGCCGGCTGCCCGGCGACCGGCCGCCGCCCTGCCGCTTCGATATCGTCAGCATTGTCCTGGGCAACGACGGCGGCAAACCGGCAATCTCGGTTCACAAGGGTGCGTTCAGTTGGGACACCGGCAAGCCGCGGGGAGTTTGGAGGAGAGATTTCAGGGACCGGCATTTCTGGCGCCGGGGGAGGTAGGAGTCGGCCTACCCTCCAAGTTGCTCTGCCTGTTGCGTGGCACTAGAATAAGGTGAGTCTGATCGCGTAGGCGCGTAGCTCAGTTGGTTAGAGCGCTACCTTGACACGGTAGAGGTCGGGGTTCGAGTCTCCTCGTGCCTACCATTCTTTTCATCATTTCCGCTGCGACCCTGAATCCAGAGCTCTCTTTTGTGTCGTTCTTTGTGTCGTAACCCTGCTTTTCGCCCCCTCTGGACAGTGCATCCACGGCGTGTCTCTTCGCTTCCATCCGAACGTGGGAGTACCGGCCAGCATTCTCGGTGAGACGTGCCCGGCAACGCTCATGATCGTCTGGTCGCTGGCTTGCGATTCCGCCAGTTCGGTAATTGCGTGGTGACGTAGATCGTGGAATCGGAGACCAGGTATTCCCGCCGCTTTCGTTAACTGTCGCCAAGCGGAGCGCCAACTCTTCATCGGCTTCGTCGGGTCGATGTGGTCGTTCTCGCAAGATGGAAAGAGAAAGTGCTCTGCTCGGTGCCGTTGAACGGCAGCGCCCTCTCTCTGAGTTCACGCGGATGGCTGCGAACGCTGCATCGTTAATCGGGATTGTCCTTTCGCCCGCCTCCGTTTTGCTCTTGCGAACGGAAAGGATGCGAGTCAGCAGGTCAACATCTCGCCAGCGAAGATTCTTGATCTCGCAACCCCGCATTGTCGTATTGAGCGCCAGAATGCCCGCCAAACGCGCGTTGTGCCACTCTGGGCGGCTCTTTGCCTTCGCCAATAGCTTTACCTTCTCCGAGTGAGCCAAAGCCTTGCCAATCGAGCGGGGTTCCCGCAAGGATTTGATCTCTGCTCCGACAAGATGCCATCTCTTCGCTTTCTTCATCATTCGGCGGATCACGCCCATTTCCATGTTGATAATGGCGGGGCCCACGCCCGCTTTCACGCGCCATTCTCGGAAGGCGACTAGATTCTCAGTGGTGATCTTCTGGAGAGTTTGGGCCCCAAAAAATCGCCTCGGTTGAACAAGCAACTGTTTCTCTTTCTTCTGGCTTGCATCGGACAGGTCCAAGCGCCGACCTTCGAGAAATCGCTCAGCGGCCTCACCGAAGGCTAATCGTCCGAACTGCTGACTCACTGGCGCGAGTTTGCCCTGTGAGGCTTGAGTGATGAGTTCTTTCTCCCGGGCCTGCGCCTCACGCCAATCGCTGGTGTCGAGGCTCTGACGGAAGCGTTGCCCATCTACGAAGAAATGTGTGTGCCACGTCTTACCGCGCTTTACGGTGACGTTTCCCCTCTCTCTTTCTTGGCAGTCTTGCTGCAGCGTTCGTCTTGTCCTCAGCCTTACTCGCCCGGTTATCGTTCCACCACTTCCGCGCGTGCTCTCTTTGCTCTTCGCCTTCATCTCCCGCATTGCAGAGCTGTTTGATCTTTTCTCGACCCGATGTCGAGGCGGCTGACGCGATCAGCGTTTTAGCGCCACACAATGTTGAAGTGACCCCAGTGCTCGAAGACTCCCTGGACCAGCATTGACCGAGGACCCCTTGTGCCGGCAGCAGCGTCGCGTCTGGAGCCAAGCAGCTAGACGGGACGTATCACGTTCGGCAATATCCACTGCGATGGATCGTAGCGTATTCGTCTTCTGCCTTTGCTGTGGCGTGGAACTTCTCTTTCATTACGTCTCAGTCCCTTTGTTGTTTTTGCGATTGTGCAGCCTGAATGCTCGCATCTGGGCGGCGGAAGGGCACCAGGAGAGCCATCTGTTGAGGATTTCGTTCGCGTGCAAGCAGGGGGATCGTGTCGATTCGGCATCGTCAACGCACCACGTAGTGAGGTTCAGGCGCTCTGCATCGCTAAGTCGCCATATTCTACGAAGATCATGGCTGACGTCAGAGAGGTCATGCAGCATTTGTCCGGCCAGAGCTTCGACCCCCATTTCCGGCTAAACCAGTCGATTCCGCTTTCCCCCGGCATGTTCACCAGATCGACTAACAGTTGCTTTCTGTCGCGATGTGAGCGAGACACAAGCTTATCGGCGGCGTGCCGCATTGTGCGCTCAACCAGTGTTGCCTCGTAATTACCAAGGGAGATCTTCTTGTGAGCTGTCGCGAGCGAAGCGGCAGAAACCTGGGATTTCTCTCCCGGCTCCGCCGTCGCCTCGTTCAACTCATTGCTAGAGATTTCCGCCACTATCCGTCGCGTCATCATTGCTTTTAGCCCTTTACAACTTAAATAACTATAGTCCATCATCCTTTGAGATGCAAGTACAAAAGGAGCTTCCCATGCAAACCGCCTCGGCCGTACCAAGATTGATGGACGTGAACGAATTGGCGAACCTCTGGCGAGTATCGCCGCACACGATTCGCGCATGGGTGCAGCAGAAGCGCCTGAACCCGACCAAGATTTGCCGACGGTTGCTCTTTCACCCCGATGAGTGCGCCCGCTTCTTGGCTACTCAAACAGTGAAGCCGAGCGCCAGGTTGAATGAATATCGCTCGCGACTCAATACAGCGGAGCAACGCAGCCGCCTTGCGCCGTTAAGGGGATATTTCAGTGACAGTAATGCTCGATTCATTCTTCGGGGTTCATCCGCACGTCCTTCGTAGTGGCCTCTGGGCCAAAATGAAGCCGGGCGAAAAGGACTTGTACGTTTATCTGATGGCAGAAAGCGAGCGGTGCCGGACTCGCCTCATAAAGGCGACGGATGCTGCTATTCAAAGCCTAGTCGGCGCTGCACAAGCAGACTCTTGCAATGCTCGGAAGAAACTCCGAGAGTACGGCCTAATTCGTTACAAAGCCGAGCAGGGGAACCGTTATGCATACACGATCTGCGACCCCAAGACGGGAGCACCGTATGAGGCGATCCGAAGGACAGGGTAGACGTGGCCAGGCGGACGCCAGCGGATAGCTGCGTGCCCACGCAGATCCCTACAGCAACAGGACCGCCCTCCTTACGCCACCTAAAGAGGATGCGCCGATCGAGTCCTATGGGTTGCCAAACCTATTCAGTAGCCGGAGTAGCAAGAATTGCTGACCCGCCAAGATCGATGACCTGCCCCCCATCTTTAGTCCAGGGATGATGAGACTTTCTCCGGGTTTGGAGTTCTCCAAGGCTACGCTTGTAACCATCTTCTCGTCGCCGTCGAGGCTGTGGGAAAGTGGGAAACGCGCAGCGTTTTCCAAGCGGGCGCCGCCCGCGTCTTTTCCACAGTTCGTCGCCGCCCACCATTTTGCGAACTCCTCCGGGGTGAGATACCCGAGCGCCGAGTGCGGCCGCACTTGGTTATAGTCGCACCGCCAGCTCTCGATTTTCTCCCGCGCGTCGG
>CAVPFD010000032.1:0-149139 GCA_963703645.1 uncultured Acidobacteriaceae bacterium
ATGCCTCTTGATTATCCATTGTGGCTGCGGGCCGCGCACTTCTTCAATTTTCTGCTCCTGTCGCTTTTCTCGTCCGGAGCGGCCTCTCCGGAAATCTTGAGCGCACATCCGAGACTTTACTGGAACGATCACTGTACGCCGGGCAGCGAGTGGCTCAAGTTCACGAAGAAGCAGCGCCCTGAGGGACCGACTCTGGACGGCGAGTGACGGAGGAAACCTCATTCCCGTCCGCGATTGCCCTGCCAGGCCGCGAAATCTAGGTCTCGGACGGCACTGGCACTTTCTCGGATTTCGCGTGGTTGCTGACAGGTTTGGCATACTCGTGATGCTCTTCGTCACTCCGGAGTGGCGACGGTTCGTCCGACTTTCTGGCAGATTGTCCCCGACGCATGGCATGCAATGCTTAGCTATCTGAGCTTCCACGTCGTGGAAACGCCGGGAGGGTATAACGCGCTACAGCAGCTGAGTTATGCGGCAGTGATATTCCTGCTCGCGCCGTTCAGCATTGCGACGGGAATAGCGATGTCCCCGGCCGTCGCCGCTCGTTTTCCGTGGGTATATCAAAATCTTTCACGGACGGCAAAGCGCACGGAGCCTCCATTTCCTGGCTCTTTGCACCTTCATCGTATTCTTCATCGGACACGTCACGATCGTGGCCCGGCATGGTTTCCGGCAGATTGGCGATGATTGTTCTCGGGGGAGACCCACAATCCACCGCTGACGCTGGCTCTTGTCGTCTGGCTGTCCGGGTTGACCGGCATCGTGGTCGATCCCTGTACGTCACAACCGTGTGTTCGCGTCGTCGGCCGCGCTTTGTTCAGAAAGCTACGCAGTCGATCACCGATCCGGTGCGCACACTGCTTTTCGGCCACGAAGTGTCCACGCAGCATTACTCACATGCAGACATCTCGCCATACTTCTGGGTTAATGGCCGACCGCCGAAAGAGGAGAGTTTTCTGGCGATGGCGCGCAACAACTTTGCGAACTATAGCCTGGAGATCAGCGGATTGGTCGAAAGGCAGCTGCGTGACACTGTGCGGATCTCCGCGCCATGCCGAAACGAACTCAAATTACCAAGCACATATGCATCCAGGGCTGGTCGGGCGTTGCGGAGTGGGGCGGAGTATCTCTGGGTCACATCGTCGGACTCTGCCATCCGCTTCCCGCCGCCCGCTACATCGTTTTCTATGCGTTCGACAATAAATCAACATCGGAGCCACACGCTCAAGGGCCGGGATACTTCTACGGCACGATTCGCCTGGAGTTGGCGGAAGATCCGCAGACGATTCTTGCCTACGAAATGAACGGACGGCCGCTGCCGATTTTGCACGGAGCGCCGCTCCGGCTTCGACCCATGAATGCCTCGTTAGCAAATGAAATCAGGAGCTGGAGCCAATCTCCCGTAGAAAGCGGACTATAGCACAGGGTTGTGTTGGTGTCGGTCATGAAGGCAATAGTGTGAGGACACAAAAAATCCGCAACTTAAGGCTGCGGTTCGCTACTCAATGCTGCTTGTGTTTTACTTGCCGGCGCCGACGGCCATCTTCTTCACCATGGCAAGCACCAGCTTACGATCGCTTTCGTTCAGGCCCGGCGAATAACGGCGAATCTGAGTGAGGAAACGTACCTCATCCTCACTGAGGCGAGGTGTGGCTTTGCTCCCGTGCTGAATGCCACCAAAAAACTGTGCCAGCGGAACTTCCATTGCCGTGGCGATCTTCGCCAACGTATCGAGGGAGGGGACAGTATGCCCGTTCTCAACGCGAGACAGGTAACAGCGCAGCAGACCGGTACGCTTTTCGATATCGCCTTGTGACATGCCCTTTTGCAGACGGTAATTGCGGATGGTTTCGCCTATGTTCATGGGGGTTCGCATCCTTTGAGGTGGTGGCCATGGGGGGTGTTGACTGCATAGTAATCATAGTGTCGCACTCTGGCAAGAGAAATCTTGTGCACCGTCCACGATGCTAGATGGAATGCCCTTGAAGTGGTGCAGCAGTAGATTACTCTTCAGTTACTAAGGTGCGCTCTCGGGTGGCTAAAAAGTGCTACAGAGCGGAGGCCTTCGATTCGGGATCATCGTCCACGCGGGCACGATTCCTTCCGCGGCGCGGTTTCGCGGACGCTGAGGTAAGCTGTATCTCCGGCAGCAAAGGCACTTCGGTATGAATGCGGATCCGCCAAGTTTTTCACAACGTCACGATCAGTTGATGGCCAACGAGAGCGGATTGGCTCGCCAGCTTAGCGAACGCCAAGTGAGCATGATGGCCATTGGGGGCGCGATTGGCACCGGATTGTTCCTGGGTAGCGCGCTCTCTGTTCGCACCGCCGGCCCGGGCGTGATTCTGACCTATATCCTTGGCGCTGCTATTACCCTGCTGCTTATGGGATGTCTGGCAGAAATGGCGGTAGCCCATCCCACCGCGGGATCGTTCGGGGTGTATGCCGACCTGTACATATCCCCCTGGGCAGGGTTCGCAATCCGGTACACGTATTGGGCGGCGCAATGGATCGCCGTCGGTGGGGAAGCAGTGGCGGCGGCGATTTACACGCAGTGGTGGTTTCCCCACAGCCCGGCGTGGATCTGGGTCATGTTCTATTCGGCGGTACTCATCTTTGTGAATGCGCGCAGCGTCGGCGCTTTCGGCGAATTTGAGTACTGGTTCTCCATGATTAAAGTCAGCGCCATCGTCGTGTTTATTCTGCTGGGCGCCGCGATTTTGTTCGGCGTGCATCAGGAGCGGCCCATCGGCCTGGAAAACTTCCGCGCTTACGGAGGATTTCTGCCGAGGGGATGGCTGGGAGTCTGGCTGGCGCTGGTGTTCGTTATTTTTAGTTTCATCGGATCGGAGGTGGTTGCCGTTACTGCCGGCGAAGCGAAGGAGCCGCAGCGCACAGTGCCACGAGCCATGCGAAGCATGCTGGCACGTCTCACCATTTTTTATGTCGGGGCCATCGCAATCCTCGTGGGTGTCATTCCGTGGACACAGGTCCAACCGGGGCAAAGCATCACCGTGAGCCCATTCGTTCGCGTCTTCGATCTCATGCACATTCCCGCGGCAGCGCACGTTGTCAACTTCGTAGTGCTGACGGCCGCGCTGTCGAGCATGAACTGTAATCTGTATCTCGGGACGCGCATGGTGTTCTCGCTGGCCCGCGCCGGCTATGCTCCGCGTGCGCTCGGGCGTGTCTCAAGCAACAGCGCTCCCCTTCCGGCGCTGCTGGTGTCGGGCGCAGGGCTGGGCTTTGCGACGCTCTTTGCGCTTGTCTTCCCGGCCTCGGCCTACGTGTTTATGCTTGGCATCTCCCTGTTTGGTGGACTTTTCGCCTGGCTGCTCATCTTCATCACCCATTTTCGGTTTCGCCGCCATTGGCGGGCGCAAGGTGGACTCCAGCTACCCTTCTTAATGCCGCTGTTCCCGGTGACGACGATTCTTGGCGGTCTCGCCGTCCTGGCAGTTTTGATTTCGACATGGTGGGTGCCGGGCATGCGAGTCACCTTGGAAGCCGGTATTCCATGGCTGTTGCTGCTGACCATGCTGTACCTGGGTTGGGCGCGGAAGAGAGTGGCTGCCTTGCACTCGGCGCAGACCGTTAGCGTGGGTGGGGCGGGGGATTAGGCGCGATCTCCGAAATTGCGCTGCAAGCCTCGTTGTCTTTTCGGGCGTATAATCGGCAACTTCATGACCCATGCTGCACATCATCCGCAGAGCGCCGCGGTGCGGAGGTAATTGGGTGACGAGCCGCGTCGCAGTAGCCGTTTTGATTCTTGCGCTACTTTCATCGGGGAGCGCTGCCAACAATACCGAGCCAATGGATGGCTATTCGCCCGCGCACGGGGCCACCGAGCGCGAGTGGGAGACGAAGTTCCGCAACATTCCCGATCCCAGCGTTATGCGCGACTCCATGCAGCATTTGAGCGCCCGGCCGCACAACGTCGGCTCGCCTTACGACGAGGCAAATGCCGAGTGGATGTTGGCCGAGTTTAAGGAGTACGGCTTCGATGCGCACATCGAAACCTTCGAGGTGCTATTCCCGACGCCGAAAGAGCGCCATGTGGAACTGCTGGCACCGACACACTTCGTCGCCAAGCTGCAGGAGCCTCCGCTGAGCGTCGATCCCACTTCTCAGCAGACGGCGGAGCAGTTGCCCACTTATAACGCGTATTCCGTCGATGGCGACGTCAGCGGTCAGCTGGTGTACGTCAACTACGGTATGCGCGACGACTATGAGCAGCTCGAACGGCTGGGGGTTTCAGTGAAGGGCGCGATCGTTATCGCGCGCTACGGCGGCGGCTGGCGTGGCATCAAGCCCAAGGTCGCCGCCGAACATGGAGCCGTGGGCTGCATCATTTATTCCGATCCGAAGGACGACGGCTACTTCGAAGGGCAGGATTTTCCTGCTGGCCCCTATCGTCCGGAAGAGGGCGTGCAACGCGGCAGCGTGATGGATACGCAGTATCCGGGCGATCCGCTGACTCCGGGAGTTGGCGCCACGAAGGATGCCAAGCGCCTGACTCTGACGGAAGCTGAGACGATTACCAAGATTCCGGTGCTGCCAATTTCTTACGGTGACGCGCAGCCGTTGCTCGCCGCGATCGCGGGGCCGATGGCCCCTGAGACGTGGCGCGGCGCGCTTCCCCTTACTTACCGCATTGGCCCGGGGCCGGCCAAAGTGCATCTCGTCGTCAAGTCGAATTGGGACCTGAAAACCATCTACGATGTGATTGCCAAGATTCCTGGCAGCGAGAATCCCGACCAATGGGTGCTGCGCGGCAATCATCACGATGCCTGGGTGAACGGAGCCGAAGATCCGATCTCGGGCATGGTCGTGGTCCTGGAAGAAGCGCGGGCACTCGGGGAGTTGATGAAACAGGGCTGGCGTCCCAAGCGCACCGTTATTTATTGCGCCTGGGATGGCGAAGAGCCCGGACTGCTGGGCTCCACGGAGTGGGTCGAAGAACATCAGGACGAACTTCGTCAGCACGCCGTGATGTATCTCAATACTGATTCCAGCGCCCGGGGGTATCTCAACATATCCGGCTCACATACGCTGGAGCATACTGCCAACCAGATCGAGCGCGAGATTCAAGACCCGGAGAAGCACATCACAGTGTGGAAGCGCGCCTACCTGAGGAAGGTTTCTCGCGCCACCACCGCCGAGGACCGTGAGGAGCTGCGCGATCGAGCCGACCTGCGCATCGGCGCGCTGGGCGATGGCTCCGATTACACGGCCTTTCTCGACTACGCAGGGGTGGCTGCGTTGAACATGGGCTTTGGCGGTGAGAGCAACGGCGGGGTTTATCACTCCATCTACGATGACTTCTACTGGTACACGCATTTTGGCGACACGAAGTTTGTGTATGAACGTGCCTTGGCACAAATGGCTGGGAGCACGGTGATGCGTTTTGCCGATGCCGACCTGCTGCCATTCGATCCGTCAGGCTCAGCGGACACGATCAAGCGCTACATTGCCGAGCTGAAGAAAGAGCTGAAGCAGAAGCAGGACGAGGCTCGCGAGCGTAATCGCGAAGTTGAAGAGGGAGTCTTCACGGCAACATCCGATCCGCAGAAGCAGTACGTTCCTCCGTCCAAGCAGCCGGTGCCGCCCTATCTGAACTTCGCGCCTCTGGAGAACGGCGCGGAAGCGTACGCGCGGGCCGCGCAGCGCTATCGTCAGGCTGTTGCCAGACTGAATGAGAACGCCGCTGCAGCCTGGCAGTCGACCGTGCTGAATCAGGTCAATGCCAAGCTTCTGCTGACCGAGAGGACGTTCACCGTCAACCAGGGTCTCAAGGAACGGCCGTGGTTTAAGCACCAAATCTATGCCCCGGGTGCCTACACAGGATACGGCGTGAAGACCATTCCCGCCGTTCGCGAGGCTATGGAAGAGAACAAATGGCAAGATGCCGATCAGGGTGCCATCCTTGTCGGCCAGGTGCTGATGAATGAGGCCAGCCTGGTGGACTCCATCGCGCAGGACTTGGAACAGGCGATGGGCCCGCTGCCTGACAAGCAGACGATGCAAAGGCCTCGGACCGACACGTCGCAGCAGAGGCAGCAAAGCGGAAAGTAGCCTGCTTTCCCGTCAGCCCAAGCGGGGGGTCTGCTTTCGGAGGCCTGCTAGCCGTTGATATTCAGTGTTAGTGCGGCCCGTATCTCATCCGCCGCACGCTCGATCAACTCTTCAACAGCGTGCTCAACCGCAGACGATAGGCCAACGCCTGCTGCAAAATTTTCACCTTCAATACCATTGACAACCAGATGTGGAGGCAGCTGGTTCAATGACCTGGCCAGTTCGATCGCTTCGGCCACGCTGAGGGCGTGCGTGGAGTAATGAAAGAATCCGGTGGGAACCGGGACTGCGACTGCGTCGAGACGATGGATCGTTCCAGGCGGCGCGCCCGAACGAACTGCATCTATCAGCATCACCCACCCCGCGCTCTTCCATGAATCGATAAGCGCCGCACCCTCGCCGCTTTCTTCGAGGACCGTAATCTTCGCCAGGAAACGCTCCCTGAGCCGGCGCGCGATGGTAACTCCCACGCCATCGTCGCCGCGATACTCGTTGCCTATGCCGATGACTACGATGCTGGGCTTACCGGCTGTCATTCTCGTTCGAAGTGCAGCTTGAGGTAGTGGGTTGCGCAGGATATGCAAGGATCGTAGTTGCGGACGACCTGCTCGCACTGCCACTGCAGCTTGTCTTTTTGTATGACCAGGTGGGACTGGACAAACTGGCCGAGGTCGCCCTCGATGGTCTTCAGGTTCTGGGACGTGGGAGGGACAATCTTGGCGTCCACAATGACGCCGCGATCGTCGAGACGATACCGGTGGTATAGGATTCCTCGTGGCGCTTCGGTGCAGCCGTAGCCGGTGCTCACGTGCGGTTCGATGTTCACCGCGGGCTTGTCAGGCATCTCGAAGTGTTCGATGATGCGTAACGCCTCGTCGCAGGCGTAAACCAGTTCCACACTGCGTACAATGATGCTCTGGAAGGGATTGCGGCACACTGTCTCCAAGCCGGCGCTCCGGGCCGCATCCTGCGCCACTGGCGAGAGTTTGTCGAAGTTCAGGTTGTAACGCGCCAGCGGGCCAGTGAAGTAGGAATTCCGTTCTTTCAACCGTGACTGCAGCGCCTTGGAGTGGGCGACGTGCTCCTCAACAAAATTCTGGTCATATTCGCGAACCGGGATGTCCAACCCCTTGGTGGAGACAAGGTGTCCCTCGTTGAAGGGGTACTCATCAGAGTGCCGCAGCGCCACGAACTCGTAGTCGCGGTCAAGCTCGGGGAACAGAAATGTGGCTACCCAGCGCACGGTCTCGAGCGCGGCGTCGCGTGCCCACTTCAGCTCCTCGACCAGCGCTAAGAATTCCTTCTTGCCGGGCACTTTGTAGAAGCCGCCGACGCGTACATTGATGGGGTGGATCTCGCGCCCTCCCAGCAGACGCACGATCTCGTTCCCGGCCTTCTTCAACCGCAGGCCGCGCTTCACCTCGTCGGGATGGTCTTTGGCCATGCGGATGGCATCTTCGTAGCCCAGAAAGTCGGGCGCGTGCAGCAAATAGACGTGCAGCGCGTGGCTCTCGATCCATTCGCCGCAGTAGATTAGCCGCCGCAGCTCGCGGATGGAGCCGGTTATCTTGATTCCGCAAGCGTCTTCAACGGCGTGGCACGCGCTCATCTGATACGCGACAGGACAGATGCCACAGATGCGGGCTGTAATGTCAGGTGCCTCGTCAAACTTACGGCCGCGCAGGAACGCCTCGAAAAAGCGCGGTGGCTCGAAGATCCTTAGCTTAACGTCGGTCACCCGCTGGTCCTTGATCTTTACAAATAGCCCCCCTTCGCCTTCGACACGCGCGAGGTAGTCAACTTTGATGGTCTTACTTTTCATGCGCCTCGCTCTCTTTGCGGAAAGGCTCGGCATAGGCGTTGAAGCCCCGGAAGACCCGCATCAGATCCCGGTCGCCGACCCCCATCCCGCTCCACCACTCGCTTAGCGATGCAGTGTTTGGCGTTTCTTTCGGACCGAAGCATCCATAACAGCCGCGCGTGTAGCCAGGGCAGAGCGCGCCGCACCCTGCCTGGGTTACGGGGCCGAGGCAAGGCGTACCATGCGCGACCATCACGCAGACGGTGCCCCGCTGCTTGCACTCTACGCATACGCTGTGCGGCGGCGTGTTCGGCTTGCGGCCATTCAGAAACGCGCTCAGCACTTCTACCAACTGGTATTTGTTGATGGGGCAGCCACGCAGCTCAAAATCGACAAACACGTGATCGGTGATCGGTGTGGACTTCTTCAGGGTGTCGATATAGTCGGGCCGGGCATAGACGATGGAGATGAATTCCTTCACGTCTTTGAAGTTACGCAACGCCTGGATACCCCCAGCGGTTGCGCAGGCGCCAATCGTCACCAGGAACTTTGAGGCGCGCCGGATGCCGTGGATGCGCTCGGCGTCGTGCGAAGTGGTGATGGAACCCTCCACCAGCGAGAGATCATAGGGCCCCTTAATGATGGCGCGCGAGGCCTCGGGAAAATTCGCTATCTCCACTGCGTCGGCGACCGCCAGCAGTTCATCCTCGCAATCCAACAGACTCAACTGGCAACCATCGCAGGAGGAAAACTTCCAGACTGCGAGCTTGGGTTTGCGTAAAGCCATCTCAGATCTCCGACTTGCCCAGAATGGCGGCGACGCGGTTAAAGGCAAAGACTGGGCCGTCCTTGCAAACGAAGGTTGGACCGTACTGGCAATGGCCGCAAAAGCCGATCCCGCACTTCATATTTCGTTCGGCGGACAAATAAGTGCGCTCCGTCGCCACACCTCGCTTCAGAAGCTCCATCACGGTGAAGCGCATCATGACCTCCGGCCCGCAAACCATGGCGAAGGTGTTGGAAGGATCGAACGGAGCACGCGGGATCATCGTCGTCACTACACCGACGTTGCCGCGCCAGCTGCTGGCAGCGCGATCCACCGTGACCTGGATTTCCAGGTCGAACTTGCCGCGCCACTGTTCCAGCTCGTGACGGTACAGCATGTCCTCGGGAGTGCGCGTGCCATACAACAGCACGATCTTGTGAAACTTCTCCCGCTCCACCATCAGGCGGTAGAGTGCAGGCCGCAACGGAGCCAGTCCGATTCCACCCGCCACAATCACAACATCCCGGCCGGTCGCTTCTTCCACCGGCCAATGGGTCCCGAAGGGGCCGCGGATACCCATGATCTCGCCGCGCTTGAGCCGCCGCATGGCCTTGGTGACCGTGCCCACCACGCGAGTAGTGTGCTTGAGCAAAGGAGCGTCATCGGGGTCACTGCTGATGGAGATCGGTACTTCTCCCACGCCGAAGACGTAGAGCATATTGAATTGTCCCGGCGCGAAAGAGAATCCCTTGCTTTTATCTTCGGGAAGAAGCTCCAGTGTGAAGGTGTCGTCCGTCTCCTGTTTTACGCGTTGAATACGGTATGGCGTCGGCAGCATTGGGTCCGGCGCCACACCAGCCGTCACGACCTTGGGTTGCTCAAGAATGGTTGCCATACATGTCCAACAACTGCAATCTGGCCGACTCCAGGCGCCCGGTCACGATCTGCATGAACCGCTTGTAGATCTCGTAGCCGAGATCATGGTCCTCTTCGCACTTGGCGCGCAGACATTTGCCATCAAATGCGAGCGCATGTGTAGGCTGCTGTGCTCTGGCGTCAAAACGCCAGCGATACGGGGGAAACAGCCAGGACCAGCCCATGACCTCACCGCTGCCGACGGTTAGCATTGTCGTCAGGCCGCGATGCGGAACCACGAACTGCACGGAAACCAGACCTTCTCGGATGAGGTAGAAATGATCAGCTGGATCGCCCTCTCGGAAAATGACATCCCCTTCCCCGAAGCGGACGTTCTTGGAACATCCGGCGATCAATCGGATGTGTTGCTCCTCCATGCCGTGAAAGAAGGGATGCTCTCTGAGAATTGGTTCAAGTGTTTGAATCATGCCGATTCCTTGCCCTGGTCTGCCGGCGCCTTAACGGAATCGCTCTCGCGGATAACGCCGGTCTCGACCGTAATATCAATTCCCACGGGACACCATGTAATACAGCGGCCGCAACCCACGCAGCCGGATACACCAAACTGATCAATCCAGGTGGCGAGTTTGTGCGTCATCCACTGGCGATAGCGCGATCTTGGAGTGGCGCGCACGCTTCCCCCGTGGATGTAGGAGAAGTCCACCGTGAAGCATGAGTCCCAACGCCGCCAGCGTTCAGCATGGTTGCCGGTCAGGTCGGTAACATCCTCCACGGTGGTACAGAAGCAAGTGGGACAAACCATGGTGCAGTTAGCACAGGACAGGCAGCGCTCGCTGACCGCGTCCCACTGTGGATGCTCATAGTTGCGGTAGAGGAGTTCCTTGATCCCGCGCGTATCTAATCGGCGGCCCATGTGGCGCGTGGTTTCATCCAGAACGTGTTCCGCGCGTTGCTTGTCCGTGTCGTTGGCCGGGTGATGGGGGACCGCTGACAAGACCTCAGCGCCGCGCATGGTACCTACTTCCACCAGGAAGTGATGCCGCCCGTCCCGCAGCAACTCGGTGAGGACGAGATCGAAGCCCGTACGCACCTTAGGCCCTGTATTCATCGAAGCGCAGAAGCATGTGCCGCCAGCTTTACCACAATTGACAGCCGCAACAAAAAGGCTCTCGCGCCTCGTCTTGTAGTTGGGGTCAACGAATTGGCCGTCGAGAAAGACTTTGTCCTGAATCGCGATGGCATGCAGTTCACAGGCGCGTACACCGAAGAAAGCGTATTTCGGCGCAGCCCTATCTTCTTCCGGCAGGATCTGCAGGCCTTTTCCGTTGCGCCTGGCCTGCCATAGGCGCTGAACGGGTGGATGCAGAAACTTCTTCCAGGAGTGCGGACCAACAACGTAGCCGAACAGCGCCTCGTCCTCGTGGCGCTTCAGGCGATATTTTCCGCCGGATTGTTCGTCGGTCCATCCCGAAGGAAGGTCTTGGATCGAAGTAAGGCGCTCATAGACGATTGCGCCCTCGCGAACGGTTGGTCCGATGACTTCGTAGCCCCGTTCGGTCAGCGCTTGCAGCAGTTGTTGCAAGCGCTCCGCTTCAATAACGATGCTGTTCCCAACTTGCAACGGTCCTGGGCTCGCAGCCCGGAGTGTTCCCATTGAACACCACCATCTAGGTTCAGCTTAAAGAAGCTCCCAGCGTGCGGTCGGTGACGTAGGTCACGTTGCACTGGTACAAGAGACTGCGAGGTTCGAACGGGTGTTTGATTGCGAAAAGGCTGCTGCCTGACTTTTGGAATTGGTTGACTCAAGGCACGCGACAACATCCAGCCGGCAGGGGACTTGGCGCTAGCCGCGACCCGGCGTCACTTATGCTCATCGGTTCTCGGCTTACCTCGAACCGTCAGCATAAAACTCCGCACAGGCCTCGTTATGCGCCAGGAGCGAGAGTTTTCCATGCTTCGTCGCATTGTTTGCTCCAACTCGAGCGAACTTCGTAGCGTTCTCAGCTCTTCCAGCGTCCGAGCATGGGTCCGGTCCATGTTTTCCAACTCGCGCCGAAGCTCTTCCTTCTCCGAAGCTGCCCGACCCAACTCGACTGCGACTCTCTTACGTTCCTCCTCCGCTCGGCTTAGTTCCGTTCGCAGGTTAGCCGCCTCCGACTGCGCCGCTGCGGCCTGAGCTTCAGCCTGCGTCTGAGTTGCGCGCGTCAAGACATTCTCCAAGTGAGAGGCGTAGATCACATAGAACCTTCGAATACGCTCCTGAGTTGTAGATGGACTGTTGAACAGAGCCTCCAGCAGGTCGGGCCGCTGAATTTCGCCTCCAGGTTTGCGCAGGACGCCGAGGCCCCAGCTGTGATGAAACTCAAACGCTTCGGGAAACTCTGCCTTGATCTCGTCCCACAATCGCCAGATTCCGAAATCTGCGTGTCTGACAGCTATGTCGTGGAGCAGCACGACGCCGCCGGGTTTCACTTTGGGGAGCCACGTCCGAAAATCGTGACCGGCAGCCTCATAGGTGTGAAGGCCGTCTATATGCAAAAGATCAATGCTGTCATCATTAAATTGCACGAGGGCGTCGTCAAACGGAGTTCGCAACAAATAAGAGAAGGCCTTGTAGTGAGTCTCGTTGTATTGCCGTACGTCTTCATAGACTTCCTCGCCGTATCGCTCAGCGTGCGCATCTCCCAGCCAGTGGTCCACGGCGTAACACAGACAATCGAGCCCATTCTCGGCAACGCTCTGGCAGAGACCAAAGTAGGATTCGCCCCAGTGCGTACCCAGTTCCACGATCAGCTTGGGTTGTATTGCCCGGACGAGATCGTTTGCAAAGGCGAGGTGAGCCGACCAGTTTCCCAGGTTTCCGGGACGGTAGCGGCGTGGAATGAAGTCGGGTAGCGGCAGGCTGAGCATGCCGGCGCCATCTTTCATTGCGGCTGAACGCAACGCGACACCTCGTTGACACGGCGAAAGGCGTCAGACTCGAATTGAGGCCGACACCAGAAAATTGAGTGAATCTCCGGGAAGCAACCACGATTATCGGCGAATGAGGCCGTGGGGGCAACTCTCTTTGTGCTGGCGTCAATACCTCCGCAGCGGTCGTTCTGATTCAGCCTGCATATAAGATAAGCTGCGGTGGTTGTTTTGCAGAGAGTACTCAGGAGACAGAAATGAAACGATTTCTAGTTGCGCTGACTTTGGCCAGCCTCTTCGCTTCCTTGCCGGTGTTCGCTCAGAAGCAGTACAAAGTCGTCAGTCACGTCAAACTGGGCGGTGAAGGCGGGTGGGATTATCTCTACTACGACAAGGACGCTCATCGGCTGTTCATCACGCGCGGCAATCATGTGATGGTGGTTGACACCAACACCCTGAAGACCACCGATGACATTCCCGACCTCTCTGGAATTCACGGCGTTACGCTGGCCCCGGAGCTGGGCCGCGGCTTCATCAGCAATGGTGGAGACAACAGCGTCACCATCTTCGATCTGAAAACCCTGAAGAAGCTGGACAACGTGAAGGTTGGCGAGCGGCCTGACGCCATCATGTACGATCCTTTCTCGAAGCACGTGTTCACCTTCAACGCTCGCAGCAAAGATTCGACCGTAGTCGACGCGGCCACTGGCAAAGTCGTCGGCACCGTCCCACTCGGCGGCAAGCCGGAGTTTCCTGCCACCGACCAGAAGGGAAAGGTATTTGTCAATATTGAGGACAAGAGCCAAATCGTTGAGATCGATGCGGCCAAGCTGACCGTGCTGAATACGTGGCCAGTGAGCCCGTGCCAGGAGCCCAGCGCACTGGCGTTCGACAAAGAGCATCATCGCCTGTTCGCCGGATGCGGTAACAAGATCATGGCGGTGGTGGATTCCGACAGCGGCAAGGTCGTGACCACGGTGCCTATCGGCGAAGGTGTGGATGCCGGGCGTTTTAATCCCAACACCCAGGAAGTTTTCATGTCCTGTGGTGAGGGCGTGTTGACCGTGATTCACGAAGACGGCCCTGACAAGTACACCGTCACCCAAAACCTGCCTACTGCCAAGGGCGCGCGGACCATGGCAATGGACTACGAGAACGGCGTCGGCTATCTGGTCACCGCGCAGCGTGAGCCAAAGCCGCCTCCTCCGGGACAGAGGCCAGCCATGGTTCCCGGCACCTTCGAGCTGATCGTGGTGAAGGCAGAATAATCTAGTGCCCCGGCGCTTTCTGGGCGCTGGGCGGCAGCAGACCATTCAGCCGCAAATACATCGCAGCAGCGGCATAGTGGTCAGCCCAACCTGTTGCGAGGTAGATAAGCACGGCAGCGCGGGTCGCAGTGCGCCCGCCGGGAAGGGCTACCGCCGTTCCGAGGCCGGAATCATCAGCCTTGGCCAGCACTTGCTCGCAATAAGCAAACGAGTCCTTGACCCCTTTGGTCAGCACATCTTTGGAATCGCTTTCAGCCAGCTTCACCTCGCGCGGTTGCTCGCCGGCAATGCGCGCGCACGAGCCATAGTTGGCTTCGACGACGTGAATGACAAGGTGAGCGAAGCTCATCTGCTCCGGCGTGGGATGGTAGCTGTATTTGTCGGCCGGCATCTCGTCGGCAGCGCCGATCAGGTTTTTCGACTGCCGTTCCTCGAGCGATCGGACTGTGCTGACGACCGGATTACTGGCAGTTGCCGCCTGTGTGTTGTTTTGAGCAACCGCGGCGGCTGCAAGTGCCAGAATCAGAGTTGCGATGGCAAGGTATTTCATCAAGTTCTCCCCATGACGATTGGGAGAGCATACCGCATTTGCCGCCTGACTGCTGGGATGTGGAACGGCCCCCGGTGATTTTGGCCCTTATAATCGCCTGGAGAAAAGAATCCATGCGCATGGCAGCGCAAAATGGACTGGTTCTGGCTACTCTCGCGAGTCTCAAGCGCGGAGACGAAATTCGCGCCACGTTGCTGAGCGACGGCAAGCAGGAATGGATATTTGCCGGACATTAAGGTGACCAACCAACATTAATGTCGCTTCGTCTCTCTGTCATGTTTCTGTCGCCCGAAAGAGCAGCCACGAGCCACAGGGCCATGACGCCCCAAGAAAATCGGGGCACGCGTTTGATGGCGTGCCCCAGTTCTGCAAGTTCAGTTTGCTCGCTTCGTTAACCTTTGGTCGCAGCGCTTCCGTGCATCTTGGCACCCTCAATCAACTTTTGCACCTGCTCCTTCTGCGGATAATCGGGATTGGTTTGCAGCAGCTTTTCCCAGGCCACGATTGCGCCCTGGGGGTCCTTCTTGCCTTGCCACTTCACAATTCCCAAGTTGAACAGCGTGCTGGGATTATTGGGACGAATGGCCAGAGCTTTTTCGAAGTTTACAACCGCTTTGTCGGCATTACCGGTGTACCAGTACGCCGTTCCCAGATCGGTGCGGACATCCGGGTTATTAGGTTGAATGCTTATGGCTTTCTCGTAGTATTCGATCGCCTGCGGGAAGGCGTGACTGTCGTAATACAAGTTTCCGACCTTCACCAGCATTTCGAAATCGTTGGGGTTGGTCTTCAACTGCGCCAGCATAGGCTCAGCAGCCTTGGCGATCATCTCCGGCGAAGCGGCTTCCTGCTGCTGCATGGCTCCGATGCCCGGTAGCTGGGCTGAGCCCATACCGCCGCCACCCATTCCGGCAGGGGCTGTAGCCGCTTGCGCGGTCTCGGCGGGGACGGATACGGGAGCAGAACCCCGTGCGAAGTAGCCGACCGCGATGCCGATGGCCAGCGTAATCACCGCTAACGTGTAAGCTTGCACGCTGGTGAAGGCCGGGCTGTTGTTGTTATTAGTTTCCGCAGATTTTGGCATTTCAACTCCTTATCTAGTTCCTGGCGCCGGCGGCAGTCAGTGAGGGCTGTTCAAGTTGGAACAAGCGGTTCACCGCGGCCGTCAGGGCGTCTTGTTCGCTTCTCTCTGGAAGTTCCTTCAACTCACGGGCCAGTGAACCGGCGATTCGTTGCGTGATGTGGCTGGTAAGAATCGCGAGTGCCTGGTCCTGGTCTTCCGTGAATGGTCCAAATTCCCGGCGAAGGGTTTCCAATTCCTGCCGGCAAAGTTCATCGAGACGTTGACGCAGGGCAACGATAGTGGGCACCACGCGCTCCGCCATCAGTTTGCGACGGAAGCCCTGCACCTCCGCTTGCACGATCTTTTCTGCGTCCTCGGCGGCTGCCTGCCGTCCGACAGCATTACGTTGTACTACTTGCTCGAGATCGTCCATATCGAAAAGGTGAATACCTGCAACTTCGCGCACGGCAGGATCAATGTCACGCGGCACCGCGATATCGATCATCACCATGGGTTTGTGCTGACGTTGACGGGCGATTTCTTCCGCTTCCTGGCGACTGAGAATGTAGTGCGGGCAAGCAGTGGAACTGACGACAATGTCCGCCGTCTTCAGATATTTCATGCGGTCCTCGAATGGGACCGCCGTCGCACCCATCTTCTGCGCCATTTCTTCTGCGCGCTCTAACGTGCGGTTCATCACTCTTACATGATTGGCGCCCGCCTTTATCAGGTAGTGAGCCGCCCGATCGCTCATCTTGCCAGCGCCGATCAGCAAGACTTCGCGGCCTTTGAGTTCCCCGAGCACATTCCTGGAGAGCTCCACCGTAGCGTAGGGAACAGAAACGGCAGACGAGCCAATCGCAGTCTCGTTACGCGTCCGCTTGGAAACCGTCAGGGTCTTCTGCATCACCGCGTCGAGAAAACGCCCGGTTGTTCCGGCTTGCTGGGCCTGTGCCCAGGCCTGTTTTACCTGGCCCGTAATTTCCGGTTCGCCCAGGACCATCGAGTCCAGGCTGGAACTGACTCGGAAAATGTGGGTTAGCGCAATGTCGTCCATCAAGCGATAGAAATGGGACCACTCACACAGTCTGAGCTGGTATTGCTGGGTCAGGAAACGCAACACTGAGTTAGCCGCCGTCGGGACGTCGCTGGCCCACAGAATGAACTCGGTGCGGTTGCAGGTAGCCAGGACGATGACTTCTTCGATGCCCTCTGAGCGCACCAGTTGGTGCAGGGCTTCGTAGCGACGGGGTTCGCTGATCCAAAATCGCTCACGCACGGCGACGGGCGAGGTCCGAAAATTGAGGCCGATTACTGCCAACGTCGGTTCCACAAAGCCCTCTCTGACGAATTGCCGTCAGTCTGTTAAGGGCATGAGCAATGCCAAACCTACTGGCCTCTTTCGCGGTAGACAAGTAGATGAGAATACGTAACTTAAGTAGTGTTAAGGGTTACTGGATTCCCGAATTGGGCCGTTTCTAGCGGCATATCACCCGCTGAAAGTGTTTTTTCCCACGCATCTTCTGCGGAAGTGGTATGGCGCAAACTGGCTCCGGGTAGTACATTACCCTCGCCGCCATTTGGTGGTGCATTCGTTCCTATTTCGCCCCTCGGAGGGCTTGCTGAGGAAGGAAACTCGATGACGATGAAACTACTTGTAACCATTGCTCTGTTCAGTTTGGTGATTGCGTTAGCACTGCCGCCGATCGCTGCGGCAGATGCCGCTGCGGACTACAAAGCAAAGTGCGCCATGTGCC
Source organism: uncultured Acidobacteriaceae bacterium (assembly GCA_963703645.1). Classification (GTDB taxonomy): domain Bacteria; phylum Acidobacteriota; class Terriglobia; order Terriglobales; family Acidobacteriaceae; genus Bog-257. The sequence goes on from CAVPFD010000032.1 coordinate 17,067, forward strand.
ACGGGGCGGATGGCGCTGGCAAAGCCCCAATGGGGAGCAACCTTACCAGCGCTGATGTCCAGAAGATGTCGGACGCCGATTTGACCGCAGCTATCACCAACGGCAAGGGCAAGATGCCGGCTTATAAGGGCAAGCTGACCGACGCGCAGATCAGCGACCTGGTGAAGTACATTCGTACCCTGAAGAAGTAATTCGCACCTGCTTCCTGCGTTCTCCTTGACGGCGGTTCTGCCAGGACCGCCGATTTTTCTGAGCTTAGTCCCACCGCACACTCTCTCCGCCCCGATCGCCTGCCGCAGCTGGCACGCGAGAGTTATACTCGCAGACTGCAGGATGGAGGCGCTATGAAAGACGATGATGCGCGCCAGCCCGAGCCCCCCTCGGGCGTAACGCGACGCGACTTCATGAAGATCTCCGGCATCGGAGTCGCTGTGCCGCTGCTGGTGGGCCCAACTGTCGTCGAGGCTGCAGGCGAAGAGGTTGCGGTGCTGGGTCCCGGCAAGGTCCCGGTTGAGCTCAGTGTGAATGGCAAACAGCTCAAGGCGCAACTGGAACCCCGGGTGACTCTGCTCGACGCTCTTCGGGACAGCTTCAATCTGACCGGCGCCAAGCGCGTGTGCGATCGCGGCGCATGCGGCGCGTGTACTGTGCTGATGAACGGCAAACCGGTGTACGCCTGCTCCGTGCTCGCAATTGATGCTCAAGGCGGGAAGATCACCACCATCGAGGGTCTCGTGGAAGGGGATGCGCTGACTCCGCTGATGCAGTCTTTCGTCGATCACGACGCGCAGCAATGCGGGTTCTGTACGCCGGGATTCATCGTTGCCACGACGCATTTCCTGGAACAGCATCCGCATCCGACTGCTGATGACATTCGTCGCGGTCTGAGCGGCAACTTTTGCCGCTGCGGCACCTACGACGGGATCCGTGCCGTGGCTCTGGCCACGGCGCCGGAAGGGAGGTCATCGTGAGCGAATATCAATGGCCCGATCCCGCGACTCGTCCGCTGCTGGGCAAAAGGATCTCGCGCGTGGATGGGCCGGTGAAGGTTTCCGGCCGCGCCAAATACACCTACGACTACAAGCCCGACGGCCTGCTCGCCGGTAAGGTCGTGCGCTGTCCCTACGCGCACGCGCGCATCGCCAGCATTGATACCAGCGCTGCGGAGAAAATGCCGGGCGTCAAAGCCGTGAGAATTATCCAGCAACCCGGGACAGAGATCTTCTGGGCCGGTGACGAAATCGCGGCCGTCGCAGCGGTGGATGAATCCGTCGCAGAAGACGCTATGCGCGCCATCAAGGTGCAATATGAAGTCCTGCCGCATTTTGTTTCCGATGCCGAACCGCCGAAAAACATTGCGCTCGACACCGGCCCGTTAAGTCAGGACGACTTCGAAGATCTCGAGGACAACCAGGTTCCTGACGAGCAGGTCATCGCCACGATCAAGAAGAACGGCATCAGCTTCAAGCCCAGCGACAAGTATCTGAAGGCGATGCAGGAATCGGGCACCAGCGCGAGCGTCATCAAGGCGCTACGGGATGCCAAGTATGTTGAGGCCGCTACGACTTCGCGCTCTCCATACAAGAAAACGGCGGTGCAAAAGCAAGGCGACCCCGACAAAGCCTTCGCATCCGCGGCGGCCGTTGTTGAGGGGCTGTACGGCGCTTCCTGCATCACCCACTGCTGCCTGGAAACGCATGGCATGGCGTCGGAATGGACGGGCGAGAAGGACCTGGTCGTGCACATCTCAACCCAGAACGTTTCCGGCGTGGCTCCTCAGGTGGCAGAACCGTTGGGCATTCCTGCCGGCAACATTCAGGTGCTGGAGCAATACGTAGGCGGCGGGTTTGGTAGCAAGTGGGGGCCTGATCGCTGGGGTATGGCCACCACGTACCTTTCCAAAGCTGCGGGTGGCAAGCCGGTGAAGATTATGCTCGAACGCGCGGCCGAGCAGGAGGTTGCAGGCATGCGTCCCTCAGGGTATGGGCGCGTGAAGATCGCTGCCGACAAAGACGGAAAGTTCGTCGCTTGGCAATCAACCTCCTGGGGAACGGGTGGCATGGGCGGCGGCGGCACGCCTCCTTTGCCCTATATTTTTGACATTCCGAACCAGCGGAAGCAGAACGTCGCCATCGCAACCAATCAAGGCAGCGCTCGCGCGTGGCGCGCACCAAACCATCCGCAGGCTGCGGTCATCACCATGGGAGCCATCGAAGACCTGGCGGCCAAAATGAACATGGACCCGGTAGAGCTCATCACCCGTAATTTGGAGCTCACGGGAAAGCGCGCCGACACCTATCGCGATGAGCTGCCGATCGCCGCCGAATTGATGGATTGGAAGAAGAACTGGCATCCGCGCGGCGACAAGACTGCCGGACCGGTGAAGCGTGGCCTCGGCCTCTCCATGCACACCTGGGGCGGCCGCGGCCACAACAGTGATTGCGATCTCACCATTCACCCGGATGGCTCTGTCGAAATCAAGATGGCCACGCAGGACCTGGGCACCGGCTGCCGCACTGTGATTACCATCGTTGCTGCTGACACGCTTGGAATTCCGATGGAGAACATCAAGCTGCTGATCGGCGACAATCGCTACCCCGTCTCCGGCGGCAGCGGCGGCAGCACGACAACTGGCGGTGTGAGTTCCTCCACGAGGCGCGCCGCTGTGGACGCACGTAACGAACTTATTCGCCAAAGTCGCTCCGGCTTTGAAGGCGCAGTCAGAGGAACTGGAGGCGGTGAATGCGAACAGTGCGGGTGAAGAGTGATCCCGGCCGCAGCCTCTCATGGAAGGAAGCCTGCTCCAAGATCGGCGCGATGCCGATGACCGTGCACGGCAAGAACCCCGACAAGTCGAAAGCAGCCCGACCTCACCAACAGTGGCGTCGGCGGGGTGCAGATGGCCGATGTCTCCGTGGACACCGAGACCGGTATCGTCCGCGTGAACAAGATGGTTGCGGTGCAGGATTGCGGCCTGGTCATCGACGTCAAAACCGCCGAGAGCCAGGTGCTCGGTGCGCTCATCATGGGCATCAGCTATGCGCTGTACGAAGAGAAGATCCTCGATCCCGTGACCGGGCGCATGCTGAATCCGAACATGGAGTTCTATCGCCTGGCCGGCATTGCCGACATCGGTGAGCTGAAGGTGCACATGATGACCGGCAAGCGTTATGACGAGCGCGGAGTCATCGGATTGGCAGAGCCGCCGGTGATTTCGCCCGGTGCGTCGATCTCCAACGCCGTCGCCAACGCCATCGGCGTGCGCGTGCCGTTTCTGCCGCTCACGCCCGACCGCGTGCTCGAAGCACTGGGGCAGGGAGGCGCTCATGCAAGCGTTTGAATATGTCAGCCCCACGAAGAAAGAGCAGGTCGCCACGGTCCTCGGGGAGCAAAGCTCGATCCTTGCCGGGGGAACCGATCTGCTGGCGCTGATGAAAGACGACGTCGTCACGCCCAAACGCCTGGTGAACATCAAAGAGATCGAAGGACTTCGCGGCATCAGCTATCAGCCCGGAAACGGGCTGCGAATCGGCGCGCTGGCAACCATTGCGGAACTCGCCGGCGACACCGGCGTTCGCCAAAACTATCCTGCCCTGAGCGAAGCGGCGAACGAAGCCGCCAGTCCGCAGATTCGCAACCTGGCAACCATCGGCGGCAACATGTGCCAGCGTCCGCGCTGCTGGTATTTTCGCAACGGCATGGGGCTGATGGCGAAAACGCCGGATGGCAAGTCCATGGTGGTAGAAGGCGACAACCGCTACGCAGCCATTCTGGGCACCACCGGACCGGCCTACTTTGTCAGTCCTTCAACCCTTGCGCCCATGCTCATCGCGTATGGCGCGAAAATCCGTCTCTACTCGGCCAACTCGCCGGGCAGCGGTGTGCGCGAACTGGCGCTGGAAAACTTCTTTGTCATTCCACGGACGGAGAACGAACTTGAACACGATCTCAAACCGGGCGAGATGGTGATGGAAATCATCGTGCCACCGCCCCCGCAAAACCTGAAGGCGGCCACCTACGAAGTCCGGCAGCGGGCCGCTTTCGACTGGCCGCTGGTGCACGCGTGCGTTACGCTCGAAATGGATGGCAGCACTGTGAAGAATGCGCGGGTTGTGCTGGGCCAGGTCGCCCCCATGCCGTGGCGGTCACTGGGATCTGAGCAAGCACTCGTCGGCAACACCATTACGCCCCAGACCGTGATGGATGCGGCCAACGCAGCGGTAGTACGGGCCCGCCCGCTCAGTCACAATAAGTACAAAATCACGCTCACCAAGGCGGCGGTGAAGCGCGCCGTCTTGCAGGCCGCCGGCCAGACCTCCGGAGGGGCCGCATGAATGATGCCCGACGCCGACCGCTTTGCTACCAATCGTGATGACGTTTGTCCGGCGCTGCGCTGGAAGGGGCAGTTCATTTTGGCGGAGCACGATCCCACAGTCCCTCCCTCGAACGACGGCCTGTTCTGGTGCCTGCACACCCAGACCTGCATCGGTCCCGACGGCGAACTGGCCGAGCCGGGGAATTGTTCGTCGAAAGGCCGGGCGTGTCACGGGACGGGAAAATGCGAAAAGGCTTAACCACGGATTTGCAGGGATTCTCACGGATTGAATTGAAAGAGGAAAATAATCTGTGTCAATCCGTGTGAATTCGTGGTTGGCTTCCGCTTGACGGCAGCAAGAACCGTGATTTCCAAGCGCGAGATGGAGAAAGAGGAAATGACAATGAAATTTAGCTCTGCCGTGCTGCTGGCTTGTCTGGTGATCGTAGGGTTGTCATCGGGCTTGGACGTCAAGTCCGAGGCGGTTTCAATCCATGGCTGGGTGCTGGATTCGGCCTGTGCGATCACCAAGGGGTTGGACAAGCCGATCAGTCGCGACTGCGCGCTCAAATGCGCGAAAGCGGGATCGCCGCTGGTCATCCTGGCCGACGATGGAAACATTTATTGGCCGATCTCGGACAAGGTGCCCTCGTCAGGACAGAATGAACGCCTTCTGCCATTCGCCGGCGAACGCGTGACCGCTAGCGGCAAGGTATACGTCCGCGGCGGCTCGCACGCCATCGTTCTGGAAAAGATACAGACAGAGGCCAAGGGCAAGTAGGGAAGATCCGCGGACTGGACGTAGACCGCACATCCTGCGGATGAGCTCGGACGCCTATGTTACGAAGGCAATCCGTGTTGTCCGTGGCTGGTTTTTCTAACCTGCGTGCATCCGCGAGATCCGGGGTTGTTTCTCTTCTATCGTGTGTACTGCCGAATCATCTCCGCCACGCTGGGATACTGTGCCATCAACCGCTCGCGGTCTCCAATCTGGAAATCGGCGTAATCGAAGCCTGGGGACATGGTTGTCCCCATGAGAGCAAACTTGCCGCCCGGTGCCAGCCGGGAGCCCTGCCAGACGTGACCCCGAACCACGACTTGCGGGCGCTGTCCGGCGGCAAGATCGGAACCGAGCGCGATCGTCTGCGAGCTTCCGTCACCCATAAGCTGGAGCATGACCACCGGATCGCCGAGATAGAAGTGAAAAATCTCCGTGCCCGGCATGCGATGCAGCGCCGAAAAAGTCTCAGGCGTAATCATGAAGTAGATGGCCGTGCCAATAGAGCGGGAGCCGCTGGTTCCCTCTGGCAGGTATTCTTCGGCCACCTTCCAGCGCGAGCGGTAGGTTTCGCGGAAGAATCCGCCCTCGACCCGCAGCGGTTCCAGTTGCAGCAGTTGTTTGACTTCGTCGGCGGTCATGACCAGAACAGCGTATCACTTCGCCGTAATTCCAAGGCCGGGGTTGGAAGTCGACAGCGCCACTAGGCGGAACAGAAGTGGCCAGTAAGACTACAGCGCGTTGCACGCGTGTGTGTACTGGGTGGCAGATTATTCCCTTGACGCAAGGGGGCCATCGTGTTAAGAATGGCCCATATTCAAGAGGAATTTTCTCCTCTTTGGAGACGCCACATGACCGTCTGTATTGCCAGCTTCGCGGCCAAGTCTAAAGCTATCGTGACGGTCTCCGATAAGTCGGTTACCTATGGCGGGAAGGACTCCATCCCGCTGGTTTCAGACACCGAAGCTCAGAAGTTCCTTCGCATCGGAGAGACATTCTGGTACACACTAACTGCGGGTGACCCAAGTTTTGCATTCTCGGTAGTTAAGGCAGCAGAAAAGACGCTGACTAAGCGCACGGCCAACACAAAGGCTCCTACAAGACGGCATGGTATCTGCTCCATCGCATACGTCGCGCCATGAAACAGGTCGAGCAGCCCATGCTGGACGGTACTGTTGAAATGGACGAAACCTATGTCGGCGGAAAACAGCGCGGACGCCACTGGATGGGACGGAAGGGCAACAAAGAGGTTGTCATCGGCATCCGGCAGCGCGATGGCGCATTGCGATTCTTTCATGCCGAAGATGCCAAGAAAGGAACGCTGGCAAAATACATCCAAGAGAACATCAGCACCGATGTGGAAGTTATCGTCACTGACGACCTCCCCGCTTATCCCAGCGCTGTTGGCGACCTCAAGCATGAGACGGTCAACCATACCCGCAAAGAGTACGTCCGCTTCGGAACCGACATTCACACGAACAGCATCGAATCGGCGTTCTCGCTGCTCAAGCGCGGCATCATCGGAACGTGGCACAAGGTAAGCGCCAAGCACCTGCAAGCCTACTTGGACGAAATGACTTTCATATAGAGTGCCCGAACGAGCAGTATTTTCACCAGCAAGTTCTTTGGATGCAACATTTTTACTTCTAACTCATTTAGATGCAATATTTTGCGCAACAACAACTGATAGCGGCACACATTACAGTCGTACTGGCTGCGCTTAGTGACTTTGGAGATGCTACTCGCCTGGCAGCGCGGACAGGCGATGCCGTCTGGCCAGCGGAGCTTTTCCAATTCAGCACGGCACTTTTCGTCGCATCAAACTGTTCGATGTTTTCACGAGGTCGGCATTAATCATGGCTAAGGCTCCTAAGAAGCAGAATAAGTTGAAGCGGAACCCGAAGCGAAAGACTACTGGGCAGCTTGCCAGAGAGCTTTTCCCGAAAGAGGTACTGGACGAAGTATCAACCCAACTTTTGCAGACAAGGCGTGGGAGGGGTTATACCGAATCAGAGGCAGATCTTCAATCGGAGTGGAAAAGACTCAAGTCACGCTGAAGGTTATCGGATAGTAAACAGACGCTCGGCCTTCACTCGCCCTCCCAGTCGGACTGATCAGTGTCCGCTGCTGGTGGTCAAAAAGTCGAACAAGCTCAGGTTCCCCACGCTTGCTGCCGCCTGTAGCGCAGCGTTGCGCGCGGTCTCGGCGGTTGTGAGGTTTGTGGCTGCCTCATTCATGTCCACGCCGACCAGGTCGCTCGATTGCTGCGTAAGCTGGACTTTCTCGCTATTGAGGAAATCCTGGCTGGCGTTGAGCTGGTCGAGGGTGCTGCCATAAAACGTGCGTGCTGTATTGAGCTGGTCGTAGGCGGCGCGAACTTCGTTGGTAGCGTTGGCAATGTCGTCGGTTGTGCTGCTGTTGGACTGCAGCGTCATGGCCAGATCGTTCAGCGCCTGGAACATATCGGCTCCCGCAGCCGAAAACAATTGGCTGCCCGGCTGGTTCACCGCGATGGTCTGCCCGGCTTCGATCTCGACTTGATTGACGGAGTTATTGCCCTGATAGACGGTGCCTTCGGCCGCGGCAACGTAAGGCGCCTGTGAATCGGCGGTGCCGGCAAAAATGTATTTGCCGTTGTAGCTCAGGTTGGCGATGCCTAGCATCTGCTGCGAAATGCTCTGGACCTCGCTGGCTAATGCAGCCCGGTCCTGCTGCGACATTGTTCCGTTGGCGCCTTCGACGCCGAGAGAGATGGCCTGCTGTAACGCTGTGACGCCGGAATTCAATGCCGAGTCGGCGGTTTGCATTTCCGCCGAGATGCTGGCGATGCTGCGCAGAAACTGGTCGCAGTCGTCCGATTGCGAAGAAACCTCGACTTCGCGCGCCGCCGCGGATGGATCGTCGGAAGCCGCGTTTACCCGCTTGCCAGTTGTCAATTGCAGCAACGCGGTTTGCTCGGCCTGGTCGGCCGCGCTCATCGCGTTCAGCTCGGTTTGCGTTATGTAAGGCGAGATCCTCATGTTCAGGAACCCATCTGGATCGCGGTTTGCAGCATCTGGTCCACAGTTGAGATGGCCTGCGCTGCCGCTTGGTACGCCCGTTGATAAAGCAGCAGGTTGGAAGCTTCTTCATCGAGCGAGACTCCGCTGATCGATGCCTGCTGCTGTTGCAATTGTTGCAGCATGGCGTTGCTGGCATTCAGTTCGGTCGTGGCACCGCTCACCGCGCTCCCGGCCTGAAACACCAGGTTCCCGTAAGCCTGTGTCGGCGTCATCACGCCCGACACAGCCTGGTTGGCGACCGCAGAGAGATTGGCCAGATTGCCATTGCCGCCGGTGCTGCCGTCGGAACTGGCGGCAAGCAAGGCTGGGTCGCTGATGGCGACCGCCATGCTTGCCGCTGCGCCCGCTCCGCTCACGGGAGTGAACAGGTTGCTGCCAGGATTGCCGTTGAGGTCGAACCCCTGCGCGTGAGCGGTGTTCAAGGCTTGCAGCAGACCGCCGGCCAGCGAATCGAGTTGCGTTTGCATCGCGGGCAGGCTCTGATCGCGGGCCTGCAGCAGGCCGCCCAGGTCTCCCCCCGAAATTTTTCCCGTGACATCCGCCCCCTGCGAATAGATGTGCTGCGCTCCGCTTGCCGTATCGAGCGCTGTGCTCAAGGCGAAGCTTTGACCATCGGCAACCAGCGGCGCTCCTTGCTTGGTAGTCAGCGTGATCGATGTGCCATCGTTGATTACCGAGACATCAATCAGACCGGAAAGCTTCTGCACGAGATTGTCGCGCTGGTCGACAAAGCTGCCGTAATCTTGTGCGTTGCTGCTAAGCTTCGCCAGCCGGGCGTTGATGCCGGCAATTTCTTGCGTGGTCTGGTTCACCTCCCCGACCGTCTGCTGCACGCCCTGGTCGAGTGAGCTGCGCTGTGCACTCAGTTGATTGGCTGCGCTATTAAACGACGAAGCCATGCCTTTCGCGGCCGAAAGCACGCTCTGCCGTAGCGTCAGGTTCGACGGGTCGGTTGAAAGGCTGTGGAGGCTCTGGAAGAAGTTGCTGATCTCCTGCCCGATGCCGCTGGTGTCGTCCGGGAACAGTGTCTGTACCTGGCTCATGGCGTTGACGTAGGCCTGCGACTGCCCCTGTTGCTGGGTCTCGTCGCCGATCTGCAACTCGAGAATGGTGTCGCGCAGGCTTTCGATACCTTGAAGCTTGACGCCGGTCCCACAAGCGTTACCGTTGTTGATGATCGGATCGCCCTCTTCCAGAATTGGCCGCTCGCGCGTGTAGCCCGGAGTGTTGAGGTTGGCGATGTTGTTGGTCGTGGTCTCAAGCCCGGCCTGTTGAGCTTCCAGCGCGCCCATCGCAATCGACATCGTGCCCAGCAGGCTACTCATGGGAATACCAGCGTGGCTCGAGGGGTTCAGTGTAGGTTGCGGGTTCGGTTGCGAGGTCGAGCAGTTGTTGGCGAAGGAGAATCGAGCGCCGCCAGCGGCGCAGCATGGCGTGACAGAAACAGCGCTGCTGATGCAACTCGACGAGCTGCCTCTTCCGCTGTTGTTGGGCATCAGGAGTCAGCGGCAAGCGGCCCATGTGGGTTGAAGCCGCAATCAACTGTTCTGCAGTGGCCTGTACGCTGCGACTTATCTCCACCAGGCGTGGCGGTTCTCCCCGGCTGAGCGAACGAACCGCGGTGTTCAGCAGTGCCTTCAGCGTTTCCAGCAATGCCAGTTCCTTGACCTCTTCGGATGCCGGAACGCTCGCCGATTCGACCTTCGTGTCCAACGGAACCCCTCAAGCGATGTCGTCTACCTGGTGCTTATCCTGCTCGTCGGCCTGGTCGCCAACCTCCATTGGTTCGGCTTGCCCCTTGGGGCGCCGAGCAGGTCGCCGCTTCGGCTCCTCCGAGGACTGGCCAAACGGTCGCTCCTGGATTCGCGCCGATCCTTCCAGAGGTCCTGTGCTGAGGTCCATAAGAAACCTTCCGCCGCCGCGGAATCAGGAAGTTCAGCCGACCTTCAATCCCGGGTCCGCCAGCATCGCGGCGGCTACGGCGTGCGGAGAGATTTTGTATGTGCCCCCGCTCACCGCCTGTCGTAACGCATCCACTCGCTGCTGGCGTACGTCAGGAAGCGCGTCCAGTTGCGCCTTCAGCTTCTGCACGGCGTCGCTTCCACTGGACAGATGCGCTACGTCTTCGGCATCCGCCGCCGGCTGGGGCATATCTACCGGCTTGCTTCCTGCAGTCGCTTCAGCACTGCGGCCCAGTTCTGGCATGGCCGACGGATTTAAGTCAATTCTCATCTCATTCCCTCGTTCTAGGGTATTACCCTGCAATTGAGTGATCGGCAATTGATGAGAAAGCTTTAATCTCTGCTCATGATTTCCCACTTCTCTGTTGTTATCGGCTCGGTCCGCCCGGCAAACCAGTGCTGGGTGGCGCAAAAGCCTTTTGCTCCGGGATTTGGGTACCTCGCTCTGCGGGCTGCAACTGCCGAAGGAGCATATTGGCAATCCCGATGCCGCCCCGCGCCGCCAGCGCCAACGCCATTGCCTGGGTTCCCAGGCTGCTCACCGTATCGTGAGCGGCGTCCTGGCTTTCGCTCGAGCCTATAAAGCTCTGGTTCATCTTTTCCAGCCAGCCCTGCAGCAGGATGGCCTCGAACTCCTGTGCCGACTTCCTCAGTTTGCTGGAGGATTGCGCCGCCTGTGCGGCCCCCGCCGTGCCCTCCGGCGCAGCGCCAGTTGTAGGTGTGATTGAAATCGCCATGGTCAGATCACCTCCAGCTCCGCCTGTAAAGCGCCCGCTGCCTTGATCGCTTGAAGAATGGCGACCACATCCCGGGCAGTCGCTCCTATGGCCTGCAGGCCATTCACCAGTTGCTCCACACTGGCGCCCTCGTTCAATTCGATCCGCTTGACTTTCTCGTCCTTGGTGGCGACCTGGGTTTGCGGCACCACCGCCGTCTGTCCCTGGCTGAACGGTGCTGGCTGCGAAACCTGGTACTCGGTCGAGATTTCTACGGTAAGATCGCCATGCAGGATAGAAACCGCCGTCAACCGCACGTCCCGGCCCATCACAATGGTTCCAGTTCGCTCACTTACCACAACTTTGGCATGAGGATGAATCTCGACCTTCAGGCTGAGAAGCCGGGCCAGCAATTCCGGAACTCCCGCTGGCGGCAGGTGAGTGAGTTCAACGCGGCGGCCGTCAATTGCGGTGGCCACCGGGCCTCCGACTTCATGGTTAATCACCGCCGCCATATCGCGCGTGGTGCGGAAATCAGGCTCGCGCGCCAGCAGGGCAATCGTGGACAAACGACGCAGGTCCAGCGAGGTATCCCGTTCTACAAGGCCACCGTTGGGAACTCGTCCTGCTGTGGGATGGTTTACCTGCTTGGCATTGCCGCCCCGCCCTGCCGAATACCCTCCCAACGTGACCGGACCCTGCGCCTCGGCATACACCTGTCCGTCGGCGGCATAGAGCGGAGCCAAAAGCAACGTGCCGCCCTCCAGACTCGTGGCGTCGCCGATGGAGGAAACGGTGACGTTAATCTGGGTCCCGGGACGAGAGAAGGGCGGCAACGATGCGGTTACAAAAACCGCTGCCACATTCTTCACGCTCACGGCTGCGGCCGGGATTGTCACACCCATCTTCAGCAGGATGTTGCCCAACGTTTGCGTACTGAACATCGTCTGCCGGCGGTCGCCTGTACCGGCCAGCCCGACCACCATGCCGTAGCCGACCAGCGGATTGTCGCGCACGCCCTCGATGGTGGCCAGGTCCCTGATTTGTACGTTACGAACGGTTTCCTGCCCCATAGCAGTCAGCGACAGCAGCCCCACCATTAACAGGAGAAGCTCCGATGCGCGACGCAGCCTGCTTTTCATCACCAATTCAGCAGCCTCATCAGCAAACGGGTAAAGATATTGGGCTGTCGGGTTACGTCTGTAACCACGCCCTTTCCCTTCAGCTCAAGCTCGAGATCGCTCACGTAGGTGGAAGCCACCGAATCATCGGAGGCAATGTCCCCTGGCCGCACCAGGCCGCGCAATATGATGGTCTGTGCCTGCTGATTGAAGCTGACCCTTCGTTCGGCCTCGATCACCAGGTTTCCGTTGGGCAGCACCGACACCACCCGGCCGGCCACGCTGGTCTGCAGCAAGGACTGGCTGTTAGCCGTCCCTGTACCTTTCAGATTGCTGTTGGAATTCAGTGCATACAGGGGATTCACAGGATTGGCTATGTGCACCTGTCCCGCCAGGCCCGTGATCGCCGAATTCGCGCTGAATCCGCGCTGCGCCGTTACGTTCCCTGAAGCCTGAGCGAGGGTCTGCTCGACAATCCGGACGATCACAACGTCGTTTAGGTGCCGCGCCTTGTAGTCGGTGGCGAGGTCGGTCAGCATTCCGCCCTGCAACGGCCAGAGACTGCCCAGGGAAGTTGCGTTCGCCGACTGCTCTCCCCGCACGCGCTGCAAGAATTGGCTTAACGACGACGGAGACAGCGGCTGGTCCTTTTTGCTCTTGGCTTTCAACTCGCACACTCCTCCCACGCCGAAAACCAGCAGCAGAATCAGGGTCGCTCGTGGCAACTTCCCCATCACTCCACCCGCACCAGATCTTTGCCGGCCACCATCGCCAGTAAGACTCGCTTGCTGGCAAGGTTTCGCACCCGTATCTGGTCACCCAGCCCGCCCGACTCCAGACAAACCGCGGTTACCTTGATCCGAAGTCCGGATCGCTCCTCCACCAGCAGCACATGATCCCCGCTGCGGGCCACCGGCGAACGGAGCTGCTTCGGGTTTGTCTTCCGCACGGCTGGCTGGAGCAGTTCCGAAGCGCTGGTCCGCCTCCTGGCAGACAAGTCTTCGCGCGGGCCGGCGACAGGCATACGGAGAACAACATGAAACGGCAGGCAATCCCGCCGCGAAGCACATTCCATACGTAGCATCCAGCTTCCCGGCGAATTCCCCACACGTACAGAAGCCACATGCAGCTCAGAATTCGAGGGTACTGAAAGCCGGGAATCGAGTATCCGCAGGTCGCCCGGATCGGGCGCCACGGCAAACCTGGATTCGAGATCACGCGCAACGGCGGCCGCAACCTGGTCGCGCAGCGCAGAGCCCGGTGGTGACAGTGGTGGTCCCGCAACGCACACTTTCGCACCGCCCAGCAGGGCCAGTGTTAACAGCCATCCAAGGTAACTTTCCACGGCGCCTCCTAGCGGGAAAGGTTGTTCAACTGTTGCAGCATCTGATCGGCGGCGGTAACCACGCGCGAGTTGGCCTCGTAGGAGCGCTGTGCCAGAATCATCTGGATGAATTCCTCCACCACGTTGACGTTGGACTGCTCCAGCACTCCTTGTTGCAGAGTCCCCAAGCCCTCGGATCCTCCCGGCGTGCCCACGATCGGATCGCCAGAGGCGGTGGTAGCGAGATAAAGGTTCTGTCCAACGCTGTTCAATCCGCCCGGGTTCTGAAAGGTCGCCAGTTGTATGCTGCCAACCTGCTGGGCCTGCGTCTGTCCGGGCTGCGTTACCGTCACCGTGCCGTCCGAGCCAATCGTGATTGTCAGAGCATCCGGCGGAATGGTGATGGGAGGGTCAAGCGCGTTGCCGTCAGCCGTCACCATGTTGCCCTGGTTGTCAAGGTGGAACATTCCCCCGCGAGTGTAGCCAGTCTCGCCATTGGGCATCTTGACCTGAAAGAAGCCGGCACCCTGAATCGCCAGGTCGAGCGAGTTGCCGGTGGAGTTGAAATCTCCCTGCACCGGAATTACCTCCGACGCCGCCGTGCGTGTGCCCAAGCCGACCTGCAAACCTGAGGCCACCGTCGTGTTCTGCGTCGCCGCCGCTCCCGGCATCACCAGGTTCTGGTACATCAGGTCCTGGAACTGCAAACGGCGGCGGCGAAATCCCGAGGTGCTGGAGTTGGACAAGTTGTTGGCGACATTGTCCAGGTTCAGTTGCTGCGCCACCATTCCGGTGGCAGCGGTGTAAAGTGCACGAAACATAGGCCCCTCAAACGCGCGACAAATCCTGCGCCGCAATGCGGTTAAAGTTGGAGTGGAATGCCGTCAACGCCTGCTGCAGCATGTCGGCGTTGCGCTGCAGCGCGACCAGCCCGACCGCCGCCGTGATGCCGTTCACGTTGCTGCCCTCCAGCGATCCCTGCACCAGTTGTCCGCTGGCCGCACGCTCGCTGCCTGCTGGAGCTTCAAAGTAAGAGTTGCCGACAGGTGTCAGGGGCGTGCCTGGTGCGAAACTCACAATCCGCAGCTGTCCGGATAGCGCTCCGTCCACGGAGATGGTCCCATCGCTGCTCACCGACAGACTCCCAGGAGGGATGGTGATGGCCCCCTCAGCGCCGGCGACGATGTTGCCCTCCACGGTTACCAGGTGGCCATCGGCGTCAACATGAAAGCTACCGTTGCGTGTGTACAGGGTTCTGTTGCCGGATTGCACCGCGAACCAACCCTCTCCCTGGACGGCAAAGTCCAGATCGCCGCCGGTGTGCTCCAGGCTTCCTTGCATCGAATCGGTGCGGCTGTCGCCCAGGACCCCGAAGTCGTTGACCGCCTCGGAAATCGTGTCAGCCGCGGCGTTCGTCGATGCATTTGCCAGCAGCGAGTGAAAGGTCGGGACTTGCGCTTTATATCCGGTGGTGTTGATATTGGCCAGATTGTTCGCCGCCAGCTCCAGCGCTTGCGTACGCGCCAGTAATCCGGCACAGGCGGCGTAAAGTCCGCTGTTCATGCATCCTGCTCCGGGAGTTGTTAAAGCAAGAAGCAGACCAAAGGGCAGGGAAGTGGATGCGTGATTCTAAGGGTTTATAGAGTGCGCAGGTTAGAAAAGACTAAAACGGTAGCTCCTCCACCGGTAGGCTGCTATACCGGCTGCTCCAGCAGGCATAGCACCTGACGTTTCATCTGATCCGGCGTGAACGGCTTGCGGACGTAACCCCGCGCTCCACATGCGATCGCCTCCCTCACGTGCGACTCGCTGCCCTCCGCGCTGATCATTAGCACCGGCACTCCACAGGCATTGGCAACGGTGCTTAACTGGCGCACAAATTCCAGCCCGTCCATCACCGGCATATTGATATCACTGAGTACCAGGTCCACAGCCTGCTGGCGAAGAACGTCCAGAGCCTGGAGGCCGTTGCCGGCCTCGATGACCTGTCCGATGGGAATTCCGGCCTGCCGCAGCGCGCGCTCCACGATCTTGCGCATCACCGGGGAGTCGTCCACGATCAGCGTGCGCAAGGCTTCCATTGGTTACTCCCACGACTTGTGGCGGCGCAGCCTGGTCATAAACTCCCATGGCGAAAGCCGGAGCGCGTTCAGCGCCGCCCAGCTTCCCAATCTGCTGCCTTGCGCCAGAAACTGGCAGCGTTCGCGGGTGCTGCACGCATCCCCGGCGCCCCAGAGCGAGCTGCTGGCCAGACTCTGTAGCTGCGGGGAGGAGTCCGCCGTCGCGCTCCCGGGAATCTCAAGCAGCCCATTCGCCAGAAGGACGCTGGCCGTGACCGGATTAAGATCTGCATTAGCAGACAGCGTGGAGGCGAGCAAGCAGTCCGGCGTGGCGGACTTCAGGTAGCAGGGATGATCCCGGCTCCCTGTCTGTGCCAGGCTCAGTATGTCCGGCAGGTCAAAAAGCAGTCCTGCCACATACGACTGCCTCGGATTGGCATGGCCCAGGAAACTGGTCAGTAGCTCAGCGATGCATCCCCGTTGCACACCGCGTACGTAGAGCTGGCGGAGCTTCGCGCCGGTGCCATAGTCGTAACTCGATTCCAGCTTGAGAGCTCCGTTCAATATGATCAGCAGGCTCTCGCATCCTGCGGCAACCACGGCCAGCGGCAACTGCCAGACTTCGCCATTGCTGCGCTCCAGGTTGGCTGCTTGCAGCGTACCGAACGCCAGGCCCGGATCAAGCGCGATCACCGAACTCGTGAGTTCCAGGTCAACCGTCCCGTCCTGGAGCAGAAGAGTGAGCAGTGCAGCGGAACGCGACAGAATGGGGAGGCCGATGACGAAGGAATCGGGCCGGCAGAGACGGAAATAGCACCGCGCGGCCGGACCAACCGCCCTGCCCAAACGGTTTTCAGTCGTAGTCCGGCCGCCAGCGCAATTCATGGTCTCTGCCTGTTCTCTTCATCGGCAGTAGAGAACCTCGCTTTAGGGCGTGATACCCATCCGGCTGCATCACATTGGCGAGCTTGCTGCCGACGGCCGGAATAGGAAGTCAACATGAAAGCCGGCTGAGCACTGAAGACGGATCCAGAGATGGACGGCACACAAAGTCAGAGCGCAGCGCTCGGCGCGCACCTGTTGCGCGTAGTTGCCGATGGCCCGCGCCATTTCGAAGCTGTTCTGGCGCTGCTGAATCACGATCGTCTCGCCGGCTCCGGTCGGCTCCCGCCGCTCCAGATTCTGGCGGAACACCGCTAGGGGGACGATGCAGGGCTCAGTGCGGCATTGCAGCATCCGTTGCACCGAGTACAGGAAGGCATGGTCCACCGTTTCCAAAAACCCGATATAGAGACTGGGCTGCGCCGGGTTGTAGAAAACGGGGACGGCGTGGTAGGTCTCGGTCAGCGGTTGGGGCCAATGCATGGTTGCCGGCAATGGCCGGGCCTCACGCGGGGCAAACACCGGACAGCCCTGCTGCGCCGCCAGCGCATTGGTGACTTGATCTTCCGAAACCGCTCCCATCCTGACAAGCCACTGGCCGATTCTGCCGCTCTGCGCAGACCGCTGCATCTCCAGTGCGCGGCGCAACTGTCCGGCAGTGATCTGTCGTTGTGACAGCAGGACCAGCCCAAGCGGCAGTCGGTTTGGCTTAGCAGTAGGATGTTTGAGCGCTCCCAGGTCGTCCAGACGCTCGCAGAGGCCGTCATAAAGACAATCGGGGGAGCAGTACCAGTTCTCTTCCAGCCATGTACCTTCGTGTCGCGCCCACCACCGCTGCCACAAGCTCGGCGGCTTAGGACAAAAAGCATTTGCGCAGCGCGGCAGTGCGGCCAGCGCAGCTGCGGGAGAGGAACTGGGCATCACCGAACGCAACGAAAGCTGCATTTCCATCTCCTGAATTGAAAGGAATTGTCAGAGGCTGTCGATGCGCTGCTGTGCCGAGGCAACTTCGGTGACCCGCAAGCCATAGTTGCCATCAATCACCACCACCTCGCCACTGGCAATCACCCGCCCATTAAGCAGCAAGTCAACCGGCTCCTGGATCTCGCGATCCAGTTCCAGCACAGCTCCTGTCGCCAACTCCAGCACCTCGCGCAATGTGGCCTGGCGGCAGCCGAACTGCAACGTGACTCCCAACTCAACATCCATCAGCAGCCCCAGATTGCCCTGCTGCACCATATCTTCAATGCGCTTCGCAGGGGCAACCTGTGACGCGGGTGCCGGCGGGCTGGCGAGCTGATCAAGCGCCATGGCCAGATCTCCATCCATCTCAAGCCTTGCTGTGATGGACCGCGCGCCGCTGATGACGCGCAGCAACTTGCCCCGGGAAGCGCTCTCAGGGTGCGATTTCCCCGGTGCAGCTTGTAGTGACAAATGCCCGAAATCGGTGCTTAGAGCCTCGGCAACAAGGTCAGCCCATTGCTGAACCAAATCTACGATAGCTGCCTTTCGTTCCGGGCTGGCGTCTTCAACAGCACTGGAGCTCGGCTGCTGGGAAATGTTGAGCAGGCCAGATACGTCAGCCTCGCTGAAGCCAACCCACTGCTGACCTTCAAGCCCACCCATCACCTTAGCGGCCACCTGCAGAATGGGTTCATAATCACCGCTGTCGGGGACTGGTTCCACCTGCCAGCCCATGGACGACAACTGGGAAAGCAGTGAAGCCAGGCTGCCGGCCCAAGCCTGGTAATACGCCTGGAGTTTGCTCTCGCCTTCGACCGCCATCTAACACTCTCCTTCTTCCGGCTGGGCAATGCGTTTCAGTAATTGTGCCGCCCGGCAACTCGCCTGGCTGCGCACTGGCCGGGCCAGCCAGCAATCTCTGCCTTTGAGGCGAAGCCGGGCCGGTTCCTCGATATGCAGCCGCAGTGGTAACACATAGCCCGTCTGCATGGCGAGCAGATCGGTTAGCTTTACCGGTATCAGCGGCGTCCCTAGTTCAACGTCAACGCGGGAGTCCAGCAGCCGCTCCAGGATGTTTTCCTGATGTACTGCGGGACCCCGCGGCCTTTGATACACCAGTTCCGTGGCCAGCCTGCGTAACAGGGCGCTGGAGACCACCGCCGGGAAGGCGAGGTTCATCATGCCCTTGGAGTCCGTCGTCGTGGCCTCGAAGGTCATGGTCAAGGTCTTTTCCTGCGCCGGCATCAGCCGCGGCATCTGCGGCGCCGGCTGGCGTTGCTCGAAGGCCACCTGCAGCCCCAGAGGCCCCCATACCAGATCCAATTCGTGGCAGATAACGTGGGCCACACCCTCCATCAACATTTCCTCAATTTCACTGACCTCGCGTGTGCTCTCGGGTACCCCTCCCGGGCCGCCTAAAAGCAGGTCCACGATCGGGAACACCAGGCTCAAGTCCACTTGCAGGATTCCACGCGCGTCGCCCGGCGACAGACAGAACGAAGCGTAGTAGGTCGCCTCCGAGATGCGGGCCAGAAAATCGCGATAGGCCAGTTGCTCGACCGCCACCAGCGTCACTTCGAACTTGTCCCGCAGGTAGCCTCCCACCGACGCAGTAAGGTCGCGGGCGAAATTCTCGTGCGACTGGCTGATGCTGTTGAGCTGCTCCTTACGCAGGATTCCGGCTTGATGAAGGTCCCAGCGCTCGATCCGGAGGTGTCCGTCCGTTTTGCCATCGCCCGCCGCCCCGCTGCGGGCCGTGCGAAACAGCTCATCGATCTCAGTCTGGCTTAATATCTTTTCCATAAACTTACCGCCGGCTTGCTGGCCCTGGCCATGGAGGCGAGGGCTGCGCTCCGCCGGTGTTGGGCGCTTTCCAGTGCTGCGCGTAGCCGGGCGACCGCCATGGAGTGGATCTGCGAAACTCGTGACTCGCCCACTCCCAGTACCGCTCCCACTTCCTTCATGGTGAGCTCCTCCTGGTAGTACAGAGCAACTACCTGTTGCTCACGCTGCGGCAATTGGGCAATGGCGTCGGCCAGCAGTTGCTTGCGCTCGCCTTGCAGGCAAAGGAACAGCGGGTCCTGATTGGCCGGACCGGGGATGCTCTCGCCCAAGTCGGTTTCCCGCCCATCCTCCAGCGATTCCATTTGCAGGCTGCCGACCTCCAGCCCGCGAATTTCGTCCAGCAGGTGCTGGAATTCCTCCAGGCTCATGTCCATGGCCTGCGCCAGCTCGGGCTCACTCGCCGAGCGTCCCAGCTCGGTCTGCAGCTTCTGCATGGTTGTTTCCAGGCGCCGCGCCTTGCGGCGTAAATCGCGCGGGCTCCAGTCCATGTCCCGCAGGCTGTCGAGAATGGCGCCGCGAATGCGGAACTTGGCATAGGAGGAGAAGCGCACGTTCTTAGCGGGGTCGTATTTGTGCATCGCATCCATCAGGCCCACGATCCCGGCGTGCACCAGGTCGTCGAACGGCACATGCTGGGGCAGGCGCTCGTGGATGCGGCGCGCGATGTACTTCACCTGCGGTAACTGCTCCAGCAGGAGTTGTTCGGAGTTGTCCCCAGCCGATTCATTACTGTGCTCGTAAGCTTGGGCAGCGGTCATGTGTCCTCCCTATCGAATCATCCCCAGCGACTGCACCGGCACCACGGGCGGCACCTCTGCCGGCGAGAGCACCACCACCTTGGGCAGAAAGGGCTCCAGCAAGCGCCGCAGGTGGAAACGCGCCGGGGTATTGCAGAAAAGCACCGGCGTGGCCAGTCGCACCTGTTCGCCCGCCAGGTTCTTCAATCCCTCCAGCACCCGCCGGACAAACGAAGGCTCGAGCGACGCTTGGCTGCTCCCCGCCGGGGCCTGCCCGGCGAAGGCGCGGCTCAGCTCCTCCTCGATGCCGGGGTCGAGCGTCACCACGCGCAAGCCTCCGTCGTCAGCCAGCAGCGGCCGCACCAGCCCGCGTCCCAGGGCCTGGCGCGCCGCCTCCACCAGCGGCACCGGATTCTTGCTCGGTGAGAGCAGCATCCAGCAGGCTCTCCAGAATGGTCGGCAGATCGCGAATCGAGACCTGCTCGCGCAAGAGCTGCTGCAAAACCTTTTGCACTTCTCCGAGGCTCAGCAGCTTGGGCACCAGCTCTTCGCACCAATTTGGGGTGGCTTTCGCTCAGCCGGTCCAGCAGGCGCTTGGTCTCCTGGCGGCTCAGCAGCTCGTAGGCGTGCTGCTTGATGACCTCGGCCAGGTGGGTGGCCATCACCGAGGTCTGGTCCACTACCGCATAGCCGGATGCCAGCGCCTGCTCCCGCAGTCCGGGAACAATCCAACGTGCCGAGACCCCAAACGCTGGTTCATTGGTGGGGAAGCCTTGCAACTCGGGCGGGTAGGCTTCCGAGCTGATGGCCAGCAGGCAGTCTTCGTGCATCTCCCAGCGCGCGATCTCGACGCCGCGCAGATAAACCACGTACTCGCGTGGACCAAGCTTGAGGTTGTCGGTGATGTGTACCGGCGGAACGATGAACCCCAACTGCACCGCCAGATGCCGGCGCAACGCCTTGACCCGCTGCAGCAGCTGCCCGCCTTGCTTGGCGTCGACCAGCGGCACCAGGGCGTAGCCCACTTCCAGGCTGAGTTCGTCGAGCTTTAGCAGACCTTCGAGCGCCTCCTGCTGAGTGGCAGCCGACGACGCTGTACCAGGCGCCGCTTCGGCAGGAGCAGGCTTCTCGAATTCCCGCTTCGCACGGCGCGCCAGCAGGCCGGCGGCAAGCGCGATCGCCAAGAAAGCCAGCTTGGGTAAGCCGGGAATCAGGGCCAGCGCGACCATGACGGCGGCCGCGATCCACAGGGGACGGCTGCGTCCGAAAAGCTGTTTGCCGACGTCGACGCCCAAGGTGTTGTCGGAGGAGGCGCGGGTCACCACGATGCCGCCGGCCACCGACACCAGCAGCGAAGGAATCATGGTCACCAGACCGTCGCCGACGGTGAGGATGGTGTAGGTCTTCAGCGCCTCACGGAAGGGAATGTCGAGTTGAAAGACGCCGATCAGGAAGCCGGCAATGATGTTGATCGCCGTGATCAGGATGGTCGCCAGCGAGTCGCGCTGGTTGAAGCGCGCTGCTCCGTCCATGGCGCCATAGAATTCGGCTTCGCGGGCGATCTGCTCGCGGCGGGCGCGGGCCTGTTTTTCGTCAATCAGCCCGGCATTGAGGTCGGCGTCGATCGCCATCTGCTTGCCCGGCATGGCATCGAGGGTGAAGCGCGCCGTGACCTCGGCGGTGCGCACCGCGCCGTGGCTGACCACCATGTACTGGATGGCGATCAGGGCCAGGAACAAGACGAAACCGACCACGTAGTTGCCGCCCACCACGAACTGCCCGAAGGCCTCGATGACGTTGCCAGCGGCGGCCGCGCCTTCGTTGCCGTGCAGCAGAATGCGGCGGCTGCTGGCCAGGTTCAGCGACAGACGAAAGAGGGTCAGAAGCAGCAGCAGGCTGGGGAAGACCGAGAACTGCACCGGGCGCAGGATGTGCACCGCGGACAGCAGTACCAGCACAGACGCAGTAATGCTGATCGCCAGCAGGACATCGAGCAGCAAATGCCGGCAACGGCACCAGCATGACGAAGACCAGCGCCACCGCGGCCACGGGAATGATCCACTCAGCCGACTCCCCCGCTCAGCAGCGATTTCGGTTTGCGGCTGCCGTTGCCATCGCCTACGCCCTCCTGCCGCGCGTTCTGCACCCGCATCTGCGCGCGATAGAGGAACGCCAGGATTTCGGCCACCGCGGCGTACAGCTTGGCGGGAATGGCCTGGCCGACTTCGACGCTGCGATACAGCGCCTGCGCCAGCGGCGGATTCTCGACGATGGGAATTTCGTGCCAGCGAGCGCACCTGCTTGATCTGCTCGGCCAGCAGGTTGCGACCTTTGGCCACCACTACCGGCGCCGACATCTCCGGCCGGTACTCGAGCGCGACGGCGAAGTGCGTGGGATTGGTATGACCACGACGCTGGCGTGTTCCACGTCCTTCAACATGCGGCGCCGACGCATCTGGCGCTGCAGCCGCCGCATGCGTGCCTTCACCGTCGGGTTGCCGTCGGTCTCCTTGTATTCCTCGCGCAATTCCTGCTTGCTCATGCGCAGGTCGCGCTCCAGCTTCTGGCGCTGCAGCAGATAGTCGATCCCTGCCCATAGCAGCAGCACCAGGGTGGATTTCCAGCAGATCTCGAAGGTACGCTGATAGGCGAACTCACCGATAGCGCCCACCGTCATCTGGCCAGCGCGCAGCAGCAGATCCCAATCGCGCGCCAGTAGGGCGATTCCGAGATACAGCAGCACGGAAAAGGGAATCAGCGATTTCGCGGGCGGCGCCAGACCAGCAATGGAGAACATCTGCCCCAGCTTTTTCGCCGGGCTCAGGCGCTCGCCATTTGGCGTCAACGATTCGGCGGAGAAGACAAAACCGCCCTGCGCCAGGCTGCTACCCACAGCCAGCAACCAGATCAAGGTCAGAGGCACAGCGATCCAGCGCAGCGCGGCAAATCCGGTCCAGGTGAGCAGCGGCATCGCACTGCTGAAATCGGCGCGGGCAGCGTACTCCGGCAGGCTGCGCCACCAAATGCGCCAAGGCTGCAACCGGGAGGAAGAGACCCACAGCAACAGGAGCACGCCGGCCAGACTTACCAGGGCCGCTGACAGTTCGCGGCTGCGCGCTACCCGGCCTTTTTCGCGCGCCTTTTGCCGCCGCCGCGGGGTTGCCTGTTCGGTCTTGTCGTCGCGTGCCATGTTCTCTCAGCGCGCCAGATGCAGCAGGCGTTCCGTCCAGTAAATTGCATTTGTGAAATGACGTTCGAACAGGCCCGGCCAGTACCTCAGAGAAAGTGCCAGCACCGTCAGGCCAACCATGCTTTTGACCGACAGCCCCAGGAAGAGCACGGGCAACTGCGGCGAGGCCTTGCCCAGAAATCCCAGCACCAGGTCGCACACCAGCGTCGCGAGCAGTGCTGGAGCCGCGATCTGCACTCCCGCCAGCCAAATGCCGCCGGCAGCGTGCAGTAGTTCCCGTGTCAGCTCGCCCCCGGCTACCGCCGATCCGGCGGGGAGATAGGCAAAGCTCGCAGCCAGCGCTCGCAACAGCCAGTGATGAACGTCCATTTGCAGGAACAGCAACATCACCACGGTCTGCGAAAACACGGCCAGCACCGGCGTGTCCACCTGAGTGTTGGGATCCAGAAGGTTTACCAGTCCATAGCCCACCTGCATGCCCATGGCCTGTCCGGCAAACTGCGCCGCCTCGAAAACGAACTGCACGGTCAGGCCAATCAGGATCCCGATCAGAGCTTCTGAGAGCGTTACGCGCAACAGGCCTGCGGGCGTCAGCGACAGCCCACCCGGTCCGCACACGGGATACAGCACCGCGGTCAACAGCATCACGAGTCCAACCTTGATCCGGGGCGCGATGGCGCTGCTGCCGAGGAACGGCGCGAACACCAGCAGGCCGGAGATCCGCGCTCCCACGAACGCCACCGCAGCAACCAGGTTCTCGAGGCGCAGTTCCATTTTTCCCCCTAGCGCAGCAGCGGCCGAAAATCGGCTAACATCTGCAGAGTGAAGAACGCCAGCTTGCGCAGCATCCATGGCATCAGCAGAATCGCGCCCACCGCCGTTGCCAGCAACCGGGGCACACTGGAGATGGTGTTGTCCTGCAACGAGGTCAGCACCTGCACGACGTTGATCACCAGGCTGACCAGCGCGATCGCGACCAGCAGCGGCGCAGCCAGCAGCACCGCGGTCTGCAGCGTTCTCTGTCCCAGCACCACGATGATCTCCGGCGACATGGTCTCTCTCGTCTCCGCAGGGCCTCAGTAAAAGCTCTTCATCAGCGATCCGACCAGCAGGTTCCAGCCATCGACCATGACGAACAGCAGGATCTTGATCGGGGTTGAGATCACCACCGGTGGCAACTGCAGCATTCCGACCGAGGTGGTAATCGAAGCCACCACCAGGTCGATCACCAGAAAAGGCAGGAACAGCACGGCGCCAATCTGGAAGCCAACCTTCAACTCCGACAGGATGTAAGCCGGAGCGACCACGCGCATCGGCAGGTCTTCCGGCGAATGGGGCGCAGGTAGCTTGGCCATTTCTACAAACAGTGCAGCGTCCTTTTCCCGCACGAACTTCAGCATGAAGTGGCGCATCGGTTCCGAACCCCGGTCCAGCGCCTCCCAGGCGGTGATCTGGTTGCGCTCCAGAGGCACCATGGCCTGCTGATAAATGGCCGCTCCCACCGGCTGCATCAGGAAGTAAGTCAGCACCAGCGATAGCCCGATCAACGTCTGGTTCGTAGGGGCGCTCTGCGTTCCCAGCGCTTGCCGCAGAAAGTGAAAGATCACCAGCAGCCTTACCAGCGGCGTCATCGAGAGCAACAGTGCCGGCAAAATGGTGAGTAGCGTCAGCAGTAGGACAATCGTCCATGGCACGCCGCTGCCATTCACGCCCGGAACCTGCAGTGTCGCGCTCGATGGACCCATCCCGGCGGCCGACCGGGCGCTGGTCAGACCGAGCACGCCCAGCACAAGACCACCGCGAAATCGCCTGGTCAGGTCAATCGTGTTCATCGTTGCCGCTCGCACCATTCCGTCAATAACGCCGCAAAATCCGCCGACTCGCCCAGCCGAGCCAGCAGACTCACCGACCCTGCACCACCACCCACCAGAAAACGCTGGGTCTCGAACTCAATCACCGCGACAAAGCGCTTCTCGCCCAAGGCCAGGCTCTCGCACAGGCGCAGACGCCGTGGCGCTTTGCGTACCCGCACCCCGACCAGTGCACCCCGCATCCACTCCCAGCAACGAGAGAGCGGCAGGGTGGCCTTCGCCATCTTGTCTATGTCGGTTTGCATCGCGTCGCTCACACCAACTCCATGATGCGCACCCCAATGTGATCCCCCACCGGCTCAAACTCGGCCCAACCGATGAGCTCGCCATTGGCGCGCAGGGGAACCTCTGAACCGCGGTTCCAGTCCGTGGGTACGATCCTCCCCGGCGCCAGACGCAGCAGCTCGCGTACGGTGAAATGGGCCACCGGCAGCTCCAGCGACAACGTGCATGGCAGCCATCCAAGTTGTCGCCAATTAGCCGCCGGTGGCGGAGGAGAATCAGGAGCGGTCGAACCGGTCTCCGCTGGCAGTTGTTTCTCGTTCATCACCTGAGTCTCGATTGCAACCGCCGCCTCCCATCTCGAGTGGCGGTGGCTTGCGTTAGAGCAAGTGCAAGCGAGTTGCCGTGCAGGTTAAGGATTCAGACCAGATGGAAGAGGCTTTGTCTCGCACAAGCTGTTTTATTTCCAAACCCTGGCAAGCTGGACTCTCGTTTGTCGATGCGTTCGCCGCACGGCCCCGGGGAAAAGCGGGCAGAGGATTAGGACAACTTCATGAAGAGGTTCTCAGAATGACTCCGCAACTTCCCGCACCAGGCTGCACGAGGGCCCCGGTGCGGGACTGCGGTACAGCATCACGCTGATATCAATCGGCGACCGCTCTCCTTACTTTAGGCCGTCGACTTCAGGTTGATGGTGGCCTGCATCACCTGATCGAAGGTAGTGATGGTGCGCGCATTGGCTTCATAGTCTCGCTGCGCCACAATGAGCGCCGAAAACTCGGTGGCGATGTCCACATTCGACAACTCCAGAGAGCCGCCCGACACCGTGCCCAGCCCACCTGTGCCGGGCGCTCCGACCGCGGCCGTGCCCGAGGCCAGCGTGGCTGAGAAGTCGTTGTTCCCCACCCGCGCCAGTCCCTGCGTGTTGGCAAAGTTGGCCAGCGCGATCTGGCCGAGCGCCGCCGTCCTGCCGTTGCTGAAGGTGCCCATGATGGTGCCGTCGGAGCCGATGTTGTAGTCGGTCAAGGTCCCGCTGCCGAAGCCGTCCTGCCAGGCGCTGGAAGTGGTGCTGGGACCAGCAACCTGGCTCAGCAAAGACCCGCCTGTGCTGTTGTAAAGGTCCCACTGGAAGCTCAGGTTGGCGGCGCCATCGGCCAGCCCGCCGGCGGTGATGCCGCTGATATTTCCACTTGGGGAGGTAAGCTTGCCACTGCTGTCAAAGGTGAAAGCTTCCGTAGCCAGGGTGGTCTCGGTTCCCAGGTCCTTCCAGGTGACGGTGCCATCGGCAAACGTAGAGCCGTCCGTGGGCCAGGATGCCGGGGCCGCGGCACCCGAGGTGCCGGCCACCGTGCATTCGTAAAAATGACCATTCGCCGTGCTGGGCGAGATGATTTGGCCGGCGTTATAAGCGGTCGATGCCTGCCAGGCAGGGGGAGGAGTCAGGTCGGAATTGGGGATGGTGATGTCGCAGTTCCACGCGCCGGCTGCGGTCTTCGTGAAGTTGAAATTAAGAACATGCGCCGTTCCCAACGAATCGTAAACGGTGACCGGGGTTGACAGAGGCGTGTCGCCAACCGCGGTCCCGGCATCGAGATTGGCGAGCAACTGCACCGTGGTGGTTGCGTTGGGAGGATTGATCTGTCCCTTGTTAATCTCCAGCGGCGACAGTGCCGCGCCCGCCGGGATCACGCCGTTCACTGCAGCATAACCCATCACCTGCTCGCCATTGGGCGTTTGCAGGGCGCCGTCGGGCCCGACCGAAAAGTTGCCCGCCCGGGTGTAGAAGGTGCCTCCATTTTGCTGGACGACGAAAAATCCGTCGCCCATGATGGCCACATCTGTGGGCACGCTGGTGGCTTCCACGCTGCCTGGGTTCATGTTGGACGAGGTAGCACTCACTCCGGTCCCGGCGCCTACTTGTATGGGATCACCCGATCCGTTCAGACCCAGCGTCTGGTAGAAAAGGTCGTTGAACTGGGTGCTGCTCCCCTTGTAGCCCACCGTGTTCAGGTTGGCCAGGTTGTTGGCAATTGCCGACATCGCGGTCGAGCTGGCGGTCAACCCCGACAAAGGAATGGAAAAGAGCGGCATTATTGGCCTCCTGCTTGTGTGGTAGTGGAGTTACCCAACGTGGTTTGCAATAGTTGGTTGATCTGGGTCAACTGGTCGAGGCTGTTCACGCCTACCAGTTGGTTGACGAAGGTCGAGGGGTCCATGGGCGAAAGCGGGTCCTGGTTCTGCAGTTGCGTAATCAGCAGTTGCATGAACATGCCGTCCATGCCGCCGCCCAGCGAGTTATTGCTGCTGGTTTGTACCGCGGTTTGGGTTGTGCTGCTGGAGGCTGTCACCGGGTTGCTATTCATGTTTTCCTTTCTAGGCGTGGATGCTGAGTCCAGACGAGTACGGAGACGTCCATGCTTGGGGCAGCGACCCTTCTTGCGCTGTGCTGTCCTCGTTGCATTCAGAAATTTCGGCCCCAGGGGTCGTCGAGCTTCGAGCTCCCGGCTGGTTCTGCGCAGAGCCATCGTGATTGCTGCCTTCCGCGCCGGAACGTAAGTCCAGGTTGAAGCTGTCGAGTCTCAATTGATGTTGTGCAATCGCGCGTTCGAGCGACGGTATTTCCGCCATCATTGCGGCGCGCAGGTCAGTATGTGTGGTAACGACGCAGGCGCCCACTCGGTTCTGGCTTACGCGGGTGTGCAATTCAATGCTTCCGAAGTTGTCGGAGTTCAGGCCCAGCCGCATCTCCGACTGTCCTATGCGCTCCAGCACGCGTGCATTGTGAATGACCACGGACGACGCCTGAGAATTTTCCGCCAGGGACGGGTCGGGACCGGCAGGCGCAGCCTGCGGCCTTACACTCGCAGGGCCGTCGGCGCTAGGAGAAGCATGCCCGCCCAGAGGCAGCACGGCATTGCCTGAAGTTGCCGTCTGGCTCGGCCCATCGTGAGTCGGGATGAGGGTTACTGGTCTCGGTTCCTGTGCCTTTGGCGAAGGTAAGGCGGCAATCATGGATTGCTGCGCCTGCGAGTCCGCCTGCGGGTTTTCGACCGGTTGCGGTTTGCTGCCACTTGTTCCTTGCTTTCTCGCGCTGGGGTTGGCTTCCTGGGAGCAGCCTGTGGCCGGGCTGTTGCGGCGCGTTGCAGCATCGACCGGCGGCAAGGTAGCCTTCGCTGGCAGAGTTTCCGCGGCATGGCTCGATACGTTGCTCATTACCACCAGATCTGCCGTAGCTAGTTTCTTGACAGCGGGATCTTCCGCTTCCCCTGAGCGCTGCGAGGTCGCAGGCGATCCGGACGTCTGCGGATTCCGGGGCGCCATATTCCAACTGGGGGCAGATCCGTTCTCAGCTGTTTGGCTCGGTGATGGTTCCGGCTTCGATGCGAACAAACCGTGGGACGGTAGAGCCGCGCACTGAGACTCGTCACCAGCCGGCAAACATGATCGATTTGCAGAATCATCTGCGGAGGGGATGTTCTGCGTATTGGCTTCGGGCGCGTTTCGGACTGCGGCGTGCGCTTGTGCTTCGGTAAGAGAATTCGTCGCCAGTGTCTGCGGTAAGCATGGGACCTCAGTGCCCACTGCCAGATACGATTGAGCGGTTGCAGGCTCGAGCGGACCGCACCCCTCCGAAAGCGCAGATGCTCCAGCGTTAGCGTTTGCTGGCTCAACGCTGTTTTCGGAGGCCCCAGTGCAAGCTGCGGATGTGTCTTCTTCACGTAGGCAGAAATTGCCCTGAGTGGGAGCCGACAACGGAGCTGTGGGAAGAGTCCCGGCGACAGTCACGCCTTGAGGGGGCACGAGATCGCCGCCGTTTTGTTTGTCATGCTGCGATTTGCTCGTTCCGGCATTCTTGCTGGAAACCATCTCCGAGGCCGTCGCGCCCGGTCGTGCACAAGGGACCGCTGAAGTTCGGCTGTCAGCGGACTGTCTGCTTATTTTGGCCGACAAAACCGTCCCAAATGTATTGCCGTTGCTCAGGGTCTCTGTGCTGGGTGGCGCACCGGCGGAAAGCCGGCTGTCAGCAAGTGCCGTCGCGGCGGAAGGCAGCGGACAACGGAGCACCGGCAACTGCGTTGGTAGCTGACTGGAAACCACGGCTGTGACCGAACCGCTCAAAGACTGGCCTCGCGAACCTCGAACCCTGCCAGAGAAGCAGTTCGCTTTCCACCTTTGATGTTTGACGCAGAAAAATTTGCGGGCGGCGGAAGTGCCGCATTTCAAGCACTTCGCCAACTTCGCCGATGAAACAAGAGAGCCTTATCATCGCTCTGCCCGCGTGATTTCAGGCAAGCCTTGCCTACATCACTGGGCAAATCGCGCCCATCTTCAGCTTGGCCAATTCAGGCGTGGCGTTAAGGAGGCTTAGTGTCTCTACGCTCTTTTGCAAAGCAGGAACCGTCCGCCAGATATGGTTCCGGCGATGGCCTTCTGTGTTGGGTATCCGCCGCCAGTTCCGAGCTGTTGGATTAGCGAATGGTATTAATAAGTCGGGGTAATAATTTACTTGACTCCACCATGCTGTGAGCGCATGATGTAAGTCCAGTAGATTCATTGCCGACCAACAAAGGAGGTTGGTCGTGCAGTTGCCCTATGAAGTAACGGATGAAATTGTGCAGGACGCGCCGTCGTTGGCGAGTTTGCTTAGCGAAACAGCGCGATTCCTGTGGAAAGACTGGCCGAGAGATATGGAAATTGTTACCAACGCTCTGGGAGGTTTCAACCTAACTGGTGAATGCCCCCACGCAGGATGTAGGCGTAGTTCCGTATTTGTCCAAATTGGAGGATTGTGTCAAGAGTCTGCTGGCAACGAAAGTAGCACTGGGCGACCAATCATGAGGGGTGTTGTAGTCACACAATGTCAGGGCTGTAAGAAGTTCGTCCTTGCCGTTGCTACGATGACCCAAGGTTCGTCTAGGTATGTCTACGAAGAACATTATCCGCTCGGTACTCCCGACGACTCTGTGGCCGAAGAGATTCCAGTTAACATAGCTACTGATTTCAAAGAGGCTTTGAGGTGTCTGTTCGTGAATGCTTATAACGCAACTGCTGAGATGTGTAGGCGTGCCGTCGAGGCCAGTTGTATTGAACAAGGCGCGCCAAAGACCGCAGGCACATTAGAGGAAAAAATTGACTGGCTTGCGTCAAAAGGGATAATTACCCCTTTTATGGCTGAAGTGGCTCATAAGATCAGGTTAGGAGGAAACCGTGGAGCACATCCTCCAGACGAACCGCCTGCACAAGAATCATTCGAGGCAGAGCTAGTGATAGCTCTTACGCCCGCTGAATTAGATCAGCCATTAGTTGATGATAATGCAATCACCAAGGCCCATGCGGAAGCGATTGTGAAGTTTACTAGAGAGTACTTTCAAGACGTTTATGTAGTTCCCAAAGAACTTAAGAAGTATGACTTCTCAAAGCGCAAGTCAGAAAAATGAGGTCGCCGATCTTGAGCAAGCTAGAATCTGAGAAGTTCGATGTGGTGGTTCGGAAGATGATGTCCGTCTCCCATGATGAGGTAGTAAGACGCGAGAAAGTGTGGAAGCGGAATCGGGCAAAACAAAAACGGGCTAAGACTTCGCCCGCTTTCCGCGCTGCAAGCGCGAAGGATTAGAAAGCCTCGGCGGCTCCCAGCCTTACCAGTGAGTTCTGCGAAGGTGAGGCGCTTGCCGACGATCTTGTGAATGACCATATTGAATCGGTCGGCATCGGTCACTTTGCGAGTCTTGGTCGCACGATTGTTGTAACGGAATACTTGTTCGTCAAGGTAGCGAAATAGATGGAACGGTTCCACAGCAACGTAGGTTCCTTTCAGGCCGCGCTTCAAGAGCGACCAGAAGTTCTCCATACCGTTAGTGTGTACGCGGCCATCTACGTATTGAACTGCGTGGTCTATGACTTGGTGAACGAACTCGCCGTGCAAGCCTTTGTAACCGCCCATCTCATCGGTGAAGAGTTCGGTTCCGACTTCGACGTGCTCGCGGACGATAGGCTGCAAGGTTTCCTTCTGCCGATCTGGAATGACGAGAGTGCGGACGTTACCGCCGCGCTCCAAGAGTCCCATGACGATGGTCTTGTCTCGGAAGCTCTGACCCATTCCAGTGATGCGCCGCGCATGAACATCGCGGTGCATGTTCCGGGCTTTGCCTCCGATGAAAGTCTCATCAGCTTCGACTCCGCTGCCGTCTCCGCCGAGCTTGCTGCCGAAGGTCTCATCCTGCATGACGAGCCGGATGCGATGGAGCATGAACCATGCGGATTTCTGAGTGACCTTTACATCGCTGGCAATCTCGTAGCTGCTGATGCCATTCTTGCAGTTAGTGATGAGCCACGCAGCAGTGAGCCACTTGTCCAGAGGGATTGCAGAATCTTCCATCACGGTGCCGACCTTGATGGAGAACTCACGCTTAGCATGATGCTTGGAGCAAGTCCAAGTGCGGCGGTTTGCTCTGAATTTCACGGTCGTAGAGCCGCAAGTGGGGCAGGTCACAACACCATCCGGCCAGCGGCGAATCGACAGATAGGCAATGCAGTTGTCAGGATTCGAGAAGTACTGGATTGCTTCTTGGAGGCTCTCAGGTTCTTGATTCATAAGGATTCTCACTGTCCAAATAGTAGCTCAAAAACAGTGGTGGAGTCAAGTAAATTATTACCCCAAACAGTTAACATCGGCGAGCTCGCGGCGAAGAGTTGTCGAACACCGAAAGCACGAAGAGCGCACGTGGACTGGCGCTAGCGGCTGCCGGCTTTCAACCGCAATAGATACAGTTCATCCAGTTGTGCCTGTTCGCGCCGCTGCTGTATCAGTCGATAGTCGCGCCATTGCGCATCGCGCAACGACTCCAGTACCTCACGGTTGCGCCGCTGTTGTTCAAAGCGTGCCCGCTGCTCCACAATCGCGGTTTCCAACGGACCCAATTCCCCGCAAATAGGCTGTTGCTGACGAGTGAGAGCATGCAGCCGGACCATCGCAAAGTGGATTTCAACCGCCGGCGTTGGCCGCTGCAGCATTGCCCGCTTGGTTTCTTCCTCCAGATCGAATCTGGCCTGATGCAACTGCTGAAGTTGATGGAGCAATGCTGCTCTGCGCGCCAGCAGCCCCTGCAGGCGCTGCAATTCGCGATCTTCCAGGCTCTGCCGGAGGCGCAATAGGGCTTCGAGAGTAAAGTGGAACGCCATGTTCAGCAGCCAAGGGAGTTCAGGCGAGCGGCGGTATCGGCAAATGGAGCGCGGTCGTCCGCACCCTGACGGAGAAACGCGTGAAGTTCCGGCAGGACCGCAATCGCACGGTCGAGTGTCGGATCAGCGCCTTTGCTGTAGGCGCCAATCCTGATCATGTCCTCAGACTTTGCATAGGTTGACAGCAGCGCCCGTAATTGCTGGCTTCGGGAGAGATGCTCCCGCGAAGCGACGGAAGGCATAAGCCGGCTGAGACTGTCGAGGACCGAGATTGGCGGGTAATGGTTTTGCGACGCCAGGCGTCGGTCAAGCATGATGTGTCCGTCAACCAGCGAGCGCAGAGCGTCCACCAGCGGATCCTGCTGATCGTCACCTTCCATGAGCACGGTATAGAACGCAGTGATGCTGCCCGCAGCGAAGCGGCCCGCGCGCTCCACCAGCCGCGCCAGCATGCTGAAGACCGATGGCGTGTAGGCCTTCGCGGTTGGTGGCTCGCCCGCGGCCAATCCGATTTCGCGCTGCGCCATGGCAAAGCGGGTCAGCGAGTCCACCACCAGAAGAACGTTGCGGCCTGAGTGGCAAAAGTATTCCGCGATGCTGGTGGCCGCCAGAGCGGCGCGAATGCGCAGCAGTGGAGACTGGTCGGAAGTCGAGACGACGACCACCGAACGCTGCCGGCCTTCTTCGCCCAGGCTTTCGAGAAACTCTCCGACCTCGCGTCCACGTTCGCCCACCAGCGCCAGCACGGTGAGGTCGGCTGTGGTGCCACGAGCCATCATGCCGATCAAGGTGCTTTTGCCGACGCCACTGCCACCGAAGACGCCGATCCGCTGTCCGCGACCGCAGGTGAGGAAAGCATCAATAGCGCGAACGCCGCAGCCCAGCGGCTCACGAATCGGCAAGCGTTCCAGAGCCGACGGCGCAGCGCTATCGAGCGCCCTCCGCTGACGCGCTGCATACGGGCCCAGCTGATCGAGCGGGCGTCCAGTGCCGTCGATCACGCGCCCGAGCAAATCGTTGCTCACCGCCAGCGACGGCCGCTCGCCGCGAGCGGATATGGCATCACCGTAGCGCACCCCGCTGGGTTTTTCCAGAGGCATGGTCAACACTGTGCGGCCGCGAAAGCCGACCACCTCGCCGGAATAAAGATTCCCGCGGCGGTCGCGGATCTCGCAACATTCCCCGAGGCAGCACGGCGGTCCGGCCGACTCCACGAGGTTGCCGATGACTTGCGTCACACGTCCTTGCCACGAGACCGCACGACGTCCTTCAAGCTGGCTGAAGTAGGGGACCAAGACACCATTGGTCATGGCCGCCCTCCCGGGCGCTCGCGCAAGAGGTCAAAGAAGCCGCTTTCAATCTCCTGTAATTGGCTGTCGAGGCTGATGTCGCTGTTGCCCACTTCCGCTTCCAGCACGCAGTGCTCGCCATCCAGAGTGCTGTCGGCGACAACTTCGACCATATGCCTTCCTTGGGAGTGCCGCTCGCAGAACTTGCGCCAGAGCTCCGCCGATTCCGAAGAGGTTCGCAGCACCACGCGAGTATCAGCCTGCATTTGATCGAGCGCCACGCGCACCACCCCCGTCAAGAGGAGAGGATCCATCTGCGCCTCACGATGCAGAACCTTGCGCGCGATGGCCAGAGCGAGACGCACAATCTCCGTTTCTACCCGGCGGAAATAGTCGTCGCGACGCGCAGCGAATTCCTGCAAGGCGGACAGGACCACTGCGCGCTCGTGCTCGATCGCCTGTACCGCCGCAGCGCCCGCCTGCTTTTCTCCCTGGCTGAGACCTTCCGCCCGAGCCTTCTCCACGGCGGCTACCAGTTCCTGCTGCATGGCCAATTCACGCGCCTTCTGAGCGGCTTCGTTCGCCGAGGCTTCGGCCACCTCCCGGCGAAGGACTTGCGGCGGAATTACGGGATAATGAAAGCTCTGCACCGGGCGGTTAAAGGATGTACTCATCGCCGCTCTCCTGCTTGAGGATGATCTTGCCTTCGGCTTCCAGCTTGCGGGCCACTGCGACCACTTCCTGCTGCGCCTTGTTCACCTCACGAGCGCGCACCGGGCCCATCACTTCCATATCCTCCTTCAACATCTCGAAGGCGCGGGCCGAGATCGCTTTCATCAGATGGTTGCGCAGCTCCTCGGCCGCGCCTTTCAACGCCAGGGTCAGGACCTTCTTGTCCAGCCTTGCCACCAGCTCGCGGATGCCGCTTTCCGGCACTCCCAACAGATCGTCGAAGGTGAACATCAGGTTGCGGATGTTCAAGGCCAGCTTGGCATCCTCCGACTCGATCTCGTCCAGTAGCGATTTCATTACCCCGGGCTCAAGACGGTTCATCAGGTCGGCGGCGCTTTTGAAGCCGGGATAAGCTCGCCGATTCTGCTCCCCCAGACGCTGCAGCCTCTTGTGCAGCACCTGCGACACCTTCTGCGCCATCTCGGGAGAGAAGTTACGCAGCAGGGCGAGCCGTTTCACGGCTTCCACCCGCACCGGCTCCGGCAACTTCATCAGCAGGGCGGAGGCGGGCTTGGGCTCGAGATAGGCCAGGATCAAGGCGATGGTCTGCGGCTGCTCGTCCTCCAGAAAGCGCGCCAACTCCTGCGGATCGGACTTCTGCAAGGCGTCCAACTGGCTGGCGCTGAGGTCTTGAGCACGGCTCACCTGCTCCAGCAGGGTCTTGGCGCCTTCGTTCCCGAAGGCCTTCACCAGCAGGTTGCGCGCGTAGGTATCGCCGCCCTGCGCCAGGTAATCCTGGGTGAGGCTCAGACGGTAGTATTCCTCCAGGACTTCGGCGGCGGTCTCCGGCTTCACCGCGCTCAGCTCAGCGATCTCGCGCGTCAGACGCTGCACCTGCGCCTGGCTGAGATTGCGGTACACGGGAGTGGCCGCTTCTTCTCCCAGTAACACTAGCAGGACCGCCGCCTTGTGCAATCCGCTCATGGCCGCCGATGCCGGTGACGGGGTGTTCATTCGACGCTGCCCTCTCGCAGCCAGTTCTGAATCAGGCGTGAGGCGCCGGTGGGTTCGGTCTTTACTTTTTCCACCAGATGGTTCTTGAGGAGGGCGAGCTTCTTCAGGGACACGTCACCGTCCTGAGCCGCGGCTCCCAAGATCTCCTCCAGCGCCTCCGGCTGGGGCACTGCCGCACCTTGCGCCGAGGCCGCTTCTGCCAGAACGGGCTTGCTGGCCAGGCGCAACGGCAGTTCACGCAGCATGGTCATGAACTGTTTCTTGACTGGACGGAGCAGCAGCATATACACGCTGCCGAACAGGCAGGCCAGTGCGAGGTAGCGGAAGATCCATGTCCAGTTCCGCAGGCTGCGCTGTACCCGTTCCATGAAAGTAGGGGTCATCGGCGTATCTTGCGACAGGTTCTGGAATGACAGGTTCTCCACCGCCAGCAGATCGCCGCGCTTGGGATCGATGCCCAGCGTCGCCGCCGCCAGCTGCTCGATCTGCTTCATCTCCTCCGCAGAACGCTTGCGGCGTGTGGCTGTGCGCTGGTTGTTTTTCTGCTCGATCTCGACCGCGTCATCCACCAGCAAGGCGGCCGCGATGCGCTTGATTCGCCCAGCCGGCTGCAACGTGTGCCGCACCAGCTTGTTCACCGCGTAGGTGCCGCTCTCCGCCTTGGAGGTATGGTTTTCGTTGCTGGCCTTGCTCGGCGGCGTGACTTTAGCATTGGGCAGGTTGCTGCTGGTGCCGGGGATGCCACCCGGCGATTCGTTCCCCAGCCGCTCTTCGCTACGCGTAACGCTCAGCGCCACGCTGCTGTTCGGGTCGTAGGTTTCCTGAGTCTCTTCGCCGGAGCTGAGGTCGTACTCAACATGCACGCTGGCGCGTACCCCTTGCATGCCCACCACCGGCTCCAGCGTCTCGACCACCCGCTTGGCCAGCTCCTGGTCAATCTCTGAAAGTCCCCCTCCGGTAGAGTTACTTCCAAAGCGGCCTACTGGCAGGTTGGTGTCGGCATCGATCACCACAACATTTTCCGGACTGAGCCGATCCACCGCTCCGGCCACCATCTGCCGAATGGCCATGTCCGACTGCTCGGGCAAACGTCCACGGCGCAGCTTCACCATTACTGAGGCTTTCGCAGAACGCTCACGCTCGCTATAAAGTGACTCGGCCGGCATCACCAGGTGCACGCGTACGGCCTCGACTTCACTCAAGGTCGCGAGCGTACGTTCCAGTTCGGCTTCCAGCGCCCGCTGGTAATTCACCTTCTCGCTGAAGTCGGAACCGGCCCAGTTGGGCTTGTCAAACAACTCGAAGCCCAGGCGGCCGCTATGCGGCATGGGTTGAGAGGCCACCTCTAACCGCGCGCTGTCCAACCTGTCGGCAGGAACCAAAATGCTGGTGCCGTCGGGTGACTGCTCGAAAGGAATTCTGTGGGCGCCGAGGCGGCCCGTGATCTCCTGCGTGTCGTTTGGATTCAACCCCGAGTAGAGGACCTTGTAATCTGGTTTGGCAATGAGCTGGACAAATACGCACAGCGTGGCCGCCACCAGCACGGCGCCTCCGGCCAGCAGCGCCCTCTGCTTAACAGTAAGTCCCAAGCAGAACTCTTTTGTCTGCTGCACCATCTGCGCGAATGTGAGAGTCCCGTCCATCGCCCCTCAGTTTCAGCCCTAGAACTGCATGCCGGCGATCTGTTGGTAGGCCTGCACCACCTTGTTGCGAACCTGCAGCATGAGTTGAAACGAAAGATCGGCCTTCTCAACCGCGATCATTGCATCGTGCACGTCGACGGTATTGCCTTCGACCAGGCTGCTCACCTTGTAGCGAGCATCCAGGTTGAGGTTGTCAACTTCGGTGACCGCCTCCCGCAAGGTTTCGCCAAAGTTGCTGCCAGACGCCGGTTTCGCCAGCGGACTAGCAGCCGGCGGCGAACCGGATGGCGGAATCGGCAAGTTCGAATTAAGGGCGTTCATGCTCATGATCTTGTCCCTAACTCACATTTTTATTTCAGGATCTGCAGCGATTGTTGGATCATCTGCTTGGCTGCTTGTACTGCGCTGGCATTCAGCTCGTAAGCCCGCTGGGCGCCCATCAAGTCCACCATCTCCTGCACTGGACTGATGGCCGGGTAATCAACGTACCCCGACGCATCCGCGTCGGGATGCCCCGGCTCATAGCGGCGCAGCGGCGGAGCAGGATCGTCTACCACCTGGCTGACGCGCACACCGCCCACCTCTTGAAGGCTTGCACTACTCACTGAGCCTGCCAGCAACAATCGGAAATGCGACGCCGGCCCGCTGTTGAAGACCACCATCCTTCGCCGGTACGGTCCGCCTTCCTCCGTGCGAGTGGTCTCCGAATTGGCAAGGTTGCTGGTGGCGACCTCCGCACGCAGCCGCTCCGCAGTGAGCGCCGAACCGCTGACTTGAAACAGTCCGAAAAGATTCATTGCCCGTTGCCTCCATTGATCGCCTGCTGCAGGCGGTTGAACTCAGCCCGCAACAGCTGCACATCTACCTGGAAGGCCAGCTGGTTCTGCGCCATCAACAGGCTCTCGCGCTCCAGATTGACGTTGTTACCGTCAGGCCGCTCGATCAAACCCGGCACTTCGCGGACTACAGGCGCTGCTTCCGGACCCAGCTCATCAGCCAGCGCACGCTGCAGCTCCTGACGGAAATCAATGTCCCGCGCTTTGTAGCCGGGAGTGTCGATGTTGGCGACATTCTGGCTGACCAGACTCTGCCGAACCGAGGTCAGGTCCAGGGCGTGGCTCAAGGTGTGCATCAGTGGAGTATCCACCAGGCTCATGACATCCTCCGGGGCGGCAACCCATGTTCGCGAATCTTGTTTCGGACCGTGCGCAAGCTCACCCCCAGCAGCGCCGCCGCACGAGTCCGGTTGCCTGCCGTTGCTTCCAGCGTTATCTCCAGAAGGGCCTTCTCGGCCTCGCGGAGTGATAGCCCAGGCTTGAGCCACGGCGCAGGCCCCAAAGCTGGAGGCGTAGCCAGGGGCAGAGCATCAACGTCGATTTCACTGCCCTCGCACAAAGCCACAGCCCGCCGGATGGAATTGGCCAGTTCACGAACATTGCCCGGCCAGGGGTGGGAGCGCAGGGCAGCGCGGAAGCGCTCGCTCATAGCAGGCGCCTCCTGCGGCGCAGCGAACTTGGCAGCAAAGTGTTCTGCCAGCTCGATCACGTCACTGCCACGTTCGCGCAGCGGCGGCAAGGTCAGGGGAATCACATTCAGCCGATAATAGAGGTCTTCCCGGAAATGTCCTTCGTGAACCAGAGCCTGCAACGAACGGTTGGTGCTGGCGACGATCCGAACATCCACGTGGATCGGGCGGCTGTCTCCCAGGCGATAGAACTCGCGCTCCTGCAAAGCCCGCAGAAGCTTGGGCTGCAGAGCCAGCGGCATTTCGCCAATCTCATCCAACAACAGGGTTCCACCATCGGCCATCTCGAACTTGCCGGCCTGGTTGGCCAAGGCTCCGGTGAAGGCACCACGGACATGACCGAATAGCTCCGCCTCCAGTAGCTGTTCGGGCACCGCTGCGCAGTTGATAGCAATAAACGGCCCGGCTGCACGCGTGCTCAGCTCGTGGATGAACTTCGCCAACAACTCCTTGCCGGTACCGCTCTCTGCCTCCAGCAGAATGTCGGCGCCACTGCGCGCTGCCTGCCCCGCTCGTTCTAGTGCTGCTAACAGCGCCGGGGAGCTTCCGATCATGGGGGTATTCATCATGCGGCCCAAGGCAGATGGCGCGGCGGAGAAGGCGCCTGACGGCTGTAGGCGTGGAGCATTGCTGGCGAAATGCGAACTGGGCAACATCTGCCTACCGCTCTTGCACGGCGCTTGCCGATCGCAGCCGATGCAGATTAGATCGTGTTCACGCGAGGTGATTGCCCACCAACTCCAAATGCCAAGTCGCGTCGGCCGACAATCCCAGATGCTCGGGAAGAATCAGACCACCTTCGGCCAGAATCGACGCGCGTTCAATCACGTGCTGCAACTCGCGTACATTGCCCGGCCATAAATGCTGCTCCAGCAGCCGCACTGCCTCCTGCGACAGCGTCACGCTGCTGTTATCAGGCTCAAACTTTCTGAGGAAGTGACGCGCCAGCGCTTCGATGTCGGTGCGGCGTTGCGCCAGCCGCGGCAGTTCAATGGGAAATACCGACAGACGATAGAACAGATCCTCACGAAACTGCTTGTGCTCAGCCAACTCCGCGAGGTTAGCGTTGCTTGCCGCCAGCACACGCACATCAACCCGGAAGACGTCTGAGCTACCCAGCCGCTGCACCTCGCCCTGATCGAGGAAGCGCAA
Source organism: uncultured Acidobacteriaceae bacterium (assembly GCA_963703645.1). Taxonomy (GTDB): domain Bacteria; phylum Acidobacteriota; class Terriglobia; order Terriglobales; family Acidobacteriaceae; genus Bog-257. The sequence continues at coordinate 56,588 of CAVPFD010000032.1, forward strand.
CAGCTTGGCCTGCATGCCCAGTGGCAACTCGCCGATCTCATCAAGGAAGAGCGTGCTACCGTGCGCGCTATGAATCCTTCCGATTCGCGACTGCACCGCGCCGGTGAAAGCGCCGCGCACATAGCCGAACAACTCTGACTCCAGCAGCGCTTCCGGAATGGCAGCGCAATTGATGACCACGAACTCCTTGTTGGCGCGCGGACTCAGCCGATGGATTGCCTGCGCAACCACTTCTTTGCCGGTGCCGCTGGCTCCGGTGATAAGCACCGGCGTGTTACGCGGGGCCACCAACCGCGCCATACGGTAAACCGCATGCATGGAATGTGACTGCCCGACCATTCCGGGCAACGCCTCCATCGCAGCGGGCGTTGTTGTTGCTGCAGGGGCGACCGTTGTTGGAGCTCGCCATCGGTCGATCGTCTCGAACAGATGGTGGGCTCCAGAGCTGCGCCACTGCGAGGGAAGCAGGGGATGACCAGATTCGTCGAGCAACAGCACGTCAATACCAGGGAAGCGCCGGTGAATGATCTGCAACAACTCTTCAGCGTCGAGATCGGGCAGCTTGGGATCGAGGAACAGCAGTTGGCATTCGCTGCTCTCCAGCTTTCCCAGGGCGTCGGCGCCACCCAGCGCTTCGGTTGCGGAGATCCGCGACTGCAGCAGGTTTTGCACAATTTGCCTGCGAATCCCTGGATTGGGGCTGGCAACGATGACCGCCGGATCGGGGGAGTAGAAGGATTGCGCTAAGGTCGTCATGAGGATGTTGTAATCCGCAAACGTTAGAACGACCTTAGAAGAAAATTAGAATTCTCTAGTAAATTGAAGAAACTTGCAGCGCCCGACGAGAGCAAGTTTTTGCGCCAAACCACACCGTCGAACTATCCGGCGAGGGGCAGTCTGGCAAGCAAGACGCGTTGTCCGCCCGCAGAGGTGGCCAAGGTGAGATCGCCTCCCACCGCTCGAAATGTCCGCTGCGCAATATCTACTTCACCACCCGAGATCGGCTCGGAGATTTCATCTGTTGATCGCGCCGGGGATGTGGCGCCACTGAAAGCCGTTCTGATCTCAGCGTGCCGTCGCTTCGTTCGCTTGACATCAACGGACAGGCTTCTGTGACAGGAACTTCGTAGCAGATATTCCATTAGGCAAAAGAAGGCCCGCCTCAACTTAGCTCGATTCGCTCGCACCTGGATCGGAGCACAATGGAGATGGAAATGCCCTCCGTCGGACTCGCAAACGGGGAGGAAGTCCTCTCGCAACTCCTGCAAGAGTTCGTGCAACGGGACCGGCGTAGAAGTGTCTCCCGGATCGTCCGCGTCGCTCAACTCTCGCATTAGGACAAGGCTCTGTCTTAAACGCTGCGCATTCCCCAGCGCGGCCTCTACACTTGCACGGAATTCATCGAGGGTCTGGTCCCGAACCAGAGAGAGCTCGAGCCAACACTGCAGTGCGGTGAGAGGCTGGCTTAGATTGTGGAAGACCTCAGAGACAAAGTTGGATTGGTTGGCGGAGACTTGTACGCGTGATTCGGCAACAAGAGTCACACCGCCACCTCAGGATGGCAACTCAATTCGTAGCCGACTCCACGAATGGTGTGTATCAGGTGCGGGGTGCGGCCATCATCCACTTTCTTCCGCAGGTAGTTGATGTAAACATCGACGATGTTCGTTGTGGTGTCGAACGAAAGATTCCAGACGTGTTCGACGATCATCGCTCGCGTGACTCGCCGTCCTGCGTTACGCAGCAGATATTCGAGTAGGGCAAATTCCTTGGAGGTCAGTTCGATACGTTGACCGGCCCGCTCGACTTTTCGCTCGACGCGGTCGAGTTGCAGATCTGCAATCCGGAGGACGGTCTCCACAGTGCGTGGCCCGCGCCGCAGCAGTGCGCGCACCCGGGCAGAAAGTTCGGTGAACGAGAAGGGCTTGATAAGGCAGTCGTCGGCGCCGCTGTCGAGCGACTGTACACGGTCTTCGATTCGATTGCGTGCAGTGAGAACCAAGACTGGAAGAGATGGCTTCTTGGGCCGGATGCAGCCTAGCACTCCGATACCATCGAGCTTTGGCAGATTCAGGTCCAGAATCAGTAGGTCGTAGTCGCTCTCTAACGCCATGCACAGCGCCCGCTCCCCATCTGGCGCAATATCCACCGCGTAGTGCTCCGCCTCCAGTCCTTTACGGACGAAGCTGGCCAAGGGGGCATCGTCTTCCACAACCAGAACGCGCATTTCCTGCGACTCTCTGCCAGGTAACCTGCCAAAGGTTACCTTGATTGTTCTCCTCCAACAAAGCCTGAGTCAACGGAGAGCGCGCATTTTCTCCGAAGGCTCATTCCAAATTGGGAAAACAGTGAAAGCCAGACCGCTGATCGCTCAAATCCATTATCGCCGTTTAGCGTTCATCCAAGTATTCCGGATCGCGCTTCCATCCGGTGATCATGGAATAGAAGTTGTTCCACCCGTGAAGCGCAACCATGATGAGATGGCCGGGAATGAAGGCCACGAATCCGCACATCGCGACGAAATGCCAGATGCGCGCGAAATGAAACCCGCCCATCGGCCACGCCAGCCACCAGAACTGCGCTGGCTTGTAGAGCACCAATCCAGTCAGCGTAGACATCGCGCCCAAGAAGATTGTGGAAGTGTAGGCAAGCTTTTGCAGCGGATTGTAAGCCGCGTCAACCTTAGGCTTGGGTCCAAACAGGAAGTAGTGGTGCGCCATTGGCCACAGGCCTTTAATATCGTGCCGCGTGAATAGCAATTGGCGCCAGTGGCCAGTGGTGAGCTGGTAGATTACATACACCAGACCGCTGCCAATGAAGACCCACATGAAAGTGAAGTGCCACTGCAGCGCGCCGCCCAGCCAGCCACCAATCGTGATCTGCCCTGGAATGTTGATCAGGTCATTCTGCGGTATCTTGGGACCGAAGCTCGGAAAGGCGCGAAAGATGCGCAGGCCGCTACCGATCAGGACAACCACGGCGACCGCGTTCAGCCAGTGCGCGATGCGGACTACCAGCGGATGCTCGTAAGATACCACCATCGGTTCTGTCCTTGCCGCTTGCTTGATCGCCGGTGCAGTTGTCGCCATCGTCGTCCTCACAGTCCTCCGTACCAGCTATAACCCTGATCTTCCCAGTAACCGCGCATGCCGGCCTGCAACACATTCGTCACGCGGATGGTGTCCAGATATTTGGCCTGCTTGTAGCCGAGCTTGGTGGGCATTTGCAGCCGCAGCGGCGCGCCGTGGCCGCGGTCGAGCGCCTTACCGTACATCTCGTAGCAGAAGAGCGTCTGCGGGTGCAGTACAGTTTCCATATCGATGGACTCGTAATAACCGTCCGCGCACTCGACTTCCAAAAAACGGGCGCTGGTGTCAGCGCCGACCAAGCGCAGAAAATCGGAGGCGCGCGTTCCCCCGAAATTGCCGATTACATCCCAACCTTCGACGCAGATGTGGCGGGTGTTCTGCACGATCTTCGGCAGCGCCTGAATCTGCTCCAACTTGTATTTCCCCGGGCCCTGCACCAGTCCCTCCACCGTCAGCGTCCACTGCTCTAAGTCAACGCCCGGATCAGAAACGTCGTAGAAGTTGTAAGGGAACCGTTCGAAGGGAACGACGTCACGGTCGGAGTAGGTCTGCGCCAGCCGGTGGCGTCCGAAGAGTGCTCCTGAGACCCAGTCGCTGAATGCTAGACCCTTGTCGAGCAGCGGTTGCCTGAACTTCGGGATAGCGAACGCGCCCACGGCGACCACAGGAACGAGCTTCAACAGTTCGCGGCGGTTCATCCTCCTGCGCTCGGACTCCCGTACAGTGCGAATCGGCTCACCTGATGGGCCGAGGGCTGCTATTGGCAGCGCCACCTCTCCTTCCTGCCGCAGCGATTCTTGGGGATCGAGGGACTGAGGCTCGGACTTCGCCTTAGACCCACCTTGCTCAGGCTCGGTCCCGCCAACGCTCAGCCGCTCTTCCAGTGGATTATCTTCGGGCACCAGTCACCTCAACTCCGGTTGCTTTAGATAGGACTCTCCGGCACAAAGAAAGTTGCAAGCAGTCTTGCAAGACGTTCGCGCCTGGAAGACTGCCGTTTCTTTGCTCGTCAGAGGTACGGTCCAAAAGGCGCGTAAGGATTGGAGTTGAGTGGGGATTCCGCCGACGCAACTTGCGCTCGTGGAATGCTTATAACCGCGACACCCTCCCTCGGCCAGTTCTTTAGAATCATGAAGTTGCCGAAATTTTCACAACAAGTTCTTGAGAAGAAATCTAGTTACTGGTATCTTCCTTTATTTCAACCTCTTACGAGCGCTCGCTGGCCTTGGCTCTCCGATTCCAAGCAGTGGCATAAGAATAGCGCTGTTCAAAGAAACATATTTTTAAAGACCCAAGCACTGCGCCCAGGGGTAGGTGAAGACGCATCTGGACGACCGCCGCCGAGCGTCCTGCTATTAGCCTAACGCAGCAGCGACCTTTGTCAAGATTACGAAGGTACAGGGTAGGTAACTGTACTTTGGTCACTTTCGGGAGGAAGGTAACCACCACCGGAGGGAAAACTGTTGGAGGAAAGTCAGACGGGCGGCGGGACGAGCTCCGTGAGCTTGGGTTCGAGGAAAGTTGCCTACGCAATCGGCTTGCTGGCAGTCTTGGGCTTGGGCTCGTCGCTCCATTTCCAACTGAAGAGCTTCTTGCCCTTGTGCTCGGCGACCATCGCCGTTATTCCCATCACGCCCATGACCAGGAAAATCGCGAAGAAGACGATTGCAATCACGAGGACTGGCATACCATACCTCTGCCCCCATTCTGCGTCGCCCATGTACGGTGCTTCGGTGACGGCGGTCACAGATGGGTGTGAGGAAGGAAGCAATCAGCAACTGCCACGCATCGGTTCTGGCCGGGCAGAATTCAAATCATCTGACGGCCATTTGTTGCCTCTTTGTCAATCGAGGATGCGCAACGTTTTTGGGAAGGGTGCATTAACACCCGGGAATTGCGCCTATTACTTTCCCGAGAGGACGATTGGTGTCGTAAGCAGCCCGTCCCATCACCGATCACCAGGTGCTACTGTGACCTAGGTCACGAGCGCGATGCCATCGCTCTTATCGAGGGGCACCCAGCAGTTAGGGAGACCCAGAAGAGAAGTGAAACAGGGATCAACCCGGACTTGAAAAAGGAGCCGGTTCACGGTTTGCCGACCATCCACGAACTTGGTTTTGCATCCCTGATCACAAAAGCGGCGAGCGACACTCGGATTCGCGAGGGCACGATCAGCCGAGCTTTTGTCGGACGCTCCTGAGGATTTCCTCCGACAGTCGTGGATTGTGCACGGCGCGAGCCAGTACTACGCCACCGATCATCGCCGCTAACAGAAAGATGGCTTCTTTCCGGTCTCCACCCTCAGCGGAGAGCATGTTCTCAAGCCCCCGCTCGAACGCGGCTTTGAGGTCAGGGGTGGAACGAGCCACCTCCTCGGCCAGCGCGGCCATGGTGCAGCCGTCGCCGGGATTATCTCGGTGCCACCGGCTCAGGTACAAGTCAGCAAACGATCCTTTGCTCCTCTTGCTCTTGCTGCGCTGCAGGCGATCCAGCGAAACTTCTTGGCCATAGGCAACGGCAGCCGCCTGCAGTTCTTCCTTCGAACCGAAGTGGGCATAGAAGGCACCATGCGTCAGGCCGGCGGCCTGCATCACTTCAGCCACGCTTACGTTCTCAAATCCCCGTTCACGGAACAGGCGGGAAGCCGACTTCACAATCCGTTCATGTTTTGCGGTGGTCTCTTCGACGGGATAGCGCATAAATTTTTTCTGCATCCTCCATCTGTGATGGTCATCGTAAACAAGTATGACGGTCATCATATTTGATGCCAGTCATAAAAAAAGGAGGCATTATGAAGCTCACAGGCAAAAAGGCTCTTATTACCGGAGGCAACAGTGGCATCGGTCTTGCCACGGCTCGTCTTTTTATTGCGGAGGGCGCGCAGGTCGCCATTACTGGTCGCGACCAGAAAACGCTGGATGAGGCGGTTGCAGAACTCGGACCAAACGCGCGTGGCTACCGCGCTGATGTCACCATTGCGGAAGACCGCAAGCGACTCTTTGCAGCCCTGGCCAAAGATTTCGGGAAAATCGACATTGTCTTCGCCAATGCCGGCATCTCCGGCCGGACGCCTACCGGCTCAACCGACGAGGCCATTTTTGAGAACGTGATCCACACCAACCTAAATGGCGCTTTCTTTACGGTGAATTCAGCGGCGCCTTTGCTGAACGACAACGGCAGCATCATCTTTAGTGGGTCGGTACATAACTATCTCGGCCAAGCCGGCGTCGCCGCATATGCAGCCACCAAGGGCGGTCTCGTCTCGATGGCGCGATCCATCGCCGCCGACCTTGCCCCGCGCAACATTCGCGTGAATGTCGTCGCACCGGGCGCGATCAAGACTCCTATTTGGAAGCGCGGGCCGCGAGCCTCTATATCTGCAGACGAGTCCGCCAAGTTAGAGAAGTTCTTCTCGTCTGTCATTCCGCTGGGCCGCTGGGGCGAGCCGGAAGACATTGCTAAAGCCGTGCTCTTCCTTGCGTCGGACGATTCCTCATACGTCAACGCAGTCGAGCTGATGGTGGATGGCGGAGCCACAGGTGCACCGTTTGGAGCCCCCATTCTTCGCGGGTGACCGCACAGATTGTTTAATCGGTCGGAACTAATTCGACAGGAGGCTGTCTCGAACGCAGCACAAGACGAGGCGTCGCAAGAATACCATTGCATCATCTGGACAAAAGCAGCCGACCAACCGGACCCTGGACCGGGGCATTAAGCTGCGGATCGCTGTTGATGCACGTCCTCTGGATGTTTGCCGTACTTATTGCGGAAACGAGTCGACGCATTGCGGGCGATAGGCTCGCCATGGCCGAACCCGGCAGCGTCGAATGAAAGACTGGCAAGTTTGCGCTGGCTGGCACGACCTTCCTCCAAACTCTCGAAGCCGACGGGATCACCGAGGCCCATGATGTTCATGCAGACATCGCCGGCGAACAGCATTCGTCCCGGACGCCACAGCAGCGCGACCTGTCCCGCGCAATGCCCAGGAGTATGAATGACTCGCCAGCGATGGGCAGTATTTCCCCAGGGGTCAAAGGCTGGTCGATGGCAACCGGATCGAGTCGCTGGTCGGGATGGAAGAACAGCTTGCACATCAGCCGCCGCGACAGACCAGGCGCCGCCCTCAGAGGCCGAAAAGGACCTCCAATCTCGGCGATAGGGATATCGAACGGGTGCATGTAAGTCCTCGCACCGGTTTCCCGCACGATCGCAGCGGCTCTCCCAATATGATCAGGGTGGCTGTGAGTGAAAATTAGGTGCTTGAGCTGGTCTGGCGAACGGCCAATCCCGCGGATCGCCCCAAAGACGGCTGCCTCCTTACCGGGGTAACCGGCATCGATTAGCGTCAACCCGTCGTCGCCCTCGACCAGGAAGGCATTTGCGAACCCCATCGGGACGGCGTGCACACCTTTGATCACACGCTTCACTGCCATAGGCAGAACCCCTCGCTGATCGCAACGCAGATTTGGTAGCTCGCGAACGGCGGTTAGCTCCTAGGAACTTCTTTCCATTTTGATGTCCAGATCGACACACTGTATGTCTGTCGTCCGCCGATTTTCTGACATGAGTTTTGCGCAACCCCGACATATCGGCACCGCGAGGATCACGGGCAAATCGGAAGTTAGGGGGCCACAGACGGTCGTCCCGAGCAGCCCTTATCAGGAGCAACCAGGATTACACCGCGAGGCGACTACGTGAGTCGCTGGAACGGCTAGTTGGCGTACGGCGCCGTTTGGTCCGCTATTTTCTGCTTGTCGCCGACCACGACAATCGTCAGCTTTTCTGTAACGACGTACTTTTTCGCCATCTCCTGTATCTGTTCCGGCGTCACGGCATGCACCTTCTGCACATAGGTGTTGAGATAGTTGTCGCCGAGTTGATGCAGGTCGACGAATTGCAGTTGATTGACGACCCCACTGCGGCTCGAGTTGCGGATGACGAACACGCCCGCCAGATAGTTCTTGATTCCATCCAGCTCGGCTGCCGACGGCGGCGCGTTCTGCAACCGGTCGATTTCGTACAGGATTTCCTTGATCGAAGGTCCGGTCACCGCTGTAGTGACGTCGGCAACCTCCACCCAATAGCCATCGCGGTAGCGCACTGAGACCTGGCTGCGCGGCGAATAGGTGTAGCCCTTTTGCTCGCGAATATTGGCGGTAATGCGAGAGCCGAAAGAACCGCCGAGAAGCGCGTCCATCACCTGAAGCGGAATGTAGTCCGGATTGCTGGGATCGATGGCCGGCAGGCCAATGTAGAGCGTGGACTGCGCCGATCCGGGCCGGTCCACAATGTCAAGCTGCCGCTTGCTCACCGGCTTTGGGATGTCAACCAGCGGATCCGGCCCACGCTTCCAATCGGAGAACGCTGCCGTAATCGCTTTCTTGACCGCGGCTGAATCAAACTTTCCGGCAACGTAAATGTGAGTTCGCGCCGCCCCGAAGTTGCTTTCGTAGAATTTTCTGAACGTCGGCCACAGTGAACGTGTTGATCGTGGTCTCGGTCGACAGGAAGCGCCCGTAAGGATGGTCGGGGTAAAGCGCTTGTACGAACCGCTCCCGCGCCAGCATGCCCGGTTGGGTCAGTTCAATACTCAGCTTGCGCTGCAAATCTTGCTTCAGACGCGGCACATCGGACTCCGGCAGCAGAGGATGCATGACCACATCTGCCAGCAAGCCGACGATCTTCGGAGCGAACTCCGAAAGGACATCACTGTCGATTCGGGTAACGTCAGGTCCAACCTGGACGTCAATCGATCCGCCCATGGAAGCGGCTTGTTGCGCTACCTGCTCCGCCGTTCTTGAGGTCGTGCCTTCCTTGATTAAGCGGCCAGTCAGTTCGGACAGCCAAACCTGGCTCGCGGTTTCGTTCAGACCCCCAGCTCGCACCGCAACACTGACTTCTACCTTGGGGATAGAGCCGAACTGCGCCATGGTGACTTGCAGGCCGTTGGGCAGAGAGAATTTCTCCAGTGCCGGCAGGTGGAATGCCTTGGGCGGACCGCCGGCGGGCGGCGTCTGCTTCGACGCGGTACCGGCTTGCGCGGTGCCCGCGGAGATGGCGAACAGTAACAGCACGGTTCCACAGATCAAGTTGATCAATATATTTCGCATGAGCATCTGTCCTCAGTTCCCGCTGTTCTTTGCATCGGCGTCCGCAGGCTTAGGTTCAACTACAAGGACGGTGCGATTCGTCGGCTGCAGGTATTCTTTTGCCGTCTGCTGGATCAACTGGGGCGTGACCTTCTGAAAATGGGCCTCAACGTCATTGATCATCGCCGGATTGTCGTCAAATAGTGCAAAGCTCGCCAGCATGTCGGCGCGGCCGAAGCCGTTGAAGTCGCCAAGAGAGTCGTAAAAGCTGGAACGCATCTTGACGAGGGCGCGATCGAGCATGGCCTGATCGACCGGCTTCTCCCGCAACGGCGCTATTTGCCCTTCGATGGCCTTCACAATCTCGTCCGGTTTCACCGTGCTGTCGTGGAACAGATACGCCGTCCACAACATTGGCCCCTGATAATCGAACATGTTCCCCAGCATGTTGATGCCACCTTCCACGCTGTCCGTGTAGCCACGCTTTTTTACCAACTCATCGTGCAACAGGCTGTTATCGCCCTGCAGCAGCATCTGATCGATGAGGCCCATGGCGTAATACTCGGGCGTATTGCGCTCCGGCATGTGGTACGACACTGCCAGCGCTGGGCGCTTGGCCAGGGGGTCAACTTTGGTGGACCAACGTTCCTTTTCCTGCTTCGGCTCAGCAATGTCCGGCTGCTTGGCCGGCGGAATCGACGGAATGTCTCCAAAATACTTAGCGATCATGGCTTTGGCGCCGGCAGGTTCGAAGTCCCCAACCACGGCGAGCGCAGCATTGCTGGGCGTGTAGTAGGTGGTGAAGAAGTGTTGAACGTCAGGCAATGTCGCCGCGTCAATGTCCTTCAGGTCGCCATAAAAATTGTGTGCGTTGTACCAATTGGTGTTGGCGTACTGCGGCATGTCGAGCCAGGGGAAACCACCATAAGGAGTGTTGATTACGTTGACCTTGACTTCATTGCCGACAACGCCTTTCTGATTGGTCAGGTTCTCCTCGGTGATAGCCAGGCCGCGCATACGATCGGCCTCAGCCCACAGCATGGTTTCAAGCTTGTTCGCGGGCACGACCTCGTAATAGTTGGTGAAGTCGAAGCGCGTGGAGCCATTTAGCAGGCCACCATTCTGCTGCACCAGCTTAATCATCTCCATCTTGCCCAGATTCTGTGAGCCTTGAAACATCATGTGCTCGAACAGGTGAGCAAATCCGGTGCGATCGCGAGGCTCAATGCGGAAGCCGATGCGGTAGTAAACCCCAATGACGACGGTGGGTGCCGAATGGTCGGGCGAAAGCACCACCCGCAGCCCGTTCGGGAGCTTGTAGTACTCGACCGGGACAGTAAATCCGGATGGGTTCTTATCGGGCGGCGCAGCAAAGGTGGCCATCGCTGCAAGTAAGACACAGGCAAGCGAACAAAGAATGAGTCTCACGGGCTTTCCTCTGAAGATGTTTATTTTAATTCAAGCCCTGCGCTGTCCATGTGCAAGACGGGCGGCTGTTCCTAAGGTTAGCGATCCTTGCAATGAAGTCTCGCCGCTTGGAAACGCCATTTGGCAAGTCAGGGCAGGGCCGCGATCTGCGTGTCGAGATCCCCCAGCGTCCGTCGCAACAGCTCGGAATAGCGCTCGTCCGTGCTGCGCTCTAATTGTTGCAGCACGTGCTTGCGCGAAAGCAACAAGCTGGTCTTTTTGTTCTTCGATCGGAGCTCCTGCACAGAAACAGCGTCTACGTTTCGTGAGGGTTCGGATGTGGATTCTTCGATTTGAGCTTCAACAGACTTACTTTCCCAACCACGGGCCATGACTTGATTGTAGCTGACCGGTCCAATGACGCTTCGCCTCAAGGCAAATAAAAAGGGGAGCGTTTCCGCTCCCCTTTCTTGCTGAACTGACTGTCCGTTTAGTTGCTGTACAGCAGTACGCCCTCGGTCTTCTCCTCGCCGACCGGGCGATAGAAGAGCTGGCTGTCCTCGAGGTAGACCTCGATGAAGGTGGGCCGCTGCGCGAAGGTGCCCTGGATGAGCGCCTCGGACATCGGGTCCTCGATGTACTTCTGCAGAGCGCGGCGCAACGGACGCGCGCCATAGCTGCGATCCACCACCGTCTGATCGAGGATCCACTTGCGCGCATCTTCGGTCACCGTCACCGTGATGGAGCGCTGCGCCAGGTGCTGGTTCAGTTGCTGCACCATCAGCTCCACGATCTGGATGAGGTCCTGCCTCGGTCAGCGCGTTGAAGATGATGACCTCGTCGAGACGGTTGAGGAACTCGGGGTTGAAGGTGCGCTTCACCTCGCTCTTCACCATGTCCTCGACCTTGCCGGAGATCATGTCTTCCTGCTCGGACTGGAAGCCCATGCCGGTGCGCTTCTGCAAATGCCGCGCGCCGATGTTCGAGGTCATGATGATGATCGTGTTCTTGAAGTCCACCGTGTTGCCCAAGCCGTCGGTGAGCTGGCCGTCTTCAAACACCTGCAACAGGATGTTGAACAGGTCAGGGTGCGCCTTCTCGACTTCGTCGAGCAGCACGACGGAGTACGGCGCGCGCTTGACGCGCTCGGTCAACTGGCCGCCCTCTTCGTAGCCGACGTATCCCGGAGGCGAACCGATGAGCTTGGAGACGGAGTGCTTCTCCATGAACTCCGACATATCGAAGCGGACCAGCGATTTCTCACTACCGAACATGAATTGCGCCAGGGTGCGCGCGACTTCCGTCTTGCCGACACCGGTGGGGCCGAGGAAGAGGAACGAACCGATGGGACGGTTCGGGCTCTTCAGGCCGGCACGCGAGCGGCGAATGGCGCGGGCCAGCGCGGAGATGGCGCGGTCCTGCGAGATGACGCGCCGGTGCAGCTCTTCTTCGATGCGAAGCAGCTTCTGGCTCTCTTCTTCCTTGATGGAAGCGATGGGAACGCCGGTCCAGCGCGAGACCACGTCTTCGATGTCCTCGCGGCCGACGACGCCGGTGGACGACTCGTCGAGGTGATACTTCTCGCGCAGGGCGCGCAGGTTCTCGCGCTCTTTGCGCTCCTCGTCGGAGTAGAAGCGCGCCTTCTCGAACTCGTGGTTCGCGATGGCGTTTTCCATGCGGTGCACGATGAACTTGATCCGCTTCTGCACCTCGGTGATGTCCTCGGGCAGGGATGTCTGGCGCAGCTTCACGCGCGCGCCGGCTTCGTCAACCAGATCGATGGCCTTGTCGGGCAGGAAGCGATCGGGCAGATAGCGATTGGAGTGCGAAACCGAGAACGTGATCGCCTCGTCGGTGTAGCTGACGGCATGGAACTTCTCGTAGCGCTCCTTGATGCCGAACAGAATCTTGACCGCGTCCGCCTCGTTCGGCGGAGGAACTTTCACCGCCTGGAAGCGGCGCTCCAGCGAGCGGTCTTTCTCGATCGACTTGCGATACTCGGCCGGCGTGGTCGCGCCGATGCACTGAATCTCGCCGCGCGACAGCGCCGGCTTCAGGATGTTGGCGGCGTCGAGCGAACCTTCCGCCGAACCGGCGCCCACCAGCGTGTGCAGCTCGTCAATAAAGATGATGGAGTTCTGCGACTCCATCAGTTCCTTCATGATGGTCTTGAGCCGCTCTTCGAACTGCCCGCGATACTTGGTGCCGGCAACGATGAGCGAAAGGTCGAGCGCCAGGATGCGCTTGTCGGCCAGGAACGACGGTACTTCGCCGTCGGCGATGCGCTGCGCCAGACCTTCGACGATGGCGGTCTTGCCGACGCCGGGCTCGCCGATCAGCACCGGATTGTTCTTGGTGCGGCGGCACAGAATCTGGATGACGCGCTCGAGTTCGCCGTCGCGGCCGACCAGCGGATCGAGCTGGTTGTCCATCGCGGCCTGGGTCAGGTCGCGGGAAAACTCCGACAGCAGCGAAGACTCGCGGTTGCGCTGCGATGGCTGCGCCTTTTCCTGCGAGGTTCGCGCCAGTTCTTCGCGAATGGTGGAGAGGCGCAAGTCCGCGCTCGTGCAGAATTTCAGCCGCGAAGCACTTCTCTTCGCGCAACAGCCCCAGCAGCAGGTGCTCGGTACCGATGTGCTTGTGCGAGAGCCGCTCGGCTTCCTCGGCGGCATAGGCCAGCACACGCTTGCACTCGTTGCTCAGGGGCAGGTCCACGGAAGTGGAAACCTTCTCCCGGATGGTCGTATGACCCTCGATCTGTTTCCGGATGGACTCGACCGAAGCATGCGACCGAAGGAACCGATTGGTGAGCGCCTTGTCTTCGCGCAGAAGCCCGAGCAGCAGGTGCTCCGTCTCGATGTACGGAGAACCGAACTGACTGGCTTCGTAGCGCGCGAAGAAGATTACTCGCCGGGCCTTTTCCGTGTACCGTTCAAACATTGAGCCTCTCCAGGAACCCGTCCGGAATGTTTCCTCCCGATCGAGCTCTGTTACTTGCCTCTCCCCCTTGTCGCCGGCCCTCAACAAAACTGGGACCGAACCATGAGGACCCTGTCAGGCCCTCCACTTACTGCAAACCCGCCTGCTGCCTCGGCGTTGCTTTATACCGACAGCGACTGCGGCGACACCTCGACCACCTGGCCACGCTCCAGCCGGAGAACACGGTCGCACCGACGCGCAAACCCAAGATTGTGAGTAACGATGAGCGAGGTAAGACGATAGTCGCGATGTAGTCTGGCGATCAAATCAAAAACCGCTTCCGCTGTCCGGTTGTCGAGGTCTCCTGTCGGTTCATCGGCCATCAGGACCTTCGGCTTGGTGACCAGCGCGCGGGCCAGCGCTACCCGTTGCTGCTCCCCACCAGACAACTCGCCGGACCGATGACTGGCACGGTCCGTCAAACCAACCTCCTGCAACCATTGCAGGGCCTGTCGTTCTGCTTCGCCGCCGGCCAACGCCGCGCATCAGCAGCGGCATGGCGACATTCTCGACGGCGGTGAACTCGGGCAGCAAATAATGAAACTGCCACACAAATCCAAGTTCGCGGCTGCGAAATTCAGCGGCAGCATCCTCCGAGAGCTTCGCCAAATCAACTTGGGCGAAGTATACGTCACCTGCGGAAGCACTATCAAGAACTCCGAGTATGTGCAGGAGGGTGCTTTTCCCGGCACCTGACTCCCCGACGATGGCGAGCATCTCGCCCGTTTGCACCTGGAACGACAGATTTTCAAAGAGCACGAGATCAGAATTGCCCGAGCCGAAAACCTTCTTCAGATTTCTCACCCGCAGCAAACCATCTTGAACCGTTGGATGCAGGTGCGCTCCTGGGCGTCACAAATTCCGGCCAAATCGCTGGAAAACGACCTATTGCGAGAGCCAGCGGCGCCTAAAAAGAATTAGAACATGTCTTGGGCGGAGAACGTCAGTGCACTTGAAGCAGTATTGGGAACGACTACGTGCGGATTCGTCGGACTCGCGTGGCTACTCGTACCGCAGCGCCTCCGCTGGCAGTACGCTGGCTGCCGACCATGAAGGATACAGCGTCGCGATAAACGAGATCCCGATGGCAACGAGCGCTACCAGCAGCCCATCGAGCGGCCGCGGCGCAAAGGGCACGTAATCGATGGAATAGACCTCGGCCGAAAGCGAGACCAGGTGATAATGTCCGCCTATCCACGAGAGGGCAAACCCTGCGATCAGGCCGAGCAACGTACCGATCACGCCAATCAGCATGCCCTGATAGATAAAGATGCGCCGGATCTGCCGCCTCTTCGCGCCCATCGAGACCAGTACCGCGATGTCGCGCGTCTTCTCCATCACCATCATGATCAGCGAGATCAGAATGTTCAGCGCAGCCACGAAGACAATCAGACCGATGGTGATGAACGTTACGACGCGCTCCAGGCGCAAGGCGCGGAAGAGAGCGCGGTTCTGTTCCATCCAGTTGGTGGACATGAAGCCTTTGCCGGCTTCGGCCTCCAGCTTCTGGGCGATCTCGCGGTGCCTTGTAGATGTCGTCCACCTTGAACTCGAGCACCGAGACCACATCGGTGAGGTCGAACAGCCGCTGCGCGTCGGAGAGGCGAATGAAGGCCCAGTTGTTGTCGTAGTCGTAGAAGCCGGACGAGAAGATACCGGCGACCTTGAAGCGCTTGTACTTGGGCACAATGCCGAAGGGCGTCAGTTCGCCCTGCGGACTGGTGACCGTAACCAGCGAACCAACGGGTGCGCCCAACTGGTCGGCCATGTCTTTGCCGAGGATGATAGGAGGTGGCAACGAGGGCCTGCCGCGCTGGCCTCGTCCTCTCCGGGCGCAGCTCCGAGTGGAGGGCTGGGTCGCACTTTCATCCAGGGCATCCGCAGAGCCTTTCTTTACAGAATCCAGCAGGTCGCTGACCTTGCGCTCGTCCTGAGGAATGATGCCTTTCAGTACAGCGCCTTGAGCGCGCGCGCCGCGCGAGATCAGCACTTGCTCGTAGATGGCAGGGCGCTCCCGCGACGACGTGCGGCTGCTTTGTCAGCCGCGGACAGCAAGTCTTGCCAATTGCGAATGCCGTCGCTCTCCACACGCAGCAGATTGATATGGGACGTCGAACCGAGCAGCCGGTCCTGCAGGTCCTGGCGAAATCCGTTGTTGATGGCCAGCGCGATGATGAGCGAGGCAACGCCAGCGGCTACTCCGACGATGGAGATGACGGTAATGATGCCAATGACGGCCTGCCGCCGCTTGGCCCGCAGGTAACGCGCCGCTACAAAGAGTTCAAATTGCATTCCAAGGAGCTCAGCGAAGGTTCATTGTAGCGAAAAGCGGGTTAGCCACGGATTTGCACGGATGAACACGGATTTTTCTTCTCGCTTCTGATGCGCCGATTCTCGACTTGATTTGATCGTGTCCACCTAAACGAGGCAGAAGAACAAGGGTGCGCTTGCGGTTGCACCGTCGATGGCATCGAGCCATCCAAGGACCCTTGAGAATCCGTGCAGATCCGTGGTTAAGAAACTTGGACGTCAAAATCGAGGGATGACTGCAGGCACGCTGGCGCAGTACTTGCGATACGCCTGTCCAAACCTGGCCTCAAGTTCACGGTCTTCCACGCGGATCATGACGGCCCCTGTAAGCACGGCGAACACGGCCAGCACATACAGTCCGATCAAGCCGGTTCCGATGCACCAGGCGAGAATTTCGCAAAGATGTCCGAGATAGATGGGATGACGTACGCGCGCGCGAATGCCCGTCGTGACCAGTTGCTGGCGATGTTTGCCCGGTTCAAGTTCGGCCAAGCCCGAGACTTGCGTGTGATGGAAGCTATGAAAAGCCGCGCGATAGATAGCGAAACCGAGGAAGAAAAATGTTGCCGCTGGCGCCCAAGAGAACCAACTCACATAAAAATGAGCGAACCGGAAAGGCCACATGATCAGAAACACGAGTCCGATGACTAGAGCCCAGGCCGGCAGGATGAAGAGAAACGCTCGACGGCCGAGCGTGCGCCAGCGCTCTACAAAGGGATGGGTCATGAGCCAGAACAGCGGAATCGTGCAATACGCCGAGCCGATTATCAGCGCAAGAATGTCGACAGCGGCGCGCAAGCCCATGGACTAACAATTTACTTCACGAGACATTGCTCGGAGTTGTCTAATGCTGGATGAGGTGCAAGCGTGGGGTGGTTTCGTTGAAGGCTGGGGCCGCAGCCCTCCTCAAGGTAGCCATTCTTCGCGGGCCCGCAGGCCCGCGCTTCCGCCGAAATGCGATGGACATCTTCCAAGTGAAGCTAACCATGGACAGACTTTTCGTTAAGTTTTTTCTCTTGCTGCTGTTCTGTTTTCCGGCCACGGGCAATTCCCAAGTCCGCGACACTACCCTCCTGGGCCAGGTCGTGGATGCCTCCGGAGCGCCGTTGCCTGGAGTGAGACTCCTGGTTGTCAACCTTGACACGCTCGATGAGCAGCGGGCCGTGGTCAAGGACAAGGGCAAGTTTTTGTTTGCGCAGATGCCGCCGGGAGATTACGCAGTCATTGCTGCGGCTCCCGTTGAGACGCCATGCTTCAGGCCGGTTGTAGAAAGGGTGAAGCTGGAGCCGGACACGACGCGTAACATAAAGCTGGTCATGATCGCGAATCCGGGCGCGTGTGCCGCCAATTAACCGGCGAACGATATAAGTTCGTTAATGGCGGTTCTTCTCTAGAGTTCTGATCATTGAGGGGTTACCGTTGCTCTCACCACAACCTTGCCGATGCCCATATTTTCGAAGCGGTCGTAGACTCGAACAATAATCGTGTGTTCCTCGGCCCCTCGCGCGGCATTGTTAGCACCTTTTTCAGCCGGACTGCCAGGTTCGGTATCGGTGTTTGCCGGGATCGGCAGCTTGAAATCGTAATTCTCAATCTTGTAATCAGAGATTTGTCCGACTGGCTCAACGAGCTGCCAGTCATCAGCATCAATTGAATACTCCGCGCGCTTGATGGGCGAGAAGCCGTCCACGGCCCGGAACTTCACATGCACCTGATTGCCTTCGACCTGCGCGTTCAACGCTTCAATATTCGGGGGCGTGTTATCCACTTCAAAGCGCGAGCTGATTGCTTCACCGGTCAGGGCTTCCTCAGGCGAATGGGATGGCGCATCGGAGGCGACAACTCGGATGGTGTAGCCTCCATCGGGAAACATGTCCGATTCAAGATTCACGAAGCGGTCGTCCACACCTTCACGCAACAGCTTCCAGCGAGTTTCGCCGTCACCGCGATAGTAAACGTCGTACTCGAGGGTGTCGTCGTTGTCGTCGTGGGCCTTCCACTTCACCACAACGGAACGGCGGTCGCGGATGGTGAGGAGTGGCGCCTCGTATGCGCCCGGAGATGAACTCTCAGGCGCGTGAGCCCCCGAAGGCACGCGCCAGCCCACCATGACGATAACGTCATCCACTTCGGGAGCGACATTCTTAGGCAGGTAATTGACAGTAATGCTATCGATGACCGGCGCGTGATCGGAGTGTAGTACCGCCTTCCACTGAATGAAGCGCGCAGGCGGGGCGTCAATGGGGAGGTCCTTCTGGAGGTTGACCTCCTTCCACGGACTCCAGTTGCGGTCGGGGTTGTCAACATTGCCGCTGCGAGCAAAGAGATCGAACGTGCCGCTACCGCGGATTTCGACCCGCCCCCACTTGGAGAAGTTCCTGGCATCGAAGACGTCGCTCTCATAGGTGCCTTCGGCCACCGGCTTTGCACTGAGGAGAAAAATCTTCCCCAGGTTGCTGGTGGCGGCGTACAGTCCGCCCTTCGGAGCCCGGGCAAACGCGGTTACCTGGTTGGCGCTGGCTTTGGCGAGGTCGGTGTACTGGTTGCCAAGAATCACATAAATCTTCCCGCGATTTCCCGTGCCTGCCAGCAGTTGTCCGCGCGCATCGAAGGCGAGGGCGTATACCAAGTCCTCGCGTGACGACCAGATCGTCTTGGGCGAGCCATCGGCCGAAATGCGATAGACATCGGAGCCGCCGACGCTGGTCCCACTGGGATAAGGAATCGGGGCGAAGACTGCCGCGGAAGGCGCAGTGGGGGACGCTGCACCACTCTGCGGCCCAACGATAATCACTGGCGTGCTGTTGACCGGGGCCGGAGCGGAGACCATTGGATTAGCCGGCACGGTACCGGGGCCACGTTTCTCCCCTGCTCCAGAGGCATAGATATTCCCCAGTCCATCAACCGCAAGCGCGGTGATTTCTTTCTTCGGCGCACTGTACAGAACGAAACCCTCACCCTGTGGCGAGATGCGATAGATGAGCCCACTACCGTCGGTTCCTGCTATCAGATTGCCCGCGTTGTCGAAGTCGAGGGCGCGAATTTGTGCCTCGTCGCTCTTGAAGAACAGGCTGCCCTTCCCGCTGCGGTCTACGCGGAAAATCTCCCCGCGATCGCCGGTGCCGATATAGAGCTGCCCCTGCCGATCGAGCGCCAGCGCCCAGATGTACTTCGTCTTAGGGTCGAACAACACGCTGGCGCTGTAGCTGGAATCCACGGCAACCGAGGTGCGCGGCGCCTCGCCTGCTGGAGCAGGCGTGGCCCCTTCCTGCGCGGCCGCAACTTCGGCGGTTGTGTGAGGAGTCTCCGGTGCCCTTCCGGGCGCTGGCCCGCCGCGAACAATCTTGTACACCTTGCCATCGGGGGAGGTGGCCGCATAAATCGCGCCGGCCGGGTCCGCCGCGAGTGCCTGCACCTGTAGTTCCTGGGGAGCGAAGATAATGCTGGCCTTGCCGTCAGGAGCAAGTTTGTACACGCGTGCCGGCGATCCCGCCGCGGCATAGATGTTGCCCTGCCTGTCGGAAGCCAGACTCCAGAGATAAGTTGAGGGCGAGGTGTAGAGCCCTTCGAAGGCAGGCGCGAGGGTAAGATTGCCATCGCTACTGATGGCCACGCCATGAGCGGTGCCCTTTTCGAAGTCGTCGTACTTGGTCTGTTCCCAGGTGCGCGTCCCTTGTGCCCAACAGCTTGCCGGAAGTAATAGGCACAGGAGCGCGAGTCGAAAAACTCTCATCAATGCGTCCTGAATGGCCGATTTGCAGCGGATAAGAAGAGCGTAACACAGCCATCGGCGAGCCAAGCTTCATTACAAGCAATTGAGGAGCAGCTTCGAGACCGGTTTGCTCGGGGTCGAGAAGTGAGGGGCAACTTAACCGCACGAGTTGCCCCACCCGGGAGCGCGCGACAATTTCTCGGCCAGATTTCCGCGCACTCCCTAACACAGCGATCACCGCGAACAGTAGCGAACGGCGATCGCGCATCCCGACGGCAGAGTTGGTCCCGCCATCGGGTGCGATTACGGCGCGGGAGACAGCGCAACATGGTCAGCAAGGCCAGGCTTGGTCCGAAAGCGACTATGACCGGCTGCCTCGAATGCGCGCCCAGCACTTGTGCAGCGCTGCAAATGACGACGCCCGGTGCGGTAGCGGGCTCGATGCCTGTCTCCCGTAAACCTTTGTCTCTAACGCCTCGCGAGGCTCTGTTCTGCACCTCGCCCGCAATCTTGTTCTCAAAACCAGCCTGCAGCGACGAAACCAAGCGGCTTACGAACCGGCCCAGTGTCAGCGTCTTGGTATGAGCTGGCTGCATGTTTAGAGCACCCCTCGGTTCATCTTTGGCAACGTGCTGAGCAGCAGCGCCGCTTCTTGCGTGTCGAAATGCGCACGGGTTGCTATGAGCCTTTCCATTTCGTCGATCCGGAGGAAGCTGCCGCCCATTTGGAAGCCACAGACAAGGGCACCTTCTCCGATGAGCAGCGGCGAGAATCCAGGATGCTCATCCAGGAACCGGGCAAATTTTTCCAACTGATGCGCTTGCATTCCTTGCCTTTTCATGGGGTTCCTCCTTCCTCTTGTTAATCGTTGGCGGCCCCTGCCATGGCCGCCAACGGGCTCGGGGGCTTTCTTATCGCCCTCCAGAGGCGGGATTCGTAACCCGCCTCCGGAAGGGTCCCCCCGATGAGGAGCAGTTCGTTGAGCTCCGCTCAATTTCCCGCTCTCGCGAGCCACAATGCGTCCGTTCGGATTCGGAATCAATGGTTAAGGGGTGATTTCGAGATGGATTGGAGATGATCGTCTAAGCGGCTGATAATAATAGGGATGGATTGAAAGATGATCGACATGGACGAGGTGTAGCCAGTGTATAATCCGGCTCACACGGTCCTAACTCAATCTTCAGGTTGTCTTGTGAGTGCCACGCATAAGTTGCTGCGCTTCGGGGTCTTCGAGCTTAATCTCGACACCGAAGAACTGCGCAAGTCGGGCACTGTCATCAAACTTGCCCCGCAACCCCTTAGTCTGCTGGCTCTGCTGGCGACCCGAGCCGGCCAGGTTGTTACCCGGGAAGAAATCAAGGAACAGCTGTGGGGGGAGGAAACCTACGTTGATTTCGAGCAGGGGATGAACCATTGCGTCAAGCAGATTCGAACCGTCCTGGGCGACAACACAGACAATCCTCTGTATGTGGAGACGCTTCCCCGGCGCGGGTACCGCTTCCTGGCGCCGGTGGTATCCAAGAACGTCTTGGCGCCAGCACCGCAGATCATCAAGTCTCAGTCAGGAGTGCAGAGCGGGGTACTTCCGGCTTTGACACCCGACGAGACGCGCGTCGCGCCCATCAGTGTCAAGCCGCCGGCCACGGCTGAGGTTGTGGCAGGGAAGGACGCCCGGGTAGCCACGAATGGCGGGCTGGCGTGTGCGACTGCCGGCGAAGAAAGAGTCAACTCGGCGGCAGCCGCCGCAGAGGCATTAGCGCCGGAAATCGCCCGTCTACGCGAGTCTCACAAGCGGATTCGACTGCCTCTTGTGTGGATTGCGGTTGTGCTGGCCGTGCTGATTGCCGGCATCGTGTATTGGCAGTTGCACCGGCCATAGCCGCTGGTGCGAAAAACAGATCCTACGCGGGATCGCGCCACCTACTTCATCGTTCCGGCTTTCTTCAGAATGTCATCAGCGAAATAGTTTTGAACCGTGGCCTTGTCGCGAATGGATTCGTAGTAGGCGGCCTTCAGCAACTGCTCGCGACGGTCGCGGAGCTGCTCGCGAATTGCCTGCTGAACACGGGGATCTTTAAGCTCGCGCTGGCCGGCAGCTTCCCTGCTCAGTAGCTTCACGATGCGATAACCGTAGATCTGGTGGCTGTTGGGATCGGCCACGACGATTACTGCGGTGTACTGCCCTGCCTTCAGCTTGTTGACCGCTTCGTAGGCAATCCTGTCACTCTTGAGTGAGGACTCGGGCACGAATCCGAGATCGCCGCCGTTCTGCGAGGTCTCCGGTTGCTCCGAGAAGTTCATGGCAACGGTGGCGAAGTCTTCACCGCTGTCGAGTCGGTTGGCGACCATCTGGATCTTCTTACGGGCGTCGGCGTCATTCTGTGCCTTGACGTTTTTCACTTGCGGATTGGGCTGGGTGGTAACCAGGATCTGGGCAAGATGATATTGCGGTTCGATCAGGTTGAACTCGGCTTTATGTTGATTGTAATAAGCGGTGATGTCTTCGTCGGAAATGTTGATCTTCGAAGTTACCTCCTTGTTCAGCACTTTCTCGATGGTGATGGAACGCCGCAGGTCGCGCTTGAAGTCGTCCAGGGTCAGGTTACGTTCCTTCAGCCGCTTGTCAAACTCCTCCTGTGTGTAGGGCGCTTTGATCTCCGCCAACTTGCTGTTGATTTCCTCATCGGTGGCCAGCAGGCCCATCTTCTCGGCGCGCTGCATCAGGATCTCGTTGTCGATCAGCTGGCGCAGGATGCTGAGCCGAAGGCTGTCGGCCTGCTCCTCGCTGGGTTTCTGGGGCGCATCGGCGGTCTGGTTGTTGTAATACTTTTCGACTTCGGTGCGGGTAATCTTGCGGCCATTCACGGTCGCCATTACGTCGGCACCCTCCTGCTTTCCGGAACAGCCTAGTCCGAGAAATAGCAGGACAAGCGCAAGTGACACGCCGGTTGCGATCGCGAGGCTCGTTCTAAGCTTGCGGGTTGCTTTCAATCTTCGCCCCTCCTGGGAGGCCTGTATTGACATAGATCAACTGACTGCCAGCACGGGAGCTCTAGTCCCGGCTTGTAAGACACGGAGCCTCTGCTGCAGGAAACTACTTGCTAGCGGGCGCCTGTTGCGGAGCGGGCTTTGGGGCTGGAGGTTGCACACCGGCCTCGATAAGCCGCTGGTTCAACGCCGCTCTCACCTCGTCGACATCAACGGCCCCTTCCAGTCGTTGGCCATTGACGAAAACCGTCGGCGTCGCACTAACGCCAATCGAGTCGCCCTCTGTCATCGAGGCCTTCAGAGCGGCATCCGGCTGGGCCTTGATGCACGCCTGCAACCGCGCGGCATCAGCCCCGTTCTTCTTTCCGATGTCGAGCGTTATATGGTCCAGCTCGTTGAACGAGTTTTGCACGTCCTTTTGACTTCCGCTGATGGTGCGCTGATTGGCGTGCACATAGTCTGCGAACTCCCAATAGCCCGGTCCGCTCTCCTTGGCCAGGCAGTTGGCGTTGTTGGCAGCGTGCTTGGCCCAGGGGTGCATCGAGAGCGGGTAGTCTTTGTAGATGATTTTGACTTTATCGCCATACTGAGGCAGGATCTCGGTCATCAGCGTGCTGTGCATGCGGGCACAGAAGGGGCATTCGAAGTCGTCGTAGTTAATGATCGTGACCTTGGCGTCGGGATTCCCGCGCGTCGGACGCCCCGCCACGTCAATCTTTTTCATCGTCGCTGCGTATGGGTCCTCGGTCAGGTCAATCTTGGTCATGCGGATCAGGGTCTTGCCGTCCTTGGACACCAGGAAGTCCATCGTCTGTGACTTTTCTCCGCGGCTTAGCGTGACCGCGACCGTTTCGTAGTTCGGGAACTCACTGGCACTCCGCGCCCCGATTTTGACATTCACATCCGCTGGAATATTGAAATAGGCATGGACCTGCCGCTCAATGCGCTGGTTTACGTCCAGCACGCCAGATTGCGAATTCGACTGCGCCGAACACCCGAGACACAACAATAGCGACAAGACAGTCAATCGTCTCAACACAGCAAATAACCACCTTTGGGGGATGAACATGAATCTTTGATTATCTCATGACGAATGGCCCGGTCACAGGGGCCCGGGGAGGAAAGCAAACCTGCAATGAGCCCCTTCCAGAGTCTTAGACGCACCCTGGAGTTGCTGGTCAACCTCAGGGGGACTTTGACTTGGTTCTCGCGAGAGAGTCAGCGGGCAGGACGGCGTTCATCGAGCCGGAACGAAAGCCTTCCAGGTCGAGCGTCACGTAGGAGAATCCGAGGGCCTTGAAGATACGCGTGAATTCCGCAGCCATCTCCAGGGTCATCGCCCGGGCTAATTCTTCGCGTGCAATCTCGATGCGCGCGATCTCGCCGTGATGCCGCACTCGGACCTGGCGGAAGCCGAGTTGCCGCAGGGCGTCCTCGCCTTGCTCGACAGCCGAGAGAGCCTCTCGCGTCACCGGCCGGCCATACTCAATCCGGGAGGAAAGACACGCCGATGCGGGTTTGTTCCAGATCCGCAATCCCGCTTGTGATGCCAGATGCCGGATCTCTTCCTTGGTCAGACCCGCTTCCAGCAAGGGGGCAGCTACCTGGTGCAGCAGGGCGGCCTGCTGACCGGGTCGATAGTCTCCCTGGTCATCGACATTTACGCCGTAGGCGATGGCGTCAAACCCGCAGCCGCGCCGGTACGCTTCCATAGCGGTGAAGAGCTCGTCTTTACAGTGATAGCATCGGGCAGCATCATTGCGGAGATAATCCGCGCGCTCCATCTCGTCCGTATTGATGACCCTGAGCGGGATCCCTTCTTCTTCGGCAAAAGCTACGGCGTCACGCATCTGCGAACGCGCCAGGCTGGGGGAATCCGCCACCACCGCAAGCATGTTGTTGCCCACTTCGCGATGTGCTGCCCAAGCGAGGTACCCGGAGTCCACGCCACCCGAGTAGGCCACCAACAGGCGTCCCAACGAACGCAACCGATCTCGTAAGGCACGTGACTTGCCTTCGAGATTCTTCGACCCGGTGGATAGGCTATCCGGCAACGCAGCCATTGGGTAATTGTAAACAATTCCAGTGCCGATGATGGGCGCTAGTACAGGCGCTGCAGACGCTTGATGGTGCCGAAGGTCCCAACATTGGTAAGACTGAATGCGAAGTGATACGCGTTTTCATTGCGTACCGAGCCGAGGGCAAAGCGCTGATATTCGAAGGTAACGCCGCAGCAGTCCCAGTTGTAGTTGATTTGTCCAGTGGCAGATTGAAGGTAATGTAAGCGGGCGTCCCATCCCATATTCCCCGCCACACTCAGGCCCTTCTTGCCAATGTTTCCGTAGAGCAGCATGATGCGGTACTGATCAAAAATGGTGGGGTTGGGAGGCGGCACATTGAGATAACTTTGACCTGCATTCAAATACCAGTTACCCCAGCGGTAGCCGGCGAAGACCGTGCTCGCATTGACTTGATGCAGCACCGGATCGTAGTCCAAGGCCCAGCCGAAGTCGGTGGACGCATCCTGTATTCGCAAACGGGAAATTACAGGCGAGAAATTGCGTGGCTCAGTGAGGAAGGCGATGCCGGTGAAATCGACGGTGCTGTCAAATACGTTGGTTTGGCCGGGCACAAGCGCTCCGCCGAAGGTTCTGTTCATGTAGTACTTCTGCGCGACTTCCCAAGTGATGATGTCGCGAGCGGGGCCTTGCTGATCGTCGCAGGTCTCCTTTTGCGGCACAATGTCGGCATGGATGGCCTTCTCTATTTGTTTTTCGGCGGCCGGGGTAAGCCAGTCGTATTTCGGATTCTGGAAACACTTGCCTGTGGATTTTGACTTCTTCGCGTAAATTCGGTTGACGATGCCGTATCGAAATTCGTTGGTATTTGCCAGAATGTCACGCTGGTCGAAACGAATGATCTGGCTGAAATCGTTGATGCCGGTCTGGTAGCGATAGCTAACACTGGGTTCGACCGTGTGTTTCAGGATGTAACCGAACAGTTTGCGATCGAAGATCCGAGAGAAGGAGGGGGGCCGAATGTCCATTGAACCAGAGAAAACCGTTCGGTTAATGGGATCGCTGACAGCAATTACTGTGGAGGTGCCCGGTTCGGTAGCGAGCCGTTGGGTGTAGTAGGTTTCGCGAAAACCGGCTTCGGGGCGGAAGGTCCAGCCATGAAGAAAGGTCGGCAGGGAAACACTGGGATAGGCATCAAGACGGCCAACCGCCGGCGCTGTCTGGAAACCCAGCTCGTGCCGGGAAACAGCCTCGGCGGCGAAATCATACGAGTACATCAGGCGCGACCGCCGGAAAGGGCGCTCCAACGAGGAGAACTCGAAAGTCGAGAGGTGGGCAATGTCGATTACATCCCCAGGATTTTCGCTCTGGTAGTCCTGGTAACGCGCGACGAGGTAGTTCAACGAGTAGCCGTTCTGGTCGCGATAGATATACCCGTTGGAACGCACTTCAGAGTTGATGGCCTCGGTGAAACTCTGGGCGAAAGCCAAGCGAAATATATAGGAACTTAGGTAGTCCACCGAGAGGGCGCCTTGGAACTGCTGCGGCAGCTGCAGGAAACCGTCAGCCTTGAGTTCTTCGCCACCCTGATTTTGGCCCGTCGGCGGATACCCCTTTTCGTCAATCACTCCAAAATACTCGGCGTGAAACGTATAGGTATATCCCACCACCCGGTACACCCCGTGCTGCGCCCAGCCCCGCTTGGAGTAAAGGCTGGCCCCGATGGTCGCATCGGAATTGCGATTGATGGCCCAGTAGAAACCATCGCCAAGTATCGTGCCTCTGGTATTCGACTGGCCGATGACCGGAATCAGAAAGCCACTCTTCCGGCCCAGGTTATCGGTGGGGTGCTCGACAAACGGGAAGTAAAAGAGCGGGATGCCGTGAATCTGCAAGGTTGCGTGATACATCTTGGCTTCCTCGCCCATTTCAATCATCGCAGTTTTCGAGTTGAACTCCCACTTGGGCTTCGGCAACTGGCACGACGTGATATAGCCATAATGGACGCGGTAAGAATCTGGTCCCAGCTTGTCCACCACCTTGCCGGTGAAGAAGAAAGGAGTGGACGAGGTGAGAAACATCATATTGTTCTTCACGCGAACTCCGGTCGAGCCGGTCACGTCATAAAAGGTGCCCGTGTCGCGGCTCACGTCGTAGGTGGCATGGGTGCCTACCAGGTGCTCGTTATGCGGGCCTCCGTCGAAGACCACATGTCCGGTGGCGATGATTTGGCCGGTTGTGGAATCATAGGTCGCTTCGTCGCAGTGCAGAACGTAGGTGCGAAAGCGAATCTCAACATGACCTCGCACCTTGTAGATATCCTGGACTTTTTCCTGCTCGTCGGCCCGGATCAGCACCTCGTTACGTCCAAGCGGAACATTGATGGCCGGGCGTGGCGGTCCTAACTCCTGATCGCTGCTGGTTTGCAACTCCTGCTGGATGATTTGTTCGGTTCGGTGATCCTGCTGGCCGCTGTCGGTCACGACATCGATCTTCGGGGGTGGTGTCGATTGCTGAGCGAGCGCCTGAGGGCTTGCAAGTGGTTCGTTTTCAGCTGGGGATGCGGATTCCAACAGCGGTTGCGCTTGCGTTGCGGGTCCTGGAGCTTCGGGCGCCGCAGGCGGACGCAACTGGCTAGTTAACAGAGCCGGCTGCAGAAATAGGTGACACACCACCAGCGCCGTGATAATCAATCGAGTGCGGGAAATCATCCGAGGCGCTGTGTCCCTCCGCCGGTTCGTCTCAGTTTAAACGGACTTTGCAACTTAGCACGTTGCATGGCGACAGGCAAAATGTCAGCTGACCCTCCGTGGATTCACGCAGCTCTGGCCTTTCTCATAAACCCGCCGCTTGCTGACTGGTTGCGTCGATCATGCGATGCGGTGTGCTCGTATCAGCGCGCATGCGACCTCTTTATTAATGACCATCTTTCCGGGCTGCCGCACGGTGGCGCATGTTCTTGGTGCGGACGCCGGAGGTAGAAGGACGACTTGCCATACGATATGACAGAACCGCAGCATTCGCGATCTGAAAACCCTGCCGATTCGGGCCGATTGAACCACGACCTTTGGCGCAAGGAAGTTCATTCGCGTGTGACACGCTTTCGAACTCGCCGAGGACGCCGTATCGAGGGAGCGTTTTCCATGCGCTTCCCATTTCCTGCGGCCGATCCGGTTTCAGCTGATCCCGGAGCAAATGCTGAACTGCCGTCGCCGGAATTAGACATTCGGGCGGATGGAAAATTCGGGCAAGCTGACGTGCCAGTTGCTGAATTCGGCGATGCAACGGCCGCAAGGTTCGAGCCGGAAATCCGGTTGGCGGTCATCGAAGGTGTCGACTCGCTTACATTGACTGCCGAATCGGATCCGATCGCAGATTCACCAGAGTTGACGGCGGATTCCGTTCCGGCTGAGCACACACCTCAACTCGCAGCAGAATCGGCGCCGGAGGTGTCAATCGCAGTCTCGCCTCCGCACCTTCCGGACGCCGAGCCGATGCCGTCACCTGTCGTCCAGCCACGTCCCAGAACCAGGCGTAAGGTTATCGCCTTTCCACGCCAGCCGGGAGGCGCAGAGACCGCCTACCGTCTCGCAGACCCGATCCTGCCGGAGCAGCCTCGCATTCTCGATGTTCCGGAGGAGTTGGAGGCATTTCCCACTACGCCGTTCCTTGACGGACTGCGTTTTGAGCCGGCGGCAGCTTCTGCCGTTCCCGACGATTACGAGTTGCCATTTCGTGCGGCGAGCATCCCGCTTCGCCTCTATGCCGCTGTGGTGGATTGGTCACTCGTGGCCTTGGCCGCAGCCGCCTTCGCCTTCATTGGCCACAAGATGCTTCCCGATCTGCAGTTTACTAAGCCGGTGCGCCTGACCGCCGCACTCGTGATCGTGCTGCTGTGGGCGATCTATCAATACCTGTTTGTGGTTTACGCGGGGAGAACTGCAGGAATGGCAGTGGTAGGCATCCGGCTAAGTATCTTCAAGGGACGCAAGCTTTGCGTCCGCCATCGCCGCAATCGCATTCTGGGGCTCTATCTTTCCGCGGCCTCCCTCGCCATGGGGCTGCTTTGGGCCTTTGTGGATGTGGATACCCTCTGCTGGCACGACCGCATCAGCGGAACATACTTGACCAAACGAGCTTAAGCGGCTACTTGCCGTTCCACACAACAGGTGTTCCGCTTGAGGAGTCCTGCAATTGTCATGCAACGACGCGTCCCCTGCTACTGACAACCGGAGAAGAAACGCGTACATTTTAGCGAGCGTCTACTGCCAGTAGTGCAGCCCCCGGGAAGGCTTGGGGGACCGCGTATGACCACACAAGCTCCTAACCTTCATCGGCCTGCAATCAAAGTCTTCGTCGCCACCACGGTGATGCTGACTTTCATCTCGTACTGGCGGGCCGCCGCCATCGTCCTCTCCGACCTCGCCTCCTCAGCCTATTACGTGGGCGGTGACGCCGAGAAGGTCATCGGCAAAAGCGCTCCCTGGTTCGTACTCGCGGTCATGCTCTTCAGCTATGCGGTGCGGGCCATTTACATCGAGTCCAGCTCGATGTTCGTTCGCGGTGGCGTCTATCGGGTGGTCAAGCAGGCCATGGGTGGAACCCTGGCCAAGCTGTCGGTCTCAGCTCTCCTCTTCGACTACATCCTGACCGGCCCCATCAGCTCCGTCGCTGCCGGGCAATACGCGGCCGGATTTCTGACCGATACGTTTCATCACCTCGGCTACCACATCCAGGTTCCGGAAAATTCCTTTGCTGCTGCCTTTGCGGTACTGGTCAGCCTCTACTTCTGGTGGAAGAACGTCCAGGGGATTCACGAGTCCAGCGAACGGGCCCTGCAGATCATGAAGATCACCACAGTTATGGTGGTGATCTTGATTGTCTGGTGCCTGCTGACCCTGGTGCAGCGCGGAGGGCAGCTGCCACCGCTGCCATCAGCGGAGCACATGCACCATGATCGTGAGTCCCTGGGCTGGCTGCTCGGCACCTGGGCGGCGCGCATTCCGCTAGTCATGTTGCTGGTCGGCTTCGGCCACTCGGTGCTGGCCATGAGCGGCGAGGAATCGCTGGCCCAGGTGAACCGCGAAATCGAACACCCGAAACTGAAAAACCTGGAGAAGACCGGGCTGGTTATTTTCCTCTACAGTCTGTTCTTTACGTCGCTGGTTTCCTTCTTCGCGGTGATGATCATCCCCGATGGTGTACGGCACGATTACTTTGCCAACCTCATCGGCGGCCTGGCCATGAATGTGGTCGGACCCTATACTTTGCGGCTGGTCTTCCAGGGCTTCGTGGTAATCGTCGGGGCTCTCATCCTTTCAGGCGCGGTTAATACGGCCATTGTGGGCGCTAATGGCGTTCTCAGCCGCATGGTCGAAGATGGTGTGCTTACCACCTGGTTCAAGAGACCGCACAAGCGCTTCGGGACCAGCTTTCGCGTCATCAACATGATCGTTGGGCTGCAGATTTTCACCATCCTGGCCAGCCGCGGCAACGTGTATCTGCTGGCTTCTCTGTACGCATTCGGCGTCATCTGGAGCTTCTCGTTCATGTCGCTGGCGGTGGTGGTGTTGCGCTACACGAGTCCGGAGAACCGGGAATGGAAGGTGCCGGGCAACATTCACATTAAGGGCGTGGAAATCCCGCTCGGGCTTATCGCCATTTCGTTGATCCTGTTCTCCACTGCGGTCGTAAATCTGTTCACCAAAGAGTTGGCCACCATCGCCGGCGTCAGCTTCAGTCTGGTGTTCTTCGTGGTGCTCACCATCTCGGAGCGCAAGACTGCGCACCAGCATGCCACAGGTGAATCCGGGCTGGAGCAGTTCAATGTCGCTGCGGACAGTGAACTCAGCGCCGAAACCATGGAAGTTCGGCCTGGCAATATCCTGGTGGCGGTCCGCGATCCTCGCAATCTGTATTATCTCCGGCAGGTGCTGACCAAGACCGACACCAACAAGACTGACGTGGTGGTCATGACGGCGCGCGTGTACCATCGGGAGCACTCCTTTGGTGGGAGTGACGTAGTGGAGACCGCGGAAGTCTTCAAGAAGTACGAACGGGAGCTGCTTACTTCGGTGGTCAACGTTGCGGAGAAAGAGGGCAAACACGTTTCTCTGGTGGTGGTGCCCACCAACGACGTTTTTGAGGCAATTGTGGCCACCGCGCAGCGCTTACATTCGTCCGTCGTCATTTGCGGCCTATCGAACAAACTTACCGCTGACGAGCAGGGCAAACTTACGGGCGACGCCTGGGAGCGGCTCCCGGAGCCGCGTCCGCGATTGAAGTTGATCGTGGTAGATCCCGCCGGCACTCGTCACGAGTACCTGCTGGGCCCGCACAGTCCGCGCATGCGGCAGGAGGACGTCGACCTGTTGCACAGCCTGTGGAAGGAAGCCACCACCGATCCGCGCTTCCGCAACCTTCACCACTACCATGTGCTCAACGCAGCCCTCCAGGAAATGAAGGACCGCATGCACAATGACGGCTACCACGACGAGGTGATGAAAGACATCTACGACGAGATGCAACGAAACGGCGGCGCCCCCGTGGACGACGACGACTCGGTGCCGCCGTCCCCCTGATTTCCGGGTCCTCTGCGCAAGAATCAGGCATCCTAACGTGCCCCATGCGAATCGAACTGATGCGCTTGGGCGCGGCACTGTCTTCTGCCTGATCGGTGAAATGGAGCCGAACCTGAAGGGACGAGTGGTGGAGCGGGTTTTTACCGTTTCCCCGCTTGAGCCTCGGTCGAAGCAGAACGGTGTCAGGCCGGGCCACGCCACTCCTTAAGGGTGCCGCGCCTCAGCGCACCAGTCCGATTACGAAGGCAGCCAGGAACAAAAGCACCAGCGCGAGGCGCCAGAGGTTTCCCTCCGGCAAGGGGCCACCACCGGATACGCGGGGCGGTACCCAGAACAGCGCCACAACCGCCAGGATGAGCGCCGGTATCAGCAGGAAAGCCAGCAAAGCATATTGCGGGCCAGTCTGCAAAGGCGCCGCCGCCGGGTGCAGCGACATGGCCAGCCTGCTCCCCAGGAACCAGCATAATATGGCGCTCCCCAGCCCCGCTATGGCGCCCATGATGCGCAAGATTGGAGATGTCATGAGATCGCTAGCAGTGTAACAGTGGCGCCGGCCCCTACGAAGCGCGTATTGCGATGCATTTGAATTAGCTCTGAACTGCGCGCCTGATCTTGCGAGGAGAACTGTCCTGGGATTATCGCGGTGCCGCCGCCGGGCCGGCCGCCCGAGTCAACTTCCAGGGTTTGATCTTCGGCATCCCGGGTGGCATCTTCATCGCGTTCATCTTGATTTCGGCTGTGGATTCGCCCGTTAACTTCATCGTGAAATGGTCGGTTTCCTGTGTGTCCGGGTCCTTGGTCGTAAGCAACAACCCATTGGGGTTTACCTCCGCCTGTTGCACAACTTCGGTGGACTGCTCATCGCTGACGCTCTTGATCTCGCCCAGGTCGTTAAACTGCAGCTCGCGGGCGTGCTGGATGGAACCTGACAACCGGTCGCCTTGCAGTGCGAGCCGGACTGTCATCCAGGTTTTACCTTCGAAAGCCCCGGTCCACATTCCGGCATAGTCCGCCAGCGGAGACTTGCGGACCGGCACGCCGGCAGGCCCTTGCTGCGGCTGGGTTTGCGCCGCGGCCGTGACGGCCAGAGCCATCATCAGCAAACCGCGTGGGACGATTCTTCTCATGCCGTCCGGAATTGTACTCCTGGAGTGACAATCTGCGGGGCCGGGACCGGCCCGGGAAAGGTAGAAATCAGGAAGGGGAACGGGGAGCGCGTTCCCCTTACGACGAAATAGCGCTGTGGCTGAACAGACAGCCACACCTACAATGCCTCAACCTCACTCGCCAACCGCGTCGATGCCGCTTTCGCTCCCTGGCGGTCACCTCTTAGCGGACGCGGTAGAACTGCTTGACGAACCCGCTCTTCCTGATGGCAGGTCCAGCACAGCGGGCGCATTCCCTGCAGGGCGAACTGCAGCTGCGTTAGATTCACCTGCCGCAACTCAACCAGCTTGTATCGGTCGTCGAGCCATGCCAGGCGGCCACGTCGCCAATCCGAAGGTGTAATCGCGCGCGTGCAGATAGCGCAGGCCTTGCCCTTGTACCAGCCCAGCATAAGCCGTTCCACGTTCTCCGGAGAAGGTTCGAGTTGCGCCAGGCATTCCTGGCCGCAATCGCCCCTTTCCGGCCAGCGGGAACAGGATTGCAGCTGTGTGTGCTCCTGGCCGCGGTACGCGCTCCAGAACGCATAGTTGCTGTCCATCTCGACATCGACCGGCTCGCCGTTTTCCGGACAGATAGCCGATTGACGTCCGCGGTTGCGGAAATACGATTGCAGGCTTAACGCAACCGGCAGGCCGGTCACCAGGACCGCTCCCAGAAAGAAAAGAGCAAGAGGAAAAAGTGCAAACGTCAACATAAACTCACCTGCGCCAGCGGATGGTCTTTTGCCGGGACCGGCAGCTTGCAACCTCCGCAGCCTAACAGCCTCTTTTTAATCCGGCTCGTCACCGGTGTTCAGTGACGCGGCGCACAAGGTCTTGTGACATGGAAGGCGGAGTGCGGCGAATCGCAAAATGTGAAAGCGAGAAACAAAACAACGCCCCGGAGCAGGAGGCTGCACTCCGGGGCGTGAGGGTTACAGCGCGGTGCGCTTAGGCGAGGAAGAACTCGTGTGTGATCTTTACCCATTGCTCGTCGGGAATCGTGCTGGCCACGTCGTCGATGGCCACCCCACCGTCCTGCGCTAGGGCGCCGAGAGCGTTGGGAACCAGCCGCTGCAACCGCATCGAGGATTCCTCAGTCCACCAGCGTGCCAGCGCGCCACCCAGTAGGTTGCGGAAGTTAGTCTTGGCATCGGGAGACTGCACGGTCACCATCCAGCCGTTGCCGTAGGGGTCTTTGCTGGCCAGGGCCGGATCGTTGATCACGGCTTCATTGATGTCGGAGACGCTGCCTTCAATCGGCGATACCATGTCAACCTTTACCCCATTGCGTACCAGGCTCCATACCTTCTGCCCTTGGCGAATCCACTGCCCGCGTTGCGGGAGAGTCACATGCTCAATCTTCCCGGCCAGCTTGGAGGCAAAGTCGTCGATGCCGATGCGTACGAGGTTGGGACTCTCGCTCAACGCCCAAGTGTGCCCGGGATGATAGCGTAGGTTTTCCGGAACCGAGAAGCCCCCGACCAGACTGGGCTGCAGGCGTGGCGCCGTTGCATCGTGCTTCCTCATCGCAGGCGCAACCTGCAGGACCGGATGTTTTGCTTTGGAGTAGAAGTAATCAATCGTCAGAAAGATTGCGAACATCGCCAGAACGAGTAGAACTGTCATGACCGCCTCCTGCCTCGCTGTCCGAGGGATTTGATCTTGCCGCGCTTTTGTTTCTCGCGCTTAGCATTTTCTATAAAGCATGCGGTGTACCAAACGGAGAAGCGATGCGAATCGCTTCGATATGAACGTGCAACTGCGCATGATTGCTTGGTTTACGGAAGGCTGTTGCGAATTACAACAACGGGGAAGCTGCATTTCACAACTAAGCAACTTGTTGTGTTCTGCAACGGAGAAACGCAGAAAATCGGCTTTGAGCTGGAAGATTGCTGGCGGAGCACAAACGAAATCAGCGACTTAGATCGAAGGCGAAGGTCTTCAGAGGTGCTGTTGCAATTTTCATCGTACTGATGCACTCTGCAACACTATGAGGCGGAAGACAACAGCACTGAACAAAAATTTCGGTTACTGATTCACCGCTAGCCGCACCGCATCAGCCGCCTCCACCACGATCGCCTCGGGCGTTACCGAAACCCAGTCCAGCGGCGTGGCCAAAATCCGCAGCTTGGTAATGGCAGAACGTGGTGTGGTCCGCCAGTGGCTCTCGTCCGCGTCGAGATAGTGGACCAGGTCCGGTGGGCTCCATGGATAGACCCAAACATCCGTAGGAGTATTAGGCTCCGTCACAAACCATCGCAACTCGCCGCTGCCATCGGCGCGAGTGATCTCCAACTGCATGCGCGCGGGCTTGCGCAACTTCCACCAGAACGGGTAACGCACCGTCAGGCGCAGCCGCAGAAAATCGCTGCCCGCCGGCCAGTCCGGTGCGCCCAGGTCCACGGCCGAGCTCCGTTCATGGATGGGATAGGTTTGCGCAGCCAGGCCAAGCGGCAGGGCTTGCATCGAAATCCGCGATCTCCGCGAGTCGTCGCGCAGCAGTCCGAAGACGCCCGGCGAGAGCTGTCCTTCGCTGCGGTAATGCTGCAGCATCCAGAACCACACTTCCGGCGTGCGGGTGAAGTTGTAGGTGCCATCCACCGGCAGGCTCAGGTCGAGATTGCGCCAGCGAACCAGTTGGCTGTCGCTCAGGCTGCTTACGTCGGCGTCAGGCAGGTAAAGACCGGCAGGTACGGGGGCTTTCTCCAGACCCGAGATTTCCAACCAGAACAGGTACGGACCGCTGGCGGTATAGGCCTGCATCAAGCCTCCGGCAACATTGCGCCGCGCCACGATGCCGAACTTCGTCTGGTACGGAAAGACCGTGATACTTTCCTGCGGCTGGCTGTGCTGGCCGAGGTAGCTGGCCGCCGCCTGCAGCATCGCAGTAAATTCCGGGGCAAAGCAGCCGCGATCGAACTCCCGGAAACCGGCCGGGCACGCGGTCAAAGGGTTTCGGATCTGCCGCACCAGACGGATGGCCATGGAGGGCCGGAAGGCCGGATGGGAGAACAGCATCGAGCAGGCAATCGCCAGCAGAACCAAGATCGACGAAAGCGGTTGCGATGCAAACGAGAACAGAATCGTGCCTGCCAGCAGCACCATAGCAAACGACGCGATCACCACGTGGCCGTAGTCCGAGCGCACCAGCGCGCTCTGCAGCATCACGAGGGCGAAGGCGAAGCCGCCCAGCAGGAAGCCTGTGCGCGCGGTCACGGCGGCACGGTCCTTGCTGCTCGCGCCCCACCGGAGTAGAAATACCGCCGCTCCGGTGAAGAAGATCCCTAGCAGGCGGATCGTGCCGGCATCGGTCATCGCCGCTGGCGTGGCCCAGCGATACACGCTCACCATGTGCGCGCTTTCCTTCCAGAAGCGGAAGTCGAAAGCTCTGGCCAGAACGGCGTTCGCCGCAACTGCGAGGATGAAAGCGGAGACGGCAAACGCCAGAAGCGTCAGAAAGCCCTTGCCGGCGATGTTCTTCTCCCCGCGGGCTTCGAAGAGCACAGCGACGGTAGCCGCACCCCAGGCGGCGGTCGAGTAGACACCGGTGTCCGACGCCACCAGGAAGGCCGTAACCAGCAGCAGCGCAGCGATAATTCCGAACGCGTGAGCTTTCAGGCGCGCGTCGATAACCGCATACCAGCCTCGCAGAAAGACCGCGAAGAGCAGGACCGGGAAAGCGTTCCGTAGTGATGGCTCCCAGAACACCAGCACCAGGAACAGCAGCAGCGCGCGTTTCCAGGCTGGCTGTTCGGGAAGCAGGAGCCGCAATGTCAGATAAACGAAAAGGAAGGCGCACCACGCCGGCACCGTGACCCAGGTGGCGTAGAGCGGTCCCATCGGCGACGCCCATGGAACGCCCGGGCAGGCTCGACAGCCACTGAAAGATGGGGCCGTGGGTAAAGGCAACGTCGCGGCCAACCCAAATGCCGCGCGACAGCTTGTAGATTTCGTCCAGATGCCAGTTGTCATCGATCAGCGAGGTATCGCGCACCACGACCACCGCTCGCGGCGAGAGCCACACGGGAGGTATGGACGCGAGCACAAGCAGCAGCAGGATGGCCAGGTCGCAATGTCGTGCCAGCCACGGGCGCGGCCGGCGTGAGGCAGACTGAGACACGGGCGAGCTCGTTCTGCTCACCACTTAATCGAGTTCTCCATAGGCGAGGGCCATTTTATCGCACGCTCCAGTGGCAGCGAAGCGAACCGATTTACGGCCATGCTGACTCTCACCGCGTCAGCAGGACTGCACCTCGATGATGTCCGGCTGGACGGAGACCCAGTCCAGCGGCATGACCAGCAAACGCAGGTGAGCGATCGCTGGCCGCGCACCAGCGCGCCAGTCACTTTCATTCGGGTCGAAATAGTGCGCCAGATCGAACGTCGTCCCAGGGGAAAAACCATACCTCCGAACGTACATTCGGCTGCACGATGAACGGCTTCAGATCATCACTTGCATCGGCACGTTCGATCTCAAGCACCAGGCGGGCCGGCTTGCGCAGCTTCCACCGTACGCTGTAGTGGACCGTTACGGCAACCGCAAGAAGTCGGCACCGCCGCTGGCCACTCAACCTTGCCGAGATCCAGTAGCGAACTACGTTTGTGCACTGGGTAACGTTGCACCGCAGCATTGAGCGACTGTGTCTGGAAAGCAATTCTGGGCGGCCCGGGAATCATCTCGCTGCAGACCGAAGATCCCAGGAGACAGTTCTTGTCGTCCGCTGTAGTGCCGGAACATCCAAAGCCACACCTCGGACTCGCGTGAAGTTCGGCACTCCGTCGACGAGCTGGCGCTCAGGGCACCGTCGGGAAGGTAAAGTCCAGCTGGAGCAGCCGCCCGGTTCAGTCCGGCGATGTCGACCTGCGACAAATAGGCACCACTCGACGAGGTACGACTGCAAGACTCCTCCTGCCACGTTCCGGCGCGCGGCAACACCGAAAAGTTCAGGGAAGGGAAGACCATCATGAAACTCACGTGGTCCGCTACGCTGCTGCAGGTACGTCGGCGGTGGTCTGCAGCGTTCCTGCAAACTCGTCTGGATAGCAGACACGGTCGAATTCCACGAAAGCCGAGCGGATCGACAGGTCGTCGAGCGGATTGCGCAATTGCGCAAATGTGACGGACAGCTGCGAAGCGCCAGGCTGTCTTGGCCGGACATAACGAACACGCCACCGCAGCAGACGGCGACCTGAAGCTGCGGAGGCAGAGGAAAAGAGGACAACACCAGTGAGGAAATGGATGGCATAGGTGCCACGACAATGTGACCGCAATCGTAGCGACCAGCCCACTCTGCTGGTGGCAGACGAACCGAATGCGCTCACAGGAAGCCAGACGGGTTGCGATGCCGGCGCCGATTACAGGCAGTAACGCCGCGCCCAGCAACACATGCCGGCACAGCAAAGCCCATCAAACGAAGCTTGCCGACTTGGCCATGGACGCCGGCTCGATCCAGCGATAGCCGGGAGAATCGCCAGCGAATTTCTGCCAGAAGCGAAATTCGAGCGGCCTCGACCATCACCGCATACGGCAATGACGAGCACCAAGTAATCAACCGAGCAAAGGTGAGCAAGACTGGCGTACGACCGCAGCAGCTGGACTAGCTACGGCCCTGTCAAGCACGCCGGCGAGCGAGAACGGCCAACGCCGCAACGCGCGTAGAGCTCGAGTGTGGCGGACTACGCGGAATGCCACGTACCAGGAGTGCAGAGCCGCATCCCAGGAGCCATTGAGCCCGTCGCTCCATGGCATACCAGCCTCTTCGGAACACTGCGAAGGACAGGTGGCCAAGGCAGTGCGCCACTCGGCAGGGTACCCAGGATACGCAGAGCAACCGCGGTGAAAGCAGATAGCGCTTCCACGCCGGCTGCTACGGAACGAGGAGTGCAGGTCAGGTATCCAAGAGAAATGTGCACCATCGCGGCACTGCGCAGAGGAAATAACAGCGCACACGGCAGCCGACTAGCCGCGGTAGGGTCGACAACCAATATCCATCGTCCGTGTGTGCCAGAGCCCGTAGCCCGAACCCCAGGCCGCGGAAGCCTGCTGGTACCAATACCTGGGCTCGATGAGATCGCTCGCCGAACGAACTGCGCGATAGCGCGAGAGCCATCAGCTCGGAACGGCGGCGAGCATACAGCGCGAGTGCCGGCAGTCCCAAGTCTTCGCACCAGGAACCGGCCAGAACAAAACGCTCGATTGCCAGCGTCAATCTGCGGCTTTCACTGACGGAGGATGACGCGAGAGTGTCAGAAGAATCCCTCGATACTCATTCCACCGACCATGGCGAAACTTCAATTCTCCTGCTGACCATCCATCGACATCCGTACCGCGTCAGCGGATTCGATCGTGATGGACTCGGGCTGCTGCGAGATCCAGTCCAGCGGTGTAATCACCAGACGAAGGTGCGTGATTGCCGGTCTCGGGCCGATGCGCCAGCGGCTCGCATCGGCGTCGAAGTAACTCGCCAGATCGGCCTGGGTCCAAGGATAGAACCACACCTCCCACGAGACATTCGGCTCTACCACGAACGCCTGCAGGTCTCGGCTGCCATCAGCGCGTGTGATTTCCAGCTGCAGGCGCTCCGGCTTGCGCAGCTTCCACAGCGGCCCGCAGCGTGCCGTAATGCGCAGGCGCAGAAAATCAGCCCCATCGATGGGCCACGCGGGATCGCCGAGGTCGATCATGGCGCTGCGCTCGCGAACAGAGTAGCTCTGTGCCGCGATGGTCAACGGCAGCGCCTGCAGCGCGATCTGTTGCGCCCGCGCATCGTCCTTGAGCAGACCGAAGACGCCCGGCGCCAGTTCCTGCCCTGAGCTGTAGTGACGATCGAGCCAGAACCAGACGTCGGGCGTCCGGGTGAAGTTCGGCACTTCATCGATGGCAATACTCAGGTCGCCATCCGGAAAGTACAGGCCGGCTGGGGCTGCGGCGCGCTGGTACCCGGCGATGTCGAACTGCGACAGGTATGGCCCTCCGGCGAGGAACGACTGCAGCACACCGCCTGCAACGTTGCGGCCGGAGGCGATTCCAAAGATGTATTGGTACGGGAAAAGGACAATCGAATCGCGCTCTCCGCTGTGCTGCTGTAGGAAGTGGATGCCGCTTTGCAGCAGTTCATCGAAGCCAGCGGGGTAGCAGACCTCGCTGAACTCCCGGAAGCCTCTGGGACACTCGGTCAGCGGATGCCGTATTTGCGCAAGGCGGTAGCGGAAGCTCGACGGCTGGAAGATCGCTACCGGCTGCCCAAACAGTGCTGACCCTGCAACTGCGACCACCGCTGCAACCGCGGAGAAGGTCCCTGAGCGAAACGAGAACAAAACCGCTCCGGCGAAAAACATCATCGGGTACAAGGCAAGAACTATGTGCTGCGCATCAGAACGCACCAGTCCAGTCTGCATGGCGGAGAAGGCAAATACGAAGGCGCTGAGAAGAAAGCCTGACCTCGTTGTAATGCTGGTCACGCGATCGCCTGGGACCAAGCGGCGCAGAACAAAGATGAGGCTGCCGGCAACCAGAGTCACGAACAGCCGCGTCGTCGCCGCATCTGACATCCCCGCCGGTTCGTTCCAGCGGTGGATGCTGACCAGCGCCAGGGACGTTCGCCAGAAACGAAAATCCAAAAGGCCTGCCACGGCAGCATTGATCGCAAGCACGAAGATGGCAGAAAGCACAGTGAAAACTGTGAGGGCAATCGAATAGAGCCGGAAGGGTTGGGATTCGCGCCGGCCCTCCCACGCCACTCCAGCGAGCGTGACCAGCAAAGCCGCGACCGCATAAACACCGGTGTCGGCGGAGTAAAGAAATGCCACGGCACATAGCAGGGCAGTGCCGCATCCCATGAGCCACGGAGTCAGCCGCTGCAACCGCACCGCATACCAGCTACGAAGGAATCCCGCAAAGAAAAGAATGTCGAGCGCGGTGCGGCCGTCCCACGGCGCCCAGAAGAAGCAAAGCAGGATGAGCAGCAGGAAGCGCTTCCACGGCGGCTGTTCCGGCAACAGCAGTCGCAGCGCCAGATATCCGAACAGAAACGTACACCACAGCAATGGCGTGCGGTACGTGGTGTAAATCGCCGCCATCGACAGGCCCGCCGCGCGCGCTGGAATGCTGCACAACCACTGGAACAGCGGGCCGTACGGAAAGGCGACATCACGGCCAAACCACAGGCCGCGCGCGGTTTTGAAGGGTGTGTCGAGGACCCAATGATCGTCGAATGTTCCCGGGTGAGCAACAACGATCAAGCTCCGCGGCGCCAGCCAGGTTACCGGAAGGGAAGCCAGAATCAGCAGCAGGACCGCCAGAAAATCCCAATGTCTCCCCAGCCACGAAGCGCGCTCTGGTGTGGTCGGCGGCGCGACGAGTTGGCTGGTCAGGACACTGGGCTTCTCCATAGACGAGCAGATTCTAACTGACGACTTCGCCAGCCTCATTGCGCGGCCGTGCCCTTCACTACGATGCCGATCTTCTCCGCTGCACCACTTTCCACCGGTATCGCGACCGTAAGCACGGTCACGTTCTGCGCGTCTCTTACGACGCTCCCCGGGTCACCAGCGCTGTCCAGCGCGATTACCGCCGGATGACTCGTTCCTGTGGTTTGCGCGCTCAG
The DNA here is from genome assembly GCA_963703645.1 of uncultured Acidobacteriaceae bacterium. Classification (GTDB taxonomy): domain Bacteria; phylum Acidobacteriota; class Terriglobia; order Terriglobales; family Acidobacteriaceae; genus Bog-257. The sequence goes on from CAVPFD010000032.1 coordinate 97,515, forward strand.
CGCTACCAGTTTCTTGTAGAGATAATGCTGTCCGGGATCGCGATCGCTGGCGATGGGAATTGCCAGCAGAAAATCAGGGTTCGGCGAGACGCCCATGTGATTGCCATCCTGCGGCATCACTTGATAACGGAGCGTGTAGGTGCCCGGCGGAATTGCCTGACCGCGAAAGTCGGTCATGCCCTTGGGCAGGCTCACGACGCCAACGAACTCGCCGTTGTGCAACTCAGGATAGAGCGCGCCAGACGCGTCTTTCGTCGCTGTCTTCAGTTGCTTGACGAACCAGAACTCGGCAGTCCAGCCGTCGTCGAGCGTAACGCGGTAACCTTTGTCTTCGACGGCGTGCTTCAGTTCATCGGAAGCGCCCGCAGCAGAGAGAGCGCCGATACGTGCGACCTGCGCGGTTGCACAGACGCGTGATCAGCGCCAGGCAGACCAGCGCAGCCAGCACCCGGAAGTGAATCGCTTCCGTCATAATTCGATTCCTAGAGGTCCGCGTCGCTATAATAGGCCAACGTCCATCCAGCCATGATCTTCGTCCTCGACAACTACGACTCGTTCACTTACAACCTGGTGCAATACCTGGGCGAGTTGGGTGAAGAGGTCGTGGTGCGCCGCAACGACCAGATCACCGTCAGCGAAATCGAAGAACTTCATCCCGACCGCATCGTGATTTCGCCTGGTCCATGCACGCCGCGGGACGCGGGCATCAGTATCAACTTGATCCGCCACTTTGCCGGACGCGTGCCGTTGCTGGGCGTGTGCCTCGGCCACCAGGCCATCGGCGAGGCTTTCGGCGGCAAAGGTTGTCCGCGCTGGCACGCTGATGCACGGCAAGACCAGCTCCATCGAACATGATGGCAGGACTATCTTCGGCGGTGTTCCCTCGCCCATGACCGCCACGCGCTACCACTCGCTGATCGTGCAGGAGAATGGCCTGCCCGGCGAGCTGGAGATTTCGGCCACCTGCCACGATCGCGACGGGCGAGCCGTCATCATGGGATTACGGCATCGCAAACTTCCCGTCGAGGGCGTACAGTTCCATCCCGAGAGCGTGCTCACCGAGCACGGCAAGCGGATCGTGCGCAACTTCGTGGCGTTGTGAAAGTCAGCCATTCGGGTCTTGTCACCGAATATTCACCTGGTACAGATAGTCATGCCAGCAGCGATTGCGTAACATAGCTGCAGTCCCCCGTCATCGTGATGCTCTGGCTCAAACTCGGTGGCCTCGTTCTCAACGCGGCCGCAATGCTGGTGACGCACGGCATTCCCCCCGGCACCGCGCTGCCGGTTACGCTCGGCGCAACCCTGGACGCCAAAAAGGATAAGCCCGGCCAGAAGATCGAAGCCCGCCTCATGCAGGACATTCCGCTGACTGCGGCAGACAAGATCAAGGCCGGGGCGCACGTCACCGGTCGCATCGTAGAAGTGACGAGAACAGCGAGCGGCGGTTCCCGCATCGTCCTGAAATTCGATCAACTCACCGGTGGAGGGAGGACCATCCCGCTGACCATAAATGTGAGGGCCATCGCGGCCATGGAGAGCGTGTACGCCGCCGAGGTTCCCGTCGATGCCGAATCGAATTACGAAACCCAGAACCAGTGGGTCATGAAGCAGGTGGGAGGAGAGATCGTGAACCGCGGACGAGGCCGGATTACCTCCGACGAAGGCCTGGTCGGGCGGTGGGATGGGGCGCCCTGGGGCAAGCTGACGACGGCGGTCGACGGAGACTGCACCGCGGCTGACGGCAACGACATCGAGCAGGCGCTCTGGGTGTTCTCCACCTCGGCGTGCGGTCTTTATGGCTTGCCGGATATGAAGCTCGTCCACGACGGCAGGACCGACCCGATAGGGCAAATCATCCTCGAATCCAGCAAGAACCTGCACATTGGCGGTGGCAGCGGATGGTTTCTGCTGGTCAGCGCTAGCTCTTCAGCAGTGTACTGATGCCAGAGAACCGATGGGCGATACCTCTCCCTACGACATCATTAGAATCAATAACTTAGACGGGAAATCATCGCACGTAATAGATTTCAAAGGCTTTATATGTATCCAATAAATACGCAAGGACTTACGCGACAAGAGTACAACGTCCCAGGCTTCGATTTCTTTGGAGGGCGAAGGCCATCAGGGGCAAGGTGGTCATTACTGTACAGCATCCAAGTCTTCAAAGATCAAGCCTCGCCGCAGCCTTTTTCTCCCACTGCCGCGAGTAGGGACACTAAACCTCTAGTCGCCAGTGTAGCGATTTGCGCGCCGCCGTCAGTGAACCCGGTCACGGAGTCGCGTGATCGACTCACCGCTGGCCGGGGAGTGGCTCGTGATACGGCTGATGAAATTTCTGATGGGCGGGAGGCTACGAGCGGCTGCCGAGGAACTCGGTGGTATTGGTCAGGTAGAGTTCGTGGACCTTCTCATTGATCTCGTCTGGGGTGAGGCCGGCTGACTTCATGTAGTCGCGCATTTCGTTTCGTCTGTTCGCGTCAACCGTTACCTTCGGACTGCCGTCAACGAAGACCCGCACGGAAGACCCGGTTCTCACCAGTCGATAATTGTGCATGCCCCATTGTAACGGGTTATTGTGTGGGCGTTGTAGTTTTGATGGAGCGGGCGTGCACAATTGCATTCCGGGAAGGCGGGATCAGCCGCCTTCCCGTGCGAACATTCCTGGCAGAGTTACACAGCTACTGGGACGTTATGGTAGGTCGAAAGGACCGTCTCAAAGGTCTGAACCTTGGGCGTTCCGTCGATTACGCTCGCCAAGCTCTTCAACACCTGCGGATAGGCATTGGTGTTGTATTCCTCTGCGTTGGCCTTGTTCTCCCATAGACTGATTACGACCGCATCCTGGCTGCCGGGATTGGACAGCGTGATTTCGTCTTTGAAGCCCTTCTGCTTGCGCAGCAAAGGAAGAACCTGGTTTTCAAATGTGCGGGTGTACTCGGAGTGGGTATTGGATTTCAGGCGAAACGAGACATTACGTGCGTACATATTCAACCTCCTAAAGGTTGCGTCGCATATAAGATGAAGGGAACTTCAGATGGGCTGACTTATGTTCAGGGAACCTGAAAGAGGAGAAGGTAGAAGCCGCCTCGAATTCAACTATATCTGCTTACCTGAGCATTGTCAAACCCAGGCCGACGATCGTGGTCTAGCTGCTAACGGGTAGAGCAGGCCTTAGGCCTGCGTCGCGCACACCTCCTTTGACGCCAAGGGAGTTTTCTTGGATGGGTCTGGACGCGGCGCTGAAGCGCCGCTCTACCCAAACTTGGACAATCCCAGTCAATCAGCGTAGGATGAAAAGTGAGAGAGATTTCCTACCTCTCATTCAGACTCCTGAACTAGGTCAGCCGATCTGGAGTTTTCTCCTCTTAGTGGTGGCAGTCCAGGAGTTGAAGTGTTTAAACCCAAAGTCCAAGTTAACGAGAAATCTGACCCTTCCACACAGCCGATATCTTCCAGGAAAGCTTCAGCGAGTACCTTCTCAGAAGACGAGATACGGATCCGCGCTTACCAGATCTTCGAGTCTCGCGGCAGAGCCCACAACCGTGCCGACGAGGATTGGAACCAGGCAGAGACCGAACTAATGGAAATGGTGGGCGGCAAGGCCTGAAGAGGATCAGCAGTACTTCACCAAGGAGACAGGAATGAATTGGGAACAAGTAGAAAGCAAGTGGGAACAATTGATGGCTTCCGCAAAGGAAAACTGGGCGAAGCTCAGCGAAGACGATCTCCAGCAAATCTCCGGCAAACGCGAGCAGCTCGCCGCCAAGGTCCAGGAAGCCTACGGAACCACAAGGCGGGAAGCTGAAAAGCAAGTCTGGGATTGGGGTAAGAGCGTGGAGCGAACCCAGAGAAAAATTGCGTAAGCACTCCCGCATCCCTGGGATGAAGTCGTATCCGCGTCAAGGCGGAGGTCTCACACCCAGTAATAATCGCAGATTGACCTGAGCCTGAGCTGCGATTCTGATGCCCTTCGGCCTGGCCTTTCATTACCATGATTATCAGGGTGCCTCGTTCCAGGCCATCTTTGGTCTAGGGCGGGGCTTTTCGTTGCCCGAAACTAAAAATACCCACCCAAGCAAAAGAAGGTCGATGACCCTAAGCCGTCGTTAACTCTTTGAGCTTACCTTTCAACTTTGCGACGGTCTCTTTCGCAGCGCCTATCTTCTGTTGAACTTTGCCCGCATTCTTTTCGGTTTTCCCTTCGGCCTTCAAAGCGGGGTCATTGGTAACCTTTCCGACCCCTTCCTTGATGGTTCCCTTCATTTCGTGGAAACTGCCCTTGAGCTTGTCTTTCGTGCTGGTTTTCATATTTCTCCTTGGCCTCGCGAAGCTCGGATTTCGGCTCTCCCGAGCCTCTTTCAGGGCCATCTCCTTTGTAATCTCGTGACTTTTCTCAGGTCTGTGCAGAATTGACCATCTCTGGGAAATGGGCTCAGCTTCATCCCGAAATGGGCGGGGAAAGAGCGCGGCGTCGCCTGAAACGGCAAAGTAACAATGAGGACAGGAGAGAAGATTTCTATGCCCAGAAACCGAAAGGCCCCACCCGGACAAAGAGGTGGGGCTAGGCGTCCGATTACCCCGCAATTATGGCTGCGGGGGCGTGGTTGTGGTCGTGGTCGATGTGGTGTTTTTTTGCACTTGCTGCGCCGGCGGGGTAGTTGTAGTGGTCGTCGTGTCGGTCTGCTTCATCTGATCGGCCGGCGGCGTGGTTGTGGTGGTCGTTGTGTCGGTCTGCTTCACTTTGTGATGCTTGTTGTACTTTGTAGTGGTATCGGTCGTCTGAGTGCTCGCCTGCGGCGGCGATACCGGATCCTTGCTGGTCGTGGTGGTGGTGCTCGTCTGAGCGGGAGCTGGAGTCTGTGTCGTTGTTGTGCTGCTCGATTGTGAGGTGCTCTGTGCCATTACCGGCAGGGACAGGGCGAGTACAACCAGCGAGCCCATAACGAAAGCAAATGGCTTTTTGGATATCATTCAATTCTCCTTGATTACGTCGGTCAGATACCATGGTACGGTCCCGCTACCAAGTAATCTGAGCACAATTGCTCGCTGCCCTGACAGATCCGGCGAGACTATTTACTCATCCCTGATATGCGGCGAGTCTCGGGCTTGGCCGCTCAGAGACATTAGGACGCAGCCTCTCAACTGTAGCTACTGGGGAGTCACTGTGGTCGGCGCGGTCGTGGTGGTTGTCGTGTCGGTCTGCTTTACCTCGGCGGGGCGTGGTCGTGGTGGTCGTCGTATCAGTCTGCTTCACCTTCGGCTCGGCCGGTGTAACAGTCGTATCAGTGGTCTGAGTGATCCGGGCCGGCGGCGCAACGATTGGATCCAGCGTGGTCGTGGTGGTGCTGCTCTGCGTCTGAGCGGCTGGTGGATTTTGTGTTGTCGTGGTGCTGGATTGCGTGGTGCTCTGTGCCATTACCGGCAGCGACAGGGCGAGCACAACCAGCGAGCCCAGAACGAAAGCGAATAGCTTCTTGGATATCATCATTTCTCCTTGATTACGTCGGTCAGACACCATCGTACCGCTGCGTGATCAAGGAGTCTGAGCACAATTGCTCGCCCGGCCTGAGAAAGCCGACCCAAGCAAAAGAGCTCCGATCGAGCGTCCGCGCAGCCTGCGAAGTGCATCCAACAGGCTCAAGGAGGAAACATGCGTCCACTAGCCTGGATCGGAATTGTCGTACTCGTACTGGGGATTCTAGCCTTCATTGTGCCTGTTCCCATCAGCCACTCCCATAGCGTCAAGCTCGGAGATGCTTCAGTAGGTGTCACGACTCACACCGATGAGAAGCTCTCTCCCGCAATTGGAGGCGTGCTTTGCGCCGCTGGAGTTGTGCTGCTGATAGCCGGATCGCGCAAAGCCGCGGCGTAAGACGCTATCGGAGGGCGGGTGAATTCGTTCCGCTTCACCAGCTCATCGCGCCGCGAATGACCGCACAGGGCTAGCAGACTCCCACTCGCTGTAAACCCTCCCCCTTCTTTCTTGGGAATGAGCCATCCTAAATCTCATAATTTCTTGCAAGTATATGAAAATAGGATACTTATAATAACAATCGTGTGATAATCATGATTAGCTTGATAATCACGATTATCATGATTATCAAGCTAATCATGATTATCACCACAACCACGAGATTACCCAGCATTTCCGGCTTCCCGAATCCAGAGAGATCCTGGTTCAACTTCTCACAAGCGCAGGCCCGCTCGGAGGCACAGCGGCCGGCTAACAGCCGCTGGCTGAGAGCTGCATTTCAAAGAGCGTTCACGCTCGCGCACTGGGCGCGGCGCGAGAAGAGACACAACCGCACTCTCCTCGTCACAAGTGATATCGCGCCTTGCCAGGCATCGGCAAGCACACAGGTCACGTTGGCGTGTGATTCGATTGGCGAGACTCAAGCGCCGCGGGCGCGAAAGAGGACAGGCTACCGTTTCCACCGGGGTCCCCAACCTGCGCCGGTGTTGCGCGGGTCGAGGTGGTTGAACGGTGGGTGGGGATGGAGATGCATGGATGCCTAGGTCTCGCGTTTTTCGCGACCTGGGTGAGTATGACAGATGAATGTTCCCGGGTCTCGAACCCCGCGAGACCCGGGCCACCCGGCCTGAGTGGGGTCGAAGGGACCGGGGGTACGATGGTGACACCCTTCAGGCCGAGGATCGACGACCACCCGGTCGAAGGGAATGTGAGGACCTAACAGCAATGACTATTAACGAGAAGCTCCCGCTGATACGCGGTCTGGGCGAGATTGCGCTCCGCGTCAATAATCTGGACGCCATGCAGAGATTCTACGAAGACGTGATTGGATTGCCGCTGATGAAACGATTTCCAACCTCTGCGTTCTTCAAGATTGCCGATGGCTACGGCGGCCACACTCAAGTGCTTGCCTTATTCGACCGCTCAGGGAACCCCGACTATCGCGGGCCAGATGCTGCATGTTCCACGATTGACCACATCGCATTCGAGATAGCCATAACGGATTTCGTGGGTGAAAAAAAGAGGCTGGAAGCGCTCGGACTTCACGTCGAAACCGCCGAACACGCGTGGGTCCATTGGCGCTCGCTTTATGTTACCGACCCGGAGGGAAATCAAGTAGAGCTGGTGTGCTTTGATGGTAGTGTCTAAGGGCCAAGCGCTCCCGGCTCACTCGGGTGAAACTGAACCCGTGCAAAGGGGCTTGGAGACCGTATAAACGCAGTAGAGCCTGGTGCCCCGGGTTCGCGTCCGTCATTTGGACGCTAACCCGAGCAAAGGAAGACTAGGTATGGCAGAAACCAACTCAGACCCTTCGGGTGACGAGTGCGGCGATCCCAGGTTAGCACGGGCCACTCGCTCCACCCAACCCATTTTAGGAATCTCCAGAGTCCGATTAGGGTTCATGTATACTCTCGGGCGAAGGAGGTGCGACTACGATGACGAAGGGCAGAATAAAGCCACCGAAGAAGGCGGCGAAGAAGGCGGCGAAGAAGAAGAAGTGACCGCGTACTCACCAACAGTTCCAACGGAGAAAAATGCCTTCGCTGGGAGTCTCGATACGTGCAGTAAGAAATAAGCTAGAGGGTCTTGTATACTGTCGGGCGCAGGAGGAGGTGAGACCGCCTTGGCGAACAAGAAAAAAAGGGGGAATGTGGGACATATAAAACCACCAAAGGAGACAAAGGAGATGCCGAAAAAGAAGATACTGGATGTCTAGGCACCGCTGTTGCCAAGGAGAAAAATGCCTCTGTTGGGAATCTCGGAGTGTGCAGTGAAAAGTAAGCAGAGCTGGAGGAGGCCGAAAAAGTCGGGGTCCGCGTCGCATGCCATCAACGGTTGACGATCTTGCCAAAGACCTGGATGAGTTGACAAGCAGGTTAACTGCTCAAGTTAGAACGTTGACGCTCGGTTTGCTGGCGTTCACGGCTGGAATTTTGGGCGCGGTGCTGGGGTTTGGGTCAAGAGATTCTCATCCGGCCCTACCTCGCTGGGCCGAGATCAACCTGCTTCTGGTGGCAGCGTCCTTGTTCCTCGTCCTCCTCTGCGATCTCTTGCAGTGCGTACTATCGTACAAGGCCACCTGGGCAGCAACTGTGGACGCAGAAGGCAAGATCGCGCGGGAAGAGATTGCGGAGGATGCAACGGTTCTATACGATTACGACCTCTGGGAGTACCGATGGGCGACAAATCTGTTTTGGGGCAAGGTGTGGCTGCTGTCGATAACTACGGTGTGGTTCGCGGTTCTTACATTTGTGTACTGTATTTTACGCTTTTAATGCTCCGGGGCCGGGTGCCCTACACATTCGCGGTTTTCGAATGTGTGGGAGATTGACCGTCAATTCTTGCGAGACGAATGATGGTAGCGAAATCGACTCCCACTCATTCCAAAGGCAGGAATGAGTGGGGCACCCGGCTACCAAGGCCGCTGGCTGAGAGCTGTATTTCAAAGAGCTTTAAGCTTGCGCTGAGCGCGGCGCAGAAGAGACACAACCGCACTCTCCTCGTCACAAGTGATCTCGCGCCTTGCCAGGCATCGGCAAGCTCACAGGTCAGTTGGCGTGTGATTCGTTGACGAGATCTCAGCGTTTCGTGCGCGAAAGATGATAGGCCACGTTTCCATCGGGGTCTCCGACCCTCGCCGTGTTGCGCGGGCGGGGTGGTTGATCGTGCGGGTTGGGATGGAGATGCATGGTGCTAGGTCTCGCGTTATGCGACAGATCAATGCGTAAGTATTAGATACGAATGTTCCCGGATCTCGATACCCCGCGAGACTGGGCAGGCGGTACCCGGAGTTTCACAATTGCACGTCTTCCACCGCGGTGACAGGAGCCCGTGGGGCGCCCGACGTGCCCCAGGCCGTAAGACCTGGGTCAGGGGCACACGAAGTGAAGCAGCACGCAGTCCCGTAGGGACGGCACGAAACCGGATTCGGCCGTTGCCAGATTCTAGTCAGTCGGACATTCACGTGTCCCTGCACGGCCACCGTATGCAAAATTGCACCCTGTCCAGTACTCCCGTGATGGGCTACGATCGTGTCCGCTCGTGGGACAAAAATGACCGTTGTCACTATCGCAAAAGTGGCGAAAGAGTCTGCCCCGGCGAAGCGAGGGGATGGGGCACCCACTGGTGGGACTGGGCCTGCCCTATGCGAATTGGCGCAACCCGACCACACCGCTCGCGGAAGCTCGAGGCGCACCGTCCATTCGCTTCGTCCAGGGCAAGTGTTCACTACCGCCTCGTGGTGTCCGTGTACGGTTCAAATCGAGTCCCCCGAGAAATTCGGCACAGATTTTAGCCCACCTCTCGCCAAACCCAAGCGAAAGGGTGGGGCACCCGGCGGATTTTCAGGTGCGGTCTCTTTAGGCCTCTGACAAGAATTTGTGTATTGATGGGCAAGGCTACGCTCATGTGTCATCTGACATTCCCAGATTACCAGTGAACGCCAACCCAGTTTTCTGAGTTCTTGGATCGTCTTTTTGTCCCGACGCTTATTTCGTTCCAGCTTAGGAACCCAATATTCGGCATGCGATCTGGGCGGACGCCATCGACACAACCCCGATGCTGATGCCAGAAGCAACCATGGACGAATATGACTTTCCGTTTCCTTAGAAGAAGATCGGGGCATCCCGGTAAGTCTTTCCGATGCAGTCTGTACCGAAAACCCAGTGCGTGAATGACTCGCCGGACTAGCATCTCGGGTTTGGTGTTCTTGTCCCTGATGCGCCGCATATTCTCTGAACGGCGTGCTGAGCTGATCGTGTCCATGCAATATAATTATCCGCCGCTCACCCGCAGCGAGCATAATCGGCGGATATGCGCATTTCCAGGCGAACAAGCGGTGGCCGTGGCGAGTACGAGATCAGTGAGGAAGCGCCAAGTGGGCTTAGGCCGGTGACCTTACTGGGCTACGTCTGCAGCTGGATCTTGGTCAGGATTGGATTGTTGATACAGCGACGATCCTCACGACGCAAGGTGGCAAACCTCGGATTCGCATGGTGCAGCAGGAACCACCGTACATCCATCTGCCGCGGCAGCTGGCAGCCGCCCTAATGATGCCGCATCCCGTTCGCCAAGATGAGGCGTTAGGTGCGGGGTTGCCGATAATGCGTACAAACAAGTATGCAATCGAGCAAATAGATCTTACCGATGTTGTTGTTCAAGGCGGGATGGTTCGGTTGGTCGTCGGAGAAGTAATTCTTCGTAATAACAGCAACTTCGCGGAGATCCTTGATTTCACGGATCGAGCCGCACGCGTTACCCAGCTTTGGGCAAACGCCAATCAACTTCCGGCTCCGATTCGGAATCTGCTGGACGCACACCGAGCAGCAGTTCGCGTTCCCGGTCCAATCACGCGTGTCGCGGAGGACGAGGTTTCGGACCTCCAAGGCCAAGTGACGGCATTTGCGGAAGATCTCGGCATTCCCTATCGAAGCATCGACGAGGATGTTGTTGAGCACTTGGAGCAGGCGCTCGCTCTGACAGCACAGCCTCCGGCACCCCCAGTTGCTGTTGCGCAGATTGATCCTGAAGAAACGATTGTTCGCCGCCGAGTTCTGAAGCAGTGGAAGCGCTGGGCAAATTCCCGAGGCGCAGTAAGCGCGGTATTCCGGCAGCAGGTGCGGACTGCGTATGATGCAACATGCGTCGTTTGCGGTGCCGACTTACCAGCTGACTCAGCCCCAACTCGGTGCCCGGAGTGGACGCCGCGCATATCTTACCTTGGGCGCAATAGTCTCGATGTGGTGTCGAACGGCCTGTGCTTGTGTAAACTGCACCATTGGGCTTTCGACGAGGGTCTTCTAGTCATTAGAGAAGACAACGGCAACTATCTCGTAGAAGTTCCCGCCGAGATCGCAGCGACGATCCAAGTGGAGAATCCCGGATTTAGCCTTCAGCACCTGCAGCAGTATGCAGGGACGATTCCCGAAGAACGGCTTCCGCAGAATCCTCAACATCGTCCGAGCGCGCAGTTTCTCGCGCAACTCTTGAACGAGATGTAGGCAAGTGCCCTTTTTGGCCACAATTAGCGGCAAGATATGCGTGAGTCCTGCGTGCCAACCATTCTGCTACCGGCACGGTTACGGCATTTCCAACTGCATGGTAGCGAGGTTCATCGGTGTCGTCGATGTCAGATTCCTTAGCAGGTCGCGTCCAATCTTCCGGGAATCCCTGAGCCGTTCGCACTCTATCGGAAGAAGCCTTCTCACTTTCCCCTGCGGGTACGAGACGTAGTTCCGACTCCAATCCGTGCCTGTGTGCCTCGCCGAACAGGCGTAGAGACAATAGGCGAGTCCTGCAACAACTGGCCCAGTGACAGGATCTCCAAGTTCCTCGTAAAGGGGGAAACAGGTTTCTGCCCATTCGATCGGCTCGTCGCAACATCCCTCTTGCCGCATTCGGACTCAAGAAGTATTTGTCCGGGACCTCGCCGTGTCTCGATAACAGCCGACAATGTAGATTCTCTGGCGTGACCGGGGCACTCCAAAGTACCTGCTGTTAAGCAGACGCCATCCCACGCCATACCCGAAGCCGGCCAGCGTTCGAATAACGATCTCGAAGTCTCTTCCTCCGTGACTAGAGAGAAGACCTGGAACGTTCTCGATGACAAAAACTCGTGGGAGGTTTTGTTCAAGTAATCGAGCAAATTCAAAAAACAGTCCTGATCTTTTCCCTTTAAGCCCAGCTCTTGGGCCCTATACGCGCCACTGACACGTCTTGGCAGGGGAATCCTCCAGCCCAGACGTTGGAAGAAGGGACATCTGCAGGTCTGATTTCCTTGATGTCTTCGAATCTGTTGACATTTGGCCAATGCCTTTCAAGAATGGAGCGGCAGAATGGATTGATTTCGCACTGGAATGTAACCCCGAAGCCAGCGCGGCTGAAATCCCGAGTCAAAACCACCGATACCACTAAAAAATGAGGCGAGGGTTGGTTTCATTTGTGCCCGTTTCTGCTACTCAACAGATGATCCTAAATCGAAATCGTCGAGATGATCGACTTGAAAACTTAATTTGCAGTCGCTAGGTATCCAAATTGGTATTGGGGGGTTAACCCTCCTAATTTGGGAGCGATGACTCCGCTTCGCCCACCCATACTTAACTACACCCACTGGTGCTGCCGCAGCTCATGCAGCGGTAGCAGCTTCCGTTGCGCGTCATGATGGCGCCGCAGACGGGGCAGCTGGGCGCGTCGCCCATGTCGATCAGCTCCTTCAGCGCGTCGGCGGCGTGGTGGTGGCCGGTGACCGCGCCGCCGGGAACGCCGCGCACGCGGTGCCCGTGGACAATGTGGGTTCGTCGACCGCCAAAGGCGGTCCCTCGACTCCGGGCTGCGCCTCCGCTCAGGATGACACTGGAAGAGGTCTGCCGCCGTAGCTCGGATCATCGGTGCGCTCACGGCAGCCCGGCGGCGGCGCGCCCATGTACTTGGGACGCAGGCCGTCGAACAGCGCCTGCTGCTGTCCGGTGAGGAAGCGCAACTGCAGCCAGCGGAAGATGTAGTCCATGATCGACTTGGCGTAGCCGATGTCTGGATTGTGGCTCCAGCCGCTGGGCTCGAAGCGGGTGTGCGCGAACTTCTCGCACAACAGCTTGAGCGGCACGCCGTGCTGCAAGGCGATCGAGGTGGCGCAGGCAAAGCTGTCCATCAGGCCGCTGACGGTCGAGCCTTCCTTGGCCATGGTGATGAACAACTCGCCCGGCATGCCGTCCTTGTAGAGGCCGACGGTGAGGTAGCCTTCGTGTCCGCCCACGCTGAACTTGTGGGTGATGGACAGGCGCTCGTCGGGCAGACGATGACGCACGGCGCGCGGGCGGCGCGGCGGACTCGTCGATCGGTTCTTCGTTCCCACCCTGTCCTGCGGACAAGGATGGGGCACCCGCATCGCCCTTCTGCGACTTGTGCGTGGCCGAGCCCATGGAGCTGAGCGGCTGCGCCTTCTTCGAGCCGTCGCGGTAGATGGCGACTGCCTTCAGGCCCAGCTTCCAGGCCTGGATGTAGGCTTCGCTGATCTCGTCGACGGTGGCCGTTCTCGGGCATGTTGATGGTCTTGGAGATTGCGCCCGAGATGAACGGCTGCGCCGCCGCCATCATGCGCAGGTGTCCGAGGTAGTGAATGGTGCGCGTGCCCTTCGTCGGCTTGAAGGAGCAGTCGAAGACCGGCAGGTGCTCGTCCTTGATGGCGGGCGCGCCTTCGATGGTGCCGGTGGCGTCGATGTAGCTGACGATGGCGTTGGTCTGGTCGGTGGTGTAGCCGAGCTTGAAGAGCGCCGTCGGGCACGGTGTTGTTCACGATCTTGATCATGCCGCCGCCGACCAGCTTCTTGTACTTCACCAGCGCCAGGTCGGGCTCGATGCCGGTGGTGTCGCAGTCCATCATGAAGCCGATGGTGCCGGTGGGCGCCAGCACCGTGACCTGCGCGTTGCGGTAGCCGAACTTCTCGCCGTGCTTCAGGGCTTCGTCCCAGGTGTCCTTGCTGGCTTCGTAGAGCGCGGTGGGAACGTTGGTCCGGTTGATGTTGTTCACCGACGCGCGATGCATGCGGATGACGTCGAGGAACGGCTCGCGGTTGATGTACCAGCCGGGACAGCGCTCCGCCCACCCTGTCGCCAGAATCTGGCGACGAGGATGGGGCACCCGCTTCATCACAGCGGTCGGTTGCGGGCTGCGAGCGGCTGGCAGAGTTCGGCGATCTTCGACGACTGCAGATACGCTTCGCCGCACATGATGGCGGTGACGCAGGCGGCGTAGTCGCGTCCGGCGTCGGAGTCGTAGGGCAGGCCCGCAGGCCATCAGCAGCGCGCCCAGGTTGGCGTAGCCGAGTCCCAGCGGACGATAGTCGTGCGAGTTCTTGCCGATGGCTTCGGTCGGGTAGCCGCTGTTGTCGACCAGGATTTCCTGCGCGGTGATGATGACGGCGCAGGCGTGGCGATAGGCTTCGACGTCGAACGTCCCGTTGGGCGCGAACTTCATCAGGTTCAGGCTGGCCAGGTTGCAGGCCGAGTCGTCGAGGAACATGTACTCGCTGCACGGATTCGAGGCGTTGATGCGCGCCGTGTTCTTCGAGGTGTGCCAGCGGTTGATCGTGGTGTCGTACTGCATGCCGGGATCGCCGCAGTGCCAGGTGGCGTCGGAGATCTTGCGCAGCAGGTCGCGCGCCTTGAAGGTCTGGACCGGGACGGCCGTCCTTCACGGCGCGGGTGGAGAAGTCGCCGTCGCGCAGCACGGCGTACATGAAGTCGTCGGTCACGCGCACGGAGTTGTTGGCGTTCTGGAAGAAGATGGACGAGTAGGCCTCGCTGTCGGGGCCGCTGCCGTCGTAGCCGTGCTCGACGAGCGCCCAGGCCTTGGCTTCTTCTTTCTGCTTGCACTCGATGAAGTCGACGACGTCGGGATGGTCGATGTTGAGGATGACCATCTTGGCGGCGCGTCGCGTCTTGCCGCCGCTCTTGATGACGCCGGCGAAGGCGTCGAAGCCTTTCATGAAGCTGAGCGGCCCGCAGGCGGTGCCGCCGCCGGAGAGCGATTCGGTCGAGGAGCGCAGCGGCGACAGGTTCGTGCCGGTGCCCGATCCCCACTTGAAGAGCATGCCTTCGGTCTTGGCCAGGGTCAGGATGCTAGTCGAGCGAATCGTGCACCGAGTTGATGAAGCAGGCCGAGCACTGCGGATTGCGGTAGCCGGTGACGCCGTATTCCACGCGCTGCGCCTCGGGATTCCAGTGCCAGTTCTGCGCGTCGGAGTTGGGCTCGATGCGATCGCAGCCGACGTTGAACCACACCGGCGAGTTGAACGCCGCCTTCTGCTGCAGCAGCAGGTGCGCGAGCTCGTCGTGGAAGATGGCCGCGTCTTCGGCGGTGCGGAAGTATCCGCCCTTGATGCCCCAGTCGCGGATGGTCTCGGCGACGCGGGTGACGAGCTGGCGCACGCCGGTCTCGCGCTCGGGCGTGTCCAGCGGGCCGTGCAGATATTTGCTGGCGACGATGTTGGTCGCCGTCATCGACCAGTCCTTGGGGACCTCGACGTCTTTCTGCTCGAAGATGATGCCGCCCTGCGAGTCGGTGATCTGCGCCAGGCGCAGCTCCCACTCGAGCTCGTCGTAGGGCGAGACACCGGCCTTGGTGAAATAGCGCTTGAAGGTCAGGCCGGGCGCCTTCTTCTTGGTCGTGGTGACGGCGGCGCTCGTCGTTGTCGTGCGTGGTGGTGATTTCGGCCATGTAAGTGCTCCCTGATCGAATTCTGTCGCGGGGCTGAAGGCCCGCTTGATTTGTGCCGTCCCTGAAGGGACTCCGCTTCTATAATCCCGCCTACCCAGCATTCCGCGCCAAAAGAAGGCGCTCCATGCTGGGCTATCTTGTTTCGTCCCGCAAGCGGGACTCGGTTTACCCCGGTCTTCCGGAACCCGCACGCCAAAATGTTCGCATCGAACAGATCCTTATGTTTTCGATGCGTACGTGAGTAGCTCGATGCCGTCGCAGTCCCAAGAATGCCGAGTAAAAGGGACCAGGTGCGGTTGGTGTAGCTGCCCAGAGCGCGGTCAGTGGCGGGGTCGCAATAGCAACATCACCTACCACTGCGGGTAGTCCAGCGACAACCGCGCCTGTTGCGCTAGGTAGAGCTTGCGTATCGAAACAAGGATCAAGTCTCATCTCACTGTGGATGTTCGGCTCCCTGCAGGTTCGCACTCGTTCGGTCATTCTCGGTGTTGCGTCCTTTGAGGCCAGCGAGTGCGAGCCATCGCCGTCGAACCCCTCAGCACAAGCTGAGAAGAAGAGAATCCCGCCAAGAGTCGGCGCTACAATGAGGTGCTTATTCTTCATTTCTACAAATTTCCCGCCCAAAGGTTGTGGGGGCCTCGTCTCCGGCCGCAATTCGTCGGCAAGGATGAGGCCCCCGTTGGTTGTCTGTCTGCCGCCACCGCCGGGCACCCCAGGGCGCGCAATCAACGCGCAATGAGGAACCCCGCGAAACAGTATGCCGTCGAGCGACTCGACGCCGCCCGCCGGAACCACATTGACTTGGAAAGGAACCCCGCTGATGCCATCGCTCCAGCGATGACTTCGTCGGCCTTGCTATCCCACCACGGTGCGGTGGGAACCCTGGTCTGATGCCTCCCCGCGCCCTCGCAGGGAGAACCTACCCTGCGTATGCTCGGTTTTCAACCAACTCGAAGGAGCCAACTTTGGGCCTAACTGCCTGCCTTGGCGGTCACCTCTGCCACCTCGGTTTTCGGGGGAGGAACCCTTCCGAGAGCTCCAAATAGAACACCCGGAATTACCACGTGGAAACGGAGAGTACTCCCATCATCTTGTGGATGTCAAGAGGGAAACGCTACATATTGTATTTTACTCCGGTACCGGTCGAATCTAAAGGGTAACGCGGCCTGCCTTTTCGGACTGTAGTCCCGCCGCTCAGCGGGTTCAATGCCAGTTCTCGGTGCAGCGAAGTGAATCGGTGTGAATTGTGAGGAAAACCGGGGCACAATTTAGGATGTAAACATGGGCAGGCTGAGCCAGGCTCCGTGCTCGATGACACCTGCATCAAAGCGTCGAATATGAGAAGACTCTTCTTCGTTGCGGTAATCCTCTTCACTTCTGTGCTTTCGGCGCAGGTTTCTCCTGCCGGAGGGACGCCAACCCAAGCTACACCTTCCCCTGCGACCGACAAGTTTGGCGGCTTGACGGCCCTGCCCTCTCCGGCAGGCGCGACGGGCTACTTCCGCATCGAAGAGGCCACCCGCGGCAACGGCACCGTCAAACGCTGGAACTTTGTTTCGCCTTTGGGCAACGCCATGTATGTACGGGGGGTGATGAATGCAAACTTCGGCTTCATCGAGCATGCGATCATAGCGCCTTACGGTGACAACCGCACTCCCTGGTTTACGCGCACGCTGAAGCGTATTCAGTTCTGGGGCTTCAACGTCATTGCCGACTACGCCCACCTCGCGTTCCTGCCAGTCGGCAATCAGTCGGCCGGACCTAACGGCGCCGCCGTAAAGATGCCGTTCATCATGATGCTGCGTGCTGCCGCAGAGGCGACGTATCATCCTGACCTCTGCGGCCATAAACAGCCGATAAAAGACATTATTGCGGGAGTTCCCGGCCCCTACGGCATCTGGGATGGCACGCCTATGTTCGACCCGTTCGACCCAATGTGGCCGGCGTGCGTAAAGGCTGAAATCAAACAATGGCGGAACAACTTCAGCAGCGGCGAGTTCAAGAACACTCCCTGGGTCGTTGGCATAACCACAGAGGACGCCGATTTCCTGTGGGCACTGAAATCAACGGGCGACAATCCGCTGAAGAAGAACAGCTATCCGCACATGGGCTTTCTGATTGCCGTCGCCAACTTCACTTACAAGGACCACAACGATCCCAAGCTCTACGCGAAGTACGCTTGGAGCGCCTACCTGGAGAAGAAATACGGCACGATTGCCGCCCTCAATGCCGCCTGGGGAAGCGACTACACCAGCTTTGGCGATGCCGGCGGCTACGGAGCAGGAACTGGAGTGCTCGATGAAGATGGCCGCCATAAAGAGTGGCTGGGCGCGGATCCTTACAGCTTGAGCGGAGCCAAGCCAGCGGTGCAGGCCGATCTCGATGCCATGCTCTACCAGTACGTTTTCCAATTCGAGTCGGTAGAAGTGCAGGCCATTCGCGCCTACGACAAGAACCACCTGATCCTGGGGCCGAATGCGCTGGGCGGCCCGGGCGCCTACGGACCCAGGCCACAAGTTCTGAAGGCGCTGGCCGATGCCGGTGTGGACGTTCTCTATCTTGACTACGATTCGGTCTACCCGCAAAACGTCAAGACCGCGACTGCAGCCTACGACAAAACCGGCAAGCCTGTCCTGCTGTGGTATGGACTGAGCGCTAATCAGGACTCAGGCTGGCGCGGGCAGAGTTCCGGTACCGACGCCGACTATCGTACGCAGGAAAAACGCGGTCAGGTTTACGCTGAAGACCAGCAGTACATCTTCAACGCCCAGGCCGCGGATGGCTCCTACCCCATTGTGGGAGTCAATTTCTGGGGTTTGACCGACGACACCCCCGGTGAACACACCAACTGGGGCCTCATCTCAAATCGCGATAATCCCTACGACGGCAAGTGCTCGGTACGAGCTACGGCGGTACCGGATCCGCTGGGCGGTCATTGTGGCGGGGAGGCGGCTGATTATGGCGACTTCTTAAGCGCCGTGACCGTGGCCAACGCGGCGATCGTTCAACAAATGATCAGTGACGGGACCCAAGCCCCGAAAGCTTCGGATACGGCACCGAGTAAGCCGTAACTCACGGCGGTGACGACACCGGACTCGATAACGGCGCGGGTGACATGCCCATAAACGAAGTGCCAGTGAACTTCCCATCATGAGTGAAGTTCCAGGTGAAGATCGCCCGTCCAGCATTGCTGCACGTTGGACACCCGTTGCGCAGCGGATAGCTTACAACGAACTGCAATCCTCCATCCGATCCGTATTGCACGTTGGGCCAGGTCCGTCCGTCGCGATTGCCGGGAAATACCGCGACTTTGGGAAACAGGCTCTTCAAGTCCTGAAATTGGAAGCTCTGCTCCATGCCCTTTTGATCGAGTTGCTTCAGGTCCTCGACATTGACGAACCGGGGATCGCCGTTGATGAGAAACAAACCGTAATTACTCGGCTGGTGGAGCGGATAGACGACCCAGGCGATACCCACCGTTTGGAAGTGGGTGAAGCCGGTCAGGATTCCGATTTCGCCGTGGTTTTCCTTGTAGAACTCACGAGTGAAACTTACCGCGCCAGCGGGCGCCCCGGCCTTCGTCATCTGCGTCATGAAGCAATCGGCATACTTGCGGCCGTCCGAAGGATTGCCGCACGCCTTGGCGTTGGAAACCAGGCCGGCTGGCGGTTGCCATACGTTGGCGATGCCAAAGGCGCCTGGGTTTGCCTGCGCCAGACAATTGCCCATGAAAACAAGAATCGTGACGAACGGTAGTACCTTACGCATCAGGTTCCCCTTGGTGTTCCCTTGTAACGGCAAAATGGAGTTTAGCCGCCACAGGGCTCTCCGGTAAACCCCACGCTTCGTTGCCGCAACTACTGTGGAGGTTGGGGCTGGGACGGTGAAGCTGGCGGCTGCTCTCCGGTTGGCGGCGGCTGGGGTCGGCGGCCGGGACGCATCAGCTTGGGTGGGGGCGGCGTAGGTATGTACTTTGTGCCGAGAAACTTTCCCTTGCCGTCGAAGTTCCATGAGAACCTCGCCAACCCCGTCGACGCACAGGCATGGCATCCATTCAGCAGCGGATAGCCCACGATGAACTGCAACCCGCCATCCGGCAGCGGCTTGGTCTGCGGCCAGTTGCTGCCGCTGCGATCGCCAGGCCACAAGTCTGTATTGGGATACCTCTGCTTCACTGCCTGGTATAGAGAATCCGCCTCCATGGCGGCGCGATCGAGCTTCTTGAGGTCGTCCACATTCAGGACCTCGGGGTTGCCATTGACCAGCAGCAGGCCATAATTGTCGTTGGCGCGCAGAGGGTACATGACGCGCGCCACGTCCACCGGCCCCACCTGGTGGAAGTCTGTCATGATCCCGACGTCTCCGTCGCTCTGCTTGTGGAGCATGCGCGTGAAGCTCACTGCACCGGCGGGTGCTCCGAGCTTGGACATCTGGTCGATGAAGCACTCGGCGTAGTTCGGAGGGCTGCTTTTATCGCAGGCCGCGTGAGCCTCGTTGATGAAGGCCTGCGGCGGCTGCCAGACCGCAGAAGGCCCGATTTTGCCCGCAGCCTGCGAAACCGGCTGAGCGGCGGTTGTCCCACTCTGTGGGAGGACGTAAGCGACTGTCGAGCCTGCCATCATGAGCACGATACCGAGCAACGTATTCCTCAAGTTAATCCTCTCGGGCGGAATTGCCGTTGTTATTGGGAGCGGCGCGAGCCGCAATCCTGCAACTTTCAGGGCATTCATCAATGTAAACGATTGCCGCATTAAGCCGTCAAGCCAGGGCGAGTGATTCGCATCACTGACGGGCGTTTATTCCGGAAGAGACAATTGGCAAGTATGAGTTCGCGGCTTGCAGTTCGGAGGATCCTGTCGCTGGCTCTGGCGCTGAGCGTCGGCGTGTGGGCAGAATCCGGATTGGCGATGCTCTCCGCCGCCAACCACACTCCGCAATGGATGTCGCATGCGCATCATGCGCTGGCCGCGATGCCATGCTGCCCATCGCGCCCGGCAGAGGCGATAGCGCACTTTTTCGATCCTCCGCCCTGCTGCGACCTGAGCAGCCAGCCTGCGCGCCCACTGGCCTCAGCCATCACGCCGGGCAAGTTTCGTTCCGGCCAGTCCGGGGTTATGAGCGAGCGCCTCGGTCATCATAGCCGGGGCGTTTTTTTTGTGGGAAGGTTGACTACGCTCAACCCGCTGCGCTATGCTATGTACAGTTTAATGTACGTGTACGCTTTTACGTACATAGGAGTCTTAGTATGGACAGGACGCTTTCCGTGACCTCGGCGCGGCAGCAGCTTCTCAAGCTCACCAAGGATGTGCGGCGCCGCATGGACCGCGTGGTGCTGACCAACAAGGGCGAGGCCGAGGCCATCCTGATGAGTGTGGGGGAATACAATTCGCTGAAAGCAGCGGCGGAACTGGCCATGCGGCCGGACATCCTAAAGGCAACGGAAGAAGGATTTGAGCAGATTGAGCGCGGCGAGGGCATAAGTCTGGACGAGGCGTTCCCGCCGTCGAAACCTTCTGCCCAGCCCAATCCTCCTGCGCCCGTCTCACATCGCAAACGTCCTGCGCACGGCAGATCCAAGCGCGCCGAGTCGCAGCGCCATCAGCAGACAGGCGACTGACCTTCGGCCAGCACGATGGCGGCAACGCGCAGAGAAATTATCATCGCTCCCAAGGCCTTCGCGAAAATGGAGGCTGCCCGTCCCAGCGAGGCTGAGCGGGAGGCCCTGCGCCAGGTTTTGGCCGAGCTAAGCACTGACCTCTCGCGTGCCTACCGTATCCTGTTCGTGTATCCTCCGACCTACCGCATTGACGTGGGCCGTTTCCGCATTCATTTTCGCATCGACGACACGCACGTGCGGGTAGGGTTTATCGGAGTTTACTAGAGGTATGTTTCTGCACTTTGCCGGTCCGGTCATCACGCTCATCGGAGGTGTGCTGGGGGCTTACGGCACGCTGCTGATGTGCCGTCCTTATCATCCGTTTGGCACGTGGGGGGTGGTGCGACATCTGATGTGGATCTGCGGCAGACTTCTAGTCGGAGATACCGCCGCTATGCGGCAGGCGATCTGTGATGCCGATACGTTCTCAACCATCAATGCCGAAAACCGCGATCGCACCGTGGCGGGCGTATACGTGCTGGTCTTCAGTTTTATCGTGCAGACGATTGGAGCAGCGCTGATTCTGGTCGATTTGCTAGTCCATCCGGCCTGAACGGAACAAGGGCGGCATCGCTGCCGCCCTCCCTAGCCCCTAGAACCTAGCCCCTGCCCTACGTTCCTTCGTTCCAGCTCGCCAGGTACTCTTCCTGCTCCGGAGTCAGGCGGTCGATCTTGATGCCCATCGACTCCAGCTTCAGCTTGGCGACGCGCTTGTCGAGTTCCTCGGGAACCACGTAGACCTTCTTCTCCAGCGAGGCGTGGTTCTTCACCAGGTACTCGACCGAGAGCGCCTGGTCGGCGAAGCTCATGTCCATCACTGACGGCGGATGCCCTTCGGCCGAGGCCAGGTTGATCAGGCGGCCTTCGCCCAGCAGGTTGATCTTGCGGCCATCCTTCAGCGAGTACTCCTCGACGAAGTTGCGGGTGGTGCGCTTCGACGACGACATCTTCTCCAGCGCCGGGATGTCGATCTCGACGTTGAAGTGGCCGGAGTTGGAGACGATGGCTCCGTCCTTCATCACGTCGAAGTGCTCCTTGCGCAGCACGCTCTTGTTGCCGGTGACGGTGCAGAAGACGTCGCCGATCTTGGCGGCTTCGTCCATGCTCATCACGCGGAAGCCGTCCATCACGGCTTCGATCGCCTTCGTCGGATCGATCTCGGTGACGATGACTTCAGCGCCCAGACCGCGCGCGCGGCTGGCCAGTCCGCGGCCGCACCAGCCGTAGCCGGCGACCACGAACTTCGAGCCCGCGAGCAGGAAGTTGGTGGCGCGAACGATGCCGTCAATGGTGGACTGCCCGGTGCCGTAGCGGTTGTCGAACAGGTGCTTGGTGTCGGCGTCGTTGACCGCGATGATGGGATAGCGCAGCACGCCCTGCTTCGCCATGGCGCGCAGGCGGATGATGCCGGTGGTGGTCTCTTCCGTGCCGGCGATCACGCCGTCGAGGACGTCGGTGCGCTTGGTCAGCGCGATGGTCACCAGGTCGGCGCCGTCATCCATGGTGATGTGCGGCTTGTGGTCGAGCGCCGACATGATGTGCGAGTAGTAGGTGTCGTTGTCCTCGCCCTTGATGGCGTAGACCGGGATGTTGTAGTCGCGCACCAGGCAGGCGGCGACATCATCCTGGGTGGACAGCGGATTGGAGGCGCACAGCACAACGTCGGCGCCGCCATCGCGCAGCGTGATGGCCAGGTTGGCGGTTTCGGCGGTGACGTGCAGGCAGGCCGAAATGCGAATGCCCTTCAGCGGCTGGTTCTTGATGAAGTCCTTGCGGATGATCTGCAGGACCTTCATGGACTGGTTGGCCCAGTCAATGCGCTTCTTGCCCATATCGGCCAGCGCAAGGTTGGCGATATCGCCAGCGACGCGAGTAGGTGTGGTTGACATAAGCTCCTAACGGCAGTTTCGAGTTTCAAGTTTCTGGTTTCAAGTGTGACAATTCGGCATAGGCTGGGTTTCCGATAGGGCCGGCTGCAGCCGCGCCGCAACGGATCGACCAAGAACGGGGTTAGCCCTGGTCGCCTCTAGGACTGCAGGGCTAAAGCCACGGACTTGGTGCGCTTGTTCGGCACGCAAGCGTGCCCGACAGCACTCCGTCCCACTCCAGAAACTACTTCGCTACCGCGGTCTTCTGCGCAGCCGCTTCCGCCAGGCCGGCCTGCTCGCGCAGGGCAGCGGCCTTGTCGGTGCGCTCCCAGGTGAAGTCCGGATCGTTGCGGCCGAAGTGTCCGTAGGCCGCCGTCTTGCGGTAGATCGGACGCCGCAGGTTCAGCGACTCGATGATGCCCTTCGGCGTCAGCTTGAAGTTCGCGCGCACCAGGTCGGCAATCTTGGCTTCGTCAATCTTCGCAGTGCCGAAGGTTTCGACCAGCACGCTGACCGGCTCGGCCACGCCGATGGCGTAGGCGAGCTGCACTTCGCAGCGATCGGCCAGTCCGGCGGCGACGATGTTCTTCGCGATGTAGCGCGCCATGTAGCAGGCCGAGCGGTCCACCTTGGTCGGGTCTTTGCCGCTGAATGCGCCGCCGCCGTGACGTCCCATGCCGCCGTAGGTGTCCACGATGATCTTGCGGCCGGTCAGTCCGGTGTCGCCCATCGGGCCGCCGATCACGAAACGCCCCGTCGGATTGATGTGGTACTTGGTGTCGTCGTCGAGCATCTCCGCCGGCAGCGCAGCCTGGATGACGTGCTTCAGGATGTCGGCGCGCAGTTCTTCGTTCGAGACCGTCTCGGAGTGCTGGCTCGAGATGACCACGGCGTCGATGCGAACCGGCTTGTGGTTCTCGTCGTATTCAACTGTGACCTGGGATTTGCCGTCGGGCCGGAGATAAGGGAGGGTGCCGTTCTTGCGGACTTCGGTGAGGCGCTGGCGTCAGCTTGTGCGCCAGCGAAATCGCGGTCGGCATGTAGTCGGCGTTTTCGTTGGTGGCATAGCCGAACATCATGCCCTGGTCGCCGGCGCCGCCGGTGTCCACGCCCATGGCGATGTCGCCCGACTGCTTGTTGATGCTGGAGATCACCGCGCAGGTGTTGGAGTCGAATCCGTAGAGGGCGTTGTCATAGCCGATGGAGGCGACCACGCCGCGCACCAGCGACTGGAAGTCAACATAAGCCTTGGTGGTGATTTCGCCGGCGATGACAACCAGGCCGGTGGCGGTCAGGGTTTCGCAAGCCACGCGGCTGTAAGGGTCTTCTTTCAGGCAGGCATCGAGGATGGCATCGGAGATCTGATCGGCGATTTTGTCCGGGTGACCTTCGGTCACCGATTCGGACGTGAAGAGATAGCGCTTCTTGGACAAAGCAAAACTCCTTTATTGCCTGCCGTGGCGGGAGACTGCGTGCGCTTCGGCTGGACATAGTAGTGCTGTGGTCTGTTGGGGCCTATCAGTGAGGATAACGGCCAGCCGTGAGACTCCCAATATTTTACGGCCAAAGGGCCGGTTTCGGCCAGCTAAAGGCGCGAATCTGCATTGAGCTAAACGCCCGATACCGCGATCGCGCGGGCCTGCTGGACCGCACTGGTGCACGGCGATGAGCTGGTCGACTACTGTCCGGCAGGAGCTTCAAGGTCGAGCGCGTTGGCGCCGTCGGATTTGGCCTGCGCAGGATTGTCGTGCACCTCGAGGAAGACGCCATCCACTCCGGCGGCTACGGCCGCACGTGCCAGCAGCGGAATGAACTCAGGCTGGCCGCCGCTCTGCACTCCAGTCCTGTCGCCGTTAGTGTCACCCGCCGAAGGAAGCTGCACCGAGTGAGTCGCGTCGAAAACCACGGGCGCGAATTCGCGCATGATTGCCAGCGAGCGCATGTCGACCACAAGATTGTTGTAGCCAAACGAAGCGCCGCGTTCGGTGAGGAAGACGCGCTCGCCACCGGCCTCGTCGAATTTTCTCGACCGCGTGCCGCATGTCCCATGGCGAGACGAACTGTCCTTTCTTGATGTTGACCGCGCGGCCGCTCTTGCCTGCAGCGACCAGCAGATCGGTCTGGCGGCAGAGAAAGGCGGGAATCTGCAGCACGTCCACAGCTTCGGCAACGCGCGGAACGTCGGCGGCTTCGTGGACGTCGGTCAGCACCGGGACCTCGACGCGTCTCGCGAACCTTGCGCAGAATGCGCAGACCCTCCTCCAGGCCCGGCCCGCGGAAGCTACGAATGGAGGTGCGGTTCGCTTTGTCGTACGAGGCCTTGAAGATGTACGGGAGCTTCTTCTCCCGGCGACAATCGCGATGGCTTCGGCCATCTTCAGCGCGTGTGCTTCGCTCTCGATGACGCATGGTCCGGCGATGAGGAACAGTGCTCCCCCTCCGATGGTGACGTCGTCGACTTGGAAGAGATGACTCACGCTCGGTTCTAGTGTTTTACTTTCTCTGGCCGAAGGAACATTTCCACCGCTACTTCCTCACGCTGATGCTGGCGGCGAAGGCGGTTCTCGTACGATGCCTTGATGAACGACGAAAACAGCGGATGCGGCTCCAGCGGCTTCGACTTGAACTCGGGATGGAACTGGCAGCCCAGGAAGTAAGGATGGTCGGCAATCTCGACGATCTCGACGTAGGTGCCGTCCGGCGTTGACGCCGCTGATGCGCAGCCCGCCCGCGGTCAGCGTGCTCTCGTACTCGCGATTGAACTCGTAGCGATGGCGATGGCGCTCGCTGATTTCGTTCTGACCATACGCCTGGTGCGCCAGCGTGTCCGGCTCGAGCTTGCACGTCCACGCGCCCAAACGCATGGTGCCGCCCAGCTCTTCCACGCCGCGCAGCTCGCGCAGCTTATAGATGACGCGATGCGGGGTCGCGGGATCGAACTCGCTCGAGTTCGCCTGCTCCAGTCCGCAGACATTGCGCGCAAATTCGATGCACGCGGTCTGCATTCCCAGGCAGATTCCAAAGAACGGCACGTTGTTTTCGCGCGCGTACTGGATGCCCTTCAGCATGCCTTCGATGCCGCGCTTGCCGAAACCGCCCGGCACCAGGATTCCGTCCGCGTGCTCCAGTTGCGCCTGCACAGTCTGGTCTTTGGCTTCCAGCCCCTCGGCTTCAATCCAGTTCACGTCAAGCTTCAGGTTGTAGGCCAGGGCGCCGTGTACCAGCGCCTCTTTCAGCGACTTGTACGAGTCCTCGTACTCGACATACTTGCCCACGATGCCGATGGAGACTTCGTCCTTCGGGTTATAGACGCGATGAACCAGCTCTTCCCAGCGGCTGAGATCGGGCTCCTTCGCTTCCATCCGCAGATAACGCAGTGCCAGCCGGTCCACTCCTTCGTGCGCGAACACCAGCGGAACTTCGTAGATCGAGGCCACGTCCTTGGCCGTGATCACGGCTTCGTTTTCTACGTTGCAGAAGAGCGCAATTTTTGACTTGATGTCCTTCGACAGGAAGCGGTCGGTGCGACAGAGCAGGATGTCGGGCTGAATGCCGACGCTGAGCAGCTCTTTCACGGAATGCTGCGTCGGTTTGGTCTTCAGCTCGCCAGCGGCGGCGATGTAAGGCACCAGGGTGACGTGAACGAAGAGCGTGTTCTCGCGACCCAGTTCCTGGCGCATCTGGCGGATGGCCTCGATGAAGGGCAGCGATTCGATGTCGCCGACGGTGCCGCCGATCTCGACGATCGCCAGGTCGACATCCTGCGCCACCTTCTTCATCGCGCTCTTGATTTCGTTGGTGACGTGCGGGATGACCTGCACGGTCTTGCCGAGATAGTCGCCGCGGCGCTCCTTGGCGATGATGGTTTCGTAGATGCGGCCGGTGGTCCAGTTATTGTCGCGGGTCAGCTTGGCGTGGGTGAAGCGCTCGTAATGCCCCAGGTCGAGGTCGGTTTCAGCGCCGTCATCGGTGACGAAGACCTCGCCGTGCTGGAACGGCGACATGGTGCCGGGATCGACGTTGAGGTAGGGATCAAACTTCTGCAGCGTGACTTTCAGGCCACGGCTTTCCATCAGGCAGCCAATGGAGGCCGCAGCCAGACCCTTGCCAAGCGAAGACACTACACCGCCGGTCACAAAGATGTACTTTGCCGCCATCTCTTCCTCTGTTTTGGGGATTGGTGCAGCCGGAAATCGCGCTCGCGCCGTCCCGCTTTATGGGGAGCCCTTCCCGCCTGCGTATGAGCGCGGTCAGGGTGGAGCGCATAGGGGTGCACGACCAATTATGACGGGAAAATTCCCGGGAGGCAAGGCGGAGTTGCCTCCCGAGTAAAGGTAACAAAAACGGACTGCGGACCTACTACGGTTTGGCCGGCGAACTGGACCGAAGCCGGCGTCCCATTCATGTTAGTACGTGACCATTACTACCCAATATATTCCTCGGGGATGGCCTTCGCCGGGGGCGAAACAAGCTCCTATCGAATATCCGGACGGCATCGGTTGCGACAGCCGGGCCTGCGCCTGGGCTGGAAGTTCCGCCGGATTGTCCGCCTTCCATATCACGGGTGGTCCGTGAACCCCGGGTAGTTGGGCTGGCGACTCCCTGTCCACGGTGCCGTTCTTCGCCATCTCGCAAGCCATGGTTTGTAACTGTGTCTGCAGCTTGCGTACGGGGGGAGGCATGCCTTGCGTTTTCGCGTACTGGTTGATCGCCTCCTCCAGGGCTGCATCCGCCTGCGGTTCAGAGTACTCGGGCAAGCGGTGCGCAAAATCCTGCGTGACCCACAACCCGCCGCCGCACTGTACCGCGCCCACGCCGACCACGTTGTAATCGGGATTCATAATGTTGTCACGGTGATAGGGTGAATGCATCATGCTCGCATGGTTTTCCGCTACGGTTGGAGCGACTGAGACATTTTCTGCCTGCTGGTCGGAAGGCAAATTTTCGTTGCTGAGGCGGACCGCCATTGGGGGCTCGCCGTCAAACTGGTGGGACAGGGTATGGTGTTGCACCATGACTTCGGCGTGCTTCTGTGCGGCCTGAGTTAGCCGAGGATCGACCTGAAGAGGCGGGATGCCTTGCTTTGTACGCTCCTGGTTGATCAAGTCGACGAGCTGCTTTTCACCGGATGCGTCGAACGCATCATAGGTGCAGGCCCCCCGTGGGGTTGGCCCGGTCGATTTCGATGCGGGGCAAGCTTCGGTCCTCGGTCCTATGCCAAATTCGTCCAGGTCATACCGTCGGCCTGAGACGATTCCGGTTCCGTTGGAAAGCAAATCAACCAGAGACACGAAATTTGCCTCGGCCTCAGGTGGGGTTCCCGGCTGTCCCTTCCAGGATTCAATCGTCTTGTTCTTCAGGATCAGTAACTTTTCCTGCTCGCTGGGTGCGCGTCCATTTTGCCGGGTGAAGCTCGCAACATCCTGCAAATAGCGTTCGCGCAGTTTTGGCACAGCGCTCACAAGGCTTCTTATGGCAGGAGCGGCCAGAAACGCCACGGCTTGATTCGACTGAAGGCCAAGGGCCCCTGCCAGCGTTCGAGCTTTGTTCACATCCAGCTGCATTTGCTCCACTTGAACATGCTGAAATGATGGTTCGTCACCCAGGTCTTGGAATTTGGATCTCCACTCTGCGGACAGATGCCCGGATTTGTCGAGCACCCGCGGCAGAACAGCATTGGCCGAAGCTTCGCAAGGACTGGTCAGGGTTTTACCGAGCCATTCCGTGTCGGGGCCGATGATCTCCGCGAAGCGCTTTCGATCTCGCTGTTGAAACCGCAACAGTACGGGCTGAAGATCGCATTCCCGCAGGCTCCAGGTCCCGGCACCGAACTGTATGTCCTGGTTTACGGTGCGAACGAATGAGAACGGGTCAGCTCCGCCGGCCTCGATCGAGGCGGTGAGCATGATCTCTCCCCATACCACGTCGTCGCCTCCCCAAGCTGCTAAAGCATCTTTGACGTCCTTGACGGACAAGCCGAATTTGTCCGCGGCTGCCGCCAGGGCGGCTTGCTGAATCGCGTCGTCCAGACACGCTCGATCGGCGTGATCAGGTGGAGAACCGATCTCTCGGAAGAGAACAGTCTGCAGGTGAGGAGAATTGAAAGCGACGGTTGAGGGGTGATGGCGATAGTTATGCGAACTGGGGCTGGCAGGTTTCTTCGCACAGCAGCCGCGAGCCGATCTTGCTTTAGCGGCGTGTAAGGCTAGCGCTCCGTCGGCTTGTTCAAGCATGGCGTTGCTACTGCGTGTTGTTACTTTCACTTTTACGTAGTTTTCATTTTCGTTTTCCCACGGTGGGACCATGGTCCGGCTGTCCTCGGGCGACTCAATCACGAGGTCGAGGCCATTGGGTGCCTCGTCAATGTAGAGTTCCACCCAACTGGCGGGCTTGGTGCCCGGGGCAAGGGTAAGGCGCGCTTTTCCGGTCGCGTCGGTAGTTACCGGCGAACCGCCACCGCCGCAAGTCCCATTCTCACATCGCGAAAGGGATGCTTTCCAACGTCCCTGACGAGAAGCACCAGCTCGCCCTCTTCGGCGACAGCGCATGTCACCAGCAGAAAGGTGAGGGTCAGCACAGCCGTCCGGCGACGACGAGAGTATTGACCAACCTTCATCGATTCCCTTTCAACTCTTGATGTATTGGAGGTTAGCCGCTTTCTAACTCAATTATGCACGGCGAGGTGCCGGCGGGACACCAAGAATTGACGGGAATACGGCAGAAAAAAACGGACTGTTGTTAGTTATCGCGAAGAGCAGGCCATTAATTGGCGTGGGTCCACCTACTGCACTTCACCTATTGTGATGGCGGAGCCGATGGTTTGGCTTTGGCCTTGTCCTTCTTCGGAGCAGGCGTCATACGCGACTGTCCCTGCATCTGGGCTTCTTCAACCGCGGTACCCTCTTCCCGTTGCCCGCTACACAGGTTGCTATCGGGCACGAAGTAGAAGTGGGCCGCCTTACCTTCCTCGGTGCCGCCCTGGCGCGGTTGGATGCGAGCGGCGTCGGCCTTATTCGGTCCATCCGTGGTCAGGTAGTACTTGATGTTCACGGCACGCCGGGCGCCTAAGGTCGGATCGCCGACGGCTTCCTTCGCGTCGGTGTAGCCAACGACGTCCAGCTTGCCATTGGGCGACTCCTGCAGGCGCAGAGAAAGTTTGTCGAGCGTGTCTTTGCAGTCGTTGTCGACACGCCACGGCTTTCTGGGGTTCTTCTCGAACGTACACTCACCCCAATCCTTAATGCTGACGCATTTAGCGACGGCCGCCCCCGGCAGCTTGGCCATGACCGTGCAACTGCTGCTCACTGGGGGCGTACGACCGTCGCTCGCGGTTCCGGTGACCGTGATGGTGTTGCCCACATCAGCATTGGTCGCTGTCAGCGTGGCGGAGGTGCCATTGGCGCTCAACTGGCCACCGGTGGCGGACCAGTTATAGGTCAACGGCCATCCCTGCGGGTCACTGGCCGCAATGGTGATGGTTGAAGGTTCACCGATGGCGATCGTCGTCGGACTGGCTGAGCAGCTTACCACCGGCGGTTGCGGCTGCTTGATGGTGAAGGTTGCCGCGCACGTCGCCGTATTCATCTTCTTCATCTTGGGATCGGTGATCGTCGAACTCGCGGAGTAGCTTCCCGGTGCCATGCCCGTGGTATTGATGGTCGCCGACTGCCCATTGGCTGCGGACAACTGGCCTCCGTTGGCAGTCCAGCCATAGGTGTCGGGATGCTTGGTATTAAAGTTGGTTCCCGTAGTGTTGACGTTGACCGGCTCGCCCGCCCAAACCTCGGTTGGCGTGGCCGAAGCGGAACAGGAAAGCGGCGGATTCTTGGCGCATCCCAGGCACAGAACGACGCCCGCTGACAGGCGGATACTGTTCCAATGGCTCGAGTAGCCGCTCGAGTATGTCTGGTTGTATTTTGAATAGATGTAATCCACCTGCGCCAGACGAATGGAAAGCGCCTGCGTAACGCAAAGATCCACGCCGCCACCGCCGCCGGCGGCGACGTTCCACTTGGTCCCACCGCAACAGTCGGGCGAAATGTTAGCCCCACCCACGAAACCGCGGACGAAGGGCGACAGTCGATCAGTGTGAAACTTGTACTGCAGTCCGAAGAGGGCATACCCAGTCGCGCTTCCGCCATTTCCAGGAGTCAGAGGATTTGTCGGCTGGGTGCCTCCATGGAAGGAGCCGCTGCCGTCCACCATGAAACCAAAATTGTGGGCGCTGGGAAAATAATAAGTGTTGGAAATGTCAAAACCTTCGGCGATATTCTGGACTTTGTAGTTCAGGTCCCCGTATCCATTCGGATCCAACCACGAGTATCCGCCAAAGATTTCATCCTTCGGTGCGGCACAGCAGGTTTGCGCCGAGGCATACGCTGATAACAGGCACAGAGCGCAGCCCAAGGCAAATAGTATCAAGGTGCCGTGTGTTACCGCTACTGCCAGACGAGTGGACATGTGGCGCCTCCGCAACTCCTCCTACAACAACGAAATTAGACCTTACTGTACTTAGGAGTGTGGATTAGTTGCGTTGCAACAGAATGGAACAAGGGCTATCTCCCGCGGGACACCATTGGTTCGCGGCGCGATAACCGGACTTCTCGGCGTGCAACTGGACCTGCTGCCCGTCAGCCGCATGCGCCGGCAGTGAGAAGCTGCCTGAACTTTTGGTTTCCACAGCTTCCGAATCATAGCCGATGACGCTGACCGTGGCGCCGGCAATGGCCGATTGCTTATCGTCCTCCACAATTCCGAGCACTTTGGCGGTGCGGTCACTGGCAAGCTGCACCGTGACGCTGGGGTTGTGATCATCGTCCAACTGGAGCGCGGTCTGGCCCTTCAGGAAGGCCGCGTCCTTGGAGGCGTAGAAGATCACCTTGCCGTCGAGCGGTTTGGTGTCTTTGGGCACAACGAATTGCCATCCGCCCTCGACCCGCTGGGGCTCACCTCCGATGGAGGACGTGACCTTGGCGTCGTTCACCGGCGTCTGGTGACTGTCCACCACGATGACGCGCACCCGATAGGAAGCGTCTTTGGCAGAGGCCCCGTTGGCGCGCGAGATGGCCGCGCCATAGCCGATCACGCCGCCCAGCATGGCCAGGAACATGACCGCTTTGATCTTGGCATCTGCATCTTTGAAGAAGAAATATCCCAGACTGCCGAGCACCAGAATCATTAGCGCCAGAATGCCAAGCGGACTCTTGGACGCGGCCTCGATGATGGCTGTCCAGTCCTTGGTCACCAATCCCGATTCCTGCAGTAATGCAGCCGAAATGGCCACTAACATCTCCTGTGCGATCCCAAATCAAATTGCCGACCCCTGCATCGGGGCGAGTTCATGATATCGCCGGTCAAGCTGGCGATCTGCATTGGTTATGAAAGAGGCGGGCAAGAAGTGTCTACTTCTCGCCCGCCCAGTTATGACACCCGACTATTGCGCCGGAGGAGCCGCCGGCTTGGCCTTGGCTTTGTGCTTCTTATGAGCAGGCGCATTACGCGGTTGCGGCTGCGACTGGCTTTCGTCAACCACCGTGCCTTCTTCCGCTTGGCCCGGTTGCAAACATCCTTCGGGCACATAGTAGAAGTGCGTGGCCTTGCCCTTGGTTCCCCCGTCACGCGGCTGGATACGGCTGGCGTCGAGCTTCGTCTGCCCCTCGGTGGTCAGGTAGTACTTGACGTTCACCGAGCGCTGGGCCGCCATTGTCTTCTCCGTGACCACTTCCTTCTCGTCGGTGTAGCCCACGACGTCCAGCTTGCCATTGGGCATCTGCTGGAAGCGCAGGGCAAGTTTGTCGAGCGTGTCCTTGCACTCGTTGTCCACACGCCACGGCTTCTTGGGATTCAAGGTGAAGGTGCACTCGCCCCAATCCTCGATGACACCGCACTTCTGGACTGGAGGTATGGTGATCGATACCGTGCAGATCGACGTTATAGGTGGCGTACGGTCGTCACTAGCGGTGCCTGTCACCGTGATCGTCGTACCTGCATCCGTATTGGCCGGTGTAAGCGTGACATTAGTGCCGCTGCCGCTAAGTTGACCGCTTGAAGCGGACCAACTGTAGGTCAATGGACGCCCGTCGGGGTCGCTCGCCATCATGGTGATGCTGGAAGATTGATTGGTGCCGATGGTGGTTGGATTCGCCGAGCAGCTTACTTCAGGTGCGTGCGGCTGCTTGATGACGTAGTTTGCTGGACAGGTTGCCGAGTTGTTCTTCCTCATCCTGGGATCGGTGATGGTCGAACTAGCGGAGTAGTTCCCCGGCGCCATACCCGCAGTGTCAACCGTTGTAGCCTGGGTGGTGGTGCTCGAAAGCTTGCCACCGTTGGCCGTCCAGAGGTAGGCCAGGGTGTGCTTGGGATTGAAATTGGTTCCCGTGGTAGTGAGGTTCACCGGGGCACCCGACCAAACCTCAGCCGGCGTCGCCGAAGCGGAGCAAGAAAGCGGCGGCTGGTAATAGCTGCCCAGATTCAGGACCAGCCCTGCCGCCAGACGAATGCTGTTCCACCCGGTTCCGTAGGCGCTCGGGAATGACTGGCTGTAGCTGGAATGGATATAGTCCACCTGCGCCAGACGAATGGAGAACATTTTGCTGAGATTCAGATCGATGCCACCACCGGCGCCTTCCGCGGCACTCCACTTCGTTCCGCTGCAGCAATCCGGCGACAGGCCGGCTCCGCCTACGAAAGCGCGGGCAAAGGGCTGAAACACTTCACCGTGATACTTGTACTGCAAGCCGCCGAGAATATATCCCACTGCGCTTCCCGTGGTCCCGTTGTTGACAGGATTTATCGGAGTGGTGCTCCCGTTGAAGTGGTAGCTGCCATCCACCAGGATGCCGAGATTGTGGATCTGCGGAAGGTAGTAGGTATTGGAGAGATCAAATCCACTCGTGATGTCATTGACCTTGTAGCCCAAGTCGCCGTAGCCGTTCGGGTGCAACCACGAGTAGCCGGCAAACACCTCATCCACTGGCTGATTCGCTTGCGCTGAGCAAAATGTGCTCAGTAGAAACAGAAAACAGCCCAAGGTCAGCACCGTCAGCGTACTACGAGTTCCCAGCAGCGCAACACGAGAAGACATCGCGATCCTCCAGAATTCTCGTTACAACAACGAAATTACACCCAACCCCTTGTCGAGAGAAGGAAAAAGTCCATTCGAGAACCATTACGAGGTAGATGACCCATTCGCCCAGGCGGTTTGCCTGAGGGCCAGGCTCATAGGAACCGCCGGCCTTGCCAGACCGCAGCCAGTCCTGTGGCGAACAACAGCAAGCTGCCGGGTTCAGGAACGGTGCCACCACTTGGGCTGATCGCATTAGGCGGGACGCCATTCGTCAGATACAGAAATTCTTGCGGTCCGTTGGGATTGGTACCTTGCTGGTCGAACGATGGTGTCAGGATCCCTACCAGGTTAAAGTTGATACCCTGAAACCCTTTGCCGGCCTCAGTCTCGGCTGCCGCCAGCCAGAAGGCACACCCGGAATCACACGGGGCGGCGGGGTCAAAAATATTCCACACCGCGTACGTCATGTCCTTAAACTGGTTGAGGCCCTGACTCTGCGTCTGCAGCAGCAGCCACCCTGCCTCATCGTATAAGGTGAGGGCACCGCTCATGTTCCCGAATCGAGTCAGCGAAAGGTTTTCGCTGCCCAGATTGGTCTCGTTGGCCTGCCAAGCCCAGTCCGTGCTTCCGGCATGCACGTAGTCGTCGCACATGACCGGTGTGAAGCCCATACCTTGGATGAAGACGTAATAGGGATACCCATTTTGCCACTGTCCGGTATTGCCGAAACTGGCGAAATGGACGGTGACAGGGTCGGCGTGGACGGAAATCGCGACGGCCAACAGCGTGAATAAAAGCACCAGCTTTCGCATCACCTCTCCTATGACGCACTTGCAGCCGCTACTGGTTTCCAGCGAAACTCGCCTTTCCGCCAAAACCACACACGCCAACCGATCCGGCGCTACTTCTTCTTCACCCTGTTCCTGCAGGGTCAAGACCCTGTGCTCTGTGGAACATACACAATTGACTGAGTTTGAGCAAGCCCCATCTTGCTACTACCGCAATAGAGACCTCGACCCAGTGGTCACCAGAATGAACCTTGCAAGCGGAGTGCCGAAAAAATAGCCGTGAAATCAAAGTGTTAGCTCTATGCAGTGCAATCTATTGCATCAAGGTGATAATAAGTTTCCGTGCCCGATGGAGTCTAAGTGGCGAGCCGATTGACCCGATTCTCCCACTTATCCAGTACTCTCGATTCGTGAATATGGACGATTGCGTCCGCCTGACTGGTTCGCATCCGATTCTGACATTCGGTTTGCCTCCAGCCAGCTCTGCAACTCCGACAATGCGCGCTGGCATACCAGGGTGTGTCGCTGTTTCTTGTCGCGAATGCGGTGGCGCATTTCATCATCGAGCGGTAATAGAAGATCGAAGGTGATGTTCGCCGGTTGGAAATTCTTCGCGTCAGCGTGGCAGATGTAATTCACCAGAGCGCCGAAGGCGGTGGCGCGCGGAGGCGCGATGGGCCTGGCCTTGGTGGCCAATGCCGCGGCGTACATTCCCGCCAGCAGGCCGGTCGCAATGGATTCGACATATCCCTCGACGCCGGAAATTTGTCCCGCGAATAGCACGTTGGAATGCTCTTTCATCTGCAGGGTCTCGCGTAGCAGAGTGGGGCCGTCGATGTAGGTGTTGCGATGAATTTGCCCGTAGCGCAGAAATTTCGCGCTCTCCAGACCGGGAATCAGCCGCAGGATGCGAGCCTGCTCGCCATACTTCAGGTGGTTCTGGAAGCCGACCAGATTGTACGACTCGGCGCGCAGGTTCTCCTGGCGGAGTTGTACCACGGCGTACGGAATCCTCCCCGTGCGGGGGTCGCGCAACCCGACCGGCTTCATCGGCCCAAAGCGCAGCGTGTCGCGGCCGCGCCGCGCAATCTCTTCGATGGGCAGGCAGCCCTCGAAGTAGTTCAGCTTCTCCCAATCCTTCGCCTCCACCGATTGCGCTCCCAGCAGTGCGTCGAGAAAGCGGTCGTACTCTTCCTTGGTCATCGGGCAGTTGATGTAGTCCGCCGTGCCCTTGTCGTAGCGTGCCGCCAGGTACACCCGCGACATGTCGATGGAATCGGCCTCCACGATGGGGCTGATCGAGTCGTAGAAGTAGAGCTGCCGGCTTCCGCTCAGGCGCAGGATTTCGCGCGCGAGCCCGTCGGAAGTCAGTGGTCCGCTGGCGACAATCGTGACGGCGCCGTTTTCATCGATGGCGGTGACTTCCTCGCGGCGAATGTGGATGAGCGGCTCGCGTTCGATGGCGGCCGTAACTTTTTCGGAGAACGTTTCGCGATCCACGGCCAGCGCGTGCCCGGCAGGGACGGCGGCCTCGTGTGCGATCTCCATCAGCAGCGAACCCGCGCGGCGCATCTCTTCCTTCAACAGCCAGGGCGCGGTGTTCACGGTGTCGGACTTTAGCGAATTGGAGCAGACGAGTTCAGCGAAATTCGCGGTCTGGTGGGCAGGCGTCGAACGCACCGGCCGCATCTCGAACAATTCGACCGCGATACCGCGACGGGCGCATTGCCAGGCGGCCTCCGAGCCAGCCAGACCGGCGCCGATGATGCGAATGGGAAAGGTCATCGATTGAATTTTGGCCGCTGGGTACCCTGTCCAGACAAGAAATCGTCTCCGTGGCGTATATGATATCCGCCCTACGCCCGCACCAATCCTCGACCCGAACGGCAGCCGCTACCGCGGGACGGAACAGTGTGTATCCGGGGACACACTTCAGTTTAGACCGGGGCACATAGTTTAAGTTTTTTTGACCGTTTCTTGGTTCGGCTTTTGAAACTACTCCAACGGTGAGAGGACAACCGGAACAAGCCGAGGAAGGGAAGAGGCGCGGGGAGGTTGTCTGCCGCGACCGGGCCAGGTGCTGTCAACAGCCCGGAGCTGGGGAGCGCAAGAATTTGCTGGGGCTGTCTCCGGTCCGATTCCGAGTTAAAATAGAGAGCAGTAGTAACCATGCAGTTAACAGTTTTGCAACCGCAAGTTCACGAGGCGCGGTGGTGGGAGACGATGGCCGACGGGCGTCTCCACTGCTATCTATGCCCGCGCCATTGCCACATTGGAGAAGGGCAGAACGGTTTCTGCTTCATTCGCAAGAACGAAGGCGGACGCCTGCTGCAACTCGGCTACGGGCGGCCTGCGGCGATCGCCATGGACCCGATCGAGAAGAAGCCGCTGAATCATTTTTTCCCGGGCACGAAGGTCCTCTCCATGGGCACCGCGGGATGCAACATGGGCTGCTTCTTCTGCCAGAACTGGGACATCTCCAAGGCCAAAGCCGATCAGGTCAACGCGCTGAGTCTGAGCCCGGAGCACGTGGTCGAGGTCGCGCTGGAGCATCGAGCGCCACATCTGGCGTTCACCTACAACGAGCCGACCATCTGGGGCGAGTACGTCATTGACATCGCGCGCGAGGCGCACGACGCCGGCCTGAACACCGTGATGGTGTCCAATGGTTACATCACCCGCGAGGCGTTTTTTGACATCTACCGCTACATTGACGCCGCGAACATTGACCTTAAGGCATTCACCGAGACGTTTTACGGCAAGATTACGCTCACGCACTTGCAGCCGGTGCTCGATACTCTGAGGTGGCTGCGGCACGAATCCGGCGTGTGGTTCGAGATCACCAACCTGATTATTCCGACGCTGAACGACGGCGACTCGGAATTCAAAGAGCTGTGTGGCTGGGTGCTGGAAAACCTCGGCGACGATGTGCCGCTGCACTTCACCGCCTTCCATCCCGACTTCAAGCTGCAGGACAAGCCGCCCACGCCGCCGGAGACACTGCATCGGGCGCGGCGCATCGCGCTCGAGATGGGACTGAAGTACGTGTACGAAGGCAACATCTTCTCCGACGGCGGCAACACCATCTGCCCGGGATGCAAGCAGGTGGTGATCACGCGCTCATGGCATTCGGTAATGGCGAACCGTCTGAAGCATGGCTGCTGCACAAATTGCGGTACGCGCATTGCGGGCGTGTTCACCCGGGCTGAAGCTGAGCGCAAGCGCGTGTGGGCGAGTACTTTGGAGGGCGCTTAAACACCAGAAAACGCCGCTTACGTCTTATCCCGTTCGATCCACCTTTTCACGCGCGACGTTTTGAACTTCGACATCTTTTCCAGCAACCGCGCGGGATCCTCATCATCCAGCACTAACTGCCGGTTCTCTTTGCGCAGAAATCCTTCGTGCACGGCGCGGTCGAACAACTCCAGCAACGGCGCGTAATAGTTCTCCACGTTGAGTAAGCCGCAGGGCTTCGACTGCAGTCCGAGCTGCGACCAAGTCACGACCTCGCAGAACTCTTCGAACGTGCCAAAGCCGCCGGGCAGGGCAATGAATCCGTCGGAAAGATGGGACATGGTGGCCTTGCGCTCGTGCATGGAGCTCACGATACGCAGATCGGTCAGGCCTGTGTGGCCGACCTCCTTGGCCAACATGAAGCTGGGAATGACGCCAGTAACTCGACCGCCGCGAACGAGCACCGCGTCGGCCAGCACGCCCATCAACCCGATGTTGCCGCCGCCGTAAACCAGTGCGATGCTGCGTTCAGCCAGCAGCGTGCCGAGTTGTTCGGCAGCGGCGCGATAGGCTGAACTCGTTCCGGTGCTGGATCCGCAGAAAACGCAGAGACGGCGCAAGCGCATGGGAATTGATTGTAGCGAGTTGGCTTATTCTGATCTCCCGGCGGCAGAAAAAAGGCGCGCTGCGAGAGCGCGCCTTGCGAAGGATGTGAGTGGTTAAAATCCGGCAAGGTTCCTGGGAGTGCCGAGACCGGTGCATTCGTCCCAACCGAGTCCTGCAGGAGCGCCGTTGCTGCCTTTGGTTACGTCATACAGGTATTTGTGGTAAAGCCCTGGATTGCGGTACCAGCCGTACAGCGTGGATTGTTCCGAACTGGTCTGCTGACGGAAGCTGCCAGCCGCGTTCACGATGCCGGCAAGCATAGGCGAGGCCACGCTGGTTCCACCGACCTGACACCAGCCGTTGCAACCCGTCGTGCTGTAAACCGCGACTCCAGAGTTGGGCGAAGCGTCCGCCGCGATGTCGGGCGTGCCGCGATGCGGTCCGGTCTTGTTGCCGATGATGAGCTGGTAGTTGGGCAGAGGTTCCATGGTGCTGATGCCGCCACCGCTCCCATTCCAGCAATCCTCTTCTCCGGTGAAGTTGCCGTTGGAGTCACGAACGATCCTCGTGCCACCAGCAGACTCTGTATTGGGCGATACACTGGGATAATCCGGTCCCAAGCCGGAGTCGCCGGCCGAAGTGAAGTACACGACCGTCGGGACCGTCATGTACTGGTCGTAACCCAATTCGCCGGCGAACTCACCGCCGTAACCAAAGCTGTTGGAAACTTCACCGCCACCGAAGCCAGCTACAGCCTCGCCAGCCAGCCACTCAGCAGCGGTTTTGCCGTCCTGAAATGGGTC
This sequence comes from uncultured Acidobacteriaceae bacterium, assembly GCA_963703645.1. GTDB lineage: Bacteria > Acidobacteriota > Terriglobia > Terriglobales > Acidobacteriaceae > Bog-257. Next base: position 136,723 of record CAVPFD010000032.1, read on the forward strand.
GCTGCAAAACTGCGAGACAATGATCTGCGCATGGGGCGCCATGGCATGCGCGTACTGCGTGTCAAGCGCCGTCTCTACATCCCAACCGCTTCCGTCGCTGCTGGGACAGCTACTGCAGTCACAGATAAACTGCAGGGTCTGGGCTGGCAAGCCGTACTGAGTGTTGAACGCGTTGAAATCGGCTTGTAGTGTGCTGTTGTGGCCGTAGTCCACCACGGCGATCGCTTTGGCTCCGCCGGTGGCAACGGGAGATCCGCTTCTCGGACATCCGTTGGTCGGCGGCGTCACGCCGTAGATGCAAGCAGTGGACCCCGGAGTCTCCGCACTCGCCGGCGGATTATTGTCCGGCCTAATACCATCAGGAACGAAAATGTACAGGGGCGTACGCACCTTCAAGCCCGGCATGCCGTGAGTGCTGGGTGGCACGACGATCGTGCCTTTGACTTCTGAGTCGTTGCTCTGCGCGAAGGCGCTGATTGATACAACCAGGATCACCAGCGCGGCGATCACCAAGACTAAACTCCTTTTCATTTACATCTCCTTGTCGCTCAAAAGTTATAGCGGCCGTCGCAGATGCCGGCCCGAAGGATTAGGATGACGGGATTGCCTCAACCAGCATTACCGGCACATTGTCGTCCATGCCAGTTCTTGCGACGCTGTCCAGAAGCCTCTGCCGAGCTTTCTGGGCCTCACGGGCCCTCCCACGGATTCACTTAAGGCGCCAAACCATTCAGCTACACCACCGCACGTAACGTGCCATCAATTTACCAATTACCAGAATGACTTAGCGGCTCGTCGCCCCACCGGAACGCAAATACATGCAGCACAATGCCCACTTGGCGCCATTGTTGTCGTGGGCTACGGGAATTTCCGTCGTTCGTTACTGCCTGACCTGCATAGCCAAAACGTGAGCAAAACTATATCTTGCTTTCTCCTCTACTACCATCGTCGTAATGGTGGTTGCGTCGTTCGTGTCCCGAAGTTCTCACCGCGGGCAGAGCGTCCGGCACTGAGGCCAGCTAACCACAGAGGCACAAATAAACCTCTCTGTGCTTTCCCTGTCTCCGTGGTGAATGGTATCTCCCGCATTGCACGCCGCCGCTGGCTGCTTTATCGTTAACGGTTTGCTCCCTAATCAGATGACCGACCGCCAGCACTCCGCCTCTCCATTCGCCAGCAAGATAAAGACAGACTCCCAGCGTTACGAACGCAATCAGAGATCTATGGCCGAAATGGTGTCACAGGTGCGTAATGCAGAGGAAGTTATCCGCCAGGGCGGCGGCGAAAAGGCCATTGCGGCGCAGCACAAGAAGGGGCGCCTGACGGCACGCGAGCGCATTGCACTGCTCATCGATCCCGGCACGGAATTCTTCGAGCTGGGCCCTTTCGCTGCCTGGGGCATGTACGAAGAATGGGGCGGCGCGCCATCAGCCGGCGTGGTCACGGGACTTGGCCGCGTGCAGGGCCGCCTTGTCATGCTCATCGTGAACGATGCGACGGTGAAGGCCGGCGCCTTCTTTCCCATGACCGCCAAGAAGGTCATCCGCGCGCAGAACATTGCCATCGACAACCGTATTCCTACAATCTATCTGGTGGATTCAGCGGGGGTGTTCCTGCCATTGCAGGAAGATGTGTTTCCCGACACTGACGACTTCGGCCGCGTCTTCCGCAACAACGCGGTGATGTCGGCCATGGGCATTCCGCAGATCGCCGCCATCATGGGCATGTGTGTCGCTGGAGGCGCATATTTGCCGCTGATGTGTGATCACGTCCTGATGACCGAAGGCAGCGGGCTATTTCTCGCGGGGCCCGCGCTGGTGCAGGCGGCGATTGGCGCGAAGTATTCGGCCGAGGAGCTTGGTGGCGCGAAGATGCACTCGCAAATCAGCGGCACGGTGGACTTTCGCGAACCCGATGACGAGTCCTGTCTCGCACGCATTCGGCTGCTGGTGGACAAGATAGGCAATCGCCAACTCGGCGTCTTCGACCGCAAGCAGCCGGAAGAGCCGCTGTATCCCGCAAGCGAGGTTTACGGCATCTTCGACGGCGACCCTTCGCGCCAGTACGACATGAAGGAGATCATCGCGCGCATCGTGGATGCCAGTCAGTTTGGCGAGTACAAGTCGGAATACGGCGAGACCGTGTTGTGCGGGTATGCGCGCATTGGCGGCTTCGCCGTGGGTATCGTCGCCAACCAGAAGACGCACGTGCAGCAAGTGGATCACGCGGGCAACAAGCGCATGGAGTTCGGCGGGGTCATCTACACCGAATCGGCGGAGAAGGCTGCGCGCTTCATCATGGACTGCAATCAGAACCTTGTGCCGCTCATCTTTCTGCACGATGTCAACGGGTTTATGGTCGGGCGTGATGCGGAGTGGAGCGGCATTATCCGCGCTGGGGCGAAGATGGTGAATGCGGTGTCGAACTCGGTGGTGCCGAAGATCGCGGTCATCATCGGCGGCTCGTTCGGCGCTGGGCATTACGCTATGTGTGGCAAGGCCTACGATCCGCGCTTCATGTTCGCCTGGCCGACGGCGAAATATGCGGTGATGGCAGGCGCGTCGGCCGCGGGTACGCTGGTGGAGATCAAGATCAAGCAACTCGAACGGGGTGGCAAGAAGTTGAGCGAGGAAGACAAGAAGAAACTGTTCGACGAGGTAAAGGCGACCTACGACGAACAAACCGACCCGCGTTACGGCGCTGCGCGTCTGTGGATCGACAAGATTATCGATCCGGCGGAGACGCGCGAGGCAATCATCATAGCGCTGGAGGCGGCGGCCCTGAATCCCGACGTGCCGAAGTTTAGCGTGGGCGTCTTGCAAACGTAGGAGCGACCCGCGGATTTCGCAGAAGTGCGGAACAAGAAACGCAGCCACGGATTTACACCGATGAACGCGGATTAGAAGACGCAAATAAGTCCGCGCTTTCCCGCGCAATCCGCGGTTTGGTTTATTGTTTTTGCTAATTGCTGGCTACTAGTTGTTAACTGCCAATGGCTGATTCCGTAACTCTCATCGAATGTCCCCGCGACGCGTGGCAAGGCCTGCCCGGGCAGATTCCGACCGCAGTCAAGGTCGAATATCTGAAAGCGCTAATCGCCGCTGGATTCAAGCACATTGATGCGGTGTCGTTCGTCTCACCCAAGGCGGTTCCCCAGATGGCCGATTCGGAGACCGTGCTTAGCGAACTCGATCCTCCGGATGACCTTGAGATTATCGGCATCGTGGTCAACGAGCGCGGGGTCGAGCGCGCCATCGCGACCGACGCCGTGCGCACCGTCGGCTTCCCGTATTCGCTGTCGCCGACATTCCTGAAGAACAACCAGAACCAGACGCTGGAAGAGAACCTCGACATGTTGGAGAAAGTGAAGCAGAAAGGCGACGAGGGCGGGCTCGACACCGTGGCTTATATCTCGATGGCGTTCGGCAACCCTTATGGGGATTTGTGGAACCCCGGTGAAGTGATCGAGGCTGTCGGCCTGCTGGCCGATATGGATTTGCAGGCCATCTCGCTCGCCGACACCGTCGGGCTCGCAACTCCGCAACAGATTGCCGACCTGCTGGCCCCGGTGCTGGAGAAGTTCGAAGGCGTGGAGATTGGCGTGCATCTCCACAGCCGCCCAGACGATGCGGCGGCCAAGGTCCTCGCAGCCTATGATGCTGGTTGCCGCCGATTCGACTCGGCTGTCGGGGGGCTGGGCGGGTGCCCGTTCGCGCAGGATGTTTTGGTGGGCAACATTCCGACGGAGACATTATTGGAGGCGTTGAACACTCGTGGCGTAGATTTACCTGTAAGAAAACCGATTGGGGACCTGCTCCATCTCGCGGCGGAGATCGCGAACAAGTTCAGCGGTCCGAAGATGTGAGAGAAGTTGCCGTTCACTTTTCGCTGTTGGCTCTTAAGCTTTAGCCCTTAGACAAAACTATGCCTGAGCAATCTCGTCACGAGTTTACGACTCTCACCCTCGACTACGATGGTCCTCTGGCCCTCGTGACGCTAAACCGGCCGGACAAGCGCAACGCCATCAGCTACGAGTTGATTGATGAGCTGTTGCGGGTCCTGCAAGAGGCGGAGAAATCCACTGCGCAGGTGATCATTCTGACCGGGGCTGGCAAAGCCTTTTGCTCAGGCATGGATCTCGACAATTTGCGTGCCATCACCGGCCGTACACCGGAGGAGAACCGGTCCGATTCGGCAACCATGGCGCGCCTGTTTCGCACGCTATATGAGTTCCCCAAAGTCACGATCGCCGCGGTGAACGGTCCAGCAATCGCCGGCGGCTGCGGCCTGGCGACACTATGCGACTTCACGGTAGCTTCAACCGAGGCCAGGTTCGGGTACACCGAGGTGCGAATTGGTTTCGTCCCGGCGATCGTCTCCACGTTTCTCTTGCGACAGGTTGGAGAAAAGCAGGCGCGCGACCTGCTGCTGACGGGGCGCATCCTTGCTCCAGACGAGGCGCTACGTTTGGGGTTGGTGAACGAAATCGTTGCCCCCGAAAAGCTTCGCGAGCGCACGCGCGAGTTGGCGGCGAGCCTTTTGCAGAACAGTCCAGCCTCAATGCTCGCCACCAAGCGGCTGCTGCAGCGATACTCTTCGGCTGAACTTGACGAGCAGATCGCCGCCGCGGTCGTTGAGAACGCGCGCATCCGCACCACCGAAGACTTCCGCGAGGGAGTGAACTCGTTTCTGGAGAAGCGCAATCCACATTGGACGGGAAAATAGCCCCGCAGACCCGGCCCATGAGCCGCAGCAGTTCTTTTTGGGCTACAATTGCCGTTGCCGGAATTGCTACCAATTTGAAGCAGAACGTTCCCATATCACTCTTGCTACAAGGCGTCTCTTCAAGCGATATTCATTTCAGAGCTCGACCGACAGATGGCTGCGGCTGTCATGCTCAGGCGCCCGGCGTTGAGGACTGGCGCGCCGCGAGCGCCAGGCTCTTGCTGTAATTGGGGAAACTGCAGCGAACACAGGGAGAAGAAATGACATTTCGCTTACATGCCGTGGTTGGGGCATTGCTGTTGCCCGCACTCATCTCAGCCCAGACTTCGTCCACCGCGGCGAAGCCTCAATCATCCAAGTCCACGGCTGCGCCCGTCTCCCGCGGTCTGTATCCGCCATTGAGCGACCAGGCGAGGCAGCGTGGGGAAAAGGTCTTCGAACTGTTCGACGCAGGACAAATCGGCGCATTGTGGGCCTCGTTGTCGGAGGGCACAAAGAAGAACTACGGGAGCGAGGAAAAGTTCTCCAAAGCAATCAAGAACCTGCGGGACAACCTGGGCACAGAAAGCAAGATGGTCGCTGAAATCATGGGCCCTGCCATGCGGAGTGGCGGGACAATCTACTCACGGCTCTCAGAATTTAGCAAAGCGCCGGTACAAGTGATCACGACGGTGGGAATCAATGAACAGGGCCAGGTGGACACCTTCCTGGTCGGCCCGGAACGGGTCCCGTATCAGGGCCGTTTTGGCGGCTATAAAGATGCAACCCAGCTCAAGCTGCCCTTCGCCGGGGAATGGTTTGTGGACCAAGGTGGACGCTCCACTTTCTTGAACGGTAATTACCTGTCGGAGGAGCAGCGGTTCTCCGTCGACTTCGTGCTTCTGAAGAACGGGAGGGTCTTCACCGGAGATGGCACCGACAACGCACAGTACTATTGTTTCGGTCAGCCGGTGCTGGCGCCCGCCGATGGCATCGTCGTCATGGTGGAAGACGGCTTCCTGGATAATATTCCCGGCCGTCCGGCCCGCGATTCACCTCGCGGCAATATGGTCCTCATTTCGCACGGCAACAGCGAGTTTTCTATGATGGACCACCTGAAACAGAACAGCGTCAAGGTAAAGAAGGGTGACAAGGTCAAGCAGGGAGATGCCGTGGCGGAATGTGGCAATTCCGGGCCGTCGCCCGTGCCGCACATTCACTTTCAGTTGCAGAACTCCGGCGGAATACCCTTGCCTGACTCGCTTCCGGCGCAGTTTGTGGATTACTACGCGGACGGGAAGCCGGTTGCTTCCGGCGAACCGGAGCGGGGACAGACGGTCAGCAACACGCCGACTGGCGCCGCTCAGCCGGCGAGCACCAAGTGAGTTGCGTTTAAGCGCCGGTAAACCGCTCCAGACCATGTCTCAACCAGAGGTCTTCGAAACCAAGCTGCGCGTTCGCTACGCTGAGACCGATCAGATGGGCGTGGTCTATCACTCCAACTTCATCGTCTGGTTCGAGGTTGGCCGAGTGGAGATGATGCGCGAACTCGGCTTCACCTATAACGAGATGGAGCAGCAGGAAGGCAACCATCTCGCCGTCGCCGATGTGCGTTGCCGCTACAAGGCGCCAGCCCGCTACGATGATCTGGTCGTCATTCAGACAAGGCTGATGAACGTGCGCGATTCGCTTCTGCACTTCGGTTATGAGATTCTGCGCGACGCGGACCGCACACTACTGGCCGAAGGCGAATCCGTACACTTGGTTCTGGACCGGGAATTCAAGCGGACCCGCCTGTCGCAGAGATATCTGCCGGCGTTCCTGAAAGCCGCGGGGAAAAGTTGAAGGCACTTCATATCAGCGGCAACGACCTGACCCTGGACGATCTTGGCCAGGTGGTTTACGAGCGGCGTCCCGTTTTGCTGGCGCCCGAGGCGCGAATGGCGGTCGCTCGATCGCGCGCTGTGGTCGAAGACCTGGTGGAACGCGATCGCGTCGCCTATGCCGTGAACACCGGCGTCGGCAAGCTTGCCGATATGCGCATCGCGCCAGATGCCATTCGCCAACTCCAAGTCAACTTGCTGCGCTCGCACGCTGCCGGCGTCGGCGAGCCCTTGGCCGAGAACGTGACCCGCGCCATGATTTTGCTGCGCGCGAACTCGCTTGCCAAAGGCTTCTCCGGCGTGCGCGCCATCGTGATTGACACGCTCTGCGAGATGCTGAACCGCGGCGTGCATCCCGTCATCCCCTCGCAGGGCAGTGTGGGTGCCAGCGGTGATCTGGCCCCGCTCGCTCATCTTGGGCTGGTGCTGATCGGGGAGGGTGAAGTCATCTATCGCGGCACTCGCATGCCAGCCTCAACCGCCTTGAAGCAAGCGGACATCAAGCCGCTTGTGCTGGAGTCGAAAGAGGCAATCTCTCTCATCAACGGCACGCAGGGAATGCTTGCCGTGGGCTTGCTGGTGGCGCTTGAGGCCGAAATCCTGGCCGACACGGCCGATGTCATCGGAGCGCTTACGGTCGATGCGCTGAAGGGCACCGATGTCGCCTTCGACGAGCGCATCCAGAAAGCGCGTCCCCATGCCGGCCAACTACTGGTGGCGAAGAACCTTCGCCGCATGCTGGAAGGCAGCCTGATTCGCGAGTCGCACCGCCAGTGCCAGACGGTACAAGATGCTTATTCGTTGCGCTGCATCCCACAAGTGCACGGGGCGGTGCGCGACGCGCTGACCCATTGCCGCGAGGTCTTCGAGATTGAGATGAACTCCGCAGTGGACAATCCGCTGGTCTTTCCAGAAGAAAAGAAGGTCGGTGCGCCGAAGCGACCGATGGGATCGGAGGTCCCGGGCGTCATCATCTCCGGCGGCAACTTCCATGGCCAGCCACTCGCTTTCGCCCTCGATTTTCTGGCCATTGCCCTAAGCGGACTTGCGGGCATTTCCGAGCGGCGCCTGGAGCGGCTGGTGAATCCCATGCTCAACGAAGGATTGCCAGCATTTCTTGCGCCCGGCGCCGGCCTTAACTCGGGATTCATGATGCCGCAGGTCACGGCCGCGGCCCTGGTCAGCGAGAACAAAGTGCTGTCCCATCCTGCGTCGGTGGATTCCATTACGACCTCGGGCAACAAGGAAGACTATGTTTCGATGGGCATGACTGCCGCCAACAAACTGCTGCGGGTGGTCACCAACACGCGCAACGTGCTGGCCATCGAAGCGCTGGCTGCCGCGCAGGCCTTGGATTTTCGCGCTCCGCTGACTACCAGCAAACGCGGACAGGCAGCGTTTGCGGCCATCCGCTCCATCGCTCCTGCCTTCCTGGAAGACCGCATCTTCACTCCCGACATCGAACGTGTCGCCGAGTTGATCGCCAGCGGCAAGCTGGCCGAAACTCTGCGGTAACACGACAATAACGCCTTTGCTCCGCCCAGCTACGAGTTGCTGACTGCTTCCTCTTCGCCCTCCAACATGAACTCCAGTACTTCCTGTGGCGCTGACAACGTCCACACCGGCGCGAATGACAGTCGATGCAGTGGCGTCGGTCCTCTTTCGCGCAGTATCTTCAGATGATGTGGCGTGCTGTAGCCCTTGTTCGACGCCAGCCGGTACTCAGGGAATACAGGGTCCCATGCCCGGATCATCGCGTCGCGCTCGACCTTGGCGATGATGGAAGCTGCCGCGATTGAGGCCGAGAGCGCGTCGCCGTGGATGATCGGCGTCTGCTCGCAATCGACGGCGATGCGCAACGCGTCAACCAGGAGATGATCCGGCCGCAGGGTTAGCTTGCAGACGGCTTCTTCCATGGCGCGCTTGGAGGCCCAATAGATGTTGATCTGATCGATAGTGGCGACATCAACTGCCGCGATCGCCCACGCCAGAGCGTGCTCGCGAATGCGCGGCGCGAGTGTCTCGCGGGTTTCACGATCCAGCAGTTTGGAGTCCCGCAGGCCACGGATTCGATAGTCCGGGTCGAGAATCACCGCCGCCGCCACTACCGGACCGAACAGCGATCCCCGGCCGACTTCATCTACGCCAGCCACAAACTTTGCGCCGGATTCCCACGCTCGCTTTTCATACTTAAGGGTGCACTTCAACCTCTTCAGCAGGCGAAGCTTCAATGTCGCTTTGGAGACAGGCTTTTCGTCCGGCCCCTGAACCAGCGCGCCCTTCTTCGCCCGTATGGAGGATATTCGCAACGGCGATTTACCGCACGACCACAGAAGTATTAGAACACGTCAGGTCCCAACACACTCGTCGCCTCCCGTATTGCCGGCATGTTACAACTACTGCAGATGCTCTTCGCCAGGCTCCGCTCGCACGCTGGTGTGCCGCAGATTGTCGCATTCCTGCTTTTATTGGTTTTCGTTGTGCAGTGCCTTTGGTTCATGGCGCATGTTCCGCTGTCAGCCATGGAAGGTAGCTACATCGATACCGGGTTGCTGCACCTGGAGCATCTCTCGAATGCCAGCTCGGCGGAACGCTCGGCGCTGGTGCCGCTGATCGCGGGGCTCGCGGCCCGAGTCAGCGGCGCAGAGAACCGGATCGTTTACCTGAGCGCCTACCGCTTTGTCATCCGCATGCCGTTCCTGTTCGCCGGCGTCCTGCTGGCCGCGTCGCTGTGGTACGTGGCGCGGCGGCTCTATGGCAATCTCGGCGGCTATATCGCTTTGGGGTTGTACGCGTTTTCTCCAGTAATGATCGGCTGGTCCAGTCAGGTTGCACCCGGGATCGTGGCCGCGTGGGGCGGCTTTGGCCTCATCTTTACGGCCATCGCCGTCGCGCACACGCTCTATGCCCCGCGTGAAGTCGTGTTGTGGAACTGGCGCCGAATCCTGCCGATGGGGCTTTCCATCGCGATATGCGTTGGTGCTCAGTTCTCCCTTTGGATACTGCTGGTGCCGGCGCTTGCCTTTATGCTCTGGGTGGGCCATGTGCGGCCTGGTGCAGCCCTGGCCATTTTTGCTGCAGCTTGCGTTACCGGGATGTTGCTGCTGTGGGCGCTCTACAGCTTTCGTCCTATCCAATTTGGCATGGCGCTGCGCAACGCAGACTGGCTTAAGACGTCTGCCGACGATCCCTCCTGGCGTGCTGTCTCCTCCCTGTTTGCGAATTTCTTCCTGCAGAATGGGATCGGGCTGGTGCTATTACTGACGGTGAGCCTGGTTACGTTTGCTGGCTGGAAGCGTGCTCGTTTCTTTGGCACCGCAGCGCCGCTCATCGTGGGACTCTCGCTTGTGGTATTAGCAGCTCGCGTGCATTACGCCGGGCTCACCTTCCTTCTGGCGGGACTGCCTTTCCTGATTCTTTTTATGGCCGGAGTTTCGGCGGACCTGCTCGAGAGCCGGTACGCGCTCCTGGCCAACACGGTCATCGGCGGCGTCCTGATTGCCAACGCCATGATCGACGTTTACGGGCTAATGCATCTCACTTCGCGAAGCCGGTAACAACTTTGCCTCATCCAACGTGTTGGAATAAACTGAGGGCCATGCGGGGCGTTGGCCAATTCGAGAAGTCGAGTGCGTCGCTAGCATCAGCCGCGTGCGTGGGCTTGACTGCGCTGCTAGTCCTGTTCGCTTTTCCGTCCACTGCCCAGATGCACGGTCCACCCATCACCACCACAATTGGCGGCCACTTCCTGGGGCCACCGCCGAATGTGACCTCGCTTGCCGGACGTTACCTGCCGCCCCCGCTTCCGAGCGTTACCTCGATCCCCAACTACGGATACGCCAGGTGGTATCCTTCCGCGCCGTATTACAACGGCTCCTATCGCGGACGCGGTTATGGCTACGGCCGCGGCGGTTACGCTTACGCCGTCCCTTACTACGTTCCATTGGATGGCTACGGCTATGACTATATGGGCGGCCCCGATCTGTATTCTGGCCCGCCGATCGGCCCCAATGATCCTCTCTTCCACATCGTGGCTGAGCAGCCTCCGGGGCGCTACCCTTACGGCGAACCGGATCCTGCGCAGGTTCCTCCGATCCAGGCGCAGCCGGCGCCAGAGCAAGCGTCAATTCCTGACGCCAAGCCCAATGAGCCGAGTGTGCTGGTCTTCCGCGATGGTCATAAGCAGGAGGTAAGCAACTACGCCATTATGGGCCAGACCGTGTATGTCTTCGACAAGCGGACGCAGAAGATCGCGCTCGCCGATCTCGACGTTTCCGCTACCGTCGCGGCCAACGACGATCGCGGACTCGAGTTCAAAATTCCCCCGCAAAAGTCGCAGCCAAAGAGCTCAGATGTGCAGCAGAAGAGCGCCCCCGACGAGGGTACAAAGGCTCCTGCGAACATGGCAGCGATGGCACCGTGACCGAGCCCCCGCGCTAGTGCTTTGTAGCTCGAGAACGACTTAGTTGTTGCGGCGTAATCCCTTGAAAATAAACAAATTGCTTGTCTCCCTGACCGTCGCGGCAGTGATATAATTTGAAGTGCTCTTGATCGCGATAATCACCTGAAAACTGTAAGCGATTACACGTCCTAGTCGCACTCCAAGATGAAGAGCGGCGAAGCTGTTGTTGCGCCCGCGTCACAACGCGGTTCGGCGAGCGTAACAATCGCGCACGAGTTTTCCGAAGGGACAAGCTGAAAGCTAATTGCTGACAGCTGATGGCTAATCATGGCTGACGATCCAAACCAGCAATTACCGCTCGATAACGTTGGGCCCGGCGCGGCCAACATACAACCCGTGAACATCGAAGACGAGATGCGGCGTTCGTATCTCGACTACTCGATGTCGGTCATCATCGGACGCGCGCTGCCCGACGTGCGTGACGGTCTGAAGCCCGTGCATCGCCGCATCCTCTACGCGATGCATGACATGGGAGTGCTTCATAACCGCAAGCACATGAAGTGCGCCGGTGTGGTCGGCGAATGTCTGAAGAAGTATCACCCGCATGGCGATAGCGCTGTCTACGACGCGATGGTGCGCCTGGCGCAGCCTTGGAGTCTGCGCTATCCGCTGATCGACGGCCAGGGTAACTTCGGCTCGGTCGATGGTGACCCGCCGGCAGCCTACCGGTACACCGAGTCGCGCCTTGCGGAGATCGCGGAAGAGTTGCTGGCCGACATCGATAAAGACACCGTGGACTTCGTCGCCAACTTCGACGACACCACGGTCGAGCCATTCGTTCTTCCGACAAGAATCCCGAATCTACTGGTGAACGGCTCGAACGGTATTGCAGTCGGCATGGCCACGAACATCCCGCCACACAATATGACGGAAATTGTGGACGCCAGCATCACGCTGGTGAACAATCCACACGCTACGCTCGCCGATCTCCTGAAACACGTGCAGGGCCCGGATTTCCCAACCGGCGGTTTCATTCATGGGCGCAGCGGCATCACCGAAGCCTACCGCACCGGGCGCGGCCGCTTCATGATGCGCGCCAAGGCCGCTATCGAGCACCTCACGAAAGACAAAGACGCGATTATCGTCACCGAAATTCCGTACCAGGTAAACAAGTCAAAGCTGGTTGAGCGTATCGCCGAACTGGTGAACAACAAAGTCATTGACGATATCAGCGATGTCCGCGACGAAAGTGACCGCGACGGCATGCGAATCGTCATTGAGCTCAAGCGTGGCGTTGAATCCCAGATCGTTCTCAACCAGCTCTTCAAGCACACCTCGATGCAGGAGAGCTTCAGCATGATTTTCCTGGCCGTTATCAACGGCCAGCCCAAAGAGATGGGCCTGGTGCAGGCCATTCAGTACTTTGTC
>CAVPFD010000033.1:0-48758 GCA_963703645.1 uncultured Acidobacteriaceae bacterium
CGAACTGTAGACGATTTTGTGATGGTCGCGCCTCTTCAAATCACCACGTTTCACCAAGTCTCAACAAGGTGGCTCCAACTAGCGCAATATCAATCACTTAAAATCGCCGCATTTCAACAGATTTCAACAAGCGGCGAAATCTGGTTCGGGACCAGGGGGTCGGAGGTTCAAATCCTCTCTCCCCGACCAATTCTTTCCAACACTTTGCGGGGGCGGCGAAGCTCCAAAAACCGACCCCCTGGTTTTGCACCAGATTTCACCAGATACTCAAGCGTTCCGAGCCGCATAAACACTGCACTCCTTCTCTCGCGCAGCGTGCAGCACCGTCTACAAAATCGACTATAGAGCCGTAACGGAAAAACCAGATGCCCCTATCAATTGCAAGCCGTTGACTACAAAGACTCGCAAATGCACCACTGCAACGTCTCATCAACCACCGCTACGCCTTCCGCTCTAACGGCGAGACTGCAAGCTACTCTGACTCCCCGAAGCTGGTTTCTGCCAATCTGACAAGCCAATGTTGCTCGGAGCGTTAAGTCCCGTTTCAGTTAGGTTACGAAATGGCCTTCCATGAGAAGGCCGGTCGTAGTCAAGCAGAATCTTTATCCATCCCTATTCACTAGGCAAGGTTTTTCTCCACCGAGTTGCCCTGTCGCCACCCTTCCATCCGCACTCTTGATGAGCGATTCTCGCTCGGTGCAAGTTGGGTGTTCTCGTTTCAGCCGGTGCTGCCACCTGTTCGGCGACCTTGGCTTCCATCATCGAGGATAGAAGTTGGGCCAGGCCATCTGCGCAGTCACCGGAACTCGGCTTTGGGCTTCTGCTGTACTTCCGTCAACTATGCTGCTACTGACATCGTCCGCTTCGTATTGCGTAACGGTTCGTAGACTTCTCCACTGACCCACAGCCGATGCAGCAGGACCGCCAGCTTGCGAGCCGTCGCAATGATGGCCCGTTTCTTTCCAGCCTTGCCACCACGCTCGGCCAGCTTCAGACCCCATCGTCGCAGATCGCTATCAGCTCCAAACGGGCCGAGTATGTGGTGCGCTCCCTGCACCAGCAACGGTTCGCAGATACGGATCGCCCTCTTTGCTGATGTGCATCTGCGGCTCGCTCTGCCCCGAGTTTCTGCGTCCCGGTTGTAGTCCGAGCGTAGCAACCCGCGTCGCGACTCTTGCGGAAACGATGCGGATCTTCCAGGGTCAGCATGTAGGTCAACGCGATCAGCGTGCCCACTCCCTTGATCTGCTTCAGCAGTGCGGTCTGCGGATAGCTCTGCTGGGCGATGGCTTCGATCTGCTGGTTGTACTCGGCAATGCGTTCACTCAGCGATTCCAGCGCCACGGGATGCTGTACGCTCCCAAGTTATCGACGCGCTCGAAGCGCAAACAGATAAAAGGAGACCGGCGCCTTCTCATCCCATCTGTTCTCGCCAATTATCTTGAAACAACCGAGCTGAGTCCCTTTTATCGGCCCATGTCTGCCCCTTGCTCTTAGGCGCTTCCTGCGATCCTTATCTGGTGCTGGTGACTCGCTACTGTCATCTCCTGGCCAGTTCCGTTTCGTAGGCTGCCTGAAGCTTCTGCATTGCGGAGATACGAGTAGATTTCGTCCGAGAGCGGACCTTTTTCTTGGCGCCTGACTTCCGAAGATGCGTTTCGCGAAGTTCAGACATAAATTCTGCCCTCAGCTTCGGTCCTCCTTCTTCCAGGATCCGAGCTAGACCCCTCGGCCTGAAAGGCGGCAAATACCTGTGCCCCCACGTAACCATCTCCATCAGAAGAGGAAGCAATCCGATGCCTTTTTCGGTGAGACTGTAAATCGCTTTCTGCTTATGGCTGGCGTCCTGAGACTTGACGATGATCCCTTGCTGGACAAGCCTTTGCAGACGATCGGCCAGAATATTCGACGCAATCCCTTCCGCAGACCTGGTCAGGAGCTCGCGAAAATGCCTGCGGTTCATGAAGATGATGTCGCGGATGACGAGCAGACTCCACTGATCGCCAAACATTTCGACCATCAGGTTGATAATGCACTCTGACCTGTGATCCTTGTGCACTCTGCCTCCACTCCGGTTGGGCGTTGCCTGCCCCAATGATTGTACAACTGGTTGCAGATGAGGAACTAGTTGTGTTGTTAGCAAAGGGTCGTCGCCGTTTCCCGCCAACTTCTTCCATTTCAGAGGCCGTCGCAGCCAGGGCCTAGAGGCCATTGGCCTTCTCGTCAGTACCTAATTATTAGAAAAGCGCAACTAGTTGTGATATACAACCGGTTGCATAGCACCAGTAGTATCCTTTTTTCCATAGAATCGTCGTTGCTAAAGTCCCGTTTCTTGTAGATGTGCGTCGGCTTTGCGCAATCAAAACTGCGAACGAATGTGATTTCAAATAATGCTTTCGTGTAATCGCACTATCGCGAGTAGTCCTCCCGATTTCATTCATGCCGTAACTAAAGCTGAGGTAGGCGGCCGGTAAGCGGAAGTTGATGGCAGCTCAAATGCCTTCGTACACGCCATGAACTGAACACCACATGCTTCTGCTCGGAATTGCACATTAACTGTTGGACTACGCCAAGTAGGCGGGCGGCATGAATCGCCGAGATCGCGCATCTGCACGTACGGCTACCTGGACAGCCTGCGGCCTTGAAGTTTTTGTTTGGGACGAACAAAACCGACTGGTCGGTTGCACAGAAGAAGGGACGAATCTGATGTCAACAGCTCTGGGCTAACACGAGAAACTTCTCCTGCCTGGCTGGAAGGCCAACGCGGGAGAGACTCAGCGGTGTCGCAAAGTAAGCGGAGCTGGCAGCAGTAATGTCTTCCGTCTCCAAGGCAAGAACACAACAACCAAACACCAGCCACTGCTTCTAAGGGGTTCCACCATGACCACTCACTTCAAATCAACTCAGGAGGAGTTATGAATCGACTGCAGCTTTGGAAGGTAGTAAGTGTCGTACTTCTTGCAGGTGGCTTAGCCACCGCTCAACACATCACTTCGTTTAGTGCCCCGGGCGGAGGCACAGGCTTCGACCAGGGCACCGGTGGCTTCGACATCAATCCGCAGGGGGCGGTCGTGGGATCGTTCCATGATGACAATAACGTCTTTCATGGCTTCCAGTGCATTGCCCCGTGCAACACGTTCAGCGAATACAACGCTCCGGGCGCCGGCACCGGCGCCAACCAGGGCACAATCACGTTCGGCAATAACCTCTTCGGAGAGACGGTGGGGTTCTATGTCGACGCCAACAACGTGGCCCACGGCTTTGCCACGGAGTATCCGTTCAAGAATTTCACGAGCTTGAACGTTCCCGGCGCCGGGACAGGCGCCAACCAGGGCACCTTCGCGGGCAACGTCAACCCCGGCGGAGAGATTGCCGGATACTGGGTCGACGCTAACAATGTGAATCACGGCTTCGTCTCTTATCCGCCTTACCGCAATTACACCTCATTCGATCCTCCGGGCTCGGTGAACACCTTCACTGCGGTGGCTACCTCCCTCAACCTGGAAGGAACGGTCGCGGGCACGTACTTTGACGCCAACGGCGTGGCCCATGGCTACCTGCGCTATGCCAACGGCAGCTTCACCGAGTTCAACGTCACCGGCGCAGGCACGGGAGCGAACCAGGGCACGGAAAGCGACAGCATCAGCGACCTGGGCGTCGTCGCGGGAAACTACATTGATTCGAACAACGTGAATCACGGCTTCGTCCGGAGCCCGACCGGCGAGATCACCAAATTCGACGTTGCGGGCGCGGGCACCGGCGCGGGTCAAGGCACCATACCGGAAGGCATCAATCTTCTGGGCCTGGTTGCTGGAATGTGGGTCGACGCGAACGGCGCAAATCACGGCTTCGTGTGGACTCCTTGGGGCGGCATCACTAAGTTCGACGTGCCGGGAATCGGAACGGGCGCGAACCAGGGCACCGAGCCTGCGACCCCCAACGTGTTTGGGGTAATCACCGGACAGTGGGTCGACGCGAACAACGTGCATTACGGCTTCCTGCGGACTCCGTAAGCCCGCTCTGGGGTAAACAGGCATCACCAGTTGACGGTTAATTCTGCGACAGCGGGACGCAGGAAATCTGGATGTCCGGTTGGAGGAGGGAGGGGTGTCGTATCACTGCCTCTCCCGACCTCAACACGCTGTTTCCTGCCAGTGTCAACCTCTTCGCAACCATGGCTAACAAGATCAACGAGCGCGGACAAATCTCGGGCATGGCAATCGTGCTCAGCGGGCCGGATGCGGGCAACATCCACGCTTTTCTGGCAACCGCGTCCGAACATCAGTTTGCCCGCGAATGTTGCCAAACAACCTCTGCACAGACTCATACTCGGTCGATTCGGACAATAACGGGATGGTTTCGCGACCAGGGTATTCGCTCTCCGCATGCCCTTATAACACTCGATAACGCCGTCGAAAACTTGAGCCGTCGGTTTCAAAGCGGCGGATCTTTTTTGATGCCCGCGCGCTTCGGGCTGACGATCCAGCCCCGCGGCAGGTTCTTGGCAAATGAAGAAGTCGATGTCCACGAGTTGCTACGGTTTTGATAATTAGTAAAAAATCGCCATTCCACTTGTAATCGCCAGAACCGAGCTGGCCGCCGCTGGCGGTTGGTCGGCCATCCGTAAGGCCTTTCCGAAATTGACATTTCCAAAAACCAAGTGGTTTTGGAAAAGCCGGAATGCCAGACGCCAGCGCCGAAGAGTCAATTGTTTTAGCAGTGTCGGCACGCAACGTTTTTGGAAAGCGCCGCTAGTCAGCCCAGCGCCCTTGAGTGTGCCGAAAATCCTTGCTGGAGAAGCGTCTAAGCCATAGGTTCTAAGCTTACACGTTTACTGCGATGCATCTCCGAGCTGTTTCAGCTTGCCTTCTGCGCTGGCCTGGATTCCATCCTTGCGTTGTTGCGGATCGGTTGTGTCCGACGGCAACAGCTCCAACGCCTTCTTCGCATTTTCGCGCGCCAGCTCCTTCTGTCCGTCGGCGAGGTACGCATCGCCGAGACTGTCGTACACATTCGGCGAGTTCGGGTATGCCACGACATTCAGCTTGAAGATTTCGATAGTGTACTTCATGTCGCCGGTCAGCATGTGCTCGTAGCCCATAAAGTTGACCAGCATCTCGTCGAAAAGCTCGGCTTTGGGATCGTGCTGGCGAGCTTCCTGCAATTGCGCTTGAACTTTCGCCGCGCCGCCCGGCTCATCGATGGTGTTGAGCACTTGCACCTGCGGCGGAAGCGCCACCGACTCCTTTGCCGCGGGCGCCTGTCCCGGAGTTTTGACCAGCGTAGTTACGTACCACTCTGTGATCGAGGCCATCAGCTCAGGATGGGCCTGGAAGATTTCCGTGCCGTGTCCGCCGTTCGGGTAGTGCACCAACTTCTTGCCGGGATCGGCGGTGATGAAGTACAGCCACTGAATGGACAGCACGCTGGGTGGAAACTCGTCGTCATCCGCATAGGCGAAAAACGCGGGAACCTTGTTGTCGTTGCGCAGGAACTGGCGTCCGGCATAATTCGTGTTGCCGGAGAGCAGCACCATCGATCGCACCTCGGGATGGCGCATCGCGGTCGCGACGGAGTTTCCGACTCCGCAACTGGCGCCACCTACGCCGATGACTTCGCGCGAGACGCCCGGCTGCGATTGCAAATACTGAAATGCAACATCGATGTCGCCGGGCCACTTCGCCTGCTCGGCGATCGCTTCCTGTTGCGTTGCTTTTTCGTGCGGCACTCCGCCGCTCTCGCCGAAGCCGCGATAATCCAGAGCGAGGACGTTGATGCCCGCAGCAGCAAGCTGGTCCGCCAGACCGTACCAGCTCTGGCGATTGCGGTTGCACTGGTGCAACAGGAGTACGCCGGGGCCGGGCTTGCCGGCAGAGAAGTACGTCGCCTTGAGCTTGCTGCCATCCGCCGCGGTCAGATCAACAACCTTCTCTTTCGAAGCCGCGAGCGAAACGGCCGCCGCCAAGAGCAAACTTGGAAGTATGCAGCAAGTCAGCGTTCTGCGCATGTGGACCTCTTAAGCTGAGACATTGTATAGAAGACGACGCGCGTAAACGGCAATCAAGGGATTTCCGTCTAAGAGCTCGTCGCTCGGGATGAAACTGCATCGCACTGAATTTCATCGATAAAGAGTGGACGCCGACCGACACGTCGACGCTTGTCATCACTTTCTCCTAATCCCTTACGCAGCCAACCCTCCCTGATTCAGGGTCCTGACGATCTACTCTACATGGCCATGGGTCGGCAAGATCGAACGTCAGTGCTCATCGCTAGGATCAGCCGTTCCGTCCGACCACTTTCGCACCGGAACCAGGAACGTAGTCAAGTGCTCCCAAGTGTCATTAAAGGCGAGGACGGGAGAGCCCGGCAGGTCGGCTCCCCAGGCTGCAGGGTCGGTTTGTGAAAAGAAAAACATCAGGTGCGGATGCCAGTGTCCGTCGCTATCGCTCAAGTAGCCTTGCTTGGACAGCATGTAGCACATCGCCCCGGGTTCCATCGCCGGCAATTCCTTTTTGTCGATTGCGGCGGTGATGGCCTCAGACATCTGAGCTTTCGTGCGTCCGGCCAGTATCAAGTCCGTCTTCTTGATGGTGCGCGGGAGGTAGGAGCGTGCGGCTGCGGCATTCAGGCAGAGCGGTCCACGCAGCTTAGGATTCCAAAAGTCCGGGGAATCGAGGGGAGCCATCCAGGAACGCTCCACGATGCACACGAAACCGTTCTTCCCCTTGACCGCAGTTTCGTAACCGTGACGTCCAAGCACCAGCACCTCAGCATCGCGCGAAATGGATTCCGGCGCCGCACTCTGCGCCAGGGCTATCTCGGCATTCCGATTCGCCATCAAGTATTGCTCGATTGGGGCCATGCTTGGATACAGGGCTTTGGCGTCCTGTGCTTGCTGCGCCCACGCGGCGCTCAACACGACGGCCATCACGAAGACTGGCACTGTGATTGTCCTGACTACCTCTGGCTTCACTGATTTCTCCTGAGACATAGGATTCTCCTTAGTGATACAAACCTGTGCGGCAAGCTCTCCTCACCTGTCATCGATAAACACACCCAGTGGTTGTCCCAACGCTACCAGCGACAACGAACCTGCCGGATACCCCTTCAAAGACCCGTCCAGCCAATACTCCGGCGATAAGTACGGTGCCATTTAAGGAGAAGCGTGCGCTGTGGCCCACGCGACGAGATTGCATGTTATCGGTTGTACTGAAGCGGCCGGTTGCGGGATCGAAGAGTTCGGCCGAACTCAGAAATACCCCGTTCTCAACCATCCCACCCGCGATCAGGACGCGACCGTCCTGGAGCATAGCCATAACACTCTCCCTGAACCTGAAGGACGCTGGGCCGATGAAAACGTAACCCGCTAATATTGGCCAACTTCGCCCAGGCGGAGCGGGGGCGCGAACGCCGACTCAAACCCCGAAGCGTAGCTGGTGTGAAATCGCCATTCCGTAAGTAATCTTGGGCACAGCCGATCGGCGAGTCCGCCTTCCCGATGATTGTCCCGAAGTCAGCTTGTAGGAAGTTGGCCTAGCCGATTGGGGGTCACGTGCCCGATTTGAAAAGCGCCTTCGCGACCTTCGCGGGAAATTCGTGGTCTCGCTGAACGACACTCCTGAGGTTCGCACCGTGTTCCGCCGCTTCACCATCCGGGACGTGCAACCTTCGTACTCCGTATGAAAGCATTCCGGTCAGAAACGGCGAGTATTTATCGCCAGTCTCGAGCAGTGCGCCAAAGACTGTTTGCGAGCCAATATTCCGCAAGCAGCCGGAGAGCCCGGACTCTCCGGGCTCCCCCTTTTCATTCTGCTTGCTGCTCACCGTCCGGTCGTTACCGATTTTGTCGTGGCACCCTGGAAACTGAAACCATAATGATCAACTTCATCGAACAACTCGTTGCAGCACCTGGACCCAGCTTCGACGGCGGGAGTGCGGAGCATGGCAAGAAACTGATCTCGGGTTCGCTTCGTGGACGATTGACTTTGAGGATAACTTTGGAATTACCGTGGAGCACTACCGGCACTGTAGACGATTTTGTGACGGGTGCTCTATCGTTTGGACACGCATGTAATACTGGAGTAGGTGCTCGTCGAGCAATGCAGGACCGTCTACAAAATCCACCACAGCGATGTGATGGAAAACCAGGTGGCCTAGCCCTTCGCAAACTGTTGAACGGACTCTAAATTCCCCGAAGGCGGCTGGGGGACGAGTGGTCTGGGTCCGCATCCGCGCATTAGGACATTTCTCGTCAGCTTGACACGGAACAGCCCAAGTTCCGGATTGTCCGTCACCTGCCAAGTGAGGAACCCTTGCAACATGGCGCTACAGTTGGCGACAAGCACCGAGCTGTTTTCCGCGGCAGCTCATTCCTCGAACGTGGCACCTGCGAAAACTGGTCGGCCGCCCAGAGAGGTGTAGAAGGCATAGAGCGCTATCGCGGCCATCAACATAATTCCGGCCAGACTGATGCCGGCATACCACGCAGACCCCTGCGTCGTCAGGGGAAAGGTCTGCAGCACACCATAGAGGACGTAATTCGTCACAAGAGTCAGCAGACCGAAGCGGATCAGACAGAACACGGCCAGAGCAAAAAAGATCAGCGTACCCACCAAGTCAACGGGAACAAACTCGGACCGCGCTGTGGAGAAGACACTGAACAAAAGAACCCATGCGACTGCAGCCGCCCACTCTTTGCGCAGCAAGGCCCGGAGAAGAACCAGGACAAACAGTGCCGCAAGCCAGAAAATTGGCGCGCCGATCAATAGGTCCGAGATATTCGCAATGATGGTACGCGCGTCCAGATACTGCCAATCGGAGCTGCCAAAGGGTCGCGCGGGAGGATAGCCGACCCACTGGGGAACGAACCACAGTAGTCTTCCGACAAGAGTCGTCGTCGCACAAAGAAGACAACCGGCTAGTACGTCGCGTCCTACTAGTGGATCCCGAAAGCCACCCGCGAGCAGGCGGCTCCAGGAAACAAGCGTGGTGGGCCAGCGCCGACGCACATAAGGCTCCAGAGCAATGTAGAGAAGCCACGTGAAGCAGAAAAAACCGCTCCCCCAGACCAGGAACTCTATGAAGAGAGCGATTTCAGGAAAGTTCGGGAGGTGATGTGCGCCGAAAAACCACGCTACCGCCCAAGCCACAAAAACAAACGCTGCCACACGGAAGGCTCCCCGGCGATCGCCCCGGGCAAGGCGCAAGTTCCGTCGGGCGAGGATTGCGCTACCGACCAGCACAGCAAGGAACAAAACAATGAAAATCAGCAGAAATGCCTGCTCACCGGCGGTCTGGTGATACGCCAGCATGTGGCTGGGGCGAGTCCAAGGGCCAATCAACTCGAAGTAGACGGGCTTGCCCCGGTATGCCGCCGCCTCAATCCGCATTGGGATGTTGGGGCGCTCGGCCAGCGATCCTGTCCACGCGGCGCGCGCGTCGCTGTAGACTGGCGGTGTCCACGTCGGCTGCATGGGCTTCCATTTGGAGGGATCGAGTCCTGCTGCAGAGAACAGGGGCGCCCAGTCAGGTGCAGGAGCTACACCTGCCGGCTTCTCAACTTGCGGAGGAACCGCAATCAACTGGGTAAGGCGACCGAGTGGATTGAGGCTGACCAGCGTCATGCCGGACACATCGAGCGGCGGGTCATTCGTCCACACCGATCCCAATATGGGTGCATCGGAAAAGATATTCCCAGCCGCGAGCGGCCTGGGGCTGCCACGATACCAAAACACGAACGCCCCCGTTTCCAGGTTGTCCCAGCGCGTCTTCGATTTGTCGTATTCCGCGATATAGCGTAGAAACTCCTTCCCCTCGTAGAACCCCATTGCCGTGTCCGCCGGCGGCTCAGAATAGCCGGCGCTTTGCAAAATATCCCGCGCATGTTCTGCAAGTGCTTCCGGAGGTTTTTCCAGCGGCACGCGCCGATAGAGCTGTGTTTGTGCACTCATCAGAATCACCGCAGTGGTTGACACAATGACTGCTGCCAGCATCAGCCAAGCAATGAGTGGCCGCAGGCCTTCGGTTTCTCCCGAAGCAGCCACCATCTCGGGCGAGGGTGTTTCGCCTGCCGCCAGCGCAGCCGCCAGCGGATCGCCTCCCGGAAACGCAGCCGCTACCTGCCGCACCGAAGATGGCCGTTTTGCTGGATCTTTTTGCAGACAGCGCAGGATCGCGCTCTCCACGGCCGGATCAATGTCCTTTACCACCGACGACGGTGTCCTGGGGGAAGACTCCAGATGCGCCCGTCGCCATTCGACTGGGGTGTTTGCCTGATAAGGAAGGCGTCCGGTGAACAGCTCATAAAATACAAGTCCCAGCGAGTAGATATCGCTGCGAACGCTGGCCTCGCCCTTTCCAATCTGCTCCGGAGCCATGTAGGCCGGCGTACCCGCGGTCTCGCTTCGGCCGGTGGCATCGTCGTGGCTGAGGGCTAGCCCGAAGTCCGTGATGCGCACCCGCCCTCGTCCATCGAGCATGATGTTGGCTGGCTTCAGATCACGATGCAGTAATCCGCAATCATGCGCAGCCGCCAGGCCGGCGCAGATTTGATGCGCCGTCTCCAGAGCCTTGTCCGGTGGCAAACGACCTATGCGGCGCAGCAACGACGACAGGTCCTCGCCGTCGATGTACTCCATGGTGAGAAAGTGCTGCCCGTTTACCTCGCCGATGTCGTAGACGCGACAGACATTCGGGTGCGAAACCTGGCGGGCATTGCGCACCTCGGCGTGAAACCCGGCGAGGGCCACAGCATCGTCTTGGAGTGAGGCGGGAAGAAACTTGAGAGCTACGACATTCCCGAGCTTGAGATCCTCCGCGCGGTAGACTTCGCCCATTCCACCGCGGCCAAGCAGAGCGACGATCCGATACCGCTCGATGAGGACAGTGCCGGGCGAGAATCCCGCGCCTTGCAGCGGACGTGATTTGACAGGAGCGGGTGCAGGTCTAGCGGTAGTGCCTCTTGGCTCCAATGTCGGCGCGTCAGGAATGGCAATGGCACGTCCGCAGGAAGGACACAACCCCGCATTGTCAGAACATAACGCCCCGCAGCCAGAGCAGGTAATCATGCGGACGGATTGTATCGCACCGCGCGGCGAGGTAGTGAAGCCTTATTGGAGCGATTCGACTCGGCAGTTGGGAAACGGTGTCCAGTTGGTTGTGTAACGCGCTACTGCTAGAAGTGAAAACTCCGTTAAATTCGTCGCAAAGTGAGTCGTGTGGAAGGTCCATTGGCGCTTGCCGCCGAATTACGGACAAACCTGAAGCAATCCGACCAATCTCTCCGACGCACGGAGTGGCATTTTCGCAGCCCGGGCAAATGCGCACTGAACTGATTGATTTTCTGGGAATTGAAATCAGCGGGCTGGAGCCCGCCGCATCGCAGTCGCAACGGAAGATATGGTGGAGGCGGCGGGAGTTGAACCCGCGTCCGAAAATGCTGCCAGCAAAGAGCCTACATACTTAGTCACGTTCACGCGCCGGTTACCCGGCACTCTCGCCAATCACGCTCAGAACGGACAAGAAACGCGACCGGCCAGCCTGAAGGTCTCGCCTCGAACTCCCAGACGTAGAGTTCAGGGCCAGCTCACTGTGCGACGCCCTTTCCCGGCCCATGAGCAAAGCCGGGGAGGACGGCAACTTAACTAATTAAGCTGCGTATGCCAGTGTTTGGTTGGCAATTGTGTTTTTGCACACGATTACGGATGCATGCACTCCGGTATGCCTCTTTACCGCAATCAC
The DNA here is from genome assembly GCA_963703645.1 of uncultured Acidobacteriaceae bacterium. Classification (GTDB taxonomy): domain Bacteria; phylum Acidobacteriota; class Terriglobia; order Terriglobales; family Acidobacteriaceae; genus Bog-257. Next base: position 11,740 of record CAVPFD010000033.1, read on the forward strand.
TTCCGTCGAAGCCGTGACGCCCCCAGAGTGATTGGAACGGTCAGCTTCACTGTACCATCGCATGGCGAGCGAAGCCAAATCGCTGACCATATAGATGTTGCTGGCCGTATACCGACGCAGGCGTGACAATTCGCTGCATCACTGGGCTTTACCGCACATCCAAAGCTTTGCACTCCTGTTAGGCTCAAGTGAGGCGGATGAACTGAGATCTCGCCGCGGGTGCTGTTGACGGGAGCTGATGGCGTGATTCCCGACTGCATTCCGTTCAGCTCCATCCCGCATACCACCCAGCTCTTCTCGATTTCCTTTCCTACTCGCCCGAAGTTCGCAAGTTCTTTCCCATCACTCGCCGACGCCGAGCACGTATCGCGCACTGCGCCAGCGTGTTCCGTCGGGACCTGAGATCGGCACGGTTCGTGTCGCCGACGCGCTGGAGAAGCAGAACCGCGCCTGGGGAGCGTCGGATGCAGGCGCTGCGCAACATTCAACGCCTGCGGGAAGGCGCGCTCGCCGTCGTTACCGGCCAGCAGGTCGGACTGTTCGGCGGGCCACTGATGTCGCTGTTCAAGAGTGGCGATCGGCGCTGGCGTTGGCGAAGCAAGTGGAGGCAGGCCGGCGATCGAGTGCGTGCCGGTTTTCTGGCTGGCCAGCGAAGACCATGACCTCGACGAAGTGAATCAGGCGCTGTTGCTTACGCACGACTTCCAGCTCGCTCCCTTCAAGGCCGAACGCTGAAGGGACTGCGGGTTCGCCGGTGGCGCACATTCGGTTCGCCGAAGGCACCAGCGAACTCGTCGCGCAAGCCGTCGAGCTGCTGGGCGAATCGCTCGCGTCCGATTACCTGCGCGAGAGCTATCGCGAGGGCGAGACGTTCTCCAACGCCTATTCGCCAAGCTTTACGCCCGCATCTTCGCCGATCACGGTCTCGATTCTGCTCGATCCCGCCGATGCTGAGCTGCATCGCATCGCCACACCGCTGTTTGTGAGCGCGATGCGACGTCCGCGGAACTCGACGACGCTCTGCTGGCGCGCAACCGCGAACTGACGCGAGCCGGCTATCACGAGCAGGTGAAGGTGACCGGAATCCGACTCCGCTGTTTGCGCTGGTTGATGGCGCGCGGGTTCCGGTCCATCGCGCCAATGGCGGTTCACCATCGGCAACGAGCGCCTTTCGCGGCGAGGAGTTCGAGAAGCGGATCGAGGCATCCCGGAAAACTTCAACGCCAATGTGCTGCTGCGTCCGGTGCTGCAGGATTACTGGCTGCCAACGCTGGCCTACATCGGCGGCCCGGCGGAAATCGCTTACTTCGCGCAGGTCGGTGTGCGTTTACGAGAAGCTGCTCGGCCGCATCACGCCAATCCTGCCGCGCATGAGCGCCACGCTGATTGAGCCGCGCATCGAACGGCTGCTGCAGAAATATCAAGTGCGAACTGCCGGAGCTGTTTCACGGCGAGTGCCAACTGCGCGATTGTCTGGCGGCGCGTTCACTGCCCGCCGAACTGAAGGACGAATTCGAGCTGGCGCGCCGGGCGGTCGGATGAAGCCATGCAGCGCATCAGCAAATCGCTCCGCAAGCTCGATCCCACGCTGGTGGAAGCCGCCGAACGCGCTGCCAGCAAAATGCGCTATCAGGTCGACCGCCTGGAGAAGCGCGCCGCCCAGGCCGAGTTGCGCCGCACCGAGATCCTGGCGCGGCACGCCGCGCAGATCGAGAACGCTCTCTATCCCCGAACAAATCGCTGCAGGAGCGCGAAATCGCCGCGCGTCTACTTCTACGCCAAGCACGGCCCCGAGCTGATCAACCGGCTGATGGAGTTGGCACAGGCTCGCTGTCCCGAGCACAAGGTGCTGCGGCTGACGCAATAGATGAAGCGGCTGCTTAGGGCCGCATTATGAGGAAATGCTAACGTCCTGACTCAGGCGGAATCGCAAACGTCTTTCCGCACCGAACGCCACATCCTTCTTGCCGGTAACGAATGCCGTGGTAGTACCGGCCACCGCTCCCACGCCGCTGCCAATCAAAGCTCCCTTGCCGCCCGCGGCCAGTGCGCCGATGAGCGCGCCGCCGCCGGTGCCGCCTCCGATCCAGCCCAGGTTGCGCTTCTTATGCGATCCCCCGCGCCCGACGATGTCGGAGGTCAGCACCCGGACCTGCTGATTGCCCACGGTTATGTCGTCGAGGGTCAACGCCAGCTCGCCCGGATGCCGTAGCCGCCCGGAATGATGCGCGCTCACGACATGCCCGCTCATGTAAGCGCCAGCGGGCACGATGACCTGCTTATCCACCACGATGGGTTCGTCAAGCACGGCTTCAAAGTGCTCGCCTGGGACGGCCGAAGCGCTCGACAGCGACTGCTGCAGTCGAACCGTGATCGGAGTTCTCGCCGGGATGATTATCGGCGCCGGCGCTTGATTGGAGGCCGAGGTTCCGTTGGAGCTGTTCGCAGCCGGCGCGGGACCGCCCGCGCTGCTGCCGGGAGCGGCGGGGTTGGCGTCAGGTTGGGCGGAAGAAGTCTGGTTTGAGGAGCTTTGCTCCGCCGCTGCGTCGCTCGACTTCTTGCTACAGCCGCTTAGCGAGAGAGCCAGGGCTAGAGCGAAAACCGGAAATGATAGGCGTCTTGTAAGCATACTGCCTCCCTACTACCTGGAAGGTAGGATGCAAACCCAGCGCCATCCGCATAACCTATTGATGGCCAAGTATTTAGGGGAAGACAAGAGGCTCGTTAAGAGTGTAAATTCTGCACAATTTCTCCAGGGAATGAGCCCTGGGCAGCGTAGTTCTTTTAAGCCTGCGGGCCGCTGCCCATCCCGTCGGCAGTGCTTAACTCAGGTGCCCCACCCAAGAAACAATTATGCCCCACCCAATCTCCCTTCAGTGGGGCTCGCAAGGTGCGCGGAGCATCAATTCGCAGGATTGACCTGGATCTTGGACATCATTCCGCCATCTTCATGATCCAGAATGTGGCAGTGATAGACGAAAGTTCCGGCGATATTCGGATCGCGAAAATCCATGCGAAGGGTCACGTTCGGGTACGGACCATGTCCGCTCCAGTTGGGAATGGTGATGGTGTCCAACAGCTCAGGGTTCGGCACCGGAACGCCGTTAATCGCCATCACCAGGAAATGAAGCTGGTGAATATGAAAGGCGTGGGCTTCGCCGGCTCGATTCTCAACGGTCCAGTCTTCGACCGCGCCGATGTTGGTGACGATCGCGGGTGGATCGTCCATGTGGAAGACCTTTGGCGTTGTCCGTTGACGGTGATGAAGTATTGCGTTGGCCCGTTGCTGCCGATCGTCTGCTCGGAGAAGTAAAGGCTGCGGGTGGTGGTCGGAGTTAAAGAGGCCAGACCGGCAAAGCGCTGGGGTTCTACAGGCGGCTGGACGGAATGCTTGGCTGGATGCGGAACCTTCACCGCTCCACTGCCGACGATGCTGGCCAGGACCTGATGCGGATTCGGATTGCCGACCGGCCCGGTGTTGTATCCCAGCGTGAGGAATGTTCCGGTCTGGCCTACAGGAAGACCGGGCATGATGAACTCGGCGCGGCCAGCCGGCGGAAAATTAAGCTGAGTTTGGTAGATCGGCGCTTGCAACGGAATGCCGTCCATCGCGAGCACCTGCAGTTGCTGCGGAGTGGATCCGAACTGGATCTGCAGGGTCATAAAGGCCTGTGTGGAAGCGTTGACCACTCGCCAGAACTCCGGCTGTCCGTGCTGAACGCTGATGATCGGCGACGGCGCCAACGGGAAGTAGCGGGCTGGAAGTTGATCGTCAGCTCATTGGGTCCGGGTAGCCAGGAATCGGGATTCTGGAACTGCTGGCGGATGACCAGCACGCGCTCCGGCAGGCCCTGCGTCCCCTGCAGGTTGCCTTCGATGATGATTGCGCCAGCCGCGCCACCGTCAACTTGCGTGGTGGTATTGCCGTGGACGTGCGGATGATACCAGTACATTCCCGGCGAATCGTTCGGCGGCACCTGGATGTTGATATTGGAAGGCAGGATCGCCGGACTGAATGATGGTGTTGATCACGTCGTCCTGGTGACAGGTGGGCGAAATGTTCAGGCCGTGGAAATGAATGTTGGTTGACGACGGTTCAATCATCGTTGCGTTGCAAGGGTCGTCAGGCTTCCGGACGTGCTGGTGGCCGAGGCCGCATGCATGTGCTGCATCGGCATCGGATGCTTCTTGACAGCCGGATCGGGATCGCGATCGTAGGGCGCCTGGATATTGTCGGTCAGGTTGAGGATGAGTTGGTCGCCGGGATTGACGCCGAAGCGTAGGGGCCTCAATCAGCTGGCCCTGATACGTGTAGGCGTAGCAGTAGTGCATGAAGCCGTCATCTTCCTTCTGGTTCTGCAGCGTGAGATTGACGGTCAACATGCCGTTCTGGCTGTACAGATCCAACGGATTGAGCACCGGACTGCCGGGCGCCGGACGAACTGGACAAATTGTCTGCGCTGACGCACTCAGCAGTGACCATCCACCCAGAAGCAAAAGCAGCAAGACTCGAAGCAATGCGCGCATTCCTGACTCTCCAGACATCGGATCGTTCTTCCCAGCCGGGCCACGCCTCAAAACGGACGCGGCGGGAACACTCGAATCGACAGCAACCCGGGGCTGAGGTCGTCGGCCACTGGAGACGCGGCGGACTCGGTGAGCGCGCAGGTCGTGCCGTTAGAGGTCACTGTAACAACTGCGATGGACGATCCGAATTCCGCAACGTACAGAACGCCGCCCGTACCGGTCGTGTCGCGGGTCGCCAGCGACCCAATGTAGGACCACGGATTATAGAAGCCGCTCAATCGGGCCGAGGCACAACCCGGCGTAACTTTTCCAGTGCTCTTATCGAAAAAGACTGCGGTGACGTTCCCGCTTTGGCTGTTGCCGATGTAAAGCAGGCTCTGATCGGGACTGAGTCGCACCGTACTGGAATTAATGCCCGGCCCGACGGCGTTGGTTGCCACTCCCACCGAATACTGCACGGTCGGCAGCAGCTTTCCGGAGGAGATGTCGGAGACTTCGATTGTTGTGGGCACGGCGCCATCGCCGAAGATCGCGAAATGGCCGTCCTGGGTTATATCCACCGACTCCGGGAAATAAGCGTTGGCAAATCCGGCGGAGTTCTGCTCATCGTTGTTCGAAACCGGCAGGCCGCCGGCCACGTTGAACGACTGAATGGAGCCGTCCCCATAGGCCACAACCAGCATGTTCCCACTCATCGCCATGCCGCCGATCCAACCGCCGCTCAGCCCGGCGACGGCGACGTGATCCACGAACGACAGCTGGCAGCCGGCCTGCACCGCGAATACCGCGATCGTATTGGAAAGGGTAAAGCCGGCATAAAGATAGTTGCTGTTCATCACCAGCCCGATGCCATTACTGGTGCCCGTGTCTTTACGGCCGGCAAAAATCCCCACCAGCTGTTGGGTTTGCAGATTGATGGCCGCGATATCGCCGGTCGCGGCGTTGGAAGCGTACAGGCACCGCGCCGAAGCGTCGGGCAGCATGGTGATTCGCGGCGTCCCGAAGAAGCCGCCCGCTATGCCGCGGCCGCTGATGTTGATGGCATCCTGGAAAATCAGAGTTGGTCCCTGCTGCGTGTTGGTGGCCTCGTACACGCTTATCGTGTTGTACATGACCCCGTTATCGTCATTGGTCATCAGGTAGATTGCATCTCCTGGATGTTTTCCTTTGCGCTCGCCGGCCGGGCACAATGTTGACAGAGCTGTAACCAGGACGGTCACAAGTAGTCCCGAATAGAGGTTCATCATCTTGCGCCCCACCCAATCATAGTTGTGCCCCACTCAAGTGAAAAAGAACTATGCCCCACCCAAGCGTCTTTCGCCTGGGTGGGGATACTCCTAGTTAACCGTTACGTTGACCGGCAGCGACGGAATGCCATTGGTCACTACGACCAGCGTGCTCGGTCCCGTTTCCATGCCTGCAGGCACATCGAAGTGGGTATAGGTAGGCACGTTGCCGGTCTGCACACCCATATAGCTGTGGTCGTGCGTCTTGGCATAGAACACATGCCCGGTGGCGTTATTCGTAATCCGCACGAGAGGGTAGTTGGTCGCGGTCTCAAATTCATCCCCAAACGAGGCCGCCTGCGACCAGCCATTGAACAGCTTGCCGGAGACGATGTAGGTTGTGCCCCGCACCGGCGCGACTGGATAGGACAGAAGGACTGGCGCCCACGGCTGCAGGTAGCTTCCCGTGGACTTGTAGACCTCCGCGCCGCCGACGAGTATCTCGCCGGTTGGCAGCACCATCAAGCTGCCGCCGTTGCTGTACAAAGTGCCCGTGAAGTTGGTTCCGTCAAATTCATAGAGCCGGCTCGAGTTTCCCTCAACCAGTACTTTGCCGTTGGGCAGCAGCACAGCGAAATTGTCGCCCGCGCTGTCGCCATTGGGGAAGTCTGGTCCAGGCACCCAGGTGCCGGGATCGTTCGGGCTAGAGCCATGATGATAGACCGACGTATGCCCCGTAGGCGCGCCCGAATGGAGAGCGCCAGTCGCGAACACCGTGCCATCAGGCCGCAGGATGGCGGGCCCGATCTCGCCCGGAGGACAATATTCGCCGCCCCCATATTGAATGCAGCCCACTTCCGGCGGTCCTTGCAGGTTGGCAATCGTGCTGCCGTCGGAAACCCATATCTGCTGCGAAGGGATGTAGCGCTCCGAATTCGGATTGTCCAGCACGTCGCATGTCAGCACGGTGCCATCGGGCATCAGCGTCCAGCCCTCTTCGGCGTTCCAGTCGGCCTTGCCGCCATTGATTCCCACGGCCGTCCACTGCAGCGTGGCGGGATCGAGGTCCGCCATCTGGGTGTCAAACTTGCGCCCGATCAGGAAGTGGCCGTTGGGCAGAATTGTGGAAGGCGAGTCGCCGATGTAGTCCCAACCCGGTGGAGGCGTCAGCGTCGTCCAGGTGTTCTTGGCAGGATCGTAAATCGCCCCCATGTTGGTGAAAGAGAACTGGCCGAAGTTGTATTCGCCGCCTTCGATGAGGACGCGGCCGTCAGAAAGTGTTTGTGAAGCGAACGCATACGGATCGTAATTGGAAGCCAGACTGGCAACCTGCGTCCAGGTGCCGTTCACATAGCTCCCAGTAATGTCAGGGGTGAGCTTCCACCAGTCCTGTCCCTGGTTGCCTTGCGCCAGCACGGTTCCATCGGTCAGCAGAAACACAATGCCGGCCCCGTCAGGGGGCTGATGCTTGAGGGTTGTCATTGTCTGCGCCGGCGCGATGTTGCAGACCGCCAGCAAAAATGTGATTACGGCAAGGAGCAGCTTCTTCGTCAAAACAGACCTCCGTCTGAAAGTCACGAGCAACAGCAAAGTGTGAGCAATTTCGGTGAAACCTCGTATTGGTGGGACACACATCGACGGGCGCAGGGCGTCAACAAAGGACCTTTTGGGAGCTGGTGCGGGGGGCACAAACTCAGCAAATGAAGTGCTGAAATTCTGCTTCACCGCCCGACCCTGTGTCAACCGGGTTGAAGTGAACCCGGCTGTTGTTGAAAGCTCGTTGCGGTTAACCGTCGCGGCCCTAAAACGTCGAGCGCGAAATGATGATGGACCAATTTTCGGCAGGAGTGGCCGAGAAAGAAGCTGGGTCTGGTTTTCCCCTCTCGAATTATTGCCAAGAATGGCCAGTAGTTGTGCTATTATTGGGCGCACATTTTGACCTGCCAGTTCCGAGCCGCCCGTCAAGCTTTGACGGCGACTGGACTGTGGCATCAGATGTAATCCATCAACTGCAAGGGCCGAGCCCCGGAAATTTTCCTTGGGAGGAAGGCTATGCAAGCCGCTTGTCGAACTCTCCTGCTGGTTCTAGCACTTAGCTTCGTCGTATTCCCACCCTTCGCCGCCGCACAAGCCGTGCTGACGACACTCCAGGTCGGACAATACCCTCAGGGTGCGGCTGTCAATACGGTCACCAATAGGATCTACATTGCCAACGAGTGCGGCAACGATCCTTCGTGCGAAAGCACCGGAACCGTGACGGTTGTGGACGGCGCGACCAACAACGTCATTACGACGGTCAGCACCGGTTATTACACTCTCAGTGTCGCAGTGAACCCGGTGACGAATAGGATCTATGTCGCGAACGAGTGCGCAGCTTCGGGCACCTGCGACCAGGGGACCGTAACCGTAATTGATGGCGTCACTAATAGTGTCATCGCGACCGTCAATGCCGGGAATGAGCCCCAGCACATTGCCGTCAACTCGGTGACCAATGAGATCTATGCAGTAAATATTTGCGTTTCTTCCGGCAGCTGCAGCCAAGGGAGCGTAACCGTAATTGACGGCGCTACGAATAACGTCATCACGACCGTCACGGTTGGGCACTATCCCGACGCCATAGCGGTCAACTCAATGACAAACAAGATCTATGTGGTCAATGAAGAGGGCTTTACCGTCACCGTGATTGATGGCGTTACGAATGGCACTACGACTGTTGATGTTGGCTATTTCCCTCTGGGCATCGCGATCAATGCTGTCACCAATCAGATCTACGTGACCGATAGCGACGACGATACGGTTACGGTAATCGACGGGGTCACGAATAACACCACGACGGTGAATGTCGGCTACTATCCGTCCGGGGTTGATGTTAATTCGGTGACCAACAAGATCTACGTGGCGAATGAGTGTGCCGCATTCCCCTGCTACAGCGGGAGCGTTACAGTGATCGACGGAGTCACCCTCGAAACGACGACCATTCCCAATACCCCTAGCAGTTATAGCGCCGACGTTGTGGTTGATTCGCAGAGGAATAAGATCTATGTTGCGGGCAGCACAGGTAATGTTAATGTCTTGGCCGCGATCGATGGGGCCACCATGGCCGTCCTCACCCTGAATGTCGGGGACTACCCAACCGGCATGGCGCTGAATGGACCAACCAACACACTCTACGTGCCTAACTCTAACGACAATACCGCTTCGATCATCGCGCCGGGTGCCAAACTCCAGCTCTTCCCGGTGTATCCGTGCCGCGTGGTGGACACGCGGAATCCCAACGGACCGTTCGGCGGACCGGCGATCCAGGGCGGAACCTATAGGGACTTCCCCATCCCTCAAGGGCCATGTAACATTCCCGCCACCGCAGTCGCCTACGTGCTGAATGTTGCGGTCGTGCCCCATCAGCCCTTGGGATACCTTACCGTGTGGCCCAGCAGCCAGGACCAACCCACCACCGCAACCCTCAATTCTCTGGACGGCCGAGTAAAGGCGAATGCCGCCATCGTCCAAGGAGGGCTGAACGGTGCAGTTAGCGTGTATGCAAGCAATACCACAGATGTAATACTGGACATCAACGCGTATTTCGCCTTCGCCAACGACACCTCGCTTGCCTTCTTCCCCTTGACGCCGTGCCGTGTGGCCGATACCCGCAATCCTCCGGGCGATCTCGGGGGCCCAGCTCTAACAGGGGGCGTCCCGCGCAATTTCCCGATACTGGAAGCGCCCTGCAACATACCGGACACGGCGCAGGCCTATTCTCTTAACTTCGCCGCCGTTCCCAACGGGCCGCTCGGATATCTGACGGTGTGGCCCGAGGGGAAACAGCAGCCCGTAGTGGCGACTTTGAACGATCCCACCGGTACAGTGGTGGCAAACGCGGCGATTGTGCAGGCAGGGACAGGCGGGGGAATCAGTGCTTTCGCCAGCAATAACACCAACCTGGTCATTGACATTAACGGATACTTCGCACCTGCGAACTCCGGGTCCAATCCACTGTCACTGTATCCCCTGCCTTGTCGAGCGTTCGACACCCGTCTGGGGCGAGGGGGTGAGTTCAGTGGAGAGCTCGTGATCGACATACTGGAGAATGAGAATTTTTGCGCAGTATCGGATCAGGCGCAAGCGTATGTTCTTAATGCCACCGTAGTGCCCGTTGTTCCTTTGGGGTATCTCACGTTGTGGCCGGATGGAGAAAGCCAGCCGACGGTGGCGACGCTCAACGCGATTGACGGAGCAATTACCTCGAACATGGCAATTGTGCCGACTCTCGACGGACTGATCGACGCGTACGCATCGAACCTGACCCAGTTGATTCTCGACTCTTCCGGCTACTTCGCCCATTAGCGAGGGTGCCCCACCCAACCTTCTTTTGGTTGGGTGGGAGATTCCAACCGGCACCTGCCTCCAAATTGTCATCCCGACCGAGGACTCGGTAGTCCGGAGCTTCGGCTCCGGACGGCGAAGCCGTCCGCGCGAAGGGATCTGCGGTTCCCTCGACTGCGTCAATGTTGCTGCGGGTGCCTCACCAACGCCCCTCCGGATGGTGGGACTACTTCTTCGCCGTATCGGCCTTGGGCGGGTCATTCTTTACTGCGACGCCCGAGCCTTCCTTTACCTCGTTGATCTTGTCGATGGCGAAGTTGTCGAAGCGCTCGGTCAGGCCGCTGGGCCAGCGGACTTCGACGGAGTCAACTTTCGTAGCGGCGCCCAGTCCGAAGTGGACTCGCATGTCGTTGTTGGAGACGTAGCTGGAGCCGCTGCGCACTTCGTCAACCAGCAGACGTTTTCCGGCGCGGACGGTGATGCGCCCGCCGATGCCGTCGCGATTGGAGGTGGCGCCGATGGTCTTGAAGGCGATCCAATGGTTGGGATACTTCACCTGGTTGGCCAGCAGTGAGTTGTGCGCATTCATATTGCTGATGACAGCGGATAATTGCCCGTTATTCCATAGGTCGCCGATAGCCAGACCGCGCGAGGAAGCCTGGGTTGTGATGGCTGGCCCTGCCTTCTCCGAAACATCCGTAAAGCTGCCATTGCCGTTATTGCGATATAAAATACGGGGTTCCTGATAGTTGCTTCCCAAATGATACTTGTCCACTTCTGGATATACGTGGCCATTCACGAGCAATAGGTCGGGCCAGCCATCGTTATCAAAGTCGAAGAACATCGCGCCCCATCCTAGATACTTGGTATGTAGTCCAAGGCCAGCCGCAGTAGTTACATCGCTAAAGGTTCCGTCCGCATTATTGCGGTACAAAGTAGAAGTGTCATCGGAAAAATTAGTCTTGAAAATGTCAAGCCAGCCGTCGCCATTGTAGTCGGCGATGGTTGAGCCCATACCGGCCTGAGCGCGGCCGTCCTCGTTGAAGGCGGCGCCGGCAATGACGGCGACATCGGTGAAGGTACCGTCATGGTTATTGTGATAGAGAATGCTAGGGGTGCTATCGCAGGCGACGTAGATATCAGGCCACCCGTCGTTGTCGTAGTCGAGAGTAGAGACGCTAAGGCAATAGTGTGCGTTAGTCTTGTCAATGTGGGCTTTGGTAGTGACGTCCTCGAAGGTACCATCCCCACGGTTATGGTAGAGGATATTGGTATCGCCTTCGAGGCCGCGCGGGCCGCACATCACCGGAGCGCCCTTCCAGATACAGGTAGGACGATCTCCTGGGGCTGGCGCTGTCGAGAGATCGAAGTTGACATAGTTCGAGACAATGAGATCGAGTTTGCCATCCCGGTCATAGTCAACAAAGGCACATCCTGATCCCCATTTCGTGCCTGTCCCTGCCACGCCAGCCTTATCGGCTACCTCTTTGAAGACGCCATGGTCATTGTGATAGAGACGGTTCTTGCCATAGTAGGTGACATAGAGGTCCTCCCAGCCATCGTTGTCGTAGTCGCCAACGCAGACGCCTTGTCCCCAGCCTGTAGCATCGGCCAGGCCAGCCTTCTCCGTCACGTCGGTAAAGGTACCGTCATGGTTATTGTGGTAGAGATGGTTGGTCGGCCCCTTGCCTGCCTTCGCCACCTCAAGGGTCGTGCCGTTGACGAAGAAGATGTCAGGCCATCCGTCATTGTCATAGTCGAAGATCGCCACGCCGGTGCCGGTGGTCTCGATGATGTACTTCTTGGTATCGAGTCCGCCAAAGACATTGGTCATGGTAATGCCGGCCTTCTCGGCGATGTCAACGAAGTTGGCGACCCGCTGCGGGGAAGTCTTCGGCGGCTGCTGAGCAAAGGCACAGCCGATGGTCATCAGCACAATAAAGGATAGGTAGAGCTGATGCCTTGGCGAGGGGAACATCTGGACTTGGATAGTAGGTGGGGTGGAGAAGAGAGTCAAGGCGGCGAGTGGGAACGCGGCGAGCGTATAGCACAAAAGTGCTATAACATCAGAAGTGCTCGTATTTCGCGTTAGGCTTCGTTTCTAGGGCCTCCAATCGTTTGGACGATGTTTGGGATCGTTCCAATGCCACCAACTCGATACAGCGGCTTCCTAGGGCCCGCAATGGGCATTCTACGAGAGGTTCAGAACATGATTCGGCGATGGAATCTGGAAGCGGCCGCTCTGCTGGTAGCTAGCATGTAAGTGCTATCCGCGAGAGACTGGAGCTCGACGGCCCCAACGGCAATGACAGCTCCTCCGGTATAGGACATTGACGACAGCTAAGCTGTGCCCTGCCGTCACCCAGATCTTGCTTCCGTTATAATCGCGGGCGCTGTCGTTACCCTGCCAGGTCTGGAGCCGAATCTTGATTCGCCTTAAGTCTTTCGCCTTAGTCGTTATCCTTTGCCTTAGCGCTGGCTTTTCCTTCGCCCAGGCGCCGCAGCCCAACAACTACTCCGATGTCCTGGCCTACATTGACAAGGCTTGGGGAGAGCTTACCCGCTCCATGACCGACTGCGACACGGTCATGGATAAGCGAGTCCCGGAGCACTCCATAGTCTATCTCCCGGCGGATTACCCCGAGCCGGCGTCAATGGCGACGCTGCAGACTAAGTGTAAGGTCGCGGTGAAGAACCTTCCCGAGAAGATTACCCATATCGGCAGCTTTGACATGAGCAAGCTGCAGGGCAATGGCGTGCTGTACTTGCCCAATCCCTACGTCGTGCCCGGCGGCTTCCTCAACGAGATGTATGGCTGGGACAGCTACTTCATTATGGTTGGCTTGCTTAGGGCGGGGCGTTTCGACATGGCCCGTGGCATGGTTGAGAACTTCTTCTTCGAGATCGATAACTATGGCGGTATCCTCAATGCTAACCGTACCTACTTTCTTACCCGTTCCCAGCCGCCATTCCTCAGCTCTATGGTAATGGCGATCTATGATGCCGAGCCTAACGCCCAGGCGAAGCGTGCCTGGCTCGAGAAGGCGTATCCCTACATCCAGCGTGACTATGAGATGTGGACGACTGATCAAAAGCTCGCTGGGGATACTGGTCTTTCGCGCTTCTATGACTATGGCGAGGGCCCGGTGCCGGAGATCGCCGACATGCATGACTCGTACTATCGCGATGTCTTCCGCTATCTACAGGCATCGCTGCAAAAGAACCAGTATCTTGGCGAGCCGGGCAAGCCTTCCGCCGCGCTAACAGGACCGACTTTCACTTTCCAGGCTTGCCAACAGGATAAGGGTATGGAGAAGTCGTGCGAGAACTCCCCAACCTATGAGTATACCGCCGACTACTACAAGGGCGACCGCGCGATGCGCGAGTCAGGCTTTGACATCTCCTTCCGCTTTGGCGACTTCAGTGGCAGTACCCATCACTATGCTGCTGTCTGCCTTAACAGCCTGCTCTACAAGGAAGAAGTAGACATGGAAGCCATCAGCAAGCTGCTGGGAAAGCCGACCGAGGCTAAGCTATGGGCCGAGCGCGCGCAGCATCGCAAGGAACTTATCAATCGTTATCTGTGGAACGCCGAGCGCGGCATGTTCTTTGACTACGACTTCGTCAAGGGTCAGCAGTCGAAGTACCAGTACATCACCACCTTCTATCCACTATGGGTGGGGCTGGCCACGCCCGAGCAGGCCAAGGCTGTGGTCGCTAACATCAAGGCTTTCGAGCACGCCGGTGGAATGGCCATGAGTCCCTATGAGACCGGCGTGCAATGGGACTTGCCGTATGGCTGGGCTCCGACGCATCTCCTGGCGGTGGAAGGTATGCGTCGCTACGGCTATAAAGCAGACGCGGACCGGGTGGCGCGCGAGTGGCTTGACACCGTTGCCGCCAACTTCCGGCACGACGGGACGATTCGCGAGAAGTACGACGTAGTGTCGCGCTCCGGCGCCTTTACGGCTACGGTTGGGTACAAGGAGAACGTGGTCGGATTCGGCTGGACCAACGCCGTCACCCTGCAGTTTGCATACGAACTGGGATTGGTTCCCGGGAAAGCGAAGGCGGCACGGAACTAAATAACCCACGCCTAAAAGAAGTTTGGGTGGGGCACCGTGCTTCGACTGTTTTGGCTGCTTAAGGTGAGGATTGCGGGGGAGTTAACTTGATTTTCACAGGCGTGACGATCACATTTTTGAAAGAGTTCGGTATTGCTCTGTGGTTGACTCTTCCCATGTTACTAAGCCTGGTAGCGGCTGTCGCTGTGTTGGGGCAAGTCGTGGGAAGGAAAGAAGGCTGGTCACTCTTCGACAGTCTCTACTGGTCATTCATTACCGCAACTACCGTCGGCTACGGCGACATCCGGCCAACTCACAGGGTGTCGAGGGTTGTCGCCGTTCTTATTGCGCTTCTTGGCTTGTCGATGACCGGCATCCTGGTCGCCATTGTCGTGCATGCCGCTGGCTTTGCGTTAAAGGCCCACGATGCCGCTGCTAATGTCAGGTAAGCAGCCCTCCTTAATCCGACAGCCTCGGCAAAAGCGGATGATCTCAGGCGGCACCCGCTATGGCGTGCTTCCTGCGGTTCGCGGTGCCACGCTTGCAGGCCACTGGTCATTTGTTGGTTGCCAAGTCTTGTCGGGATTGTAGAGCTCCATGTTCTTTACGATGTTGAGCGAATCGGGGCCCAGGTCCTTCTGATAGACGATTCCGTTGTAGCTGACCATGAAGGTCTTGACGCCGGTCACACGGTATTCGGCCGGTACGGCGACGAGGGCGAATCCGCCGATCATGATGCCCTCGATGACGTAATCAATTTTGCCCAACGGCGCCGCGGGACCCTGGCCTTTCAGGATCTTGAAGTAGTAGCCGTGAAACCCGCCCTTTCCTGTTGTGTAGCCTTCCGCCAGGGCCTTGGCCACCGCGTCGCCAATCGGTCCGGCAGAAGTGCCGTCGGCGTTCTTCCAGTACAAGCCATCCTGCTTACCCGGAGTGCTGAAGATTTTCTGCGCGTACTGATTTACTCCCGAGTTGTCGTGAATCTCCGATGCGTACTCTTGCTGCGCTTCGACATAGCCGCGACACACCGTAATGGCGTCCAATTCGTTGGCGCCGATGCGCCGGTAGAGGATTTCCTGTCGCCCTTCCTTGGCGTTGAAATACCACTTGCCGTTTTTCTTCACCAGTGGGACCGGAAACGGCCACTCTTCGTCGCCCACGATGATGGTTGCGCGGTTCGGATTCGACTTTGAGACTTCTATCGAGTTCCTGGCAGCAGCTTCCTTCGCAAACGCCATGCCGTTGTTCTTGTCCCGAACAGGATCCGCTGATTCGATGAAGTCTTCGCCATCGGGTCCGAAGATCGCCATTAGTTCCGGAACGTTATAGTCTGCCGCCGCCTTGATCACCGCGTCCGCAGCCTGCTGGGGAGTGTCGAATGCTTTCGGACCCGGTGCTGCGGCTGGCGTCGCCGGCTTGGTCTGCGCCGCTACGATTGCGGGCAACGCACCTGCGATCAGCAGGAGGACGAGGGTAGTCACGGTGCTGGAGCGAAATAGTCTTGATTTCATATTTTCCTCACTGGTCATGAGTCGCATGGCTTACCTCCTTCTCCCGCCGCCACCGCCGCCACGACCGCCACCGCCACGTGAACCTCCCATGCTGGAAGCGCCACGCGAGCCGCTGGCGCGGGCGCCGCTACCGCTCATGCCGCTGCCGGCTCCACCGAAGGCGTTTCTGTTCGTAGAACTCGGGGTGTTCCGGACTTGCTGATTGCCAACGCGGTCGCCGCCACGGCTTCCGCCCATGTTGCCTGCTCCTGCACCACCACGGTTGCCCATGTCACGAGTGCCCGCGCTCGGACCCGTGCCGCGATTGCCCACACCGCCGGCCGGCTGCTGCCGCGCAACATTCTGGCGAGCATTCGACTGTCGATTGGCCATCGAGTCGCCTCGGGTCGTACCGCCGAACTTGCTGGCCGTGCCTCTGTCGCCGTAAGGAGCCCCGCCGCGATGCTGCGGGTTGTGCTGCCAATTGCCGTTACCCCGGTTGCCGCCATTCCCGCCATTGACACGGTTGCTGTTGTTGACGAAATTGTTGTTGTTGTTGATGGTGATGTTGTTATTGCCTCCCCATCCGCAGCCGTAACCCCATCCGCCGCTCCACATCGCCCCCATCGCAACGCCTACACCAAAGGAAATGGCCATCCCGGCTGCGTAGTAGCCCGGCGGCGGATAGGCGATCGGCGGATAGGCATAAACGGGTGCTCCGTACACCACGGTGGGGTTGTAGCTCGGCACGTAAACCACCTGCGGGTTGGCCTGCTCCACGACGATCACCTGCGTGCTTTCGACGGTCTTGGTTTCAACCTTCACTTGTTCGGACGATTTCAGATTTCCGGCATCTTTGGCCTTCTTGCGCATGCGCTGTACCGCGTCCATTACATCCTTCTGCTGCGCTAGAAATGCGTTGCCAAGGTCGGTCGTCCACTTGATGTTCTCGGCCAGCAGCTTGACGGCATCGGGCAGGGCAGCCAGTCCCTGGATGCTGGGGTCCCAGTCCTGCTTCTTTACGGCGTCGGCCAGCTGTTTCTCATTCATCCCCTTGTTCTGAGCCAGCCACTGCTGCAACTGAATGACCTCGAGCGGATAGGTGGAGGCCACCAGCACCTGGCTGAGAAGCGGATCGGGGTAGAGCGCGATCGGCGCCACCAACGAATCGAGCTGGTCGGCTGGAATCGTGGCCGCCTGCGCGGACGGGGCATCGGGCAATTGCGTCTGGGCCGCCGGCGCCGTGCTCCCGGGAGCAAGCGCTGCGATGCAGATGATCACTGTAAGCTCGCGTGCAAGCTGGATCAGGCCACTGACAAGAATTCGTCTTGATTTCATATCGACAGCTCCTCTGCCTTCGCCTCTACTAGGACGTCCGATTGACTACCGAACCTCAGCACGGGGCGCCAAACTTACCACATCTCCGGCCGAGTTTCCGGCCAGCCAAGCAAGAAACAACTTATAACTAATCGACAAAACGACGGCGCCAACGAACAGCCCGATAATGCCCAGGGCTACGAATCCACCGATCGCGCCGAGGAAAACCACGGCGATGGGAACCTGGGCGCCGCGTCCCAGCAGAATGGGCTTCAACACGTTGTCCATCAAGGCTACGACGATACACCAGATCAGAAAGATGATGGCTTTGGTAGTGCTGGCGGTCGCAAACACGTAAACCACTGCCGGGACAAGCACCAGGGCCCCGAACTGAAGCACGGCTGCAATAAGGAAGATCACCGCCCACAAGCCAATGGCAGGCAGTCCTACCACCAGAAAACCGAGCGCGGCGAAGGCCGATTGGATGACTGCAACGCCGATAATCCCGAAGGTGACGCTGCGGATGGTGGACCCGACCAGTTCCCGCAACTCGAGCCCCTTCTCGCCGAAAAGGCGGTCGAACAGCGAGCGCGCCATTGCATAAGCCGCTGGGGCATTGGCCAGGAGCAGTCCGGAAACCACGATGGAGAGAAGCAATTGCAACACCGTAGAGCCCAATCCGGCGGTGGCCGAGAGTACTCCTGGAAGCGCAGCCTTGATTTGCGGAGCGAACTCTTTCAGCAACTCGGTCAGGTCTCTGGAAGCCAGAAGCCACACTTTTGTCAGGGGAGCGCCGATAAGCGGCCAACCGGAAATGCTGGGCGGGGGCGGAGGAACAATTGCGGCTCCCGACCTTATGTGTGTGGTCACTGATTGAACGCCTTCAATCAGGCTGTCTGCGAGCAACAACACGGGAAGAATCAAGACTGCCAGAAGAGACAGGGTGAACACGACGGCGGCCAGGACGCCGCGCCCTTGCATAAGTTTCTGCAGCTTCTTGAAAGCCGGGTAAGCGGCGACTGCGATGATGATGCCCCAGGCAATCAGAGGGAGGAACGGAAGCAGAATCCGCAGGCAGGCAGCGGCCAACAGAAAGGCCAGACCAATGTGGATGGACACTTCCAGCGCCTGACTCACGCGGGCCTTGTCGAACACCGGTGGTTCAAGGGTCACGGCTAAGTCCCCAGTCTCCCCGCCAGAGCATTCGCAGCTGCCTCCCCGGCCACGCCAGGAAACCAGCGGACGAGAAGCGGAGCTATATCCCGGCGCTGCCTTTGTTCTGTAGCCGTTAGCCACGCGAATTGTACTATCAAAATCCTGTCATAGGAAAACCGATTGGGAGGAGGGTCCGCTTTTCCTGGGGGCGACAGTTAGAATTGGTGAATTCGATTGAGGATCATTTGATATCTGGTTCACCGCCGTCGCAGGATTACGTGCCCATGAACTTCTCCGCCACGCGCTTCTCGCTGTGCCTGCTGATTCTGCTCGGCGTTTTCTTCGCGAGTGCGTCAACTCTGCTCGCCCAGGAAAAATCCGGCAACTGTGACGCCGCTGCAGGGCCGCTCACGCTCGTCCGCACCGCGCAGAACTGGCAGTTCCTTGATGCGGTTGGGCCTCATTCCGGGCTGCTGGGAAGGGAAGACGGCAACTTCGAGGCGTGGATCTATCCACTGAAGTTGTTGCGTGAGTTTCATCTTACTTTTCGCGCCGGAGATCGCGTGATCGCCGCCAGCAGTTTGCCGCGAACGATCATCTCGAGACCTGAGTCCACGTCCATCCGCTACGCCTTCGATTCGTTCATCGTCTGCGAGACCTGGTTTGCTCCCCTGCACGATACTGGCGCGGTCATTACCATTCAACTGCAGAGCTCCGAGCCGGTCAGCGTACAAGCGGCGTTTGAGCCTGATGTTGCCTGGATGTGGCCTGCTGGCCTGGGCGCCGGATACAGCGAATGGAACGAGGCGACGCATGCGTTCAGGTTTGGCGAAGAGCAGCATCGCTTCTATGCCATGGCAGGCTCGTCCCAGGCGACGGACGTCACGCAGGCTTATTCCAACAACTATTCTTCCTCGGCGTTCAACAGCTTTCAGTTCGGTCAGGCGGTCAAAGGCAGCGCAACTTATGTATTCGCGATGGCGGCGTCGTTTGAAAGCGAGAAGCAGGCGCAGGCGCTTTACCAGAAGTTGCTGACGCAGTCGTCGCAGCTTCAGGACGAAGCGCGACAGTATTACCAGCATTATCTTGACAGTACCGTCTCGCTCACCCTGCCCGATCGCGAGCTGCAAACCGCTTACGACTGGTCGCGCATCAGTATGGTGCAGGGCCTGGTGGACAATCCGTTCGCGGGGAAGGGGCTGATCGCGGGTTACAACATTTCCGGACCGACCCACCGTCCGGGCTTTTCGTGGTTCTTTGGGCGCGACTCGATGTGGACCGCGCTCGCGCTCGATTCTATTGGCGACTTCGCGACCACTCGCACCGCGCTGGAGTTTCTGGCCAGATATCAGCGCGACGATGGCAAGATTCCGCACGAGATTCCGCAGAGCGTCAACTTGGTGCCCGACTGGTTCAAGTCATATCCGTATCCGTGGGCGTCGGCGGATTCGTCATCGCTCTACATCATTGCGGCGGACGACTACGTGCGCGCCAGCGGTGATGTGGCCTTTGTGAAAGCGAAATGGGACAGCCTGTGGCGCGCCTATCAGTTCGTTCATTCCACGTTTGGAGCGAACGGCCTGCCGCGAAATGAAGGCGTCGGAACCGGCTGGATTGAGGGCGGTCCGCTGCTCCCGGTTTCGACTGAGCTGTATCAAGCGGGTGTCGTGCTGGCCAGCCTGGAAGCCCTTATGGATCTTGCCCACCTGCTCGGGGACGAGCCCAAAGCTCATGCCATCGCTCAGGAGGCTGGTGCGCTAAACGAAAAAATCGAGAGCTTGTTCTGGTCACCCGAGAAGAATTTCTACGGCTACGCTGTGGACATGAAGGGCACGCGCCTCGATCAGCCCAGCGTGCTCGGCACCGTGCCGATGTGGTTCGGATTGCTGGATCAGCGCAAGAGCCAACTTTACCTTGACGTGATGGCCGCGCCCGATCAGCAGGCGGACTGGGGCATGCGGATCATCTCCGAAAAAGATGCTGTGTATGGGCCGTCGGGATACCACTTTGGCAGCGTGTGGCCGCTGTTCACCGGATGGGCGTCGGTGGCGGAGTATCGCTACCATCGCGCTCTGCCGGCGTACGCGAATCTGCGCGCCAACGCTGAGCTGCCGCTCGACGGCTCGCCGGGCCGCGCCACCGAAGTGCTTTCAGGCCGGTTCTACACGCCGCTGGCCACCAGCAGCTCGCACCAGATTTGGTCGTCGGCGATGATCGTGAGCCCAATGCTGCGTGGCATGATGGGGCTGTCGGTCGGCGCGGTGGGACCGAACGTCAGCTTCGAGCCGCACGTGCCGGCTGATTGGGCCGATTTCTCCATCCAGAACGTTGCGGCAGGGGCTACTTCGTTGTCGATTGCGTATCACCGCGCTGCCGATGAGGTAACGCTGCAGATTCGGCGGCGAGGGAATCAGCACATCCAGTTCCTGTTTTCTCCGGCGTTCAGCCTGCGGGCGAAAGTTCTGGATGCAGAAGTTAACGGACGCCGCTCCGAGCTTCGCGCCGAGCCGGAGAACGCTGTCGACCAGCACGTCTCGGTCTCGGTTCCCATCGATGCAGAGAGCACGACCGTTCGCATTCGCTTCCGCAACGATTTCGGGGTCGCGTATCCGTACGTCGCTCCGGCGATCGGGGCTATCAGTTCGAACATCAAGTTCGTTTCGCAGCAGTGGAACGCAACCCGTGACCGGCTCGAGCTGCACGTGGCCGGGGTGAACGGTTCGAAGTATGACGTCCCGCTTTATGGCGACCTGACGGGAATGACAGCCAACGGCGGTGAACTGAAACGCACTGCCGCGCAGACGATGCTCGAGATCGATTTTCCATCCGGCCTCGCTGGCGCCTACACCGAGCGCACCGTTGTGCTGGAGTTTCCAAAGCGCTGACGTGTCGCCGCGCTTGACAGAGATTTGCGGGCCGTTTTACTGTTGCCGCCCATTGAGAGTGTGTAGCGATGTCCCTGTCTCCAGTTACTGATCTCGACGACGAACTCGAACATAGCGGGAAACCGGCGGGACCGTGCGCGATGGTGGTGTTCGGAGCCACCGGCGATCTCACCATGCGCAAGCTGGTGCCGGCTTTGTACAACCTGGAGAAAGCCAATCTCCTGCCACAGGATTTTGCGATTCTGGGCGTGGCCCATGACGAGCTCAGCCTCGATGATTTCAGGAAGAAAGCGACAAGGTTCCTGCAAGCGGAGGACCACGGAACCGAGGCTTGGGAAAAGTTCCAGAAGTCCCTGCATTATGAACGCGGCGACTTTGCGGATGACGCCACCTATACCCGAATAGCCGAGGCGCTGAACACCATCGACCAGCAGCACGGCACCGGCGGGAATTACCTGTTTTACATGGCCACCTCGCCGAAGTTTTTCTGCGACATCGTTCAGCATCTGGGGAAGTCGAGCCTTTCCAGCCAGGAGAATGGACACTGGCGACGGGTGGTCATCGAGAAGCCGTTCGGCCAGGACCTGGATTCTGCGAATGCACTGAACCGGAGCATCAAGAGTGTGCTCGACGAGAACCAGATCTACCGGATCGATCATTACCTGGGAAAAGAGACTGTACAGAACATCATGGTGTTTCGCTTCGGCAACGGCATCTTCGAGCCGATCTGGGACCGGCGTTACATTGACCATGTTGCCATAACCAATGCGGAAACCGTGGGCGTGGAGATGCGGGGTGGCTACTTCGACGGCGCGGGCACGCTTCGGGACATGGTCCCGAACCACATGATGCAACTCATCAGCCTCACGGCGATGGAGCCCCCGGCCTCGTTCAATGCCGACGCTGTGCGCGATGAGCAGTCGAAGGTCCTTCATGCCATCCAACTTCTGTCCTCCGAGGACGTTCTGCATCAGGCGGTCCGGGGCCAGTATGGAGAGGGCACGATGCAGAAGGAGAAGGTGCAGGGCTATCGCACTGAGCCCGGCGTCTCGCCCGAATCCAAGACCGAAACTTTCGTGGCCCTCAAGCTCAACATTGACAACTGGCGGTGGGCCGGCGTTCCGTTCTATTTGCGAACCGGAAAGCGCATGCCGAAGCGCCACACGGAGATTACGATCCAGTTCAAACGCGCTCCGTTTCAACTGTTCCGGCAAACGGCTGTGCATCAACTCCAGACCAATCGCCTGGTGATTCAAATCCAGCCCGACGAAGGAATGGCCCTGAGCTTCGGAGCCAAGATCCCTGGTGCGGTACTGCGGCTCGGGTCCGTGGAGATGAGCTTCGAATATTCAAAGTATTTTGGAGCTGAACCGAACACCGGCTACGAAGTTCTGCTGTATGACTGCATGATGGGCGACGCGACGCTGTTTCAACGAGCCGACATGGTCGAAGTGGGTTGGCGAATTCTGGATCCGGTCCTGGACGTTTGGAAGGCGCTCCCGGCGCGCAATTTCCCGAATTACACCGCCGGTACATGGGGACCCAAAGAGGCCGATGAACTCATGCAACGAGACGGACGGCACTGGAGGACGATCACTTGATCCTTGCGGGCGATATCGGCGCCACCCACTCCCGGCTTGCTGCATTCGAGACCGAAGGCAATCGCCTGCAATGCGCTGTGGAAAAGATCTATCTCAGCCAGGAACACGCCGGGCTGGCGGAAATTGTGACTCACTTCACAAGGACTGAAGGCATCCCGGCGCAATCGGCATGCTTTGGTGTCGCCGGACCGGTTCGCGGAGGACGCAGCAAAATATCGAACTTGTCATGGACGATCGATTCGCGTGAGCTTGCCTCCTTGCTGAAGCTGCGCAGCGTCGGCCTCATCAACGATCTGGAAGCGTTTGCTTACGGACTTGACGCGCTGGAATCCAAGGACTTCATCACCTTGAGCGAGGGGGCGGGCGAAGCGGAAGGAAACATTGCTGTGGTGTCAGCAAGCACCGGACTGGGAGAGGCCGGGCTGTATTGGGACGGGTACCGGCATCATCCTTTCGCCTGCGAGGGCGGACACGTCGAATTCGCTCCCAAGAGCGATGCCGAGATTGAGCTTCTTCGCTATCTCATGAAGAAGTACGATCACGTAAGTTATGAGCGAATCCTGTCGGGGCCCGGGATCAGGAACATTTACGAGTTCCTGAGGGACACGGGCAAGGAAGAAGAGCCGGCCTGGCTGCGGGAACAGCTCGCAAGCGCACAAGATGTGCCTGCTCTCATCTCCGAGCTTGCTCTCACGAACAAGGCTGCGATCTGTGATCGCACTCTGACCATCTTCGTCAGCATCTTCGGCTCAGAAACTGGGAACTGCGCGTTGAAGTTCATGTCCACCGGCGGGATTTTTGTAACCGGCATTGCAGGAAAGATCGTCCCCAAGATGAAGGAACCGGTGTTTCTCGAGTCGTTTCTGAATAAAGGTCGGATGAGAACGCTGCTTCAGGATATTCCTGTCAAGATTGTCCTCAACGACGATTCCGGTCTGTTGGGGGCTGCCCGCTACACTTTGGTACAGAAAGCGTTTGGGGCGTAGGCGGGCGCTGCGAGCAGCTAACAACCTGCTAAGAAACGGCAGCACGTACAGGGGCACCTTATGTGTTGCTGTTTTCCCGGCGCATGCCTAAGAGGATAGAATGTCGGGATATGGACCACGAGGCACAGGAGCGGTTCGAGAAGTTCGACCTGAAACTCTCGGAGCATGACGCGAAACTATTCGCTCATGACAAGAGTCTGCTCGCCATACGAAATCTGCTGGGCACGGGGATGCGGATGTTGGTCGAAATGGAGACCAAGATGTCCGCTCTGGCGGACTCCGAGACCCGGCTTTACGGCAGCATGCAGGAACTCGCGGAAGCACAAAGGGCCCTGGCCGAAGCACAGAAGCGAACTGAGGAGTCCTTGAAGCGTTTTCTGGAGCGCAGCGGCAACGGCCACCCATCTTGAGCCCTTTCCACCTTTTTCGATTGGACAACGAAGCCCAGCAGCTATAATTGACCCACTATTTTCAATGCACCCTAGCCACCCTTCTTTATCCTTTGGAGTCCTGCGCCGAGTCCTGCCTTGCTTGCTTGCCGGTTTGGTTTCGATAGGCGCGGTAGCGGCCGACAAGCTGCCGGACCGCGCCCAGGCGACCATGCTGAACAATCTCGGCGTCGCCTACATGAACCAGCAGCGCATGGACAAGGCGGTGGAGGAGTTCGACCTGGCGCTGAAGGCCGATCCGGGGCTGACGGCTGCCGAACTGAACAAGGGAATCGCGCTGCTGAATCTGCAGAGGCTGACGGAAGCGGAGAAGGCGCTCAACGCCGCGGCAGCAGCGGAGCCCAATAATCCTCGCGACTGGTACAACCTCGGGCTGCTGCGTCGCAGCGAAGGCAATTCTGCCGCCGCGATCGAAGACTTTCAGCGCGTTATAACGATCGATCCCAATGATCCCGACACGCACTACTTTCTGGGCACGATGTATTCGCAGCAGCAGCAATACGACAAGGCGATCGCTGAGTTCGAAACTGTGCTGCGCTTGAAGCCGCTGCACGCGTCCG
Organism: uncultured Acidobacteriaceae bacterium; assembly: GCA_963703645.1. Taxonomy (GTDB): domain Bacteria; phylum Acidobacteriota; class Terriglobia; order Terriglobales; family Acidobacteriaceae; genus Bog-257. Next base: position 36,320 of record CAVPFD010000033.1, read on the forward strand.
CGGAATTCGGGCTGGCCCGCGCCCTGCAACGCTCAGGCAAAACGGATGCCGCCCGCGAGCATCTCCAGACCTTCGAGCACCTGACCAAGACCAACATCTCTGCACCCATCACGCTTGCCTATGGCGAACAGGGGCGCTACTCGACCGCGGAAGAGGTTGCAACCCATGCGCCCAAAGTGGGGCCGATGATACCGGTTACGTTCGTCGCACAGCCCATCGCGTCTCCCACAACGTCGCAGTCACCGAGTGGGGCGGGTGGGGGCATCTGCATGCTGGACGTCACAGGCGAGGGCCATCTCGATCTGGTGGTGATGCGAAGCGACGAGCATGCGATTCTGGTGTACCACAATGTGGGAGATGGCAACTGGAAGGAGCTTTCGTCGCAGCAGACCGGACTCGACGCCAGTGGTAGCGGCATTTCGTGTGCGGTGGGCGATTTCGACAACGATGGCAAGAACGATCTGGCGGTGGCACTCAGTGACCGGGTGCTCCTATTTCGGAATCTCGGGGGCGGCAAGTTCAAGGACGTGACGAAGTCGGCCGGCATTGTGCCGGTCAATCGTCCGGCGGGCCTGACGTTCGTTGACTACGATCATGATGGCGACCTGGACCTGTTCGTAACCGGTGCGGCTACTGGCGCGGGCTCCAGCAACAATGTGCTCTGGCGCAATAACGGCAATGGGACATTCACCAACTGGACGGCGGAAACCGGGATGGGCGGGAACGGAGCGACCGCCAGCGTCATTCTTTCCGATATTAACAACGATCGCGCGGTTGATTTGCTGGTAACGGGCTCGAGCGCTAGTCCCACAATGTGGCTGAACCCTCGCGAAGGCCACTTCAACGCTGTACCGCTGTACGACAATATGGGACTTCCGCCTACGGTCGGCATCTACGTTCTGGACTTCAACAAAGACGGATGGATGGATGTCGCGCTTACCCACGACGGCTCGCCGGGCGTGACGCTGTGGCGCAATGTCGAGGGCAAACGCTTTGAGCGCGTGCCGCTGCCTATCAGCGATGCCACGCGGGGATGGGGCCTGACCGCCATCGACTTCGACAACGACGGCTGGATCGATCTGGCGGTGATCGTGGAGACCGCGCGTGGCCCCGAGGTGCGCGTGCTGCGCAATATGGGCGATCAGGGATTCGAAGACGTAAGCGCCAAGCTCGGCCTGGACAAGATCAAGCTGGTCAACCCTCGGGCGGTCATCGCCGCCGACGTGGATGGCGACAACGACTCGGACCTGATCGTTTCGCAACTTGGCAGCGCTCCCGTGGTTTTGCGGAATGATGGCGGCAACAAGAACCACGCGCTGCGAATCGGTTTCAAAGGACTGGCCGACAACAAAACGGGACTGGGGACGAAGGTCGAGGTTTTTGCCGGCACACTGTGGCAGAAATGGGAGGTCCCCGGGGCCGCGGGATACATGAGCCAGGGCCCGGCGGAAATTCTCGTGGGGCTGGGGAGCAACGATCACGCCGACATCGTGCGGATGCTCTGGCCCACCGGAGTTCTGCAGGATGAAATCGAAGTTGCGGCCAACAAGCCAGTGACCTTTACCGAGATCGATCGCCGCGGCAGCTCATGTCCAACGTTGTTTGTCTGGAACGGAGAGAAGTACGAATTCATCTCGGACGTAATCGGTGCCGCGGTCATCGGCCACTGGATTTCGCCGACCGCGAAGAACACTCCCGATCCCGACGAGTGGATTAAGGTCAAAGGCTCGCAGCTCAAGGCGCGCGATGGATACTTCAGCGTTCGCTTCGGCGAGCCCATGGAAGAAGTGAATTTCATCGACCAGATTCGCCTGGTCGCGGTGGACCATCCGGCCGGCACAGATGTCTATCCGGATGAGCGCTTTCTCGACGATCCTCCGTTCGCCTCGGGTGCTCCGGTGCTGACTTCAGCGCCACGCCCGCCGGCGGGAGCATGGGACGACCACGGCCGCGACGTTCTGAAGTTGTTAAGCGCGCGGGACCACAACTATGTTCGTGACTTTACCAATCTTTCGTTCGCGGGGTTCGCCAACATGCATTCGCTGACCCTCGATCTGGGCGCATGGACGCCGCAGAATCCGCTGCGGCTCTTCCTGCACGGATTCATCGAGTACTTCAGCGCCAGCTCGATGTACGCGGCATGGCAAGCGGGTTTGCAGCCAGTCTCGCCCTACATCGAAGCGCAGATGCCGGATGGCTCGTGGCAGCGTGTGGTCGACGACATGGGATTTCCTGCCGGGCTGCCGCGCACCATTACCGTGGACCTCACCGGCAAACTGCCGCCGCGAACGCGGAATATTCGCATTACGACGAATCTGCAGATCTATTGGGACCAGATATTGGTTGACAACGGACCAGAGCAGCCCGGCCGGATCCGCATGACGGAGTTGCCGCTGGCCTCGGCGACGCTGGCGTTCCGTGGTTATCCGCGGCAGGTGGATGGCGCAAATTCAGGCGATCTCACCTACTACTATGATCAGGCCAGCACCACCGGGCCGTTCTCGCAATTTCGCGGAAGCTACACCCGCTATGGAGACGTCACTTCGCTCTTGCAGCAAGTGGACGATCAGTTCGTAATATTCGGCACGGGCGAAGACATCGACGCCGAATTCAGCGCCGCTCCATTGCCGCCGCTCGCCAACGGATGGACGCGCGATTACTTCTTCTACGCCAACGGATTCGTGAAGGACATGGACTTCTACGAAGCAACTCCGTTTACCGTCGCGGAAATGCCATTTCACAATATGAAGGCTTATCCCTATCCGTCGGCACAGCATTATCCCGACGACACGAACGCGACGAGCTATCGTCTCGATTGGAATGAGCGGTACGAGCGCGGCTCGAGCATCGCGCCGCGATATGGCTTCCAGTATGGGCCGCGAACCATTGATCCCGAACCGTTGACGCCGCAACGTGTGCAGCCATGATCCAGCGGGTGGGGTAGGGAAAGGTGAAATCAACCACGGATACACGCGGATGACCACGGATCCAAAACCAATTCTTTTCAAGAAATCCGTGTTTATCTGTGAGTATCCGTGGTTTAGGGAGCAGCCCTGGGCACCGCAGGTTCTCGAAGCTGTGATTGAAGCACGGACACATTGCAACTGCCGAAGATGAAGAAGCTTGCCAGGCTCGCGATTGCCGCACTGACCGTCTCGGCCATCTATCTCTACGCGTGGCCGGCGGCCAACCTGTTCTACGCCGGCGCTGTGCTCTTTCATGTCGGGCTGGGCGTGGTCTTCTGCGTTGCAGGCCTGTTTCTGTTGCGGGATGCGCTGCGAGGGCCGGTCATCGTCAAGTTTGGAGCGGTGATTCTTGCCGCCGGGTCGGTCCTTGGCCTGGCACTCATCTACACCGGGACGTCGCGCTCGCATTGGAACTTGCTGTACACGCACATCGCCGTCAGCGTGGTTGCGGTGGTCCTGCTGGCGGCGTGGTTTGTCAGCCGTCGCCGAGCCCCGGCGCGCAACCCGTGGTTAACGCTGGCTGCACTTGTAGCCGTGGCCGTCCTCGTCTCGGCTGGTTCGTTCTACATGCGCGGCTCGTGGAGCAAGCGCTTCGCCATCCGTAACCCTGAGACGGCGCCACTCTCCATGGACAACGAAGGCGACGGCGCGCAGGGACCGTTCTTCCCCAGCTCGGCGCAGGTTGCAGGACATCGCAAGATCCCGTCGAAATATTTCATGGAGTCCGACGCCTGCGAGCGCTGCCATCAGGACATCTACAAGCAATGGCAGAGCTCGGCGCACCACTTCTCGTCGTTTAACAATCAGTGGTATCGCAAGAGCATCGAGTACATGCAGGAGGTCGAGGGCACGCACCCGTCGCGCTGGTGCGGCGGCTGCCACGATCCCGCGCTGCTCTACAGCGGCATGATGGACACGCCCATCAAGCAGATCCTCGACCGGCCGGAGACGCAGGCGGGGCTGGGGTGCATGATGTGCCACTCCATCGTCAAGGTAAAGAGCACGATGGGGCAGGGTGACTTCGTGCTCGATTATCCCGAGATGCACGAGCTGGCCGCCAGCAAGAACCCGGTCATCCGCTGGCTGCACGATTTTAGCGTCAAGCTCAATCCGGAGCCGCATCGCCGGGTCTTCCTCAAGCCGTTCATGCGCGATCAGACGCCGGAGTTCTGCTCCTCGTGCCACAAGGTGCACCTCGATGTGCCGGTGAACAACTATCGCTGGTTCCGGGGGTTCAACGAGTACGACAACTGGCAGGCGAGCGGAGTGTCGGGATTTGGCGCGCGTTCGTTCTACTATCCGCCGAAGCCGCAGGGGTGCCAGGAGTGCCACATGCCTCTGACCGCTTCGCATGACTTCGGCAACATCGCCGGCAAAGTGCATTCACATTCGTTCCCCGCCGCTAACACGGCGCTGCCATTCGCCAACCAGGACCAGCACCAGATGGAGTTGGAGCAGAACTTTCTGAAGAGCGGCGTGGTTTCGATTGACATTTTCGCCCTCTCGTCGGCGGCGCCCAAAGAGAGCGCTGGCGTGTCGCAGCGTCCCGAGCTGCAGACAACCTTCGCCGTCGGCGAAGAAGCGGAGATGCAAACCACAGGTGGAGCGGCGGGCGGGCCGGCAACGCCGGTAACGGCTCCGCTCGACCAGACCAATCCCGCCGTTCGCCGGGGCGACAGCGTTCGTGTTGATGTAGTGGTGCGCACGCGGAAGGTAGGTCACTTTTTCCCTGGAGGCACAGTGGACGCGTTCGACACCTGGGTAGAACTGAAGGCAGTGGACGACAAGGGCCAGACGATTTTCTGGAGCGGCAGCGTTGCCGATGATGGCAAGGGGCCGGTCGATCCGGGAGCGCACTTCTATCGCTCGTTGCAGGTGGACGAGCATGGCAATCCCATCAACAAGCGCAACGCCTGGGCGACGCGCGCCGTGGTGTACGTTCACCTGATCCCGCCGGGCGCGGCTGATACGGTGCATTACCGGTTGAAGATTCCGCCGAACGCCGCTGACAAAATCACGCTGACTGCGCGCCTGTGCTATCGCAAATTCTCCTGGTGGAACACGCACTTTTCTTACGCTGGCCAGTCGAAGCAGGAAGCCGGCGGCCCGCAAACAACCCCGGCCTACGATGACCGCCAGTTCAGCTTCGATGGCGACACCTCGACCGTCTCCGGCAAGGTGAAGCAGGTGCCGGACCTGCCCATCGTTGCGCTGGCCGAGGATTCGGTTGAACTGCGTGTGCTGCCCAAAGGCGCGCCTCCGCAGGCTCCGAAGGTGATCACCGAGAAGGCCGACTGGCAGCGCTGGAACGACTACGGTATTGGTTTGTTCCTGCAGGGAGACTTGAAGGGTGCGGCGGCAGCGTTCCAACGCGTCACTGAAGCCGATCCTTCGAACCCGGATGGCTGGGTGAACCTCGGGCGCGTGGCCGTGCAGGAGGGCGACATGGAGCGTGCGCGCGTCGTGCTGCAACACGCCCTGTCGCTCAGCCCTGATCTCGCGCGGGCCAACTTCTTTTATGCACGAGTGTTACGTACCGACGGCGATTACGACGGCGCGCTGCAACATCTGCAGAAGGCGGCTGCGCAATATCCCAAGGACCGCGTGGTGCGCAACGAGATGGGCCGCATTCTGTTTCTGCAGCACAGGTACAACGACGCCATCGCGCAGTTGCGCGAAGCGCTGGCCGTCGATCCTGAGGACCTGCAGGCGAACTACAACATGATGCTGTGCTACAAGGGGCTGGGCGATCAGCAGCAGGCTGACGAATACCAGAAGCGGTACCTGCGCTTTAAGGCGGATGAGTCGGCGCAAACCATCACCGGGCCTTATCGGCGCCTGCATCCCGAGGACAACAACGAGCGGCAATCCATCCACGAACATGTTTCGGCGCCGCTGGGCGGAGCCTCGCCGGTTGCGAACGTTCCACATAAAGTAGCCACCGCAGGCGGGGGCCATTGAACCAATCCATGACTTCGATCAAACGGATACTCCTCTTCTTACTTGTGGGTGCTGCACTGGCGCTCGGCGCGAGCGCGCAGATACAGTTCCGCGACATCACCAAGCAGGCGGGCATCAACTTCGTGCACAACAACGGCGCCGCCGGGAAAAAGTGGCTTCCCGAGACCATGGGTCCGGGCTGCGCTTTCATTGACTACGACAATGACGGATACCCCGACATTCTGCTGATCAACGGCAAAGGCTGGGCGCCGAAGAGCGCGCCCTCAACGTTGAAGCTTTACCACAACAACGGGAACGGCACGTTCACCGATGTTACCGCGAAGGCAGGACTGGCGATCAGCTTGTACGGCATGGGAGTTGCGGTCGGCGATTATGACAATGATGGCTTCGACGACATCTTCGTCACCGCGCTCGGCCAGAGCCACCTGTTTCATAACAACGGCAACGGCACTTTTACTGATGTGACGAAAGCGGCAGGCCTGTGGGGGCCGAACGAGTTCAGCACCAGCGCCGCCTGGTTCGATTACGATCACGATGGCAAACTCGACCTCATCGTTGCCAACTATGTGCAATGGACGCCGCAAACCGACATCTATTGCACGCTGGATGGAACGCACAAGTCTTATTGCACGCCGGAGTCGTACAAAGGGGCGTCGCTGCGCTTGTGGCACAACCTCGGCAATGGCAAGTTTGAGGATGCAACGAAAAAGGCAGGGCTGCTCAATGACAACTCGAAGTCGCTGGGCATTGCTGTGCTGGACGTGAACGGCGACGGCTGGCCCGATCTGCTGGTGGCGAACGATACGGAGCCCAACAAGCTCTATATCAATACGGGCAAGGGCACGTTCACCGAGTCTGCGGTTTCTGCGGGCATTGCCTTCAGCGAAGACGGCGTGGCGCGCGCCGGCATGGGGGCGGATGCGGCGGACTACGACCGCTCGGGTCGGCCCAGCATCATCATCGGGAACTTTTCCAACCAGATGATGGCGCTGTACCACAATGAGGGACATGGGCTGTTTGTGGATGAAGCCCCGCGTTCGGAAGTCGGGCGCAAGAGCCTGCTCACCCTCGGGTTTGCGTGCTTTTTCTTCGACTACGATCTCGATGGTTGGCAGGACATCTTCGTTGCCAACGGACACATCGAGCCTGAGATCGAGCGCATTCAGAAGCGCGTGAGTTATGCGCAGTCGCCGCACCTGTTTCACAATCAGGGCGGCGGGAAGTTTGTGGAAACCACGCAATCGGTGGGTCCTGACCTCGCGGTTCCGCGCGTCGCGCGCTCAGCGGCCTATGCCGACATCGACAATGACGGCGATCTCGACATCCTGGTGACCACCAATGGCGGGCCAGCCGTGCTGTTTCGCAATGAAGGCGTTACCAACCACAGTTTGCGCGTCAAGCTACAGGGCGTGCGCTCCAATCGCGACGGAATCGGGACGGTCGTCACCGTTACGGCGGGCGGCGAGAAGCAGTCCCTGACGCTGCACAGTGGTTCCGGTTATCTTTCAGCCAGTGAGTTGGTGCTGACCTTCGGATTGGGACAGCGCCAGCAGGCAGATGAGATCGAGCTGCGATGGCCGAGCGGGCAGGTCGATCATTTGTCGAAGGTCGCGGCCGGACAGACGATCACGGTTCGCGAAGGCGGAAGCATCGTGCAACAGCGGCCGTATGTTGGGGCGCATGCGGGACCGGGTTCGACCGGCGCGAATCACAAAGGAACGCAGTGAAGCCGGTGACACGCCAATCGGCGGTCGAACTGACAGTGCTGCTTCGCGAATCGAAAATCTCGCCCTTGGAGCTGGCGAACGAATACATCACGCAGATCGAGCGGCTGAACCCGAGGTTCAACGCGCTGGTTGACTTCGATGCCGAGCGCGTGCGCGACCAGGCGCGCGCGTTAGAGCGCTCGCCGGAGCCACGCGGCCCTCTGTACGGGTTGCCGATAACGGTGAAGGCGTCCATTTCTGTTGCGGCACATCGATGCGAGCTCGGCAGCCTCATCAATCGCGGCAATGTGCCGGCGGAGGACGCGGTTGTGGTAGCAAGGGCGCGCAAGGCAGGCGCGATCGTGCTGGGCATCACCAATACGCCGGAATTTCTGATGGCGTATGAGAGCGACAACCGCCTCTACGGACGCGTCAACAATCCGTGGAATCTGGACTGCACTCCTGGTGGATCGAGTGGAGGCGAGTCGGCGGCCATCGCGGCTGGATTATCGGCCGGAGGATTCGGGAGCGACAGCGGAGGCTCGGTCCGAGTGCCGGCACACTTCACCGGCATCTGCTCGCTGAAGCCAACGCCCGGACGGTTCCCCGGGAGCGGCCACATACCGGGATGCGTGGGCCCGTTCTCGATCCTCGGCGCCATCGGCCCCATGGCGCGCACCGTCGGCGACGTCGCCCTGCTGTTCCATGTGCTCGGGGGGCAGGATCCCGTCGATCCCGTCAGTCCGCCTATCCCACATCGTAGGATATCGCTGGACGATGCCAAGCGCCTGCGCGTTGGCTACTTCGAAGACGACGGACTGGCGCCGGTCACGCTGGAAACGCGGCAGGCCGTACAGGACGCGGTGCGCGTGCTGAAGAAGCGAGGCTTCGACGTGCGTCCATTTCGGCCGAACGGCCTGGAGCAGGCGCGAAAGCTGTGGTGGACATTCTTCGTCCGTTGCGGCGCAATGTTCTTCGAGCCGGCGGTGCGCGGCCACGAGGAACTGCTGAGCCCGATCTTCCTTGAATTCCTGCGAATTGCCGGCGCTGAACCTCCACTGACGGCCAGCGAGTTGTTGAACGCGTGGGCGGAGTGCGACGTGATTCGTGGCAAGCTGCTGGAGCAGATGCAGGAGTATCCCGTTCTGCTCTGTCCGGTGTGCTCGATTCCCGCGTTTCGTCACGGCGAGCGCAAGTGGAAGGTGGACGGGCAGGAGGTCGAATATCTTGACGTGATGCGTTACACGCAGTGGTTCAATGTGCTGGCAGCTCCGGCGGTGGTGGTGCCGGTGGGGCGTTCGTCGGAGGGATTGCCCATCGGAGTCCAGATCGCCGCCCGTCCGTTCGAAGATGAGACCGCGCTGGCCGTGGCGTCAGTGATCGATCGCGAATTTGGATTTGTGGCGCCGCCGATGACGTGACGCTGAGCTTGGATTATTCGTCAGGCCGACCGCCCTTGTGAGTGTCATCCCGAGCGACGAGGTCGTCCCCGCAAGAGGCGACCGAGGAGTCGAGGGACCCGTACATTGGGAGGATTTCAGCGTGCCTTCGCCTATAGGGGTGCTTCGACTGCGCACGAGCCCGCGCGGCGGACTCGTGCTCCGCTCAGCATGACAAGGCTATAACCGCGCGAGCGCTCCACTTCAGGATGACAGAGTTGGTTGCGTTATATCCTCTCCGTGTGGCGCGGCGTTTTCTGTTAAAACGATTTTCATTCGGACTTGTAATGCTGGCATGGTCTGCTGTTCTCGTGGCCGAGCTCGCCGGTTTCGCTCAGTCTTCCCCGCCCGCCCCCTCCAAGCCCGACGCCAACGGTTACGTAGGCAACGAGGCTTGTGCGAAATGCCACGCCTCCATCTTTGAGTCGTACCAGCGCGCCGCCATGGCGCACGCCAGCGGCCCGGCTGCGGAAAATCCGATGGCGGGCGACTTCCTGCACAAGAAGTCGGGCATGCACTACCGCATCTATACCCAGGACGGAAGGTTGTGGCTGAGCTTCGACCGGCCGGGTGATCCGTCGGTGCGCGGCAAGCGCGAGTTGCTCTACTACATTGGCCAGGGTCGCCGCGGGCGAACGTATCTATTCTCCGTAGATGGATTCCTGTTCGAGTCGCCGGTGAACTGGTACGCCGACAAACACATGTGGGACATGGCGCCGGCTTACGGCAGCGTGCGCGAGGCGCCGATGAATCTGCCCGCGCTTACGTCGTGTCTGGATTGTCACGTCAGCGGAATTCAGCCGCCGATCAAGGGCACCGAGAACCGCTACACGATGCCGGTGTTTGCGTATTCGGGAGTCGCCTGCGAGCGCTGCCACGGGCCCGGGGCGGCGCACGTAAACGGTGGCCCAATCGTCAATCCTGCAAAACTTGCTCCCGACCGGCGCGACGCCATCTGCATGCAGTGCCACCTGGAAGGGAATGCGGCGATCGAGCGGCCGGGCAAGCATTTGTATCAGTTCCGGCCGGGTGACGATCTCTCGGACTACATTCGTTATTACGTGCGGGTGGAGGAGCCGGGATCAGGCTTGCGCGCGGCGAGCCAGTTCGAAGCGCTGGCGCAAAGCATGTGCAAGAAGAAATCTGGCGCAGCGATGTCATGTACCAGTTGCCACGATCCGCATCGTTCCGTGCCGGCTGAGGAACGAGTCTCTTTTTATCGCGCGAAGTGCCTGGCGTGCCACTCGGGGTTGAGCGCGAAGCATCATGCCAACCAGCCCGATTGCACGTCGTGTCACATGCCCGCCAACGCGAGCACGGACGTTGCGCATACCGCAGTAACCGACCACCGTATCCTGCGCCGCCCTGACATTGGGCCGGCGCTGTTGAACGCGCAGGCGACTCCGTCCTCGTTGCCCCGCTTGGTGCCGTTTCCAGCGTCGCCAGATGCAGAGCCCGACACCCGCGACCTGGCTCTCGCGTGGGCATCCATGGCGGAGAAAGGCGACAACGCGGTGCTGAAGCAGGCCGAGCAACTGCTGCGCAAGGCGGTGCAGGAGTCGCCCAAGGATCCCGCGCTGCTGTCGTCGCTGGCCTATGTGGAGCAGCGGCGAAGCGCGCTCAATGATGCCCGCGAGTTCTACCAGAGAGCGCTGGCGCAAGATCCCAATCTGCTCGATGCGGCTACGAACCTCGGTGTGCTGGAGGCGAACAGCGGACACTTGCGCGAGGCAGTAACACTTTGGGAAGGGGCCTTTGAGCGTGCGCCGGGCCGCAGCAGCATCGGCATGAACATCGCACGCGCGTTTTGTAGCGCGGGCCAGGTGGAGCAGGCCCGCGAGTTCACCATGCGCGTGCTTGAGTTCAACCCTGATCTCGAGTCAGCGAAGAAGCTGCTGAATAGCCTGAATGCGACGCCCCCGAAGTGCGGATCATGATTCGGATTGGGCCGCGTGTACTTTGCCGCCGCCGATGTTTAGAATTTGAACTCTACGGTGAGGGCTCCAATGTATAGCCAGCGGCAACGGCTCGCAACGGTTTTGCTGCCGGCCATGATTCTGGCGGCGTTAGTCGCCAGTGTTGCTGGCCTCGGTGGAAGCGCAGCAAATGCCGGCGCTGCGCCATCCGCCACTGGAGTGGACCTTGCCGGCAAGCCGATCGATCCTCTGCGCGTCGATCCCGGAAAGGTAGTGGTACTGGTCTTTATTCGCACCGACTGCCCCATCTCCAATCGCTACGCCCCCACCATTCAGCGGATCAGTGCGAACTATGCCGGCAAAGCTGCGTTCTGGCTGGTGTATCCCGACAAAGCCGAGTCGAGCGCTGCCATTGAAAAGCATCTTCACGAATATGGTTACAAGCTTCCCGCGTTGCACGACCCGCAGCACTCGCTGGTCAAACTGGGGCAGGCGCAAGTCACGCCCGAAGTAGCAGTCTTCGATCCCAGCGGTCAGCTCGTGTATCACGGGCGCATCGACAACTGGTACGTAAGCTTCGGCCACGCCCGCCCCGCGCCCACGACGCATGAGCTTGACGACGCCATTCAGGCGGCACTGAAGGGCAGCAAACCGCAGGTGGCGACGGCCAGCGGGATAGGGTGCTACATCTCGGACCTGGAATGAGCAGCGTCGGCAGAACAGCGAAACTAGTAGCAGGCGCTCTGGGGCTGATTGGGGCGATTGCTGGACTGGTGCCGCCGCTCCGCGGCTCAATTGTTGTTGCGCTCAACCGCGGGCTTACGCCCGCGGCTCACAGCAGTACCGCCGCTCCTCCATCCCATTACGCGCAAGAGCGGCGCGTAATGGGGGCCCCGGCCCCGCGGCTGGTCCGAGCAGCCACTGCAGGCCTGCCCTACCCCAACTCCGAAGCGCAAGTTACCTTCAACCGTGACATAGCGCCGATCATCTTTCATTACTGCGCGTCCTGCCACCGACCGGGCGAGGCGGGGCCGTTCCCCCTGCTCACTTACGACGACGTTAAGAAGCATGGACGCCAGATCGCTGCTGTCACACAGACGCGATTCATGCCGCCGTGGCTGCCCGAGCCGCAGACGCTGAAATTTGCCGACGAACGGCGGTTCAGCAGCGAGCAGATCGCGCTTATTCAGAAGTGGGTGGATGAGGGCATGCCGCAGGGTAATCCCGGGGATTTGCCGCCCAAGCCGCAGTTTGCGGAAGGATGGCAAATTGGCAAGCCCGACCTCATTGTCAAAGCAGCCAAACCCTTCCTGCTGCCTGCGAGCGGGATCGACACCTATTGGAATTTCGTTCTGCCAATCCCGGTCAACGAAACGCGCTGGGTAAAGGCGGTCGAGATACGGCCGGGCGACAAGCGGCTGGTGCATCACGCCAACATCCTGGTTGACCGG